>NZ_QQNB01000001.1 GCF_003345355.1 Sphingomonas aracearum | reverse complement strand
ACCCGTCCCTGCACGCAACAAGCGTCACAACAAGCGGATCAGATGGTGGCGCGGGGTGGAGCAGCCCGGTAGCTCGTCAGGCTCATAACCTGAAGGTCACAGGTTCAAATCCTGTCCCCGCAACCAACTTCATTTGCGACGCCCCCGAAGCAACCGCTTCGGGGGCGTCGCGCGTTAGACCTTTAACGCGCTCGCCGTTCCCGTCATATTCGATGCGCTTATCGTAGCCGAAGGCGACCTCGCCGGGTTTCTCGCCGATGGCGTGTGGGGCGAGCGCGTTCCGGAATTTCAGGCTGATTGCTCTGAGCTGTTCGGCGTTGATGGTCCCCCATGCCGATGTGCAGCGGGTCCACCGCGCGCGCCGAGCACCAGCACGTGCACAGCAGGGGGCGCGTGCTCGGCAAGCGGGATTGCCGTCATCCGATGCACCGCGTCTATGCCGGGCACGAAGCGGCGCGGTCCGTCCGCATGATGCGCGATGCGCTCACGATCGGAGAACATCTCCTGGAACAACCCGGTTGCTGTCAGCCAAGGGGAGCATCCTCGAAACGTGGCGCACGGCGGAAATCGGCGCGGGTGAAGGGGCGGTCGCGGAACAGGTAGCCATAGTAGAACTGCCGCAGCTGCGCATGATAGGCGCGGACCCGGTCCTGATAGGCAAGCTGTGCCGCGAGATCTGTGTGCGCCAGTCGGGTCAGCAGCGCCTGCACGCCGACCGACGGCAGCACCCACCCAAGCGCCCGTCCGGCCGTGTCGCGTGCCTGCAGGGCTTCTCGATAGGCGCGCACCTTGGGCGCGACGCTTTCGTCGCCATTCTGATGGAAAGCGAGGTACCATTTGTAGTGGAACTCGGGGCCGAGCGGCGGCGAGTCCGCCCATTCGGGCTGGCTGGCGTAGAAGCGGCGCATGGTGTTCTCGCGCGGCACGTCCCACGCGTCGTTCACCGCCTCGCGCTGCGCCAGCGCGATCTCGGCTCCCTGGCCCACCGGCAGGTTGGCGTTGATGAGGACGTTGGCGAGGGTCGGCACGACCAGCACCAGCACCAGCCATGCGGCCGCCAGCGTGGCGGCGTTGGCGACGGAGCTCCAGCGCAGGCGCCCGACCAGCATGGCCACCGCCACCCAGAACAACAGGTACGCGAAGACGAGCGCGAGGACGATCAGGATGGTGACAGGCCCGACGCCTTGGAGGATTGCAGCGACCGCAAACGGCAGCGCCAGCGCCGCCCAGAGCAGCGCCAGCCGCAGGCGGGTGCGCCGCCGCCACAGCGCCCGGCCGCCGTGCGGCAGCGCCTGCAGCGTGCGCTCCCGACCGGCTTCGCGCTCTCCCGACACCAGATCGTGCAACAGCGCGATTACGAACAGCGGCGCGAGGAAGACCAGCACGAAGGCGAAATCGAACCGGCCGGGGAGGGCGAGCTCGGGGTTGAAGGTGTCCCCGTCATGGATCTGGGCTTCCAGTCCCAGCGCGCGGACGCGCAGAATGTAGGGAGACACGTCTCGCATCCCCAATGCCGCAAAGGCGAGTGGCGCGGGGGCGTCCCAGGTCGGATGGAAGCTGTAATAGGCAGCGCTTCCGGCATCCTTCGTGCGATCAACATAATCGACGACGGCGCCGATATCCTCCCCCTGTGCCGCTGGGATCGCCGCAATGGCGGCGCGCTGCCGTGCGACTTCCGCCATTCCCGCCGCGAGCGATCCGGCGGTCAGCAGCGCCAGCAGCGCGAGCGAGAGGACGGTCAGCCGTTGGCGCAGCAGCAGCCGGAACTCATGCAGGAAAAGGGTCATCAGCGTGCCTTCAGTCTGCGCGTGGCAACCGCCAGCAGCGCTGCGGCGAGCACCAGCCAGCCCAGCACCACCGCCAGCCCGGGCAAGGCCCGGCCCGCCAGCGTCGCGCCGGTCGGTGCGGTGAAATGGAAATCGGGGGCGCTTCGCCAGTTGCCGGCCGCGATGCGCTTGCGACGGTCGGCTCCTGCATCCTCCGCCGAGTCGTCGGCGTAGCTCACCGCCTCCGCCTGGAGCCGGTTGAGCCGCTGCACCAGCACGTAGCGGAAGGCTTCCGCCTGCTCCAGGAACCGGCGGTGGCCGGCGAGATCGGTGCCGGCCGCCGCCATGGACATCGAGCGAAGCGCGATGGCGGGGCTTGCGAGCGCCACGGCATCGACCACGCCGTTCTGCCGCTCCTGCGCGGCAAAGCTGTCCGCGGCATAACGGTTGAACAGCGAGGACGTCATCCGCTCGCCCTCGAGCGCCACCACGCCCTTGTAGTTGACCGGCAGATCCTCGACCTTCGCCACGCCGTAGCGATCGAGCACCGATTGCTTGAAGGCGGCGAAATGCAGGTCGTCGGGATTGTGGCTGTCGCCCATCCGGCGCAGGTCGCGCGCGATCGCGACATCGGTCTGCATGCGGTTGAGCAGCGGCACGCTGGCGCTCGCCACGTCCGGGGCCACGCGGGGCAGCAGCACCACGGCCACCGCCCAGATCGCGATCAGCGCCAGCAACGCGTCCCGGCTGCGGCGTACGAGGATGGAGACGAGGAGGATCAGCACCGCCCACAGCGCGAGATAGGCGAGGTAGCCGGCGGCGATCACCAGCATCGGCAGCGCGAGCGCGCCCGGCTGACCGGCGATCAGGGCGAAGCCGATCAGCGCCGGCACCGCGGCAAGCACCGCCACCGTGCCCAGCGCCATGAGCTTGCCGCGCACCACCTGCCCGCGCGTCGCGCCTTGCAGCAGCAACAGGCGCAGGGTCCCGCGCTCGGTTTCCCGCGCTAGGGCGCCATAGCCGAGAAAGATCAGCAGCAACGGCGCCACCACCTGCAGGACGAAGGCGGGGGTGAGCTGGCCGAACCGAACCAGCAGCGAGCTTTGGCGAACGTCGCCGAAATTGGCGGTGTTCTGGCGATGTCCCTCCAGGAACATGCTGCTGCCCGTGAACGCGTCCACCCCGGGATCGAAGGCGGCGAGGGGGCCCAGCGGACGGAAGATGAAGGTCCGTAATGCACCATGCGGTGCGGGTGGCGATCGGGTTGCGCGTCGAACGCGGCTTCGGCGGCATGGGCATGGCGCGCGCGCAGCTCCGCGATGCCGCGCTGGTGCGACCAGCTGGTCGCCACCGCCACCAGCGTGAGCAGCACCAGCAACGCGACCGCGATCACCGCGACGCGGTTGCGCAGCATCAGCCGCAGCTCGTCCAGCGCGATCAGGCGCGTGATGGTGGAGCGGGAGGCGGTCATGCCGCAATCCGTTCGGCATCCACCTGGAAGCGGGCATGCAGCGCGCGCACGTCGAACCGCTCGGGGCCGCTCGCCGCGATGTCGTACGCCACGCGACCGGCTTCCAGAAAGGCGATGGTGTCGGCGATGTCGGCCGCCGACAGCAGATCGTGCGTGACCATCAGCACCGCCGTGCCGCGCGCCCGGACTTGCGCCAGCAGCGCGTTGAAATCCGCGGTCGCGCGGGGATCGAGGCCGGATGTCGGCTCGTCGAGGAGCAGCACCGGCACCTGTCGCAGCAACGCAACCGCGATGGCGACCTTCTGCCGCATGCCCTTCGAAAAGCCGCCGAGGCGCTGGTCCCAGGCGCGGTCCTGAAGGCCAGCGGCCGCCAGAGCATCGGTGATCGCGGCACGGCCTTGTCGCTCGCCCGAAAGCGCCAGCAGATAATCGGCGTTCTCCACCGCGGAGAGATGCTCATACAGCGCCACGTTTTCCGGCAGGTAGGCGATGCGTCGGCGCGCGCCGTCCGGATCGGCGACGGGATCGGTCCCGCACACCGATACAGTTCCCGCATCGCCGCGGGCAAAGCCGAGCAGCGCCGAGAGCGTGGTCGACTTCCCGGCGCCGTTTCCGCCCAGCAAGGCGGTGATGCTGCCCGCGGCCACGGTGAGCGAAAGACCGTCGAGAACACGATGCTCGCCGTAGGATAGGGTCAGGTCCGTGATCTGGATGGGGTCGGTCATCGCTTCCGTTCCGGCTTTCTGGTCAACGCAGGGGCTCATGCCGCATTGCAGCGCGAGTAACAATATATCATTTGACGTCGGTATAACATCACATGCATGGGCGCCGGACAAGGCCATGACGAGCGCTTTCTCGAGGCCTCACAAGGGGATTTTCATCGTGCGTTTTTGCAGCCGCGCCCGGCTTGTCACCGGTGCCTTGCCTGTTGCCATCGCAATGGCGGCGTCGCCGGCATCGGCCCAGACCGTGGAGGTCGCGGAGGCGGAGCGGGAAGGCGAGGACATCCTCGTCACCGGCGTGCGCCAGTCCTATCGCGGCAACTTCCGTCTCAACGAAATTCCGCAGGCGATCGCGACGATCGACGAGGCGGTGATCGAGCAGAACAACATCCTGCGCCTGACCGATGCGCTGGACCTGAACGCCTCCGTCGTGCGGCAGAACACGCTGGGCGGGCTGTGGGACAGTTTCGCCGTGCGCGGCTTTGCCGGCGACGAGAACCTGCCGAGCGGGTATCTGGTCAACGGCTTCAACGCCGGGCGCGGTTTCAGCGGGCAGCGCGATGTCGCCGGGATCGAGCGGGTCGAGGTGCTGAAGGGGCCGGCCGCCGCCGTGCTGGGCCGGGGCGAGCCGGGAGGGTCGATCAACCTCGTCACCAAACAGGCGGAACTCGGCCGCAGCTTCGGCACCGCCTCGCTTCAGTATCGCAGCTTCGACACGGTGCGCGCGGAGGGCGACGCCAACATCGCCCTGACCGGCAACCTCACCGCGCGATTGATCGGCTATGCGGAAAGCGGCGACACCTTCCGCGACCATGTCGACCAGAAGCGCTGGGGGTTCCTGCCGTCGATCGGTGTCGGCATCGGGAGCTCCACCCGCCTGACCTATGATTTCGAGTGGACGCGCGTGGAGGTGCCGTTCGATCGCGGGATCGTGGTGCTGAACGGCGATTTCGGCCTCGTGCCCCGCGACCGTTTCCTGGGCGAGCCGAGCGATGGCGACACCGTCGCCCGTGCCACCGGGCACCAGCTTCGCCTCCAGCACGATTTCAGCGACCGCTGGAGCCTGCTGGTCGGCGCCAGCCACCGGGATACGCGTCTGACGGGCGCGTCATCGGATGCCGAGACTGCGCGCGCACGGCAGAAGCTGTTCGTGGACGGCCGCTCGCTGTCCCGTCAGCGCCGCACGCGACGCTACACGTCGGAGCACAGCGTAGTGCGCGCCGAGCTCTCGGGTGAGTTCGAGACGGGCACCCTGCGCCATCGCGTGCTGATCGGCGGGGATTTCGACTATTTCGATACCGATCAGTTCTTCACGCGCTACCGTGGTCCGGTGGTGACGGCGACCACCAGCGATCAGGCGGGCTATGTGCTGGATCTGCAGAACCCGGTTTATAGTCGCTGGCCCGTGCCGGTGACGGCGCCGATCACGGACAGACTGGACGTGCAGCGCACCATGGGTGCCTATGTCCAGGACCAGATCAGCCTCACCGACCGGCTTCAGGTGCGGATCGGCGGTCGTTACGACGATTTCCTCCTGCGCGTCGACAACCGGCTCACCAGCGTGCTCGGCCGTCGCAAGCGCAGCCGCTTCAGCCCGCAGGCCGGCATCGTCTACGAATTGAGCAACCCGCTTTCGCTCTACGCCGGCTATGGCGAGGGGTATCGCGCCAATATCGGTGCCGATGCGGTCGGCAACGTGTTCGAGCCGGAAACGAGCAAGTCGATCGAAGCGGGCATCAAGCTCTCCGCGCTCGGCGGGCGGCTGACGGGTACGCTGACGGTATATCAGCTCGACAAGTCGAACGTGCTGGCGACCGATACGCTCAACCCCGGCTTCTCCGTCGCGATCGGCGAGGCGCGCAGCCGCGGCGTGGAGCTCGACGTCAACGGGCGCCTGCCGGGCGGTGTCGATGTGCTGCTGAGCTATGCCTATACCGACGCGGAGGCGCGCTCGCGCGTGCTGGACCCGAACTTCTCGTTCCAGATCGAGCCGGGCGATCCGCTCATCAACATCCCGGACCATAATCTGAACCTGCAGGCGGCGAAGCATCTCACCTTTGGCGATCGCAAGGCGACGATCGGAGCCGGCGTGCAATATGTCGGTGAACGCAACGGAGAAACGGGGACCGACTTCAAGCTGCCGTCGCATATTCTGGCGCGTGTGTTCGGTCAGGTCGACGTGACCGATGGCGTTGAGCTGTTCGGCTCCGTCACCAACCTGTTCGACGAGCATTGGTACGCCAACAGCTACTCGCCTGTCTGGGTGCAGCCCGGCGCACCGCGCACCGCCACGATCGGCCTGCGTGCCAGCTTTTGACGTGAGGACCTGATGCAGTTTCCGCTTTTCGCGCTGTCGGCGCTCGCCCTTCTTTCCTCGTCGCCCGTGCTGGCGCAGGACGATCTGCCCCAGTCCGTCCTGCCGCCTGCCTTGCCCTGGTCGGGGGCGAGCGAGCGCCTGATCGCGGCGGAGGACGATCCATGGATCACGCCCGCCGAGCGCGCGAATTTCGCCACCACGCCGCGCTACGCGGAGGTGCGCGCCTGGCTCGAACGGCTTGCTGCCGCGTCGCCGCTGGTGACGGTGGAGACGTTCGGGCGCACGGGGGAGGGGCGCGACCTGCTGATGGTGCGCGCGCATAAGGGCGCGGCGGGCAAGCCCGCCGTGCTGGTGCAGGCCGGCATCCATTCGGGCGAGATCGACGGCAAGGACGCCGGGCTGATGCTGCTGCGCGACATCGCCACCAAGGGTCGGGACGATCTGCTCGACCGGGTCGATCTGGTGTTCGTGCCGATCTACAACATCGACGGGCACGAGCGGATGAGCCGCTGGAACTTCCCCGCGCTGCGCGGTCCGCTGGAAAAGGGCTTCGTCGCCAACGCGCGCAACATCAACCTGAACCGCGATTACGCCAAGGCGGACGCGCCGGAGACACGCGCCACCATCGCGCTGCTGCGGCGGCTCGATCCGATCCTGTATGTCGACTGCCACGTCTCCGACGGCTTCGACATGCAATATGACATCACCTTCACCTATGCCGGCTGGGGCCGCTACGCCTATCACCGTGCCACGGCAGACTGGCTGATGGCGCGCTTCACGCCGCAGGTGACGGCCGCGCTGGAGCGGGCAGGGCATGTGCCGACGATCTATCCCAGCCCCATCGACACCCGCGCGCCCGAAAAGGGCATCCGCCAGGCGCCGGAAGGTCCGCGCTATTCGACCGGGTACGGCGACTTCATCGGCGTGCCCACCGTGCTGGTCGAGAACCACATGCTCAAGCCGTACCGCCAGCGGGTGCTGGGCACCCGCGTGCTGCTGGAAGCGGCGCTGAAGCTGGCGGCCGAGGATCGCGTTCGCATTGCCCGTGCGAAGGCGACCGATCGTGCGAGGCGCCCCGCGACGATGCTCGCCCGGTGGAAGCCCGCATCCAAGCCCATCGGCTGGATCGACGGCTTCAAGGGCGTGGCGTTCGATACCTATCGCTCGCCGGCATCCGGGCGGGTGGAGCAGCGCTGGACCGGGCGACCGATTGCCTTTCGCATGCCGATCATCGGGCAGGAGCCGGTGGAGACGGTGACATTGCCGAAGGCCTGGTGGGTGCCGCAGGAGCAGGGGGAGGTGATCGACCGGCTGCGGCTGCACGGCATCCGCTTCAAGACGATCGACGCGCCTCGTACGCTGACGCTGGATCGCGCCCGTCTGCAGGATGCGGTGGTGCAGCGCGCACAGGACGGACGTTACCCGCTCCGTGCCACCATCACGCACGGGGAGGTGCGCGAAACCCTGCCGGCCGGCACGATCCGGGTACCGGCCGATCAGCCGCTCGGGCTGCTGGCTGCTGCGCTGCTGGAGCCCGAGGCGCCGGACTCTTTCCTTGCCTGGGGCTTCTTCCCGGAAATGCTGTCGTCCCCGCCCGGCAGCGAAGCCTTTGTCCGTGCACCGCTGGCAGAAGCGATGCTGGCGCGGGATGCGGCGCTGCGCCAGGCGTTCGAGGCAAAACTGTCGGCGGAACCGAGCTTCGCTGCCGATCCGGACGCGCGGCTTGCCTGGATCACCGCCCAGGCGGCCGGCCAGGCGCCGTTCACCTTGACCTACCCGATCCTGCGGGAACGGTGAAGCGAGCATATGTCGATGTAGGGGGCACTTAAGCGATCAATTCCCCTCACATGAACAAGCGGCAGGTTTCGGGCAGCAAGAAGGCGCGCGCGTCAATGACCGGTTCCGGGTCTGCTCAGACCTCCGTCTACGCACTGACGCCGACCGACCCTCTACGACGCCGCGATGACCTCCTCCGGCAGCATGACCAACTGGCTGGACCGGCTGGAGAAGGCGAAGCTCAGTTGTCGTCGCCGCAATCCCGCCGATGGCCGCGGCGTGCTGGTCGCAAACGGCCTCGCGGTCACCGGGTACCGTTAGAAATTCGTTGGAAACACGGGTGGGAAGCGGACGAGATGTGTTTTCTGCACCACATGAACTCCGGGCGAGCGCTAAAAGCCTGCTGCGAGCAGAGATGTTATGCAGCTCGGCTGTCCTAAAAAGCTACGAATAGACAGCGCCCGGGTGAATGACCGATGAGACAAGGGTGTCAAAAGCAGATGTACGTCGATTGACGAAATGACTAGCTGTTCAGCCGAGAAAATCACGCCTGCAATAACGTACAGATGGCTTTCCAACGCTGTTCGAAGGTCGTCTTCCGCGATGCCTCGCCGGATCCCAGCCAAGCTCGGGAAGTGCTCGCCGCTACCAGCATTTCCGAGATCAGTTCGGCAAGTGCCCTGGTGTCGCAATCGGCCGTCGGTCGGGCAAGCATGACTTGCTCGATCCGCTCGTGGATCATGGCGATCGAGAAACCCCGCCATTGGATCAGGCGGGCACGAAGCTCCTCATTCCGCAACGCTGCTGCCTGGAGAAAGATGTTCAGGCGGTTCTTCTTGCTTTCGTCGATGTCGAACCGCCGCCACAGGAACTCTCTAAGCGCCTCCAACGGATCGGTGGGCAGGTCGGCAGTCAGGAACCGTCGCTGAAAGTCGCTATGGGCGTCGATCGCATGTGCCAGAAGCTCGATCTTGCTGGGCCAGCGTCGATAAATCGCCTGTTTGCTGATCCCGGCCGACTGGGCGACCCCGTCCATGCTGAATTCGATGCCGTGTTCGATGAAGGCATCCAGAGTGGCATTGACGATCGTCCCGTCGATCAGGACGGCGCGGTCGCGGCTGGGACGGCCGGTAGACCTCGATGGAGATTTCTGGTTCATGATGACTGCGCCATAATCGGACGCCACTGCGGCATCAAATGGTGAACTTGCCGGCGCGGGTGTCCTTGCCGGTGCGTCGGAACGAAGCGGGCGATTGGGGAGCAAAGGCCTCCCTAGCCGATCAGGAATGTCGTGCCCGCGGCTTTTGCCTCTCGCAGACGCTGCCTCGCGGAAGAAACCGCAAAGGTCGGCTCTGCAGGCGAAGGCTCCCGCGCCTTCACGGGGCGGGCGGGCTGCCCCGGTTCGGAGGGTGGTGTTGCATTCTGCGCTTCCGTGTTGACCATCAAAGACAGCGCTCGCCGCGCCCGTGCCACCCGGCTTTTCAACGTTCCGAGAGCCACGCCCACGTGCTCCGCGGCGGCTTCGTAAGACAGATGGTCGAACACAACGAGCTGCAACGCGGTCCGCTGATCCGCTGGCAGATTTTCGACGAGCGCGAGGATCTGCTGCAATTCGACCGATGCGGACTGGCTCTCTCCGCTCTCCAGCATGCTTTCCACTCGCTCGCTCCACTCCCCGGTCCAGCGCCGGCGTCGCAGGCTGGTGCGATGCACGTTTCGCAGGATGGTGAAGCACCAGGCGGCAAGGCTGGTTGCCGGATCGAACAGGTGTTGCGCCCGCCAGGCGCGCAGGAGGGTGTCCTGTACCAGGTCCTCGGCTGCCACGGCGTCGCCAGCCAGCGACCGCGCAAGGGAGCGCAGGCGCGGTGTCAACGCCACGAGCCTGGATGCGAGCTCGCGTTCGGCGTCGGGCAGTCGATCGAGGGTTCGCAGCAGGCGAGACCACATGGGTGGCAGCGGCCGCAATGTCTCGCCCCCGTAGAGATCGGCGAGAAGCGCGCCCAGATCCCCCAAGGCACCATCGGTCATCAGGTCTTCTCCGCGGACAGCGGCGGGCCCCCGAGGGCACGTGCTCTTTCCGAAATCTCCTCTTCCACTTAACCCGTAACTTGTTAAACGCAACGGTCTAGTTGCGTTAGCGCAATCGTGTTGATCGAAGCGAGGCTGACACCGTGTTCACGCGCCGACCCGGAACCGATCAGGGAACCTGCTCTCGAACGCTTGGATTCGGAAGCAGCGTTTTGCTCGTCCTGCTTGCCGCTGTTCCCTCAGCCGGTAGTGCCGCCATTCGCGCCGGCAACCCGGAGGGCCACGGTCTTGCGGCGGACCTTTGGCGAGACGCCCATGCCGGCCTGTCCTTGATCTTCCGCCAGTTGGACCAGCCGTTCCGCGCGGACCGCGGTGCCGTCCTGCTGCTGGCCGCGCTCGGAATGGCGGCTCTGGTCATGTGGCCCTTGCGGCAATGGTTGTTGTTTCGCCTGACGCGCCATCTCACCGCAAAGGACCATGCCACGGATCTCGTGCGCTATGGCAAGGCGCTTGGGACCGTTATCGTCACGGCCGCCTGCTTTGTTGCCGGTGGCCTGCTCGTATCCGCCGGTCTGGAGAGCAGCCTGCAACTGCTTCCGGAGGTGCGGTCGCTGCTTCCGGTCGTCGTCGCCGGATTCATCCTGACGGGCGTGGGGCTCGGCGTCGGCCGTGCGTTGCGCTCTCCGGACGCAAAGCATCTGCGGCCGATGGAGCTACCCTCCGGACTGGGCAGGACCATCGGCATGTATCCGTTCGCCGCGGGGTTGATGCTGGGGCTGGCTGCCTTTTTCGATCAGGCCTCGCCTGTTCTGCATGCGTCGCCCCGCACCTGGGGGCTCGTGCAGGGCATTCTGGCCTGTGCGGAAGCCCTGCTGATCGCACGCTTCCTCATCCATGCCGGCCGCGCCCGCGAGCGACAGGTCGCAACCGCGGCGGAGGGGCAGCCGTCTGCGGTTCCGGCGATCTTCGGCGCGACGGCGGTCGCCTGGATCGCGCTGGTGGTGGCGATCGCCGCATTGCCGCTGGGCCATGTCCGCTTCGCGATGACGGTGTTGCAGGAGATGATGTGGGCACTGCTCGTGCTCAGCATCGCGTGGCTGGCGACGCGCTTCCTGGATTCGCTGGTGTCCAGCTTGCTGAAGGCGGAGCATCGCGCCGCGAAATTCGCCACGGGCGTCGTGGGAGTCGGGCAATCGCGGGTCGAGCAGAGTGCGCTTCTCGTCAGCGCCTTCTTCAGCGTCGCGATCTGGCTGATGGCGCTGGTGCTGGTGCTTGCGCCCCTGCACGGGGACGGCGGCAGCGTCGCCAATCAGGTGCGCCTGAGGCCGATGCTGGCGTCGCTGGGCGCGGTGAACCTGTCGCCTCGCGCGATCTTCATCGCGGTGGCGATCCTTGTTGGCGGCATCGTGGCAACGCGCATGGTGCGTGGCTGGATGGAGCGTCGCTTTCTGCCGTCCACCAGCCTCGACGCCGGCGCCCGGAACTCGATCGTCACCGGATTCAGCTATGTCGGGATCATCGTCGCGCTGCTGGCGACGTCCGCGACGCTCGGACTTCAGCTCGACAAGATCACCCTTATCGCCAGCGCGCTGACCGTCGGCATCGGCTTCGGCTTGCAGGCGATCATCCAGAACTTCGTGTCGGGCGTGATCCTGCTGTTCGAGCGGCCGATCAAGATCGGCGATTGGGTTTCGGTGGGCGGTGCCGAGGGACGGGTGCGCAAGATGCGCGTCCGCGCCACGGAAGTCGTGGCGGACGACGGCTCTATCGCGATCATTCCGAACTCCCAGTTCATTTCCTCGACCGTCATGAACAAGTCGGACGCGACCGACCGTTCCAGCTTCGACCTCACGATCAAGATTGCCGGGTGCGACTCCGCGCATTCCGCAAAGGAGCTGCTGCAGAACCGGATTGCCGGGTGCGACGCGGTGCGACGCGATCCGCCGCCCCATTTCTACCTCGAGCAGATCGGCGATGCCGCATGGACCTTTCGCGTCCGCATGCATGCCAGCGAACAGCGCTCCCAGGCGAGCATCGTCAGCGATCTGCTCTTCCACCTGAGCGAGCTCACCAACGACCGGCTGACGGTGTCGGTCGCCTGATTTGTAAAGAAACGCTACCGGTGAGTTGCGTTAATCCACGCGGCAGTCTAGTTGCAGCGCCGACCATCAACGAGAGTGAGACACCGGATGCGGCTAATCGGCATGTTTGCCATCTGCGGTGTGCTTGCTGGCTGCGGGGAGCGACAGGCGAAGAAGCCTGCCGCGGCGCCCGCGCCGGTCGTGGAGGTCGAGACGGTTCGCAGCCAGGACGTGCCGAACCTCCTGGAACTGCCGGGTCGCATCCAGTCGGTCCGGACTGCCGAAGTGCGGGCGCGCGTCGACGGCATCGTCCAGCGCAGGTTGTTCCAGGAAGGAAGCGACGTACGTGCGGGCCAGCCGCTGTTCCAGATCGATCCGCGCGCCTATCGTGCGCAGGTCGAGCAGGCGCTGGCCGTTCTCCGCCGCGCGCAGGCGGCGCGCACCAATGCCGCGTCGGTGGTCTCGCGCTACGCGCCGCTGGTGCGCGACCGCTCGGTGAGCGGGCAGGAGAACGACGCCGCCGTGTCCGACCTGCGGCAAGCCGAAGCGCAGGTTGCCGAAGCGCGCGCACAACTGGCGCAGCGCAGGCTCGATCTCGAATACACGACCGTTCGCGCGCCGATCTCGGGCCGCGTCGGCATCGCGGAAGTCACGGAAGGCGCGCTGGTCAGCGGGGGGCAGGCGACGCTGCTCACGCGCGTGGATGAGGCAACGCCGATCTATGCCGTCTTCTCGCAGTCGAACACGGCGATCCTCGACGCCATCGCACAGCAGCGCTCGGGCAGCCTGCAGCTGCGATCGTCCGGCGAGGTGCGCGTGGCACTGGTTCTGGACAACGGCCAGGAATATCCCGTCGAAGGCAAGATCGACTTCACCGCGCCGACGGTGGATGCCCAGACCGGGACGCGTACGATCCGCGCCGTCTTCGCCAATCCGCAGCGACTATTGCAGCCCGGGCAGTTCGTCCGCGGGCGCATCCGGGCAGGAATGCTGCGGGACGGTGTGACCGTCCCCGCACGCGCGATCCAGTTCAAGGGCGCGCAGGCCAGCGTCATGACGGTGAATGCCCAGAATGTCGTCGTCGCGCGTCCGGTCAAGCTCGGCGCCGAGGTCGGCAATCGCTGGATCGTGCCATCCGGATTGAAGAACGGCGAGCGCGTGATCGTCAACGGCTGGCAGAAGGCGCGTCCCGGGCAGCAGGTGAAGATCGCCCCACGATCGGCGGCGACGCCCGCCGGCGGCCAGCCGACCGCGCCGCGGAGCTGACCCGTGGACAGCTTCTTCGTCAACAAGCCGGTCTTCGGCTGGGTCATCGCGGCGTTCATCGCGCTTGCCGGCGTGCTGGCGCTGGTCTCCTTGCCGATCGAGCAATATCCATCGGTCGCGCCACCGTCGCTGACGCTCAGCTACAATTACACCGGCGCGGATGCCTCCACGCTCGACAGCGGCGTCACCTCGGTGATCGAGCGCGAAATGAACGGCATCGACGGCTTCCTGTACATGGCCTCGACCAGCCGTTCGAACGGCACCGGCCAGGTGGTGCTGACCTTCGAGTCCGGGACCAACATCGATATCGCGCGCACCCAGGTGCAGGACCGGCTGCGGCGCGCGGAAATCCGGCTACCCGAGCAGGTGCGACGGCTGGGCATCGACATCCGCGACAACTCGGCCGGGTTCGTGATGCTGCTGGCGCTGTCGTCGAAGAACGGGCAGCTCACGCCGCTCGAGATCGGCAACTACGCGTCGAACAACGTCGTCAACGAGCTGCGCCGCGTGCCCGGTGTCGGCGACGTGCAGCTGTTCGGATCGCAATATGCGATGCGGATCTGGCTCGATCCCGAGAAGCTCGCCGGCTTCGGCCTCTCGCCGACCGCGGTGCTGAACGCCATCTCCGAACAGAACAGCCAGACCGCCGGCGGCGGCCTGGGCGAGCAGCCGATCACGCGCGAGACCGAGTTCGCCGCCAAGATCGTGACTCAGAACCGCTTCAGCAGTCCCGAGCAGTTCGAGAACATCATCGTGCGTGCCAATACGGACGGCTCGACCGTCCGGGTGCGCGACGTCGCCCGCGTCGAGCTTGGCGCCGACAGCTATGCGCTGCGCGCAAAGGTGAACGGTCGCGAGATCGCCGGCATGGGCGTGCAGCTGGCGACCGGCGCCAACGCCGTCGCGACGGCGGAGGCGGTGCGCGCGCGGCTCGGCGAACTGCAGCGCAACTTCCCCGCCGACCTGACATGGTCGGTTCCGTTCGACACCACGCCCTTCATCAACGCGTCGATCGACAGCGTCATCCACACGCTGGTCGAGGCGATGGTGCTGGTGTTCGTCGTCATGTTCCTGTTCCTGCAGAACTGGCGCGCGACGCTGATCCCCGCGGTGGTGGTGCCGATCGCGCTCGCCGGCGCATGCCTCGGCCTTTATCTGTTCGGCTTCACCATCAACACGCTGTCGCTGTTCGGCATGGTGGTGGCGATCGGCATCCTGGTCGACGACGCCATCGTCGTCGTGGAGAATGTCGAGCGCATCATGGCCGATGAGGGGCTCAGTCCCCGCCGTGCGACGATCAAGGCGATGGGGCAGATCCGCGGCGCGATCATCGGCATCACGCTGGTGCTCATCGCGGTGTTCATCCCGATGGCCTTCTTTCCCGGTTCGACCGGCGGCATCTATCGCCAGTTCTCGGTCACGCTCGCGGTGTCGATCTTCTTCTCGGCGGTGCTGGCGCTGACGCTGACGCCGGCGCTGTGCGCTTCGCTGCTGAAGCCGCACGCGCATCCCGGTGACGAGCCGCGGGAGAAGGCGCCGCCACGGCGTGGGCCGCTCGGCTGGCCGCGCCGCTTCTTCGACTGGTTCAACGACCGCTTCGGCCGCGCCACCGAGGGCTATGCCAACGCCGTCGGGCGGATGACGGCGGCGCCGGTCCGCTGGCTCGCCGTCTTCCTCGTCGTCTGCGGCGTGACCGTGCTGCTGTTCACCCGGCTGCCCGGCGGCTTCCTGCCGACCGAGGACCAGGGCTATTTCCTGGTCAATTACGATGCACCGCCCGGCGCCACCATGCAGCGCACCGAGGCCGAGGTGCTCAAGACCGAAGCCTTCCTGCGCAAGCAGCCCCAGGTGCGCAACGTGATGACGCTGATGGGCTACAACTTCTTCGGCCAGGGGCAGACGGCGGCGCTGTCGTTCGTCGACCTGCATCCCTGGGCCGATCGCAAGGAGGCCGCGGACCGGGTGGAGTCGGTGATCGGCAAGACGATGGGGGCGGTGATGGGCAATCCCGCGGCCACGATCTTCGCGCTCAATCCGCCGCCGATCCAGGCGCTCGGCAACGCCACCGGCTTTTCGATGAAGATCGAGGACCGCAGCGGCGTCGATCGCGAGGGGCTGCTTGCCGCCCGGAACGCCATGCTCGCTAAGGCGATGAAGGACCCCAGCCTCTCGGGCGTGCGGCCGGACGGGCAGGGCGACGCCCCCGAACTCTATGTCGACATCGATCGCGTGCAGGCGCGATCGCTCGGGCTGCAGATCGCCGACGTCAACGCCACGCTCGCGACCAATTTCGGCTCGGCCTATGTCAACGACTTCAGCCTCGATGGGAACGTCCTGCGCGTCTATCTCCAGGCCGATGCCAGCCGGCGCATGACGCCGGCGGACGTGCTGGCGCTCAGGGTGCCGGTCAGCGCATCTCAGGCGCAGCAGCAGCCGCAGCAGGATCAGGAACAACAGCAGCGGCAGGCGGCGCGCACGGGCAATCTGGTGCCGTTCTCGGCCTTTGCGAAGGTGTCGTGGCGCACCGCGCCGGTGCAGCTCGAGCGCTACAACGGCTATCCCTCGCTGACGATCTCGGGCCAGGCCGCGCCCGGCCGCTCGTCGGGCGCCGCGCTGGAGACGATGGAGCGGATCGCCGGCGAAGCGTTGGCCGGGGACGTCGCCTTCGAATGGACCGGCACCGCCTATGAGGAGAAGCAGGCCGGCGGCCAGATCGGCATGCTGCTCGGCCTGTCGATGGTGGTCGTGTTCCTGCTGCTCGCCGCGCTCTACAACAGCTGGGCGATCCCGCTGTCGGTGCTGCTGGTCGTGCCGTTCGGTGTGCTGGGGGCGGTGCTGTTCACGATGCTGCGCGGCATGGCGGCGGACGTCTATTTCAATGTCGGCCTGATCACGATCATCGGCCTGGCCGCGAAGAACGCGATCCTGATCGTCGAATTCGCAATTGAGGACGAGTCCGGCGACAGATCGACCCACGACGCGACCGTGGAGGCCTCGCGCCAGCGGCTTCGCCCGATCCTGATGACCAGCCTGGCCTTCATCCTCGGCATGGTGCCGCTGGTCATCGCCTCGGGCGCGGGCGCGGCGAGCCGCCAGGCCGTCGGCACCGGCGTGATGGGCGGCATGATCATCGCCACGCTGCTGGGCATCTTCTTCACGCCGGTCTTCTACATCGCGGCGCGGCGCTGGCTCAGCCGCCCGCATCATCACGAGGACGAGGAGGACGCGCCGCCCGCGCGGCCGGACCGCGCGAGCAAGGGGGAGATCTCCCATGCGTAAGGCCGCTCTCTTCGCGCCGCTGGTTCTCGCGGGGTGTAATCTCGCGCCCCAGTATCGCCAGCCGATCGCGCCGGTGTCCGACCGCTTCGCCGGCGCCGCGCCCGCCGCGTCGCCCGCTGCTGCGGAAACGCGGCTGGCCACCGACCTGGGCTGGAGCGAGTTCTTCGGCGATCCGCGGCTGCGCGCGCTGATCGATGCCGCGCTCACCAACAACCGCGATCTTGCGCAATCGCTCGCGCGGGTGGCGCAGGCGCGGGCGCAATACCGGATCGAAGCATCGGCGCGCCTGCCCCAGCTCGACATCAACGGCGGTTATACCAAGTCGCGCCAGCCGCTGGGGGCGATCCCCTTGCCGGGCGGGCTGGGCTCCGAGTCCGCTGCGGTCACGCTGGAGAACTGGACGACGAATGTCGCGGTGGCCAGCTTCGAACTCGACCTGTGGGGTCGGGTGCGAAACCTGTCCGAAGTGGCGCGGGCGCAGTATCTGGGCACGGTGCAGGGCGCGCGCGCCTACCGGCTGTCGCTCATCTCGCAGGTCGCGGCCGCTTATTACACGATCCTGTCGGGCGAGGAACGGATCGCGCTGGCGGAGCGTACGCTCGCCGGTCGCGAGGAAGGCGTGACGATCGCGCGCCGCCGGCTGGACGCTGGCGTCACGTCCACGGTGGATTACGACCAGACCGTTCTGCTGGCGACACAGGCGCGCGCCGACCTCGCCGCCCTGCAACAGCAGACCGGACAGGCCCGCAACCTCCTCGATGTCCTGGTCGGTGGCCCGGTTGCCGGCACCCTGCCGGCCGCGAGGCCGCTTGCCGACAGCCGCCAGTTTGCCCGTCTCGACGCGGGGCTGCCTTCCGCTCTGCTGCTGAACCGCCCCGACATCCTCGAGGCCGAGTACCAGCTGCTCGCCGCCAATGCGAACATCGGGGCCGCACGCGCCGCCTTCTTCCCGACGATTTCCCTGACGGGCCAGTTCGGCTATGTCGCGCCTGAAGTCGGTGACCTGTTCAAGGCGAACACCCGCACCTGGTCCTACGGCGCGAACCTGTCGCTGCCGATCTTCGACTGGGGGCGGCGGCGCGCGCAGCTCCGGGTGAGCAAGGCTCAGGCCGATGAACTCGCCGCGGCCTATCAGCGGGCGATCCAGCAGGCGTTCCGCGAGGTCGCCGACGCGCTGGTCGGCCGGCAGGCGCTTGCGCAGCAGATCGCGGCGGTCGAGCAAACCGTCGCCACGCAACAGCGGCTCGCCCGGACGGCGCGGCAGCGGTACGACCAGGGCCTGTCGATCTATCTCCAGGTGCTCGATGCCGAGCGCAGCCTGTTCGCGGCGCAGCAGCAGCTGATCGATCTCCGATCCACGGTCCTGCAGAACGACGTCGCGCTCTACGTGGCGCTCGGCGGCGGTCAGCGCGTGCGCGCCGCGGACCCGATCCCGCCATCGGACACGCCCTGACCGCGCGCCCATCATTCCATCAGAGTGCAAGGAACCGACATGAAGCTCTCAAGGCCGACCATCGCCGCCGCCGCGCTCCTGGCAATCGCCACGACCCCGGCGCACGCACAGGACGTGAGCAGCGTGACGCGGGAAGCGCCGCGCCAGCAGAGGGATCGCATCGTGATCGGCGTGGGCGCTGCCGCGATACCGACCTATCAGGGATCGGATGACTATCGCGTCCTGCCGATCCCGGTGATCGACATCGCCAAGGGCCGTTTCTTCGCCAACCTGCGCAACGGGATCGGCGTCAACGTGATCGACGGCGGCCCGGTGACGATCGGCGGCAGCGTCGCGCTGATGCCCGGCTACCGGCGGAAGGACGTGCCCGACGGCGTGGACCGGGTGACGGTCGGCGGCGGCGGCCGCCTGTTCGCCAACCTGAAGGCCGGTGGTGCGATCCTGACGGTCGGCGGAACGAAGGGCTTCGCCGGCAGCACCAAGGGCGTCATCGCCGACGCCAGCCTGTCCTATCCGGTGGTCGCATCGCGGCGCCTGATCCTCATCCCGGCGATCGGCACGAGCTGGGCCGACAGGAAGCACAACGATCGGTATTTCGGCATCAACGCCCGCGAGGCGCTGGCGAGCGGCCTTCCCGAATATCGGCTCGGTGGAGGCTTCAAGGACGTCACGGCCGGCGTGACGGCGAACTACCGGTTGAACAGGCGTCTCAGCCTGGCCGCCTCGGCGAACGTGTCGACGCTGCTCGGCGATGCCAAGGACAGCCCGCTGGTCGAGCGCAAGACCCAGCCCACCGGCTTTCTCTCGCTCAACTATCTGTTTGGCCGGTAGCGGCTGGGGGCCAATGCCACAGCCAAGCGGTAACTGGCTGTTTCGGATACGCCCGGACGCAGCCGATCTGAGGATTACCTACGACGTCGAATCAACGGATCAACAACGGAGAACGTATAATGCGCAAACTTCTCATCGGCTTGACCCTGCTATCGGTGGCCGCACCCATGGCGTCGGTGGACGCCCAATCGCGGCGTAACAGGGAGGTCCGCAGCGAGCAGCGTGAATGCCGACGCGAGTTGCGCCGGGCAGAGAGCCGCCGCGAATACAACCGTGAGCTTCGTGAGTGTCAACGTGAGCTCAGCAACGCCCGGCGCTCGGGCAACTGGCATAATTGGGATCGTCGCTGGCGTAGCTGGTAATCCGAAGCGTGTAGGCGGGACTGGCGTAGAGCCGGTCCCGCCCCGACCATGTCGCGGCCATGCGGGCGCCGTTCAGCACCGCGGGACGAGATCGAGTCCCTTGCTGGCCGGGTGGGCTACGGCCTGGTCCAGGTCGGCGACTATAGTGGCAAGGTGGTTGATGCCGCCATTCCGAAGACTGGTCTGCGCCACCTGACGACCAGCGTGCCTGAGTTCGGCCTGAACGTTCTGGAGCAGCTCGACCTCAGGTCGCCGCGCGCAATCAAGGACACGGTCACGCCGGGCCAGCCGAGATCCGCTTCCTATCGGCTCGGCGGCGCAAGCACGTCGCGCAGGCTTTGTGGCTCACGGCCGATGAGGTCGCCGAGCGCCGGGCTGACGGCGGCGAACTCTCCTGCGCGGGCGGCCCGATACATGCCGAGCGTGATCGCGACCACGGGCTTGGGCATACCTTGGAATGCCAGGTCCGCCTCAAACGCATCGTCCGCGGCGACCTGCCGCACGACGCAGCGTCCGTGAAGCTCGGACAGCATCGCCGCCGCGTCGTCCAAGGTCGGAGCTTCGGATGCGGTAAGCGGCGGAGTAGGGCCGTCGAAGCGACCCTCGTCGGTCAGGATGGCGGCTGCAGCCGCCGCCAGGTCGTCGCGTGTCGTCCATGCGACCGGACCGTCCGCCGGCGCCGACAACAGGCCGGTCGATGCCGCGTCGCGGACAATCAGCGATGGCACCGTCTCGGCGTAGAAGCCGTTGCGCAGCGCCGTCCAGGCGATCCCCGCCTCGCGCAGGATCACTTCGGTCGCGGCATGGGTATGCATCGGCACGAACGCCGACGTGGCGCTGGCGCCCATGTGGCTGGTGTACAGGATGCGTCGTGCGCCCGCCGCGCGGGCGGCGCCGATCGCGGATCGGTGATGCGCGACCGCGTCACCGCCGAAGCGCTCCGCGTCGGAGGAGACGATCAGCACCTGATCTGCGCCGGCAAACGCCGCGGCGAGGCTGTCGGGCGCCGCGAAGTCGCCGTGCCGCACCTCCACGCCGGCCTGCACGAGCGCGGCCGCCCTGGCCGGATCGCGCGTGGTCGCGACGATGCGCTCCGGTGCCGTTCTTTCGAGCAGCTCTTTGATGACGCGGCTTCCGAGATTGCCGGTGGCGCCGGTCACAACGATCATCGCATCCCCCGTCGCGAAACAATGCTAACGCAGGAGCAGTAGCGCCGTTTCGCAGTGTTAACAAGATGCAGGTATCGCTGCTATGCGCGACGGCGTAAGGGTCGGTCATGGTTCCGCTCGCTCCTGACGATCTGTCTTCCGACGCTCGCGCCCGGATTGTCGCCGCGACCGCCCACCTCATCCACGCCGGCGGGGTCGCAGCGGCCACCACGCGCGCAGTGGCAAATGCGGCGGGGGTGCAGGTGCCGACGATCTACCGGCTGTTCGGCGACAAGCGGGGTCTGCTGGACGCGGTCGCCGAAGCCGGGCTCGCGGCCTATGTCTCGGAAAAGGCGCGCCGGACGCCGGGCAACGATCCGGTGGAGGAGCTCGGCCAGGCATGGGACGACCACGTCGCCTTCTGCCTAGCCCATCCGGCGATCTTTGCCCTGATGAGCAGCATAGGCCCGGATGGCCGGCCCTCCGCCGCAGCCGAGGCCGGGCTCGAGGTCCTGCGACAGCGCATCCGCCGGGTGGCGCAGGCCGGGCGTCTTCGGGTCAGCGAGGAGCGGGCGGTCGATCTTGTCCATGCCTGCGGCACCGGCGTCATCGGCGTGCTTCTCGGCAAAGTCGCCAGCGAGCGGGGCGATCTGGCGGCTGCGGCACGCGAGACCGTGATGACGGCAATCATCGCTGGGGTCGGCAGCGAGGAGGCCGCGGAGGGCAGGGAGGTGGCCAGCCTGGCTTCCGGCGTCCGTGCGCGCATCGACGAAGCGGACATGCTCTCTCCGGGCGAACGGCTCCTGTTGGACGAACTGCTGCGGCGGATCGCCGGCGGCTAAATCCCGCGTCCGGGCGAGCGGCCGGTGACGTGCTTGAAGGCGACGCCGAAGGCACTCTCCTTCCTATGCGTGGCCGGCGGCGCGGAGCGATCTCGGCGACGCTGTCGGTCCGGATGCGGAGCCCGTCCGCCGCCCGCAGCAGGCGCCAGCGGGTGAGATACTCCGCAAGCTGATCAGGCTCAGGCGGATGCTGCGCGCGGCGGAAGCGCATGATGGTGGCTATCAGAAGCCCAATTCGTCGGCGGCGGCTTTGCGCGGAATGAAGGATTTGACGCCGCTCGGGAGCGATGTCGCAATGACGATCGCCGGACGTCAGGGCACCAACAAGATCTTTCCCGAAATCCCGCCTTTTGCAAGGAGGCGGTGCGCTTGATCCGCTTCTTCGAGCGGCAGGACCATCGCGACCAGCGGTCTGATGGTGCCCGCTGCCACCTCGGCCAGCATCTGCTGCGCCGCGTGATTCAGATCGACGTTGCCGATCGTGTCGAGGCTGAGCGTGGCGACCGACCGCGACCGCTTGAAGTCGGCCAGGAGGGAGCCCGCGAGATCCGCCGGCGGCAGGCCCGCCGCGATGCCAGCGATCACGTAACGGCCGTTGGCATGCAGCTGTTCAACGTAAGCGGCGGTGTCCGGGCCTGCGACCAGGTCCACCACGACGTCCGCGGGTGAGGGCGCATCGTTCCTCTCGGGTTCGACGACATCGGCCTCCAGGCGCTTGGCCATCTGCACGGCAAGGTGGCCAATCCCGCCACGAGCACCGCGCACGACGACACGATCGCCTGGAGCCACCTGCGCTTTCGCCAGACAGAAGTGTGCGACCAGTCCGTTCATCCCGGTAGCCACCGCTGCCTCGAACGACAGCGCGCCGGGCAGGGCGACGAGCACGTCGCTGCTCACCACGATCTGCTCGGCATATGCGCCACCCTGCCCCCGCGCTAGGACTCGCCGGCCAAGCCACTGGGGATCGGCGCCAGGTCCGACGGCGCTGACGATCCCCGCCGCCTCTATTCCCGGCACGAACGCCATGGGCATCATCTGTCGCATGATGAGGTCTACCCGCCCCACGCCGATCGCGCGGACGTCGATGCTGACCTGTCCGGCACCTGGCGCCAGGGGCTCGGCTTCGCTTACCTCAAGCCCGATCTCGTAACCCGTCGATACGATCACTCTCATGCTGCTTTGGCCTTTGTGACATGCATGCGAGTGGAGCTATATCCGGGATACTAACTCCACAAGAACGCACCAGCGGGTGATATAATAGCTATGGCGATACCTCCTCCCTTCGATGATGCGCCTCCTGAATTGTCCGCGGGAGCGAGGATCCTCATGGCTCATCTTTCGGACAAGTGGACGCTCCCCATCCTCGTTCATCTTTGTCAGGGACCCTTGCGGTTCAACGCCCTGCGGCGCTGTGTCGGACCCGTGACGCCCAAGGCTCTGGTCCAGACCCTCCGCCGACTGGAGCGCAGCGGCATCGTCTCACGACGGATCGTCCCCGGATCGCCGCCCGGTGTGGAATACCAGGGCACGGAGTTGGGCTTCTCGCTGGCGCCAGCGATCAGGGCCTTGCTGCACTGGGCATCGATGAACTTCGACGCGATCGAGCAGGCGCAAACGGATTTCGACGCGCGCAACTGAACCGGCGCATGGTAAAAATCGCCGGAGATCAGGACGGTGCCTTCGACAGGGGCGTGCTCGGGATGAATTGTGCGATCAGGCGGCGGCAGGCAACCGCCAGCACGCGCGATCTGGTGACCAAGTGCGCCAAGCTGGGCTGTAGCGGCCATAGTTGCACATCATACGTCCTGCCGCATTTACCTTGCAGCGGAGCCGCTTAGGCCATTCCTCGCGATCTCCATGGAAGATCATCGATACAGCCGATCGTTTGGGACGCGTTCCAGCTATGCCAGAGCGCGTAATTGGCAATCAGACGGCATGAAGCATCGCGACCTGCGGGGGGGCTCGGCTCACCCCGTCGAGTGGCTGCAGCCTAAACGGTTGACAGATGCACGCGAGATAAAGAGTATTAAGTATACAAAGTAGAGGAAGCCGGATGATGGCACATGGTGGCCCCGTTCTTCGCCGGGGGCTTCTCGCGCATCCGGCCACGGTCCAACGGCGCTCCGATCGACCTGTTCGGCGGCCAAGCTGATGCCTTGGAACCGCGCTTCCATTGTCGACCGGATGGGCCCGGCGGCCGGCAGCGGCTCGGCCGACAGCATCAAGCATGAGCGCGGATTCGCGAGTGCGAGCACGTTATTCGCAGCCGCTGACCTGCAGATGTCCGGATTGTTCAAGGCGCCAGGCGGCGGCTATCCGGGCACCAGGTTCCTTGGCGAGCTGCCCATGGGCACCTCGGCTCCGGAATGGAGGGCGGCAACAGTGCACGTTCCGGACCAGCCATGAGCCGGCCGGCACGTATCGCCGCCGTACGCCACCCGCCCGGCGTGGCGGTGCTGGCGCTGACAGAGGCGTGGGAGCGGTTCTCCTTCTACGGCATGCAAGCGCTCCTCATGCTGTACATGATCGAGGCGCTGCTGCCGGCCCGGCCGGAACAGCGGGTCGCGGGTTTCGCACGCTTTCGCAGCGCGGTGGAGGCGGTGACCGGCCCGCTGCCCGATGCGGCGCTTGCGTCACAGATCGTGGCCGACCGCACCTGAAATACCGTGTGCCGGTGGCTCCCCTGGCCTTCTCCTTCACACTGGGTAGGCTGCCGTGACCCGCGCGTTGGCGGGGCCTATGTCAGGGGTCGCCCACACGCGGATCACGGGCGCACCATTGGCGCGACGTCGTCTTTCACGACGTCTCGCGAAAACGCGACCGCTCGCGAGATCGGCACGGGGCAGCGCCGCCATGGACTGGTTGTCGGTGCCCGCCGAAACGGTGGCGCACGTTGGTGGTTTCATGGCCGCCTGCAACTTCGCCCGCCGGCTCAAGACGCCGAGCGGCTCCACGCCCTACGAATAGATCGCCAAGGTCCGGACCTCATAGCCGGTCGGTTCATCGTCAACCCGATTCACCAGACGCCGGGACTAAACGCCCAGTCCTTCAACCGCCGTTACCGGCGGACCAGCGCGCTTTGGTCGAAAGCGGACGCCTGTGTCGTGCCCGTCAGCGCCATCGCGATCCGCAGCTCCGCTTTCAGGATGGACAGCATCCGACTGACGCCGCGCTCTCCTTCCGCCGCCAGCGCATAGGCCCAGGTGCGTCCGATCATCACGCCCTTGGCGCCGGACGCAAGCATCTTCGCCGCGTCGAGACCCGATCGCACGCCGCCATCGGCGAGCACTGTCGGCCGGTCTCCCACCGCCTCGACGATGGCGGGAAGCGCGCGGATGGTGGAGGGCGTTCCGTCCAGCTGGCGCCCGCCATGGTTGGACACGACTATACTGTCCACGCCGGCACAGGCGGCGGTCCTTGCGTCCTCCGCATCGAGGATGCCCTTGACGATCAGCGTGCCGGGCCAATGCTCACGGAGGAAGCCAAGCGTCTGCCAGGTGACGCGCGCGTCACCGCAGGATGCGCTGGCGCAGCTCGAGATCGGCCAGGTCATGGGTGTTGCGGCGGAGCGTCGCCTCGGCATACGATCCGCCATCGACATATTCGAACAGGAACGGCGGCAGCCGACGCCGCGCAGCCTCGCGGTAATCCGCGAGGGAGGCGATCCTCACGCGGCAGTATCGCCCTTCGCGGGTTCTACAGGCTCGGCCAGAAAGGCGAGAACGGCGGCGAACAGCTCGTCCCGCGCCGGCTCGATCATCGCGAAATGCGTGCCGCCCGCGACCGTCCGCAACTCGCACGGTGCGCGCACGATCTGCCGCGCGATCGCTTCGCCCTGGCGGAGCGGCGTGTCCATGTCGTTCGTGCCGACGATGACCAGCGTCGGCACCGCGATCGCGCCGGGATCGTAGCGTGGCACGCCGGCGATCCAGTGATCGGCAATGTCCCGCACACTGCCATTGGGCACCTTGATGCGCGATGCTCCCGGGTTGGCGTCTCGCGCCGTTTGTTCCAGCGCCTCCACCAGTCGCTCCGGCCAATGACGGGACTGAACCTCGCCCCGCACCTCTTCCGGCAGGCCGCGGAACCAGCGGTCGATGAACGCGACCGGATCGACCTCGCGATAGGCCTTGGAGAGGGTCGCCTCGTTCACCAGCAGGGAGGGCGTGTCGCGCACCCATTGCGGCGCGTACAGGACGAGCTTGCCGATATCGGTCGCCCCGCCGGCCGCATATTCGCCGCTCACCGAGGCGCCCCACGACCAGCCGACCAGGTCCACCGATGCGCTGCCGGTAAGCGAACGGATGGCGGACATGGCGGCGGCGAGGTCCACCAGCGCGTCCGTCGTCCGCGCTACCGGTGCCTCGCTCCCATCCTGCTGCACGACGACCGGCGGAACGGTGGAGCCGCCATAGCCGCGGAAATCCACGGTCCACACATCGCGTCCGTTGGCGGCAAGCGCGTCCATCCAGGAATAGCCATCAAGCGGCAGGTCGAAGATCAGGGTGCCCGGCAGGGTGGAGCCATGGACCAGAAGCACCGGCGGCGCCTCCGTCGGCACCTTCGGGCGCTTGCGCGTCAACAGCAGGCGGATGTCCGCGCTGCTATCGACGTGGTGCTGTTCGGCGGAAAAGGACGCGGGATCGCTGGGCAGGGGCAAGATATGTTCCCGAAAATATGGTCGAAAGGACGTTCGATCAGGCGTGCTCGGCTTCGTCTTCCGGCTCGCCGGCATTGAACTTGAAGCCGATCGCCTTCAGCTGATCGACCACCTCCCCGCCGAAATCAGCCTCCAGATCCTTTGCGAAGTCCGGTGCATAGGCCACGCGATCCTCGCTGCGATCGACAGGCGGCTGGATGATGACGAGCAGGCGCGCGACCTCGTCCGAGATGTTGGTGAAGCTGCGCGTCACGCCGGCCGGCACGGAGATGAAATCGAGCGGCTCCAGCACGAGCGAATGCTCGCCGTGATCGCCCCACAGGATCTCGAACCGGCCGTTGAGGCAGAAGAAGTTCTCCACCGTCATCTCGTGGCAGTGCAGGCCCGGCGAGTCGCCCGGCGGGCATTCGGCGATCGAGACCACGGCGCCCGGCAAGCTCTTGATCGGCGCCATCGCGCTGCGGCCCTTATAGTCCTGCGGCGCCATGATCGAATAGACGCTGCGCGCGGTGAGACGTTCGAACGCCTCGATCGGGATACCGGCGTTGGTGTACTGCTTGGAATAGGGGACCAGGTCCTTGAAGCGGGCGACGCGCGCCGTCATTTCCTCGACACTGGGCGTAAAGGTCTTCACGGTCGTCTCTCCTTGGCAAGCCTTTGCGTGCAGAGTAACCCGCGCCGGCTCGGCCGATCCAATACCGCTTGCGCATCGCAGCCGATGCGCGTGCCCTATCGTTCGGCGAAAGTGCCGGCGTCCTCCAGCAGCGCGAACTGTTCCTTGAGCAGGCGAGCGACAGCGGAAGTCGCGGGATTGCGCTCGCGGCTCTTGCGCGTGGCGAGATGGCGATCGAGCGACAGGTCCGCGATGCGCGCGAAGCGCAGGCCCGGCTGGTCGAGTTCGGCCAGGATGCCGGAACGCGGCAACACGGCCGAGCCGAGCCCCGCACGCGCCAATGCCAGCGACAGGGCCAGGCTTTCCGTGCGGAAGCGGATCGCCTGGACGATCTGCCGGTCGGGCGCCAGCGCCTCGAACCACCCTTCGAGACCAGGTCCGCCGCCAGAGACGATAAGGGGGTGTTCGGCAAGATCGGCGAGCTGCACGACGGCCGGCATGTCGCGGCCTTCGGCGGCAACGGCGAGATAGATCTGCTCGCGGCAGAGCGGTTCGAGCCGGAAGGCGGTGCCGGCACGCGGATTGCCGATCACCGCGATGTCGAGCTGATCGCCCTCCAGCATGGCGACGAGATCCGCCATCAGCCGCTCGTGGAAACCGAGCCGTACCTCCGGCAGCTCCCGGTCGACCCGCACCGCAAGCGGCGAAAGCAGCCGCACTCCGAGCGAAGGCGGCACGCCGATGGAGACATGACCGCGCGGCGCCTGTTCGGCGCTGCACACGGCATCGCGCGCCGCATCCAGCGCGCCGAGAATGCCGTGCGCATGATCGTACAGCACATGGCCTTCGCGCGTGAGATCGACGCCGCGCGGGTGACGCAGGAACAGGCGGGCGCCCAGTTCGTGCTCCAGCTCCTGGATCGCGCGGGTGAGTGCAGGCTGCGACAGGTGGAGCCGCTCGGCTGCCTGGTGGAAGCCCCGGTCCTCGGCAACCGCGCAGAAATAGCGCAGCTTGCGGGTATCCAGTTGCGTCATCCAGCGGCTACGGCGCAGCGCCGGTCAGAGGAGAGCATGGAGGAGTTCGGCCGGATGCCGCGGCCGGAACCCGGCAAGCCGCTTCACCTGCGATCGGCAGGAAAAGCCGGTCACCAGCACCGCATCCCCGCCGCCGGCGACGGCATCGGACCAGCTGAGCTCGAAGAGGCGCCGGGACATGGCCTGGTGCTCAATCTCGTGGCCGAACATGCCGGCCATGCCGCAGCATCCGGTCCGCTTCGCCTGCGCCTCGATGCCGAAATGCGCCAGGATGCGCACCCAGGTGGCCAGCGTCTCCGGGCGCAGCGCCTGCTCGGTGCAATGGCCCAGAAGCGTGTAGATGCCGTCCTGTCTCGGCCGCGGCGCGCCGCACAGGCCCTTGCCGATGGCTCGCTGGAGGAACGTTTCCAGCCCCTCGATCCGCAGATCATTGGGCGCGAACTCCCGATATTCCTGCTCGTTCATCAGCGCCGTGGCGGCATCCAGCCCGACCAGCGGGACGCCGAACCCGGCGAGCGCGCCCTGTTCCGCAACGCGCGCCTGCGCGATCTTCGCAAAGGGCTTGCGCAACCCCACGACGTGCAGCGCCTTGCCGTTCGGCCGCGGCGGCAGACGAAAGACGGTGAAGCCGAGTCCCTTAAGCAGCGCGGACGTGCGCTCCACCAGCGCGCCGTCGAACGTCGCGGTGAAACTGTCCTCGACGAGGATGATGGCGCGCTCCCGCTCGGCCGGAGACAGCGCGGCGAGGACGTCCGGCGTGGCGATGGCCGGCAGTTGCGATCGCCGCGCCGGCTCCACGGCGGGCAGGTCGACAAAGCCCGCCCGCGCCAGGACGGGGGCGGCGAGACCCGAATGCGTCACCGCATTGGTGGTGCGCGGCATCCGCCGGGCCACCCCAAGCAATCTTTCCATCTGCGCCAGCAAGCGGTGGCGCGCGGGGCGCTTGCGGGTCCGGTAATAGTCGGCAAGGAAGCGCGACTTCATCGTCGGCACGTCCACCTTCACCGGGCACAAGGTGGTGCACGCCTTGCAGGAAAGGCAGGTCGACAGCGACGCCGCGGTCGCTTCCGCCAGCTCCTCGCGTTCGGCGCTGCCGATCGACTCCGCGCGTGCCCAGCCGCGTAGCAGGGCGGCCCGGCCCTTGGGCGATTGCGCGCGGTCGCGGCTGGCCTTGTAGGACGGGCACATGGCGTTCAGCGCGTCCCAGGAATAGCACGCGCCATTGCCGTTGCACGCCACCGACCGGTCGAACTCCTCGAGCAGGGCAGGGGAAATCTGGCGGTCGAACGCGCCACGCATCGGCACGGCATCGATCCGGTCGATGGTCGCCCCCGCATCCGGCGCGGCGAGCTTGCCCGGATTGAGGATGTTGCGGGGATCAAAGGCGGCCTTGATCCGCCGGAGCTCGGCATACAATGTCGGGCCGAAGAAGAACGGCGAATATTCCCCGCGAAAGCCGCGGCCATGCTCGCCCCACAACAGGCCGCCATAGGATTTCGCCAGCGCCGCAACGCGATCGGAGATCGGGCGGATGAGGTCGGCCTGCGCCGGGTCCTTCATGTCCAGAAACGGTCGCACGTGCAGGCAACCGACATCGGCATGTCCGAACATGCCATAGGACAGGCCATGGCCGTCGAGCAGCGCGCGGAACTCGGCGACATAATCCGCCAGCCGCTCCGGCGGCACGGCGGTGTCCTCGACAAAGGGCATGCCCTGCTTGCCGCCGCCCAGCCGCGCCAGCAGACCCACCGACTTCTCGCGCAGGCTCCACAGCTGGCCGATCGCCTTCGGATCGGTGACGATCTTCCAGTCGACGATCGCCTCCGGACCGTCGTTCGCCAGCGAGGAGAGCCGATCCAGCCCGCCGCGAACCTGGTCGGGCTCGCCGGCGAACTCGACATAGGTCATGGCGTGCACCGGGCGCGTGGCGGGGGCGGGGCCGATCACCTCCCCGATCTGTGCCCAGAGCACGTCTTCCTGCGCGACGGACAGGATCTTGTCGTCCAGGATCTCCACCGCCAGAGGATCGCTCTTCAGCAACCGTTGCACGTCGCGCAGGCCCGCATCGAAACTGTCGTAGCGGATCAGCGCGAGCGCCCGGGTGCGGGGCGTGGGGATGGCGTTGACGGTGATCGCGGCGGTCAGCGCCAGCGTTCCTTCCGATCCCGCAAGCAAGGGCGCCAGGAAGAAGCGGTCCGCCTGCGCATCCCACAGGCGCTGAAGGTTGTAGCCGGTAAGGCCCCGATTGATCTTGGGGAACACGGCCTCGATCTCGGCGTCGTTCTCTTCCGCAACGCGCAGCGCCTCGCGGTGGATGGCGGCGATGCGGTCGGTGCCTTGCGCGATCTTGGCAACGGCCGCACGGTTCAGCGGCGTGACGGCCCATTCGGTGCCATCCGCCAGGACGATGTCCATCGCCGCGAGATAGTCGGAGGTCTTGCCGTAAATTCGCGACCCCTTGCCCGACGCGTCGGTGGCGACCATCCCGCCGATCGTCGCCCGGCTGGCGGTGGACACCATCGGCGGAAAGAACAGCCCGTGCGCGGCAAGCGTCGCGTTCAGCTGATCGAGCACCACGCCGGGCTCGACCAGCACCGCTGCCCCCGTCGGCGTGGGCGTGATCGACAGGATGCGGTTCATGTGACGGCCGAAATCGACGATCACGCCGTTGTTGAGCGATTGCCCGTTCGTGCCCGTGTTGCCGCCGCGTGCCGACAGCGACACCTTGCCGCCGAGTGCATGGGCCGCCGCCGCGATCCGCTGAACGTCCGCCGCCGATCGCGGATAGGCGATGGCGAGCGGGCGTACCTGGTAGATCGAATTATCGGTGGACGCGACCTCGCGCGCGCCCAGGTCGCGCTCGTAATCGCCCGCGAACCCGCGCGCCGCCAGCGCGTCGGCAAACGCCGATGCGAGCGTTGCGACCTGCTCGGGCGCGTCCAGCTTCATCATCCGCCGCTGCCGCCGGCAGCACCGCGCACCTGCGCCAGGACGGCGGAAACCGAGGCCTGCTCCATCTGGGCATAAAGGGCGAACGGGTCGGCGACGGGGGCGCCCAGCGCCTGCTCGAACGCTTCCTGCGCCGCGGCACCCGAATAGGCCTTCTGCTCGCCGCCGCCCAGGTTCGACTGGAAGATGCCGGCGGCGCTGACCGGCAGGAAATCCTCATAGACGATGGGCGTGGCCTGCACCGCGCCCGCCGCGAGAAGGCCGGACAGGTCTGCCGTGTCGCCTCTGTCGCCGACCGGGGCGGCCTTGCCGGTGGCGCTGTAGTGGAAATAGGCCAGCTTCTGCTCGCGCAACGCGTCCTCGTCGTCGGGGAAAGCGCCGAACGCGTCCGCCAAGCGTGCGGGATAGTCGCTGGCCTGCGAGCCATCGCCGCCCCGGGCCGCGGCCAGCAGGCGATCGTACAGCTCGCGCCCGGCCGGGGTCAGCGCCGCGCCGCGTTGCTCGATCTCGCCGAAGCGCGCGCTATGGGTGCCCGCCGTCTCGTTTCCGGAGAAGCGCACCGTCTCCTGCAGGGCGGTAAAGCTGGTCTGGCGCAGCAGGATCGGCACCGCGCGGCGCGGCGGCCCTTCGATCACCGCCTTCGCTCGGATGCCGCGGGCGAGCATTTCCGCCTGTGCGGCGTCGATATCCAGCGTGCGGGGCGTCAGATGGTTGATGTGCGGCCCCCGGAACGACACCACGTCCGCGATCAGCCGGTGGGCGGCGTGCAGCCGGTCATAGGTGGCGGCATCCACCCGCGCATCGCCATGCCAACGAAACGTTTCCAGGATCTCAGCGACGAAGCGGGCAGCATCGGCATCGCCGAGCCCGCCCTGCCTCTCGAACAGCGCGATCAGCTCGATGGCCCCGGCGGTGAAGATCTGGCGGTCGGACAGCAACTCGGCCGAGCGGCGCCGCAGGTCCTCGTCCTCGATCAGCTCCAGCCGGACCAGCGAGGTGAAGACGCGGAACGGATTGCGGTTGAGCGCCGCCTGCGTTGTCGGGCGGAACGCCGTCGCATGGACGGGCACGCCGGCCAGCGAAAGGTCGTAATAGCCCACCGGCGCCATGCCCATGACGGCAAAGGCGCGGCGCAGCATCGCCAGTTCGGCCGCGGTTCCGACCCGGATCGCGCCGTGCCGCTCGCTGTCGAGCCGGTCGGCCTCGCCCGCCGCCTTGAGACGCGCCGCCAGCTCGGGCGTGCGCTGCAGCGTGGCGGCATTGACCGAATGCACGATGTCCAGAAGCTCGCCGTACAGCGGCACTTCCGTGCGATACATGTGCGACATGGCCGCAGAGAAATCCGCGCGGATATCGTCGGGGGTGCGCCACTGCGTCTGCGTCATCGTCGTCCTTTCGTCACTGCTCATCGCCACCGCGCCGATCATTCGTCGAGGAACGCAAAGGCGAAGCCGTTCGGCCGCGAACGGACGGTCCCGGCGGTGGGGTCGCAGAAATGCGCCGACAGCAGGATGTCGTCGGTATCGGCAAGCCGCCGGAGGAGGCGTTGCCGGGTGGCGTCGCACGTCACCTTGTCGACGTCGTGCTTGGTTTCCAGCCCAGGCTCCAGGAACAGGATCGGATGGTGGATGATGTCGCCCGTCATGATCGATTCGCGGCCGCCGCCCTTGGCATGGATCGTGACATGGCCGGGCGTGTGGCCGACTGCCGGCTCCATCCACACGCCGTTGCCGATCTCGCCCGCGACCAGATGGTCCATGTCCACGAACTGCGCCAGCCCGGCGCGGACCACCGGCAGGACGCTGTCCTCGAACGACCCATGGCCGACGGGATAATCGGGCCGCGCGGCATGAAGGCGATTGAAATGGTCGAACTCCTGGCGCGCCATGACATAGCGGGCCCTGGGGAAGGTGGGCACCCATTCGCCATTGCTGAGGTACGTGTTCCAGCCGACATGATCGGTGTGCAGGTGCGTGCACAGCACCATGTCGATGTCGTCGGGGCGCAGGCCGAGCCGGGCCAGGTTGTCGAGGTAGGTGGTGGCTTTCAGGTTCGAATAGAACGGGAAGCGGGGATCGCGGTTCTTGTGATTGCCATTGCACGTATCGACCAGGATGTTCAGCCCGCCGGTCTGGATCAGGAAGCTGTGAAAGCTTAGCGCGAGCTTGTTAGAAACGGGATCGATCAGGCGAGGCCCAAGCTGCTCCTTGTGGCGCAGCAGCATGTCGTCCTGGATGTTGTGGTACAGCCAGGCGGGGTCGAACCACATGGTGTCGACCTCCGTGACCTTGGCGATGCTGATCTCTCCGAGCGTGATCGTCTTCATCTCATGTCCTGCTGGCACACCCGATGCGATTTCGCATCCAGCGGGCCGTCCCCCGCGTCACCGACTCCGCACGCTGCCCTTGCGGGCGATGAACGCGCAATGGAAAGCCCGGTATCCTGTCGAACCTGCCTAAACAGGGAACGTTTCCAGTGCAACACACTTGGATTCGAAAAAAAGTTTAATGTGCTTTTTCAGATGGATGAGCCTCGCCGATTGCCGCGGAAAAGCTTGGTAACGCTTCCGTGTATTGCGACGTTTCCAGAATCGCTTATGCCTTGCCCGCGGCCTGCAACGACAGGCTGGCTTTGTGCATCGGGTACGCGGACGGCGGCTAGGCCGCTGTGAGCGGGCCGATGGCATCGGGCCCGGACAAACTGATGGAGGGAGACGACACCATGTCCAGGAATGCGCGGAGGCGCGGCTTGCCAGGTGAGCCGCCGCCAGCATCGACAGGAGTGGCCGCTCTCCCTTGCGTATCGACGAACAAAGGAGCGGATCATGCAACAGGCCAGTGACCTTTGGGCGGATCGCCCGATGACCGGTCGGCAGATGCTGGTCATCGCCATGTGTTGTATCCTGAACGCATTTGACGGCATCGACATTCTGGCGATCAGCTTCGCTTCGCCGGGCATCGCGGCGGAATGGTCGATCAGCAAGGCGCAGCTTGGCGTTGTTCTGTCGATGGAACTCATCGGCATGGCGCTGGGGGCTGCCGTGCTCGGGCATCTGGCGGATCGGTTCGGCCGGCGAGCGCTGGTGCTGGCCTGTCTCATCGTGACAAGCGCGGGCATGTGGGTGGCAACGCAGGCCAGCAGCGTGACGATGCTGTCGGTTATCCGCTTCCTGACCGGGTGCGGCATCGGCGGCATGATCGCGATCGCGCATGCTTATGCGTCCGAATTCTCCAGCGCCTCCAAGCGCAACTTCTGCATCGCGCTGGTCGGCGTGGGCTGGCCGATCGGCGCAATCGTGGGCGGCTCCCTGGCGTCAGCGTTCATCTCGCAGGAGGATTGGCGGCACGTCTTCTTCGCCGGCGCGGCGCTCAGCACGCTGTTCCTCCCGATCGCCTGGATCGCCTTTCCTGAATCGGTCGCGTACCTCCTGGATCGGCAGCCGCCGAACGCGCTCGCCCGGGTCAATGCGGTGTTCCGCTCGCTCGGCCACCGCGAATTGCAGAAGCTTCCGGAACTCGCCTCGGCCGTGAGCGCGCGCACGGGAGTGACGGCACCGCTGCTGTATGGCCTCACCGCGGCGCTGGCGGCGGCCTATTTCTTCGACAGCATGACCTATTATTTCCTGCTGAAATGGTCGCCCAAGATCGTGGCGGACCTCGGCTTCGGAGCGGCGGCTGGTGCCTCGGTGCTGGTGTGGGGCACGATCGGCCAGTTCGCCGCGCTGATCCTCACCGGGTGGGCGGCGACCAAGATCTCGGTTCGCAAGCTGCTGCCCCCGGCCCTGATCCTCACCGCGCTGGGCATCTCGGCCTTCGGCGTGGTCGGGCCGAGCCTGTTCAACCTGAAGCTGGTCATGGCGGTCGGCACCTTCTTCAACCAGGCGGCCAATTCGCTGCTGATCATGCTGCTCATCGAAAGCTTCCCCACCGTGATCCGGGGCGGGCGCGTCGGCCTGTGCATGGGCATCGGCCGCGGCGGGGCGGCACTCAGCCCGATCCTCGCCGGCGTCATGCTGGCGCAGGACGTGCCGCTGTCGATCGTCACGATCGCGCTGGCCTGTCCGGTGCTGGTGACGGCCGGCATCGTCCTGGCGCTGGGCCGCGGCGCGCGCGAGGCCCCGGTGCCGCAGCCTGCCATGTAGAAAGGTCAGGGGTGGGGAGGCGATCCGTCGCTTCCCCGCCCACCACAAGAAACAATCAGCGACGGTTCGCACGCGCCATCCGGGCGCGGGCACGAACGGAGCGGGGAACCGCAGCCGGCAGGATCGTCGCGTCCGGTTCAGGCCACGATGCCGACCATCGCGAGAGGTGTTTCCATGATGATTGTCGCTGCCATGGCTATGGCTTCGATCGCGCTCGACGCGCAGGACGCGGCGCCCGTCCAGACTATTCCACCGGTTGCAACCGCAGCCGCCGAACCTGGCGCCGAACAAGGCGACGCATCGCCGGCGCAATCGCCTTCCGGCGATCGGACCGCCGCCCAGCAACGCAGTCCGCTGGCGACCCAGGCGGCACCCCCCGTGCAGCCGTCCCGCCCCGTTCTCCAGGGAACCGTCGGCCAGACGGTTCCCGCCGCGCACATCTTCGGTGACTGGAACGGCCTGCTGCCGAAGCTGCAGGAAAAGGGCATCACGCCACTGGCGATGTATTACGGCCAGGGCGCAGCCAACCTCAATGAGGGCACCAGCAAGAAGGTGCGCTGGGCCGGCGAATTCGCGTTGGGGGCGACCGTCAACCTGCAGAAGCTGACGGGCAGCATTCCGGGCACGTTCCGCGTCCTCTTCACCAAACGGCACGGACAGTTGATCGGCACCGAGAACGGGCTGGGCGTGCTGCAATCCAACCAGGACGTGTTCGGTTTCGGCAACATCTGGCGCCTGACGCAGGGCTGGTACCAGATCGCCGGCAAGACGCTGGACCTGAAGATCGGGCGCATGTCACCGGGCGAGGATTTCGACGCAGGCCGATGCGACTTCCAGAATCTCGCTTTCTGCGGCGCGCTGATCGGCCATCTGCAGCCCGACGTGTTCCAGAACTACCCGGTCAGCCAATGGGGCGTGCGGGTCAAGGCCAAGCCTTCGAAGGACGTCTATGTGGCGGTCGGCACCTACAATCTGACCGACGACAACCGGAACCCGCATGAATTCGATTTCGGCTTCGGCAACAGCACCGGCGTCTCCACCATGGCCGAGATCGGCTACACGCCCAAGCTGAACGGGGTGCTGCCGGGCGTCTACAAGATCGGCATGCTGTATTCGACGGTGAACGGGAGCGATCTGCTCCTGAACACGCAAGGGCAGCGGCGTGCGGCCGCCGGTGGCGCGCCGCTGGTGCGTCACGATCGGGTGGGGTTCTGGGCCGACATGCGGCAGCAGATCCTGATGCCGAACGCCGATGGCTCGCACGGCCTCGCGGTGACGGCGCGCTTTGCCTACGCGCCCCAGCATGTGACGAACCTGGAGAGCAAGGCAGGCGTGATGCTGAACTATACCGGCGTCATCCCCGGGCGGCCGGACGACGACCTCGGCATCGGCTTCGGGCGCGCGCGCCTCAACAAGTATCTCACGCGCTCGCAGGAACTGGCGAACCGGGCCAGCGCCGGCTCCGTTCCGGTGCGATCCTCGGAATATGAGATCGAGCTTTACTACGGTTTGCAGCCGATCCCCGGCCTGGTGGTGAAGCCGAATTTCCAGTTCATCGTGCATCCGGCCGGCGATCCCAAGCGCAAGGCGATCGGCATTCTGGGGCTGACGCTGGTGAGCTACCTCTAGTCCGCAACGGCCGGACGGGGCGGGGTTGACGCTCGGAGCCGGCGAGAGATAACGGTGGAAACGTTTCCAAGATGAAGGATGTGAGCATGGGTAATCGGCTCGAAGGCAAGGTCGCACTGGTGCTGGGCGCCGGCACGCTCGGCAGCGAAGGCGGTCTGAGCAACGGCGCGGCAGTGGCGCTCAACTTCGCGCGGCAAGGCGCCAAGGTCGTGGCGGCGGACCTGCGGCTCGATCTCGCCGAGGCGACCAGCGCGGCGATCCGCGCCGAAGGTTTCTCCTCGATCGCCGCGCAGGCGGATGCCAGCAACTCCGCGGACGTCAAGCAGCTGATCGACCGTGCGCTTGCCGAATATGGCCGCATCGACATCCACCACAACAATGTCGGCATCGAGCAGCTCGGCGGCCCGGTGGAAACCGAGGAGGATGCCTGGGACCGCGTCCACGCCGTCAACGTGAAAAGCGTGTTTCTCACCTGCAAGCATGTGATCCCGGTGATGGAGAAGCAGGGCGGCGGCAGCATCATCAACGTGTCGTCCACCGCCAGCATCCGCTGGTCGGGCACGCCCTTCCTCGCCTACAACTCGTCCAAGGCAGCGGTGAACCAGGTGACGCGGATCGTCGCGCGGCAATATGCGCACAAGCAGATCCGCTGCAACGCGATCATTCCCGGTTACATGGACACGCCGCATATCCGCACGCTGTGGCGCGACCTGTCGCCTGCGGAGTTCGAGGCGAAGATGGCCGAGCGCAATGCCAAATGCCCGATGGGGCGGCAGGGCACGTCGCAGGACGTCGCCAATGCCGCCGTGTTCCTGGCGTCGGATGAATCCAGCTACATTACGGGCAATCTGCTGGTCGTCGACGGCGGCTGGACGATCTGATCGCGGACGGCCTGTCGCTGCCGGCCCCTTGTGGCCGATCGGCAGGCTCTTTCGCACCCCAGCAAAGGAGATACGCGATGGCGTACAAGACCCAGACCTTTGGGCCGTTCGAAATCATTCCGCTGTTCGACGGGGATTTCTCGGCCTCCACCGAAACGCTGCTCCACGCCGATGGCGCGGAAGCGACCGAGCGGATGCGCGCCGACTGGGGCGGCCCGACCTACGAGATCCCCGTCTACCATTTTGCGGTCCGGACGCCCGACAAGCTGATCCTGGTTGACGCCGGAACGGGAACGGAAACGAACCCGACGCTGGGCGTGGCCCGCAGGTCGCTGACGGATGCCGGGATCGCGCCCGGCGACATCGACGAGATCTACGTCACGCACATGCATTTCGATCATGCGCTCGGCCTGGTCGAGAAGGGGGAAGCCTATTTCCCGCGCGCGCAGGTCTATTTCGCCGGCCGCGAGCTGGAATTCTACACCGACATCGCCGAGCGCGATTCTCGTCCCGAAGCGCGGCGGAACGGGTGGAAAGTGGCCGAAACCGTCCTGAACGCCTATCCCGGCCGCGTTCATGCCTTTGACCAGGCCCGCTTTCCGGCCGGCATGTCACCTTATCCGCTGCCCGGTCATACGCCGGCGCATACCGGCTTCCGGCTGGACTGGAACGGCGAAACGCTGATCTTCATCGGCGATGCGATGCACCTGGTCGATGCGCAATCGAACGACCCCATGATCGGCGCGGTGTTCGACGTCGACATGGCGCAGGGTATCGCCTCGCGGCGCTCGCTGCTGGAGGCTGCATCGGACGGGGGTTGGACGCTGGCGGGTGCGCACGCGCCGAGCTTCGGGAGAATCGAGCGGGCGGGCGATCGCTTCCGCTTCGTTCGGATATAGGGGCAGCGACACTCCGTTCGGGCGGCGCGCGCGTCTTTCCGGCCCTTCAGCCGGCGCGGCGTGTCGCTGCCGGACGGGGCGGGGCGCAGGAAGCGCGAGTGATGAACTGGGTCGGCAAGACGACGTTGGTCTGCGGTGCGCCGCCGGCCAGCGTGTCGATCAGCATCCTGGCGCCCACCCTGCCCAGTTCCGCATAGTCCCAGGTCAGGGTGCTGATTGCCGGCGTGGCATAACAGGCAAGGTCGGTTTCGCCCACGCTGACGACCGAAATGTCGTCCGGGATACGCAGCCCCGCGCTGTTGATCGCTTGCAGCACGCCGGCCAGCATGCGCGTTCCCAGCGTGATCACCGCCGTTGGGGGATCGTCCATGCTCAGCAGCTGGCGGAACTCGCTAAACGCGAAGTGCGAGGCGATCTGGTGCGGGCGCACCAGCCGTTCGTCGACGGCGATCCCGGCGGCCCGATGCGCTTCCTCGTATCCGGCCAGGCGCTCGGACCCGGGCAGCAGGGTCTTGCTCGACATGAGCAGAGCGATGCGCGTATGGCCCAGCCCGATCAGATAGCTCGTCGCGTGAACCGCGCCGCTGCGGTGATCCGCGCGGACGGTCGGTACGCCCGGCAGGACGCGGTCGATACACACCCGCGCCGCACCGAAGGCATTCAGCATGTCGACCACTTCGGCATGGCTGTCCTCGCCGGCCATGATCAGCAGACCATCGGGGCGACGTCGGCGCAGGGCGGACAGGAAGGATAGTTCCCGGTGCGGATCGTGCCGGGTCGATCCGATCATCATCTGATAGTCCGCTGCCTGCAACTCCTCCTCGGCCGCATTGATGATCGCGGCGAAAATGGGGTTCGAGATGTCGGAAAGGATGCAGCCGACGGTCTTGGTCGGGCGCGATCGCAGCGTCTGCGCGGCCGGGTTCGGCTCGAAGCCGAGTTTCTTGGCGGCACGAAGGATCCGATCCAGAGCCCCGGAGCTTGTGTTGGCGCCACCGTTCAAAGCGCGGCTGACGCTGGACACCGACACGCCCGCTTCCAGCGCGACGTCCTTGATCGTGGCCGGGCGCTCTCCGCCGCGGATCGACTTCGTCTCCCGGATCTTGCGGTCAGCCGCCATCATTCCCCCCGATCACTCCGGCTGAATAGCGCTGCGATCACGGTCGTCAAACCTGCGTCGCTGATCGGAGGAAGAGGACTGCCGATCCGTCAGCCGGCGTGACGCGCCGCCCGACTTCGCGCAGGAAAGCAGGCGGAAAGCAAGCGTCACCTGCGCGACGTGTCGATCGACGGACCAGATCGCCAACGTATGCCAGGGAAGTGCGGCGACTGCGCCTTTATCTGCCCGCACACAATCAGCGGCGCGCCCTTCTCAGCAAGCGCAACCGCCGTCCGGGATTTCAGGGGTTCACCGCCAGGAGCGGGTTGGCTGCTCGGGTTGCCATAATCTGATGCGCGTTCACGGTCCGAGCGACGGCGCCGTTCCGTTTCCGTCCAGGTAAAGGTAGCGCGGGTCGAAATCGCCGGCGCGCCAGAGCTCGGCCTTGTTCAGTATCGTCAATCGTCGCCCCTCGAACTCAACCAGACGATCTTCCTTCAGATTGCGCAGGGTGCGGTTCACATGCACGTTCGTCAGCCCCATGCATTCGGCAATATCCGTTTGCGTCAACGGCAGGTCGAAGCTCGTGTCGCTAGCCAGTCCGACGATCTGCAATCGGATCTGCAACTCGCTGAACAGCGCCGCCAGGCGGGCCCGCGCCGTGCGCTGCCCCAGCGAGAGTTCCCATTCGCGATGGATCGCCGCGTCGAGGTTGGTGCTGAACCAGTACAAGCGGGTGAGATGAGGGAATTGCTCGGTGATCCGGCGCAGATTCGCGTGGGGGACCAGGGCGGCGCGGCATGGCGTGAGAGCGATCACGTCGTGATCCAGATATTTCAGCGTGAAGCTGTGCAGGTCGGCGAAATCGCCCGCAACGTGCAGTTCGGTGATCTGCCGCTTTCCGTTGCGCAGGTCCTTGAACCGGCACATGAACCCGTCCAGCAACATCGTGCTGTGGTCCTGCACCTTCAGTGCCGGGACGACGACTTCATCGGCGGCGAACTCGCGGATCTCGCCCAGCGAGGACCGAATGGCGGCTTCCTCTTCCGCGGACACGGTCGCACGGGCCCGCAGCTTGGCAAGGTGACGCTCGATCATCGGGCGGCCCCCCGCTTGATGAGTCGGGGCGAGGAAACAGGATAGGGGAGCTGCATCCCGAACCAACGCGCCGCCACGAAGGTTCGATCCGGCTCGTCTTAACCTAGGTTTATCGCGGCAGCGCACGGCGCCGCGGGAGACCGGAATCGCTTTAACCCAGGTTCAGCCACCCGTTGCAGGTGCAACCTTGGCCTTTGCGCGGCGATTACCGGTAAAGCTTCGGGAGAGCAGCATTGTCGCACCGTGTGGCCGGTTCCTGGCCAACGCACTTGAACGCACCCTTGGAGCTGTGGGGAGGGCATGAGTGCACGGTGAACCGCGTCCATGACGCCTGGTTCGATCAGACGATCCGTACCGGCCATGAAGACCGGATCGAGGACCTGGAGCTCTTCGCCGGGATCGGCATCACCACCCTGCGCTATCCGGCCTTGTGGGAGCGGATTTCGCCCGACCGGCCCGAACTGCGCGACTTCGCGTGGACGGACGCGCGGCTTGCCGAGATCCGGCGTTTGAAGATGCAGCCGGTCGTGACCCTCTGTCACCACGGCAGCGGCCCGCATTATACGTCCCTCCTCGACGACAACTTCGCTGCCGGGCTGGCCCGCCACGCCTCCGCGGTGGCAGCCCGCTACCCGTGGGTGGAGGAATATACGCCGGTCAACGAACCGCTGACGACCGCCCGGTTCAGCGCGCTCTACGGCTTCTGGTACCCGCATCAGCGCGACGAACGCGCGTTCTGGCACGCGCTGTTGAACGAGATCGACGCGACGCGGCTCGCCATGGGCGCGATACGCCGGGTCAACCCCGCCGCCCGCTTGATCCAGACGGACGATCTCGGCTTCTGCCACGCTACACCGCCGCTTCAGGCCGAAGCGGATTCCCAGAACGAGCGCCGCTGGATGGGCTGGGATTTGCTGTGCGGCACCGTGGTGCCGGGCCATCCCCTGTGGACGCGGCTTGCACAGTTCGGCCTTGGCGACCGGCTGCACCGGATTGCGGACGATCCCTGTCCTCCGGACCTCATCGGGATCAACCATTACCTGTCCAGCGAACGGCTGCTGGACCACCGCGTCGATCGACATGGCGGGCGGGGTTATGCGGACCGGGGCGTTCACGATTGCGGCGGGGTGAGCCTGGTCGACGTCGATGCCGCGCATCATGCGCCCGACCGCGCGATCGGGCTTTCCGGTCTGCTGGAACAGGCATGGGACCGGTACCGACTTCCGATCGCGGTGACGGAGTGCCACAACGGATCGACCCGCGACGAACAGGTCCGCTGGTTCGTCGACGTCTGGGACACAGCCGAGGCGCTCCGGCGGCGCGGCATCGATGTGCGCGCCGTGACCGCCTGGTCGCTTCTGGGCAGCTATGACTGGAACCGCATGGTGATGAACCCGACCGGCCACTACGAGCCCGGCGTGTTCGACGTGCGGGGAGGAACGCCGCGGCCGACCTTCCTTGCCACGGTGCTGAAGGACCTCGCCGCAGGGCGGCGCCCCTCGGGTCCGGCCTTCCATGTGCGCGGCTGGTGGCACGGGGAGCGATGCAGCCCGAGCGGCCCGGGCGAGGGCGCGGACCGTTTGCCGGCGCTTGCCATCATCGCAGGAGATCCCGCGCTGACGGAGGCCGCCGCCGACGCAGCGCAGGCGCGGGGGTTGCGACACAAGATCGTGGAGGCTGGCGCGTGGGATACCTCGCGGCTGGAGCAGCCATGGGCGATCTTCGACGCGCGCCTGGACGAAGGCATGCCGGAATGGGCCGTGAAATCCGGGTCTTCGGTTTGCGGCGCAGTGATCCGCACAGTGGAACCGGAAGGTGCGGCGCACGATCCGCACGGCGACTGGCTCACCGTATGGACGGGTCCGCTGTTCGATGCGGACGGGCCAAGCCGCTGCGGCGAACTCCTCGATGCGCTGGACGAGGGCAAACAGGTGTTGGCGGACGGGCGAGGGGAGTGGCGCGAGACCTATATCCCGTCGCTGGTGCACGGCGTTCTCGACCTCCTGCTCGATGGACATCGCGGGCCCGTATCCTTTCTTCCCGAGCCGGGCTGGACGGAAGCGGACATCGCCCGCGCCATCGCGGACGTGGCGGGGCATCCACCGATGCAGGTGCTGGCGATCGGCGGGGAGGCGTCCGGCATGGTGATGCCGCGCGCCTCGGTCTCCTACCTGCCCTGTCTCCCTACGATGCTGGAGTGTTTCGTGCGCGACCGCCGCAGCCGACGGGACGTGCCCACCGCCGACCCACTGCTGGAGGCAGCCGAGTGATCGGGCAGGAGGATCCGGCGGAAGCGCTGCTGATCGAGCGTGGCGATACGATCGACCCCGCGCAGCCGCTGCCGCAGCCGCCTTCGGTTCCGGAACCCCGCGACGAACCCTATCCGGGTGTCCTCCGGCTCCGCGTGGATGCGACGGACGTGCAGCGCCGCATCTTCTCGGTGCGGGAGGTCATTCCGGTGCATGAGCCCGGTCCGCTGTTGTTGCTTTACCCGAAATGGCTGCCGGGCTTTCACGCGCCGCAGGCACCGATCGAACTGTTCGCCGGCCTGTCGGTCCATGCGGGCGAGGAGGTGCTGACCTGGAAGCGCGACCCGGTGACGGTGAACGCCTTCCGGATCGACGTGCCGGGGGGCGTTCGCGAGATCGAGGCGCGATTTCAGTTCCTCTCGCCGACCGACCCGGCGCAGGGCCGCGTGCTGTGCACGGAAGACCTGCTCTGTCTGCCGTGGAACACGGTGGTACTCTATCCGGCCGGTCATTATTCGCGGCAGATCGCGGTGGAGCCGGTTCTCACCCTTCCTCGGGGGTGGACGCTGGCCAGCGCGTTGGAACTGGAGCGGCAGGACGGGGCGGAGTGGCGGTTCCGCCCGCTGCCGCTCGACGTTCTGGTGGACTCGCCCGTGCTGGCGGGACGCCACCTCCGGCGCGTTGCGCTTGACGATCAGGTGTTCCTCAACATCGCCGGCGACGAGCCGCATCTGCTGAAGGCGACGCCCGAGCAGATAAGGGCGCATGCCGAGATGGTGGTGCAGGCGGACCGCCTGTTCCGGTCGCGGCATTTCGACCGTTTCGAGATGCTCCTGGCGCTGAGCGACGATCTCACCAGCAATGGGATCGAGCACCACCGCTCGTTCGAGGCGATCAGCCTGCCCGGCTATTTCACCAACTGGGACAACACATTTCCCCGGCGTGACACGATCCCGCACGAATATGTGCACAGCTGGAACGGCAAGCACCGGCGCGGTGCGGATAGTTGGTCCCCGTGTTTCGAGAAACCGATCCGCAACAGCCTCATGTGGGTCTACGAAGGACAGACCCAGTATTGGAGCCGGGTGCTCGCGGTACGCTCCGGCCTGTGGACGCTGGAGCAGGGGCTTGGCGCGCTGGCGGTCAATGCGGCGCGCTACGATGTGCGGCCGGGTAGTCGATGGCGCCCGACCATCGACACCACCCGCGATCCGATCATCGCTGCGCGCGCTCCCTTGCCGTGGCCGAGCTGGCAGCGCAGCGAGGATTACTATTCCGAAGGCTCGCTGATGTGGCTGGAAGTGGACACATTGCTGCGCGAGCTGTCGGGAGAAACCCGCTCGCTCGATGACTTCGCGCGTGCCTTTTTCGGTTCGCAGGACGGCAGCTGGGCAACGGACACATACGTCTTTGCCGATGTGGTGCAGACGCTGGACCGGATCGTGCCCCATGACTGGCAGCGCTTCTTCGAGGAGCAACTGACCGAAACCCACGAGCGCGCGCCGCTCAGCGGACTGGAGCGCGGCGGCTACCGGCTGGTCTACAAGGACACGCCCAATTCCTTTCAGGCGGCCATGGACGGCCTTTCCGGACAGCTCGATCTCACCCATTCGCTCGGCCTGATGACAGGCAGGGACGGCACGCTTTCCGACGTGCTCTGGGGCGGCCCGGCGTTCGAGGCACGGCTCACTGCCGGTGCGCGGATCCTCTCCGTGGAAGATCGCCAGTTCTCGCCCGATGCGCTGCAACAGGCCGTGCGTGACCGCAGGGGGGAGGACATCGCGCTCACCGTTCAGCGGGGAAGATCGGTACGCTCGGCGCGCATCGCGTATGACCGGGGTCTCCGCTTTCCTCATCTGGAGGCGATCGCCGGTGGGCCGGCGCGCCGGCTCGACGCGATCCTCCAGCCGCTTGGCGATGCAGCGCGACCGGAAATCGCCTGATCCAGAGCAAGGCGGGGAACTTCGCCCGCCGCGTCGGCTTCCCTTCAGACGCATCCTTTGTCGTTCGCAACACGAGGCGCCGCCTATGCTCGCAATGAATTATCGCGGACCGTACCGCGTCCGGGCGGATGAAAAGCCCATGCCGAAGATCCTGCACCCCGAGGACGCGATCGTGCGGGTGACCCGGTCCTGCATCTGCGGATCGGATCTTCACCTCTATCACGGCATGGTGCCCGACACGCGGGTGGGCATGACGTTCGGCCACGAATTCTGCGGCATCGTGGAGGAGGTCGGCCCTGCCGTGCGGAACCTCAAGGCGGGCGACCATGTGCTGGTGCCGTTCAACATCGCCTGCGGCAAATGCCATTTCTGCCGCCAGGGCCTGTTCGGCAATTGCCACGAATCCAACGCGCAGGCGACGGCGGTGGGTGGCATCTACGGTTATTCGCATACGGCCGGCGGCTATGACGGGGGGCAGGCGCAATTTGTGCGCGTACCCTATGCCGATGTCGGGCCAACCGTGATCCCGGACTGGATGGACCCCGACGACGCGGTGCTGCTGACCGACGTGGTGCCGACCGGCTACCAGGCCGCCGAGATGGGCGGGATCACGCCCGGCGATACGGTGGTGGTGTTCGGTGCCGGCCCCGTCGGCCTGATGGCCGCGCGATCGGCCTGGTTGTTCGGCGCGGGCCGGGTGATCGTGATCGACCATCTGGACTACCGGCTGGAGTTCGCGCGCAGTTTCGGTCCGGCGGAGGTCTACAACTTCCGCGAGATCGACGATGTGGTCGTGTTCCTGAAGAAGCAGACGGACTCGCTCGGCGCGGACGTGTGCATCGATGCGGTGGGCGGGGACGCCGCAGGCAACGCGCTGCAATGGCTGTTCGGCACGAAGTTGAAGCTGGAGGCGGGCAACGCGATCGCGCTGCACTGGGCGATCAATTCGGTGAAGAAGGGCGGGATCGTTTCGATGGTCGGCGTGTACGGGCCGACCGGCAACATGATCCCGATCGGCAACGTCGTGAACAAGGGTATCACGATCCGCGCCAACCAGGCGTCGGTCAAGCGCCTGCTGCCGCGCCTGATCGACCATATCCGGGCCGGCCATATCAACCCCAAGGCGATGATCACCCACCGCGTGCCGCTGACGGACGTGGCGGACGCCTACCACATCTTCGCGTCCAAGCTCGACGGCTGCATCAAGCCGGTGCTGCTGCCCCATGGCGCATGAGGAACCTGCTATGACGAAGGCGCTGGTCGATACGTCCGCGATCCCCGGCTGGGGCGTCGATGCGGACCCCAGGAACGATCCCACCTATCCGATGCGGCACATCGAGGATCAGGATGGGCGCGGGCTGACCTGGTCGCGTCCGCCGCTGCAAGAGCCGGACGTCGAGATCCTGCAATCGATCGAGCACAATCGCCTGCCGGCCGTGCTCGGTACGTCCACCCCGCCACGGGGGCTTTCGGGCATGATCCGCCGCTATGCGTTTCGCCGCAGCGAGTCCGACTGGTGGCATTGGCTTTTGCTGATGGGCGCCGACCGGATCAACGTGGTGGAAGGCGTCGCGCAGGATCTGGCAGGGGGCAAGGTGCCGAACGTTCCTGGCGAAATGGGCGCTCGGGCCGAGTGGCGGCACAACAGAAAGGGTTTCCTGCTGAAGACGGGCGCAATCGTGGCGGTCGGTGCCGTTGCGATGGCGCTTGCGAGGCGAGGGGGAAAGCAGCAGGCCCGCGAACAGGAGAGGATAAGCTCGCCCGAGCAGGAATCGGCAGCGTTCGATGACGCAGGTTGATGCTCGCCGGCAGTGAACCGTTCCGTGCAACGGGAAGGAACAGGGGGACGCCGCTGGCAGGTATGCTCGTCCTGGTGGCAGTGAGCGAACCGATCATCGCTGCCTGTTCGGAACAGAGGCTGGCGGAGGCAGGTGCCCGGGGCTCGGGCCAGCGCGCACGCCGGAAGAAGCGAGGACGCTCGCCGGGCGTCTTGCAGTGACACGCCGGGTGTCCGGAGCTACGAGTCGATCGTGACCTCCCTCCGCCACTTTCAACAACGGCATCGCGCACTGGCTGTCTGGCTGCTGCTGCTGACGCTGTTCATGAAGGTGGTGGTACCGTCAGGGTACATGGTCGGCGCTGCGGGCGGGGCGTTCTCCATCGAGCTTTGCCCTGGCTACGAACCGCAGAAGCCGATGGCTATGCCGGGCGGGGAACACCATCCCGACACGCCCGATCACGGCAAGGCGGAAATGCCGTGCGCCTTTGCCGGCCTGACTGCTCCTTCACTTGCCGGCGCCGATCCCCTGCTGCTTGCGGCGGCGATCGTCTTCATCGTTCGAACCGTCTTTCGAACGGCTTCGGACAGGGAGCCAGGTCGCCGGCGACTGCACCTTCGCCCCCCTCTACGCGGACCACCCCGTATCGCCTGACCTGACGAGGGGCGCTGCATCGCGAGCGCCCGTGTGCCTGCCTGTCCTGCGGCATCGCCCGCTCGACCGGCGCCCGGCATGCGACTGAAGCAATCAGGGCCGGCTTGTGCCGGCAAGGGGTAATCATGAGAACAACCTACCTGGCGGCTCTTGCCGCCACGGCCGCCATGCCCGCGTTCGCGCAGGATCGGGAGAGCGGCACCGCGGTCTCCCGAACCGTCGGCTACCCGGACGCATCCATCGACGGCGCTGCCGCCCTCGACCGTCAGGGCGACATCGTCGTCACCGCGCTGAAGCGCGAGCAAGAAATCCAGGACGTGCCCGCAAGTGTCAGCGTCCTGTCGGACGACCTGCTCCGAAACCTTAATGCGACCGACTTTTCCCGCGTGGCCGATGCGGTGCCCGGGGTCGCCTTTGCGACCACCGGGCCCGGCAACTCGCAGTACATCATTCGCGGTATCGGCGGGGTCGGGTTCGTCCAGTCGCCGACGACCGGCGTCTATCTCGACGAAACGCCGCTTCAGACCCGGGCGCTGCGCGGCTTCTCGCAACCCGATCCGCAGCTGTTCGACGTGGCACGCATCGAGGTGCTGCGCGGGCCGCAGGGGGTCCTGTTCGGCTCTTCGTCGATGGGCGGCCTGGTACGGATCGTCACCAATCAGCCGGACGCGTCCAAAGCTGCCGCGCGGGCAGAAGGAAGCGTCGCCACCGTTCGCGATGGCGGGATGAGCTGGGACACGAAGGGGATGCTGAACCTGCCGATCGTCACCGACACCCTCGCGCTGCGGATCACGGGCAGCGTTGTCCGGCAAGGCGGTTGGATCGACGACCTGCGACCGACCACCGGCAATCTGACCGAGAATGCGGGGACCGGCACGGTCAGGGAAGACGTCAACTGGACGAGAACGGGCACCGTGCGCGGCGCCCTGCGCTGGACGCCCACATCCAACCTGGCGATCACGCCCTCTTTCGTGTGGCAGAATGCCTTCAGCAACGCGGACCGTCCGCACAGCGACGTGACCTTCGGCAAGCGGGCGCGGGTGAAGGCGCGATACCGGGACACGTTCGCCAGGGATCGGTTCGTCATCGGATCGTTGCTCGTCGAGAACTCCTTCGACGCTCTCGGCGGGCTCAGCCTGATCTCCAACTCCTCCTACCTCGATCGCAACTCACGCCTCTCGTTCGATGTCACGGCGTTCGACAGTCCGATCGTGGAAGAGAGTGTCGGACCGGGTCCGGGCGGACGTCTGTTCCCGACGGCCTTGCGGGACTTCGGGCGAACCAGGCAGTTCACGCAGGAGGTCCGGGCGGTTTCGAACGGCTCGGGCCCGCTGCAATATGTCGTCGGCGGCGTCTATCGCGACCTGCACCAGCGCTCCGGGCGCACCATCACCGTCTCGGACCTGTTCGGGATCGCTGCACCAGCGCCGCTCGGCGCAAGCACGCCGCCGACCATCCAGGACACGGCGGTCCGGTTCGCGGAAAGCGAACTCGCGGCCTTTGCCGAGCTGACGTACGCGATCGCGCCCCGGGTGAAGGTCGCCGCGGGCGCACGGGCGTTCAGCTATCGCCAGCGGGAAGCCAGCCGGCGCTACGGTGTGGGTGGGGCGGCCGGCGGCGGCCTTGCCTACGACTATGACGAGCGTAATCGAGAGAAGGGCGCCACGCCGCGCTTCACGCTCAGCTACGACGCAAGCCGTGCGGCGACGCTGTACGCCAGCTACTCGCAGGGCTTCCGCACCGGCGGGGTCAACGCGCCGATCACCGATGACATCTGCTCGCCGGCCGAGCGACAGGCGTCCGGCATTCCCGACGTGCCGCCTCCTTATAACAGCGATCGCACCGACAATTTCGAGTTGGGAGCGAAGACAAGCCTGTGGGGCGGTCGCCTGCGGATCAACGGCGCGGCGTTCGCGATCAACTGGAAGGACTATCAGCAAGCCTATCAGGGGGCGTGCGGTATCAACAACGCGACGACGATCTCGTTTACCGTCAACGCCGGCCGTGTGCGCAGTCGCGGCGGCGAACTGGAGGTCGTCGCCACGCCGATCGACGGTCTTGAGCTGCACGCCGGCGGCTCGTTCACGGACGCCACCTACCGCAACGATGTCCCCAGCCTGCTGCTGGCGGCCGGATCGCGCGTGCTGGATGTGCCGCGCTGGGCCTGGAACACGCGGGGCAGCTATGATGTCGCACTCGGTCCCGATCTTCGCGCCAGCCTGTTCGCGGCGGCACGGCACGTGGGTGCCTCGAACAGCGGGTTCGGAGAAGGCGAGGTGTTGCCGCGGCCAGCGTACACGCTCGTCGATGCGACAGCGGGGCTGCGAACCGCAAACGGGCTGGGCATCGACCTGTTCGTCACCAACCTGTTCGATGCCGTGCCCGTGTTCGGGCAGGAGTTCACCACCTCTCCGGGCAACACCACGGCTACCAGCAACTTCTCCTATCTGGTCGGTCCTCCAAGGACGATCGGCCTGCGGTTGTCCGCAGGGTTCTGAACGACGGCGCGGCGGCTCGCGGCTCCCCCACGCGCAGTCGCCGCTTGACAGGCTTCAACCGCGTGCCGCTTGCGGAACATCAACGGTGAACGGGCGGCTGAAATCGGGAGCTCGACACCGCTTTCGAGCGTCCGGGTTGGGTCTTGCAGCGATGCTGGATCGCCCCCCGGACAGTTCCGAGATCAGGCTGGCTGTCCCGCGTGCGTGCCGAAGGGATTGCCGCGCTCACCGGCTCCGCTCAGTCCTCCTCTTCCACCCAGAGGATGAAGGCGCGGCGGGCGTCCCAGCCGATCACGCCCGCGTCGAAGGTGGCGTCGGACAGCGGCGTCCACTCAATGCCGCGGCGCTCGTCCCAATGGCCGTTCGACAGGAATGTCGCGTCGTTGCCGAACGGGGCGAGCGCGACGGTTGCGAGGGCATGAACGGCCGGATCGGGGCGATAGTCGCCATAAGCGAGGCTGCCCGCCGCAACGGCGAGGGCGCGTGCGGCCTCTTCCCGGTTCAGCGAGACCAGCGTCGCCACAGGATCGTGACCCGGGCCGATCTGTCTGGCGCTGGGATAGCGAAGCTGTGCCGCGACCGATCGCGCGCGGGCAAGCGCATCGCCAGAGGGCGCCGGGCCGATCCAGCAACGTGCGCCGATCCGCTCGGCAAGAGCCGCCAGCGCGTCCAGCGGGGCAAGATCGATGATCATGCGCGCAGTGTGAAAGGAGATAACGGCATCGGCAAGCCGAGCGGAAGGCTCGGCTTCGCTGGCCCGAACGCGGCCGGTTGCCTGCCGCTCAGGTTCTCGCCCATCCGGAGTATCTGGCCGAGCCCGTGCGCAGGTCGATCCGGAATGTGTCGCCGCTGAACCTGCTGGCGAAATAGCCATCATCCGCCTGCCAGACGTTCACGAACGGCTCGATCGTCGGGTTCGAGCGATCAAACTCCCGCGTCCGGCCGTCCGTTGTCCCCTGCTCGGGGTTGATCTGCCAGATCGCCGATGCCGCATCGTCGAACAAAAACACTTCACGTCCCATGATCTCCCGGTGTTCGACGCCGAGCCCGGGGAAGGAGGCGAACACGACGAGCTGTCCGAGTCCGACCACAGTCAGGCTGGAGACGATCTCGTACGCACCGATCCCAATCGCCGGTGCCGTGGGAACTGGCTGACTCATGCTGCCGACATACCATTCTTCGCCGCCTCGCGCTGCCCGCAGGCGATCTTCTTTGGCGAAACATCGAGGAACGGCTATCCCGGCCGAGCGGAACGGCTTTCCCCGAACACCCATTGGGCGAACAGCGGATGCAGATCGCGACCGCTCGCCGCCTCCATCGCCCGCTTCAGATCGATGCTGGTGACCGTGCCGCCCGCATGGTCACGGGTGTAGCGGCGCAGGCCGGACCAGAATGCGGCGTCGCCCAGCGTGACCCGCAGCTCGGCCATGAACAGCGCGCCCTTGCTGTAGTGGATGGCGCGTCGGACACCCAGTGTCGGGTAGCTGCCGCCCCAAGCCAGCGGCTTGTCGAAGCCGGCCGCCTGCGCCTTGTCGAGCCGCCTCCTCGCCACATCGAGCTCGGCATCGTAGGCGGCGCGGCCGTAGCGATGCTCCTTCCACGCGGCCGTCATGAAGGTCGTGATGCCCTCGTTCAGCCAGAAGTCCTTGAGCGTCTCGCACGTGATGAGATTGCCCCACCATTGATGGGCGAGTTCGTGGACGACGGCCCAATCCTCCGACGGATCATCCGGCTTCGTCGGCAACGCATCGGTGCCGAGGACGGAATATGTCGCCGCCTCCTGCGCCTCATCGCCTGCGACCAGAAGCTGTCCGTAGTCGGCGACGGGAAGCGGCAGGCCGGCCCTGGTGGAGAGAAAGGCGACCCTCTCCCTTGTTCCTGCCAGGCGTCGTTTCAGCTCGCCCGCATCGGCAATGTCGCTCAGATAGGTGAGCCTGTTCGATCCGGCCCGTTCGCTGACCTGCGTGAACGGACCCACCGCGAAGCCGTAAAGATAGGCCGAGTAGGGCCGGGGCGCCTTCCAGCGGTGGACCTCGCTGCCGTCCGGTCTCGGTCGCCGCTGGATCATGCTGCCGACCGACAGGCTGGTCATCCCGGCCGGAACACGCAGATCGAGCGAGAAGGCTGCTTTCTCGCCGAACTTGTTCTGGGAGCAGACCATCCAGTCGCACGCGAAATAGCTGGTGTAGAGCGTCGTCTCCGAGCCGGCGAATCCACGTGCCGGGCGGCCATGATAGGACAATTCGAGCTTCATGGCGTGTCCGCGCCGGAGCGGCCGGGGCAGGTCGAAGCCGAGTACATCGCCTTCCACACTGTGGGGGATCGCCACGCCGTCGAGGGTGGCAGTGTCGATGCTGAGCGCATTGGCGGAGAAACGCAGGCGACGGACGCCCTCCATGGTCGCGCGCAGCAGGATCGTCTCTCGTCCTGCTACGGTCCTGTTCCGGATGTCAGGGGTGAGCGCGAGCCTGTAGCTCGCCACTTCGAACCCCTCGCCGGGCGTGTTGGCGGCAAGCGCGGGGCTGCACACCAGCCCCAGGGCCGTGCCGCCCAACCATGGTGCAGACAATCTGCGGATCACTGGCGCCCCCCAAAGGCCTGGCCGACACGCCAACCTATGGCTTTCATGGACGGCGGCCAACATTCAGGAGCGACCGCGGTGCCCGTCCCGCAAACGACCCTCTGGCAGGACAGCCGCCTTGCTCGCTGGCTTCCCGTCCGTCCTCCCGGTCCGCCTTACCGGACCTGTTCCCGATTGCACTTTCCCGGATGCCGGGCGCCGTTCACCATGACCTGCCCGATCTGGCGGGAACGGTAACGCGAGCATGTCCAGCCCGCGGCGGATGCGCTCGGCGCGGCCTCGATCTCCTTTATCGGCGGATCAGCGGGTGTTCCTTGCGTCGTTCAGCCGGCTGTCGTCTCGCGCGCCCCGGCCCGATCGCGGCACACGCTCAGGAAGCCGCTCGCCATGAACCGCGCCATGCGATCCTTCACGGCCGCGAAATCGTCGGACCGGCACAGCCCGCCGGAGAGCTGATCGATGCGGCCCGTCCGGGCAAGCGTGAGCATCAGCGCACCCGTGACGAAATGGTAGCCCCAGAACAGATCCTCTTCCGGGCAATCGGGCAGCGCCTGGCGGAGCAGCGCGATGAGGCGCAGCACCACGTCGTCGAACAGGGTGTCCATCAGCTCGGCGCCCCATTCGGGCGTGTTGCTGACCAGCGCGCCGAGCTGGCCGTAATGCCGCCAGCCTTCGTCCGCCTGGCTGTACAGGTCCAGGTCGGTGTCGAGATAGGCGCGCAGGGCGCCTTCCACGGTCGGCTTGCCCGCCGCCTCCCGCTCATAGGCGTCCAGCGCCTCCATCCGGCGCTGGATGGTGACGGGCGCGCGCCGTGCCAGAACCTTGTCGAACAGCTCCTTCTTGTCGGCGAAATAATAATGGAGCAGCGACGTGTGCACGCCCACGCGCTGCGCCACGTCCTTCAGCGTGACGCCGTGGAGCCCATGCTGCGAAAACAGATACTCCGCGGCATCCAGGATCTGCTCGAGGCTTTCCGCACGCTGCTCGGCCTTGGTGCGGCGCTTGGGCTTCGGCTCTGCCATCGTTTCGTCTCCAACCATCGCGACTGCCGCTTGCGACGAGCGGTGCGCCTCCGGCGGATATCGCCATCGGCGGCGCGTTTGTCGACCGCCATGCCCCACGCCGGCGCTCCGGCAGGCGTGGGGAGATGCTGGTGTGGAGCGCGCCGGCGTCAGAAGCTGCGGCTGACCCGCACGCCATATTGCCGCGGGGCACCGGCAAGCCGCCGGGCGCCGTTGATGGCGGCGACGTAATGCTGGTCGGTGAGGTTGGTGGAATAGCCGGCGATCGACCAGTCGCCGGTGGCCAGCGTCAGCTGCGCGTTGACGATGTTGCGCGCCTCCAGACGGTCGCCCAGCAGCGTGTTCTGGAACAGCGTGCCGAAGGTGGGCGCGATATGGGCATAGTCGACGCGCGGCGTCAGCGTCGCCTCGCTGCCCAGCGCGATGGCATATTGCGCGCCGACGCTCAGCGTGAACTTGGGCGCATAGGATTGCTCGCGTCCGGTCAGGTCGATGCAGCGGGTGGTCACCGGGCCGCCGGTCGGGTTGCAGCGCGCCGCGGCGCCGCCCAGGCGCGGGTCGATCGCGAAGAAGGTCGGCAGCTTCGAATTCGACACCGACGTGGCGAGGTCGAGGCTGAGCGCGCCGAAACTGCCCTGTGCCGATGCTTCCACGCCGTACAGCTTGGTCTTGCCCGGCACGTTGAAGATCGACGAGATGCCCGGGTTCAGCGGGTCGACGATGCTGATCTGGTAGTTCTCATACTCGCTGTAATAGCCGCCCAGCTGCGTGCGCAGGTGGCCGTCCAGGAAGGTACCCTTGTAGCCGATCTCGTAATCGGTGACGTCCTCGGCCTCGAACGAACGGGGCGGAATGCCGCTGGTGTTCGGGCCGTTCAGCCCGCCCTGCTTCGCGCCGGTCGCGACAAAGGCGTAGAAGAAATTGTTGCGGTTCACCGTCCAGTTGATCGCGATCTTGCCGTTCACCTTCTTGTCGACGGCCTTGTCGTTCTGCGGCAGCGTCAGGATCGGCCTCGGCAGGCCGGGGATGATAGCGGTGGCAACCGCATCGTTGGCGGAGGTGGTGCGGGACCAGCGCGCGCCGACCTGGATCTGCAGCCCGTTCACCACTTGGTAGCCGGCCTGGCCGAAGGCGGCGAGGGCGGTCTTCGGATTGGTGCCGGCGATCACCGTGTCGAACACCAGCGGGCTGATCGAGTTGGGCGTGTTGTCGGAAATGTACCCGCCATTGGGCGGAATGGTGATGTTGTCGTGCTGGTAGTAGCCGCCGAGCACCCAGGTGAACGGGCCGGTGTCGGGCGAGACGATGTTGATCTCCTGCGACCAGACTTCCTCCGAGATGTTGTCGCGGAAGTTGTTGGCGGGCGCTGTCGGCGTGCCGGGCGCGGCGGTGCCGTCGCTGTCCAGGCTCACCTGCGTGGTGCCCTTCTGGAAGCCGCTGATCGAGCGGAGCACGAGCCCGCTGTCGAAGGTGTAGCTGGCGTTCAGCACCACGCGGCCGAACTCGTCGCCGCCCGACAGCGGCGCGTTGTTGGCGACATCCAGGGGATCGCCCTTTGCCGTCGCCAGGCCCGCGGGAAGGCCGCCATAGGTGATGTTGTTGTAGTCGCCCTTCAGCAGCACGCGCACATGGCTGTCGGGCTGCCACAGGATGCTGGCGCGCGCGCTGTAATCCTCGCGGTTGCCCGGATTGCCGGTCCACGGACCCGAGACGTTGTAGAAGGTGTCGCGCTTCTCGAAATTGCCCGCAAAGCGGATCGCCAGCGTCTCGCCCGACGGGATGTTCAGCGCGCCCTGCAGCTTCACGTCGTTGTAATTGCCATATTGCGCCAGCGCATAGCCGCCGACGCGGTCGAACGTGGGGTTCTGCTCGGTGATGAACACCGCGCCGCCCGTCGCATTGCCGCCCGCAAAGGTGCCCTGCGGCCCGCGCAGCACCTCCACGCTGGCGATGTCGTAATAGGGCTCGCTCTGGAAATAGCCCGGCAGGGTGGCGACACCGTCGCGATAGGTGATGACGCCCACGCCGATCGCGCTGGTCTGCTCGGTCTTGCCGATGCCGCGGATGTTGAAGGCGTTGCCCTGGCCGGTGTTGTTCACCGTCAGCGACGGGGTGGCGAACTGCAGCTGCTCCACGCCGTTGACGCCCTTGCGCACGAGGTCCTCGCCGGTGAGGACGGTGGCGGCCACGGGCGTGCGCTGGAGGCTGGTGGAACGCCGCTCGGCGGTGACGACGATGTCGTTGCCGTCCGTTTCCTGTGTCGCCGGTTCGGTGGCGGCGGCAACGGGATCGGTCGTGTTCGTGGATACCTGCGCCTGGGCCACGCCCGCGCTCATCATCATCGCGCCGGCCGACGCCGACAGCCAGAAGCCTGCCTTCATTATCCCCTCCACTGCAGCGGATGCTCTTTCGGCATCCGATTTCCTTTGATGAGCCGACCGGCTTCAAAGGTCAACATTCATTAACACAACAATCAACGTTTGAGCCGGGCTGATGCCTTTCGGCAACACCGGCGCCGGCGCTCAGCCAAGCTCGCGGCGCAAGCGAGCCTTGTCGATCTTGCCGGTATGCGCGAGCGGCATGGCATCCAGCAGCACCACGGCGTCCGGCATCCACCAGCGGGGAATGCGGCCGTCCAGCGCCTGCCGGACGTCGTTCTCGCCCAGGCGCTCACCGGCGCGCTCTTCCACCACGACCACCGGCCGCTCGCCCCATTTGGGATCCGTCCGCCCGATCACCGCCACCAGCCCGACCGCGGGCAGCGCGCCGACGATCGCCTCGATCTCGCCCGGGTTGATCCATTCCCCGCCGGACTTGATGAGGTCCTTGGAGCGGCCGGTGATCTGGAGGTTGCCGTTCGCGTCGATCACGGCGAGATCGCCCGTGTCGAACCAGCCCGCCGCATCCGTCGCCGGCTCGTCCTGCCCGAAATAGCGGTCGATCACGCTGGCGCCCTTCACCAGCAGCCGTCCTTCGGCGCCGCGCTGCCGGGCAAGGGGCACGCCCTCTGCGTCGGCGACGCACAGGTCGACGCCGACGGGCGCGCGACCGGACCTGCGCGCGTCGCGGTTGTTTGCGCCCACCGGCGAGATCGTGCCCAGCGGCGACAGCTCGGTCATGCCCCAGCTGGTCTGCACCGTAACGCCCAGCCGCTGCTCGATCCGGTCCATCAGCGCCTGCGGCACGGGCGCGCCGCCCAGAATGACGCGGTTGAGCGTCGGCAGGTCGCCCCCGCTGGCCTCGAGATGGTCGATCAGGCCGAGCCACACGGTGGCGACGCCGATCGCGACGGTGACGCCTTCCCCGCGGATCAGGGCCGCCATCCGCGCGCCGTCGGTCAGGCGTCCCGGCAGCACGAAGGTGGCACCCGCCGCGGGCGCGGCAAAGGCGAGGCCCCAGCCGTTGGCATGGAACATCGGCACCGCCGCCAGCACCACGTCACGCGCGGTGAGCGCCATCACGTCCGCCTGCAGGACGGTGAGCGTCTGGAGATAATTGGAACGGTGCGTGTAGAGCACGCCCTTCGGCGCGCCGGTGGTGCCGGAGGTGAAGCACAGCCCCGCCTCCGTCTCCTCGTCAAAGCCGCCCCACGCGACATGGCCGCCGCGTTCGTCCATCAGTTCCTGCTGTTCCCACAGCCGCGCGCGCGCCAGCACCGGGCGCTTGAGCTCGGCGGTGCTGGGTTCGTCGAGGATCACGACATGCGCGATCGTCGGGCAGGCGGCGGCGATCGCCTCCACGGTGTCGGCCTGGTCGGCGCTGGCGACGAGCACGCGGTCCTGCGCCTGGGTCACCATCTCGATCATCTGCGCCGGCGCGATCCGCGGGTTGAGCGTGTGACAGGTCACGCCGAGGCCGAGCGCGGCATACCAGCTTTCCATATGCCCCTGCGTGTTCCAGGCCAGCGTCGCGATCCGGTCGCCGGTCTTCAGGCCGAGCGCGGCGAACGCGCCCGACAGCCGCATGCTGCGCTCGCGCAGGCCCGCATAACCGATCCGCGCCGGCGAGGGCCCGCTGCCGGTGACGATGGCGGTGTCGCCATGCCATTTGGCGGCATGATCGATGAACTTGTGCAGGAGAAGCGGGAAAGGCTGCATGTCGGGCTTGGACCTCAGGCGGCGCCGCGCTCGTCCCGGCCGAGCAGGCGGGCAAGCGCAAGGAACAGGGCGATGGCGATCAGGTAGAAGGGAAGGAGGCTGTAGAAGGCGAGCTGCAGCGGATTGTCCGGATGGGCGGTGCGCAACAGGTCGCTGACCGCGCCGAGATAGGTGGGGCCGAGCCCCAGCCCGATCAGGTTGGACACCAGCAGCGCCAGCGCGCCGGCCAGCGTGCGGTGGCTCGCCGGAACCCGGTTCTGGACCAGCGCGGTGGTGGGCGACAGGTAGAAATAGTTGAAGATCGTCGGCCCGATCAGGAATACCAGCGCCAGCGGCCAGGTCGGCGCGGCGACGAAGCCGAGGAACGGCAGCACGGCGAGCGCGAGCCCGGCCGCAGGGATCAGCGCATAGGCGCGGCGCGAGCGGTGCGCGAAGCGGTCGACCAGCCAGCCCGACGCATAGATGCCCGCGCTCACCCCGATGCCGAGCAGAAGGGCGTACCACAGCGCGATCTCGGGCAGGGTCATGCCCTTCTCGCGCATCAGGAACAGCGTGGTGAAGTTGAGCGAGGCGTAGGTGACGAACTGCGTCGCGCCGGCGGCGATCGCGGCAAGCCGCAGCACCGGGTCCGCGAAGAAGGCGCGGGCGGCGGCCAGGAAGCGGGGCCGCTCCTGCGCGGTGGAAGCCGGCAGGGGCGCCGGATCGGTGGCGCCGCGTTTCGGCTCGCGCACGATCGTCCACACAATAGCGGCGGTCACGATGCCCACCGCGCCCAGCGCCACAAAGGCGGAGCGCCAATCGTAGCGGGCGGCGATCGCCGCGCCAAAGGCCACGCCCAGCGCCTGTCCGATCGGCGGCCCCAGGTTGAACAGGCCCAGCGCGCGGCCGCGCTGCTCGCGGGCGAAATAGTCCGAGATGATCGAATAGGAGGGCGGCACCCCGCCGGCCTCGCCGACGCCGACCGCCATGCGCGACAGCACCAGCTGCGGATAGCTGGCGGACAGTCCGCAGGCGATCGTCGCCGCGCTCCACAGCGCGCAGGCGATGCTGAGCACGCGCACGCGGTTGGTGCGATCGGCCAGCCAGGCCACGGGAATGGAGATGGTGCAGTAGAACAGCGCGAAATAGAGGCCGCCGATGCGCCCGAGCTGCGCATCGCTGACGCCCAGCTCGTCCTGGATCGGCTTGGCCAGGATCGACAGCAGCTGGCGATCGAGGAAGTTGAGGACGTAGACGAGGCACAGGACCGACAGGACCAGCCAGGCATATCGGTTGGTGTGCCCGCCCGGAGGTGCCGCACCGCTTGCCGCCCTTTGCTCTGCCATTGCCCGCTCCCGGATTGTGCGGCTCTGCGTCCGCCGATTGCCCGTTGATGGCAGGCAGCCCTCCTGCATGTCAACGTTCACTCACGTAATAATCAAAATCTCGGCGGCGCCCGGTGAGCGATGCCAGCTGCCGCGATCGCCAATCCGCCCAGCGAGGAGGTGGCGATCCGCCCGGTCATCGTGCGCTCCAGGCAGCGACGCGGTCGTTCGCGTTGCGCCGCAGGCTGTCGTAGAAGAAGCCGTAGTCGTTCAGGTGATAGCTGCCGAACACCAGCGACAGCGGGTCGATGAAGCCGGACGGCGCCGACCAGGGCACGTCCACGTCGAGCATCCCGTCGCGGCACACGGCGCCGGTCAGGTGCGGAACGAGCGCCGGCAGGCGCTTGGCCGAGGTGCCGAACGGCGCCGCAGGGAAGGGCAGGCTGCCGGCATTGCCAGTAGCGGGTGCCGCACCTGCCACGCGCCAGGTGAGCGGATTGACGCACACCGCCTTGGCCTGGCCGGATGTCCTGAGCGCGCCGCGCCACCAATAGCTCTTGTTGTCGATCACCATTCGCGCGCTACCGCGGCCGGCTTCCGCCGTGTTGTAGGACAGCACGCATCCCGTCTGCCGCGCGTGGTTGCAGACCGGCAGGCCGAGCTCGCCGAAAGTATCGGGCACATAGCCGCCGATCAGGAACGCCGCGACCAGCTGGCGGCGGTACGGCGTCTTGAGCACTTCCTCCTGCAACAGGCGGATCGCATGCGCGGTGCCCTGGCTGTGCGAGGCGATGAGGAACGGCCGGCCGCCATTGTCATGCGCGAGGTAGTGGCGGAACGCGCGGGCGATGTCGGCATAGGCGACGTCCATCGCGCCCGGCACGCCGAGCCCGGCAAGGCTCGCCTGGCGATAGCGCGGCACGTAGATGCGGCAGCAGCCGTTGAACACGCTCGCCTGATCGAGCAGCACGGGCGCGTTGAGCGGCGCGGCCTTGTCCGAAGCGTCGAACGGCGCCAGCCACATGCTGTTGCCCTTGAACGTGGTCGGATGGACGAAGAACACGTCCGCCCGCGCCTGCGTCTCGTTCACCGCCGCGATGCCCGGTGGTGTCGAGCGTTCCAGCCCGTTGCGGCCGGGAAGGGCGAGCCAGGCCGCCGGCTTCGCATAGTCCGGTGCAGGCGGCACGTGTCGCGGATCGAACGGCGTGGCCGGAGCACGCATCGCCGCGATCAGGCCCCACCCGCCCAGCGCGGTGAAGGCAAGGATCAGCAGCAGCAGGAGAACGCCTGCGCAACCGGAGGCGCGCTTCACCCGCCTGCGCCCCCGGCCGTTCCTCATATGCGGTTGGCCCTGGCGCGCATGCCGAGATACGCCGCGCTGGGCTTGGGGGTGCGTTTGAAGGTGGTGCGGTCCACCGCCACCAGCCCGAACTTCTTGGCGTAGCCGGAGGTCCATTCGAAATTGTCGAGCAGCGACCAGTAGAGATAGCCGCGCACGTCGAGCCCCTCGTCCAGGCACTTGCCGACCTCGGCCATGGTGGCCTTGATGAAGGCTACCCGCTGCGTGTCGTCGTTGGTGCCGAGACCGGTTTCGGTCAGGTAGATCGGCTTGCCGATGTGCCTGGCGGCAAAGCGGATCGTCGCGCCGATGGCCGAGGGATAGTTCTCGTATCCCATGTCGGTCACCGGCACGCCGGCCTCTGGCTTCATCAGTCCCTTGGCATCGAAGCGCAGGCGCGAATAGGTCTGCACGCCGACGAAATCGGCCTTGCGAGCCGCCTCCAGCCAGCCGCCATATTGCGTCTGCTCGGCCCAGGCGGCGCGGTTGTTCGGGCCGACGCCCTGAATCTCCTGCATCGTCAGCGAGATGCCGACCGGGAAGTTGCCGGCGCTTGCCTTGATCGCGGCCGTGGCCTTGGCATGCCCGTCCAGCATCACCGGATCGATCTTGTCGGGGTCGCCGAACAGCATGGACGAGAAATTCGGCGAACTGGTGCGCCGCCGGGCCGCCGCCACCATCGCGCGGGCGTTTTCCGCCGCGGCGTCGCTGGCGAAGCGCGGCAGGATGCGGCGCAGGTCGAGGATGTTTGCCTCGTTGAAGGTCGTCGCCATGCCGATCAGCGGCCCCAGCCGGTCGGTCGCCCTGGCGCAGAAGCGCGCGAACAGGTCGGCGCCGTCCGCCACCTCGAACCCGCCGCGCATCGCGAACCACAGGGGCACGGTGAAGTGGTTGTAGGTGACGATCGGCAGCAGCTTGCGCGCGTGGCACGCCTCCAGCACGCGCACATAATGGTCGAGCGCGGCCTGCGAGAACATGCCCTCCGCCGGCTCGATCCGCGCCCATTCGATGCCGAAGCGGTAGCAGTTGAGGCCGAGCGACGCGGCGATGTCGAGGTCTTCCTCGTAGCGATGATAGCTGTCGCAGGCATCGCCCGAGGGGTCGACAAAGGCGGTCGGCTTGTTCGTCTCCAGCAGCCAGCTGTCCGAGGCGGTGTTGTTGCCTTCGCTCTGGTGCGCGGAGATCGCCGTGCCCCACAGAAAGCCCTTGGGCGTGGCGCGGGGTGCCGCCAGCGCGGGCGAGGGCGCGCCGGCCAGCGTCGCGGCCGCAGCGGCGCCGGCGACGATCTGGCGCCGGCTGAACTGGGTATCGGTGTCCGTCATGTCTGCTCCCGGATCAGCGTGTCGACGCGAAGGCTCAGGGCTTGGGCGTGGCGGCCCATTTGGCGGCGGCATCGGCCATGGTCGCGGCCTTGGCCTGTTCCTCGATGGGGGTGAGCTTCGCCGCGTGCGGCTTGGCCTGGATCACCAGGAAGTCGGTCGGCTGCCCCGTCACCGCCGGCCAGCGCACCGCGCCGGGGCCGTTGGGATCGCCCGTCCTGGCGAAGCGCACCCAGTAATCGCCGATCTGCTGCGAGGTGCGGCGGTCGTCCTCGTCCCAGCGGTGTTCCGCGGCCGGATTGCCGAACAGGTACTCGATCTCGCCGCCATGTTCGGTGCCGGCGCTGCCGGCGCGCTGGTCGGACGTGACCTGGTCGAAATAATAGGCATAGGCGCGGTTGCCCGACGCGGCATGCCGGTCGGCCAGCGCCAGCGAGGGGAGGACGAAGGCGAGATCCTCGGCCAGGTCCACCGTTGCGGCGTCCACCGGCTTGCCGGTTTTGGCGACATAGCCCGCCTGAAGCGCGGCGAAGCGATCGCCCAGCAGCCCGCGGGCGGCGGCCTCAGTCATGCCGCCGAGCGTCGCCTCGTTCGAGTTCGAGCCGATGATCAGCGGCACCCGCGCCTCCGTGTTCGCGAAAAACGGCTCGCCCGGGCTCTGCTTCACCACCTTGCCGTCGAGGAACGGAAAGCCGCGACCCTTGATGACCTCGTCCAGCGGGATCGCGCGCAGCTGCTCGGGGGTCGCGTTCTTCAGGCCCAGGCTGGCGGTCCACATCTCGCCGACCGCCTCTGCGTTGATCGCGCCGCCGCGGATCGGCGGCAGCGGGCTGGCGCCGGAGCCGGATTCGGAGATCGCCTTGTGGAACAGGCCCTTCAGCTCGGGCGACCCCATCAGCAGTTGCACCGACCCCGCACCGGCGGACTCGCCGAAGATGGTGACGTTGGCGGGATCGCCGCCGAAGGCCGCGATGTTCTTCTGCATCCAGCGCAACGAGGCGATCTGGTCCATGATCGCATAATTGCCGAGTGCGCCGTTCGGGTTCTCGCGGGTCAGCGCGGGATGGGCGAAGAAGCCGAGCCGGCCGAGGCGGTAGTTGACGGTGACGAGCACCACGCCGCGCGCCGCGAGGGCCGAACCTTCGTACAGCGGCACGCCGGCCGCGCCATAGGTGAAGCCGCCGCCATGGAAGAACACCATCACCGGATATTTGCCCGGCGCTTTCGGCCGCCAGACGTTGAGGAACAGGCAGTCCTCGCTCTGCGTGCCGACCTGCGCCCAGGCCTCCTTGCGCGTCGGCTGCGGGCAGGCGGCGCCGTACGCGCCGGCGTCGCGGGTGCCGCTCCAGCGCACGGCGGGCTGCGGCGGCTTCCAGCGCAGGGGGCCGACCGGCGGGGCGGCATAGGGGATGCCGCGAAAGGCGATCACCTTCTGGTCGGCGATGCCGACCACCGCCCCAGCCTCGGTCTTCACCGGTGCCGGGCGGGACTGCGCGATGGCACCCGCAGGCAGCGTGGCCGCCGCCACGCCGAGCAGAACCATGCCGATCCTCATACCCATCGATCCTCTCCTTTCATCCGTGCACAAGGCCGTGCCGGTCCCCCCTGTTTGCTCGAGCGGGAGTTGCAGGGATCAGCCTGCCGCAGGGCATTCCATTGGTCAAGACGTTCACTCGAAAATCAATTAACCTTCGGGAAGGACTTGCTGGGGGAGGTCAGTCCCGCCGCGACATGCGCCAGGCGGTGACCCGCTCGATCGCATTCTCGCGGAGGTTGGCGTAGAACAGCCCATAGTCGTTCAGGTGGTAGCTGCCGGCGAGACTGCTCAGCGTGTCGCCAAATCCGCTTGCCGATGCGTTGAGCTTCACCTCCAGCATCTGGTCGCGGCAAGCGGCGCCGGTGATGCCGGGCTGGAGGTCGGCCAACTGCACCGCGCGATCGGGAAACGGCGCCTTGGGCAGCGGCAGGCCGCCCATGTGCTGCTCCGGCCCGGCTGCCGCCCCGGCGCGCCAGTTCAGCGGGTTGACGCAGATGGCGGGCGGATCGCCCTGCTTCCGCCATTGGCCCTGCCATTGGTATGCCTTGCCCTCGATCACCATGCGCGCAAGCTTGGTCCCCTTGCTGGCATTGTAGGACAGGACGCAGCCGGTCTGGCGCGGCGCGTCGCAGGTCGGCAGGCCGATCTCGGCAAAGGAGCGCGGCACATAGCCGCCGATCAGATAGGCCGCGACCAGCCGTTTCTGCAGCGGCGTGCCGGCCACTTCGCGCTGGAGCAGTTCCACCGCATGGCCGCTGCCCTGGCTGTGGGAGGCGATGATGAACGGCCGCCCCCGGCCGATCCGCTGGATGAACTGGCGAAAGGCACGGGCCACGTCCGAATAGGCGAGCGCGGTCGCCTCCCGGTCCTTCAGCCCGGCCAGCGAGGCCTGGCGGTAATGCGGCGCATGGATCCGGCAGCAGCCGTTGAACACGCTGGCCTGGCCCAGCAGCACCGCCGGCTCCAGCTTGGCCTGCGCTCGCGGCGCGTCATAGGCGGCGTTCAGCGCGCCGCCGTCCACGGTCGTCGGATGGATGAAGAAGACGTCGGCCGGCGCCCGGGCTTCGTCGATCGGGGTCATGCCGGGGGGTGTCGATCGTTCGAGCCCGTTGCGACCGGGCTGCGCGAGCCATGCATCGGGGCGGGCATAGTCAGGAGCGGGAGGCACCGCAGCGGCCTCGAACGTCGCCACGCGGCCGCCGCCCGCGCAGGCGCCGACGGCCAGCGCGCCCGTACAGACCAGGAGGAGCCGCGGCATGCGGCGACGTCGAGGCGAGACGGCATGTTCGTTCATGGAACCACTCTCCGGCACTTACGTTCACTAACACAACAGTTAGTGTGTGGAATGGTTCATCCGCACCCGTTGATCGGCAGGGGCGTGGTACCCTGCAGTGAACCGCAACGTCCGCGCCAGCCGATGCCGGCAGGGGTGCGAGGGAGTGACCTATGACGAGACGATTCTTTTCCCTGGCCGCCGCCGCCGCCGCCGCGCTGGTGGCGTCCGCCGTTCCTGCCGCGGCGCAGACGGCTGGAGCGTTCATGACGAACCCGGCGTTTCGCGACCCTGCGCCCCGACGATGCACCTCCACCGTCGAACTGCAGCATTGCGCAGCGCATGACCTGCGCGTCGCCGATGCGCAGATGAGCGCCCGCTATTCCGCGCTTCGCAAGCGGCTGGGCACCCGGGCGCGGCAACGGCTTCTCGTCGAGCAGCGGCAATGGCTGAAGCAGCGGGACCGGGGGTGCATCGAGCGTGGCCGGGGTGGCGGCTCGATCGCGTCGCTGAACGTGGCGCAATGCTGGGTCAGCGTCACCAGGGCCCGCACGCGGGCGCTGGCGACCTGGCGCGCCTGATCGCGGCGCACTGCCCCCGGCGGTAAGGCGGGTGGCGGCAAAGCCACCCGCGTGGGATCAGAAGTTGGCGCGCACGCCCAGGCCGAACGTCTGGTCGCTCAGGAAGAAGGCGCCCGGCCTGTCCTGCACGGAATAATATTCCGAGCCCCGCTGGTTGGTGATGTTCGACACGTCGGCAAAGATCGCGATGTTCTTTCGCAACTGATAGGTGGCGCTCGCATCCCAGATGCCGAAGGACCGCCGGATGCGTGGCAAGGCCAGTGCCCCGCCGGGATTGAGGTTGATCGGATACCCCTCGCGCCAATTGTAGGCGATGCGCGCGCGGAACTTGCCGAGCTCGTACGTGCCGGTGGCATTGTAGAGATTGCGCGAAAGCCCCGACAGCGGCTCGGAACGCTGCAACACCGAATTGTAGCGGCTGGAATTGATGTGCGTGAAGCTGAAGCGCGCGCCCAGGCCGCGAAGCAGGCCGGGCAGGAAGTCATATTGCTGCTGATAGCCGAACTCGAAGCCGTCGACCTTCGCGGCATCGGCGTTGACCAGCTGTTCGATCTGGAAGGTCTGGCCGGCGATGAGTTCCGGGCGCGAGACGCGCTGATAATATCCGTCGATATCCTTCTTGAAATAGCCCGCATAGACGAAGCCGGGACGGCCGAAATACCATTCCACCGTCGCGTCATACTGGTTCGCCTTGTACGGCATGAGCTCGGGATTGCCGCCCGAACCCTCGAGCGTATCGTAATCGAGCGTGCGCGTCGGGGAGAGATCAACAAAGGCTGGCCGCGACACGACCTTGGAATAGGCGCCGCGCACCACCAGATCGGGCGTCACGCGCAGGGCCAGGTTGATGCTCGGCAGCCAGTTGCCGTAGCTGCGGTCGATGAGCACGGGCTCGAACGCGCCGGTTGTGGGCGCGGTGCGATAGCCGTTCGCGTTCTGCTTGATGCTGCTGTAGCGCAAGCCAACATTGCCCGTCAGCCGCATGCTTCCGATCTCCTGCCGGATCTTGGCCATCACATAGGCGGCGCGCCCCTGTTCGCGGAACGAATAGGCCAGAAGCGGCTCGATCGGCGGGAAGTCCTCGGGAAGGCCATAGGCCTGGAGCAGCTCTCCGAATTGATTGCGGATCAGTTCCGGCTGCGGACGCAGCCAGGCCGTGTCGGTCAGGTCGAACTGGCCCGCGAACAGGTCGTCCGGCGTGGCCTCGATGATCGACCCGGGCGTCCTCGTTGCGGGACGCCCGATCAGGCTGACGCCCTCGTCATAGCCGGTGCGGTCCGCGGTGCGCCGGCTTATCCGCACGCCCCATTGCAACGCCTCCAGGATCGGCAGGTCGAAATCGGCGGTGATGTCCAGCCGCCCGGCCCGCTCTTCGCCGACATTGGGATAGTGATAGGTCGAGATGCGGTCGGCACGGTAGGCCGCGGGGTTCAGCAGGTCGACGCCCTGATAATCGTAAAACGGCGTCTTCCGCGTCAGATCCATGTAGAAGGACGGTGCGATGCCGCCCGTGGTCAGATCGCGGCGGACTTCGCCCTTGTTGCTGCGGATGATGCTGGCATCGCCCTCCGCCCTGAGGCGGCCCGAATACAGCTTGAACCCGACGGCGCCCTGCCAGACATAGTTGCTTTCGTCGACCAGGTAGGTGGTCGACTGAAAGGGCACGTTGCGGAACGTGCCGGTTTCGAAGGTCAGGTTGTCCGGACGAACGGTGTAGGCGCCGGGGGCCAGCGTGGCACGTGCGCCGTACAGGGCCGTGTTCAGTCGCGCGGCGATGAACGAATGGTCCTGCGTGCCGTTGTACTTGTTGTACAATCCGTCCGCATAGATCTCTAACTTGCCCGCCTCCTTGTACTGGATGCGCCCGCCCAGCGCCCAGCGCTCGAACGTGCCCAGCGAGTAGCGGGTGGTCAGCGTCGTCGGAACGTAGATGCTGTCGGCGGCATTGTTGTTGTTGGTGCGCCCGTCGCCGCTGCGATCGACCAGGTTGCGGCGATCGGCATAGGGATCGATGGCAAGCCGATCCGTCCGGAAATCGCGCTTGTCGTACAGGCCGGAGATCAGCACGCCCAGCTTGCCGCCGCCAACCCGCCAGTTGTTGCCGATCAGCCCCGAAAAGCTCGGGTTCACGCTGTCGCTCAGCCGACGGTAGATGCCGCGGGCGGTGACGGAGGCGGTGAACTTCTTGAGGTCGGCCGGGCTGCGCAGCTTCACGTCCACGGTGCCGCCCAGGCCGGATTCGATCTGGTCCGCCTGCGGCGACTTGTACACGTCCACCCGGCCGACCAGACCCGCCGGAATCTCGCCCAGGTTCAAGGAGCGGCCCGCGCCCGAGAAGATCGAGCGGCCGGCCAGCGACGTGGTGATCTGGTTGAGCCCGCGAACGCTGACGCCCGAGCCCTCTCCCGTGAACTCGTTGCGATCGAGCGCGATGCCCGGCACGCGTTGCAGCGATTCCGCGACGTTGAAGTCGGGCAGCGCGCCGATGTCTTCCGCCACCACCGAATCGACGATCTGGTCGGATTCACGCTTGGTATCCTGTGCCGATCGATCGCTTGCGCGGGTGCCGAGCACGATGATGTCGCCATCGCGCGGCGCCCCGTCGGGGGTGGCCGCGGCGCCCGGCTCGGTCTGCCGTTCCTGCGGCGCTGCCCCTTGCTGGGCCTGCGCCTGCACGGCAATGGCCAGTGCGGCTGTCCCGATCAGCCAGCGAACTCCCCTCATCATCCCCTCCCTCGCGCGATGCCGGCCTGCCACCGGGCTATTGCTGAATTGGTATGATAAGTATGCTGGCGCCGTCAAGGAATGTTGTATGTTCAATTATGCCGCGTCAGCTGCCGCGTTGCGCATGAGCGCTCGCGCACTCCGCCGCCTGCGCAATCAGGCAAGCTGGCCGATATCGATCGCATCCATGTCGGCATAATCCTGGTTCTCGCCCGCCATGGCCCAGACGAAGGAATAGGCCCGGGTGGCGACGCCCATGTGGATCGACCATGGCGGGGAGATCACCGCCTGTTCGTTGGCGATCACGATCTGGCGCATGCCGTCGCCGCGGCCCATGAAATGGATCACGCGACTGTCCTCGGGCTGGTCCAGATCGAAGTAGAAATAGATCTCGCTGCGACGATCGTGAACATGCGCCGGCATCGTGTTCCACACATTGCCCGGCTGCAGCACGGTGACGCCCATCACCAGTTGGGCGCTGTCGCACACGCCCGGGATGATCAACTGGTGGATGGTTCGCTCGTTCGCCTCCGCCATGCTGCCGCGCGACAATGCATTGGCGTCGGCGATCGACAGCTTGCGCGTGGCGAACCGTTGATGCGCGGGTGCGGAGACCAGGTAGAAGCGGGCGTCCGCGCCGGCGAAGCGGACGTCGGCGCAGCCCATCGCCACGTACAGGCAATCCAGCCGATCGAGCGTGAACGCCTCGCCATCCACGACGACCGTGCCCGATCCGGCGCCGACATTGATGATGCCCAGCTCGCGTCGTTGCAGGAAGGGCTGTCCTGCCGCGCTTGCCGGCTGGGTCTGGTCGGGCAGCCTCACCTCGGCATCGCCGACGAGCACGCCGCCGATCACCAGGCGATCGGCATGGGTGTAGTTCAGCACGCATTCGCCGCGTCGGAACAGGGCGTCGATCAGGTAGCGATCGCGCAGCGCCGCGTTGGAGGCGCCTTCCATCATCTCGGGATGCGTGGCGTGATAGGTTCGATGGAACATCGGAGGTCTGACCTGGCTAGGCTGAAGGGGATTGCCGCGCGCGCCGAAAGGCGTGCCCGTCCGGCGCGCCGCGCTGCTCAGCGGCGCGCGGAAGCGGGCGGCGGGGCGAAATCCAGGTCGGCGGCGGCGACGTAGCGGTCCCAGGCCGCGCGATCGCGGATGCCGCTGTTGCCCTTGCTCCAGACCGAGCCCGAATAATAGACGAACGGGGCATCGGGGCGCACCTGCAACAGCACCAGATGGTTGTCCGCATCCTGGCGCATGCCGACGATCATCGCGGGATCGACCCGCAGGGCAATGCCCATGGCTCCCTCGTCTCGAGTGTCGGGGCTCCACCACGTGATGATGCCGCGCGTGCGGTCCACGGTGACCTGGCCGTCCTTGTCCGCCAGCGTGGTGCGCTTGCCGATGCCGATGCCCACGACCAGCGGCTCCTTGCGGTCGGAGGACAGGGTGGAGACGAGCCGGGTGAACTGCGATCCGAGCTTCAGCGTGAACCGCCGCGTTTCCCAGACCTTGCGGGTCACGTCGACGGGCCACGGTGCGTAGCTCACCTCGAAGTCGGCAACATCGCCTCCGCTCGCAAGGATCTTGTACGAACGGTAGTTGCGCGACACCCACAGCTTGTTGTCGCTCCAGATGCCCAGCCCGCCCGCCCCGCGTCCGGTGCCGACATTGTAGAAGTCCACGCCCTCGCCGTGATAGCCGTGCTGGTCCCCGGTCTTCAGCTGGCGATCGGCGAACGGCCAGTTCACGCTCTTGCCCCACGCGTCCACGCCGGAACCGGACGGCGGCTCGTGCGCCTCCAGCGGCTGACCGTAGACGCGATGCGCGGTGCGATCATTCTCCCACAGCAGGTCGCCGTAGCGATAGCCGGCGAAGGTGACCACCGCGCGGGCGGTCTTGTCCGCGGGCGGGGTGAGCGGTCGCGTGATCGCCGGCATCTGCGGCGCCGCCGCCTGCTGCGATACACCGGCGCCTGGCACGAGCAGCGCGGCGCCAGTCGCCACTATGCCCGCGAGCGGGCGGATAACGGCCGTGCGTGCAGGAATCATGATAGCCCTCCCCTCCGGTGACACCGATCGCGAAGCGGCGTTGCGCTCAGCCGGTCTATAACGAGCAAAGTTGTATTATCAAAGTTCGAGGAAGCCAAGCCGGGAAATCGGCAAGAGTGCGTTCGGGCGCGCCCTCCACCGCGTAAGAGGACGGTTGACCCGCCAATGCAATTAATACTACAAATCCTTACCGGCGCGAGAAGTCGGGGGTGGGGAGGGGTGTGTGACAGAACGGCAGCAAGCCAGTGGTGCCGAAGCGGCGGGCAACCCTGCCCATGGCTCTCGCGTGCGCTGGACCATCTGCGCGATGCTGTTTGCCGCAACCACGATCAACTATGTCGATCGCCAGATGATCGGTGTGCTCAAGCCGGTGCTGCAGGCCGATCTCGGCTGGAACGAGAGCGCCTATGCCAACATCGTGTTCTGGTTCCAAGCGGCCTATGCAATCGGCTTCCTGGTCATCGGCCGCTTCATCGATCGGGTGGGAACGCGCATCGGCTATGCCGTGGCGTTCGGCATCTGGACGCTAGCGCATGTCGCGCACGGACTTGTCGGCAGCGCCGTCCAGTTCACGCTGGCGCGCTTTGCGCTCGGGCTGGGGGAATCGGGCAACTTCCCCGCAGGCCTGAAGGCGGTGGCCGAATGGTTTCCGCAGCGCGAACGCGCCCTGGCGGTGGGGCTGTTCAATGCCGGCGCCAATGTCGGTGCGATCCTCACGCCGCTGCTGGTGCCCGCCATCACCATTGCTTATGGCTGGCGCACGGCATTCGTCGCGACGGGCCTGGTCAGCGCCGTGTGGATCGTGGTGTGGCTCGCCGTCTACCGCTCGCCCGCCGCCCATCCTCGTGTTGATGCGACGGAGCTGGCGCTGATCCAGGCCGACCGGCCCGCCGCGGTGACGGCGCTGCCCTGGCGACGGCTGTTCGGCGTGCGTCAGACCTGGGCGTACGCGATCCCCAAGTTCCTCACCGATCCGATCTGGTGGATGTTCCTATTCTGGCTGCCGGATTTCCTTTCCCGCCGATACGGGCTGGATCTCAAGTCCTTCGGTCCGCCGCTGATCGTCATCTATCTCCTGTCGGACATCGGCAGCGTGGTCGGGGGCTGGGCATCCTCGCGGATGATGCGGGCAGGGCTCTCCGCCAACCGCGCGCGGAAACTCACCATGGCAGGTTGCGCACTGGTGATCCTGCCTGTCGTCTTCGTCCAGTATGTCGACAATCTGTGGTGGGCCGTGGCGATCATCGGTGTCGCCACCGCGGGGCACCAGGCCTTCTCCGCCAACCTGCTGACCCTGCCGTCCGACCTCTTCCCCCGCGAGGCGGTGGGCTCGGTGGTGGGCATCGGCGGCACGGCGGGCGCGATCGGCGGCATGGTGATCGCCAAGTTCATCGGCTTCGTCCTGGATACGTCGGGCAGCTACGCGCCGATCTTCGCGGTCGCGGGCGGCGCCTACTTCCTCGCACTTGCCGTGTTGCACGTCTGCAGCCCCCGCCTCCAGCCGATGCATCTGCCGGCCTGACCGGCACGGACCGCATATGACGGCACGAACGGACACATGTTGCACCCGCGGCAATGCGTAGTACAAATCTGATCGATCAGTCGTCGGTCAACGACATCATGGATGGGAGGGATTGCTGGTGCGCAAGGTAGACAGGACGCCGCTGGGACGATGGCTCGTGACCGGATCGCTGGCGGCGCTTGCAGTGACATGCGGGACGCCCGCCGCCGCCCAGCTCGGCCCGCGTGACGTTCCCATGAACCGGGAGCCCATGCGCGACACCGACGACAAGGTCGCGCTGCTGAAGCCGGCCTATCCCATGCCCTATGGCCGCCCGACGGATGTTTCGGTGAAGGCCGTTCTCGATCGCGTGCTCGCCTATATCGACCGCGAAACGCAGGTCGGGCTGACGGGCGCGACGGGCGAACGCCTGAAAATCGACGGCAAGCTGCCGCGCGGCGCACATTTCCTCCCGGGCTTTCGCCTGAACAGCTACGAATGGGGCGTGACCTATTCGGGCGCGCTCCTCGCCGGGGAGGTCACCGGGGACAAGCGCTTCACGCAATATGCCGCCGATCGCCTGAACTTCGTCAACGCGGTCGCCGCCAACTACCGCGCCCAGGGCGTTCCCGCACGGGAAACGCCGGTTCGCGACATGCTCAATCCCGACAAGCTGGACGACGCGGGAGCAATGGCGGCGGCGATGATCAAGGCCGAGCGCGCCAAGCTCCTGGACAAGCGCGCGCGCCCGCAGATCGATCTTTACCTGAACTGGGTGGCCAACAAGCAGTTCCGCCTGGCGGACGGCACGCTCGCCCGGACCAGCCCGTACCCGAACACGCTGTGGCTGGACGACCTCTACATGAGCGTTCCGGCGCTGGCGCAGATGGGCGCGTTGACCGGCGAGCGGCGCTATTTCGACGATGCCGTGCGCCAGGTGCTGCAATTCTCGCAGCGAATGTTCGTGCCGGAGAAGAAACTGTACCAGCATGGCTGGGTGCAGGAGATGTCGCCGCACCCGGCCTTATACTGGGCGCGGCCGGATGGCTGGGCGATCATGGCGATCGTGGAACTGCTGGAGGTGCTGCCTGCGGATCATCCCGGCCGCGCCGCGGTGCTGGCGCAACTGGGGGCGGTTGCGGAAGGGCTGGCGAAAGTCCAGTCGGACACCGGGTTGTGGCACCAGCTGCTCGATCGGCCGGATACCTATCTGGAGACGTCGGCGTCGGCGATCTATGCCTTTGCGCTTGCCCGTGCCGTCAATCGCGGCTGGCTGGACCCGCGGGCCTATGCGCCGGTCGCGCTGCTCGCGTGGAACGGCGTGACCACCAAGGTGAACGCCGCCGGCGAGGTGGAGGACGTGGTCGTCGGCACGGGCATGGGCTTCGACCCCGCTTTCTACGCCTATCGCCCCCGGCATGTCGCCGCATCGCACGGCTATGGCCCCGTGCTGCTGGCCGGCGCCGAGGTGATCGCGCTGCTGCGCAAGACCAAGGTCGAGCGGCCGCCCTTGGTGATGGGCTATAACTGGCGTCCGGCCGCGCCTGCCAAGGCTGCTCCCTGAACCCTCCGGCGGCGGGATTGCGCGGCAGGTCATCTCTCCCGCCGTCGTGTAGCAGCCCGTCCCCCGCTTGCTGCCCCGTGGCGGCGGGGGCGGGCGGGGCGGCTGGCATGTGGCGGCGAGTGGTACTACAAGGCCAGGCGCGACAAGGAGAAAGGTCGGAGTGGAAGCTGCCTCAACATCACTTTCGGACGCGCTGTTTCGTAAGCTGGAGGAGCGGATCGCGCTGGGCGCCATGCCGCCCGGCTCGCGCTTCCCGGCACAAAAGGATATCTGCACGGCGGAGAATGTCAGCCGCACGGTCGTCAGGGAGGCGATCGCCAGGCTGACCGCAAAGGGACTCGTGACCTCGCGCCAGGGGTCCGGCGTGTATGTGACGGATACCGCGCGCTACAGCGCGTTTCAGATCACCCGCGAGGAATTGCAGGACCTCGGCGACGTGATCAAGCTGCTCGAGACGCGCCTGGCGGTGGAAGCGGAAATGGCGGCCCTTGCCGCCGCCCGGCGGACCACGTCCGATATCGGCACGATCCGCGCCGCGCTGCGGGAGATGGATGCGGCGATCGACGATCCAGCGGAATCCGCGCGCTGGGACGCGGCCTTCCACCACGCCATCGCACGGGCGACGCAGAACGACTATTTCGTCCGCTTGATCGACTTCTTCGGCGTCCGGCTCGTGCCGCCACGCGACCTGTACCTGCGCAACAGCTCGGAAGAGGCGCACCATGCCTATGCCGAAAAGGTCCGCGGCGAGCACGAGGCGATCCTGGATGCAATCGTGCGGATGGATGCCGAAAAGGCGCGCGAGGCGGCGCGGCACCATATGCGCGAAAGCCTCAGCCGGCATTCCCGGCTGAGCGAAATCAGCCTCCTGCACGGGGATCTTGGCTGACCGCGGACAGGCTCCGTCAAGCAGTCCGCTGACGCATGCCGGTGACGATCCTGCAACTCCCCCTCGTCACGGGATCGGCCGGCCGCCTGCGCCTCGATCGACATGCGCAGCGAGCCGGTGAATCCGTAGCCTTTCCTCCTTGAAGAAGCGCGCCGGACCCACCGCGAATCGGGTGATGTGAGCTTCATGGCAGAACACTGCACGGGCACGGCGAGGGCAAGGCTGACGGAGACCCTCCTCCTCATGCGGCCGAGGAACGACGCCACATCGCGATGACGGGCTTGCGCATGTCCGGCCGGCTCTCCGTCGGTCGTATCGACCCGCGACAAGCGTGCCCGTGCGATGCTCCCCCCTGGCGGCCGGCACACCGGCCAGCTTTGGCGAGCAGTCGTACTACAACATATGCTTGTCTATAAGGGGCTCGGGCATAAGATGATCGCAGTGCCGATGGCGCGAGACCGGGAGATAAGAGGTTGGCGGAGTTGTCGAGATTGTCGCTGGACGATGTGCGTCCGCAACTCGGCCGCAACCTGACCTACGGGCTGCTCGACAGCCTGGGCCGCGCGATCGTCACCGGCCGTTTCGATGAGGAAGCGTTCCCGACCGAGGCCGAGCTTGCCCGGCAGCACGGCGTCAGCCGCTCCGTCACGCGTGAGGCGGTGAAGATGCTGACGGCCAAGGGGCTGCTGAGCGCGCGCCCGCGCCAGGGCACGATCGTGCAGCCGACCGGGTCCTGGAACCTGTTCGACACCGACGTGCTGCGATGGCTGCTGGAGCGGAAGTTCTCGATCGTGCTGCTCGAGCAGTTCAACCAGCTACGCGTGGCGATCGAACCGGAAGCGGCGGCGCTTGCCGCGCGCTTCGCCGCGCCCGACGACATCGGCCGGATCAGCGCCGGGCTCGAACGGATGGAGGCGGCCGAGCGCGGGGCGGACGACACCCTGGAAGCGGACATCGCCTTCCATGTCGCGGTGCTGCGGGCCTCGGGCAACCCGTTCTACGCGCAGTTCCGCGACGTGGTGACCACCGCGCTGCGCACCTCCATCCGCTTCACCAATCGCATCAAGGGGCGCACCGCCAGCGTGGCCGAGCACCGTGCGGTGCGCGACGCGATCGCCGCGGGCGACGGCGATGCCGCGCGCGCGGCCATGCGCACGCTGATCGGCGACGTGCTGAACCTGATCGAAACGCACCGGGATGTCGCGGCCGCCGCCGATTAGTTCGTCATCCGGATCGGCAGGATCGATCCGTCCGTGCCGAAGCTGACCGGCTGGATCGCGACCACGCGTCCCCCCTTGTACGGTCCGTTGCCGCTCTGCCCTTCCCAGCGGTGATAGGCGATGTACCAGCGCCCGTCCCTGGGATCGTGCAGGAACGCATGGTGTCCGGGCCCCTTGTACTTGCCGTCGCTGGCCAGCAGCCGCCCGGCATAGCGCCACGGCCCGGTGGGCGAGGGAGCGGTGGCGTAATGGACCGAATAGGTCGCGTTGTCGTACCTGCCCGACGAGTAGGACAGGTAATAGGTGCCGTTCCGCTCGAACAGGAACGCGCCCTCGGTGAAGTGGCGCGGCGTGGCGACCTTCACCTCGTGGTCGATGCTGACCATGTCGGGCCTGAGCGCCCAGACGCGCAGCGTCGCGCCGGCGCTGCCACCGGCATAGAGATAAGGCGTCCCGCTCTTCGAATCGACGAACACCGCGGGGTCGATCGCCTCGAACCCGTGCCCGCCATCGTTGACGAGCGGCTTGCCGCTGTCGGTGCAGGGCCCCTGCAGCGTGTCGCAGCGTGCGACACCGATGCGGCTCGGCGTGGGGTGCTGCGGCCCGATCGAATAATAGAGATAATGGCTGCCATTCGCGGCGACCATGTCGGGCGCCCACAGATGGTGCACGGCGGCGCCGTCATCGCCAACCCACGGGATTGCTGCCAGCGACAGCAATCGCGGCCCTCGCTCCCAGTGCTTCATGTCCACGGACGACCAGGCGAACAGCCCGCCGCCGCCGGTCGGATAGATCCAGTAGCGGTCCTCGCCGGCTTCCATGTCGGGATCGGCGCCGGTCAGCACCGAGGCGACTTCCTGCGCCGGGCCGGCAGCGGCGGCGACGGCAAGCCCCGCCGCCGCCGCCATGGCGAGCAGGCGTCTCATTTGGCCGCGGGCACCACGCCCTTGGGCGACTGCGCCAGCCGGCGGATCAGGTCGGTTTCGGCCTGGCGATAGGGCGTGCCGTCCGCGCGGAACACTTCATGGAACCAGATCGTCGGCGGCTCCATCGTATAGGGCTTCTTCCAGCTGTCCCAGGGCAGGCGGGTCTGCGTCTTTCCGTCGACAAAGCCCCAGTTCATCATGCCGATGTTCATCCGCTTGGCGACCGGCAGCGTTCCGTCGAAGGTGGAGCCGTTGCCGCGCGCCATGTATTCGGTGTTGATCACCGGCCGGCCATAGCTGAGCATCTGCTTCGCCCGCTTCTCGAACGTCTCGGGCCAGCTGTAATCGTGAAAGGTGAGCACGTCGGAACGCGTGACCTGCGTCTTCTCGACGGCGTCCAGCGTTTCCATCCGGTCCCAAGTGTCACCGATCCACAGGCCGGCGGTCAGCGGCTGGGTGGGATCGACGGAGGCCGCCCAGTCGAACACCTGCGGCAGCAGCCGCGCGACATAGGCCTTCTTGTCCGGCGTTCTCACGTAATTGCCGCCGCCATCGTTGTTGGGCTCGTTCCACAGGTCCCAGCCGAGCACGCGATCGTCCTTCGCGAAGGTGCCCACCACATCCTTCACATAGCCCTGGAACTTGACGTACTGGCTTTCATCCTTCAGCCGTGCGGCGCCCGGCGCCTGCATCCAGCCGCTGTTGTGCACGCCCGGGATCGGCGGCCGCTGCGGACCGGCCACGGGGTTGGGGTCCCAGCAGCTGTCGAACAGCACGAACAAGGTGCGGATCTTGTGTCGCGCGGCGATCTCCAGGAACTGGTTCATCCGCTTCTTCAGGCCCTCGGGATCCTGTTCCCAGAGCATGTTGTGGAGGAACACGCGCATTGTGTTCATTCCGATCGACTGGGCCAGGCCAAGCTCCTTGTCGATCGTGGCCGGATCGAACGTCTCCGCCTGCCACATCTCGAACTGGTTGATCGCCGTGGCAGGCGTGTAGTTGGCGCCGATCAGCCACGGCTGCCTGGCGTACCAGGCATGGGCCTGCGCCTTGGTCCACTGATCGCGCGCGAGCGCCGGCGACGCGGTCGTCGCGAGCATCGCCGCGAGCAGGATCATCCGCTTGGTCATCGTCATTCTCCCTGTTGGCCGCTGGGCGCGGCGGTGCCGCTGCTCAGGCGGTAGGTCATCACATTGCGATAGGTCTGGCCGGGCTCGAGACGGGCGCTGGGGAAGCCCTTCTGGTTGGGGCTGTCCGGAGAGATCTGCGGCTCGAACACGACGGCGTCGCCCTCTCGATAGATCTTCTTCGACTTGCCGTGCGACGTGCCGTCCAGGAAGTTGCCGGAGTAGAATTGCACCCCGGGCTGGTTCGACCACAGCTCGAACCCGCGGCCGGAGGCGGGATCGTAGACGCGCGCCATCAGATGCTCGTCGCGCGTCACCTCGCGCCCGACCACGAAGTTGTGATCATAGCCGCGACCCCATATGATCTGCTGGTCGCCGGCATTGCGGACGCGATCGCCCACGACATGCGGCTGGCGGAAGTCGAACGCGGTGCCCGCCACCGGCTTGAACTCGCCCGTCGGGATCGCGCCGTCGTCGGTGGGCAGGAAGGTTTCGGCCGGGATGGTCACCTGATGCCCCATCGCGCCGCCCGCGGAACCTTCGCCCGACAGGTTCCAGTAGGCGTGGTTGGTGATGTTCGCGATGGTCGTCCGGTCGGTCCGGGCGACATATTCGATGCGCAGGTTGTTGCTCTCGTCGAGCGAGTAGGTGGCATCGATCGTCATCGTGCCGGGATAGCCCTGGTCCCCATCGCGGCTGACATGGCGCAGCGTCACCGACGCCTGCGGACCGCCCTTCACCGCCACGACATCCCACAGGACCTTGTCGAAGCCGACCGTGCCGCCGTGCAGCGCATTCCTGCCGTCGTTGACCGGTGTCTGATAGGCTCGGCCGTCGATCGTGAAGCGACCCGCCGCGAGGCGATTGGCGAACCGCCCCACCGTCATGCCGAAATATTGCGGCGTCTTCAGGTAATCGGCGAGGTTGTCATAACCGAGCGCGACATCGGCCTTCTTGCCGTTGCGGTCGGGCAGGATCACCGATTGCAGCGCCGCGCCATAGGCCAGCACCGTTGCCGAAACGCCGCGACCGTTCGACAAGGTGATCGAAGCAACCGGACGACCGTCAGCCAGCGTGCCGAACGTCCCGCGCCTGGCGGTCGCCGCCTCGGCGGACCCTGCCGCAACCGACCCGAATGCTACCGCTGCGAGCAGCAGTCCCGAGATTTTCGACATACGATCGCTCCTTGTTGAGCCGCCATGAACTGCGATCGACCCGCCGCGGCCACCGGGATCGACGTTGACCAGATGCCTGCGGACACGATCGGTAACGTGCGCGCCTGCAACCCGGAACAACGGGCTTCCACCTGCTCCACGATCACCGTGGCGACGCGCGCCAATACTATGCTCTTGTGTGAGGATCACCGGACTCGCCGAGCATGCTGGTGCGCGCTCGATGCCCGCGGAGCTGAACCGAAACCGCAGCCATCCCTTTTCATCCCGCCTCCACCCTTCACTGGCCGCTCACCGGCGGCTTGTGCTTGTCCCTCGAATACGAACAAACAAGACGAGAGGAAAGCAGATTTGTCTTATAATTACATTTCTGCGCCACGTACCTTTGCTCAGCTGACAGCTCGCTCCGCCTTGGCCTTCTCTTGCGCCGTCAGCACGAGTTCCGCCGCCAGCAGCGCACCTTCCTGGTCCTGCGCGACCGAAGTCCGCTCCACCAGATCGGTGATGAACTGCGGCCCGAACGGCAGCGGCACCGTGGAGCAATCCATGTACCGGGTGCTCTTGCGGTCGGCGATGAACAGGTGGTTGCCGCGCGGGCGCCCGGCCAGGTCGACATATTTGCGCAGCTCGATGAAGCCCTCGGTGCCGAGGATGAAGAGCCTCCCGTCGCCCCAGGTCGGCAGGCCGTCCGGGGTGAACCAGTCGACCCGGACATAGCCCATCCCGCCATCGCCGCTCAGCATCATGTCGCCGAAATCCTCGAACCGGGGATGGTCGGGGTGGCCGATATTGGCGGTCTGCGCGGCGACCACGCGCGCGGTCCTGCTGCCGGTCAGGTACACGAACTGGTCGGCCTGGTGGCTGCCGACATCGGCCAGAATGCCGCCGTTGCGCGCCGGGTCCCAGAACCAGTCGGGTCGCGTCGGCGCGGACACGCGGTGCGGCGCCAGGTTGATCGTCTGGATCACCTTGCCGATCGCGCCGTCGTGCACCAGCTGCCCGGCCATCACCGCCGCCGGCACCTCCAGCCGCTCCGAATACAGGATGCCGTACTTGCGCCCGGTCTCCTTGATCGCGGCGCGCACGTCGGCGAGCTGTTGCAGCGTGACCATGCCGGCCTTGTCGCTGAGATAATCCTTGCCCGCGCGCATCACGCGGATGCCCAGCGGCGCGCGCTCGACCGGGATCGCCGCGCTGCACACCAGCTTGATCGACCTGTCCGACAGGATTTCGTCCTCGGACCGCGCCAGCCTGACGCCCGGATACCGCTTCCGGAAGTTCGCGACCTGTTTGGGATCGGTGGCGAAAACGGCGGAAAGCACGCCGCCGCCCCGGATCATCGCATCGGTGATGCTGTAGATGTGGTTGTGGTCGAGCCCGATGACGGCAAAGGGCAGGCGATACTTGGCTTGCGGGGCGGGGCGGGCCGGCGCGTCCTCCGTCGGCGCATCGCCGCGCGTCACCGACTGGGCGAGGGCATCGCCTGCGAAGCCCGCCATCCCCGCGGAAAGCCCGAGCGTCAGAAGGGCGCGGCGGTCAGTGTTGGTCATATCGCGTATCCCCTTCACACGGCAACGAGATTGGTGGGCCAAGTCACCGCCTCGCCCCGGTCCATCGCCTGTTCGCCCAGCAGCGAGGCGACGCTCGCATCATAGGCCTGCGCGAGCAGCCCCGGCAGCGGCGTGCCGGAGCGCACGGCTTCGCCAAAGCCTTCGAACTGGAGCATCGTCTCGTCATATTCGCCCCAGCCCAGCGACTCGCCCGGCGTGGTGACGGGCAGCTCCGGGAACCAAGTCGCGCCGCCGATCGGCACCGTGCGCTTGTGGCCGCGCTGCACGTCCTGCTGCATGCGCTGGAGCGCCAGTACTTTGGGCGGCACTTCCTGGTAGATGCGGCCGAGCTCGGCCTCGATCGTGCCCTTGCTGCCCTGGATCTGCTCCTCGCAGCCATAGCGGGCGTTGTTGAGCAAGGAGGTGTAGATGAATTTCCGCCCGCCCGAATATTCATACACCAGCGCGACATGGTCATAGACCTCGCGGCCGTCCTTCCAGTGGCAGATGCTGCCCGATCCGATCACCCGCGCCGGCGCCTCGTCCAGAAACCAGTTGCCGACCTGCAGCTGGTGCGTGGCAAGCTCCGTCATCAGCCCGGCGGAACTGTCGCGGTAGAGGCGCCAGTTGATCTGTCGGTCGGTGGCATCGGCCGGCACCTTGCGCCGCCAGGAATTGTTGCGGTGCCAGCTGGCGCGGATCTGCGTAATCGCGCCGATCTCCCCGGCCTGCACGCGCTTGCGCGCGGCGAGGTAGGTCGGGTGGAACATGCGCTGGTGCCCGATCTGCAGCACCTTGCGCCTTGCCCTGGAGCGCGTGACCATTGCCCCGCAATCGGCGATCGTGCGCGCCATCGCCTTTTCGCACCACACGTGCAGCCCGGCATCGAACCCGTCGAACGCCTGCTGCGCGTGCCGGTCGAGCGGCGTGGCGATGACCAGCGCGTCCAGTCCGCCGGCATCGATCATCGCGCGGTGATCGGCGAAGCTGCGGACCTTCGGATCGACCAGTGCGCGCCCCTTGGCGAGATGCGGGGCGTAGCTATCGCACAATGCCGCAATCGTGCAGTTGCGCGTCTTCAGGATGTTGCGGATCAGCGCGCGGCCCCGGTCGCCCGTGCCGATCACGCCCAGCCGCACGCGATCGCCGGGGGCAGGGCTGGCCTGCGCCGCGACGGCGGCCCAGGGCGAAACGGCGGCGATGCCCGCGCCCGCGGTCGCCGCCATCACGCGGTGGAGGAAGGAACGTCGCGAAAGCTCGAATTCGGCGTCGGTTATCATGCAGCCACTTCCACCGGTTCAGGAGCCGCCGCCCGGTCGAGATCGAACCGGTACCGTCTGCCGCTGCCGAGCAGGGCGGCGGCGCTGTCCGGCCCTGCAACGAGCAATGCGGTGCTCATCGCCTCGGCCTCCGCGCCGCTGGGCTCGATCACGATCGTCGTGCGCCGCTCGCCGATCCGCGCGCCGTCCTGCGGCCGGATCATGGCGGCGCGTTCGGGCGAACCGACCGTGGAGCTGATCGACATCGCCTCGTCGGTCAGTTCGAGGTCGATCAGGCTGCGGCCGGGATCGAGCGGGTGCGGAACGGCGAACGGCCATCCACCGCCCAGCGGGTGTTCGCCCAGCACCGTGATCGAGCTTTCGCCCGCCGACAACAGCGCGGAGCGGACGCCGGCCTGTTTCAGGATCGCGGCGGCATGGTCCAGCGCGAAGCCCTTGCCGAACGCCCCGAAGTCCAGCGCCGCCGGTTGTGTCGCCTCGATCCGCGATGCGGCCCGATCGCGCCGAATGCACGACCAGCTGCCATGCTCCACCGCCGGATCGAACAACCCGCCGGTCGCGACATAAGCGGCGTCCACCGCGTCCAGCGCTTCCCACAAAAGCGCATTGCGGACCAACGCCGGCCGGCCGGCAAGCAGGCGCTCGTTCAGGTCAGCGGTGGCCGAGGGACGATGGGTGGTGAGCGCATCGTCGAGCGCCTCGATCGCCCGGCGTGCCGCGGGCACCGCGTCCGCGTCGCACCCGCCGAACACGTGGATCTCGAACCGCGTGCCCATCGCAGCGAAGCGCTCGATCATCGTTTCCGCCGGCGGGTGGTTCACGCCGTGATTTCCCAGCCCGGCTGGTACGCGACCGACCACAATTCCATCGCCTCAGCGCTGCTCGGCCGGCCGGTTGCCGGATCGATGCGGAGCACGCTGTTCGTGCGATAGGCCATGTTGCCGAGATGGCAGAGCGTGGTGCTGACATGCCCTTCCGCGATCGGCGAGTTTAGCGCCGCCGCCGTGCCGCGGATCACGTCGACGAGGTTGCCGGCATGATAGACGTCCAGCGCGCCTTCACCCACCGTGTTGGTGGTCGCCGATTGCGCAGCGGCTTTCACTTCGCGCGTCCGCTTGCCGTCGAGGCCGAACAGCTCGAAGCCGTTGCGATCGACCACGGCCGACCCTCTTGTGCCCAGCAGCAGCACGCCGCGGTCGCGGCCGTGGGTCAGCATCCGGTTGCAGCTTTGCCCATTCCAGCGGATGGTGCGCCCGTCGGCATAATTCAGGTCGACGGCAAGGGTGTCATACATCTCCCAGTCGTCGCCCTTGTAGAAATTGCGGGCGCCACGAGCCTGCACCGACGTGGGATAGGAGAGACCCATCATCCAGCGGGCGACATCGAGTTCGTGCATCGCGTTGTTGCAGATTTCGCCGGTGCCGTAGCGCCAGTGCCAGTGCCAGTTGTACGGCACCAGGTTCGTCCGGTACGGCCCGCGCGGTCGCGGGCCCTGCCATAGATCCCAGTCCAGCGTGGCGGGCGGCGCCGCCTCGTGGCCCCTCCCGATGGAGGGGCGATTGTTGGCGTACCAGGTCTGCGCCTCGTACACGTCGCCGATCTCGCCCGCCTGGATCAGCCCGGCGAGCTGCCGCGTCTCCGCGCTGGAGCGCTGCTGGTTGCCGACCTGCAGCTTGCGCCCGGTGCGCCGCTGCGCGGCGATCATCGCCTCGCCTTCTGCGGGGGCGATGCCGATCGGCTTCTCGCAATAGACGTGATGGCCCGAGTGCATCGCGTCGATCGCGATCCTGGCATGCGAGAAGTCGGGCGTGGCGACGGTGACCACATCCACCTGCCGCTTGTCGAACAGCCGGCGGTAATCGCGCTCGGTTTCGACCGGCGGCAGCCCCTTGACGGCGGCCTCGCCCGCGCGCTTGGCCAGGATCGCCGAGTCGACATCGACGAAGTGGGTGACCTGCACTCCGGGCAGCTTAGAGAAAGCGCTCAGATGCGCCTGACCACGGCCGTTCACGCCGACGATCGCCACGTTCAGGCGCTCGTTCGCCCCGCGTATCCGTGCATAGCTTTGTGCGGTGATCGCCACGCCGAACGTCGCGCCGGCACCCTTCACCATCGTACGTCGATTGATCATCGATCGGCCTCTCCCATCTCCAACGCTACTACGTGTCTCCCTCCGCGGCAAGAGTTGTCATACAAACCTGACCACGCTGGCGTGCTCTGTCTTGTTGATGGGACTGAGGCTCTTTCACCTCTTCACGGCGTGGCGCATGCCTGTACGATCGGCACGCGAGGCGAGGCCGGCGACCGATCGTGCGCAGCGCACCCGATTGTCCGGGAGCAAGCCTGCCGAATGCCGCGCCATGGCATGCCGCGGTCAACGCACCGCAAGCGCCTGCGTGACGGGGGCGGGAAGGATCAGCGGCGCCAGGCCGCTCGCTCAGGTCGCCTCTGACAATCTCAGCAGGAACTGGTCCTTGTACCATGTCAGCAGCTCGAAAGCGTCGTCGACGCGGCCCTCGTCGGTCTGGAACAGGCGCTCGATGGCCAGGCCGCGCATGGCGGCCAGGTGCAGGCGCGACATGGCATGGATCAGGTCATCCTGCTCGAAGCCGATATCGCGCGCGACCTCGATCGGGCCGCTGGCCAGTCGCGCCTCCGCGCCGCGCATGACGGCCGGAAACCGCGCCGACAGCTCCGGATCGCTGCGGGAACCGAGCATGATCTCCAGCAGGGCCATGGAGGCCGGCTCCTTCATCGTGTCCCAGACGGCGGCGGTGATCGCGCGGAACCGCTCCACCCCACGCGGCACCGCGCGCAGGATCTGGCGCCGGCGGAGGTCCTGCTCGCGCACGATATGCTCGGCCACGGCGATGATGAGGTCGGCGCGGGTGGGAAACTGGTGCAGCATCGCCCCACGACTGACGCCCGCGGTCTGCGCGATCGCGACGGTCGTCGTGGCGCCATAACCGGTGCGGTAGAGACAATCGATCGCCGCCTCGATCAGCCGGAGGCGGGTGGCGGCGCTGCGTTGCGCGTGGCCGTTGCCGGGTGGGAGAGCCGGTGCGGCCGGCTCCCCCTCGATCGTCAGCCGGTCAGCGCCGTGCGGCATAAGTGCGCGCCTGCGCCCGCGCGGCGGAAAGGAGGTCGCCCATGGCCAGGTTCACGTCGATCACATGCAGGCCCCATCCGGTATCGACCTGACCATTGGTGATGACATCGCCGCTGATCTCGTCGGTGCGCGGGTCCGTGGGCACGGCGTTCACCGTCACCTTGAGGTAGCGCGCGGTGCCATCCGTGGTGCAGGCGGCGGTGAGCAGGCCCGGGGTCTGCACGAACGGCGTGGTGACGGTCTTTCCGGTCACCCACGGCCTGGGCGCGGCCTGCGAGGAGGAGATGCTCGGGCGGTTGCCGAGGAAGGACGTGACGGTGGCCGGCGCATCGGCGCCGATCGCCGCAGGATTGACGCACGCCACCTGCATGCCCGGCACTTCCGTGCGCGCAAAGCGGGTCTTGGTCGGCGGCGGCACCGTGCTGCGGAAGGAGGCATAGGAGACGACGCAGCCGGCCTCGCCCTTGGCCGTGCAGATCGGCACCGACTTGAAATCGCCGCCGACCGCCTTGCCCGCGGGGACGAGCAGGCTGGTGCCGATCAGATAGGCGCCCACCAGCTTGCGCTGGTCCGGCTTGCCGTCGATCTGCTCGGCGACCAGGCGCTTCAGCACGCCCGATCCCTGGCTGTGGCCGATCAGGATCACGCCGCGGCCGCCATTGTCGTGCTGGAGGTAGTAACGCCAGGCCGCCAGCACGTCGGCATAGCCGATCTCGCGGTCGGGCTTCATGTCGCCGCCGCTCATTCCCGCGCGCAGGGCGGGGATGGTCACCTGGCGGTACATCGGCGCAAAGGTGCGGCACAGTTCGCCGAAGCGGGCGAACTGGTTGGCGATCACCGACATCTCCTCCGGCCCCGGCACCAGATCGCTGTTGGGCGCCTTGTCGAGCGAGACGGTGGGATAGACGTAGAAGCAGTCCACCGCCGGCGCCTTCGCGCGGGTGAAGGTGAGCGGGCGGAGCGTGCCGTCGGCGTTCACCACCGTGGTGCTCAGGTCCGCCTTGCTGCATGCATCCGCCGCGCCGGGGCGGCAAAGCCAGTTTGCCGCTTGCGTGTAGTCGGCCGGCATGGGGGCTGCCGTCTCCTGGGCGGCGGCGGGCATGGCCGAGCAGGCGGCCAGCGTGGCAAGCACGATGCGTTTCATGGTGTCCCTCCCTGATGAGGCGACGGTTCGTTCCGCGCCTTCAATTACAATCAGTACTGACTGTACGTGGCGGCTTGGTCAAGTGCAAGCGAGCGGAGTAGGGAGCGCGGATGCCCGACACGCCCGCCGCCGCCAAGCCCGTCCGTCGCACCCAGGCGGAGCGCAGCGCCGCCACGCGCACCGCGCTGCTCGATGCCGCCGTCGATTGCCTGTTTGAACAGGGCTATGGCGGGACGAGCACCGTGCTGGTTGCGGCCAGGGCGGGCGTGAGCCGCGGCGCGATGCTGCACCATTTCCCCAGCAAGGCGGACCTGATGCTGGCGACGCTGGAACATGTGCTGGACCGCAACCACGATTATTATACCGAGGCACTGAGCAGGATCGACGATCCGTGGGAGCGCTATGCCGCGCTGCCCGACCTGCGCTGGCAATTGGCGCTGCAACCGCATGGCACCGCGCTGATGGAGATCCTGGTCGGCGCGCGCAGCGACGAGGTGGTGCGCGCGCGCTTTCCGGAGTTCCAGCGGCGTCTGAACGAGAAGCAGGCGCAGCGCCTGGCCGAACGCGCGCAGGATGCCGGTCTGCCGCTCACCGCGCACGACCAGGCGGTGTCGCGCACCATCGTGCTCGCCTTGCGTGGCCTCGCCATCGAGCGGCAGGTCAACCCCGATGTGGACGTGGACAGCGTGCTGGACGTGCTGCGCACGCTGAAGCGCGAGACGATGGAGCGGCGCGCGGCCGATTGAACCAACCCCATTGCGCGGCCCGCTATAGAAAGATACAGTCATGACTGCTTGGAAGCTGGCGGCAAGCCGGCCCGGGCGGGAGAGGCTGTCGAAAAGGGGTGCAGGATGTCGCAATGGGACGTGCCGGTCAGCCGGCGCACGATGCTGGCGGGCGGGGCAGTGGCGGCGGCCGCCACGACGGGGCTGATCGGGTTCGAGGCGGAGGCGCAGACCAGCGCGTCGCCCGCGATCGCCGGCACCGCCCGGCCGCTGGGCGGGGACATGTCGGGCCAGGTGTTCCACACGGTGGAGACGGTGTACGGCAAGGTCGAGGGGATCGAGAATGCCGGGATCAAGGCGTTCAAGGGCATCCCCTATGGTGCGCCGACCGGCGGCCGCAACCGCTTCCTGCCGCCGAAGAAGCCGGCGAAATGGGCAGGGGTGCGCAACTGCATCGGCTATGGCCCCGTCTCGCCGCAGACGCCCGCCGACCTGCGCGGCGACTATGCCATGTTCATCATGTGGGATCGCAATGTCGGCGTCGGCTCGATGGGCGAGGACTGCCTGGTCCTGAACGTCTGGACCCCGGCCACCGACAACGCGAAGCGCGCGGTGCTCGTCAGCTTCCATGGCGGCGGCTTCACCACCGGATCGGGCAACTCGCCCGGCTTTGACGGGGCGCAGCTCGCGCGCTTCGGCGACGTGGTGGTGGTGACGGTCAACCACCGCCTGGCCTCGTTCGGCTACACGCATCTCGGCGATCTCGGGCTCGGCTCGGCCTTTGCCGGCTCGGGCGCGGCGGGCGTGATGGACATGACCGCCAGCCTGGAGTGGGTGCGCGACAATATCGCGCAGTTCGGCGGCGATCCGAACCGGGTGATGATCTTCGGCCAGTCGGGCGGCGGCGCGAAGACGACCACGCTGCTCGCCACGCCCGCCGCGCGCGGGCTGTTCCACCGGGCCGCCGTGCAGAGTGGATCGGCGCTGCGCCTCACCGAGCGGGAGGCGGCGACCCGCCATGCCGAGGCGCTGCTGGCCGAGCTGAACCTGTCGCGCGCCACTGCCTCACGGCTGCAGGACGTGCCCTGGCAGAAGATGCTTGAAGCGCAGACCCGCGTGATGCGCCGGCCGGAGTTCGCCCGCGCCTTCAACCCGGTGGTGGACGGCACCTACCTGCCGCACCACCCGTTCGATCCCGCCGCGCCGCCGGAATCGCGCACCGTGCCGATGATCGTCTCCACCACGCTGGAGGACGCGGCGCTGCGGTTCACCAACTGGGATGTCGACGACGCCACCGTGCGCGCCGACCTCGCCAGGCGCTATGGCGACAAGGGCGAGGCGATCTTCCGCCTGTATCGCCGGGAGTACCCCAAGAAGTCGCCGTTTTTGATCCAGTCGGTGATCGCCACCGATGCCGCCGCGCGCCGCAACGCCTTCAAACAGGCGGAGCTGAAGGCGGCGGACGGCGGCGCGCCGGTGTGGATGTATCAGTGGGACTGGGCGACGAGCGGCTATGACGGCAAGTTCGGTGCGATTCACGGCATCGACGTGTCGGCGAGCTTCCACAATTATCGCGACCAGACGGTGGATGTCGGCTCGGCGCGCGGCCGCAGGATGTGCGACCGGCTCGCCTCGGCCTGGGTCGCCTTTGCCAAGACCGGCAACCCCAACAATCCGCAGATCCCGAACTGGCCGGCGTTCGATGCGCAAAAGCGCGCGACCATGATCTTCGATGACGACACGCGGGTGGAGAACGACCCGCGCAGCGAGGCGCGGCGCTTCTGGGCGGCGATGCCCGCCCCCGTCACTCCGATCTGATCCCTCCGGCCCGCGGTGTTTCCCGCGGGCCTTTTTTGTGGAGCCACGCATGACCCTCCTCCTGCATCGCCGCGCGTTGCTCGCCGGCGGCACTGCTTCGTTGCTTCTCCCCGGCATCGCCCGGGCCGAGGCCGGGCCGGTGGTCGAAACCGCACACGGCCGCATCCGCGGGGTCCGGTCGGGCGGCGTCCTCACGTTCAAGGGCGTGCCCTATGGTGCGCCGACCGGCGGTGCCAATCGCTTCCTCCCGCAGCAACCGCCGGCCAAGTGGGCGGGCGTCCGCGATTGTCTCGACTACGGCACGTCCGCGCCGCAGGGCGGCGTGTCGATGGCCGGCGAGGCGGGCGACCGCGCGCTGAACGCGCCGAAGAACTTCTACCAGAGCCCGATCGGGGGCGGCCGCGGTTTCCCCGAAGGCGAGGACTGCCTCGTGCTCAACGTCTGGACGCCCGCGACGACCGGCCGGCGCGCGGTGATGTTCTGGATGCACGGTGGCGGCTTCTCGACCGGCTCGGGCTCCTCCTCCTGGTATGACGGCAGCAACCTCGCCGCGCGGCAGGACGTGGTCGTGGTGACGATCAACCATCGCCTCAACGTGCTCGGCTATTGCGACCTGTCCGCTTATGGCGGGCGCTGGGCGGACAGCGGCAATGTCGGCATGCTCGATTGCGTGGCGGCGCTGCAGTGGGTGCGCGACAATATCGCGGCGTTCGGCGGCGATCCCACGCGCGTGCTGATCCACGGCGAGTCGGGCGGCGGCCGCAAGACCAGCGTGATGATGGGCTTCCAGCCTGCCGCCGGCCTGTTCCACCGCGCCGTCGTGCAGAGCGGCTCCGCCTTGCGGATGGACGAGCGCGAGCTGGCGCAGAAGAAGGCGGCGCGCCTGCTCGCCGAACTGGACATCGCGCCGAACGCCGTCGAGCGGCTGCAACAGGTGCCGCTCGCCCCGCTGCACGCCGCGCAGCGCAAGGCGGCGGCGGGGCTGGGCCAGTGGCGACCGGTGGTGGACGGGCGCCTGCTGCCCGACCATCCCTTCTCGCCGCGCGCCACCGCGCTGAGCGCGCGCGTGCCGATGATGATCGGCACCAACCGCACCGAGCAGGCGGCGTTCCTCGGGCTCGATCCGGCAGTCGACACCATGGACGAGGCGGGCCTGCTCACGCGGCTGAAGGGCTTGAACCTCGACGGGCAGGAAGCCGCCGTCGCTGCCGACTACCGCCGGCGCTATCCGGGTAAGGGCATGGCCGAGCTGCTCTACATGATCGCCACCGACCGCGGCTATTTCCTCGATTCCACGATCCAGGCGGAGCGCAAGGCAGCGGCAGGCGGCGCGCCGGCGTACCTGTACAGCTTCAACCGCGAAACACCGGTGCAGGGCGGCCGCTTCCACGCGCCGCACGGATCGGAGATCCCGTTCGTGTTCGACACGGTGGAGAAGGCCGCGCGCATGGAAGGCCCGGTCACACCCGAGACGCAGAAGCTGGCGGCGCTGATGTCGGGGGCCTGGGCGACCTTTGCCAAGACGGGCACTCCCGCCGCACCCGGCCTGCCGCAATGGCCGGCGTACGATGCCGCGGGCCGTCCGACGATGGTGTTCGATACGGCCACCCGGCTGGAGAATGACCCCCGCGGCGCCGAGCGCCGGCTGATGCTGCCCTTCGGATCGCAGCAGGAACTGCCCGGCGCGACGGGCTGAGCAGCGGCGCCACGAGAAAAAGCGGGCAGGGGAGACCCCACCCGCTTTTTCTCTTGTCTCCGCCCGGTCAGAAGCGCTTCGTCACGCCCATGAAGTAGCGCCGGCCGATCAGGTCGTAGGTGGAGGTGTCCGTGGCGGCGGGTCCGCCGAACTCCGGCGGCTGCTTGTCGAACAGGTTCGTCACGCCGAAGCGGAACTCCATCTGGTCGTCCACCTTCAGCCGTGAGACGAGATCGAAATAGCTTACCGCCGGCACGCCGGTCGCACTGCCGTTGGCAACGCCGACATTCGCCGAGTTGCTCATCTTGTCGATGAACCGCCAGCGGAAGCTCAGCGAACCGAGCCCGCCATACCAGGACAGGGTGGTGGTGTGCTTCCAGGCCGGGTGCGACTGGCTGTAGCCGTCGATCTGCACGTTGCCGATGGTGCCGGCATAATCGAAGGTGGGATCGGTCGCGAGCGTCTGGATCTTGTAGTCCATCACATGGCTGACCACGCTGTTGAGCGACAGGTTGCCGAGATCGCCGATGCCGATCGCGGCATCGAACTGCACGTCGATGCCCGCCGTCGAATAGCTGCCGAGGTTGAACTGCGGCTCGTTGATGAACGCCAGGAGGCCGCCGGCATCGCGGTTGATGAGCGAGCAGTAGAAGTTGGTGGAGCTGAACGAGGGATTCTGCCCGCCGAAGTTGAAGCATTGCTGGAGCGCCACCTGGCTGGTGACCCGGCCGATCGCATCGTCGAGCTTGATGTTGTAATAGTCGACCGACAGCGACAGCGCCTTGAACACGCTGCGGGCGAACTCCGGCTGCACCACCACGCCGACGGTGTAGCTGTCGGCGGTTTCCTCCTTCAGGTCCGGGTTGCCGATGCGGAAGGCGGCCGTCAGCGTGCCGGTATAGGTGTAGCTGGGATAGATCGCTGCCGGGATGCCCTGCGCGGTGCACAGCGCCTGCACCTGCGCCGCGGTGACCCCGGCCACGCGGCCGGCGCGCGCGGCGCTGCGGCTGTCGCACGGGTCGCCGGTGCCCGTCGCCGGGCTGCCGATCGTGCCCGACACGCCGGCGCGCGGCGCGTACAGCTCGCCCAGTCCCGGCGCGCGGATGGCGCGCGAATAGCCGCCGCGGAAGGTCATGCCGCCGAACGGCGTCCAGTTCGGGCCCGCCTTGTAGGTGTGCACGCCGCCAACGCGGTTATAGTCGGAATAGCGGTAGGCGAGATCCACATCGAGCTGCTGGAAGAAGGGTGTGTCCGCCAGGATCGGCAGCAGCACCTCGACATAGGCTTCCTTCACCGCGATATCGCCCGCCGACGATCCGCTGCCCGACAGGCCCAGCGTTTCGGGCGCGGCATAGGTGGTGACACCGTTCACGGTGGAGGGCGTCGGCTGGTTGGCCGGGTCGATGTTCGCGGAGAACTCGTTCTTGCGATATTCGACGCCCACCGCGAAGCCGGCCGGGCCGCCGGGCAGGCGGAACAGGTTGCCGGTCAGGTTGGCGGAGGCCACCGTCTGCTTGTAGTTGAAGAGGTTGGTGGAATTGCGCAGCAGGAACGCCTTGCACGATTGCGAGATCTCGCCGTAGCCGAACGGATTGTAGCCGCCGTCGCACAAAGATCGTCCGCCATCCGCTGCCTGGAGCAACTGGTTGAAGCGGCTGCGGCTATATTGGTTGAAGGTCGTCTCGGTCTGGTCGGTCTCGCCGTACGTGGCGTAGACGTCGTACTTCAGCGAGGTGCCGGAAATGTCGCCCTTGCCGCCCAGCAGCAGCTGATAGACGTCATAATCCTCCACCACGCGCAGCCGCCCGGCGCGCGTGCCGGTGAAGTAATAGATCAGCGGATCGTTGGGGCGGGGCCGGGCGGCGGCCGCCACGCGCAGGTCGGGCGTGAGGAACGGGTTGGTCACCGGCACCAAAGTGGGCGTCGCGATCGTCTGGAACGTGCCCTGGTCGGAGGTCTGGTCCGTGCGATAGGTTGCGTAATTGACCTGGCCGTACAGCGTGATGCCGTCCGCCACCTCATATTCGGCGCGGCCGAACGCGGTGTAGCGCTTCAGCGGCAGCTGCACCGTGGAGTCGAAGGGGCTGCGCTGCGTGACGATGCCGCCGCTGTCCTGCACATAGCCGTTCAGCGCCGCATCGCGCAGGTTGGTGCCGGTGTTGCGCCCGAACAGCGTGCCGTCCGGGTTGACGACCAGCGAGCTCGCGGTCGGCGGCACCGGCGTGCGATAGGTGTTGAGGAACAGGTTGCGATACGCCGCGACGTTCGCCGCATTGCCCACGCCGAACGGATTGGTGCCGTCGACCACGATCGTGCCGGCGGTGGAGGCGAGGCTGCCCGGGCGATCGCGGAAGAACTCGCGGCTGTTGCGCGAGGCGTTGCCGCGCTCGAGATAGGAAAGCGACAGGAACACGCGCCCGCGATCGTCCGCCAGCCGCCCGCCCCAGGTCGCCGCGCCGGAAAAGTTGGTGCCGTCGCCCCGCTCGGTGACGCCGCCATCGGCCTCCAGGACCAGCCCGGTGAAATTGTTGTTGAAGCGGAAGTTGACCACACCGGCCACCGCGTCCGAGCCGTAGATCGCCGAGGCGCCGCCCGTGATCGTCTCCACCGACGAGATCAGCGCGGGGGAGATGGTGTTGAGGTCGATCCCGCCCAGCGGGTCGGACGGTTGCAGCCGGCGGCCGTCGAACAGCACCAGGGTGCGCGACGTGCCCAGTCCGCGCAGGTTCGCGTTGGAGCGGCCGCCCGACGCGGTGGGCCCGCCGATCGCGTTGGACGAGGTCTGTGCGCCCTGCGTCGCCTGGAACTGCGGCAGCACGTTCAGCGACTGCTCGATGGTCGTCGGCCCGCTGTTCTGCAGGAAGTCCTGGTTGACGGTGGCGATCGGGCTTTCGGCGGTATAGTCGCGCCGCGCGATGCGCGAGCCGGTGACCACGATCTCGCCGCGCTCCTGCCCGCCCGCCGCTGCTGCCGCAGCCTCCGCGCCGGTTGCCAGTCCGCCCGGATCCTGCTGCGCCGCCGGTGCCGCGGGCGCTTCCTGCGCCGCTGCGGGCATCGCCCAGACAAGTGCCCCGATCGATGCGCCGATGCTCAGCATCCGGCTGTAAGCGCCACTCATCTGTGTTCTCCCCTCACAGTCTGGGGAACCGCAAAAGAGCACGGGGTGCCGGGGCGCAAAGCAATGCGCGTGGCCGAAACAAACATCCTCCCGACTGCTCTTTGGCAGCTCCACGCTTTCGTCGAAGCGCAGGATCGAAGGTGCCTGCCAGTTTACAAGCAGTCAAGACTGTTTATGGACCCGCCCGGTAATTTGGGCCGTCGCGGCCGGTTTCGCCCATCCCAGGCTGTACCAGGACGGTTCGGACACAATGCGCTCGCCTGGCGGGCGGCCTTGCCGTGGCCGCGAGCCGCTATTCCGCCGCCAGCAGCCCTTCCGCGCCACCCAGGTCCACCGACACCAGCCGGCTGACCCCCTGTTCCACCATGGTGACCCCGAACAGGCGGTGCATGCGGCTCATCGTCACGGCATTGTGCGTGACGATCAGGTAGCGGGTGGCGGTTTCCCGTGTCATCGCGTCCAGCAGGTCGCAGAACCGCTCGATGTTCGCATCGTCCAGCGGCGCATCGACCTCGTCCAGCACGCAGATCGGCGCGGGATTGGTGAGGAACAGGCCGAAGATCAGCGCCACCGCGGTGAGCGCCTGTTCGCCGCCCGACAGCAGGGTCAGCGATTGCAGCCGCTTGCCGGGCGGCTGCGCCATGATCTCCAGCCCGGCCTCCAGCGGATCGTCGGCGTCGACCAGTTCCAGATGCGCCTGCCCGCCGTTGAACAGGGTCGAGAACAGCCGCCGGAAGTGGCCGTTCACCGCCTCGAACGCGGCCAGCAGGCGCTGGCGGCCTTCGCGGTTCAGCGTGCCGATCGAACCGCGCAGCCGCGCGACCGCCTCGCCCAGCTCGGCGCGGGCGGCGGCGTTGCCCGATGCGCCCGCCTCCAGCTCCGCCAGCTCCTGTTCGGCCACCAGGTTCACCGGGCCGATCCGCTCGCGGTCGGCGACGAGCCGGTCGTGCGCGGCGGACTCCTCCTGCGGGCTGCGCACGGTGTCGCCCGCGAACTCCAGCCGGGCGGGCAGCACGGGCGCGGGACAGCCGAAGCGTTCGCCGGAGATCTTGCCCATCTCGATCCGGCGCGCTTCCCCGTTTTCCGCCCGCGCCACGGCGCCGGCACGGGCTTCGCGGGCGGCGGCGAGCGCCTCGTTGGCGGCGTGGGTCGCCCCGTCGGTCGCGCGCAAGGCCGCCTCCGCTGCGCGCTCGTCGGCGGCGGCGGCATCGGCGCGGGCGCGGGCGGCGGCCCCGCTCGCCTCCGCCTCGGCCAGCGCGGCGGCCAGCGCCGCCGGACGGGCCGCCAAGGTCGCCTGTTCGTCGGCCAGCGCCGCCGCGCGCTTGTCCATCTCCGCGATGCGCCGCGCCGCCTCGCCCGCCCGCGCGCGCCAGCCCCTGGCCTCGCCGGCGCCGGCCGCCAGCCGCTCGCGATCGGCGCGCAGGCTCTGTTCCAGCGCGCCGCGCTCGGCCAATATCGTTGCCACCGCGCCGCGTCGTGCCTCGGCCGCGGCGCTCAGGGTCGCGACCTGCGCGCGCATGGCACTGCCGTCGGGCAGGGCCGCGCGGGCAACGGCGGCGCGGTCCTGCTCGGCAGCGGCTTCCTCCGCCTGCCCGGCCAGCCGCGCGCGACGCACGGCAAGGTCGGCGCGTTGCGCTTCGAGGCGTTCCAGCGCCGCCGTTGCGCGATCCTCGCTGCGCAGCGCCTCGCGTGCCGCCGCCTCGGCCGCGTCGATCACGCGCCGCCCTTCCGTCGCGGCAGTGCGGGCATCGGCGATCGCGCGCTCGGCAGCGGCAAAGGCCGTGTCCGCCTCGGCAACCGCGAGGGCAAGGGCGGGGCGCTGCGCCTCCAGCGCGCGCAGGCGATTGCCGCGCTCCAGCCGCTCCGCCGCCGCCGCCGCGCCGCCCCCGGCCTGCGCGACCAGCCCATCCCAGCGCCGCAGCGTGCCCGCCGTCGTCACCAGCCGCTGCCCGGCCGCAAGCGGCTGGCCCGTATCCTCCTCGCAGACGAACACCTGCGCCAAGCGCCGCGCGAGCGCCGCCGGAGCGGTGATCCGGGGCGCAAGCGGCATCGTCCCGATCGGCGGCGGCGGGTCGCCGGGCAGCGGCTCCGCGCCGCGCCAATGGCGCTCCGCAGCGGGATCGAGGCCCACCTCCAGATCGTCGCCGAGCGCCGCCGCCAGCGCGCGTTCGTACCCCGATTCCGCCTGGATGCGGTCAAGCAGCCTGTCGCGACCGCCGGGCCGGGTCGCCTTGGCCAGCGCCGCCGCTTCCCCGTCGAGCGCGGCGAGTTCCGCCCGGCGGGTCGCGCGCGCCGCTTGCGCGGCGTCGCGATCGGCCGCCGCCGCGCGTTCCGCCGCCTCCGCGTCGGTCAGCGCCGCCCGGCCCTGCTCGCCGCGCGCCACCGCCGCGGCGCGCGCCTCCGCCGCCCGGTCGCGGGTTGCGGCGAGCGGCGCGGGATCGGCCAGCGTCCGCATCTCCTCCGTCACCCGCGCCAGTTCGCGGTTCGCGCGGTCCACCTGGGTGCGCGCGGCGGCGAGCGCGGCGTCCGCCACGCGCACCTCCGCCGCCTCCGCTGCCTGCGCGGCGAGCGCCTGCGCCAACGCGACCTCCGCGTCGCGCGCCTCGCGCTCCGCTTCCGCGCGCCGGCCGTCGAGCGCGGGCAGGGCGGCCTGCGCCTCGGCGATGCGCATCTCCAGCGCCTTGCCCTCTGCGGCGAGCCGGGCGAGCGCTTCGGCCGCATCCTGCGCCAGCGTGCCTTCGCGCGCGCGATCGCCGGCCAGCCGCTCGTGCGCGTCGGCGAGATCGGCGAGGCGCCGCTCGGCCGCGGCGTGTTGCGCGCGCAGGGCGGTCACCCGGTGGCTCGCCTCGCCCGCCGCATCGCGCGCTGCCAGCGCCGCCGCGCGTGCGGTGCAGAGGAGGTCGGCCGCCGCCGCCTGCGCCGCTGCCGCCCGCGCCTGCGCGCCCGTTGCCGCCGCGACCCGTTCCTCGGCCGCCGCCGCCTCGGCGCGTGCGGCATCGGCGGCGGCGGCGGCATCGCGCCAGCGGGCAAAGATCATGCGCGCCTCGGCCACCTGGATCTGCCCGGACAGCGCGCGGTAGCGCTCCGCCGCCCGCGCCTGTCGCCGCAACGAAGCGGTACGCGCGTCCTGCTCGGCGATCACCTCGTCCAGCCGCTGGAGGTTGGCCTCCGTCGCGCGCAGCTTCGCCTCGGCATCGCGGCGGCGGACATGGAGGCCGGCGATCCCCGCCGCTTCCTCCAGCATAGCTCGGCGCTCCGCAGGCCGGGCGGCGATCACCGCGCCGATCCGGTTCTGGCTGACGAGCGCGGGCGAATGCGCGCCCGTGGCGGCATCGGCGAACAGCAGGCCGACATTCTTCGCGCGCACGTCGCGCCCGTCGATGCGGTAGGCGGAACCCGCGCCGCGCTCGATCCGGCGCACCACCTCGGTTTCCTCCGCATCGTCGGTTTCCAGCAGCATGGAAACCTCGGCGAAGTCGCGCTGCGGGCGGGTGGCGGTGCCGGCGAAGATCACGTCCTCCATGCCGGCGCCCCGCAGGGACCGCGCGGAGGTCTCGCCCATGGTCCAGCGCAGCGCTTCCAGCAGGTTCGACTTGCCGCAGCCGTTGGGGCCGACAATGCCGGTCAGCCCCGGCTCGATCCGGAGATCGGCCGGATCGACGAAGCTCTTGAAGCCGGACAGGCGAAGGCGCTTGATCTGCATGGGTGCAGCCCAAATCTATCGGGTTCGCGTCCTCACGTCACCCTATCGGTCCGCGCCGGACATGCTATGGCGCGCGCCTGCCTTCATTGGACTCCTTGCAATGCCTTCCTCCTCCCGCCGCACCTTTGCGATCATCTCGCACCCGGACGCCGGCAAGACGACCCTGACCGAGAAGCTGCTGTATTTCGGCGGCGCGATCCATCTCGCCGGCGAGGTGAAGGCGCGCGGTGCGAACCGGCGCGCGCGGTCGGACTGGATGAAGATCGAGCAGCAGCGCGGCATTTCCGTCACCTCGTCGGTGATGACGTTCGAACGGGAGGGCGTGACCTTCAACCTGCTCGACACGCCGGGCCACGAGGACTTCTCGGAGGACACCTACCGCACCCTGACGGCGGTCGACTCCGCGGTGATGGTGATCGACGCCGCCCGCGGCATCGAGGCGCAGACGCGCAAACTGTTCGAGGTGTGCCGCCTGCGCTCGGTGCCGATCATCACCTTTGTCAACAAGGTCGATCGTGAGGGCCGCTCGCCCTTCGAGCTGCTGGACGAGATCGCCGACGTGCTGGCGCTCGACGTGTCGCCGATGAGCTGGCCGGTGGGGCTCGGCTCCGATTTCCAGGGCGTGCTGGACCTCGCGACGGGCCGCCTCAGCCGCCCCGAAGGCGACAGCCGCACCTTCCAGGGCAAGGTGGAGGACGCGCCCGCGCTGCCCGAGAACATCGCCGAGGAAATCGAGCTGGCGCAGGCCGGCTATGCCGAGTTCGACGTCGACGCCTATCGCAACGGCGATCTGACGCCGGTCTATTTCGGCTCCGCGCTCAAGGATTTCGGCCCCGCCGAGCTGATCGACGCGCTTGCCCGCCACGCGCCCCCGCCGCGCCCGCAGCCGGCCGAGCCGGCACCGATCGCGCCGGACAATGCCGAAGTGACCGGCTTCGTGTTCAAGGTGCAGGCCAACATGGACCCGCAGCATCGCGACCGGATCGCGTTCATGCGGCTGTGCTCGGGCACGTTCAAGCGCGGCATGAAACTCACCCCCACGGGCCATGGCAAGCCGATCGCGGTGCACTCGCCGATCCTGTTCTTCGCGCAGAACCGCGAAGTGGCGGACGAGGCGTTCCCCGGCGACATCATCGGCATCCCCAACCATGGCACGCTGCGCGTCGGCGATACCCTGTCGGAGCGTGCCGACGTGCGCTTCACCGGGCTGCCGAACTTCGCGCCGGAAATCCTGCGCCGCGTCGCGCTGAAGGACCCGACCAAGACCAAGCAGCTGCGCAAGGCGCTGGACGACATGGCCGAGGAGGGCGTGACGCAGGTCTTCTATCCGGAGATCGGCTCCAACTGGATCATTGGCGTGGTCGGCCAGCTGCAGCTGGAGGTGCTGCTCAGCCGGCTGGAGGCGGAGTACAAGGTCGATGCCGGGCTGGAGCCCGCCCCGTTCGACACCGCGCGCTGGGTGTCGGCGGAGGATGCCGCCGACCTCAAGGCGTTCACCGACCTGAACCGCTCGGCCATGGCCAGGGATCGCGACGGCAACCCGGTGTTCCTCGCCAAGACGGCGTGGGAAGTCGGCTATGTCGCGGATCGCTATCCCAAGGTGAAGTTCGCGGCCACGCGCGAGCGATAAGGCCCCCATCCGTTCGTCCCGAGTAGGGATCGAGCCTGTCGAGAGCCCGTATCGAGAGACCTGCGCACGGGGCGATCTCTCGATACGCCATCTCGACAAGCTCGACGGCTACTCGGGACGAACGGAGTGGCTAGGCCTCAAACGTCATCCACCCAGCCTTTGCGCACCGGCCCCACCGCCAGCAGCGCGAGCACCGCCGCCAGTGCATAGAAGCCGAGGCACCCGACCGTCGCATAGCGCAGGGCCTCCGCGCGGTAGGTCGATTTCAGCGCGTCGGAGATCGTCCCCATCAGGAGCGGCCCCGCGCCGATGCCGATCAGGTTGTTGATGAGGAGAAAGCTTGCCGAGGCGGTCGCGCGCATGTGGCGCGGCACTAGGTGCTGCACCGCGGTCGTGATCGGCCCCAGCCACAGGATGTTGAGCGCATTGGGGATCAGCAGCAGCGGCCACGCCGCCCAGGGGCTGGGCGACAGCAGCCCGGCCGCAAAGGTCGGCAGCGTGACCAGCCAGGCGATCGCGGGCAGCTTGGGATACCAGCCGCGATCGGCGCGGCCGAGCTTGTCGGCGAACCAGCCGCCCGCGAACACGCCGGCCGTCCCGCCGATCAGCAGCAGCGAGCCCATGAACTTGCCGGTGGTGATGAGGTCGAAGCCGTAGGACCGCATCAGCACGGAGGGCACCCACAGGGCGAGGCCATAGCCGCACAGCGAGCTGAACGAGGCGGCAAAGGCGAGCAGCCAGAAGGCCGGCTTGCCCGCCAGGATCGGGAACACCGCGGACACCGGCACCGCGTCCGCCGGGGCGGCACTGCGCGGCGCATCGCGCACGGTCAGGTGGAAGATCGGCGCCAGCACGATCCCCGCCACGCCCATGACCAGGAACGCGGTGCGCCAGTCCAGCAGCTGCGCGATATAGGCGCCGAGCAGCGTGCCGCCGGCAAGGCCCACCGGAATGCCCAGCGAATAGATCGCCAGCGCCCGCGCGCGCTGTTCCGGCGGGTAGTAATCGGCGATCAGGGCGTAGGACGGCGCCACGCCGCCCGCTTCGCCGACGCCCACGCCCAGCCGGAACAGGAACAACTGGCCATAGCCGGTGGCGATCCCGCACAGGGCGGTGAACGCGCTCCATACGGCAAGGCTGCCGGCGATCACCGCACGCCGGCTCGTCCGGTCCGCGAGCAGCGCCAGCGGCACCCCCAGCACCGAATAGAGAAGCGCGAAGGCGAGCCCGCCGATCGCGCCGAACTGCGCATCGGAAAGCCCCAGGTCCGCCTTGATCGGCGCGGCGAGGATGCCGAGGATCTGCCGGTCCAGAAAGTTGAACGTGTACACGACCAGCAGCATCGCCAGCACGAAGCGGCGATAGCCCGGGCGCACGGCAACGGCGTCTTGCATGTCCTCTCCCCCGATTTTCCGGCAGCCTAGAGACGCCCGCGCCGCTTCGCCACCCTTGTCTGATGCCCCTCGCGGTTTCTACAAGAAAGGGAGTTGGGAGAGGGTTGCACGATATGGCATGGATCAACGGAAGTCTGGCCGTGCTGGCTGCGGCGGCAGGGGCAGCGTCGCCCACCCCGTCACCAGGGACGTGGATCGATCCGGTGACCGGCCACAGGATCGTCCGGATCGACGACACGCCGGGCAATTACGCGCTGTATTTCAACTACAATCCGTTCACCTCGCAGGGCGACCTGATGATCTACCTGGTGCCCGAAGGCATCAAGGTAGTGGACCTCCGGACCTGGGAAACGCGGCTGGTGCTGCGCACGAAGGTTGATCGCCTGCTGTTCGCCGGGCCGAGGAGCCGCAGCGCCTATTACACCACCCGCGCGGCGGACGTGGAGGAGGGCGGTCCCTTCCAGGTCTGGCGCGTCGACCTCGACAGCGGGGCGACGGCCAAGGTCGCCGACGTGCCGGGCGGTCGTATCGAGACGATCAACGCCGACGAAACGCTGCTGGCGGGCGAGCGCGAGCTTGCCGCGCCGCCGCCCGACATCGCCGCGCAGGGCAGGCGCGATCCGAAGACCGGCGCGCCGACCTATTCGGGCACCGGCCCGGACGGCAAGCCGCTCTCCTTTGCCGCCGCCAAGGGGCAATGGATGGAAAAGCGCCTCGCCGCGCGCGTGCCGATGGAAATGTACACCGTGGCGATCCGGGACGGCCGCCGCCGCACCCTCCATCGCGCGACCGACTGGCTGAACCATGTCCAGTTCTCGCCAACCGATCCCCGCCTGCTGATGTTCTGCCACGAAGGGCCGTGGGACAAGGTGGACCGGATCTGGACCATCCGCAGCGACGGCACCGGCCTTGCCAAGGTACACACCCGCACCGTGGCCGGGGAGATTGCGGGGCACGAATTCTGGGCAAGCGACGGCCACACCATCTGGTACGACCTGCGCACCGTGCGCGCCTTTGCCTGGCTGGCGAGCTACAACGTGAAGACCGGCGCCCGCACGCAATTGCTGCAAGGGCCGGACCAGGCCTCCTACCATTTCTCGCTCTCGCCCGACGGCCGCGCCTTTTCCGGCGACGGCGGCAACGGCGCCAAGTGGATCAGCCTGTTCCGCCCCAGGCTGGACCGCACGCCGCAGGCGGGGCTCATCACCCCGGGCACGCTGGAAACCGAGCATCTCGCCAGCCTCGCCACCCACGACTATACGCTGGAGCCCAACCAGCACTGGACGCCGGACGGCCGCTGGCTGATCTACCGCACCAACATGGAAGGCGCCCCGGCCCTCTACGCGGTGGAGGTCGCGAAGGCGCGCTAGGCTCGTCTTCTAGATATCCCGGAAATGATCGCGGATGATGAGCAGGTGCTCCAGCGTGCGCGGGTTCTGCGCCTGCAATTCGCGAATCCAAGGAAGGCAGCGATCGGTGTAGAAGATCAGGTTGCCGCGCAGGGAGCGCTGGATGATGCCTTCATCCAGATCGCCGCAGATGATGCCCACCGAGACGAACTCGAAGTAATTGACGAAGTAGCGCAAGGCCTGAACGGCGAGCACGTCTTTCTCGTCCGCGGAGGTGCTTAACTGCGCGACCAGTGCGGCATCGATCCGCCTGCCGGTCAGGCGATCCGCAAAGGCGGCGGCGTTCCTGCTGAAGGTCTCGTTGGTGAAGCGGTTGGCGACGAAGTTGATGGTGTGCTGGACGCGAGCGTTGCGATGGGTCAACCAGGCGGCGATCGCCCAGCCGGTCGCCGCGGCACAGACCGCAAGCAGGCCGGCCGAGGCCGACGCTAGAGTATAGGTCTGCGGATCGGCGGGATCGTAGTGGGGCCAGACCTCGCACAGGCCCAGCACCGCCACGCCGGTGATAACGGCGGCAGTGAGCATGATCTTCTGAACGGGCCGGGCGATCCGCGCCTTGAAGTAGCGCTTCAGCGGCATGTCCCGCGTTGCCGCATGCCGCAGGGCATCGTTGGCGCGCCGGGTCAGGATGATCTGGTCAAGCTCGCCAACGGCGTATCGGGCGAAGGCTTCGTCCGCCTGGCCCAGCAGGATCATCCGGCAGATGGCGACACGATCTGCGGACGACAGGTGCGGCATGGCGGTCCAACAAAAAAGGCAGCCTGCTCGGCTGCCCGTGTAACTGGTGGAAAGTAAGGAGTTCAGCCTCCGGGTACGTCTTCCTTGCGCATCAGCACCTCCTCTTTCTGGACGCCGACATATGCGATCCGCGCGCGATTTGCAAGATATCGGCGCATGCGGCGATCAGCTTCCTCAACCGCTGCACCGATGCTTTCGTTCCGCGACTCCCCCCGCCTCAGCCCAGCTTGCCGAATTCCGCCTCATAGGCGGCGCGGTTGGTGGTGAGCAGGCGGGCCTGCTCGATCCAGCGATCGCGGGCCATGCGGCCTTTGAACGCGCCCAGACGCGCGTCCAGCGCGTCGGCCTCGGCGGGGGAGAGGTCGGCGATCTGCTGCACGTCGGTATAGCCGAGCTCGGCCAGTTGCGCCGCGAGCTTGGGGCCGAGGCCCTTGAGCCGGTTGAGCGGCAGGGAGCCGGCGGCGGGGCCGGTGAGGGTTTCCGCGCCCGGCGCAGGTGCGGGTTCGGCGGCGGTGTCGAGGTCCACGGCCAGGCTGGCGGGGCTGGCGTCCATCGGCGCGGCGGCGGCGATCGGCTCGTCGGCGAGCGGCGCTTCCGCGCGCGCGTCGCGCTCTTCGCGATCGATCGGCGTGTCGGGCATGCCGGCCGGCGGCGTGGCCGGCGCCGGGACCGGCACCGGGGGCGTGTCGGCCAGCGGAGGCGGAGAAGGCGCGACCGGCGGGGCGGCGCGCAGCTCGGGCACCGGCGCGGGCGCAGCGGCTGGGCTCGTCGGCACCGGCGTGGGGGCGGGCGGCTGGTCTTCGCCGGTGCGCGGCTGCGGATCGATGCCGCGCTCCTCGCGGCTCTCGATCACCTGCCGGTCGGCCGCGACCCGGCGACGCTTCAGCCGGATGCCCCACACGATCACCGCCACCGCGAGCAGCGCCAGGACGGCGATCAGGATCAGCGACGCGGTGGTCCAGCCTTCCATCATCGAGGCGGCGCCTCCGGCGTGCTGTGCAGCGCCCTGATCGTCCATGCGGTGTCTCCCTTTACGCTACGGAACCGCTATAGCTGACGCGCGATCTCGCGCCAGCCGATGTCCCGCCGGCAGAAACCCATGGGAAAGCCGATCCGATCCACGGCGCGATACGCGGCGGCCTGCGCCTGGGCGATCGTCGCCCCGCCCGCGGTGACGGCGAGCACGCGTCCGCCGCTCGCCACCAGCGTGCCGCCGTGCCGCGCCGTGCCCGCCTGGAACACGCGGGCGCCGCCAGCCTCCGCCGCTTCGATGTTGTCGATCGCGCCGCCGGTCTCCGGCGTGCCCGGATAGCCGCGTGCCGCCATCACCACGGTGAGCGCGGTTTCGTCCGAGAAGGCGGGCGCTTCCACCTCCGCCAGTCGGCCTTCCGCCACCGCCAGCAGCAGTGCCGGCAGATCCCCCTGGTAGCGGAACATCAGCACCTGGCATTCGGGATCGCCGAACCGGGCATTGTATTCGATCAGCTTGGGGCCGCGCTCCGTCAGCATCAGGCCGGCATAGAGCACGCCGGAAAAGGGCGTGCCCGCCTCCGCCATCGCCGCGATCGTCGGGCGGATGATGGTGTCGATCGCCTGCCGCTCCAGCGCCGGGCTGAGCACGGGCGCAGGGCTGTAGGCGCCCATGCCGCCGGTGTTCGGCCCGGTATCGCCGTCGCCCACGCGCTTGTGGTCCTGCGCCGAGCCGAACGGCACGAAGGCGGTGCCGTCGGTCAGCACGAACAGGCTCACTTCCTCGCCGTCCAGGAACTCCTCGATCACCGCGGCGCCGCCGGGCTCGGCGAAGATCGCCTCCACGGCTCCCGTCGCCTCGGCGCGGGTCATCGCCACCGTCACGCCCTTGCCGGCGGCCAGGCCGTCCGCCTTCACCACCACGGGCAGGGGAAAGGCCTCCAGCGCGATCAGCGCCTCGTCCAGGCCGGAGACGCGGCGGTAGCCGGCCGTGGGGATGTCGGCCCGCGTGCACAGCTCCTTGGTGAAGCCCTTGGACCCCTCCAGCTGAGCCGCCGCGGCCGAGGGGCCGAACACCGGCAGGCCGGCCGCGCGCAGGCTGTCGGCCAGCCCGTCCACCAGCGGCGCCTCCGGCCCGATCACGACCAGCCCGATCCGCTCGGCACGGCAGAAATCGACAACCGCCGCGTGATCCTTCACGTCCAGCGTGATACAGGTCGCGTGGTTCGCGATGCCCGGATTGCCCGGCGCGGCGAACAGCCGATCCAGCCCCGGCGATTGCGCCAGCCGCCAGGCGAGCGCATGTTCGCGGCCACCGCTTCCCACCAGCAGGACGTTCATGCCCGGATTCCCTCTCGACAATGCTGCCGGCCGGCTCCTAGCCGAGGACCGGCCCGGCGACAATTCGCAGGCGCTCGGCGTCGGCGAGCTGGCGCTGAAGCTGAAGCGCGTGGTGGAAGACGAGTTCGGCCACGTCCGGCTGCGCGGCGAGATCTCCGGCTACAAGCGGGTCGCCTCGGGCCACGCTTATCTGTGCCTGAAGGACGACAGCGCGGTGATCGACGGCGTGATCTGGAAGGGGTCGGTCAACACGCTCGCCTTTCAGCCGCAGGACGGCGTGGAGGTGATCGCCACCGGCAAGGTCACGACCTATCCCGGTCGCTCGAAATACCAGATCGTGATCGATCGCATGGAGCTGGCCGGCGAGGGCGCGCTGATGGCGCTGCTGGAAAAGCTCAAGGCCAAGCTGGCGGGCGAGGGGCTGTTCGATCGCGACACCAAGAAGGCGCTGCCGTTCCTGCCGGCCACCATCGGCGTCGTCACCTCGCCGACCGGGGCGGTGATCCGCGACATCCTCCACCGCCTGGAGGACCGCTGCCCGACGCGCGTGATCGTGTGGCCGGTGAAGGTGCAGGGCGACGGCAGCGCGGGCGAGGTCGCGCGCGCCGTGGCCGGGTTCGACGCGATTACCGGCCCGGACCGCCCCGATCTCGTCATCGTCGCGCGCGGCGGCGGCTCGATCGAGGATCTGTGGACGTTCAACGAGGAAGCGGTGGTGCGCGCGGTTGCCGCCTGCACCATCCCGATCATCTCGGCGGTCGGCCACGAGACCGACACCACGCTGTGCGACCATGCCGCAGATCTGCGCGCGCCCACCCCCACGGCGGCGGCGGAACTCGCGGTGCCGGTGCTGTCCGAACTGCGCTTCCAGATCGACAATTACGGCGCGCGCACCCGCCGCTGCGTGCACCGCTACCAGGAGCGCGGGCGCGAGCGGCTGGACGCGCTGGTGCGGGTGCTGCCGAAACGCGATGCGCTGCTCGGTCCCCAGCGCCAGCGCAGCGACGACCTGTCGGCGCGGCTCGATCGCGGGCTGGAGCGGCGGATCACCGCGGCGCGCAGCACGCTGGATCGCGCGGGCGGGGCGCTGCGGCCGTCCATGCTGGAGGCCAAGCTGCACACGGCGCGCACGCGTTTTGAGGGCATCTGGAACCTCGTGCGCGCACTGGGCCCGCAAAGCGTGCTCGACCGAGGGTACGCCTGGGTGGCGGCGCGGCCCGAGGGGGGCGTGGTCGCCAGCGCAGAGGCAGCCCGCAAGGCGGGCGGCCTCACGCTGCACTTCCGCGACGGCACCGTGGAGGCGGAAGTCGGCCGCGCCCCCGCCTCGCGCCCGGCGCCGCGGGCAAAGCCGGCACCGGCGGAGCAGCCGACCCTGCTATAGGTCCGGCCAGGGCAAGCCGCTCCCCGGTCCGAGGCGGGGAGCGGGGCTGTTGCGTCAGCGGATCGTCCGCCAGCGCCTTCCCATCGCTGCCCTCAGGCGACCTGGGGCAGCTTTTCCAGATGCTTGTCCAGCGTGATCGGGTAATCGCGCACGCGCACGCCGGTGGCGTTGTAGATCGCGTTGGCGATCGCCGCGCCCACGCCGCACAGGCCGAGCTCGCCGACGCCCTTGGCCTTCATCGGCGAGGACTTGTCGTCGGGGAAGTCGAGGAAGATCACCTCCTGGTGCGGAATGTCGGCATGGACCGGCACTTCGTAGCTGGCGAGATCGTGATTGACGAAGAAGCCGAAGCGGGTGTCCACCGCCAGCTCCTCCATCAGCGCCGCGCCCACGCCCATGGTCATCGCGCCGATCACCTGGCTGCGCGCCGCCTTCGGGTTCAGGATGCGGCCGGCGTCGCAGGCCGCCAGCATGCGGCGGATGCGCGTCTCGCCGGTGAAGCTGTCCACCGCCACCTCGACGAAATGCGCGGCAAAGGTCGCCTGTTGCCAGCGCTCGCCCATGTCGGTGGGATCGAACCCGTCCTCGGCGGTGAGCGGGCCTGCCCTGGCCGCCTCCGCCAGCGCGGCGCTGCGCCCGCCTGCAGAGACCTTGCCGTCGGCAAAGGCGACATCGGCCGAGTTGAAGCCGAGCTGCTGCGCCACCGCCTCTCGCAACTTCATGCAAGCGGCATACAGGCCGGCGGTGGCGTTGTTCGCGCCCCATTGGCCGCCCGAGCCGGCCGATTTCGGGAAGTCGCTGTCGCCCAGCTTCACGTCCACCTGCGACAGCGGCACGCCCATCATCTCCGCCGCGGTCTGCGCCAGAATGGTGTAGGTGCCGGTGCCGATATCGGTCATGTCGGTTTCCACCGTCAGCCGTCCGTTTCGCTCCAGCCGGATGCGCGCGGCCGACTTGGTGAGGATGTTGCCCCGAAAGCCGCCGGCCATGCCCATGCCGATCAGCCACCGGCCCTCGCGCACCTGCGCCGGCTTCGGATTGCGCCGCGACCAGCCGAACCGCCCGGCCCCGGTGCGCAGGCATTCCACGTAGTGCCGCTCGGAAAAGGGCGTGCCCGGCTTCTCCGGATCGACCTGCGTGTCGTTGATCGCGCGCAGCTCGACGGGGTCCATGTCCAGGGCCTCGGCCAGCTCGTCCATGGCCATTTCGAGCACCATGAGGCCCGGTGCCTCGCCCGGCGCGCGCATGGCGTTGCCTTCCGGCAGGTCGAGCACCGCCAGCTTCATGTACGTCTCGCGGTTCGGCGCGGCGTAGAACAGCTTGGTCTGCGACACCGCGGTCTCCGGCTTGCCCTCCGGCAGGTTGCCGCTGGTGGACGAGTGCGCGATCGCGGTCAGGCGGCCGTCTTTGGTGGCGCCCAGCCGCACATGCTGGATCGTCGCCGGGCGATGGGTCGAGTTGTTGGCCATTAGCGGGCGCTGCATGGCGATCTTGACCGGGCGCCGGGCCGCGCGCGCCGCGAGCGCGGCGCACACCGCATCGGCGCGCACGAACAGCTTCCCGCCGAAGCCGCCGCCGATATAGGGCGAGTCCAGCCGGACATTCTCCGGCGGGATCGACAGGATCTTGGCGAGCGAGCCCTTGCTCCACGCGATCATCTGGTTGGAGGTCCACAAGGTGACCTTGTCGCCGTCCCACGATGCGATCGTCGCGAACGGCTCCATCATCATGTGGCTCTCGTCGGGCGTGGTGTAGGTGCGGTCGACCTTCACCGGCGCGGCGGCGAACGCCTTGGCGAAGTCGCCGATCCGGTCGATCGCGGGCGCGGCCGATCCTTCCCCGCTGCTGCCGCCTTCCAGCGGAGCGTTCGGGGCTTCCCTGGCGAGGTCGAACCTGCCGGGCACGCGATCATAGTCGGTGCGGATCAAGGCCGCCGCGGCGCGCGCCTGCTCGAACGTATCGGCGACCACCACCGCGATCGCCTGATGGTAATGCGCGACGTCCGCGCCGCCGAACAGGTGCGCGATGTTCTGCATGCCGAGCGGCAGCGGCTTGGGGAAGTCCAGCGTGGTCACCACGGTGACGACGCCGGGCGCCGCCTTGGCCGCGCTCGTATCCATGCGCCGGATGCGGCCCTTGGCCACCGCCGCCCCGACGATATAGCCATAGGCCTGGTTGGGCACGACATCGTGCCGCTCATAAGCGTAGGGCGCGGTGCCGGTGGTCTTGAGCGGACCGTCGATGCGGCTGGTGGGGCGGCCGACGACCTTCAGCTGATCGATCGGGTTGGTGCCGGCGGGCTGGTCGAACTTCATGCGCGGGGTGCCTTTGCCTGGGCGATCACCGACGCGAGCGCGCGGGTTGCCAGCGGGATCTTGAAACGATTGTCCTCGGTCGGCCGCGCCTCGGCAAAGGCGCGCTGCGCCACGGCCTGCGCGCCTTGCGGCAGCGCGGCGTCGGCCGCCGCGACCCGCCAGGGCTTGTGCGCGACGCCGCCGAAGGAAACGCGGCCGCTGCCGTCCTTCTGGATCACCGCCGCGACAGAGACGAGAGCAAAGGCATAGGACGCGCGATCGCGCACCTTCTGGTAAAAATGCTGTCCGCCCAGGGGCTTGGGCAGGGCGATGCCGGTGATGAGTTCGCCGCGTTCCAGCACGTTGTCGATCTCCGGCCGGTCGCCGGGCAGGCGATGGAAGTCGGCGATCGGGATGGCGCGCGTGGTGCCGTCGGCCTTTACCGTCTCCACCGCCGCATCCAGCACGCGCATCGCCTGCGCCATGTCGCCGGGATAGGTGGCGATGCACTTGTCGGACGAGCCGACCACCGCCAGCTGGCGCGAATAGCCGCCGATCGCCGAACAGCCGGAGCCCGGCTTGCGCTTGTTGCACGGCATGTTGGGGTCGTAGAAATAGGGGCAGCGGGTGCGCTGGAGCAGGTTGCCCGCGGTGGTCGCCTTGTTGCGCAACTGGCCGCTCGCGCCCGCCTGGATCGCGCGGGCGAGCACGCCGTAGTCGCGGCGCACGCGCTCGTCGGCGGACAGGGCGGTGTTGGTCACCAGCGCGCCGATGCGCAGGCCGCCTTCCCTGGTCTTCTCGATCCGGTCGAGCTTCAGGTCCTGCACGTCGACGAGGTGGGTCGGCGTTTCGATCTCCAGCTTCATCAGGTCGAGCAGGTTGGTGCCGCCGCCCAGGAACTTGGCGCCCGGCGTGCGGGCCACGATCGCCGCGGCCTGCGCCGGCGAGGTCGCGCGCTCGTAGGTGAAGCTCTTCATGCCCGCTCCCCCGCGACGTCGCTCATCGCGTCCAGAATGTTGGAATAGGCGCCACAGCGGCAGATGTTGCCGCTCATCCGCTCGCGCATTTCGATGTTGGTGAAGCCGGGCTTCTCGGTGAGGTCGGCCTGGACATGGCTGGGTATGCCGCGCCTGATCTCGTCCAGTACGGATACCGCCGAGCAGATCTGGCCCGGCGTGCAATAGCCGCATTGGAAACCGTCATGCTTGACGAACGCCGCCTGCATCGGATGCAGCTTGTCGGGCGTGCCGAGGCCCTCGATGGTCGTCACCTTGTCGCCTTGGTGCTGGACGGCGAGGCTGAGGCAGGAGTTGATCCGCTCCCCGTTCACGATCACCGTGCAGGCGCCGCACTGGCCATGGTCGCAGCCCTTCTTGGTGCCGGTGAGGTGCAGATGCTCGCGCAGCGTGTCCAGCAGGGTGGTGCGCGTGTCCAGCGTGAGGTCGTGCCGTGTGCCGTTGACCGTCAGCGTCACCGGCAGGGTTGCCGGCGCCGCCGCCGCGGTCGGGCCTTGCGCCTCGGCCGGAACCGCGGTCAGGGCCACGGCCGCGCCGCTGCAGGCGAGCACGCCCCGCCGCGAAATCTCGAATTCAGCTGATCCTGACACCATCGTTTCCCGTGCGATCTTCCGCGCCGCGCGACCGCGCGGCGCTCCCTGAAGCGGAAGATAGCATCGGCACGGCGGGAGGGTTACCCGTCGACGACAATATGTAACGATGAGCGACGCTCATCGGTGGATGCCGTACAGGGCGGCCCTAGATCGACCAGTCGCGCATCGCCGACAGAACGGCCTCCGGCTTCTCCCACGGGACGAAATGGCCCGCATCCTCGACCCGCGTCAGGGTGAGGTGCGGGACATAAGCGGGAAGTACCTGGAGCTGTCCCGGCAGCAGGGCCTTGTCCTTCATGCCCCAGATCACCAGCGTCGGCTGCGTCACCGGCGGGAACGCCGCGTCGAGCCAGGCGGGGCGCTCCGGCGCTTCCTCGGGCGCGGGCACGATGATGCCGCTGGCCCGGTACCAGTTGAGCATCGCCGTCATCGCGCCGGGTTGCGACCATTCGTCGAGATACGCCGCCTTGTCCTCGCCGGCGATTGCGCGGGTGACATGCTGCGCAAAGGTGGAGCCCAGGAATTTCTCCAGCCCCGTGCCGGTCAGGCCCTGGTCGATGCTGGTGTCGCGAAAGCGGCGGATATACTGGCTGGCGCGGCGCTGCTCCGGATCGTCGAACACCGCGCGCTGGTAGACGAGCGGGTGCGGCGCGTTGACGATCACGAGCCGGGAGACGCGATCCGGCCGTTGCAGCGCCGCCATCCAGGCGATCGCGCCGCCCCAGTCATGGCCGACGAGCGTGAACCGGCCGATGCCGAAATGGTCGGCCAGCGCGAGGAGGTCGGCCAGGATGCGATCGGCCTTGTACTCCTCCACGCCCGCGGGCTTGGAGGACCGGGCATAGCCGCGCTGGTCCGGCGCCAGCACGAAATGGTCGCGCGCGAGATCGGGCACGATGTGCCGCCAGGTGCGATGCGATTCGGGAAAGCCGTGCAGCAGGATCACGGGCGACGCGTCCGGCGAACCGGCGACCTGGACGTCCAGCTCGACCCCGGTGGGCAGGGCGATGCGGTGCAGGGGTTCGGTCATTCGCTCTCTCCCGTTGGTCGTCCCGGTCGTGGTCAGGGGTAACTGACCGTCAGCGGCACTTCGGGGATCGGGATGAACTCCTCGTCGTCCCCCGGCACCAGCGGGAAGTTGCCCGCCTTCCAGTCGCGCTTGGCCTGGTTGATGCGGTCGCGGCTGGAGGAAACGAAGTTCCACCAGACGTGGCGCGGCGTGGCAAAGGCGTCGCCGCCGCACAGCATCACCCGCCCGCCCGTCATGGAGGCGAGCGTGACCGGCACGCCGGGCTTCAGCACGTAAAGCGTCATGGGCGCGAGCGGCACGCCGTCCAGCACCGCCTCGCCCAGCGCCAGGTACACGGCGCGCTCCTCGGCCGCGGCATCGATCGGCACCTCGCCGCCGGGCTCCAGCGCGATGTCGGCATAGATCGTGCCGGCATAGGTGGTGGTGGGCGCACTCTTGCCCCACAGCGAGCCCATGATGATGCGGGCGGTGACCCGGTTGTCGGCGATCACCGGCAGGTCGGCCGCGGGCACATGCTCGAACGCCGGGTCCATCTCCTCGTCCTTCTCCGGCAAAGCCAGCCAGGTCTGGATGCCGGACAGGACCGGGCCGTGCGCGCGCTCTTCGCCCGGCGACCGCTCGGAATGGACGATGCCATGGCCGGCGGTCATCAGGTTCACCGCGCCGGGCTCGATCACCAGGTTGCTGCCAAGCGAGTCGCGATGGCCGATCGCGCCCTTGAACAGATAGGTGACGGTGGCCAGGTTGATGTGCGGATGCGGGCGCACGTCGATGCCGTTGCCCACCGCGAGCTGCGCCGGGCCCATCTGGTCGAAGAACAGGAACGGCCCCACCATCGTGCGTGGGCGGGAGGGCAGCGTGCGGTGGACCTTGAACCCGCCCAGGTCGTGCGTGACCGGGGTGATGGTCTGGAGGACGAAATCATCGATCATCGGCGGAAATCCGTTTGGGCGAGCATCGCCAGGATGTCGTCGGGATACACCGTCTCCTCGCACGCCGCCAGATCGTCGCGCGTCCACCAGCGCCAGCTTTGCATCACGCGTCGTTCGAGTTCGGTATGGCCGGCCGGGTCTACCTCGTGGCTTTCCACGTCGACCCGGAACCAGCGCTCGTCCGCGGTCACCTCCACGCCCTCCAGCGTCAGGAAATCGACCACGCGGCGATCGACCTGCGGCCCGGGATCGGCAGGGAGGCCGACTTCCTCGATCAGCTCGCGCCGCGCCGCCTGCTCGTAGCTTTCGCCCGGATCGACGGCGCCGCCGGGGGTGCACCAGAAGGGCGCACGATCGTCCGCCGTGAAGCGGAACAGCAGCACGCGGCCGGCCGCATCGACCAGCAGGATCCGCGCGGCAGGGCGGGGAACCCTAGCCATCGAGCTCGGGATACTGGCGGAAGATGCCGTCGGTGTTGAAGGGAATGCGCCGCTCGCTCTTCAGATAGGCATGAACGCCCGGCAGTTGCGCCACCTGGTCGCGGATGCGGGTCACGCTTCGATAATCGCCCTCGATCGCGGCCATGGCGCGCGGGAACATGTAGCGCAGGCCCTCGACCAGCTGGAACAGGGAGGTGTCGGCATAGGTCCAGCGATGGTCGATCAGCCAGTCGCCGGGGTTCGCGTTCGCCGCCTGCTCCAGCCAGCCGAGGAATTTGGGGAGGCGCTGCTCGCGAAACTGCTTCGCCGCGCGCGCCGCCTCGGGCTTCTGGTCGTCATAATAGTCCATCATCGCCACGGGATGGTGGACGTTGTGCACCTCGGCAACGGCATCCGCGATGGTCAGCTGCACCTGATGCACCCAGTAGCGATCGGCGATCTTCGACGGCGCAAGATCGTGCCGGTCGCCGAGATACAGCAGGATGTCGGCGACCTGCGCAATCACCAGGCCGTCGACCTCCAGATAGGGCGGCGCGAAGGGGCCGCGACCGGTGCGCGCCTCCATGTCCGCGATCAGCGCCTCGACCCCCCTGTCGCGCGCGCAATCCTCATAAGCGATGCCGGCGGCTTCCAGGGCAAGGCGGACGAACTCGCCGCGTCCCTGGATGCCGGGCCAGTACCAGAGCTTGTAGGCCATCAACTCCTCCCCCGTTTCATTCGCCCGGTGCGCGGGCGCGGATCGCCAGCGCGTGGATGCGGGTGGCCAGCAGGTCCGCCAGCGCGCCATTGACCAGCCGCTGACGCGCAACGCGCGACAGGCCGGAGAAGCGCGGGCTTTCCACAACCACGGTCCAGTGCGATTCGCCCGTGCCGTCGTCGCCGCTGTGGCCGGCATGATGGTGGCTGTCGTTCACCACCTCCAGATGCGTCGGCGCGAGCGCTTCGGTGAGACGGGCGGTGATGATCTGGCCGAGGAAAGGGGGGGCGGGCACGGTGGCGGTGTCGGTCATCGACCCTATATGGACCGTTTCACTTGGAATGGGGAGCCGCGTGGCGCGGACAGACGGCAAAGACAGGCCCAACACCCGGTTTCATGGGCGGGTCGAAGGAACGGGCAGAGTGTGCAGCGAGCCTGGCTGCGAGGAATCGGGCGAATTTCGTGCGCCCTTGCTGGAAGGGCCGCGCGGCGGCAGCGACGGGCCGGGCGCCTATCGCTGGTTCTGCCTGGAGCACGTCCGCGCGTTCAACAACCGGTACAATTTCTTCAACGGCATGAGCGCGGAGGAGATCCACGCCGCGCAGCGCCCGTTCGCCGGCTGGGAGCGCGAAACGCGCGCCTTCGCCTCCGGTGGCGCCGATCGCCCGCCGCGCTGGTCCGACTTCTCCGATCCGCTGGACGCGATCAGCGCGCGCTTCCGCCGCGAGACCGCTCCGGAACGCAAGGACGGCAAGCCCCTGTCGGGGCAGGACCGGGAGAGCCTGCGCGTGCTCGATCTGCCCGCCGATGCCGACCGCTCGGCACTGCGCAAGCGCTATTCGGAACTGGTGCGGAAATATCATCCGGATCGCAACGGCGGCGACCGCAGCCATGAAGGCCATTTGCAGAAGGTGATCGCCGCCTACCAGCAGCTGCGCCAGGCACCGGCATTTGCGTGAGGCGACGAGAGCCACACGTCATCTGGCGTCCGCGTACGCCCACTTGCGGCGGTTCGAGTTGAAATAGACCTTGCTTGTGCGCGGACGCTGGTGTCGCCTGTCTCTGCCGGTCACCGTCCGGCTGGGTAAAGGATCGCGGTCATGAGGATGATGGTCTTGGCCGCATGGGCGGCGCTTGTCGCGGCTGGCGCGTCAATGGCTGCGCCAACCGGAGGTGAGCAGGTACAGCAGGTCATCAGAAGGTTGGACCTGACGAGTTTCCCCAATTCGGTCGGTCCTCGACGCCTGCCCGGCAAGGCGACGTTCGCGGATTACGGCTTCGTCAGGATCAGGAAGGCCGGCCGTGGAGCGAGCCTGTTCCGCGAGGACGAAAGCTGGATGATGCGCTTCGATGTGATATCGGCCGGTCCCCGCTTCCTGCGACTATGCTTTCGCGACAAGGGGCTTGCTCGTCCCGGCGATGCATCCGCCCCCAGTTACAATGCGACGTCCGCGCTGCTTGTCTCGATGTCGCGGAAGGGCTTGTGGACTGCCAGGCAGGTGAAGGCCGGGTTCGCGAACTGCAAGAACGACCCAGCGGCGGTGTAGCCTCGACCTACCGCGAAGCTGGCCGTCCGCGTTCCCCATGAGCGGACGGGTAAGCCGGAATTGGCGGCGCGGAGCAGCATCGCTTCAGGCGGTGTCGCCTTCGATCCGTCCCTCCTCCACCGCATAACGGGTCGTCTCGCCCGGCAGCCCGTCGAACAGCGCCGGCTCGGTGCCGGTCATCCACACCTGGCCCTTTCCCGCGAGCCGTTGGTACAGCGCGGCGCGGCGGGCGGGGTCGAGATGCGCGGCGACCTCGTCCAGCAACAGGACCGGCGCGCGTTCGGTGCGTTCCGCCACCAGATCGGCATGGGCGAGGACGAGCCCGAGCAGCAGCGCCTTCTGCTCGCCGGTGGAGCCGAGCGCGGCCGGCTGGTTCTTGCCGAGATGGGTGACCGCCAGGTCGCTGCGGTGCGGCCCGGCCAGCGCGCGCCCTGCGGCGGCATCGCGCGCGCGGCCGCGGGCGAGGTCGGCGGCCAGCGTCTCGCCGCCGCCGGTCCAGCCTTCCAGCTTCAGGCCGGCGCGCGCGAACGGTCCCTCGGGCGTGTCGGCGAGCCGGGCGGCGAGCGCCGCCACCGTCTCGCGGCGCGCCTGGTCGATGGCGGCGCCGTGCTCCGCCATCTGCGCCTCCAGCGCGGCGAGCCAGTGCGGGTCGGCAGGCGCCTCTTCCGTCAGCAGGCGGTTGCGCGCGCGCATCGCCGCCTCGTAGCGGCTGGCATGGGTGGCATGGGACGGCGCCAGCGCCAGCGTCAGCCGGTCGAGAAAGCGCCGCCGCTCGCCCGGCGCCTCCACGAACAGGCGGTCCATCGCCGGGGTCAGCCACAGGACGGTGAGCCATTCGGCCAGCGCCGTTGCGGCCGCGGGCGCGCCCTGGATGCGCACCAGACGCCGCTCGGGCGCAGCCGCCGCCGCGCCGGTTGCGAGCTCCACATCGTCTGCCACCGTGGCCGCGATGCCGAAACCCCCCGCGCCGCCCTGCCGCGCCATTTCCGACAGGGCCGCACGGCGCAGGCCCTTGCCCGGTGCCAGCAGGGAAACCGCTTCCAGCACGTTGGTCTTCCCCGCCCCATTCTCCCCGGCCAGCACCACAAAGCCGGCGCCCGGCGCGAGCACGGCATCGGCATGGTTGCGAAAGTCGGTAAGCACCAGACGGCGAAGCATCGCCACATCCCTAGGCGCATCGCCGCTGCCATGCCACCGGCGCAAATCGCCGGGGTCGACGCTTCCGCCAGAAGCGCTCACGATTTTTCCTTGTCACCTGGCAAAGGCGGGACGCTCTCGAAAAATCCTGTCATGCCGGACCTGTTCCGGCATCCACGGCTCGGCAAGAGCGGCGGTCGTTACTCTTGCCGAGCCATGGACCCCGGAACAGGTCCGGGGTGACGTATGGGCGGGGCAGCCGCGCCGAGTTGTGCACAGGCTGCCTTCGCCGGGGTGAGGGCGGAGCGCAGAGGGGGCCGCTCCTTCCCGGCGAAGAAACACCTTGTCGCAAAGCCGACTTCGGCGGGACTAGGCAAGGTCGCACCGATCGGCCAAGAATCCCGTCCGTGAGAACCGGAATGACGAAGGGTGCCGCGCTCGGCCCGTTGCAGCTGATCGCCATTGCCCTGGGTGCCTGGGTGATCGCCGACCTTTCCTTTCATTTCCGCCCGACCAACTATTTCGGCGGCTCGTCGGACGAGCAGCGGTATCTGGAATCCGCACTGCGCTGGATCACGAACGGGCCGCATCCGGGCCGCACGCACTGGTCGCTGCGCCATCCGCTGGTGCTGTCGCTGGTGGCGTCCTTCAGGCAGTTCGATGTCAGCATGTGGGCGCTGCAACTGGTGCCCCGCCTATACGGCGACCTGCTGGTCAGCTTCTCCACGGTGATGATGGCGCGCGCCGCCGGCCTGCGCGCGGCGGGCACCTGGCTGCTGCTGGCGCTGTTCACGCCGGCCTTGCACCAGAGCGCGACCAATCTCGGGCCGGAAATCGTGGAACTCGCCTTTGCCGCGATCTCCGGCTGGCTGTTCTGGGAAGCGCGGGGCGGCGGACGAGGGGCGGGGCTGGCGATGGCCGGCTCCGGCCTGTTCATCGCGCTGGCGATCATGACGCGCGAAACCGCGGCATGCCTGTTGCCGATCTATGCCGTGGCCTGGTGGCGCGGGCGGATGGGCTGGCCGCTGGCGTTCGCCTTCGTGGCCGGCTTCCTGCCGCCGCTCCTGATCGACAATGGCTGGCTGTGGCTGCGCAGCGGCGACCCGCTCTACCGGCTGCATGTCGACAGCGCCCACACCGGCATCTACAGCGCGCACCTGACCGGCGGCGTCTATCACGGCCGCGTTTTCCTGAACCCGGACCTTGCCTCGCGCTGGACGCAGGCCGGGCCGATCAAGCTGTTCTGGCTGACCGATCCGATCATGAACTTCTTCGCCGCGCCCGAATTCGCGCTGCTGTTCTTCGCCTGGGCGCTGTTGTTCTTCTCGCGCCACACCCGGCCGGCACGGGGCAGCGCGACGGCGCGGCTGATGCCGTGGCTGCTGGCCGTCACCATCGCCTGCTACCTGATCGTCACCTGGGTGCTGACGCTGCGTCCGCAGCCGCGTTACTATCTGGTCGCGCTGTATGCCGCGAGCATCGCGGTGGCGCTGCTGCTGAACGGCCCGGCGGCGACCCGTGCGGCGCAGCGCATGCGGCAGATCGCGCTGGCGCTGGTGCTGGTCTGCGGTGGCCTCACCATCCTGCTGTCCCCCGACCGCCAGCGCGATGCGCGGCTGATCCTGCCCTGGCTGAAGGCGCATCCGGACGCGCGGCTGCACATCGACCCCGCCAATCGCGACCGCATCGCCTTTCCGGCGATCCTGGCCGGCGTGAACAACCGCATCACCAAGGCGCCCGCGCGGATCGGGCAGGTACAGGTACGCGCTTTCACGCCCAAGACCGAGCAACCCGGCCGCTGGCGACAGGTGGCGATGCTGCAGGGGCCGTGGCTGTTCCCGTACATCAACCATCCCCGCCGCCTCGTGATCGAGCGGCGGGTGGAGTGAGCCGGACCGGCGGGCTTATCCTCCCCTGAAAAGGGAAGGTGTACGGGCGTTGCCGCAAACGGGGTCGTTCGTGGAGCCGCCCCTCCACCAGCCTGCGGCTGGTCCCCCTCCTCGTGCCGGGGAGGACAGGGCCGGTCAGACCCGCATCGGCATGAGAACGTACAGCGCGGGCGCCTTGTCGTTCTCGCGGATCAGCGTGGGCGCGGCGGCATCGGCGAGGTGCACTTCCACCGCATCGCCCTCCAGCTGGCCGAGGATGTCCAGCAGATAGCGGCTGTTGAAGCCGATCTCGAACGGCGCGGACACGTACTCGCCGGGCACTTCCTCCGCCGCGGTGCCGTTTTCCGGGCTGGTCACGGACAGCGTGATCTTGTCGCGATCGAGGCCCATCTTCACCGCGCGGGTCTTCTCGGTGGCGATGGTCGACACGCGGTCCACCCCCTCGGCGAACGAGCGCGGGTCGATCTTCAGGATCTTGTCGTTGCCGGTCGGGATCACGCGGCTGTAATCGGGGAAGGTGCCGTCGATCAGCTTGGAGGTGAGCACCGCCTGGCCGAGATCGAAGCGGATCTTGGTCCCCGACAGCGACACGCCGACCGAGCCGTCCACCTCGTCCAGCAGCTTGCGCAACTCGGCGACGCATTTGCGCGGCACGATCACGTCCGGCATGCCTTCGGCGCCCTGCGGCTGGTCCACCGTCACGCGCGCCAGCCGGTGCCCGTCGGTCGCCGCCGCCTTGAGCACACCCTCGGCGACGTGGAAGAAGATGCCGTTGAGATAATAGCGCGTCTCCTCGGTGGAGATGGCGAAGCGGGTCTTGTCGATGATCTGCTTCAGCGTCTCGGCCGGCAGCTCGAACTGGGTCGGCAGCTCGCCCTCGGCGATCACCGGGAAGTCGTCGCGCGGCAGCGTGCCGAGCGAAAAGCGCGCGCGACCGGCGACGATCGCCATGCGGCCTTCCGCGGCGGACAGCTGCACCTGCGCGCCTTCGGGCAGCTTGCGGGCGATGTCGAACAGGGTGTGCGCGGAAACGGTGGTGGCGCCGGGCTGGTCCACCGCGGCGGCGACGCCTTCGTTGATCTGCAGGTCGAGATCGGTCGCCATCAGCTTGATGGAGCCTTCGCCGGCCTCGATCAGCACGTTGGACAGGATGGGAATGGTGTTGCGCCGCTCCACCACGGACTGAACGTGGCTGAGCGCCTTCAGCAAGGTGGCGCGTTCGATGGTGGCCTTCATCTCGTCAAATCCCCCGGGGGCCGCCGGCCCCAACCCTTTCCGACGGTCTCTCGCGAGCACGCAGTTGCCAGGAACTTAACTGAACGAAAAAAAGGGCCGCGGCAAGCGCGCCGCGACCCCCTTTCTCCTCCGTTTCCGAACGGTGGCGCCGCCGGGATGCTGTCCGAAAAGACGGCGCCACCAGATCGAACGGAGCGACTCGTCAGAAGCGAAGGCCCACGCCGGCGACCACCTGGTGGCGATCCACGTCCACGTCATAGACGTTGTCGCCGCCCGAATAGTTCGAATAGCGGTACTCGCCCTTCACATAGGTGTTGGCGCTGGTCTTGTACTCGAGCCCGGCGCCGATGCGGAAACCGTCAAGGTCCGTGTGACCCGTGGTGCGGGTCGAGCCGACGCGGTACTCCTCGTCCACGCGGGCGTTGGTGTAGCCGCCCTTGGCATAGACCATCGCCACCGGCGAGATCGCCGCGCCGACGCGCACGCCGGCATAGAGGTCGCGGCCGGCATCCATGCGGTAGCTGTCGCCGTTGGCGATCAGGTTGTCCGTGCGCGTGTCGGTCGTCGAACCGGTGATCTCGCCTTCGGCGCCGACGATCAGGCGGCCGACCTGCCAGTCATAGCCGAACGCGCCGCCATAGGTGACGCCGTCCGACGAGCTGGAGCTCTGGTCGTGGCCGTCGCTGATGCTGTCATAGCCGAGCACGGCTTCGACGCGGGCGCCGGTGAACGGGCCCTGCGCGTCCTGTGCCATGGCGGGCGCGGCAAGGCCGATCGCAAGGGCAGCCGAGGCGGCGGTGAGAACAAGCTTACGCATAGAAAACTCCATCAATCGTTCCCGCGCCTCCAAGGCCGGGATCGTGCCAATGGACGAAAGCCGCGCGCGTTGCATGAACCTCACCTAAACACTGAAAACCGTTGTTTTTGGGCCACAGCGGGTTGAAAGAGCAGCGGCGCGCGACAATGCGCGGGAAAGGGGAGCGGCATCATGCGCCAGGGACGCGATTTCATCGCCCGGCACGGCGAAACCGTGTTCAACGCCGCCCGGCGTCTGCAGGGCGACCATCCGCACACGCCGCTGACGCGCGCCGGCTTTGCCCAGGCGGACGAGATGGGGCGGGCGCTGCGCGCGTTGCTCGGCGCGCGCCCGGCGCTGGCCCTGTGGGCCTCGCCGACCGGCCGCGCGCTGCAGACGCTGGCGGTGATCGCCGAGCATCTCGAGCTGGACTGGCACCGGGCGCGCACGGACGCGCGGCTGGTGGAGATCGGCACCGGCAGCTGGGGCGGGCGATATTATCCGCAGCTGTTCGAGGAACTGGGGCAGGAGGCGGTGGTCGCGCCCACCGGCCTGCTGCGCGAATCGCCCGATGGCGAACGCTACCGGCAGATCGCCGCGCGGCTCGGCGGGTGGCTGGCCGACACCGACGCGGACGCCGGCGACCGGCTGGTCATCAGCCACGGCATCACCAGCCGCGTGCTGCGCGGGCTGATGACGGGCGCGGACATGCATCCGGAGTTCGCCGCGCCGATCGCCGGCGGGCTGCCGCAGGGCTCGATCGTGCTGGTGGAAAACGGTTGCGAGAGCGTTGCGTATCTCGGAGAAGGACGGGCGCCGGCGTGAGCGTCGCGGCGCTCCTGCTGCTGGCGGCGCGCACGGCGCTGGGCGTGCATGCCGGCTGGGCGGCGTTCGCCGACACCGCCCCCCGCCGCTGCTTCGCCGTGGCCGAGCCGCGCGGGCAGGACCCGGAGCGGCAGGGGCGCCCCTTTGCCAGCATCGCCACCTGGGCGGGCGGCGCGCGCAACCAGCTGTACCTGCGGCTCAGCCGTCCGCGCGACCTGAAGGCCAAGGTGACGCTGTCGATCGGCGATCGCCGCTTCGAACTGCTCTCCGCGCGTGCCGACGCCTGGGCGCCCGATCCCGCCACCGACCGCGCGATCGTCGCCGCCATGCGATCCGGCCGGTCGATGAGCGTGGAAACGCTGGGCGCGAGCGGAAAGCCGTTTGCCGACGTCTATGCGCTGAAGGGCGCCGCCACCGCGATCGATGCAGCGGCGCTCAACTGCGCGCTGGGGAAGTAGGTCAGGCCGTTTCGTCCAGCCGGAAGTGGAACAGGCGGCTGGGGCCGTCCTCCGGCAGCACGTACAGGTCGCGCCCGTTCACGGCCATGCCCTCGCCGGTCAATGGTCCGCCGCGGCCGAAGGGGCGCACCGGGCCGACCGCGCCGGCGCGCAGCGTGCGCCGCACCCGCAGGGTCGGCCAGTCGAGCCATTCCACCGCCCCGCTCACCCAGCTGACATAGCCGCCCGCCACCAGCCGGTCGCCGACGAACTTCATGTCCTGAAAGCGCGTCGGCGACGGGTTCGGCACGATCCGCAGCGGCTCCTTGTCGGCAAGGTCCAGCACGTAGAACTGGCGGCTGTCCCAATTGGCGGCAACCAGATGACGGCCCGACGCGGCCACGCAGCCGAGATGGTCCGCCACGCGGATGCGCCGGCGCACCTCCAGGCTCTGCGCGTCGATCTCCACCAGCACGGCCGAGCTGTCGGGCCGCATCTCGGCCACCGGCACCCAGATCGACCCGCCCGCCACCGACAAGCCGCCGGGATGGTAACGGGCGCCGTCGGTCAGCTCCAGCCGGCGCAGGAAGTGCCCGGCGCGGTCGAATTCGTGGAGAAAGCCGCGGTGCTGCCGGTTGTCGACGGAGGTGACCCAGATGCGGTCGCCGCGCATCTCCACGCCCTGCACATGGAACAGCTCGCCCTGGAGCTGCAGCGTGCCGACGAGCTGCGCCTGCTCGAACCCGTCGTCCAGCGTTTCCGGCGCGGCGGCGATCGACAGCGGCGCAAAGGCGAGCAGCAGCGGGAAAAGGGCGGTGCGGATCATCGGCGGCGTCTCCCGGCGAGCGGTGGGCGTCGCGGGCTTCCATGGCGGCCTTGTGTGTCAGACTGGCGCAAGTTGCATTGCTGCAATGCGACATGACGACGATACGGGCCGCCGATCCGGTGCCGTTCTGGAAATCGGCCGCGAAATCGGCTATATGCGGGTCATGCTCGACACCGCTGCCGCTCCCATGCCCATTCCCGGGCACATCGATCCCGTGCCCGTGCCGCGCGCCCTGCCGATGCGCAAGGACGGCCGTGTCGACCTGCTCGGCCTCACGCGCGAGGAGCTGCGCCTGGCGCTCGAAACGGCGCAGCTGGAGCCGAAACAGGCCAAGCTGCGCGCCAAGCAGCTGTGGCACTGGATCTACAATCGCGGCGTCACCGACTTTGCGCTGATGACCGACATCTCCAAGCAGCTGCGCCCCTGGCTGGAGCAGCGCTTCGCGATCAGCCGCCCGGAAGTGGTGGAGGCGCAGGTCTCGTCGGACGGCACGCGCAAATGGCTGCTGCGCACCGACGACGGCCAGGATTACGAGATGGTTTTCATCCCGGACGCCGATCGCGGCACCCTGTGCGTCTCCAGCCAGGTCGGCTGTACGCTGAACTGCCGCTTCTGCCATACCGGCACGATGCGCCTCGTGCGCAACCTGGTGCCGGCCGAGATCGTCGGCCAGGTGATGCTCGCGCGCGATGCGCTGGGGGAATGGCCGAGCCAGCCGGAAGGCCGCATGCTCACCAACATCGTGATGATGGGCATGGGCGAGCCGTTGTACAATTTCGACCATGTGAAGGGCGCGCTCGGCATCGTTATGGACGGCGACGGGCTGGCGCTGTCGAAGCGGCGCATCACGCTGTCCACCTCGGGCGTGGTGCCGATGATGGCGCGCGCGGGCGAGGAGATCGGCGTGAACCTCGCCGTCTCGCTGCACGCGGTGACCAAGGACGTGCGTGACGAGATCGTGCCCTTGAACAAGAAATACGGCATCGAGGAGCTGTTGCAGGCCTGCGCCGATTATCCCGGCGCCAACAACGCCCGGCGGATCACCTTCGAATATGTGATGCTGCGCGACAAGAACGATTCCGACGACGAAGCGCGCGAGCTCGTGCGGCTCATCAGGAAATACAGGCTGCCGGCCAAGGTGAACCTCATTCCGTTCAATCCCTGGCCCGGTGCGCCCTACGAATGCTCCACGCCCGATCGCATCCGGGCCTTTTCCGAGATCATCTTCGAGGCCGGCTATTCCGCGCCGATCCGCACCCCGCGCGGGCGCGACATCGACGCCGCCTGTGGCCAGCTGAAGACCGCCGCGGAGAAGAAATCGCGCGCCGAACTCGATCGGCTGGCGGCGGAGAAGCAGGCCGCGCTCGGCTGACCCGATCTGTTCCCCGGCGGAGGCCGGGGTCCAGTTGGCATGTCCGAGCGGACGGAGCGCAGCGGCAGCCAACAACAGCCTTCTCAACTGGACCCCGGCCTTCGCCGGGGAACAGGTCGACCCGGAGCCTCAGCTGATCCGGAACGTGTAGCTGTACTCGGCCTGCGCGGTGCCGGTGACGCCGCTGATCCGCACGGTGTAGCTGGTGCCGAGGGCAAGCCCCGTCACCCGCCACTGCACGCTGTTGGCCACGCCATAGCCGCCATTGTCGTAGCTCACGTCCGTGACCGGCAGCGCGCCGGATGGACCGGTGACGGTGATCGTCGCGCGGGCGAAGCTGACATTGGCGTTCGCGCCGAAGCTGCCGCCGCCATACGGAACCGCGCTGAACGACAGATAGTCGCCGGGGCGGAAGTAACGCTGCGGATAGTCGTTGAACGGATAGGCGACAAAGCTCGGCACGCTGCCGGGCAGCGGCGGTGCCGCGGCGAAGTTGAACACCCGGAGCGACGCGGTGCTCACCCGGTCGCCGCTCGCGCTCTGATAGGCGACGCGGCCGTACGAGATTTTGCCGAGAAACGGGCTGAGCAGCCAGCGGCGGTGGCCGATCGAGGCGCTGCCGCCCTCGTTCAGCCAGGTGGCCATGTAATCGTCCTCGGTGGAATAGCCCAGGCCATTGCCCCAGCCGCCGATCAGGTTGCTCGCGCCCGCCGCCGCGGCGCCCGCCGGGGAGTAGCAGGTCCAGCTGGTCGGCGGCGTGTGGCTGAGCGTGCGGTTCACCGCCTGCATCAGCGACGATTCGGCTTCCTGCGCATCCTCGGCATCGGAATAGGTGACGGGGGAAAGATTGTGCAGCGCGCGGATGGCGTTGAGCCGGGCAAGCGCGTCCGCCTTCACCGAGGCCTTCAGCGTGCCGGCGCGGCAGTTCGCGGGATCGGGCGCGACGTCGTAGAGCGCGGCGACCTGCGCGGAAAAGCCGGCGGGCGCGGGCGTCGGCGTGCCCACCGGCGTGGGTGTCGGCGTCGCGGTTGCCGTGGGCGAGGGCGTGGGCGTCGTGGTGGCAGTGGGCGAGGGCGCTGCCGCCGGCGGCGTCGTCACCACGTTCACGCCGGAGGAGCCGCCTCCCGATCCGTCGCCGCCGCCGCAGGCGCCGAGCGCCAGCAGGGCCGGAGCCGCCATCAAACCCTTGCGAATCATCGTCGCCTCGCTTCCTCGGCCCCCGCGCGCCATCTAAAAGGGCGAAGCTTTACAGAAGCTTGCCACCGCCGCGCCGCGAACGCGCGGCAAATGCGCCTTTTGCGGGCCATGCGCCTCGACAAGCGCGCGACCACAGGCGATGGCCGGTGCATGGGCTCCCTTTCTTCCTTCCTGCTCCCGTTCGCCGCCGGCCTGGTCGGCGGGGCGATGAACGCGCTGGCGGGCGGCGGCACCTTTGCGACCCTGCCGGCGCTGATCGCCATCGGCCTGCCGGCCAACATCGCCAACGCCACCTCCAACGTTGCGCTGCTGCCGGGGGCGGCGGCCAGCGCGCTTGCCTTTCGCGACGAGGCCGGGCCGGTCGGGCGCGTGCCCCTGTCCGTGCTGATGGGCATCACCTTTGTCGGCGGCCTGGCCGGCAGCGTGCTGCTGGTGGTCACGCCGACGCGGGTGTTCGACCTGGTGATCCCCTGGCTCCTGCTGTTCGCGCTGGTGGCGCTGGCATTCGGGTTGCAGGCATCGGCGTGGCTCCATGCGCGGATGACGATCGGCCCCAGGGCGCTGGTCGCGGCGCAGGCGCTGCTGGGCGTCTATGGGGGTTATTTCGGGGGCGGCATCGGGCTGATGATGACGGCGGTGTTCGGGTTGCTGGCCGCCGTCTCGCCGCGCCAGATGTTCGCGCCGCGCACGATCCTGCTCGCCACCGCCAATGCCGCGGCGGCGGTCGTGTTCGTGCTGGGCGGCTTTGTTCGCTGGCCTGCCGCGGTGCCGATGCTGGTCGGCGGCGCGATCGGCGGCTGGTTCGGCGCGCAGGTCGGACGGCGGCTGCCGCCGGGCGCGGTGCGCGCCTGGACGTTGCTGGTGACGGCGGCGACCACCGCCGTGTTCTTCGCCCGCGCCTACGGCTAGCGGCGGCGGGCGACCCGCGCGAGCGCATAGCCCGACAGCCCGCAGACGATCAGCGCCGCCCCCAGCCCGATCCCGGCGCCCCAGCGCGCGCCCGACGGCCCGCCCAGCCAGCCGCCCAGCGCGAGCCCGACGATCGGCAGGATGACCAGGAACAGGCAGCCGATGACGACCATGGTGCCGCCTATGCCGGCCGTCGCATGCGGAACAGGGCGTCGGCGGTGATCTCGAAATAGTCGGCCGGCCCGCCGCCCCGCGTCACCGGGCGGGCGCGGGCGGTCTGGAACACGCCGTTCTCCAGCAGCTCCTCGTCGAGATGGATGCCGATCACCTCGCCCAGCACCAGCCATTGCGGCAACTCGGTGCCGCTCGCATCGGTGAGCTGCACCATCTGGCTGAGCCGGCATTCGAACGCGGCGCGCGCAGCCGCGACGCGCGGCGGCGCCACCAGCGTGGAGGGCGCCGCCTCGAGGTTCGCCGCGGCGAACTCGTCCACCGCGCGCATGGTCGCCGTGGCGTTCATCGGCTCGGCCAGGTCGCGGGTGACGAGATTCCACACGAACTCGCCCGTTTCCGCGATGTTCGCCACCGAATGCTTCCACCCGAGCGAGGAAAAGCCGACGATCGGCGGCGTGTAGGAGAACAGGCTGAAGAAGGAATAGGGCGCAAGGTTGCGCGTGCAGGCCGCCGAGAGCGTGCTGATCCAGCCGATCGGGCGCGGCGCGACGATGGCGTTGAGCGGATCGTGGGGAAGCCGGTGGCCGTGGCGGGGCTCGTAGAAGTGCATGGCGCCAGACCTACCGCCGCGGGGCCGGCGCTGCTAGGGTGCGCGGCATGGAGACGCCGCCCGGCACCCTCATCAAGCGCCACCGCCTGACGACCCGGCTGTGGCATTGGGTGAACGCGGTGGCGATCATCGTGCTGATCGGATCGGGGCTGATGATCCTCAACGCGCATCCGCATCTCTATTGGGGCGCATATGGCGCCAATTTCGACCGGCCGTGGCTGTCCACCCCGCGCTGGCCCGGCTGGATCACCATTCCGGCCAGCTACAACCTGGCGATCGCGCGGCGCTGGCACCTGCTGTTCGCGCTCGTGCTCGGCTTCGGGCTGCTGGCGTACATGGCGGCGAGCCTCGCCAACCGGCACTTCCGCCGCGACCTGACGGTGCGCGCGCGGGAGCTGTCGCCGCGGATGCTGTGGCATGACGTGCGGGAGCATTGGGCGCTGCGCTTCCACGATCCCGCCGATCCGCGGGCGTACAACATCTTCCAGAAGCTCTCCTATGTCGCGGTTCTCTTTGTCCTGCTCCCGCTGATGATCCTGACCGGCCTTGCCATGTCGCCAAACATGGATGCGGCCTGGCCCTGGCTGCTCGACCTGCTGGGCGGGCGGCAATCGGCGCGCTCGATCCACTTCCTGTGCGCGGCGGCGATCACCGGCTTCACCGTGGTGCATCTTGCGCTGGTGATCCTGGCGGGCAGCTGGAACGAGGTGCGCTCCATGGTGACCGGCTGGTGGCGGGTGCCGGAATGATCCTTTCGCGCCGCAGCCTGATCGGAACGGGAGGGCTCGCCCTGCTGGCGGGATGCGACCGGATCGCCGCCACTCCGGCCGGCCGCACCATCCTGTTTTCCGGCGAGAAGATGAACCAGGGCCTGCAGCGCGCGCTGACGAACCGCGCCGCGCTCGCGCTCGAGTTCCGCGCCGACCAGATGTCCCCCGTGTTCCGCACCAACGGCACGCGCGATCCGGGCACGCCGGCCTACCAGGCGCTGGCGGCGAACCGCTTCGCCGACTGGCGACTGGCGGTGAACGGGCTGGTCGCGCGGCCGCTGACGCTCTCGATGGACGACCTGCGCGCCTTTCCGCAGCGGGCGCAGATCACCCGGCACGATTGCGTGGAAGGGTGGAGCGCGATCGGCAAATGGCAGGGGCCGACTTTGGGCAGCGTGCTGAAGGCGGCGGGCGTGCGGACGGACGCGCGCTTCATCGTGTTCACCTGCGCCGACCTGTACCGCGGCGAGCCTTATTACGAGTCGATCGACATGGTGGACGCATTCCACCCCCAGACGATCCTTGCCTATGCGCTCAACGACCGCTGGCTGGACGTCGGCCATGGCGCGCCGCTGCGCCTGCGGGTGGAGCGGCAGCTCGGCTACAAGCACGCCAAATATCTGATGCGCATCGACGCGGTGGCCAGCCTTGCCGGCATCGGCAGGGGCAAGGGCGGCTATTGGGAGGATAACGTCGACTACGACTGGTATGCCGGCATCTGAACGCGCGCTGCAATCACGCGTGCGTCGCCGGTACGCACTGGAAACGACCGGCCCGGGTTGCTAGCTGCCGCGCATGGCGCTGATCGACATGTTCCTCAGCCGCGCCATCAAGCGTGGCCAGCTCTCTCTCACCAAGCCGGATGGCAGCATCGCCACGTTCGGCACGCCCGATCCGGACCTGAAGCCGGTGGCCTTCACCATCCACGAGACCGCCGTCTACCGGGCGATCGTCGCCGACCCCGGGCTGGGCGTGGCCGAGGCGTTCATGGACGGCCGGCTGACGATCGAGCAGGGCGACATCCTCGACCTGCTGATGCTCGCCACCGCCAACTCGCGCTGGGAAAACGGCCGCAACGCGCTGGCCGCCAAGCCCTGGCGCCGCGTCATGGGCAAGTTCCGCCACAAGTTCCTGACCGGCAACAAGCTCGCCCGTTCGAAGCGCAACGTCGCGCATCATTACGACCTGTCCGACCGTTTGTACGACCTGTTCCTGGACGCCGACAAGCAATACAGCTGCGCTTATTACACCGATCCGGCCAACAGCCTGGAGCAGGCGCAAGGAGACAAAAAGGCGCACATCGTCGCCAAGCTGGCGATCGAGCCCGGCATGCGCGTGCTCGACATCGGCTGTGGATGGGGCGGCATGGCGCTCTACATCCATGCCAAGACGGGTGCCGAGGTTCTCGGCATCACCCTGTCGGAGGAGCAGCTGAAGGTCGCCCGGCGCCGGGCGCAGGAAGCGGGCGTCGCGGACAAGGTGCGCTTCGAGCTGATCGACTATCGCAACCTGACGGGCACGTTCGACCGCATCGTCTCCGTCGGCATGTTCGAGCATGTCGGCGCCGCCAATTTCCGCACCTATCTCGCCAAGTGCCGCGACCTGCTGACCCCCACCGGCGTGATGCTGCTGCACACGATCGGCCGCGCCGACGGGCCCGACTTCACCGACAAGTTCACCGACAAGTACATCTTTCCCGGCGGCTATATCCCGTCCTTGTCGGAAACGCTGGAAGCCAACAACTTCATCCGCTGGTTCGTGACGGACGTGGAAGTGCTGCGGCTGCATTACGCCTATACGCTGAAGGCCTGGTACGACCGCACCGTGGCCGCGCATGACGCGATCGTCGCGCTCTATGACGAGCGGTTCTTCCGGTTGTGGACCTTCTACCTGGCCGGGGCGTACGTTTCGTTCATGAACGGCACGCTGGTGAACTTCCAGATCCAGTTCGCGCGCGACCGCACGGCCTTGCCGCTGACCCGCGACTACATGATCGAGGGCGAACGCGCACTCAGGGGGTAACCTCCCGGTTCTCCCGCCGGCGCGGGAGCGCCGAACGGCAGAGCCGCTTACCGCGTCGGCCCGCTCACCGGCTTGTTGCCGCGCGTTTCGGCGATGGCGGCGGCGCGGGCGGCGGCGCGCTCCTCCATGCTGACCACGCCGTCGCCGTTGGTGTCATATTTGGCCGCGGTGGCGCGCAGCAGCTTCTGCATCTCGGACATGGAGATCTTGCCGTCCTTGTTGGCATCGGCGCGGGTGAACCAGGTGGCGGCCAGTTCCTTGGCCATGCCGGGCCCGAACTGCTTGCCCTGCGCGCCCATGTGGTCGACGCGGCTCTCCACCTCGGTTCGGCTGAGAAAGCCGTCCTTGTTGGTGTCGGACTTCTTGAACTCCGCCTGCACAGCCGGGCTGACTGCCGCGCTCGTCTTCGCACCCGGCTTCTTCTGCGCAAGCGCGGGCGAGGCGATCAGGGGCAGGGCGGCAAGGGCAAGAAACAGCGGGCGCATGGGAGATACTCCGAAAATCCAGGATCGGCCGATTAGGCGAGTGCCGCTAAACGGGCACTGAACGCCAGTGGTTGCACACAAGGCCCGGGCGGACTACGGGCGCGCCATTCCCCTCCTCCCCGTTGAAGGAAGCCTCGCCAGTGAGCGATCAGATCAACCGTGTCGTCCTTGCCTATTCCGGTGGCCTCGACACCAGCGTGATCCTGAAGTGGCTGCGCGAGACCTACAATTGCGAGGTCGTCACCTTCACCGCGGACCTCGGCCAGGGCGAGGAGCTGGAGCCGGCGCGCGCCAAGGCCGAACTGATGGGGGTGAAGCCCGAGCATATCTTCATCGACGACCTGCGCGAGGAGTTCGTCCGCGACTACGTGTTCCCGATGATGCGCGCCAACGCCCTCTACGAGGGGCTGTACCTGCTCGGCACCTCCATCGCCCGGCCGCTGATCGCCAAGCGCCAGATCGAGATTGCGAGGGCAGTGGGCGCCGATGCGGTGAGCCACGGCGCGACGGGCAAGGGCAACGACCAGGTCCGCTTCGAACTCGGCTATTATGCGCTCAACCCGGACATCAAGGTGATCGCGCCGTGGCGCGAGTGGGATCTGACCAGCCGCACCCGGCTGATCGAATATGCCGAAGCGCACCAGATCCCGGTGCCCAGGGACAAGCGCGGCGAATCGCCCTTTTCCACCGATGCGAACCTCCTGCACACCTCCAGCGAGGGCAAGGTGCTGGAGGATCCGTGGGAGGAGGTGCCCGATTATGTCTATTCGCGCACGGTGAACCCGGAGGACGCCCCGGACCAGCCCGAGACGATCACCATCGATTTCGAGCGCGGCGACGGCGTGGCGCTGAACGGGGAAGGCATGAGCCCGGCGACGCTCTTGACCGCGCTCAACGAGCTCGGCCGCAAGCACGGCATCGGCCGGCTCGACCTGGTCGAGAACCGCTTCGTCGGCATGAAGAGCCGCGGCATGTACGAGACGCCGGGCGGCACGATCTACCATCTGGCGCATCGCGGGATCGAGCAGCTGACGCTGGATCGCGGCGCCGCGCACCTGAAGGACGAGCTGGCGCCGCGTTATGCCGAGCTGATCTACAACGGCTTCTGGTTCTCGCCCGAGCGCGAGATGCTGCAGGCCGCGATCGACCACAGCCAGGAGAAGGTGACCGGCACCGTTCGGCTGAAGCTGTACAAGGGCTCGGTGATCGTCACCGGCCGCAAGAGCCCATATTCGCTTTATTCGGAGAAGGTCGTCACCTTCGAGGACGATCAGGGCGCCTATGACCAGCGCGATGCGGCCGGCTTTATCAAGCTGAACGCGCTGCGCCTGCGCCTGCTGGGCCGCCGCGAGGGGTGATCCCATCGCCGTTGCGCCGGAGGTGGTCCGGGGGCGACGGGGTGACGATGCGGTTGCAAACTGCTCCTTAACTGCCCGCTGCTAGGCCCGCCGGATGAGCGGCCTGAGCCTGGCGCGGGAGCAGAAGGGGGACGTCGTCGCCGCGCTGGCGCTTGCCTGTCTGTTGTGCCTCGTCTGGGCCTTTCGCGACGGGCACAATCTTGCGGCGCTGCGCCTGCCGGACACCGACGATGCGGTGCGGCTGCAGCAGATCCGCGACTGGCTGGGCGGGCAGGCCTTTGCCGACCTCTCCCAGCATCGTCTGGGCGGCGGGCTGGCGATGCACTGGTCGCGGCTGCCGGACCTCGTACCCGCGGCCATCATCGTCCTGTTGCGGCCGCTGATCGGCGGCCATGCCGCGCAGGTCGTGGCCGTGATCGCCTGGCCGGCCCTGCTGCTGTTCGCCGCGCTGGCCCTGGTGGCGACGATCGCGCGGACCCTTGGCGGTGGTGCGATCGCGCGCACCGCGCTGGTGGTGGCGGCGATCGCCTATCCGGCCACCACGCTGTTCCTGCCCGGCCGCATCGACCATCACGGGCTGCAATGCGTGCTGTTGCTGGTCGTTCTCCGCACGTCGGTGACCCCGCCGACGATCGGGCGAGGGCTCCACGCCGGCTTTGCGGCAACCGCCAGCCTGGTGGTTGGCCTCGAAACCGCACCGCTGATCGCGGCGGCAGGCGTGGCCATGGCGATCGACTGGCTGCGCGCCCGGTCGGGCGCGGAGGACCGGCTGATGGGCTTCGGCATCGCGCTGGGCAGCGGATTGCTCGCCGCCAGCATTGTGTTTCGCACCTGGCAATGGACCTATCCGGCGTGCGACGGCTTCACCGCGACCGCGTGGCGCGGTGCGCAGATCGGGGCGTTTGCGCCCATTCTGCTCGCACTGGCGGCGCGCGACGTGGTGCGTCCGGCCTCGCGGATCGGGTTGGCGGCGATTGTCTGCGGCCTGATCGGCTGGGGCGTGCTGCACGGATCGGCCCTGTGCCTGGCTCCTTATGGCGCGGTGGACCCGCTGCTGGCGAAGCTCTGGCTGGTGCGGGTCGGGGAGGCGCAGCCGCTGCTGTCGGCGCCGCTGGACGTGGCGATCGGCTATGCCGGCGTGATGGTGGCGGGGATCGCGGCCGGGGCGTGGCAGTGGCGGCGGACGCGGGACGCGCGCTGGGGCGTGCTGCTGATCGTGCAGATCGCCTGCGCGGCCTTGACGCTCGCGCAGTTGCGCGGCGCCTATGCCGGCGCGCTGCTGGCCGCGCCCGCACTGGCCGCCGCGATCGCCGCGGCGCGGGCGAAGGGATCGGCCTGGATGGCCGCCGCCTGGCTCGGCTCGGCCGGCATGCTCTACCCGATCGCCGCCCAGGCAGTGGTGCCCGCCCCCGCGCGTGGTGCCAGGGCGACGCCGGTGGCGGTGGATGCGGCGCGGCCGGGATGCACCTCGCCCGAGGCCCTGGCGGCGCTCCACCGGCTGGGGGCGGGGACATTGCTCGCGCCGCTCGACCTTGGCGCCTATGCGCTGGCGGGCAGCCGCCTGGCGGTGGTCGGCGCGCCCTATCACCGCAACAACGCTGGCAACAACGCGGTGTACCGCTTCTTCCTGGACGGGGACGCGCGCGGGATCGCGGGGCAATGGCACGTCACCCATGTCGCGATCTGCGCGGACAGCTTCGACGAACTCGGCCGGCTGCCCGCTGCCGCGCTGGCGACGCGGCTGCGCGAGGGAAATGCGCCCGGTTGGCTGCGGCCGCTGCCGGACACGGGCACGCAAATGCGACTATTCGCGGTGCAAGCCGGCTTGTCGCGGCGGACCGGGGCGCGGTAAGGCGCTGCGGATGCAGGGGGAACAGCTTCACTGGTGGCAGACGCGCTGGTTCGTCGCCTTGTGCGCATTGCTGGCGATCGTGCCGCTGCTCAAGCCGGAGATCCCGCCGCTCGTCGACCTGCCCGGCCATATGGGCCGCTACCGCGTGCAGCTGTCGCTCGACCAATATCCCTGGCTGAAGGACTGGTACGATTTCCGCTGGCAGCTGATCGGCAACCTCGGCATCGACCTCCTGATCGAGCCGCTGGCGCCGGTGTTCGGCCTGGAACTGGCCGTCAAGCTGATCGTGATCTCGATCCCGGCGATGATCGTCACCGGCCTGTTGTGGATCGCGCGCGAGGTGCATGGCCGCATTCCGGCGACCGCCCTGTTCGCGCTGCCGATCGCCTACAGCTTCCCGCTGCATTTCGGCTTCATCAACTTCGCGCTCTCGATGGGCTTCGCGCTCAACCTGTTCGCGCTGTGGCTGCGCCTGGCGCGGCAGGGGCGCATCGGGCTGCGGGCCGCGATCTTCCTGCCGGTCTCCTGCGCGCTGTGGGTGTGCCACACGTTCGGCTGGGGCGTGCTGGGCGTGCTGGCCTTCTCGGCCGAGATGATCCGCCAGCACGACATCCGCAAGGACCGGCAGAGCGGCCATTGGTTCGAAAGCTGGGTGCGCGCGGGGCTGGGCTGTCTGCCGCTGGCGCTGCCGATGGTGCTGATGGTGCTGTGGCGCTCGGGCGAGCATGTTTCCGGGCAGACCGCGGACTATTTCAACTGGCAGGGCAAGATGGCGTGGCTGACCATGATCCTGCGCGATCGGTGGCAGGCGTTCGACATCGCCTGCGCCGCGATCCTGTTCCTGATCCTGTTCAGGGGCTTTCGCGACCCCAGGATCGAATATTCGCGCAACCTGGGCCTGTCGGCGCTCTTCCTGCTGGCGGTGTTCATCCTGTTGCCGCGCATCGTGTTCGGCTCCGCTTATGCCGACATGCGCCTGGCGCCGTTCATGGTGGCCATCGCGGTGATCGCGATCCGGCCGCGCGCGGGCATGTCCCTGCGCGGTGCGGCGCTGCTGGCGTTGGCGGGCTTCTCGTTTTTTGCCGTGCGCATGGCGGCGACCACCACCAGCTTCTGGCTGTACGACCGTGCATATCAGCGCAACCTCGCCGCGCTGGACCATGTGCCCGAAGGCGCGCGGCTGGTCAGCTTCGTGGGCGAAAGCTGCCACACGCAATGGACCATGTCGCGGCTCGAGCACCTGCCCGCGATGGCCCTCGTCCGCCGGGTGGCCTATTCGAACGACCAATGGTCCATGGCGGGCGCGCAGCTCCTGACCACGCGCTACCGGCCGGCGGGCGGCTTTCAGCACGATCCGTCCGAACTGGTGACGGCGGTGCGGTGCCCGCGCGAATGGTGGCGCCCAATCAATCGCGCGCTGGCGCGGTTCCCGCGCGACGCCTTCGACTATGTCTGGCTGATCGAGCCGCCGCGCTACGACCCAAAGCTGACCGCCGGGCTGACGGAGCTGTGGCGGGACGGCACCAGCGTGCTCTACCGGGTGGAGCATGACCGGCCGGGGCCGCAGATCAGCGACGAGGAACTGCGCCTGCCCCATCGCCCGTGGAAGAATTTCGGGATCTGAGCGCGGGCGAACGCGCCGGCGGCAAAGCCAACGTCGCTTGGGCAGCGATGCTGCCGGCGGCCGGGCGAGGCCGGCTGCTGACGCAGGCCGGCCGGGCTGCGGCCTCAGCCTCGCCGAAACGGCGTGAATTCTTCCAGATAGGCCTGGTCCGCTTCCACCGACTCCCGCTCGCGCGCCAGGAACTCGGCCACGGCGCGACGGAAGTTCGGGTCCGGGATGTAATGCGCCGACCAGGTCGGCACCGGGGCATAGCCGCGCGCCAGCTTGTGCTCGCCCTGCGCCCCCGCCTCCACGAAAGTCAGGCCGCGCGCGATCGCGGCATCGATCGCCTGGTAATAGCACAGCTCGAAATGGAGGAACGGCACCTCCTCCGTGCAGCCCCAATAGCGGCCGTACAGCGTGTCGGCGCCGAGGAGGTTGAGCGCGCCGGCGATGGGCTGCCCGTCGCGTTCGGCCAGGATCAGCAGCACCTTGTCGGCCATCCGCTCGCCCAGCAGCGAGAAGAAGGCGCGGGTCAGGTACGGCCGGCCCCATTTGCGGCTGCCCGTGTCCTGGTAGAAGGTCCAGAAGGCGTCCCAGTCCGCCTCGGTGATGTCGGCGCCGGACAGGTGGCGCACCGTCAGCCCCTCCACCGCGTCGGCGCGTTCCTTGCGGATGGCCTTGCGCTTGCGGCTGGCCAGCGCGGCCAGGAAATCGTCGAACCCGGCATAGCCGTCATTGCGCCAGTGGAACTGCGTACCTTCGCGGATCAGCCATCCCGCCGCCTCGAACGCCGGCAATTGGCCGGGCGCGACGAAGGTGGCGTGGGCGGAGGACAGGCCATGCTGGTCGGTCACCGCCTCGATCCCCGCGATCAGCGCCGCGGCGAGGCTGTCGTCGCGCAGCAGCAGCCGGGGCCCGGGCACGGGCGTGAAGGGCACCGCGATCTGCAGCTTCGGGTAATATTCCCCGCCCGCGCGCTGCCAGGCGTCGGCCCAGCCATGGTCGAACACATATTCGCCCTGGCTGTGGCTCTTGGCATAGGCCGGAGCGATCGCGGCCGGCCGCCCGTCCGCATCCTCGACCACGATCGGGATCGGCTGCCAGCCGGCACGCGCGGTGGCGCTGCCGGATTCCTCCAGGATCGAGAGAAAGGCGTGGCTGAGAAACGGATTGCGCGATCCGGCGCACGCGTCCCAGTCGGCGGCCGGGATCGCGCGAACGCCATCGGCGAGGCGGGCAGTGATGGAAGTCACGTCGCCCATCTAGGGCGCGGAAGGGGAGCGGCCAAGGGCCACTCCCGTCCGATCAGTCGATCAGCTTGACCACCGCGTCCACTTCCACCGCCGCGCCGAGCGGCAGCGCGGAGACGCCCACGGCGGAGCGGGCATGGCGGCCGGCATCGCCGAACAGCTTCACCATCAGCTCGGAAGCGCCGTTCGCCACCTTGGGCTGATCGGTGAAATCGGGCGCGGAGGCGACGAACACGCCGAGCTTCACGATCCGCTCGATCCGCTCCAGCCGGCCGTCCAGCGCCTTGCTGAGCTGCGCCACCAGCATCAGTGCGCACGCCTCCGCCGCGGCGACGCCGAAATGCAGGTCCTGGTTGTCGCCCAGCCGCCCGGTCATCACCTGGCCGTCGTGAAAGGGCAGCTGGCCGGACACGTGCAGCATCCCGCCGGCTTCCACCACCGGCACATAGGCGGCGATCGGGGCGGCGGCCTCCGGCAGGGAAAGGCCCAGTTCCTCCAGGGCGCGGTCGATGCGGTCGGTCATGCGGGGATCTCCACGAAAAGCGATGGAGACGGGCTCTACAGCAGCAGTTTGGCGCCGACCACCACCAGAGTGGCGGCCAGGACCGGGCCGAGCACGCGTTCGGAGACGCGGGTCGCCAGCAGGCTGCCGCCGATCACGCCGGGGACCGAGCCGAGCAGCAGCGACACCAGCAGCCCCGCGTCCACCGATCCCAGCGCAAGATGGCCGAGGCCGGCGACCAGCGTGAGCGGCACGGCATGGGCGATGTCCGAGCCCACCAGCCGGGCGATCGGCGCGCGCGGGTAGAGGACGAGGAGCGCCGTCATGCCCAGCGCCCCGGCCCCCACCGAGGTCAGCGTGACCAGCACGCCCAAGGTCGCGCCGAGCACGCCGGTCAGCCGGGCGATGCGCCGCTCGCTGGCTGCGGTGAAATGATGCTGGAGCCGGGCGACGATGCGCGCGCGAAAGAAGGTCGCGGCGCCCGTCAGCACCAACGCGGAGCCGAGCGCGGCGTTGATCGCATGGTCGAGGCTCGGCGAGCGCACGCCCACCTTGCTCAGCACAAGAAGCGTCAGCAGGGTGGCCGGGATGCTGCCGGTCGCGAGCCGCCGCACCACCCGCCAGTCCACCGAGCCGCGCCAGCCATGCACCCCCGTTCCCACCACCTTGGTGGCGGACGCATAGAGCAGGTCGGTGCCCACCGCGGTGGCGGGATGGAAGCCGAACGCCAGCACCAGCAGCGGCGTCATCAGCGACCCGCCGCCCACGCCGGTCAGCCCGACCAGCATGCCGACCAGCACGCCGGCGACCGAATACAGCGGATCGATGTGCACGCGTCAGGCGGTCTTCGTGCCGGAAAGAACGGACGGCGTGTTGACCCCCATGGACTGGAGATATTTCTTCACGTTGCGCGCGGCCTGGCGGATGCGGTGCTCGTTCTCCACCATGGCGATGCGCACGAAGCCCTCGCCGTTCTCGCCGTATCCGACGCCCGGCGCGACCGCGACCTTGGCATGGGTGAGGAGCTGCTTGGAGAATTCCAGCGATCCCAGATGCGCCAGCGCCGGCGGCAGCGGGGCCCAGGCGAACATGGAGGCGGGCGGGGAGGGGATGTCCCAGCCGGCACGGCCGAAGCTTTCCACCAGCACGTCGCGGCGCTTGTGGTAGAGCTGGCGGTTCTGCTCGACGATATCCTGCGGCCCGTTCAGCGCGGCGACCGCGGCGGCCTGGATCGGGGTAAAGGCGCCGTAGTCGAGATACGACTTCACCCGCGTCATCGCCGCGATCAGCGTCCTGTTGCCGACCGCGAAGCCCATCCGCCAGCCGGCCATGGAATAGGTCTTGGACAGCGACGTGAACTCGATCGCCACGTCCTTGGCGCCGGGCACCTGCAGGATCGAGACGGTCGGTTTGCCGTCGTAATAGAGCTCGGAATAGGCGAGGTCGGAAATCACCCACACCTTGTTCTCGCGCGCCCAGGCGACCAGCCGCTCGTAAAAGGCCAGGTCCACCGTTTCGGCGGTGGGGTTGGACGGATAGTTGACGACGAGGATTGAGGGGCGCGGCACGGTGAAGGCCATGGCGCGCTCCAGGCTTTCCCAATAGCGCTCGTCGGGCGTCGTCGGCACCGCGCGGATCGTCGCGCCGGCGATGATGAAGCCGAAGGTGTGGATCGGGTAGGAGGGGTTGGGCGCCAGGATCACGTCGCCCGGCTCCGTGATCGCGGTGGCGAGGCTCGCGAGCCCTTCCTTGGAGCCCATGGTTACCACGACCTCCGTTTCGGGATCGACCTCCACGCCGAAGCGGCGGGCATAGTAATTGGCCTGGGCGCGGCGCAGGCCGGGAATGCCCTTGGACTGCGAATAGCCGTGCGCGTCGGGCTTGCGCGCGACCTCCACCAGCTTGTCGATCACGTGCGCCGGCGGGGGCAGATCGGGGTTGCCCATGCCCAGGTCGATGATGTCCTCCCCCCCGCTGCGCGCCGCGGCCCGCATCGCGTTCACCTCGGCGATGACATAGGGCGGCAGTCGCTTGATGCGGTAGAAGTCGGACATGATCCTCGCTTTCGCTTCCGGTGGGGCGGGCGTTGTACGCGCAAACAACGCGGGGCGTCACCCACAGCTTAACTTGGGGCTACCCCCAGCTTTCGCTGGCATGGGACGGGGGCGACCGGTAAACCGGGCGCAAACGGGAGAGAGACGCCATGGCCACGCAATCGCCGGAGCCGCCGACGCTGGCCGACCTCCAGCATTGGACCTGGGTGCTCGGCCGCGCGCAGCAGATGATGCTGGAACAGGGGCTGGAGGCGATGGAGACGTCGCCCTCCGTCCTCCCTGTCCTTCCGGGCTTCAACGATCCCGCCACGCTGAAGCGCGCCGAACGGTTCTGGGAAGACAGCGTGACCCTGTGGCACCGCTTTCTCGATCCGCAGGCGGAGCGCCCCGCGCTGTCGCCCGAGCAAGCGAAGGACAAGCGGTTCCGCGACCCGGCCTGGAGCGAGCATCCGGTGTTCGACTGGATCCGCCAGAGCTATTTCCTGCTCGCCGATCATATCCAGCAGGGCGTGGAGGCGGTGGAGGGGCTCGACCCCAGGCAGAAGGAGCAGCTGCGCTTCGCCGCCAAGGGGTTCCTGGATGCGGTCAGCCCGTCGAACTTCCCGGCGACCAACCCGGAAGTGCTGCAGCGCACGATCGAGACGCGCGGCGAGAACCTGCTCAAGGGCCTGCAACACATGCTGGCGGACATCACCAGCGGCCAGCTGACGCATACCGATCGCAGCGCGTTCGAGCTCGGGCGCAACCTGGCGGCGACGCCGGGCAAGGTGGTGAAGCGCACCGACCTGTACGAGCTGATCCAGTATGCGCCGACGACGAAGAAGGTACTGGCCACGCCGCTGGTGATCTTCCCGCCCTGGATCAACCGCTTCTACATTCTCGACCTGACGCCGGAGAAGAGCTTCATCCGCTGGGCGGTGGAGCAGGGCATCACCGTGTTCGTGGTGTCGTGGAAGTCGGCCGACGCGACGATGGGCCATGTCGAGTGGGATCATTACGTCGCCGCGCAGGTGGACGCGATCGACACGGTACGCAGCCTGCTGGACGTGCCGGCGGTGCATACGGTGGGTTATTGCGTCGCGGGCACCACGCTCGCGGCGACGCTCGCGCTGCTGAAGGCGCGCGGGCAGGAGGAGAAGGTGGCGAGCGCGACCTTTTTCACCGCGCAGGTGGATTTCGAACGTGCCGGCGACCTCACGCTGTTCGTGGACGACGACCAGCTGAAGATGCTGGGCAGCATGGCGCCCGAGGGCTTCCTCGACGGACGTTACCTGGCGGCGACGTTCAACAGCTTGCGCGGCCGCGAGCTGATCTGGAACTATGTCACCAACAATTACCTGCTGGGGCAGGACTATCTGCCGTTCGACCTGCTGCACTGGAACGGCGACGTCACCAACCTGCCGGCGCGCTGGCACCTGCAATATCTGACCGACCTCTACCGCGACAACCGGCTGGTGCAGCCGGGGGCGCTGTCGGTGGACGGCACGCCGATCGACCTCGGCACGGTCACCACGCCGGCCTATGTCCAGGCCGGCCGCGAGGACCATATCGCGCCCGCCGAGAGCGTGTGGCGGATCACCCACCATTTCAAGGGTCCGCTGAAGTTCGTGCTGGCCGGCTCCGGCCATATCGCCGGCGTGGTGAACCCGCCGGCAGCGGGCAAGTATCAATATTGGCTCAACCCGGAGCGCGTGGACACCCTGGCCGATTTCATCGCCGGCGCGACCGAAACCAAGGGCAGCTGGTGGCCGGACTGGCTCGGCTGGCTGCGCGACCTGTCGGACGAGACGGTGAAGGCCGCGGGCGCCCGCCTGCCGGGCGAAGGCGCGCTGCCCGCGCTGGAGGACGCACCGGGCACCTATGTGCGAACGCGTTGAGAACGCCTGACTAATTCGAACGTTGCTCTTTGTTGCGGTGCAACAAGGCGCTTGCAAATCCTGCGCGCTCGTTTATATTGCACTGCAGCAATTCCGGGCAAAGAGGTAGGAATGGCGAGCAAGGCACCCAAGTCGCCGCGCGCGAAGGCCGCGGCAAAGAAGGCCGAGGCCACGGTGGCAAGCCCCGCAGGCGCCTGGCCGATGCAGCCGCCGGTCGACGCACCCGAGGCGGAGGCCGACGCGGCGCCGTCCACCCCCGTGATCCCCGGCATCCAGAAGCTCGTCGAGGCGGAAGCCGAGATCGCCGAGCACCTGCAATCCGATGTTGAACCAGCCGCCGCACCCGCGCCGGCGACCGTGAAGGAAGACGTTGTGGAAACGATGAACACTGTCGCCGGTGAGGCGCAGAACACCATGAACACCATGCAGGACCGCGCCAAGGCGGCGTGGACCAAGGGCCAGGCCGCGTTCGCCGACATGGGCGACTTCTCGAAGGGCAACCTCGAGGCGGTGGTCGAGAGCGGCCAGATCGCCGTGCGCGGCATCCAGGCGCTCGGCCAGGAAGCGGCCGACTATACCAAGCGCTCGTTCGAGGCGAATGTCGCCGCGATGAAGCAGATCGCCACCGTGAAGTCGCCGACCGAGCTGTTCAAGATGCAGGGCGACTTCGTCCGCGCCTCGTTCGACTCGCTGGTGGCCGAGACGTCCAAGAACACCGAAACCGTGCTGAAGCTTGCCGGCGAGATCGCGCAGCCGATCTCCAACCGCATGGCGATGGCCGCGGAAAAGGTGAAGGTCGCCGCGTAAGCGGTTGCGACCTGCCGAACGACGAGGGGCGCCTTCCGGCCGGGAGGCGCCCTTTTTCGTGTGGCCGCCCGCGCCGGCCGGGCGACAAAATGACGCGGCGGGGCGCGCGGACCCCTTGCCCTGCCGGGGGCGGCTATCCTATTTTGCAGGCTCGCATGATCGACCAACTCCACATCACGGCCATGGCCGAGCGCGAGGGCGATGACGGGGACGCCAACGAGGACGGTGGCACCGGCCTGGGCGTCGCCACCCGGACCCGCGCGAAGACGAAGAAGCCGACGCCCTACCGGGTGCTGCTGCTGAACGACGATTACACCCCGATGGAATTCGTCGTTCTGGTTCTCCAGCGTTTCTTCCGCATGGACATGGAGGCGGCCACGCGCGTGATGCTGCACGTCCACCAGAAGGGCGTCGGCGTGTGCGGCATCTTCAGCTACGAGGTCGCCGAAACCAAGGTGAGCCAGGTGCTCGACTTCGCCCGGCAGAACCAGCACCCGCTGCAATGCACGTTGGAAAAGGCCTGAGGCTTTTCCCCTCGGCCGAGGTTGACTCCGGCCGTCAGCGCCCCTGCGGCAACCAGTCCAGCTCCAGACCGGCCCGGCGGTCCGAATAGTTGGCCGCGCGTTGCAGCGCGCGCTCGTCGAGGATGGTGAGGCGGCCGGCCTCGCGGGCGATCATTCCCTCTTCCTCCAGCTGGCGCAGCATGCGGTTGACGTGCACCGCGGTGAGGCCCGTGGCATCGCCGATCTCCTCCTGGGTGAGGCCCAGCGAGAACGACTTCACCCCCGTTCCGTCCAGCACGCGCAGGCGGTTGCGGATCTCCAGCAGGAGCGCCCCCACGCGGGCCTTGGCGGAGGTGCGGCCCACCGCGGCAAGGCGGTCGGTCAGCTCCACCCGCTCGATCTGCTGGCTCGCGAGCATCAGCGCGACCAGCCGGGGATGGTCCTGCAGCAGGCCCGCGAAGGTCGGCCGGTCGAGCGGCGCGACGACGGCGTCGGTCAGCGCCGATACCGTTTCCGGCGCCGCACGGTAGACGAGGTTCGGAAAGGCGACGAGATCGCCGGGATACAGGAACGCCAGGATCTGGCGGCTGCCATCGTCCAGCAGAACCGAGCTCATCAACGTGCCGCGGCACGCGATGTAGCATTCGGCCACCGCATCATGCTCGCGCTGCAACGTGGCGCCGCGCCGCAAGGTGCGGGTCCGCTCCTCGATGCGCGCGAGCGCTGCCTGCTCGCCGTTCGTCAATACCGCCAGCGCGTTGAGCCGGCCGGCCAAGCAGCTACCCTGCACGCAAGAAGTCCCCCATAGAGGGTGGATGTTCAGCATTCCCGTGGAATCGCTGCATTAAAGTCGATCAATGCAGTCCCCGCGGCGGCGCGATGCGGGCGAAAACAGCATGCTCGCGCGGCGAATGTCGGCCCCTCGCGCGCGGGCGCCTTGCCGGGCCGGCCGGACCGGGGGCGATGCGCGGGACGAGGGCGGACCGGCGCACGCCAGCCGTCGGCTCGATGAGCGGCCGCAGGATACGGGAACCGGGGTCCGCTCAGGAGATGATCGGGCGTGCTCTCGGCGCCCGCCCGCACGCCGGGCGGCGAGGACCACCGGGCGAAGCGTGGAACGGCCGGGCGGCAAGGGCTACCGCGCCGGCCGCTCGGTTGTTCAGATGCCTGCGCCGGCCGCGTTGAGCTGCGGCTTGAGGCCGGCCCAGTCGTTCACGCCCGCGACCGGCTTGTTGTTGATGAGGAAGGTGGGGGTGCCGGCGACGTTGTAGGACTGCTCGGCGGCGGCTGCGTTCTTGGCCAGCGCGTCCACGCCGCCCTTGTCGGCGAGGCAGGCGCGCGCCTTCGCCTCGGGCAGGCCGCGCTGCTTCACGAAATCGATATAGCCGAGCTTCTCCGCCCAGGCGGTGGCGATCTGGTTGGGCGTTCCGTTCGGCAGCGTCTGCGCGATCTCGCGCTGCGCGGTTTCGACGTTCGCAAGCAGCGTCTGCTGGTTCTGCATCATCTGGTCGAGCATCGGGAAGAAGATGCTGTCGTCCACGCACTTGCCGAGCAGGATCGGCGCGAGATCGAGCGAGCCGTGCACCGGATATTCGCGGAACTCGTAGGACACGGTGCCCTTGGCGATCGGGCCGGCCTTCAGCGCCGGGAAGCCCTCCGCGTCGAACTTGGCGCAATAGGGGCAGGCGCGCGAGCCATATTCCACCAGCTTCACCGGCGCATCCGGATTGCCCATGCGCACGCCGCCCTCCGGCGTCCGGGCGACCGTGTCCACCCAGTTGCTGCCCGCCGGCGCGGCCGCGGCCGAGGCGGCGGGTGCCGGGGTCGAGCCGTTGGTCGCGGCGGTGTTGCTGTTGCAGCCGGCAAGTGCCGCGACGGGAAGAAGAAGGGCGGCAAGAGTGAGACGCATCGGGAACTCCATCGGAAACTCTGCTGAGGGTTATTTCGCGCCGGCCGCGGCCAGCGCCGGCTTCAGGCCCGCCCAGTTGGTCGGCGGCACGAGCTTGCCGGCCACCACGAAGCTGGGCGTGCCGGAAATGGTGGACCAGGCCGCCTCGCTCATCCTGGCGACCTTGGCGAGGTCCGCGGCATTGGCGAAGCAGGCGGCCAGCCGCGGTTCGGTGACCCCGACGCTCGCCGCGATCTGCGTCAGGCCGGCGCCGTCGGACAGCGCGCGCAAGCGGTCCGCGGTGTCATAGGCGGAGAGCCGGCGGCGGTTCTCCTCCAGATATTGCTGGCCGCGCTCGAACCAGTCGGGCTGGGCCGCGAAGATCGCGTCGCTCGCCTCGGAAAAGCGCGCGCCGGCGCAGCGGGCGACCATCGTTGCGGCAAGGTCCAGCCCGTCGCGCGTGGCGTGGCGCAGCTCGATCCGCACGCGCCCGGAGCGAACGAGGCGATCCTTCAGCTCCGGCTTCGATTCGGCGTTGAACGCCGCGCAATGCGGGCAGGTGTAGCTGAGATATTCGATCAGGAGCACCGGCGCCCTGGGATTGCCGATCACGAACGCGCCGCTCGGCGCGGGCGTCGCGGTGCGCGTCCAGTCCGGCGGCGCCGCCGAGGCTAGTGCCGGGAGCAGGAGCGCGAGGAGCAGGAGGAGGCGCTTCACTTGATCTTTCCGAGAACGGGGATGTCGAGGGTGGGCGAGGCGGCGACCGAGGCGACGCCGGCGGCCAGCGCCTCCAGCACCGCCTTCAGCTCCGGATCGGCGATGGTGCGCAGCGACTCGCCAAGCTCGGTCGGCACCGGCGGCTTGATCGAGGGCGGCGCGACGCGCTTGGCGCGCACGGGCACCTCGCCCTGCCGCATCGCCACCTTCACCACCGCCGGATAGCCGAAAAAGCGGTTCACCCGCTCGATGATCTCCGGCGCGATATGCTGCATCATCGGCCCGTGCGCCCCGCGCACGACGAGGTTCAGCGTGCCTTCCGCCTTCTTGCCGACAGGGAAGCGGATCGATTCGGGCACCGACACCTGTGCGAACCGCTCGCCGACGATCTCGCTCCAGCGGCTGACAATGGCGCTCTGCACGAAGCCGAAGCGGCGAAAGGCGGCGCGGGTGGTGTCGGGCAGCAGTTCCGAGATGGCGCGCGCGCCGCCCCGGCGCGGGGCGTCCGCGAAGGGTCGGGGTCTCACAGGAGCGATGTCGCCGCGCTTGCTCATCCGGTTTGCCATGCCATAGCGGGGGCGTGCCCGCCAAGCATTCTCCCATGATCGCCGCCGACCTTCTCGCCTGGTACGACCGGCACGCCCGCGTGCTGCCGTGGCGCGCGCCCCCGGGAAGCAATGCGGCGGACCCGTATGCGGTGTGGCTGTCGGAGGTGATGTTGCAGCAGACGAGCGTGGCCACGGTGCGGCCGCGCTTTGCCGAGTTCCTGGAACGCTGGCCGAGCGTGGAAGCGCTCGCGGCGGCGGCAGATGCGGACCTGATGGCCGCCTGGGCGGGGCTCGGCTATTATGCGCGTGCCCGCAATCTGCTCGCCTGTGCCCGTGCCGTGGTGCGCGAGCATGGCGGGCGTTTTCCGGACACGGAAGCGGGGCTGCGCACCTTGCCGGGCGTGGGCGACTATACGGCGGCGGCGGTGGCGGCGATCGCCTTTGGCCGGCGCGCGGTGGTGGTGGACGCCAATGTCGAGCGGGTGGTGGCGCGATTGTTCGCGATTGCGCAGCCGCTGCCCGCGGCGCGTCCGCCGATCCGGGCGGCGGCGGAGACGATCACGCCGGAGGCGCGCGCGGGCGACTTTGCGCAGGCGATGATGGATCTGGGCTCCGGCGTCTGCACGCCGCGGGCGCCGAAATGCCTGCTGTGTCCGTTGCGGGGCGACTGTGCGGGGTTTGCGAGCGGAACGCCGGAAACCTTCCCCGCGCCCAAGACGAAGGCCGCCAAGCCGCAGCGCCACGGCACCGTCTTCTGGCTGGAGCGGAACGGCGCGGTGTGGCTGGTGCGGCGGCCCGACAAGGGCCTGCTCGGCGGCATGCGGGCGCTGCCGACCGGGGCGTGGAGCGATGCCCCGCCCGCATTGGCCGGCGCGCCCGCCGATGCGGCCTGGCGGATGACGGGCGTTCGCGTCGATCACGTCTTCACGCACTTTCGCCTGCAACTGGCGCTTGCGAAGGCCGTTGAGCCGTCGCAACCTGACGGCGAAGGCGAGTGGTGGCCGATCGCCGAGCTGGACAAGGCAGGGTTGCCGACGGTGTTCGCCAAGGCCGCGAGACAGGGGAACGAGGCATGAAGAAGGGCACGGGGATCGCGATCGGAGTGGCGCTGCTCGCCGCGTGCGGCGGGCTGGCGGTTCATGCCGAACAGGCGCAGCGCCGCGCTCCCGCGCCGCGGGCGGGCACCGCGGCGGCCGTGCTGCCCAATACCCAAGCGCTGTTCGACGGCTATGTCGCGCAGGATCGGATGCCCGGCATCGTCGGCGGCTTCGGCGCGGGCGACCTGCCCACCCTGTTCGTATCCGCCGGCAGGATCGGCGATGCGCCCGGTGCCGCGGCGGCGGGGCCGGACAGCCTGTGGCGGGTCTATTCCATGACCAAGCCGATCACCGGCATGGCGGCGATGATCCTGGTGGAGGAAGGCAAGCTGAAGCTCGACCAGCCGATCAGCGACTTCCTGCCCGCGTTCCGGACCATGACGGTGCAGAACGGGCCGGACACGCTGGAAAGCCACCCGGCGACCCGGCCGATCACCGTGCGCAACCTCCTTACCCATACCGCCGGGCTCGGCTACAACATCATCACCAAGGGGCCGCTGCTGAAGGCGTATGACGCGAACGGCATCAACCCGGCGCAGGTCAATGCGCAGCTGGAAGTGTCTATGCGCAAGGTTCGCGCGCCGACCCTGCAGGAGTTCGCGAACCGCGTGGCCAGACTGCCGCTGATCGCCGAGCCGGGGACCAGGTGGAGCTATTCGATCGGCCTCGACGTGATGGGGGCGGTGATCGAGAAGGCGAGCGGCATGCCGTTCGACACGTTCGTGAACACGCGCATCTTCGCGCCGCTGAAGATGAAATCGAGCTACTGGCAGGTGCCGGCGGGCGAGGCGCGGCGGCTGTCGGACAACGTCACCTGGGGGCTCGGCGGGCGGCGCGTGCCGCTCGATCCGGGGGCCAGCTCGGTGTACCTGCAGAAGCCGAGCTTCCCTTATGGCGGTGCCGGGCTCGTCATGTCGGCGCGCGATTACGACCGCTTCCTGCACATGCTGCAGGATTACGGCACGCTGGACGACGTGCGGATCATGAAGCCGGAAACCGCCCGGCTGGCCATGTCCAACCTCCTGCCGCCGGGCGTCACCTACAATGCGGGCAGCGTGACCACCACCGGCGGCGCTGCGAGCGCCAGCACGGCCGCTGGCTTCGGCGCGGGCGGCTCGGTCTATCTGCGCGACGTGCCGGGCGGGGCGTCGGCGGGCACCTATGGCTGGGGCGGCGCGGCGGGCACGATCGCCTGGGTCGACCCGAAGAAGCGCGCGCGCGGCACGGTGATGGTGAACTATTTCCCCGGCGAGAAATATCCGGTGCGCGCCGAAACGGTGAAGGCGCTCTACGCCGACCTGCAGCGGCTGGCGCAGTAAGGCCTTGGCTGTTCCCGGCTTCACCGGCGGCACGCTGGACCGTGCCGAACCGATCCGCACGAATCCCGAGGCCTATGCCGCGGCGCTGACCGACTGGCGCGGGCGGCTGCTGGCGCTCGACGGGCTGGAGCCGCGCGTGGACGCGGAGGGGCGGCTCGAATGGACAAGCAGGGCGGAGGCTCCGGAGGGCGCGGAGCTGGTGCTGCTGGGCGTCGGCGACGGCCGCCCGCATTTCGCCGCTTTGGTGCCGGGCGTGCGCGCGACCCGCTCGCCGCGGCTGATGATGGCGTTGGCCGACCTCGCGCCGGGCGAGGCGGCGACCTATGCCGCCGCGCGCTCGCTGCTGGACTGGCATGCGCGGCACCGTTTCTGCGCCAATTGCGGGCATGGCACCGGGTTGCACCGTGCCGGCTGGGGCCGCGCCTGCCCGAACTGCTCGGCGGAGCATTTCCCGCGCGTCGATCCGGTGGTCATCATGATTGCCGAGCATGACGACCGCGCCTTGCTCGGGCGCCAGCCGAGCTTCCCGCCCGGCCGCTATTCGGCGCTGGCCGGGTTCCTGGAGGTGGGCGAATCGATCGAGGAAGCCGTTGCCCGCGAGATCGCCGAGGAAGCCGGGGTGCGGGTCACCAACGTCCGCTACGTCGCCAGCCAGCCCTGGCCGTTTCCCTCGCAGTTGATGATCGCCTGCGTGGCGCAGGCGGACAGCGATGCACTGACGCTCGACACCGAGGAGCTGGAGGACGCCATCTGGGTCTCGCGCGACGAGGTTCGCCGCGTTCTGGCGGGGGAGCCGGGCCGCTTCCTGCCCCCGCCGCCGATCGCGATCGCGCATACGCTGCTGACGGCTTGGGCGGGGGGCTGAACGGGCGGCAGATACGCCAAGTAGCGGAAATGATTGTAGTGGGCGGGGCATGTTTATAGGGGTCTGACGTTGAGCAAGCGACATTTCCCAATTGCTTTGGCGGCATGTGTGGGAGGCCTTTGCACCTATCTGCTTGGCTATGCGGGTTGGATCTACAGTAGATCACCGCATCTGGACGACATGTATCACGCGATCTACGGCGGTTACCGTCACCGCGGCGAGAGTACTGAAGTCTTTCTGTTTGGCTTCCCCTTGGCGACTGCTGTGACTGGAGTCCTGCTCTGTCGTGCGGTATGGAAGCAAGTAACGTTTCCTGCGAAGGGACCGGCTACTCGTCTCATGATTCCGGTCGCGGTGAACTTAATCTTTATAGCCGGCTCGTTCGTGCGGTTACACGAGGCCAGCGCCTGGCTAAGGCTTTGAAATCAGAATTTGCGCCCACAAATGTTATCCCGGCGCAGACCGGGATCCACGGAGGCGCTGGCGCTCGTGGAGGGATGGACCCCGGCCTTCGCCGGGGTGACTATGGGTTGTGTGAGCGGCGCTCAGTTGTAGTCGCTATCCGCGGTCCTCGACCGCCCATCCTGAACACGGCCGTCATCCCCGCGGAGGCGGGGATCCAGATGCGCTGCCGGTGCGAGTTCCAGCGGAGCTTAGCGGCTCTGGATTCCCGCCTGCGCGGGAATGACGGAAGGCGGGCCGCTCACACCCGCGGGGCAATCTCCGGATGCGCGATGTCGCCCGCGGACTTGCGCGCCACCGCTACCGTCACCGCGGTGTCCATGGTCACGTTGCCAACGGTGCGGAAAAGGTCGGGGATGGTCTCCACCGCCACCAGCAGCCCCAATGCCTCGATCGGCACGCCCATCGCCACCGACACCGGCGCGACCGAGGCGAAGAAGCTGATCGTGCCGGGTAAGGAAACCGATCCCATGGTGGTGATCGCCGCCGTCGCCACTCCCGCCGCCAGCTGCCCCGCGCCGATCGGCACGCCCAGCCAGTGCGCGACGTAGAGCGCGACGGCGAGGTTCATCGCCGGGCTGGTCGCGCGGAACACGGCCACCGCGATCGGCAGGGTGATGCCGGCCGACGCGGGCGCGGCGCCGAGCTTCTCCGAGGCCTCCAGCATCGCCGGCAGCGAGGCGAGCGAGGATTGGGTGGAGACCGCCACCGCCTGTGCCGGGGCGACCGCGCGGGCGAACGCGCCGAGCTTCACCCGGCCGAACACCACCGCCACGACATAGCCCGACAGGAGCACGAGGAACCCGATCGCGGAGACGGTGAGGATGTAGTGGAGCAGCGCCCCGAACGCCGCCGCGCCCGTCCGCGCGCCCACGCCATAGGCGAGCGCGAAGATGCCGATCGGAGCGAGCGCCAGCACCCAGTTGATGATGACCAGCATCGCCTCGACCAGCGCCTGGAACAGCCCGGTCAGCCGCTCGCGCGAGGCGGGCTCCAGCCGGGTGATGGCAAAGGCGAAGGCGAGCGCGAAGATGGTCAGCGGCAGGAAGGCGTCGCCCGCGGCGGCGTTCACGACGTTGGTCGGCACGATCGTGTCGAAAAACTGGCCCAGGCTCGGCACGGTGCCCATCGGCTTGGCGCCCGTCAGCGACTGGCGCAGCGCGGCGGACCATTCCGGCGGCAATTGCCAGACGTTCAGGAGGATCGGCGTGACGATCGCCGACAGCAAAGTGGTGCACCACAGGATCACGACGAAGTAGAGCATCGACCGCCCGGCGATCCGCCCCGCCCGCGCCGCATCGGCCGCCGCGCCGACGCCGGTGACGAGCAGTCCGACGATCAGCGGCACGATCACCATCTGCAACGCATGCAGCCAGGCCGAGCCGACCGGCCCGGTGACGAGCGTCAGGTCGAGTGCGCCCTCCGGCGAAATCTCGGCGCCCGCAATGCCGAAGCCGATGCCGAGCACCAGCGCCAAGAGAATTCGCCACGCCTGAGACATACTCGCCCTTTTTCCCCGCGCTCGCTATGGCAGGCGCCCTGCGCCCGAACGGCGCGCGCCATAAGCAGTGTAGGATAGCGTCGATGGCAAGGAAATATTTCGGCACCGATGGAATTCGCGGGCTGACCAACCAGTCGCCGATGACCGCGGCGATGGCGATGCAGGTGGGCATGGCGGCCGGTGCGCACTTCCGCCGCGGCGATCACCGGCACCGCGTGGTGATCGGCAAGGACACGCGCCTGTCCGGCTACATGATCGAGAATGCGCTGGTGGCGGGCTTCACCAGCGTGGGCATGGACGTGGTGCTGGTCGGCCCGATGCCGACGCCGGCGGTGGCGATGCTGACCCAGTCGATGCGCGCGGACATCGGCGTAATGATCTCGGCCAGCCACAACCCCTATCATGACAACGGCATCAAGCTGTTCGGCCCCGATGGCTACAAGCTGTCGGATGCGGACGAGCTGGCGATCGAGGCGCTGATCGACGGCGAGGTGCCGCTGGCGCCCGCCGCCGAGATCGGCCGCGCACGACGCGTGGAGGATGCGCGCGGCCGCTACATCCATGCCGCCAAGTCGACCTTTCCGGCCGACCTGCGGTTGGATGGGCTGAAGGTGGTGGTCGATTGCGCGAACGGCGCCGCCTATCAGGTCGCTCCTTCCGCCTTGTGGGAGCTGGGCGCGGACGTCGTGGCGATCGGCGTCAAGCCGGACGGCCTCAACGTCAATGACGGGGTCGGCTCCACCGCGCCGCAGCTCTTGTGCGAAACGGTGGTCGCGAGCGGCGCGCATATCGGCATCGCCCTTGACGGCGATGCGGACCGGCTGATCGTGGCGGACGAGAACGGCACGGTGGTGGACGGCGACCAGTTGATGGCGACGATCGCCGGGGCGTGGGCGCGCGAGGGCCGGCTGGTCGGCGGTGGGCTGGTCGCCACCGTGATGTCGAACCTGGGTCTGGAACGCTACCTCGGTTCGCAGGGCATCGCCCTGGAGCGCACCGGCGTGGGCGACCGCTACGTGCTGGAGCGGATGCGCAGCGGCGGGTTCAACGTGGGCGGCGAGCAATCCGGCCACATCATCCTGTCCGACTATGGCACCACCGGCGACGGGCTGGTCGCCGCGTTGCAGATCCTGGCCGAGCTGGTGCGCAGCGGCAGGCCGGCCAGCGAGGTGCTGCGCCGGTTCGAGCCGGTGCCGCAGCTGCTGCGCAACGTGAAGTTCGCGCGCGGGGCAAAGCCGCTGGAGGCGCCGGCGGTGCGCACGGTGATTGCGGAGGCGGAGGCGGAGCTCGAGGGCCGCGGGCGGCTGGTGATCCGCGCGTCCGGAACCGAGCCGGTGATCCGGGTCATGGCGGAGGGCGACGACGCGAACCAGGTGGAGACGGTGGTCGCCCGGATCTGCGACGCGGTGCGCGTGGCGGCGGGCTGACCCCCGCGCTGGCCCCCCAGCGTCGGCGCCCTAATTGGCGCCGGTTCGCCGCGGCCCGTCGCTCAGCGCCAGGCGGCGGGCGAAATGCACCTCCACGGCGCGGCGGACGCTTTGCGCGATCTTGCGCCGGCCCTCGCGCGAATCGAGAAAGGCGGCGTCCTTCGGGTTGGAGATATACCCCGTCTCGAACAGGATGGAGGGCATGTCCGGCGCCTTGAGCACCATCAGCGAGGCCATGCGGTGGAAGTTCGCCTTTACCGGCATCAGCGGCGCCGCCTCGCGGCCGAGCAGGCGGGCAAAGGCGGCCGACGCGTTCATCGTCTCGCGCTGGGCAAGGTCGATCAGGATGGGCGAAACATCGGCATTGTCGCCCGACAGGTCGATGCCGTTGATGATGTCGGCCTTGTTCTCGCGCGCGGCCAGCCGCGCGGCCTGCTTGTCCGACGCGACTTCGGACAGGGTATAGGCGGTGGCGCCGGACGCATCGCCCGCACCCACGCTGTCGCAGTGGATGGAGATGAACAGCTGCGCCTTCATACGGCGGGCAAGGCCGTAGCGCTCCTGGAGCACCAGAAAGCGATCGTCCTCGCGGGTCAGCGCCACGCGCACGCGGCCGGACTTCACCAGTTCGTCGCGGATCGCCCTGGCGATGCGCAACGTCACGTCCTTTTCCTGCAGGCCGTCGTCTTGCGAGATCGCACCGGGATCGAAGCCGCCATGACCGGCATCGATCACCACCAGCGGGCGCGTGGGATCGTCGCCATAGATACGCGGGAGCGGCAACGCGCGTGCCCGGCGCGGCACGGCGGCCGACACCTGATACTTGCGCGCCGGCGGCAGGCTTCCCAGCCTGGCGGGAGCGGTGCCCCGGGCGGCCGCGAGCGGCGCCAGGGCCGCGGCCCAGCTGGGCGCGCCGCCGATCCAGCACGCAAGCAGGGCGAGAAAGAAGAACACGCGGGCACACTGCCGCGCCGGCACGGGACCGGTCCAGCAAAAAGACATGGGGCTCACACGCTCCGGTCGGTGAAAGCGATGACGGTGATCGCTCTGCCCGCTCAGGCTTTTGCACCGGGTGAAGCGGCAAGGTTAATGCGGCGTTCGGCATTTCCTTGCCGGCAGGCGGCAAAATCCTGCCAGTTGCTGCATCGCGGCTCCGGTGCTAGCAACCGTGTTGCGTCGGAAGCTGCATCCTGTGGCGATCCGCCGACGCGTTCACGGCCGAATCCGCAAGGGCCAGGCCATTCCAGGTTGACGTTCGCAATGCCGCATTTCCCCTCCACGCCCATCCGACCGGCTCCTGCCGGCGGGAGCGCGGATGTTTGGGGTGCCCCCGGCCTGATGCCCGGGCGTGCGGCGCGAGCGAAGGCACGCACCACCTACAGCTTTTCACATCGCGGCTCGGAGGCCGGCGCTGACGCCGCCTTGCTGATGCCGCCCAATCGCGCGCGAGCAGCGCTTACCCCGCTGGGCTTGCGCGCCCGGAGAATATTGAATGACCATGCGTATGCTGATCGACGCACGGCACCGGGAAGAAACCCGGGTTGCCGTCGTCAAGGGAAACCGGATCGAGGAATTTGATTTCGAGTCCGCCGAGCGCAAGCAGCTCAAGGGCAATATCTATCTCGCCAAGGTAACTCGCGTCGAACCGTCCCTGCAGGCGGCGTTCGTCGATTACGGCGGCAATCGCCACGGTTTCCTGGCCTTTTCGGAAATCCACCCGGATTACTACCAGATCCCCAAGGAGGATCGCGACGCGCTGCTGCGCGAAGAGGCCGAGCATGCCGCGGAGGAAGCCGCGCTGCGCGCCGAGCTGGACGCCGACGATGCGCTGCACGACGACGATGGCGAGGTGATCGAGGTCGATCACGACCACCACGATCATGACGACGAGGGCGCCGAGGACGAAGGCGGCGAGGACGACGCCGGCGAAGACGCGGCTTCCGCCGAAGACGAGGAAGCGCCGGTTGCCGAAGGCAAGCCGCGGCGCAAGCGTCGCGGCCGCGGTGCCTCGGACGATGCCGTGGAGGACCTGCGCGAGCGCCGCATGAACCTGCGCCGCCGCTACAAGATCCAGGACGTGATCCGCCGGCGCCAGGTGCTGCTGGTGCAGGTCGTCAAGGAAGAGCGCGGCAACAAGGGCGCGGCGCTGACCACCTATCTGTCGCTGGCCGGCCGTTATTGCGTGCTGATGCCCAACACGAGCCATGGCGGCGGGATCAGCCGCAAGATTTCGAACGCCGGCGATCGCAAGCGGCTGAAGTCGATCATGGCCGATCTGCAGCTGCCGCAATCGATGGGCTGCATCGTGCGCACCGCCGGGCTGCAGCGCACCAAGACCGAGATCAAGCGCGACTTCGACTATCTCGCCCGGCTGTGGGACGAGATCCGCGACAAGACGCTGTCCTCCTCGGCGCCGGCGCTGATCTATGGCGACAGCGATCTCCTGAAGCGCGCGATCCGCGACATCTACAATCGCGACATCGACGAGGTGATCGTCGAGGGCGAGGAAGGCTATCGCCAGGCCCGCGAGTTCATGAAGCTGCTGATGCCCAGCCATGCCCGGAAGGTGAAGCATTACAGCGACCCCATTCCGCTGTTCCAGCGCGCGCATGTCGAGGATCAGCTGTCCGCCATGTACAACCCGGTGGTGCAGCTGAAGAGCGGCGGCTATCTGGTCATCAACCCGACCGAAGCGCTGGTTTCCATCGACATCAACTCGGGCCGCTCCACCCGCGAGCATAACATCGAGCAGACCGCCACCGCGACCAACCTGGAAGCGGCGCACGAGATCGCCCGCCAGCTGCGCCTGCGCGACATGGCCGGCCTCGTCGTCATCGACTTCATCGACATGGACAACGGGTCCAACGTCCGCAAGGTCGAAAAGGCGATGAAGGAGGCGCTGAAGAACGATCGCGCGCGCATCCAGGTCGGCCGGATCAGCTCGTTCGGCCTCATGGAGATGAGCCGCCAGCGGCTGCGCACCGGCGTGCTGGAAGCGTCCACCCGCCAGTGCCCGCATTGCGAAGGCACCGGCCTCGTCCGCACCGCTTCGTCGTCGGGCCTGTCCGCGCTGCGCCTGATCGAGGACGAGGCGGCGCGCGGGCGCGGCTCGTGCATCACGCTGCGCTGCTCGATGGAGGCGGCCTTCTACCTCCTCAACCGCAAGCGCGGGGACATCGCCGAGATCGAGGATCGCTACGGCGTGTCGGTCGAGGTGACGCCCGAGGGCGAGAATGAGGGCGCGCGCATGGCGGTGGAGGCCTCCGGCCCGCCGCCCGCCCACCCGCCGCGCTTCGAGGCGCCGATCATCGACAATGACGATGACCTGCCCGAGATCGAGGAAGAGCTGGACGAGGAGGAAGAGGCCGAGGAGGCTTCCGCCGCCGACGTCGACGCCGATGCCGACGGGGAGCGGGCCGCCCGTGCCGAGCGGCCGGAGCGCGAGGAAGGCGAGGGCGGTCGCCGCCGCCGCCGCCGTCGCGGTCGTGGCCGGCGCAATCGTGGTGGCGAGGACGAGAACGGCAGCGACGCCGAGCGCGGTTCCGAAGGCGAGGGCGAGTTCGTCGGTGAGCAGCCGCTCGCCGCGGAGGACGCCGCGAGCGACCCGCAGGAGGGCGAGGACGAGGGCCAGGTTGTCGAGGCCGGCGCCGAGCAGTCCGGTGACGAGCAGGCGGGCGAGGGCGAGGGCCGTCGTCGTCGCGGCCGTCGCGGCCGGCGCGGTGGGCGTCGCGGCAATGGCGAGGCCTCGGCCGACGCGGTGACGGAGGCCGAAGCGCCGGCGCCGGAGGCCGAGCCGGCTGTCGAGCCCGCACCGGTGGCGCAGGAGCCCGAGGTCGCCCAGCCTGCTGACGCTCCTGCTGACGCTCCCGCCGAAGCGCCCGCCGCAGAAGAGCCGGTGGCGGAGGAAGCGCCCAAGACGCGTCGCCGTCCGCGGGCACGCAAGGCGGAGCCGGTGGTGGAAGCGCCCGCGGCAGAAGCGCCGGCAGCGGCAGTCGATGCGGGCGAAGCGCCCGCCGCTGCCGAGGAGCCCGCGCCCAAGCCGAAGCGCACCCGGCGCAAGGCGGCTTCCGCCGAGACGCCTGCCGAGCCCGATGGCGCGACCGCCGAGGAGGCGCCGGCCAAGCCGAAGCGCAGCCGCCGCAAGGCCGCGGCGCCCGAAGCTCCGGCCGAAACGCCCGCCGGCAATGCCGATGTGCAGGTAGCGGAGCCGGAAGCACCGGTTGCGGAAGCGCCCGCGCCGAGCGCGGAGGCGCCTGCCGAAGACCCCGCGGCGGCCGCGAGCAACGACGCCGAGCCCGGCGCTGCACCGCGGCGAGGCTGGTGGCAGCGGACCTTCGGCAACTGACAGGAAGGGGCGTCGCTCGCAGGAGCGGCGCCCCTTTCCTTTGGACGAAGGCTGAAGGGCCTGCGTCAGCGCGGGCGATTTCGTACCCTGCTTCCTCGCACCATTTTCAGGCTTGGCAGGCGAGTATCAGCTACGCTGAATCCGCATCGCCCAGATCGTGGCGGCGACCGGCGCGGCAAGCGTCGCCCAGGCCACCCAGTCATGCCACCCGTCGCCGGCCAGCGCGGTGATCAGGCCGATCACCGACGACACCCCCAGCAGCAGCGGCAAGGCCCAGGTGGAGCGGATCATTCGGCCGGCACCGGTTCGAGCAGCCCGCCGCTCGTCACTTCCGCCACGCGCGAGCGCAGGGTGGTCCGCCGCCGCGCCACCCACAGATACAGGCCCGATCCGAGCACCACGATGGTGAACAGGTCGAGCAAAGCCCACAGGATCTTGAGCGGCAGCCCGCCATAGTCGCCGAAGTGCAGCGGACGCGACAGCGACAGCGCCTTGAAATACCACGGCATCGGCCGCGCATCGGTCAGCGCGCCCGTTTCGGCGTCGATCAGCGCGGTGGTGAGCAGCCGCTCGGTCAGCGGCGTGTTGCCTTCGAAGAACACCCCATAATGATGCCTGCTGCTGAACGCGCCGCCGGGAAAGCCGATGAAGCGCGGGTTCATGCCGGGGATCGCCTCCCGCGCCCGCGCCATCGCCCGGTCGATCGAGCCGTAGCGGGCGGGCGGCAGCGCCGGGCGCCCGGCATAGGCGCGCGTCATCTCCGCCAGCTCGCCGCGCTGCCACGTCCGGGTGATCGGGGTGACCAGCGCGTTGATGATGCCGGTGCTCCCCACCACCGCCATCCACGCCAGCGCGACGATGCCGAGCAGGTTATGGTAATCGAGCCACTTCACCCGCCGGCTGCGCGAGACGCGCAGCGTGCCGAAATCCAGCTTGCGCATGAACGGGGCGTACAGAATTGTGCCCGAGACGAGCGCGAGCACGAACAGCAAGCCCATTCCGCCCAGGAACAGCTCGCCCTTCAGCCCCAGGAACATGTCCGTGTGCAGTTGCAGGAGGAAAGCGGTGATCCCGCCCGATCCGCCCTCGCGCTCGTGGCCGATCACCGCGCCGGTGCGCCGGTCGAGCTGCTGGATCGTCATCTCCGGCGCGCGCGCATCGGGGCGCGGGCCGGTGGTGATCGTCATCAGCGGCCCGGCATTGTCGAAGGCCATGAACAGCGGCACCTCGCCCGGCCGCTCGGCCAGCGCGATCGCCAGCATGCGGTCGAGCGGCAGGAGGCGCAGATCGGTGCCGGAGGAGGCGGGGCCGGGATGCCGGGACGCGGCGACGCCCTGGCCGAGCGCGGCGTCGATCTCGTCGTGGAAGATCAGCGGCAGGCCGGTGACGCACAACATCAGCAGGAAGGCGGTGCAGACCAGGCTCGTCCACTTGTGCACGAGATACCAGGCGCGAACGGCGCCGCGGGTCATGGCCGGCGGATGTTACTGCAAGTCATTCGCATCCTTTATCCCGGCGCGGCGGCGGCGGCAAGCGAGCGGTGCCTGTCGGCTCCGGCGTCGGGACAAGGCTGCCGCATCCCCTCCACGATGGAGCTGAACCGGGGGCAGGGCGGCTTGCCTGCCGCCTTCCTGCTCCGCCATGACCCGGCGATCGGCGGGCTGGGGAGGGCAGACGGGCATGGATGCAGACGCGCGTTACGCACATTCGGTGAAAGGCCGTGCGCCGGAAGAGGGCTGGGAAACCCCGTTCCAGCATCTGAGCGAAGTGGCCGATCTCGCGGCATCGTTCGCGGCGGTGTTCGGCGCGGCGGCCTGGGCACGCGCGGCCGGCATCCTGCACGACATCGGCAAGGTGGCGCGCGCTTATCAGGACTATATCGGCGGCAGCGCCGGCACCGCGAAGGGCCCCGACCACAGCAGCGCCGGCGCGCGGGAGGCGGTGGCCGCCTATGGCGCCGCCGGCCGGCTGATCGCCTTTGCCGTTGCCGGCCACCATGCCGGGCTGGCCGATGGCGCCGGGCACGAAGGTGGCACGCTGGAGCAGCGGCTGGATCGTTCGCGACCGATCGAGGATTATGCCGGCTGGCAGGACCATGCGCCCGATCTGCCTTCCCCCGCCGAATTGAGGTCGGGCCGCGCGCCGAGACTCGATCCCGACTGCCCCGGCTTTTCGCTGCACTTCCTCGTGCGGATGCTGTTCTCGTGCCTGGTCGATGCCGACCGGCTGGCCACCGAGCTCTTTTATGCCCGCGCGCATGGCGAGGAGGAGCCGTCGCGGGCAGGGGTGCTGCGCCCGGACCATGTGGAGGCGATCCGGGCGGCAACAGGCAAGCCGCAGCAGCAGACGGAGGTGAACGCCTTGCGTGCCCGCATCCTCGACCATGCCGTGTCGCGCGCGGCGCGGATCGTGTCCACGTCGCTGATCGAGGCGGGCGTGGACATCTCGCTGGCCGAGGTCTGGCGCGCGGTCGCCGGCCTCGACAGCATCGCGCACGGGAGCGTGGATCGGAACAGTCGGCCCACCGTGGAGAGCAGCCTGCGCGCACGTCGCTCCCCGCCCGCGGGCCCTGGGTCGAAACCCCCTTCGCGCGCCGGCACGCCACGGCGGCCTCGTCGCTCCCCACGGGGTGGCCGCAGCCGCTCCCGCCTGACACGCGAAGCCGCAAGCGGCTCGGCGGCATATCCGCCAACCGCCCGCGGCGCCTGGAACAGCCTGTCCCGCCTTTCAGTGCGCCGCGGGGTCGTGGACGCCGAGGCCGGTTTCGGAGCGCAGCCGCTGCGCCGGATAGCCTGCGCGGTCCACCGCGGCGCGAGGCGAACGGTCGAGCACGGAGAGCAGCCAGATCGCGGCAAAGGCGATCGGCACCGAGAACAAGGCCGGCGAGCTGTATGGGAACACCGCCCGCTCGAACCCGAACACCGCCACCCAGATCACCGGCGAGAGGATCGTCAGGCCCAGCGCCGTCACCAGGCCGATGGTGCCGCCCCAGGCCGCGCCGCGGGTGGTGCAGCCGGACCAGAGCAGCGACAGCACCAGCACCGGGAAGTTGCCGGAAGCGGCCAGCGCAAAGGCGAGGCTGACCATGAACGCCACGTTCTGCTTCTCGAACACGATGCCCAGCACGATGGCGGCGATGCCCAGCAGGATCGTGGTGATCCGCGACACGCGCAGCTCGCGCGCGGGATCGGCCGCGCCCTTGTGCAGCACGCTGGCATAGACGTCGTGCGAGATGGCGGAGGCCGCCGACAAGGTCAGCCCGGCGACCACCGCGAGGATGGTGGCAAAGGCGACGGCGGAGATGAAGCCCAGGAACAGGTTGCCGCCGATCGCATGGGCCAGGTGCATCACCGCCATGTTGTTGCCGCCGCGGATGGCGCCGCTCGCATCGACGTAAGCGGGATTGAACGAGATCATCACGATCGCGCCGAACCCCAGAATGAAGGTGAGCGCGTAGAAATAGCCGATCCACGTGGTTGCCCACAGGATCGACTTGCGTGCCTCCCGCGCGTCGGGAACGGTGAAGAAGCGCATCAGGATATGCGGCAGCCCCGCGGTGCCGAGCATCAGCGCGAAGCCGAACGACAAGGCCGAGACCGGGTCCTTGATGAAGCCGCCCGGCCCCATGATCGCGCGGCCGCGGGCGGCGGCTTCCGCCGGGTCGAGGCCGGTGCCGAGCGCGACCTGCGTCTTCACTGCGACCGCGCGCGCGAACAGCGCCTCCAGCGAGAAGCCGACATGCGCCAGTACGCCGAGCACCAGGAACGTCGCGCCGAGCAGCAGCAGCACCGCCTTGATGATCTGCACCCAGGAGGTCGCGCGCATGCCGCCGAACAGCACGTACACCATCATCAGCCCGCCCACGACGGTGATGGCGACGAGATAGGGCAGGCCGAACAAGAGCTGGATCAGCTGCCCCGCGCCGACCATCTGCGCGATCAGGTAGAAGGCCACCACGAACAAGGTGCTCGCCGCCGAGAAGCTGCGCACCGGCCCTTGCAGGAAGCGATAGGAAGCGACGTCGGCAAAGGTGAAGCGGCCGAGGTTGCGCAGCTTTTCCGCGATCAGGAACAGCACGATCGGCCAGCCGACGAGAAAGCCGATCGCGTAGATCAGCCCGTCATAGCCGTCGTTGAAGATCTGCGAGGTGATGCCCAGGAACGAGGCGGCCGAGCAATAGTCGCCGGCCATGGCGAGGCCGTTCTGGAACCCGGTGATCCCCCCGCCGGTATAGAAATCGGAAACCGAGCGGGTGCGCCGCGCCGCCGCGCCGGTGATCCACAAGGTGAGCAGGACGAAGCCGGCGAACATCGCGATCGCCGTCCAGTTGGTCGGCTGCCGCGCGACGGCGCCGCCGATGGCCGCATCGGCGCCGGTCGCCCATCCCAGCAGCAGGATCAGCGCCGCCGCCCGTCCCAGCGACCGCATCACCGGCCCACCTTGTCGAGCAATGCGGCAAGCCGGGCGTCATAGTCTGTATTCGCGCGGCGCACATAGACCGCGCAGATCGCGATCGTTCCCACCAGCATGGCGGCGCCCAGCACCACCGCGATCGTGATCGTCCCGAACAGCGGGCGCGCCATGAACGGCTTGTCGAAGGCGATCAGCGAGATGAAGGCGGAGTAGACGATCACGGTCACCGCGGTGAGCGCCCACGAGAAACGCTGCCGGTCGCGGACCAGCGCCGTGTAGAGGGGATCGGCGGCGATGCGCGCCTCGCGCTGGGTGTCGGGAGCATCCGGGCTCTGCATGGCCGCATCATCACGGCGAAGCTGGCCAAAGACAATGGCCCGCAAGGCCGCCCATCTTTCCGTCGCGGGCGGATATGCTATCGCTCCGCAAAAAGGGGGAGGAAGTTACCGTGCACATGTCTCCGACGGAGGTGTTCCTCCTGGCGATGCTGCTCATCTTCGCCGCGCCCTATGCGGTGTGGCGGCTGGGGCGGACCGATCACTGGGCGCCGCTCGTCGTGGTGCAGATCGTCGGCGGCATCCTGCTGGGGCCGGGCGTGCTCGGCGCGGCCTTTCCCGCTTACTACGCCACCGTGTTCACGCCGGCCTCGATCGGCGCTCTGAACGGCATCGCCTGGTGGGCGGTGATGATGTTCGTGTGGGTCGCCGGCCTCGAACTCGACCTGGGCGAGGCCTGGCGGAGCCGGCGCGAGACGGGCACCACGGCGGCGCTGGCGCTTGTCACGCCCCTGGTCACCGGCAGCCTCGCGGCGCTGGTCATGCTCCGCTTTCCCGGCTGGCGCGGGCCGGCAGGCGCGGACTGGCAGGTGGTGCTGGGCATCGGCATGGCCTGCGCGGTCACCGCGCTGCCGATCCTGGTGCTGTTCCTGGAAAAGCTGGAGATCCTGCGCCTGCCGCTCGGCCGGCGCGTGCTGCGCTATGCCAGCCTGGACGACATCGCGATCTGGGGCGTGCTGGCGGCGATCATGCTCGATTGGGAGCGGGTGACCCGCCAGGCGGGCTTTCTCGCCGGCTTCGCGCTGGCGACCTGGGCCATCCGCCGCCTCATGCCGCGCCTGCCCGAGCGGGATCGCTGGTATGTCAGCCTGGTCTGGCTCGCCGCCTGCGGCTTTGCCGCGGACTGGGCGGGGCTGCACTTCATGGTCGGCGCGTTCCTGTCGGGCGCGGTGCTGGAGGCGCGCTGGTTCGACGAGGAAACCACCGACCGCTTCCGGCATTTCGTGCTGCTGGCGGTGATGCCGGTCTATTTCCTGTCCACGGGCCTGCGCACGCAATGGGGCATGGGCGGCACGGCGGTGTTCGCCGCCGCCGCGTTGCTGCTCGTCGCCTCGGTCGGCGGCAAGTTCCTGGGCGTGCGGATCGCCGGCCGCCTGCTCGGCTGGCCGAAGGGCGAGGCGACCACGATCGGCTGGCTGCTCCAGACCAAGGCGCTGATCATGATCATCTTCGTCAACGTGCTGCTCGACAAGCACATCGTCACCAACGAGACGTTCACCGCCCTGCTGCTGATGGCGCTGGCCAGCACCATGCTGACGGTGCCGATGGTGTCGAAACGGATCGCCGTTTACCGGCGCACGGCCGGCGAAGGGAAGGTCAGCGCCGGGGCGCCGTAGAACCGCGCACCTCCAGGCTGGCGCCGACCACCACCGGCGCCTCGTCCGGCTCGCGGCCGGCGACGGCGTCGATCAGCAATTCCATCGCGCACGCCGCCGCATCGGCGATCGGCTGCACCACCGCGGTGAGCGGGGGATGCGCGAAGCGGACCATCGGCGTGTCGTCGAAGCTGACCAGCGACACGTCCTCCGGCACGCGCAATCCCCGCGCGCGGATCGCCTCCAGCGCGGCCAGCGTCATGCGGTCGTTGCTGGCGATGATCGCGGTGACCGGATCGGCGAGCGCGAGCAGTTCCTCGGCCGCGTGCAGCCCGGCATCATGGCTGAAATCGCCCGCCGCCAGCAGATCCACGCACGGCGCCCCGGCCGCCGCCATCGCCGCGCGCCAGCCGTCCACGCGCCAGCCGCTCAGCTCGTAGTCGGGCGGCCCCGCGACGAAGCCGATGCGGCGATGGCCGAGCGACAGGAGGTGCTCGGTGGCGCGCCGCGCGCTCGCCTCGTCGTCCATGGTCAGGCGGAAGCCCGGCCCCGTTGCCAGCGAGCCGATCCGCGCGAAGCGAATGCCGTGGCGTTCCAGCAATCCGGCGATCACCGGGTTCTGCGAATGCGGCGGGGTGAGGATCACGCCGTCGGGACGCACCGCGGCCAGGGCGGCCAGCAGCTCGCGCTCGAGATGGTCGCTATGCGTGTCGACCAGCTCGACCAGCAGGCGGTAGCCGTGCTCCGCGCCCTTCAGCATCCCGCCGAGCAGCATCTGGTCCACCCAATCGGTGCCCTGCCGCTCGCGCCAGTCGGCGATGGTGCGCTCGCGATCGTTGAGCGCGAGGATCAGGTAGGAACGCGAGCCGCCCAGCCGCTGTGCGGCGATCGACGGCACATAGCCCAGCTTGGCGATACTGGCCTGCACGCGCGCCATCATCGCGGGCCGGACATTGGGCTCCTTGTTGATGACGCGGCTCACCGTCTGCAGCGACACGCCGGCATCGGCCGCGACATGCCGGATGGTCACCGCTTGCGGTCGTCTCGACATTCGGTGGTGCTCAGGCGGCTTTGACGCTGTCGGGCGTGCCGCAATAATGCGCGACATAGGCGGCGTGCTCGGGCAGGCCGGCGACCGTGCGGGAAACCTGGTCGGCAAGCCCGGCGAACAGGCGGCCGAGCTCCTCGTCCGGCAGCTTCTCGGCAATGGGATGCCAGGCGGCGGGCGTTATGCCCTGGCCCATCATCACCTGCACCCAGCTGTTTTCCGCAAACAATTCCTCGTTGCGGCGGAACACGCGGCCCGTCTCGCGGAACAGCTCGATCTTCTGCGCCAGCGTGTCGGGCACCTCCATGTCGCGGCAATACCGCCAGAAGGGGGAGTCGCCGCGGTTCGTCACCTTGTAGTGCAGCACCAGGAAGTCGCGGATCTGGAGCATGTCCGCCATCTGCTGGTCGTTGAATTCGGCGACATCGCGCTCGCTGATCTCGCCCAGCGGCAGCATGCGGATCAGGCGCAGCACCGCGCGCTGGATCAGGTGGATGCTGGTCGATTCCAGTGGCTCCATGAACCCGCCGGACAGGCCCACCGCGATGCAGTTGCGATGCCATTGCCTGCGCCGCGCCCCCGCCCCGAAGCGCAGGAAGTTGGGCTCGACCAGCGTCTTGCCCTCGATGGTGGAGAGCAGCCGGTCGAGCGCGGCATCCTTGTCCATGTAGCGGCTGCAATAGACGATGCCGTTGCCGCGGCGATGCTGCAGCGGGATGCGCCACTGCCAGCCCGCCTCATGCGCGATGGCGCGGGTATAGGGGACGGGCGGCGCCACGCTTTCCGTCTGGATCGCGATGGCGGCGTCGCAGGGCAGCCAGTGCGTCCAGTCGTCATGCCCCGCATGCAGCGCCCCTTCGATCAGCAGCGCGCGAAAGCCGGTGCAGTCGAGGAACAGGTCGCCCTCGATCGCCTCGCCGGAATCGAGATGCAGCGCGGCGATGTGCCCCGTCTCGCCGTCCAGCTCGACCCGCGCGATCCTGCCCTCGACACGGCGGGTGCCGTCCTTTTCGGCCATTGCGCGCAGGAACTTGGCGTAGAGCCCGGAATCGAGCTGGTACGCATAGTTCATGCGATCGTCGGGCAGGTGCGCGAACTTGGCGCTCATCGCCGCGACGAGCTCCAGGCAATAATCGTCGTAGGAGCGGTCGAACCCGCGCTCCAGGCCGTAGCGCCAGAAATGCTGGAACCCCGCCGACCAGTGATCCTTGCCGGTCAGGCCGAAGGAGTGGAAGTACCGATCCGTCCCGTCGCGCCAGCCGTCGAACAGGATGCCCAGCTTGAACGTCGCCTGGGTGGCGCGCATGAACTCGGCCTCGTTGATGCCGAGCAGGCGGTTGTACGCCACCAGCGGGGGAATGGTGGACTCGCCCACGCCCACCGTGCCGATCGCCTCGGATTCGACCAGGCTGACGGACACGGCTTTCCCCAGCGTGCGCGCGATGGCGGCGGCGGCCATCCATCCGGCGGTGCCGCCGCCCGCGACGACGATGCGGTTCAGGCGCTTCACTTGGAAAGCTGCCGCAGGAGAAAGGCGCGCAGGCGTGCCGCAGTGTCGGGGGTCATCGGGGCGAGCACGCTGCGGGCCTCTTCAGGGATATGGTCGGTCACCTCCGGTCCGGCGGTGAACACGTAATGGTCGAACAGGTCGCGCCAGTGCGCCTTTTCATCGTCCGGCAGGTCGCGGATCGACAGGATCGCGTGGTTGAGCGCGTCCTGCGGCTGGCCGAGCCATTTGGGCGTCTCGCGCCACCAATAGTTCACCAGCACGTTGAACGCGGCCAGTCCCTCCACATGGTGCCACCACATGGACGGGATGTAGAGCGCGTCGCCCGCCTCCAGCTCGGCCACCTGCGCATGCTCCAGCGCCTCGGCGAAGCGGGGGTGCGCGGTGAAATCGGGTGCATGGAAATCGACCATGCTGACGGCGCGGCCCGCCGGCGTGTTGTCGATCGGCCCGAGATACAGGTTGCGGAACTGCTCGCGCGGGAACAGCGTGAAGCGGCGCCGGCCGACCGCGACGCAGGCGAGGTTGTCCGGAAAATCGTTATGCGCGGCGATCCGCGTCTGCGTGCCGATCCAGATGCTGGCCAGCGGCGTGCGGGTCCCCAGCGGCACATGGTTCGCCTCGTGCAGACCTCGGAAATATCCCTTCACGTCCACCGATCCGAGATAGAGCGGGTGCGCATCGGCGCGTCCCTCCGCGGCATCGATCTGGTGAAAGATTTCGCCCAGCCGCGCGCGCGCCATGCGGAAGTTCATGCCCATAGCAGCGTCGTAAAACAATCGCCCGTCGCTGCCCGGCGCGCCCACGGAAACGGTGAACGGCATGTCGCGCGCATGGGCCACGAGATAGTCGCGCGCTTGCCTGCCCGAGCGCAGCCCGGCCCCGACCAGCGGCCAGTCCTTCACCAGCCCGCGCACGATGAAGGGCGCGGTGGCCGCGCGCAATTGCCGGTCGAGCGCCGCGGCATCGGCGACCGCCAGCTCCGGCACGCTCGCCAGCCGCGCAAAGATGCCGGGATCGGCCTCAGCCACCGCGCACCGCTGCGTTCTTGCGCGCGATCAGGCCGTTCAGCTGCGCCAGCGAGGCGAGTGCCATGAAGATCGGCATCAGATGCCCTTCCGCATGCAGCTCGGCCGTCACGCCGGCATCCAGCGCGCGCAGGCGATCCTCATCGATGATGTGGAAGCCGACCAGCCGGTTGGTCGCGCCGTCCTCCAGCGTCACCTCCAGCGTCAGCGGCTCCAGCAGCTCGTGCCGGGCCAGCGCCTCGAAGAACGCGCCGCTTTCCTCATAGCCGGCATGCAGCGCGCCGAGCTTGTCCGCGATCGCCTCCACATAGGGCGTCGGTCGGCCCAACTCGTCGAACACGCGCACGCCCTCGTCCGCGGCGATCCGCGGGGAGGCCAGGTCGACATGCACCTGCGCCTCGCCGTCCGGCTGGGCGGGCCGCCCGATCAGGAACGGCTGGATGTCCATGGCAAGAGGGATGTACGGCGCGTCCCAGCCGTTTCCATCGAGGAACAGGTTCTCGCCGTTCTCGAACCCGAACAGCGCGAGCGCGGAGAAGCCCTCGCGGTCCACGCCCTGGCGGAACAGGATCGGGTAGCAGGCCTGCACGCGGCGGAACTCGTCGGGCACGGTAAGGCAGGTCATCACCGCGTCGCCGAACGCCGCACCGCGATCGGTGCGGATGCGCAGGGTGCGGTGGTCCTCGGCGGTGAGCAGGGCATGGGACGACATCAGCGAACGGTTTCCATCTGGCGGGGAAGGGCGTCAGCGCGCACCGCGTCGAGATAGGCGCGGTTCGTCGGCAGGCTGGCGGCCAGCACGCGCGCGCGCTGCGCTGCCGCGGCGAGCTGCTGCGCAACCTGCGCCTGCGTTTCGCCGGCGATACGCGAGGGGGGCGGCGCCGGCCACCCCATGCCGTACAGCACATACTGGTAGCTGGCGGCGGGGAAGATCTCGTCCACCATCGGCAGGTCGGCGCGCGAGGGCGGCTGGTCGCGCCACAGGGCCAGCAGCTCCTGCAACCGCGCCGGGATCGAGGCGGGATCGCGATGCGCCTGCCAATAGGGTTCGCTGCGCACGCTCGGCACGTAATGGAGCTTCAGGAACTCGACGATGCGATCCCAGCGGTAGCGGAACAGATCGTTGAAGCGCCGGGCATGCCGCTCCATCGCGCCGCGGGTGCGCGGAAAGCCGTCGAGCAGCGCGTTCAGCGACAGCTCGATCAGCACGATGGCGGACGCTTCCAGCGGCTCCAGGAACCCGGCGGCGAGGCCGATCGCCAGGCAATTGCCCTGCCAGAACCGCTCGCGATGGCCGGAGCGGAAGGCGAGCTTGCGGAACGACAGCGCGCTCCTGTCCACGTCCGGCGCGGTGCGGGCGAGATAGGCGGCCAGCGTCTCCTCCGCCGCAGCGTCGCTCAGGAAGGCGGAGGCATAGACGCAGCCGACCCCGCGCCGGGTGGGCAGGCCGATGTCCCACAGCCAGCCGGCGGCGTGTGCGGTGGCGTTGGTCTGCGACGCGATCGCGCTGCCGGGCGCCACCGGCACCTGCACGGCCAGCGCCCGATCGTTGAACAGCACGTCGCTCCAGTCCACGAACGGCACGCCGTGATGGCCGCCGATCAGCAGCGCGGCATGGCCGGTGCAATCGAGGAACAGGTCGCCGGCGATCTCGCCTGCGCCGCGCAGTTCCACCGCCGCGATGTCGCCGCCTTCGCCCGGCACCACGCGCGTGACATGGTCGCGCAGGTGGCGCACGCCGAGCACCTGCGTGCCATGCTCCGCCAGCAGGGCGGCCAGCTTTCCCGCATCGAGATGATAGGCATAGTTCAGCGCGCCGGCATAGTCCGGCATGCCGCGCTGACGCGGCGCGAGGTCCTGCGCGCAGATGCCGGGCTGCGCCGAAACCGTCTCGGCAAACGGCCGCGCCAGCGGATCGTCGGCCCAGGCGGCGACCAGGTCCGCCGCCTGGCCGTCCACGGGCGGGGTGAAGGGGTGGAAATACTGCTCGCCCTCCGCGCCGGTCCGCCAGCCGTCGAAGCGCGAGCCCTGCTTGAAGCTCGCCTCGCAGCGGCGGAGGAAATCGGCCTCCGAGAGGCCGATCCGCTCCAGCGTGCGCCGCATGGTCGGCCAGGTGCCCTCGCCGACCCCGACCGTGGCGACATCGGGCGATTCGATCAGCGTCACGGAAAGGGGCGGCCGCGCGGTGCGGTCGCCACGCGCCGCCAGCAGGCACGCGGCCAGCCAGCCGGCCGTGCCGCCGCCCACGATCACGATGCGGGAAACAGGCTGTTCCACGTTGCTCCGTCCCTTGCGGGTGTCCCGCTCAGCACTGCCCCTGGATCAAGGAAAAAGCCACCCTCTCGCGAGGATGGCTCTTCCTGATGGAACCGTGCCGTCGTGCCGGCTCAGAAGGTGAAGCGGACGCCGCCCGAATAACGGGCATAGCCGGGCTGCGAGAAGATAACGAAATTGTCCGTCCGGCGATGCCCGCGACGTGCCTCGCCGGTCAGGTTGATCGCTTCGGCGAACACGGTCAGGCCGCGGGTGAACTCCCAGCTCGCGCTGGCATCGAGCTGACCATAGGCCTCCACATAGGTCGGATCGAACGAGCCGCCATTGTAGAACTCGCCGCGCCAGTTGTACGCCGCACGCGCCTGGAAGCCGTTCTTGTCGTAATAGAGAACGGCGTTGGCGCTGTCGGAGAGGCCGGTCAGCGCGAACTGGTTGGTCGTCGTGGGCAGCGTGTTGTTGAACTTCGCGTCGCCGTTGACGATCGTGTAGTTCAGGATCGTGCCGAAGCCGGTCTCCCAGAAGCGGTGCTGGATCGCGAATTCCCAGCCGTTGATGTTGGCCGTGCGATCGCTGTTGAACGGCTGGTCGATGCGGAAGTTGTAGAGCGCATCCTGCGGCGTGCTCAGGATGTCGCCGCTGATGAAGCCGTTGGCGTCGCGCTTGAACGTGCCGTCGTCATTGCGCTGGGGCACCGTGCTCGCCGGGAAGTTCGTGAAGATATAGTCGCGGATCGCGCCGAGGCCCGCACCGGCACCGAGCGCCGCCACCGCCGCCTGATAGCGCGGTCCCGTCGCCGGGTTGCGCAGGTCAAACGCGGAGCGGTCCACCTGCGTGGTGCTGATGAAGTTCTCGACGTCCTTGTTGAAATAGCCGACCGAGATGTAGCTTTCCGGCCCGTAATACCATTCCGCCGAGAAATCCAAGTTCTTGGACTTGTACGGCACCAGCCCCGGATTGCCCTGGCTGCCCGTGCCCTGATCGATGCGCGGGTTGGAGGCGAGGGTGAGCCCGCCCTGCAGGCTGCCGTAATCCGCGCGCGTGATGGTGTGGCTGTAGGACGCACGCAGCTTCACGTTGCGCACCGGCTCCACGTCGAAGTCGATCGCCGGCAGCCAGTTCTCATAGCTGCCCTTGAAGCGGGTGAACGTGGTCTCGTTGCCGAAATTGATCGCGAATTCGTTGGACGACACCCAGCGCGTGCCCGTGGGCACCGGCACCAGCGCCGCGGAGTCGACGTTGGTCTGGTCGTACCGCACGCCACCGATGATGTGCGCGGAACGGCCGAACAGGTCGAACTTGGTGTTCACCTGCACGAACGGCGAGATCGTCTGCTCCTTGATGCGCCGGTCGGTGGTGTAGTTGGCAAGGCAGGTGCCCGGCTGCGCCACGCCGCTCTGCGGACGGCTGCACGCCGCGAAGTTGCTTTGCAGCAGGTCCGCGTAATTCTCGAAGTTGAAGTTGTAGAGGAACGGGAACACGCCCTGGCTGTTCGCGCCGTTCACGCCCTTGAACTTGTCCGGGATGGTGGCCGGCGTGAAGATGTCGTCCGGGATCGCCGATGCCGGGCCGATGCCGCCCCAGGTGTCGTTCTGGATGAAGCCATAGGCCGAGCGGACCTTGTTCTCGACGTAAGAGAAGCCCCAGTCGATGCTGTCCAGGAACGAGCCTTCATGGTCGTAATGACCCTTGAGCTGCGCCTGGTTGATCTCGTCCCGGAAATAGGCGTTGCGGAACGAATCGCCGGTCGGCGTCAGCAGCGCGCGGCTGGACGGATCGATGCCGGGGTAGAAATCCACCGAGATGACGGGGAAGTCCTTGGTGAAATCCACCGTCTGGCTGCGCACGCCGAAGATCGCATTGCCCACGGACGTGCTGGAGCCGTAGCGGTTGGTCGGCTTCGATTCCGCGGTCGAATGATGCGCGTCGAGCGACACGGTGACGCCGCCCGGCGCATCCCAGGTCAGGTTGCCGCCCAGCGACTTGTTGACCGTCTTGTTCGCGGTCAGCGCGCCGCTGAACGACAGGTCCTTGCGCTCGTCCGCGCGGAACCGCTCGGTGTAGAACAGCGGGGCGGCGTTGGGGCCGTCGGTCCAGGCGCTGGACGTGTCGTTGAAGTTGAACCAGATGCCGGTGCTCTGGTCGCGCACTTCCACCTTGTTGCTGGAATAGGTGTAGTCGACGGTGGCCGTCAGCGAGTCGATCGGCTTGAACTGCAGCACGGCCTGGCCGTTGATGCGCTCGCGATCGATGTCGATCAGGTCGTAGGCGGCGCTTTGCGGCACCTCGTAGACGTCGTTCGCCTCCGGACGATTGGTGATGTTCGGGCTGCTCTGCGGCAACGTGCCCCAGCTGTTCTCCGAACCGAGCCACGAATTCGAGAAGCCGACGCTCGCCGAATTGTTGCTCGCCTTGCGACGCTGATACGCGCCCGACACGAGCAGGCCGACCCGGTCGTCCAGCAGGCTGGTGGAGAACACACCGGACACTTCCGGGGTGATCGGGTCGCCCTCGTTGCGCGAGCTGTCGTACACGCCCTTCACGGCGATGCTGCCGCGCGTGCCGGCCTTGTCGAGCGGGCGCGGCGTGCGGATGTTGATGGTGGAGCCGATGCCGCCCGACGGAACCGCGGCGCGGCCGGTCTTGTAGACCTCCACCGCGGCGATGCCTTCTGAGGCGAGGTTCGCGAAGTCGAACGAGCGCGAGGCCGGCGCGCTGGCGCCGTCGCCCAGCGTCGCCGTCGGCATCTGGCGGCCGTTCAGCGTGACGAGGTTGTATTCCGGGCCGAAGCCGCGAACGGTGACGAACTGGCCTTCGCCGTTCGACCGGTCGATCGACACGCCGGTGATGCGCTGCAGCGACTCGGCGAGGTTCGTATCCGGGAACTTGCCGATATCCTCGGCAGAGATCGCGTCCACCACGCCCTGGCCGTCACGCTTGATGTCCACGGACTCGCGCAGCGACGCGCGGATGCCGGTGACGACCACGTCGTCGGTCACCTGGTTCGGTTCGCCCTGGCTGGACGGCGTTGTTGTCTCGGACGTGCCCGGATTGCCGACGGTGGCCGCCGCGTCCTGCGCGTGGGCGGTGCCGGACACGGCGCAGATCGCCAGCGTCGAGGCGCCGAGAACGAGATGTGAAATGGAACGAGCGCTGAAACCGCGCATCGGAAGTCCTCCCCTGTGAAACCCTGACAGACGCGGATGTGCCCCCGCGTTTGTTGCGTTATGTGAACGTTCACTTGCGCGGGTCGGGGAAGCCTGTCAAGCCGCCCGCCTGACGATTGGTTGCGGCAAAGTGACGGGAATGTCACAGTTGTGAACGTTCACAGCGGATGTCGCCTGCGGCAGGGGCACCCGCCCGGGCGGCCGCGAGAAGGGGATTGGAAATGCACAAGGTGAAAGTGGCGCTGGTCGCCGGAACGATGCTCGCGCTGGCGGCGTCCTCGATCGGCGAAGCGCGCGAAAAGGCGCCCGCGTCGCGTTCGAACGCTGCCCGTGCCAAGGCGCGCGCGATCGTCGCGAAGATGACGCTGGACGAGAAGATCGGGCTCGTCCACGGCCTGTTCCCGCCGATGGCGGCGGGCAAGTCGACCAGCGAGCTGATCCCCTCGGCCGGCCATATCGACGGCATTCCGCGTCTGGGCGTGCCGCTGGTGCGCGAAAGCGATGCCTCGCTCGGCGTCGCCAACCAGGTGGAGCAGCGCCGCGGCGACGTCGCCACCGCGCTCCCCTCCAGCCTCGCCACCGCCGCCAGCTTCTCGCCCGGGATCGCCCGCGCGGGCGGCGCCATGATCGGCGCGGAGGCGCGCGCCAAGCGCTTCAACGTGCTGCTGGCCGGCGGCGTGAACCTGACGCGCGATCCGTGGAACGGCCGCAACTTCGAATATCTCGGCGAGGACCCCTTGCTCGCCGGTCGCCTGGGCGGCGCGCATATCGCCGGCGTCCAGTCGAACAACATCGTCTCCACCGTGAAGCATTTCGCGCTCAACTCGCAGGAAACCGGCCGCACCATTCTCGACGCGCGCATCGACGAGAAGTCCCTGCGGATGAGCGACCTGCTCGCCTTCGAACTGGCGATCGAGGACGGCCGCCCCGGCTCGGTCATGTGCGCCTACAACAAGATCAACGGCGACTGGGCGTGCGAGAACAGGTTCCTGATGACGGACGTGCTGAAGCGCGACTGGAACTATCCCGGCTTCGTGATGAGCGACTGGGGCGCGGTGCATTCCACCGAAAAGGCCGCGCTCGCCGGGCTGGATAACGAATCCGGACAGGAACTCGACAAGGCGATCTACTTCGCCGAGCCGCTCAAGGCCGCGGTGGAGGCCGGCACGGTGCCGATGGCGCGGCTGGACGACATGGTGGTGCGCTATCTCACCGGCCTGATCGAGACGGGCGCGTGGGACCATCCGGTGCCCGCCGCCGCCGAAACGCCGGACTATGCCGCGCACGCGCAGGTCGCACAGCGCGCGGCGGAGGCCGGCATCGTGCTCCTGAAGAACGAAGGCAACCTCCTGCCACTCGCCGCCACCGCGAAGAACATCGTCGTGATCGGCGGCGCGGCGGACCTCGGCGTGCTGTCGGGCGGCGGCTCCAGCCAGGTGCGCTCGGTCGGCGGCGCGCCGATCGAGATCCCGCTGTCCACCGGCGGCTCCGCCTCGTTCGCGCGCATCACCTATCATGCCTCCTCGCCCTTGAAGGCGTTGCAGGCAGCGCTGCCCGGCGCGCGCGTGACCTTCCTCGACGGGCGCAACCTCAACGCCACCACCGAGGCGGCGAAGGCGGCGGACATGGCGATCGTCTTCGCCACGCAATGGACCACCGAAGCGGACGACGTGCACGACCTGCGCCTGCCCAACCATCAGGACGCGCTGATCTCCGCGGTCGCCGCGGTGCAGCCGAAGACGGTGGCGGTGCTCGAAACCGGCGGCCCGGTGACCATGCCGTGGCTCGACAAGGTGCCCGCCGTTCTCGAGGCCTGGTATCCCGGCCAGCGCGGCGGCGAGGCGATTGCCAACATCCTGACCGGCAAGGTCAATCCGTCCGGCCGCCTGCCGATCACCTTCCCGGTTGCGGAAGCGCAGGCGCCGCGCCCGTTCCCGGTCGGCCTCGACACGCTCACCGCCGAGCAGCGCCAGGCCGCTGCCGATCCCGGCGCCGCGAGCAAGGCGGCGGCGGAAGGCTTCCCGGTCGATTATGTCGAGGGCGCCGATGTCGGCTATCGCTGGTACGAGAAGAAGGCGCAAAAGCCCCTGTTCCCGTTCGGCCATGGCCTCAGCTACACCAGCTTCCAGTATCGCAACCCGGTGGTGAAGGGCGGCGCGAAGCTCACGGTCAGCTTCGACGTGGTGAACACCGGCGCGGTGGCCGGTGCCGACGTGCCGCAGATGTACGTTGCGCGTGATGGCTCGGGCGCGCCGATGCGGCTCGCCGGCTTTCAGCGGGTGGAGCTGAAGCCGGGCGAGAGCCGTCGCGTGACGCTCACCGCCGAGCCGCGGGTGGTGGCCGACTACGACACCGCGCTGCCCGGCTGGCGGGTGGCGGCGGGCCGCTACAAGGTGGCGCTGGCGCATGATGCGACCGACCGCGCGGTGGTGCTGGACGCCACCCTGCGCGCGAGCACGATGAAGCCGTAAGCGGAAAGCTGTTCCCCGGCGCAGGCCGGGGTCCAGTCGGGAAGGTCGGTGTAACGAAGCGCTGCGCCAGGCCATCGGCGTTCCCCACCTGCACCCCGGCCTGCGCCGGGCAACAGGGCGAGGTGGCTTGCCCCTGCCGCGATGCTGCCCCACAGAGGCGCGGGTGACCCTCTCCCGCCCTCGTTCCGCCGGTTTCGTGCTGGCCTTTGCGCTTGCGTATGGCGGCGGGGTGATCGGCTATCTCCCGCTGCTCACCCTGCTGCTGCCGATCAAGGTGGGCACCATGGCGGGCGATGCGCGGCTGGACGTGCTGGCGGTCACGGTGATCGCCGGCGCACTGGCGGCCAGCGCGTCCAACATCCTGTTCGGCTGGCTGTCCGACCGCTCGCTGGCGCGCGGCGGCGGGCGGCGGCGCTGGATGGCGGGCGGAGCGGTGGGGCTGCTGGCCAGCTATGGCGGCATCGCGCTCGCGCACGGCGTGACCGCGATCATGGTGGCAGTGATCGCGTTCCAGGTCGCGGTGAACGCGCTGCTCGCCCCCTTGCTGGCGATCATGGCCGACGAGGTGCCGGACGGGCAGAAGGGGCTGGTCGGGGGTCTTCTCGCCCTGGCCAACCCGATCGCCGCCGCCTTTTCCGCGGTGCTGGTCGGCGCCGCGCTGCCCGAGGTCGCGCAGCTCGCGATCGTGCCGCTGGCAAGCCTCGCCTGCATCCTGCCGCTGCTCTACACCCGGGCGCAACCGCTTGCGCCGGCGCCAGCCGCCCTTCATCAGCCCCCGCGCGGGCTGTTGCTGGCGGGGCTCGCACGCTTTCTCGTGCAGGTCGCCGGCAACGCCCTGTCGATCTACCTCGTCTATTATTTCGGCACCCTCACGACCGACTCGCCGGCCGCGATCGCCGCCGATATCGGGCGGCTGCTGACGATCGCCTTTGCCCTGCCGCTGCCGATCGCCGTGCTCGCCGGCCGGCTGTCCGATCGCACTGGGCGGCGCAAGCTCGTCCTCCTCGCCAGCGCCGCGCTGGCCGCGGGAGGCCTGGTCTGCATGGCGGTGGCGCAGGGGTGCGGGGCGGGGGCGGCCGGGTTCATCCTCTACACGGTGGGCTCGTCCGTGTTCCTGGCGCTGCATTCCGCCTTTGCCATGCAGTTGCTGCCGAGCGCCGAGCATCGCGGCCGCGACCTCGGCCTGCTCAACCTCACCAACACGCTGCCGGGGCTCACCGGCCCGCTGCTCGCCTGGGCGCTCGCCACGCCGCGCGATTTCGCGCCGCTGCTGCTGGTGCTGGCGGTGCTGACGCTCGCCGGCGGCGTGGCGATCCTGCCGGCCAGGCGGCCTCAGCGCTTCCAGTAGCGCACGTAATCCACCCGCATCGCCTGCGGAAAGGCGGCGTCGTCCACGCCCTTCTGCCCGCCCCAGTCACCGCCGATCGCCAGGTTCAGGATCAGCTGAAACGGGCGCTCGAACGGCCAGGCCGCATGCCCGCCCGGCTGGTCGTTGCCCACCCGCATGTACGCGCGCCCGTCCACGCCGATGGTGATAGCCTGTGGCGTCCAGTCGAGCTGATAGCGGTGGAAAGCGGTGCAGGCGGTCGGCACCGTCTTCTGCGCGCCCCGCTGCGTGCCGAGCCGATGGTTGAACGCGCCGCTGTGCAGCGTGGCGTGGATCACGTTCGGGTCCCAGCCGACCATTTCCATCAGGTCGATCTCGCCCTGGTCCGGCCAGGTGCCGCCTTCCGGCAGCAGCCAGATCGCCGGCCAGGCGCCGCGCCCGCACGGCAACTGCGCGCGCACTTCGTAGAAGCCGTAGCCCAGCGCCTGGCGGGAGATCAGCTTGGCCGACGTATAGGCCTGCCCGCCCCAATCCGGCACCTTCGCCTTGTCGAGCGTCTCGCGACGCGCCTCGATCACCAGCGCGCCGCGTTCCACCCGCGCATTCTCGCGGCGGCCGGGATGTGCGTAATATTGCTTCTCGTTGTTGAACCAGCCGGCCTCGTTGCGCGACGTGTCGAAGCGCCAGCGCCTGGCGTCGATCGTCGGCTGGGCAAACTCGTCAACGAAGCTCGGGCGGCCCGATGGCGCGCGCATCGGCGCGTCCACCGCGTAATTGGTCGCACCCAGCGACTGCTGCTGCGGAACGGGCGCCGCGGCCGTGGCGAGCAAGGCGGCGAGAACGGCGACCCTCATGCCACCGGCTCCGGATAGCGGGGGAGCGTCTGGCGGATCGCTCCCGGCCGCGCCGCCGCGCCGGCATCGTTGACCAGATGCGCGATCGTGCCCTTGCCGCCGCCCAGCGAGATGGTGGTCACGTTCTCCACCCGCACGCCGGGCGTCTGCGGCACTTCCACCGCGCTTGCCAGCACGATGGAGGGATCGGCGGTGAAGTTCGCATACACGCCCATGCCGATCGCCTCGTGCTCGCGCACATGGTCGGCTACCTTGTACGCCGCCCAGCCCCGATCCGAATCCGCGCGCCAGCCGCGCTGGCTCGGCGGATCATAGGGCAGCTCGTTCTGGTAGAACCAGGTGCGCCCGCGCTCCCCGTTCCACACCGTCTGCCATTTCTGGAAATGCTCCACGAACAGGCCGTACATCGACACATCGTTGCCGTTCACGACGAGGCCGTGGTCTGCAATGCTCTCGGTCCAGCCATGATGTTCGCGCCCGCTCGTCCGGTCGCCATGGTCGGCGCGCCAGATCCACAGATGATCGCCGATCAGGTGATGGCTGTTCACCTCCAGGCAGGTACCCGCCTTGCCCACCGTCGCGCCGCCGACGCGGAAGAACAGGTCGGCCAGCAGGATCGGATCGGCGGCATGGCGCACGCGCGTGCCGCGCTGGCCGACCTGCATCAGCAGCGGCGAATTCTTCGCCCCCGCATCGATCAGCAGCCCGGCCACCGACACGCCCGCCACGTCGTCCACCACCAGCGCCGCGGTGCCGTTCACCGGCAGCAGCGTGGCCAGACCCAGCCCCAGCACCACCGTGCCCGGCCGCGTCACCCGGATCGGCGCGGGCAGGCGATAGATGCCCGGCGTCAGCAACAGGTGCCGCCCGGCCCTCAGGCCCGCGTTGATCGTCGCCAGCGGCGTGTCCGGCCGCGCGATCAGGAATTGCGTCAGCGGCAGCGAGCGGCCGGCGGGCGCGCCCGCCCAGCTCACCCCGCGCGCCTCGCGGCGCAGCGCGGGCACGAACACCTGCCAGCCGCCGGCGCTCGTGCAGCACAGGAACGGCTTTTCCCGGATCAGCGGCACCGAAGGCAGCGCGGTGACCGGCGGTTGCGGGAAGGTGGTCGGCGGCGCGCCCTCCACCCCGGCGAACATCATGTTCCAGTTGGCCCCCTGCCACCCGCCGATGCGGCTGGTGCGCGAGAACCATTGCTGCTGCGTGCCGGAGCGGATGGTGCCGCTGATTGCGCAATCGGCCAGGAACCCGCCGCTCGACCAGCCGCCGTCGTCCAGCGCCAGATCGCCGTGAAGCTCCACCCGGCGATAGGGCGCCGCCTGCGACACCGCCCAGCGATCCGCGCCGTCGGGCGGCCGCACCGACAGGTTCTCCACCCCGCGCCAGAAATTCACCAGCGCCATGCCGTTCGCCCAGTCGGCCTCGGCATGGACATGGCCGGCCACCTGCACCTCCGGCGGGGTGAGGCCAAGCCCGGCGACCTGGGTGAAGAAGCCGACATTGATGTCGAGCGCGTGGCGGCCCGGCTTCAGCAGGATCGCATGGCGCGCATCGGTGAAATGCGCGCGTTCCTGCGCCCGGAAGATCGCGTTCAGCCGGGCTTGCGTCTCGGCGGCAGGCGCGGCGGGATCGATCACCAGCACGTTGGGCCCGAAATCCGGCTCCGGCGTGGCGGCCATCGCGCGCGGGGCCATCATCGTGGCGGCCAGCGCGCCCATCGTCTCGCGCCGTGTCAGTGCGGGTGTTCCCGGCATGTTCATTCTCTCCCAATTGCCCGCCTGCTGCCAGACTTGCCCGCGCCGGGAAAGGGGCGCATCGCACGGAAATGGCGGGGAAGGTCAGCATCGAGCGGATCGGGCGCGAGGGCGAGCCGCTCGTCACGCTCGACGAATTCGCCCCCGACGCCGATCGCCTGCGCGCCGCCGCGATGGCGGCCAGGTTCGTGCCCGGCGACCATCATTATCCCGGCATCCGCGCGCCCCTGCCGCAAGGCTATCTGCGGACACGGATGCCGGTGATCGCCGCCGCCATCGGCCGCGCCTTCGGCCGCTGTCGCCGGGTCGAGGTGGTGGATGCGAGCTTCTCGATCGTCACCACGCCGCCGGCCGACCTCAGCCTCCGCCAGCGCGTGCCGCATGTGGATGCGTTCGGGCGCGAGCGGCTGGCGATGGTGCATTACCTTTCGCCGGGCGGCGGAGACGGCACCGCCTTCTTTCGCCACCGCACGACCGGGTTCGAGACGGTGGACGCCGCCCGCGCGCCCGCGTTCTTCCGGACGCTGGACGCGGAGGTCGCCGCCACGCCGCCGCCGCCCGCCTATGTGAACGGCGACACGCCCCTGTTCGAGCGGGTCCATGCCGCGGAGGCAGGCTTCAACCGCGCGCTGCTCTATCGCAGCTTCCTCCTGCACAGCGGCGCGATCGCCGCCGATGCCGCGCTGTCGCCCGATCCCGCGACCGGGCGGCTGACGGTCACCGCCTTTTTCGCGGTGGAGTGACGCTCAGGCGAAGTCGCCGGTCTTTTCGGCTTCATGCTCCTCCGGCGGCGCCTGCGTGGCATCCGCCGGCAGCACGTCGTCGGCGTGCGGCGTGACCTCGCCCTTCTGGTCGTCGGGAGTTTGGGGGGTGATGTCCGGCATGGTGCGCTCCTGTTGGGGTGGTGCTCCTGTCAACGCCCCGCGCGGGCAAACGGGTGCCATCCGGAAGGGGCGGGGGCTGTCGCATTCCTGTCATGCGGCTGCCTCCTCGCTGTCACGGCCCAGCGCTAGCGGGCCTGCAACAGGGGGAAATTTCATGCGTGTTCTGCTTCTTGCATCCTGCGGCCTCGTTGCGCTCGCCGCGCCGGCCTTTGCGCAGGAGACGCCGCCGCCGGTGGAGAGCAACGCCGACGTGGTCGTCACCGCGCAGCTGCGCGAGCAGGAAGCGATCGACGTGCCGATCGCGGTGGCGACGCTGACCGACGACCAGCTGAAGCGGCTCGGCATCACCGAGCTGGAGCAGGCGTCCCGTTTCATTCCCGGCTTTTTCGTGCAGAACCAGTCGCCCAACAATCCGGGCTTCGTGGTGCGCGGCATCACGTCGGACAGCGGCACCGCGTTCAACGAGCCGCGCGTGTCCGTCTTCCAGGACGGCGTGTCGATCTCCAAGTCGCGCGGTTCCTATGTGGAGCTGTTCGATGTCGAGCGGGTGGAGGTCGCCAAGGGGCCGCAGTCCACGCTCTACGGCCGCGGCGCGCTGATCGGCGCGGTGAACATCGTTCAGAACAAGGCCGATCCCAGCCGCACGGAGGCTTACGCGCGGGGCTCCTACGGCAACTTCAACTCCTGGCTGGGTGAGGCGATGGTCAACGTCGCCACCGGCGACGGCGGCGCGCTGCGCCTCGCCGGCCGCTTCCGCGAGCGCGACGGCTATATCGAGAACCTGCTCGGCGGTCGCGACTTCTCGTCGGCGCGCACCTGGGCGCTGCGCGGCAGCGCGCATCAGGAGCTGGGCGGGCTCACCGTCGACATCATCGGCAACTACCAGAAGGACACGCCCGCCGGCACGCCCTTCAAGTCGATCGCCTATCGCCCGACCGACCCCAATACCGGCGTCGTGCTCGGGGATGCCGGCCGCAACAGCGGCGCGGCGCTGGCGCCGGGCGCCGGGTTCGAGGGCGGCCGCCCGCTCGGCCTGCGCCGGGAAGTGGGCGGCGCCACCGGCCTCGTCAACTGGGATCTCGGCACGAACCTGCGCCTGACCTCGATCACCGCCTATCGCGAATTCGATGCGCTGGAGATCTTCGACGCGGACGGCATCTCGCTGCCCGCGCTGACGGCCGGCGAGGACGCGCACGGCAACCAGTTCAGCCAGGAGCTGCGCCTGACCTATGACAAGGGGCCGATCACCGCGTTCCTGGGCGGCAGCTACTTCCACGAGGACGGCTATCAGCGCGTGCCGACCCAGTTCGACGAGCGCGTGCTGCTCGGCCGGCTGACCAACCAGCTTGCCGGCCCCGCCGTGCTGGGCCGGCCCGCCACCGATCCGGCGCCCGCCGCCATCTTCGCCAACACCGCCTTCACCGGCGCGCTGCTGCAGGGCGTGGCGGCGGCCAGCGGCGTCGCGCTGCCCGCCGCGCGGGCGGCCGCGATCGCGGCCAACCTGAAGAGCAACCATCTCGAGACGAGCACCAACTTCTCGCGGACCAGGGCCTTCGACGTCTTCGGCGACGTGACCATCCGCGTCACCGACCGGTTCGAGCTGGGCGGCGGCCTGCGCTACACGCGCGACGACAAGCGTTCCGGCTTCACCGCCGCGGTGCTGAACGGCCGCTCGATCCTGGGCGGGGTCATCGGCGCCCTGGCGCAGCCCGCCGCCACCCGCACCCCGCTGCTCGACGCGCTGGCGGTGCCCGGTGCGGCGAACATCCCGACCTCGGCCGCCTATCCCGTGCCGCTGTTCGGCCTGGGCACGCAGCCCACCGCCGGCAACGGCCAGGTGCAATATGGCGAGCTCGACAATGACGGCTTCAGCTGGCGCGCCACCGCCCGCTACAAGCCGACCGACGAAGCGAGCCTCTACGCCACCTATGCCCGCGGCCGTCGCCCCGCGATCCTGTCGCCCGGCGCGCCGTCCACCCCGCTCGGCGCCGTGCGCTTCACGCCGCTGCCCGAGGAGACGGTGGACAGCTACGAAGTGGGCGCCAAGACCGCGCTGATGCAGCGCCGCCTGTTCGTCGAGGGCTCGGGCTTCTTCTACAAGTACCGCAACTTCCAGACCACGGAGCAGCAGGGCACGGTGTTCGTCACCACCAATGCCGGCCGCGCCGAAAGCTACGGCTTCGAAGGCCAGGCGCGCTACGTGCCCAGCGACAACATCTCGCTGTTCGCCAGCTACGCCTATAATCACAGCCGCTTCAAGACGGGCATCCGCGAGGGCAACCGCTTCCGCCTGTCGCCCGATCACGCCCCCTCGGCCGGTGCGATCATCGGCGTGCCGCTGGGCGAAGGTGCCGGCCGCGTGACCTTCACGCCGTCCGTCACCTGGCAGAGCCGCGTCTATTTCGACGACGACAACGATCTGCCCGGCCTGCAGCAGCCGCCGCGCGCGCTGGTCGCCGACAACCTCCGCGACGAAACGCAAGGGTCGTACGCGCTGGTCAACGGCCGCATCGGCTACGAACTGCCGAGCGGCATCCAGATCGAGGCATTCGTCGAGAACGCGTTCAACAAGAAGTATATCAACGACGCCGGCAACACCGGCGACGGGCTCGGCCTGCCGACCTTCATCGCCGGCAACCCGCGCTTCTACGGCGTGGCGGCGACGTTCCGCTTCGGCGGCCGCCGCTGATGCGCGTTTCGCGCCGCGCCGCGCTCGGCCTGTTCGGGGCCGGCGCGCTCGCTCCGGCTGCGGCGTCGGCCGCCGAGGCGGTCGCGGTCGCCTTTGCCCACGGCGTGGCGAGCGGCGATCCCACCGCGCGCGGCGCGATACTGTGGACGCGCGTCACTCCGCCCGCGGCGCACAATGCGGCGGTGCCGGTCACCTGGCACGTCGCCGAGAACGGCCGCACGGTGGAAACCGGCACGGCCGAGGCCCGCCCGGCACGCGACTTCACCGTGAAGGTGGAGCCGACGACGCTGCGCCCCGGCCGCGACTATACCTATTGGTTCGAGGCGAACGGCATCCGCTCGCCGGCCGGGCGCTTCCGCACGCTGCCGCAAGGGCGCACCGCCGACGCGGTGTTCGCCGTGGTGTCGTGCCAGAACTTTCCCAGCGGCTTCTACAACGCCTATGCGGCGGTGGCGAAGCTGGAGCGGCTGGACGCCATCCTGCACCTGGGCGATTACATCTACGAATATGGCCGCGACGGCTATGGCGGCGCGACGGGCAGGAAGATCGGCCGCGAGGTCGAGCCTGCGCACGAGATCGTGACGCTCGCCGATTACCGCACCCGCCACGCGCAGTACAAATCGGACCCGGACCTCCAGGCCGCGCACGCCCGCGCGGCGATGATCGCGGTGTGGGACGATCACGAAACGGCGAACGACAGCTTCGTCTCAGGCGCCGAGAACCACCAGCCGACGCGCGAAGGCGACTGGGCCAGGCGCAAGGCCGCGGCGATGCAGGCCTATTTCGAGTGGATGCCGATCCGCGATCCGGTCGCCGGGCGCCCGTGGGAGGCGATCAACCGCAGCTTCCAGTTCGGCGATCTCGCCACCGTGGCGATGGTCGAAACGCGGCTTCTGGCGCGCAGCCAGCAGGCCGACCAGCAGGCGAAGGATCCCGCCGCCGTTCTCGCCATCCGCAACGATCCCGCGCGCGAGATGCTCGGGCCCGAGCAGCGCGGCTGGCTGGAGGGCGAGCTTGCCGCCTCGGTGAAGGCGGGCAAGCCGTGGCAGGTGCTCGGCAACCAGGTGGTGATGGCCCGCGTGCCCGGCCCGATCCCCGACCAGCTGCTGCCCGCCGACCGGCTCGCCGCGCTCAACGCCAGCCCCTATGCCGCGCTGGTGGCGCACGCCGTTGCCGGCTACCGCGCCGGCCTGCCGTTCAATCTCGACAGCTGGGACGGCTATCCGCCGGCGCGCGAGCGCCTGTACGAAAGCTTCCGCCGCGCCGGCTCGCGCCCGATCGTCCTGTCGGGCGACAGCCACGCCTTCTGGGCCAATGCGCTCGCCGATGCGCAGGGCCGGCCGGTCGCCAGCGAGTTCGGCACGTCCGGGATCACCAGCCCGTCCAACGGCGATTCGCTCCCCGGCCTGCCGCTCGGCGCGCTGCTGGAGGCGGCCGGCGAGGAGGTCGTGTTCTGCGACCAGAACGCCAAGGGCTTCATCGTCCTGACGCTCACGCCCGAGCGGGCGGTTGCCGATTACCGAGCGGTATCGACGATCCTGGAAAAGGCACACACCGTCTCCACCCTCGCCCGCTTCGAGGTAAGCGCGGCGGATCGAGCGCTGCGCAAGGCCTGATCGAACCCGGGAAGAAATCGGAGCGCCTCCCCGGCGAAGGCCGGGGTCCAGGTGGGAAGGCTTCGGTGACGAAGCGCAACGTGCCTCCCAGACGCTTCCCGACTGGACCCCGGCCTCCGCCGGGGAACAGCAAGCAAGATACGAGTAATTCGGTTCACGCCCCGGTGACCCTGCGCCTCCGCCCATGCGGGGACAGCTGACTACGCCGCCACGGGGAACCGCAGCAGCCGGTCCTCCACCGGCACCAGCGCCTGCGCGGGGCCGCCCAGCGCGCGGCGGATCTCCGGATGATCCACGTCCAGCCCGCCGGTCAGCGCGCCGAAGGCAGGCAGGATCAGCTTGGTCCGCGTTTCCAGGAAGCAGCGCCGCGCCACCGGCTTGCCGCGCACAACAAGGCGCAGCTTCGGGTGGAAATGGCCGGACAGTTCCGGCCGGACCTCGCCGGGGTCGGCTTCGTGGCGCAGCACCAGCCCGTCCACCACCGCCTCGTCCATCACCTCGCCGCCGCAATGATCGACCAGCCCGGCATCATGGTTGCCGGTGATCCACACGAAACGGCGCGACGCGGTGAGCGCGCGCAGGGCGTCCTGCGCCGCCGCGGGCAATCGCGTGCAGCCGGCCGCGTCGTGGAAGCTGTCGCCCAGGCACCAGATCTCGCGCGCGTCGTGCGCGTCGGCCAGCGCGGTCAGCTCGCCCAGCGTCTGCAGGCTGTCATACGGCGGCAGCATCTGCCCGCGCATCGCAAACCAGCTCGCTTTCTCGAAATGCAGGTCGGCGACGAGCAGCGCGGCCCTGGCCGGCCAGAACAACGCGCCCGAGCGCAGCGCGCACAGCTCCTGCCCAGCGAACGAAAAGCGAACCATGGGCGGCGCTATAAACGCCGAATGCGCTTCGGATCAACGGCTTGGGTGCGGCGCAACAAAGGGCTTGCACGCGCGTATCAGGGGCGTAAAGCGCGCCGTCCTTTTCTGGGAAGTCCCCCAATGTCCGCACCGGACGAGTCTTCCACCGTTGACCGGCATCCTGGCCTGCTCGCGCTCACGGTGGGTGCGATCGGGGTGGTGTTCGGCGACATCGGCACCAGCCCGCTTTACGCCTTTCGCGAGGCGCTGAACCTGTCGGCCGCCGACGGCGTGGTGCCGTCCGAGATCCTGGGCGTGCTCAGCCTGGCGCTCTGGGCGCTGATCCTGGTCGTCACGGTCAAGTACGTGCTGTTCCTGATGCGCATGGACAATCAGGGCGAGGGCGGGGTGCTGGCGCTCACCGCGCTTGCCCGCCGGGCGCTCGGCATGCGCAGCCGCATCGCGCTGGTGCTCGGCGCGTCGGGCGCGGCCCTGTTCTATGGCGACGCGATCATCACGCCGGCCTTGTCCGTGCTGTCGGCGGTGGAGGGCCTGCGCACCATTCCGGGCGGCGCGGATGCGATCGGCGAGCACACGATCATCACCATCGCCATCGTCATCCTGGTCGGGCTGTTCCTCCTCCAGTCGCGCGGCACGGCGCATGTCTCGCGCCTGTTCGGGCCGGTGTGCATCCTGTGGTTCCTGGTGATCGGCGGGCTGGGCGTGTGGCACATCGCCGACGAGCTTTCGATCCTGCGGGTGTTCTGGCCCGCCTACGGCGTTTCCTTTCTCGCCAACCACGGCGTGCTGGGCCTGTTCGTGCTCGGTGCGGTGTTCCTGACGGTCACCGGCGCGGAGGCGCTGACCGCCGACATGGGCCATTTCGGCATCCGCCCGATCCGCCTCGGCTGGTTCGCGCTCGTCTTTCCCGCGCTGGCGCTCAACTATCTCGGCCAGGGCGCGCTGGCGCTCTCCACGCTGGAGGCGGCAACGGCGCGCGGCATCAAGTTCCAGAATGCCGACTGGTTCTTCCTGATGGCGCCCGACGCCCTGCGCCCGCTGCTGGTGATCCTGGCCACGCTGGCCACGATCATCGCCAGCCAGGCGGTCATCACCGGCGCGTTCAGCCTCACCCAGCAGGCGATCCAGATCGGGCTGTTGCCGCGCCTGCGCATCCGCAACACCTCCGCGGCCTTTTCCGGGCAGATCTACCTGCCGGCGATCAACTGGCTGCTGCTGGTCGGCGTGCTGGTGCTGGTGGTGCAGTTCCGCACTTCCTCCGCAATGGCCGCGGCATACGGGATCGCGGTGACCGGCACCATGGTGGTCACGACCCTGCTGGCGTACATCGTCGTGCGCCATGTCTGGCGCTGGTCGCGGCCATCGGCGCTGGCGGTGATCCTGCCGTTCCTCACGCTCGATTCGATCTTCTTCGGCGCCAACATCCTGCGCGTGATCGAGGGCGGGTGGGTGCCGCTGGTGGTGGCCGCGGCGATCGGCTTCCTCATTTACACCTGGGTGCGCGGGCGCGGCATCGTGCGCGCGTTCGAGCAGCGCCAGTCGATCCCGCTCGCCGATCTCGCCGCCGCCCTCGCCAAGCGCCCGCCGGAGCGGGTGGAGGGCACCGCCGTGTTCCTTACCGCCAATCCCGAACACGCGCCGGGCGCGCTGCTGCACAACCTGAAGCACAACAAGGTGCTGCACGAGAAGAACCTGATCTGCACCGTGCGCACCGCCGATCGCCCGTCCGTCGCGCCGGAGGACCGGGTGAAGGCCAAGCCGATCGACGACAATTTCGTCGTCATGGTGCTCACCTACGGCTTCATGGAAACGCCGGACGTGCCGCGCGACCTGGGGCTCGCGGCGGCGGCCAAGCAACGTGCGCTCAATCCGGCCAAGATCAGCTACTTCATCGGCCGCAACACGCTGAAGCCCGATGCCGACCAGGGCATGCCGCTATGGCAGGACCGCATCTTCATGTTCCTGCAAAGGAACGCCAGCGACCCCACCGACTTCCTGCGCATCCCGCCGGGCAAGATCCTGGAGCTGGGCGAACAGGTGACCGTCTAGCGCCGCGGCGGCAAGCACCCTAGGCTCTCGCCCACGTCACCCGGGGAGATCCTGCCATGGCCACGCTGCTTGCCGTTCTTTCGCTCGCCGTCGCACCACAGGCGGCCGAGCGCCCCGTGCCCGCCACCCAGGGCCAGGACGCGGTCTGCCTGGCCGCCTTCGCCATGCTCGCCGCCAATCCGGCGGCAAAGGAAGCGGGCACGATGGGTTCGATCTACTTCATGGGCAAGCCCCTCGGCCGCGATCCGGCGGTGGACCTCAAGGCGGTGATGACCCGCACCGCTCCGACGCTGGAGGCCAAGGGGCGGCTCGAGACCGAACTCAAGCGCTGTGCCGCCGAGCTGAAGGCAACCGGCAGCTACATGCAGGCGGTGGGTGGTGCGCTGAAGGCGCCGGCGCCGTAGCGGCTCATCCCGCGAACGCCTTCACCAGGTCGAACAGATAGTCGCGCCCCTCGAACAGCGAGCGCACGCGGATGCGCTCGTTCAGGCCGTGCGTGCCGTTGCCGTCCGGCTCCACGAAGAAGCCGGGCACGCCGTAGACGGGGATGTCGATCGCTTCCAGGAAGATGCCGTCGGTCGCGCCGGTGGACATGGTGGGCACCACCGGCACGTCGGGGAAGTGGCGGGCGGCGACGCTGCGCACCGGGCCGGTGATCTTCGGGTCCAGCGCCGGCGGGATGGCGGTGGGGCGCACCGGCTGGTTCACCGTCACGCGCACCTGCGGCCCCGCCAGCCGCTGCAAGGTGGCGAGCGTGCCGTCCACCGTTTCGCCCGGAAAGATGCGGCAGTTGACGTTGGCGGTGGCGCGTTGCGGCAGCGCGTTTTCCGCATGGCCCGCGTTCAGCAGCGTCGCCACGCAGGTGGTGCGCAAGGTGGAGTGCAGCGCCTTGTCGCGGCTGACGATCGCGTCGGCGGCCTTGTCCTGCGGGTTGGCGAGCAGCCGCGTGATCGCCGCGCCGACCTCCGGCGCCAGCCGCGCGCGGCTCGCCTCGAAGAACGCGCGGGTGGTGTCGGTGAAGCGCACCGGGAACGCATGGCCCTGCACCGCCTTCAGCGCGTCGGCGAGCTGGTAGATCGCATTGTCGGGCACCGGCTGGGAGCTGTGGCCGCCGGGATTGGCGACGGCAAAGGTATAGTTCTGCGCCGCCTTCTCGCCGACCTGCAACGCCATCACCGCGTGTCGCCCGCTCGCATCGTTGCGCCCGCCGCCGCCTTCGTTCAGCGCGAACTCGGCGGCGACCAGGTCCGGTCGGTTCTTCGCCAGCCACTCCGCGCCGTTCCACGCAGAGGTGGTTTCCTCGCCGCAGGTGAGCGCCAGCTTAACCGTGCGTCGCGGCGGCGCCTTGCCCGCCTTCAGCCGTGCCAACGTGTCCACCCAGACGGCGGCCATCGCCTTGTCGTCCACCGCGCCGCGCCCGTAGAGGAAGCCGTTCTCCTCGACGAGCGTGAACGGATCGCGCGCCCAGTCCTCGCGCCTGGCCTCCACCACGTCCAGGTGCGCGAGCAGCAGCATCGGCTTCAGGCTCCGGTCGGCCCCGGGCAGCACCGCGACAAGCCCGCCGTCCTTGGGGTGCTCGGGCACGGCAAAGTAGGTGATGTCCGCCGCGCCGAACCCCGCCGCCTTCAACCGCGCGCCCATCTTCGCCGCGGCCTCGGTGCAGCTGCCGGCGGAGAGGGTGGTGTTCGTCTCCACCAGCTCCTTGTAGGTGGCGAAGAACGCCTGCTGGTCGGGCGTGCGCGTCTGCGCGGTGGCGCCAGCGGACGCGGCGAGCGCGGCCGTCGCCGCCAACCAGAGCCCCTTGGTCATCCCTGCTCCCCCGGCTTGCCGCCCCGCCTACAGGAAGCGGCTGCAGCGGATGTTCAACGCGCCGCAGACGTTCGCCGCATTGGCGGGCCGCGGCAAGGAAAACCGTATCTCGCGGTTGGTGAAATCCACCGTCACCTGGCGGAACATGCGCAGCGTGTTCATGCCCAGCAGCAGGGCCGGCGTGTCCGTCAGGCCGAACCGGGCGAAGGGCGTCGCCTCGGCAAAGGCCACAGCCGCGCCCCCCAACGCCACGCCGCCGATCTGCAGGTCGTTCAGCACCGCCATGTCCCCGAACAACCGCTCGCCGTTCACCGCCAGGAACTCGACCGGTCCGAGCGACGCCGGCGGCTTGCGCGCCAGCCGGCGCAAGGCGGCATTGGCGATCGTCACCGGCGATCCGGTGTCCACGATCACCCGGATGCGCTTGCCCCGCCAGGACGCATCGGTGACGATCAACTGCCCGTACAGGCTCTTGGCGCGCACCACGATCTCGTCCGCGCGCCGGGCCACGCGCCGGCGCGGCGGCGTCGGCGTGAGCTGCATGGTGTCGCGCGCCAGGTCCAGCGTCAGGCTTTGCCCCTGCAGCGCATCGATCCCGAGCATCCCGGCCGCGCCCAGGTTCGCGCGGGCCAGCACCGGCGCCTCGATCCTGCGCGCGGCGAGATCCACCCAGTCCCGGGCGGAGACGGCGAGCGTCGGCACGATCACCGTTTCCACCGGCCCGCTGCCGATCATCGCGGTCATGTTGACCTGACGCCCGGCGGGCAGGCCGAGCTCGGCCGCCAGTTCCCGGCTCAGCACCGAGCGTTCCGCGCCGGTGTCGATGATGAAGTCGAACGGGCCGGCACCGGCGACGCGCACCGGCACGGTCATGCGATCCGCCGCGTCGCCCAGTTGCGTGAAGGCGGTGGGCGCGGGCGGAGCGGCAGGCGGGGGCGCCTCCTGCTGCGCGGCCAGCGGCACCGCCGCCATGAGCAGCGCCGCCGCCAGCGCCGGACGCATCCTCTCCATCGCGGAAGGATGCGCCCGTTCCGGCCCTGTCGCAAGGGCCCAATCTCGGCCGTTCAGTCCAGCCGCATCGCCTCCGCCGCCAGCGCTTCCGCCTCGATCAGCAGCGCGTCGTCCGCGCTGCCCGTCGCCACCCGCTCGCGCCCGATCAGCGTCAGCACCGGCACCGCGAGCGGCGAGACGCGCGGCAGGTCGACATGCAGCATGGTGCCCTGCGCGCGCTCGATCAGGTCGGCCAGCCGCCCCACGTCCGTCATGCGCGCGCGGGCATCCTCCCACGCGGCTTGCAGCAGCAGGTGCGTCGGCTCGTACTTGCGCAGCACGTCGTAGATGAGGTCGGTGGAGAAGGTCACCTGCTTGCCGGTCTTGCGCTTGCCGGGATGCTGCCGCTCCACCAGCCCGCCGATCACCGCCACTTCCCGGAACGCGCGCTTCAACAGGTGCGACTGCTGCACCCAGTCGACGAATTCATGCTCCAGGATGTCGGGGGAAAACAGCGCCGCCGGGTCCGTCACCGGCTTCAGCCCGTAACAGGCGATGGCATAATCGTTGGCGACGAAGCCGAGCGGGCTCAGCCCCGCGCTCTCCATCCGCCGCGTCAGCAGCATGCCGAGCGACTGGTGCGCGTTCCACCCCTCGAAGCTGTAGGCGACCATATAGTGCCGCCCCTCACGCGGGAAGGTCTCCACGAGCAGCTGACCGGGCTCCGGCAGCGAGGAGCGGTAGCGCTGTACCTCCAGCCATTCGCGCACATCGTCGGGAAAGCGCGGCCATTCCGCCGGCTCCGCCAGGAAGCGCCGCACGCGCGTGGCGAGATTGGTGGAGAGCGGCATGCGGCTGCCGCCATAGGTCGGGATGCGCGCGGGCCGGCTGGTCGCGCGGACGATCAGGTCCTCGGTGTCCATGGTCACCACTTCCAGGCTGAGCCCGGCGAAGAAGAAGGTGTCGCCCGCGCTGAGCGTCGCCCCGAACCCTTCCTCCACCTTGCCCAGGCTGCGCCCGTTCTTGAAGCGCACATTGAGCATCGTCGCTTCCACGATGATGCCCGCGTTCAGCCGGTGCTGCGCGACGAAGCTGGGATGGCTCACCCGCCAGGTGCCGTCCGGCTCCTGTGTCAGCCGCTTGAACCGGTCATAGGCCTTCAGCGCATAGCCGCCGTCGCGGATGAAGCCGAGCACGCGGCCGAACAGCTCTTCGGTCAGCGCCGAATAGGGCAGGGCGGAGCGTACCTCCGCCAGCAGTTCCTCCTCGCGGAACGGCGCGGCACAGGCGCACGCCATCACATGCTGCGCCAGCACGTCCAGCGCGCCGGCGCGGAACAGGTCCGGGTCCAGCTCGCCCGCCTCCACCGCGTCCAGCGCGGCGCGCGCTTCCAGATATTCGAAGCGGTTGCCGGGCACCAGCACCGCTTCCGAGGGCTCGTCCAGCCGATGGTTCGATCGCCCGATCCGCTGCAACAGCCGCGACGAGCCCTTGGGCGCGCCCATCTGGATCACGCAGTCCACATCGCCCCAGTCCACGCCCAGGTCGAGCGACGCGGTGGCGACCAGCGCACGCAGCCGCCCCGCCGCCATCGCCGCCTCCACCTTGCGCCGCGCCTCCAGCGAGAGCGAGCCATGGTGGATGCCGATCGGCAGCTGCATCGCGTTCGCCTTCCACAGATCCTGGAAGATCAGCTCGGCGAGACTGCGCGTGTTGCAGAAGATGATGGAGGTGCGGTGCGTCTCGATCTCCGCCATCACCTGTTCGGCGGCGTAGCGCCCCGAATGGCCGGTCCACGGCACGCGGCCTTCCGGCAGCAGGATGGCGATGTCCGGATCGGCGCCCGCCTCGCCCTGCACCAGCGACACCGCGTCGATGTCGCCATCGGGCGCCAGCCACGCACGATAGCCGTCCGCATCGGCAACGGTGGCCGACAGCGCGATCCGGCGCATCTGCGGCGCGATCGCCTGCAACCGCGCCATGCACAGCGCCAGCAGGTCGCCGCGCTTGCCGGTGGCGAACGCATGCACCTCGTCCACCACGATGCGGCGAAGGCCGGCGAACATCAGGAAGCTGTCCGGATAGGACAGCAGCAGCGACAGCGACTCCGGCGTTGTCATCAGGATGTGCGGCGGGCGCGAGCGCTGGCGCGCCTTGCGGTCGGAGGGCGTGTCGCCGGTACGCGTCTCCACGCGGATGTCCAGCCCCATCTCCTCCACGGGCGTGAGGAGATTGCGCTGCACGTCCACCGCCAGCGCCTTCAGCGGCGAGACGTACAAGGTGTGCAGCCCGTCCGTCGGTGCCTCGATCAGCTCGACCAGGCTCGGCAGGAACCCCGCCAGCGTCTTGCCCGCGCCGGTGGCCGCCACCAGCAGCGCGTGGCGCCCGGCGCGATCCTCAGCCAGCATCTCGCGCTGGTGCCGGCGCGGGCGCCACCCGCGGCCGGCGAACCAGTGGTCGAGAACCGGCGGCAGCGCGGGGCTTACGGCGTCGTCGTCCGGTCCTGCGCCGCCTGCTCCTCGTGCATCCGCCGCGTCGCCGCTTCCGTCCGCTCGAACTCGCGTTTCGTCTGCTTGTTGCGCAGCATCGCGAAGGCCAGCGCCGCGATCAGCACGATCGGGCCGATGATCACCACCAGCCCCCAGAATCCCTCCGCCATGCTCCAACTCCTTTGTCACCGTTTCACCCTCCCAACGTTCCATGGGCAGGAGCGATCCGGGAAGCGGGGCAGGGGGAGCGGGAACCGGTGCGTCACCTCATGCATATGGGGAGGATGACAAGGCTTGGCGACTGGGTGGAGCCACATCCCCACGGCATCTACGTCAAGCCGGCCGATGCGTGGATCGATCCGTCCGAGCCGGCGGCGCGCGCGCTCATCACCCATGGCCATGCCGATCATGCGCGCGGCGGCCACGGCACCGTCTGGGCGACGCCCGAGACGCTGGCGATCATGGATGCGCGTTTCTATGCCGGGCAGGACCAGCAGCCGGTCGGCTACGGCGACATCGTGCGGCTGGGCGACGTCGTCGTGTCGTTCGTGCCGGCGGGCCATGTGCTCGGCTCCGCGCAGATCGTGCTGGAGCATCGCGGGGAGACGATCGTCGTCTCCGGCGACTACAAGCGCCGCGCCGACCCGACCTGCGCGCCGTTCGAGCCGGTGAAGTGCGACGTGTTCGTCACGGAGGCGACCTTCGCGCTGCCCGTGTTCCGCCATCCGGAAACCGGCGACGAGATCGACAAGATGACAACCGCGCTTGCCGCCAATCCGCAGCGCTGCGTTCTCGTCGGCGCCTATGCGCTGGGCAAGGCGCAGCGCGTCATCGCCGAACTGCGGCGGCGAGGCTTCGACGATCCGATCTACCTCCATGGCGCGTTGCAGCGGCTGTGCGACCTGTATGTCGAGCTCGGCGTCGATCTTGGCGAGCTGCGCCCCGCCACCGGCGCCAGCAAGGCGGAGCTGGCCGGGCGGATCATCGTCTCGCCCCCGTCCGCGCTCAACGATCGCTGGTCGCGCCGCCTGCCCGATCCGATCACCGCCATGGCATCGGGCTGGATGCGGGTGCGCCAGCGCGCGCGGCAGAAGAATGTGGAACTGCCGCTGATCCTCTCCGACCATGCCGACTGGGACGAGCTGACGGCCACGCTCACCGAGATTTCGCCGCAGGAGGTGTGGGTCACGCACGGGCGCGAGGAAGCGCTGGTTCATTGGTGCATGACGCACCAGATCAAGGCGCGCGCGCTGGCGCTGGTGGGATACGAGGACGAGGACGACTGAGCGCCTTGCCCGCCCGCGCACGGCTAACCGCTGCTTAACCATCGTTGCGCTATTGCTGCCGGTCGGGCGGGAACCGGGGGGTGGAGCGGAGTGGAAATCGCGCAGGTGGTGGGCCGGGCGGCCAAGATGTCGGGGGATCTCGGCATCCGCACGCTGGACCTGCAGGCGGACATCGCCGAGCTGGCGACCCGCGTCACCGAACAGGCCGGCACCATCGAGGCGATCGGCCGCGACGCGGTGCGCCTCGCCAGCGACGGCGCCGACGTCGCCGATGCGGCCGAGGAGGCGCGGCAGAATGCCGGCGCCGCCCGCGCGGTGCTCGACGATTCCAGCCGCCAGCTCTCGCAGGCGACGGGGCAGGTGGTCGAGCTGATCGACCAGGTCAGCGGCATCCATGCCGCGCTCGGCGCCTTCAACGTCGCGCTGGAAACCGTCGGCCAGGTCACCGCCGTTATCAGCCAGATTGCCGCGCAGACGAACCTGCTCGCCCTCAACGCCACCATCGAGGCGGCGCGCGGGCGACGCGGGTCGCGGCTTCGCGGTGGTCGCCAGCGAGGTGAAGAAGCTCGCGCACGAAACCGCCACCGCCACGCAGCAGATCGACGCCTCCGTTCGCGCGCTGACCGGCGAGGCCGGCGGCATGCTCACCCGCATCGCGCAAGGCGTGGAAACCGCGCGCACCGCGCATGGCGGCACCCGCGACATCGAGGGGCTGGTGCTGCGGCTTGGCACGCTGATGCGCGGGCTTTCCGACAACAGCGAGGCGGTGGCCGACCGCATCGGCTCCATGGTGGATGCGGTGGGATCGGTGCGCGCCGGCCTTCATGCATTGTCCGCCGCGTCCTGCGACAATGCCAGCGGGCTGCGCCGCCTGTCCGGCCGCGTGTCAACGGTCAGCGACGATACCAACACGCTGTTGCAGGTGTTCGCCGCCAGCGGCGTGGAGATCCCCGACAGCCCCTATATCCGCTTCGCCCTGTCCGTCGCCGCCGACGTGGCGCAGGTGCTGGAGGCGGGCATTGCCGATGGCCGCATCACCGAGGCGGCGCTGTTTTCGGAAACCTACACGCCCGTGCCCGGCAGCAGCCCGCCGCTGTTCACCCATCCGGTGCAGGCGTTGCTGGTGCCCGCCGCCCGCCCGCACCAGGAGGCGGCGCGCGGCTACAAGGGCTTTTTCGGCATGACCTTCACCGATCGCAACGCGTTCGGCGCGGTGGCGATGCCGGAGCGCGCGGAGGCGCAGCGTCCGGGCGAGGACGCCTGGAATTACGAAAACGCGCGCCAGGGCCTGATCTTCGATTTCCCCGACACCCGCGTGCAGTGCCGCATCACCCAGCCCTTCTGCCTCAAGGCCTATCGCCGCAGCGTGGCGAACGGGGGCGTGCTGCTCCTGAAGCAGGTGATCGCCTCCATCCATGTCCGCGGCCGGCACTGGGGCATCCTGCAATTCGCCTATGAGGACCAGGGCTAAGACCCTGAACCGCTACAGGTCGCGCCGCCCGAAGTTCAGCCGCCGCGTCACGTTGTAGTCCAGCACGGTGATGACGAAGAACGCCGCCGCCTGCTTCACCCGCCGCCACGCGGTCATGTGCGTCTTGTACAGCTCCGGCGTGATCTCCACCGATTGCGCGATCTCCCCGTCCACATAGGCGCGGACATGGTCGGCGAACGCCTTGTCGTCGATGCGCAGCATGATCTCCATGTTCAGGAACATGGAGCGGATGTCGAAATTGGCCGAGCCGACGAACGCCACGTCGTCCACCACGAACAATTTGGTGTGCAGCTTGGTGGGCAGATATTCGAAGATCCGCACGCCCTTGCGCAGCAGCCCGGCATAGGTGAAGCGCGAGGCCCAGATCGCGGCCTCATGGTCGTTCTTGTTGGGCAGCACGATCCGCACCTGCCCGCGCTGGCCGAGCCGGTCCAGCCGGCGCAGCATCGCCGGGTTCGGCGCGAAATAGCCGGCGATCAGGTCGAAGCGGCGCGCGCGGCGCATTTTCTGCCGCATCTGCCGCGCCCAGGGCGACAGGTGCCGGGTCGGCCCGCCCAGCACCCAGCGCGCGCGCCCGGCCGGCTCGCTCCATTGCTTCAGGATGCGCGTGAGCCGGCGCAGCGGCGCCTTCGGCTCCTTGATCCAGTTTTCCAGCGCGTCGTAATAGCCGGTCAGGCGACCCGCGGCAGGCCCCTCCACCAGCAGGCCCAGGTCACGCCACGCCTGCTCGGCCGCCGTGCCGAAATAATCGTCCTCGATGTTGAAGCCGCCGACGATGCAGCGCGGGCTCTCGCTCTCCCCGTCCGCCAACGCCAGCTTCTGGTGGTTGCGCAACAGGTAGCGGCGGCCGAAGCGCGGCTCGAACCGGCACACGTCGCACCCGGCGGCGCGCAGCGGATCGAAGAAGCCGTCGCGCGCCGCCGGCTCGCTGCCCAGCCCGTCGACGATCAGCGACACCTCCACGCCGCGCGCGGACGCGTCCAGCAGGGCCTGGCGCACCTGCCGCCCCGCATCGTCGTCGAGGTAGATGTAATAGAGAATACGCAGCGAGCGGCGCGCGCCGGCGATGAGCTCCAGCAGCCGGCGCAACCGCAAGGGACCGTGATCGATCAGCGTCAGCCGGTTGCCCTCCACGGTGAAGCTCGGCTGCTGCGGCGGGAGGGGCGGGGGCAGGGCCATGCGGCGGGCATGACCGGCGCCCCGGGCACGCGCAACCGCAAAATCTTGACTCCGGCGCCGTGCTTCCCTAGCTGCGGGCCTCCCCTTCATTTTCAGGAAGTGTGCATGGCGCGCGTCACCGTCGAGGATTGCGTCGACAAGATCCCGAACCGTTTCGATCTCGTGCTGCTGGCGGCCCAGCGTGCGCGGCAGATTTCGGGCGGCGCGGAGCTGACCCTCGATCGCGATCGCGACAAGAACCCGGTTGTCGCCCTGCGCGAGATCGCCGAGGAGACGGTGCGCCCGGATCACCTGCACGAGGCGCTGGTCGGCGGCCTGCAGAAGGTGCAGATCGACGACGACGACGAGGTGGATGCCGTGGGCTCGCTCTCGGCCTCGGCCGAAGCGCTCCGCCTCACCGCCGCCGCCCCGCCGCGCAACCAGAATCTGGGTGCCGATTACGAGTGAGGCCCGGGATTAGCGCAGCTAATCCTGGATCAGCCGAACTCCGGACGACGGGCGGCAAGCCCGATCGACGACGCGGCTTCGCCGCGGCGCCGGAAGTGAGGCCCAAGTTCAACGCGTCAGCGTCAGCCGAGGACCGGCCGATATAGCCTGTCCTGAGCGCCTGCCTTGCAGGCAGCCGGACGGCGGCCTCGCCGCGGCGCCGACCCGATAGCCGAAAGGCCGCAGCAGCAATGCCGCGGCCTTTTGCATGCCCCTCTCCGCACTCCTCCGGGAACCCGCCAGCCGCCCCGGGCGATCTACCCCCTCCAAAGGAGGTCGCCCATGCCCGATCAGCCCAGCATGACGCGGCGAGCCGCACGGTGACCCCGCGCTGGCCCGAGCGGCTGTGGATCGTGCGCCACGGCCAGAGCGCCGGCAACGTGGCGCGCGACGCGGCGCTCGCCGCCGGGCTCGACCGGATCGCGCTTTCCGCCCGCGACGTGGACGTGCCGCTCAGCGCGCTCGGTGCCGAGCAGGCGCGCGGGCTGGGCGACTGGTTCGCGACCCTCCCCGAGGGCGAGCGCCCGGACGTGGTCTTCGCCTCGCCCTACCTGCGCGCGGTGCACACCGCCCGGCTGATCCGCGACGCCGGCGGCCTGCAGGGCGACGAGCCGATCTGCATCGACGAGCGCCTGCGCGAGAAGGAGTTCGGCATCTTGGACGGCCTCACCACCGCCGGCATCCGCAATCTCCTGCCCGAGCAGGCCGAGTTCCGGCATCTTCTCGGCAAGTTCTACCATCGCCCGCCCGGCGGCGAGAGCTGGTGCGACGTGATCCTGCGCCTGCGCTCCGTGCTCGACACCATCGCCCTCCACCATGCCGGCCAGCGCGTGCTGATCGTCGCGCACCAGGTGGTGGTGCTGTGCCTGCGCTACATTCTCGAACGGATGGAGGAGGCCGACATCCTCGCCGTCGACGCGCAGGGGGATGTCGCGAACTGCTCGGTCACCGAATATGCGCTGGAGGCCACCGCGGTCCAGGGCGGCCGCCTGGCGCTGGTGCGCTACAATTATCTCGCGCCGGTGGAGCGCAGCGGCACTCCCGTGACGGAGGAAGCCGACCAGCCCAAGGGGATCCGCGGATGAGCGAGCCCGTCCGCCTCACCGGCCGCTGGCTGCACGATCATCCGCTGCCGGGTGTCGGCGCGGGGCTGGACAAGGAGGGGCGCGGCCTTGCCCTGATCGCGGGCGGCTCGCGCTTCGTTCCCGGTGCCCTGCGGCTGACGGCCGAGGCCGCGCTGCGCGCCGGCGCGGGCAAGGTGCGCATCGCCACGGTGGAGGCGCTGGCCGCTCCGCTCGGCGTGCTGGTTCCCGAGGCCGGGATGATCGCGCTGCCCGGCACCGAGGAGGGGGAGATCGATTGCGCCGCCGCCGACCGGCTCGTGGCGCAGGCCGGCCGCTGCGATGCGCTGGTGCTCGGCGGCGGGATGCGGGACACGGACGACCTGCCGCCGCTGATCGGCCGGCTGGTGGAAGCGCTTGGTCCGGGTGCGTCCGCGTTGTTCGACGCCGGGGCGCTGGCCGCGCTGAAGGCGTGTCCGGACGCGGGCCGCCCGCTCGACGGCCGCCTCGTCCTCACGCCCCACCATGGCGAGCTGTCCACGCTGACCGGCGCTTCGGCCGAGGCGATCGACCGCGATCCGGCGGAGCACGCGCTCCGCGCGGCGCAGCGCTTCGGCGCGGTGGTCGCGCTCAAGTCGGACGAGACGTTCATCGCCGCGCCGGACGGAACCTTGCTTCTCTACAGCAGCGATGCGGCGGGCCTGGGCACCGCCGGCTCCGGCGACGTGCTCGCCGGGATCGTCGGCGGCCTTCTTGCCCGCGGAGCACCCGCGCTGGTCGCGACCGCCTGGGGCGTCTGGCTGCACGGCGAGGCGGGCAAGATGGCCGCGGCCGGCATCGGCCCGCTCGGCTTCCTTGCCCGCGAACTCGGCGCCTTTGTCCCCGCCTTGATGGGATCGCAATCGGGCCGCTCCTGAGCGATGCGGCTTTTCTGGCGCGTTTATACTTGACAACACGAACCCATATGGCTATACGCCGCAGCAGTTCAGAACCGCGGCAAGGACCACCGCGAGGCTGAGCGAAAGCAGCCGGTGGTGGTGCCGTCACAAGCACCATGCCCGGCGATCGACCGGCGCGGAGCCATCCGGGACTAAAGTCGGATGTCCGTTCATCAGGGTCGGGGAAGGTTTGAAGACGTCCGGAAGGACGGTGTGGCTAGGTGAGAGCAGCCAGACCATCCTTCCATGCCAGAGCCGGTGCGGCAGAGTACCGGGGGCGTCGCCGATACCCGGCAGATACAAGAAGTCTCGACGCTTCGTAGTGTAGCGAGTGTCTCAAAAGTCGTCGAGCCCCGGGTGCAAAACCGTGGCTAGGACGCGCCGGTCGATCCCTTTCCCCTCGTGTTCACGGGCCGCGTACACGCGCGCCCGCTATTCGTCGTTCGATCCTCCCCGCCCTGCGGGGAGCGGGACCAGCCAAAGGCTGGTGGAGGGGCGTCCCCGCAAGCGCCCCCCCCTCGTCGTTCCGATCCTCACCGCCCCGCGGGGAGGGGGACCAGCCAAAGGCTGGTGGAGGGGCGCCTCCGCAAGCGACCGCCTCCCGTCATTCCGATCCTCCCCGCCGCGCACGCTGCGTTTGCCGTTTGGAACAGCCCCGCCGCGGCGAAGCCGCGTCGTCAGCCGGGAGCTTCGCCCCGCTGGCCGTGGGCCGCTCCGCGACGCGGAGTAGCGGGGCTACTCCGCTGAGCGGCCCTTGAACCCCTGCGCCACCACGTACCATTCGCTGGAGCCCTTGCGGCTCGCCGGCGGCTTGGCGTGCTTCACCGTCGCGAAGTTGCGCTTCATCTCCGCCACCAGCTGCGCGTCCGCGCCCCCGGCGAACACCTTGGCCACATAGGCGCCGCCCGGCACCAGCACGTCCACGGCAAAGGCCAGCCCCGTTTCCACCAGCGCCATGGTGCGCAGCGCGTCCGTCTGCGCGTGGCCCACCGTGTTCGCCGCCATGTCGGACAGGACGAGGTCCGGCGCGCCGCCCAGCGCCTCCATCAGCGCGGCCGGCGCGGCATCGGCCATGAAGTCCATCTGCAGGATCGCCACGCCGTCGATCGGATCGACCGGCAACAGGTCGATCCCCGCCACCGCGGCCTTTGGCACCTTTCGCCGCACCACCTGGCTCCACCCGCCCGGCGCGATCCCCAGGTCGACGATCCGCTTCGCGCCCTTCAGGAAGCCGAACCGCTCGTCCAGTTCGATCAGCTTGTAGGCCGCGCGGCTGCGATAGCCCTCCGCCTTGGCGCGGCGGACATAGGGATCGTTCAGCTGCCGCTCCAGCCAGCGCGTGGACTGCGCCGAACGCTTGCGCGCCGTCTTCACGCGGGTGTGCAGGCCCCCGCCGTCGCGGCTCATGAGTGCGCTCCTTCGGCCGTGCAGCCGGTGCGGCAGGGTTCGAGGTCCATCATCGGGCACTTCCCATCAATCGCTTCAGGATGCCCTCGCGGATGCCGCGATCGGCAACGCCCAGCCGCTCGGCCGGCCACAGGTCCAGGATCGCCTCCAGGATCGCGCAGCCGGCGACCACCAGGTCGGCCCGCTCGGTGCCGATACAGGCAAGCTCGGCGCGCTCGGCAATGTCCATGTGCGACAGGTCCTCGCTGATCTGTCGCATCGCGCTCGCCGGCACGATCAGCCCGTCCACCGCCGAGCGGTCGTAATGCGACAGGCCCAGGTGCACGCTCGCCAGCGTCGTCACCGTGCCCGACGTGCCGAGCAGCCGCGGCCGCCGGAGGTTGCGCGGCAGGCGCGCGGCGAAGCCGGCGAAGCTCTCCTTCACCAGCGCGCGCATCCGGGCGTAATGCGCCAGCCGCTCCGCCTCGTCGCTGCCCCCGCCGGCATGCTCGGTCAGCGACACCACGCCCCACGGCGCCGAATGCCAGTCCAGCACCCGCGGCTCCGCGCCCGACGAATCGATCAGCACCAGCTCGGTGGAGCCGCCGCCGATGTCGAACACCAGGGCAGGCCCGTCGCCCGGCTCCAGCAGCGCATGGCAGCCGAGCACGGCCAGCCGCGCCTCCTCCTCGGCGGAGATGATGTCCAGCCGGATGCCGGTTTCCGCGAACACCCGCTCGGTAAAGGCCGCGCCGTTGGTCGCGCGGCGGCATGCCTCCGTCGCCACCGACCGGGCCAGCGCGACGTTGCGGCGGCGCAGCTTGTCGGCGCAGACCTTCAGCGCGGCGATGGTGCGCTCGATGGCGGCGTCGGACAGCCGGCCGGTCGCGGCAAGGCCCTCGCCCAGCCGCACGATGCGCGAAAAGGCGTCCACCACCACGAAGGCGTCACCCTGCGGGCGCGCGATCAGCAGGCGGCAATTGTTGGTGCCAAGGTCCAGCGCGGCAAACTGCCGTGCTTCCGGCCACCGCTGACGGGGGACCGGGGGCTTGGCGCCGGGTGGAACCGGACGGGCAGGGGACTTGCCCTGCCGGGCCGGCATTCTGGCGGAACGATCCCCCATGCCGGTATACTACTCGCTTGTTCTGTTCTGCCGTCGCGGGAGCTTCCCGTTCGGTGCTTGCCGCCAACGTAGCGCAACCGCAGCCCAGCGCAACCCGCCCCGCGCCTCCCCGGTTGACAGCCCCGCGACACGCGCCTAGAGGCACCCGCCTGATTGCCCGATCCTCTAATGGTAAGAGAGCGGACTCTGACTCCGTCAATCAAGGTTCGAATCCTTGTCGGGCATCCATTTCCCACCCCCTTCCGCTGCACCCTGAAGCGCTCCGGCGACACGCCGCCGCGACGCCGATCTGCCCGCGCCGCGCGCCTGCCCCAATGTGGTTTGCGGCAGTCGCACGCCAGCGGCCACCCGGTCATCGAGGGCGATGACCCGCCGGAAGGCTGGGGCTGGCGCTACCTTGACGTCGAGGAAGTCGACCTGCCGGACAAGACGCCGCAGATCGGCCCCTCCCGCGCCACATCTGACGTCCCCGCGCCGGTCGCGGCACGTCAGCGCACGCGCGGCCGCACGCCGGCGGGCAGCTGGTAGACCGGGCAATAGCGATATTCGGTGCTGCCGCCGTTGCGGCGCAGCCGGAACGTGATCGCGTTGTCCACCGAAACGCTGAACCGGTCGCCGACGCGCGGCGCCGGGCCGGCGCCCGCATCCATGCACGACTGCTCGATCGCATAGGTGGTGCCGCGCTTCGACAGCACCCTGGCCCGGCATGCCCGGCTGTGCGGCGTGGCGAAGCCGCGCCGGTCATAGTCGCGGATGGCCGCGTTGGGCGCGTCCCGGCAGGTCGATCCGCGCGCCACGTAGATGCCGGGCTTCAACGGCACCACGCCGCCCGGCCTGGCGGTCGTATCGACGCTCGCCGAGGCGGCCGTGGCGGTGGCCAGCGCCAGCAATGCCACCCGTCGCGCTGCCGTGATTGCCGTCATGTCCTGTCTCCCGTTCAGGCTATGGTGGGCACGATGCCGCCCTCCACGCGGATCGCGGCGCCGTTGGTGATCGCGCCCAGCGGGCTGGCCAGCAGGGCGACCTGCGCGGCGATCTCGTCGGCCTCGATCAGCCGCCCGATCAGCGACAGCGGGCGCTTGGTGCGGAAGAACTCGGCCTCGCGCTCCGCTTCCGGCGCGTCCTTGTTGTCCACCACCGAGCGGATGAACTCGACGATGCCCTCGGACCGGGTCGGGCCGGGCATCACGGAGTTGACGGTAACGCCGGTGCCCCGCGTCTGTTCGGCGAGGCCCCGGGCGATGGCGAGCTGCGCCGTCTTGGTGGTGCCGTAATGCACCATCTCGCTCGGCACCACGAGCGCGCTTTCGCTGGCGATGAACAGGATCCGGCCCCAGTTCTTCGCGATCATGCGCGGGAAATAATGCCGTGCCAGCCGCGCGCCGCTCACCACGTTCACCTCGAACAGGTGGTGCCAGTCGGCGTCGCTGATCTCGGTGAACGGCCTGGCTTCGTAGATGCCGAGATTGTTGACCAGGATGTCCGCCTCCGGAACGGCGGCGACCAGCTCGGCCGCGCCCTCGGCGGTTGCCGGATCGGCCAGCACCGCGCGCACCGCGCCCGCCGCGCCCACCCGCGCCGCCGCCGCGTCCAGCTTCTCCCGGTTGCGCCCGCAGATCGTCACCGAGACGCCTTCCGCCGCCAGCCGCTCGGCGATCGCCAGGCCGATGCCGGCGGTCGATCCGGTGACCAGCGCGGTCTTTCCCGTCAGTTGAAGGTCCATTCCTGCCTCCCGTCGCCGGATCGCCCGGCCTCGACCGGGGATAGCGCGCTGCCTGAAGCCGGGTTCCGCGGGACGGCCGGGTGGAGGCGCGGCGAGCGCCCCCGTCCGGCGTCAGCTCCGTCCCAGCGCCTGGCCCAGCTCCGCGGCGGCCTGGCGCACCAGCGGCACCAGCTCGGCCATCTGCGCCTCGCCCATATATTGCGCCGCCGCAGCGACGTTGATCGCCGCCACCACGCGCCCGGTTCCGTCGCGCACCGGCGCGGCGACGGAGTGGATATGGTCGGGCGCCGGCCCGTGCTGCAGGACCACGTCGGCGCGCGCCGCCTTGTGCAGGGCCTCCAGCACCTCGGCCGGGCGATGCGCCGCGTCCACCAGCGCCAGCAGGCGGCGCCACTCGGCCTCGCCGTCGTCCAGCATCAGCGCCTTGCCCATGCCCGTTTCCGGCAGCAGCCGGCGCGTGCCCGGCTGGGTGGTCACCGCCACCCGCTCGCTGCCTTGCGTGCGCAGCAGGTGCAGCGAATGGTCGCCGTCGCGCCGGCCCAGGAACGCGCTGAGCCCGGTGCGCTCGGACAGCGCCTGGAGGTGCGGGCGCGCGATGCCCGTGATGTCGGTCTGCTCGCCGGCGCGGTGGCTCAGCCGCAGCAGCGCCGGGCCGCCGCGAAACCGGCCGTTGCCGGCGGGCGAGACGAACCCGCGCCCCGCCAGCGCGGTGACCAGGCGATAGGCGACCCCCTTGGGCAGGCCCGATCGCTCGGTCAGCTCGGCCAGCGTCATCGGCTCGTGCGCGGCGAGTTCCAGCAGGTCCAGCCCGCGCTCCAGCGTCTGCGTGCCCGTCTTGCGCGTGTCCTCGCCGCCATCGGCAACGGCACGGCCGCTCATGCGAACAGGCATGCGCCGGAAGGGAGTTCGGAGTGCATTTGGCGCATGTAGCAGAGCCGGGCCGGGTCCGGCTAGCCGTCGCGGTCAGTCGATGAACGGCTCCACCTGCGTGATCCGCCCGCGCAGAAAGGCGTCGGCGACATGGCGCAACGGCGCCACGTCCACGTCCGACCGGCCCTCGCGCACCAGCGCGGCGAAGCGCGCATAGAGGCCCGGATATTCGCCTTCCAGGTCCGATGCGGGCGGGGCGGCGGCGCCTTGCGGCAGCGTCAGCTCACCGCCGCCCTTGGCCAGCGTCAGCGTGCCGGCGGCGGTTTCCACCACGATGTCCCAGCTTTGCGGACCTTCCTGGCGCAAATCGAGATCCATCGCGATCGGCACGCCCGCCGCATCGCGGAAGGAAACCCGCGCGGCGATCGGCGCGGCGCGGTTCTCCGGCACGTCCAGCTCGGCTTCTTCCACGAAGAACGGGCGCGGCAGGATGCAGGTCGCGATGGACAGCGCGTTGATGCCGGGATCGAACACGCCGAAGCCACCGGGCTGCCAGATCCAGTCCTGCCCCGGATGCCAGACGCGCACGTCCTCGCGCCAGGTGATCGTGGCGCGGGCGATCGCCTTGTCGGCCAGCCAGGCGCGGGCGGGCTCCACCCCGGCGGCGAAGCGCGAATGCCAGCTGGCGAACAGCGTCACCCCCTTTGCCGCCGCCGCTTCGTTCAGCGCCTCCACCTCCGCCAGCGTCGCGCCGGGCGGCTTTTCCAGGAACACGTGCCAGCCCCGTTCGATCGCGGCCAGCGCGATCGCGCGGCGCACCTGCGGCGGGGTGCACAAGGCGACCGCGTCCACCTTCACGTCGCTGGCGGCGAGTTCCTCGATCGAGTGGAAGAACGGCGTGTCGGGCTCGCCTTCCCCATGCCGGCTGACGGTGGCGACTAGCTCGAAATCGGGGTTGCCCGCAATCGAGGGCAGGTGCTGGTCGCGGGCGATCTTGCCCATGCCGATCACGGCGAGACGGATCGGCCCGCTCACAGCGCGCGCACCTTCACCGGCGCGTCAACCGCGACCGCGAGCGGATTGCGCAGCGGCAGCGCGAAGGGCGCCGCCTCGATCTCGAACACGTCGCCGGTCTGTGTCTGCACGCCTTCGGCAAAGGACAGGGTGGCCGTGCCGAAGAAGTGCACATGCACGTCGCCGGGGCGGCGGAACGCGGGATATTTGAAGTGGTGCGCTTCCAGATTGTCGAGGCTGTGCGACATGTTCGCCTCACCGGTCAGGAACGGCTTTTCCCACAGCACGTCGCCGTCGCGGCGGATGCGGCTGGTGCCTTGCAGATCGGGCGGGCAGGCGCCCAGGAGCAGTTCCGGCCCCAGCGCCGCCTGGCGCAGCTTGGAATGCGCGAGCCACAGGTAATTGTGCCGTTCGGTCACATGGTCGCTGAACTCGTTGGCCAGCGCATAACCGAGGCGGAACGGCGTGCCGTCCGGGCCGATCAGGTAGATGCCGGCCAGCTCCGGCTCCTCGCCGCCGTCCTGCGCGAAGGCGGGGCTCGTCAGCGGCTGTTCCGGGCCGACCAGCGACTGGCCGTCGCCCTTGTAGAACCATTCGGGCTGCGCGCCGGCCTGCCCTTCGGCGGGCTTGCCGCCTTCCACGCCTTCCAGGAAGATGCGCATGGAATCGGTCTGCTTGCCCTCCGCTGCCGCCTTGTGCATCGCGTCGCGGCCCGAGGCCGAGCCGAGATGGGTGAGGCCGGTGCCCGCCAGCATCAGCCGCGCGGCGTCCGGATGGTCGATCGCCGGCAGCAGGCGCCCGGCGGCAAGCTCCGCGGCGGGATCGGCGGCTTGGTCACCGACACGCGCCTGCGCGGCCGTGGCGAGGCTCGTGCCCTCCGCGATCGCGGTCAGCGCCAGTTCGCGCACGCTTGCCACGCCGGTCAGGAAGCGGGCACCGGCCGCTTCGGCCAGGATCACGCGGCGGGTGCCGTCGGCCTCCCGGTGCTGCATCAGTCGAAGATGGGTCATGCGAGATCCCTGGTCGCGGAAACGAAGCGCTGCGCATCGGCGGCGATGTCGGCCACCGGCTTGCCCGCCTTGTAGAGGTTGGAGCCGAGGCCGAACCCGTCGGCCCCCGCCGCGCGCCATGCCGGCATGGTCTCGGGCGTGATGCCGCCCACCGCCAGCACCGCCGCGCTCCTGGGCAGCACCGCGCGCTGCGCCTTCAGGAACGCCGGGGAGGCGCCCTCGGCCGGGAACAGCTTCAGCCCGTGCGCGCCCGCCGCCAGCGCGGCAAAACCCTCGGACGGCGTGAAATAGCCCGGCAGGGAGATGCACCCGGCCGCCACGCTCGCGCGGATCACGTCGATGTCGGTGTTGGGCGACACGATCAGCCGCCCGCCCGCCTCGGCCACGCGCGTCACATCGGCGGGGGTCAGCACGGTGCCCGCGCCGATCACCACCCCGGCGCGGTAGCGGGTGGACAGCAGGCGGATGCTTTCCAGCGGCTCCGGCGAATTCAGCGGCACCTCGATCAGGGTGAAGCCGGCATCCACCAGCGCATCGGCGACGGCCGGCGCCTCGTCGGGCGTGAGGCCGCGCAGCACGGCGACCAGCGGACAGGCGGCAAAGGCTTGTTGAAAGAGCGCGGCAGGGTCGGTCATCTGGTCAGTTCCCAAAGGCGGTGGATGCCGGCGGCAAAGGCGGCGTGGCTGTCGACGGAGCTGGAATGCGCGCCCGCGGCGGCGATGGCGACGGCATAGAGATCGGCCAGCGCACCGCTGGCGAGCAGGTGGACATTGCGCCCGCGCAGGTCCTGCGAACCCACGTCCGCCCCGATCAGCAGCCCGCTGGCGAAGCTCGCCGCGGCCTCCGGCTTCAGCGTGCCGAGCAGCACGGCGGCGCGCACCTCGAACAGGGCGACCGGCAGGTCCCGCGCGCCCAGCCCGCGCGCCACGCCGTCGCGGAACGCCGGACCGTCCGCCACCTCGCCGTCCAGCATGCCGGCGAGAATGCCATGCCCGCGCAGCAGCGCGAACAGCTCGCCGGTCATCGCGGTGGCGAAATCGGTGATGCGCCCGCCGGTGACCGTCACCCATTTGTTGTGCGTGCCCGGCTGGCAGAACAGGGCGTCGGCCGGCGCGAGCCCGGCGGCCACCGCGCCCAGCACCTGCACTTCTTCGCCCCGCATCACGTCCGCGCGCGTGCCCTGGAGCAGCGACACGCCCGGCACGATCGCCACGCCCTCCACGCGCACCAGCCGCTCGGCCAGCGTGGCAAGGTCGGCCGGCGCGGCCACATAGGGCGCCTCGCGCCAGCCGCGATTGGAGCCGACCATGCCGGCGGCGATCATCGGCAGGTCGCCGAGGGTCGCGCGCAAGGTCGCGATCTCGCCCGGATAGTCGCCCGCCGACAGCGCCAGCACGCCGGACCCGTCCCGCACTGTGGTCAGCACCGCGCCGTCCGCCGCCATCAGGTAGGCGCGGCGGTTGGTGGTGCCCCAGTCGATGGCGACGAACGCCGGGCTCACGCGCTCTTGCCGTCGATCATCCTGGGGCCGGCTGCACCGTCGCGCAGCTCGGCCGGCAGCAGCGCGGCGGGCAGGTCCTGGTAGCAGACCGGGCGCAAATAGCGGTCGATCGCCAGCGTGCCCACCGAGGTGGAGCGACCGTCCGAGGTGGCGGGGAAGGGCCCGCCATGCACCATCGCATGGGAGACCTCCACGCCGGTCGGCCAGCCATTGGCCAGCACGCGCCCGGCCTTGCGCTCCAGCAGCGGGACCAGCGACGCCGCCGCCGCGTGGTCCGCCTCGTCCATGTGCAAGGTGGCGGTGAGCTGGCCTTCGAGCCCGGCGATCACCGCTTTCAGCTCGTCCAGGTCGCGGCAGCGGATGATGAGCGAGGAGGCGCCGAACACTTCCTCTCCCAGCGCGCGGTCGGCCAGGACGCTCTGCGCATCGGTGGTGAACAGCCGCGCCATCTCCCGCGCCACGCCGTCGCCTTCCAGGCCGCAGGCGATCTGCTCCACGGCGGGGTTGCTCGCCAGCGCCTGCGTGCCCTTGGCGTAAGCGGCGCGGATGCCGCCGGTCAGCATCGGCTGCGGCGCATGCGCGGTCAGCGCCTCGACGGCGGCGCGGGTGAAGGCCTCCAGTCCCTCGCCCTCGATCGCCAGGACGAGCCCGGGATTGGTGCAGAACTGCCCCGCGCCCATCGTCAGCGAGCCGACGAACGCCGTGCCCAGCGCCGCGCCCCGCGCCGCCAGCGCGGCCGGCATGAGCAGCACCGGGTTGATGCTCGACATCTCGGCATAGACCGGGATCGGTACCGCGCGGCCTTGCGCCAGCTTCATCAGCGCCAGGCCGCCGCCGCGCGATCCGGTGAAGCCCACCGCCGCGACCCGCGGATCCTGCACCAGCGCCGCGCCCAGCGCGTTGGCGGGGCCGCGCACATGGCCGAACACGCCCGCCGGCATGCCCGTCTTCTCCGCCGCGCGGCGGATCGCGCCGGCCACCATGTCGTCGGTGCCGGGATGCGCGGGATGGCCCTTCACCACCACCGGGCAGCCCGCCGCCAGCGCCGAGGCGGTGTCGCCCCCGGCGGTGGAAAAGGCGAGCGGGAAGTTGGACGCGCCGAACACCGCCACCGGGCCCAGCGGCACCATGCGCAGGCGCAGGTCGGCGCGGGGCAGGGGCTGGCGGTCGGGCAGCGCCGGATCGATCCGCGCTTGCCGCCAGTAGCCGTCGCGCACCACCTGCGCGAACAGCTTCAGCTGGCCGACGGTGCGCCCGCGCTCGCCGGTGAGCCGCGCGACCGGCAAACCGCTTTCCCGATGCGCGCGCTCGATCAGCGCGTCGCCAAGCGCCACGATCTCCTCGCCGATCGCCTCCAGGAAGGCAGCGCGCGTCTCGGGATCGGTGGCGCGATAGGCGTCGAACGCAGCGTCGGCGGCGGCGCAGGCGGCGTCCACATCGGCCAGGCTGCTGATCGGATAGCTGGGTTCCAGCGGCGCGCCGGTGGCGGCGTCCACGCCCTGGAAGGTGGTGGTCGGATCGGCCTCGCTCACTCGCTGCATCCTGCTTCTGTCTGACTTATTCTGCGCTATAGGCAGGCAGACGGAATGCCACAAGGCTGGGAGAGAGTGATGACGGACGTGCGCACGGTTTGGAGCGGCAAGGCGTTGCTGGGCGAGGGGCCCTGCTGGGATGCGGGCCGCGGCGTCCTGTGGTTCGTGGACATCAAGAACCGGCGCGTGCACCGCCTCGATCCGGCGAGCGGCGAGGCACGCTCGTGGGACGCACCGGCGCAGGTCGGCTGGGTGCTGCCGGCGCAGGACGGCGGACTGGTCGCCGGGCTGCAGACCGGGCTCGCGCGCTTCGATCCGGAAACCGGCGCGTTCACGCCGCTGGCCGATCCGGAGCCGCATCTGCCGGGCAATCGGCTCAACGACGCCACCGTCGCGCCGGACGGATCGATCTGGTTCGGCACCATGCACGACAGCGAGGAAGCGGAAAGCGGCCGCGTGTATCGCTTCGACGGCCGCGACATCGCCGACAGCGGCATCGCGCCGGTGACGATCACCAACGGCCCGGCGCTCTCGCCCGATGGCACGATCCTGTACCATGTCGATACGATCGCCGGCGTGATCCATGCCGTGCCGGTGGAAGGCGGGCAGGCGGGCGAGCCGCGCGCGTTCGCGCGCATTGCGCCGCAGGACGGCAACCCGGACGGGGTGAGCACCGACTCGGCGGGCAATGTCTGGGTCGGCCTGTGGGGCGGCGGCTGCGCCCGGCTCTACGCGCCGGACGGCAGCTTGCTGCGCGAGGTGAAGCTGCCTGCCGCCAACATCACCAAGGTGGCGCTGGGCGGCGCGGATTTCCGCACCGCTTATGCGACCAGCGCCAGCATCGGCCTGCCCGAGGGAGAGGATGCGGGCGAGGCGGGCAACGTCTTCACCTTCCAGGTCGAGGTGCCCGGCCGCCCGCTGCCGCTGGCTAAGCTCGCTTAGCCGCTCCCGTCGCCCCGGCCCCGTGCCGGGGTCCACCGCTCCGAGAACGCAACCGCCCGCGGCTCCGGCGGAGAAGTGGCCCCCGGAACAAGTCCGGGGTGACGAAGAGGAACAGGTCGCGACACCGCCCGTCGGGGTGATGTCGCCCTATTCCGCCGCCGCCACTTCCGGCGCGGCCAGCTCGTGGGTCACCCTGCTGCCCCACAGCGCATAGGCAAGCACCACCACCTCGCACGCCATGGTGAGGAAGAACGAGTTCTGCAGGCCGTAGCGGTCGGCCAGCCAGCCCTGCACCACCACCAGCGCGCCGCCGGCGATCGCCATGATCATCAGGCCGGAGCCTTCCTCCGTCAGCGGCCCCAGTCCCTTGATCGCCAGCGTGAAGATCGTCGGGAACATGATCGAGTGGAACAGGCCGACGAGGATCAGCGCGTACATCGCCAGCGGCCCGGTGGTGAAGGTCGCGGTGGCGACGACCACCAGCGCCCCGAAGGCGAACACCGCCAGCACGCGCTCCGCCGGGATCGTGCGCATGATGAAGCTGCCGGCGAACCGCCCGACCATCATCCCGCCCCACAGCAGCGCGAGATAGCGCGAGGCCTGGTCGTGGGTGATCGCGGTCATCTGCGGCTGCGACACGAAGTTGATGAACAGGTTGGCGACGCCGATCTCCGCCAGCAGGTAGGCGATCATCGTCGGAATGCCGAGCACCAGGTTGCGGTGCTTCCACAGCGACTGCTGCCTGCGCTCCGCCTTGGCGGCGCGCTGCGTCGAGGCGCCCAGCGCGGGCAGCGGAAAGCGCGCGATGATAACCGCGAGCACCACCAGCACGATCGCCACCAGCACATAGGGCAGGATCACCGACTGCGCGTCGGCGAAGCGCTCCGCCTGGCTCAGCTGCACGCCGGCATCGGCGGTGCCGCTGCGGCTGCGCCCCAGGATCAGATAGCCGGCGAACAGCGGCGCCAGCGTGGTGCCGAGCGAGTTGAACGCCTGAACGAGGTTCAGCCGCGACGATCCCGTCTCCGGCGGGCCGATCACGGTGACGTACGGATTCGCCGCGACCTGCAGCAGCGTGATGCCGCTGGCGATGACGAACAGCATCGCCAGCGTCACGCCATAGGAGGGCAGGCTCGCCGCCAGCGTCATGCCCAGCGCGCCCGCGGCCATGATGAGCAGCCCGGTGACGATCGAGCGCTTGTACCCGACCCGCTCGATCAGCTTGGCCGAGGGGATCGAGGCGAAGAAATAGGCGATGAACCACACGCTCTCGATCAGCGTGGTCTGGGTATAATCCAGCTCGAACACGCTGCGCAGGTGCGGCAGCAGCACGCCGTTGATGACGGTGATGAAGCCCCACATGAAGAACAGCGAGGCGAGCAGGCTGAGCGCCTTGCCGTAGGACGTGCCCGGCGGGGCGGCGGTGCCCGCACTGGGGGTGGAGGCCATCGGTCCCGGCATCATTCTCTCCTTCGCCCCGCGCACCGGCGGGTTGCGCTGCTTCGATATGTCAGACTATATTTGCGCCGTTCGCATGGTCAATGCGAAAGGCGGGAGGGGTATTCCATGCGATTGTTGCTGACGGCCTGTACGGCGCTTCTCGTCTCCTCGCCAGCCTTGGCCGCCACGGCGACGCGCGCGGCGTTCGGCCAATTGTCGGACGGGACCGCGATCGAGACGGTGACGCTGACCGGCGCGAACGGCGTCAGCGCGCGGATCATGACGCTGGGCGCGACGCTTCAGGCGCTGAACGTGCCCGATCGCACCGGCAAGGTGGCGGACGTCACGCTCGGCTATGACGATGCGAGGAGCTATGTCGACAAGCCCAATTACTGGGGCCAGACGATCGGCCGCTATGCCAATCGCATCGCCGGCGGCCGCTTCATGCTGGACGGCAAGCCCTACCGGATCACGCTCAACGACAAGACCAACAGCTTGCACGGCGGCACCAGGGGCTTCGACAAGGCCGTATGGACGATCGCCTCGGTCAAGGCGGGCGGAGCCGGGCAGGCCGCCGCCGTGACCATGACGCTGACGAGCCCGGACGGCGACCAGGGCTATCCCGGCGCGCTGAAGGTTTCCGTCACCTACACGCTGGACGACAAGGGCGCGCTGACCATCGACTTCGACGCGACCACGACGAAGCCGACGATCGTCAACATGACCAATCATGCGCTGTTCAACATGGCGGGCGAGGGCTCCGGCATCGGCGTGTTCGGCCAGCGGCTGACCATTCCCGCCGCGCGCTACACGCCGGTGAACGCCACCCTGATCCCGACCGGCGAGCTGAAGCCCGTTGCCGGCACCGTGTTCGACTTCACCCGCGGCCGCCTGCTGTCGGACGGCATGCGCGACGGCCGCGATCCGCAGATCGTGACGGGCCGCGGCTGGGACCACAATTGGGTGCTCGACAAGGGCGCCACGCAGGAACCCGGCCTTGCCGCGCGGCTGGAGGACCCCGCCTCCGGCCGCGTGCTGGAGGTGCTCACCACCGAGCCGGGCGTCCAATTCTATTCCGGCAACTTCCTGGACGGCACGCTCGTCGGCAAGTCCGGCCATGTCTACCGCATGGGCGACGGGGTCGCGCTGGAGCCGCAGAAGTTTCCGGATACCCCCAACCAGCCCGCCTTCGGCTCGGCGCGCGTCAATCCGGGCAAGCCCTATCACCACCGCATGATCTATCGCGTCTCCGTGGCGCGCTGAGGAATTTACCCGTGACCGACCAACCCAAGCTCCGTTCCCGCGCCTGGTTCGACAATCCCGACAATATCGACATGACCGCGCTCTATCTGGAGCGCTACCTGAACTTCGGCCTGAGCCTGGAGGAGCTGCGTTCGGGCAAGCCGATCATCGGCATCGCGCAGACCGGCTCGGACCTCTCGCCCTGCAACCGCCACCACCTCGTCCTCGCCGAGCGCGTGCGCGCCGGGATCATCGAGGCCGGCGGCATTCCGCTCGAATTCCCGGTCCACCCGATCCAGGAAACCGGCAAGCGGCCAACGGCGGGGCTCGATCGCAACCTGGCCTATCTCGGCCTGGTGGAGACGCTGTACGGCTATCCGCTCGATGGCGTGGTGCTGACGATCGGCTGCGACAAGACGACCCCGGCCTGCCTGATGGCCGCGGCGACGGTGAACATCCCGGCCATCGCGCTGTCGGTCGGCCCGATGCTCAACGGCTGGCACAAGGGCGAGCGCACCGGATCGGGCACCATCGTGTGGAAGGCGCGGCAGCTGCTCGCCGCGGGCGAGATCGACGACAACGAGTTCATCCGCCTCGTCGCCTCCTCCGCGCCCTCGACCGGCTATTGCAACACCATGGGGACGGCGACGACGATGAACAGCCTCGCCGAGGCGCTGGGCATGTCCCTACCGGGCCAGGCGGCGATCCCCGCGCCCTATCGCGATCGGCAGGAGGCCGCCTGGCGCACCGGCAAGCGCATCGTGGAGATGGTCGCCGAGGACCTGAAGCCCTCCGACATCATGACGCGCGAGGCGTTCCTCAACGCGATCGTCGTCAATTCGGCGATCGGCGGCTCCACCAACGCGCCGATCCACCTTCAGGCGATCGCGCGCCACTTGGGCGTCGAGACCAGCTGGGCCGACTGGCAGGAGCATGGCCACCCGGTGCCGCTGCTGGTGAACCTGCAGCCCGCCGGCGAGTATCTCGGCGAGGATTATTACCGCGCAGGCGGCGTGCCGGCGGTGGTCAACCAGCTCCTGCAACAGGGGCTGATCCACGAGGGCGCGCTTACCGCCAACGGCCGGACGATCGGCGAGAACTGCCGTGGTGCGGCGATCGAGGACGAGAAGGTGATCCGCCCCTTTGCCTCGCCGCTGAAGGAAGAGGCGGGCTTCATCGTCCTGTCGGGCAATCTGTTCGATGCCGCGATCATGAAGACCAGCGTGATCTCCCCCGAATTCCGCGACCGCTACCTGTCCAACCCCGACGATCCCGATGCGTTCGAGGGGCCGGCCGTGGTGTTCGACGGACCGGAGGACTATCACCACCGCATCGACGATCCCGCGGTGGGCATCACGCCCGAAACCCTGCTGTTCATGCGCGGCGCCGGCCCGGTCGGCTATCCCGGCGCGGCCGAGGTCGTGAACATGCGCCCGCCGGCCTATCTCATCACGGAGGGCGTGCATGCGCTGCCGTGCATCGGCGACGGCCGCCAGTCGGGCACCAGCGGCAGTCCCTCCATCCTCAACGCCTCCCCGGAAGCCGCGGCGATGGGCGGCCTTGCCCTCCTGCAAACCGGCGACCGCGTGCGCATCGACCTGAAGCGCGGCACCGCCGACGTGCTGATCCCCGACGCGGAGCTGGCCGAGCGCCGCGCCGCGCTGAAGGCGGACGGCGGCTATCGCTACCCGGCCTCGCAGACGCCGTGGCAGGAGATCCAGCGCGCGGTGGTCGGCCAGATGAACACCGGCGCGATCCTGGAAGGCGCGGAAAAGTACCAGCGCATCGCGCAGACGATGGGATTGCCGCGCGACAACCACTGACCTTCCGCTCCCCTCCCGGACAGGGAGGGGAGTGATCAGTCGATCAGCCGCGCGCCGCGCTCGAAGGTGAGATAGCGCCAGGCCCATTGGATCATCACCAGCGTCCGCCGCTCGAACCCGATCAGCAGGTAGACGTGCACCAGCGCCCAGAGCAGCCACGCCGGCAAGCCCTTCAGCCGCCACTTGCCCCAGGTATAGACTGCGGCATGCCGGCCGATCACCGCAGTGTCGCCCTTGCTGCGGTAGCGGAACGCGCGCGGCACGGCGCGGGTGCGCAGCTCCTTGCCGAGGAACCGGCCCTGTTGCTGCGCGACCTGCGCCAGGCCGGGCAGGGGCGCGCCGTCCTGCTCCAGCAGCGCCACGTCGCCCAGCGCGAAGATGTCCTCCTGTTTCTCCACCGCCATGTTCGCGGCGACGCGGATGCGCCCGCCCCGATCCTCCGTGCCGCCCAGCCAGTTGGCGCCATCGGCTGCGCGCGTGCCTGCGCCCCAGATCACGGTTGCGGCGGGCAGCCGCTCGCCGTGCAGCTGCACTCCCGCCTCGTCGATCGCCTCCACCCCGCAGCCGAGCCGCACCTCCACGCCCAGCCGCTCCAGCGCCCGCGCGGCATAGCGGGCGAGTTCTTCCGGAAAGGCGGCGAGCAGCTTGGGTCCGGCTTCCACCAGCACCACCCTGGCCTGCGCGGGATCGATGCGGCGGAAGTCGCCGGAAAGCGTGTGCCGCGCGAGTTCGGCAACCGTGCCCGCCATTTCCACCCCGGTCGGGCCGCCGCCGACCACCACGAAGGTCAGGAGCCGGCGGCGCTCGTCGGGATCGTCGCTGCGCTCGGCATCCTCGAACGCGCGGAGCAGCCGCGCCCGGATCGTGCGCGCGCTGGCCAGCGTCTTGGGGGCGGGCGCCGTTTCCGCCCAATCGGAATGGCCGAAATAATTGTAGACCGAGCCGGTGGCGAGAACGAGCTGGTCATAGGGCAGCGCCCCGCCGTCGGCGAGCCGCACCCGCTTCTCCGCCACGTCGACGCCGGCCACCTCGGCGAGCAGCACTTCCACGTTCTTCGCGCGCGACAGCACGCGGCGAATCGGCACCGCGATGTCCGCCGGCGACAGCGCCGCGGTGGACACCTGGTAGAGCAGCGGCTGGAACAGGTGGTGGTTGCGCCGGTCCACCAGCGTCACGTCCACCTCGGCTCCGGCCAGGGCGCGCGCGCAGGCCAGGCCGCCAAAGCCCCCGCCGACGATCACGATGCGGCGGCGACGGGGTGAGTGATCGGGCATGCTGGCTCCTCCGGCTGCCACCCGAACGGTTGAGTGCGCAACAGGATGCCTCAGCCGTCCAGCGCCGCCTCCGTATCGGCCTGCGCCTGGCGGATCAGCGTCGCGGTGGCCGCGTTGGCCGCCGCCTCGTCGCCGGCGGCGATCGCCTCGAACAGCGCGCGGTGCGCCGGCATGGGATCGCGCGGCTGGCGGCTCGCGCGATACTTGAAGAACGTGGTCCAGCGCACGGCGGCGGCGATGCTGCTGGCCAGGCCGAGCAGCAGCTCGTTGCCGGTCGCCTCCAGCAGCACGGTGTGGAATTCCTGATCGGCCGCCTGGCCTTCGGGCGTGGCAAGGCCATGCATCCCCATCCGTTCCAGCGCATGGCCGAGCCGCGACAGCTGCGCGCCCGTGCGATGCCGCGCCGCGAGTTCCGCGGCGGCGGGCTCGACGATCAGCCGGAGCTCGAACAGGCTGCGCACGAAGCCGGGCGGCGGCGTGCCCTCGAACATCCAGGCGAGCAGGTCCGGGTCGAGCAGGTTCCAGTGCACCCGCTCGCGCACCCGGGTGCCCGCCTTGGGCCGGCTTTGCAGCAGCCCCTTGGCCGACAGCATGCGCAGCGCCTCGCGCACCACGCTGCGCGAGATGCCGCGCCGCTCGGCGATCTCCACTTCGCCGGGCAGCAGGGTGCCGGGCGGATGCGTGCCGGTGACGATGGCCACGCCCAGTTCGCGGGAGAGCAGCACATGCTGGGGATTGCGCCGCGTGGCCGTCACCGGATCGGTTCTCCTTCGAAACGCCCATCCTAGGCATGCGCGCAACGCACGGCAACGCCGCGTCTTGTCCCGCTTGTCGAAACACCAACCCAGCAAATGGAAGGACGTTGCGCTGCCGGATGGGTCGGGATATGTCTGAGTTAAGGAACAGGGAGAGATGCGATGGGGCGAGCGATGCGGGGCATGATGGCATGTGCGGCGGCGGCGTTGATGCTGCCGGCGGGTGCGGGCGCGCAGACCGCGCCGCCCGCCGCGCCCGCGCCGGCCGTGTCGCAGGCGAGCATCGCCATTCGCGGCGACCAGCCGGGGCCGACCTATGACAAGCGCATCTTCACCCAGTTCGCCGAGCATCTCGGCAACGGCATCTATGGCGGCCTGTGGGTCGGGCCGAAGTCGAAGATCCCCAACACGCGCGGCTTCCGCAACGATGTGGTCGCCGCGCTGAAGGAACTGGCGGTGCCGGTGATCCGCTGGCCGGGCGGCTGCTTCGCCGACGAATATCACTGGCGCGAAGGCATCGGCCCGCAGGCGAAACGCCCGGTGAAGATCAACACGCATTGGGGCGGCGTGACCGAGCCGAACACGGTGGGCACGCACGAATTCATGGACGTCACCGATCAGATCGGCGCCGTCGCCTATGTCTCGGGCAATGTCGGCGCGGGTAGCCCGCGGGAAACCGCCGAGTGGCTGGAATACATGACCGCGACCGAAGGCTCGCTGGCGGAGGAGCGTGCGCGCAACGGCCACAAGGCGCCGTTCAAGGTGCCCTATTTCGGCATCGGCAACGAGCTGTGGGGCTGCGGCGGCACCATGCGCGCCGAATATGCCGCCGACGAGACGCGGCGCTACGCCACCTTCGCCAAGGTGCCGCGCGGCACGCCGCTGACCAAGATCGCCTCGGGCGCGAACGGCGCGGACACCAACTGGACCGAAGTGATGATGCGCGAGACAAGGCGGCAGGTGAACGGCCTGTCGCTGCATTACTACACCGTGCCCGGCGGCTTCGGCACCATGAAGTCCTCCACCGACTTCAACGAGGCCGACTGGGCCGAGACGATGTCGCTGACGCTCAAGATGGAGGACCTGCTCACCCGGCACGGCGCGATCATGGATCGCTACGACCCGGAGAAGAAGGTGTTCCTGGCGGTGGACGAATGGGGCACCTGGTACCATGACGATCCGGGCACGCACCCCGGCTTCCTGCGCATGCAGAACACGCTGCGCGACGCGGTGGTCGCGGGCATCAACCTCAACATCTTCGCCGCGCACGCCGATCGGGTGAAGATGACCGCCATCGCGCAGATGGTGAACGTGCTGCAGGCGATGATCTTCACCGATGGCCCGCGCATGGTCCGCACGCCCACCTACTGGGTGTTCCACATGTACAAGCCGTACATGGACGGCACGGTGCTGCCGATCTCCGTTTCCTCGCCGACCTACACCCAGGGCAAATATGCGATGCCCTCGGTCAGCGCCTCGGCGGTGCGGGGCACGGACGGGCTGGTGCATGTCGGCCTGACCAACCTCGACCCCAACAGGCCGGCGGAGGTGTCGGTGTCGCTGGCCGGGCTGACCACGGGCAGCGTGTCCGGCCAGGTGCTGACCGCCCCGACGATGAACGCGCTGAACGACTTCGACACGCCGGACACCGTGCGACCGGTCGCCTTCACCGGCGCGCGGATGGCAGCCGGCGGCACCATGACGGTGACCCTGCCGGCCAAATCGGTCGTGATGCTCCAGCTGCGGTGAAGCGGCTGGCCCTTGCGGCGGCGGGGCTGATCGCCGCCGCCGCTCCCGCGCAGACCGTGGTGCAGGTGGAGGCCAGTGCGCCGCCGCCCGCACTGCGCAGCGACCAGCTGCACATGGGCATGGGCATGGGGCGGGGGCCTGGCGGGACGATCGGGGTCAACAACCTCTATCTCACGCGGGACGGCCGGCCGTTCGTGCCGGTGATGGGCGAGTTCCACTTCACCCGCACCCCGGCGGCGGAGTGGGAAGAGGAACTCCTGAAGATCAAGGCGGCGGGGGTGACGATCGTCTCCACCTACGCCATCTGGAACCAGCTGGAGCTGGCGCCCGGCCGGCTGGACTTCACCGGCAATCGCGACCTGCGCCACTTCGCCGAGCTTTGCGCCCGGCACGGCCTGATGCTGTTCCTGCGCCCCGGGCCGTGGGCGCATGCCGAGGCGCGGTTCGGCGGCATCCCCGACTGGGTGGTCGCTCGCACCCGCCCGCGCAGCGACGATCCGGCCTATCTGGCCGAGGTGGAGCGGTTCTGGCGCGGGCTCTACGGGCAGGTGCAGGGCCTGCTGTGGAAAGACGGCGGCCCGATCGTCGGCGTGCAGATCGAGAACGAATACAATCTCACCGGCGAAGGCCGGGGGCGGCAGCATATCGCCACGCTGAAGGCGCTGGCGCGGCGCATCGGCTTCGACGTGCCGCTCTACACCGTCACCGGCTGGGACCACACCGTGTACCCGCGCGGCGAGGTGCTGCCGGTGATGGGCGGCTATGTGGACGAGCCCTGGTCGGCGAAAACGGTGCCGCTGCCGCCCAAGGAGAACTACGTCTTCCGCTTCGCCAGCCGGGTAAGCGGCGATCTCGGCGCGCAGACCCAGTCGCGGGCGCGCGGCGATGCCGAGGACGACACCGCCGACACGCCGTTCCTGGGCGCCGAATATGGCGGCGGCGTGCCGGTGATGTACCGCCGTCGCCCGATCGTCTCGCCGATCGACATCGCCGCGGCGGTGAACACGCAGCTCGGCTCCGGCGTCAATCTGCTCGGCTATTACATGTTCCACGGCGGCGCGAACCCGCTGGCGAACGGCCGTACGCTGGAGGAAACGCAGGACAGCGGCGGGTATAACGACGTGCCGGCGATCGGCTACGACTTCCAGGCGCCGCTCGGCCAATATGGCGAGGTGAACCCGGTGAGCGGGGCGCTGCGCCCGTTCCACTATTTCCTGGCGGCGTACGGCGATCGGCTGGCGACGATGACGGCGCGCGCGCCCGCGGTGCAGCCGGGCGGCAATGGCGATCTCGCCACGTTGCGCTGGTCGGTGCGCTCCGATGGACAGCGCGGCTTCCTGTTCGTCAACAACCATGTCCGCCAACAGGCGATGGCGACGCAGGCGAACGTGCGCTTTCAGGTGAAGCTGGCCGGCGAAACGGTGACCTTGCCCTCGCGCGGCGTGACGGTGCCGGGCGGCGCCAGCTTCTTCTGGCCGGTCGAAATGGACCTCGATGGCGCGCGCCTCGCCTGGGCGACGGCGCAGCCGCTGACCCGGCTGGAGGAGGCGGGCGGCCCCATCCACGTGCTGGCGGCGACGCTGCCGGGCAAGGTGGAGCTGGCGTTCGCGGGCGACACCGTTTCGCGCCTGTCGGTGCCGAGCCGGCGCGAGGGCGGGCGGGTGATCGCCGAGGTGCTGCCGTCACGGCGCGCGATCCGGGTGACGCTGGCGAACGGCCGAACGGTGCGTCTGGCGGTGCTGGCGGCGGCGGACGCGCGGCGCGCCTGGGTCGGCGATCTGGCGGGGCGGCGGCGGCTCGTGCTGACGGCGGCGGAGGCGTTCTTCGACCGGGACCGCCTCGTCCTGCGCCAGCGCGGGGCCGAGCGCTTCGAGGTGGCGATCTTCCCCGCGGCCGACGTGTCGGCGAGCACGCCGCTGTCGCATGGCGGCGACATCTACCGCGCGACCGTGCGCGGGACCGCGGCGGCGGCGCTCCCCGTCCGGCAGGTCCGCGCTGCGGGCGAAGCGCCGCCGGTGCGCATCGGCGGCCCGGCCAGGGCCGCGATGCAGCCCTTGCCCGAAGCGCATCGCGCGGCGGCGGCGTGGACGTTCACCGTGCCACGAACCGCCGCCGCCGGGTTCCTCGAGATCGACTATCGCGGCGACATCGGCCGGCTGTTCGACGGCGCGGACATGCTGGACGACGCCTTCTGGGACGGGCGCGTGTGGCGGGTGGGCTTGAAGCGCTTCGCCGACCGGCTCGGCCGGCCATGGACGCTGAGCGTGCTGCCGCTGCGCAGCGACGCGCCGATCTATCTCGACGAAAGCGCCCGCCGGCAGGTTCCCGCCAGCGGCCAGATCGCGGAGCTGCGCAGCGTGCGGCTGGTGCCGGAGCGCGAACTGGTGCTGACGGCGCGCTGATCCCGCTTCATGCCGCCCCGGCGCAGGCCGGGGTGGTGTCTCAGCCCGCCAGCCGGATCACATGCAGGAAGCGGGGCCCGTGTGCGCCGCGCACATAGGTGCCCTCGATATCGGTGGTGCCCGACACGCCGGTGACCCAGTAATGCGCGCGCGGCTGCGCGCCGGGCAGGGCGGCCTCCTCCAGCTGCGCCACCACTTCGGGCACCACGACCAAGTGGTGCAGCGCGAGGAAGTTGGGCAGCATGGGCGCTTCCGGGCTCGTCTCGAACACCAGCGAGCCGGTCTCCGCAACGCCGAGCCGCGCGACCGCCAGCACGGCAAGCTCGTCCGGCGCGGCGCTGTCGTGCAGCGTGAAACCGCTCCAGTCGAGCGCACGGAGGCGCGGGTCGGGCGGCAGGCACAGCACCGGCGGGATGCCCTGTTCGGCGAAGTAGCGGCGGACGGTCTCCGGCAGGGCGGTCCAGTCGGCGACCCGCTCGTAGCTGGCGGCAACGCTGGGCACCGCAAGGCGCTCGGCGAACACCGCCTCCACCTGCGCAGGGTCGACCGCCGGCCGCTCGGGTGCGAGCAGCAGCGCGGCGGCCTCGGCCCGGATCACCTCGGCCGGGGTCTTGCCGGTCAGGCGCGACAGGATGGCCTCGCGCGCGCTCATCGGCGGCGTCCCTTGCGATACTGCGCCATGAAGCTTTCCGCGGCAGGCTTGGGCAGGTCGCGATACCGCGTCCAGCCGCCGGCCATCGGCACCTTGCGCAGCCAGCCGCCGCGGCCCATCGCGCGCAGCGACTTCAGCGCGGTGGCGGTGGCCGCGCGATAGAGCTTGGGGCGCTGCGCGAACCACGCCCACAGGTCGATGCCCGCGCGGGTCGCCTTCGGCTCCAGCCCCTCGCGCCAGCTCTTTTCGCGCCAGCCGCGCAGCAGGGTGGGCAGGGGGATGTTGACGGGGCAGACCTCCTGGCACTTGCCGTTCAGCGTGCAGGCATTGGGCAGGTCGCGCGTCTTCGCGAGCCCATCGATCGCGGGCGTCAGCACGGCGCCCATCGGGCCGGGATAGGTGCCGCCATAGGCATGGCCGCCGATCTGCCGGAACACCACGCAATGGTTCATGCATGCGCCGCAGCGGATGCAGCGCAGCATCTCGGCGAGCCCTTCCTCGCGCATCGCGGTACGGCCGTTGTCGACCAGCACGATGTGCATCTCTTCCGGCCCGTCCCGGTCGCTCTCGCGCTTCGGCCCGGTGTAGAAGGTGGTGTACTGCGTCAGCGCCGCGCCCGTCGCCGACCGGGCGAGCAGCCGCAGCAGGTGCACGGCATGGCCCATGGACGGCACGATCTTCTCGATCCCGGCGGTCACGATCTGCAGGCGCGGCGGCACCAGCGACAGCTCGGCATTGCCCTCGTTGGTGACGGTGCACACCGCGCCGCTGTCCGCCACCAGGAAGTTCGCGCCGGAAATGCCCACGTCGGCCGACAGCATGCCCTCGCGCAGGTGGCGCCGGGCGCTCTCGGCCATGGCCGCGATCGTCTCCTCCGCATGCGGATCGCGGTGGCTGCGGCGGAACAGTTCGGACACCTGCTCGCGCGTCTTGTGCATGGCCGGCCAGATGATGTGCGACGGTCGCTCGCCCGACAGCTGGATGATATGCTCGGCCAGATCGGTCTCGACGCGGGCGATGCCTGCTTCGGCCAGCGCATGGGGCAGGCCGATCTCCTCGCCCAGCATCGACTTGGAGCGGGCCACGCTTTTCGCCCCCGCCTGCCGGCACAGGCCGATGACGATGTCGCACGCCTCCTGCGAGGTGCGCGCCCAGTGGACAACGGCGCCGGCGGCGACCGCGTTCGCCTCGAACTGTTCGAGATAATGGCCGAGATTGGCGACCACATGGTCCTTGATCGCCGCCGCGCGGGTTCGCGCCGCCTCGAAGTCCGGAAAGGCCTCCACCGCCACCGCGCGCTTGGCCTCGGCAGTGCCCGCAGTACGCTCGACGGCGATCTTCAGGATAGGATCGTGCAGCGCGGCGGCGGCGCGCGTCTTGAACGCCGCCTGCGGCTCGTGGGCGCTCATGCGTCCTCTCCGATGGCCGGGCCGTCGCCCATGCCGGCGAGCACCTCCACCGTGTGGAACGCGCGCACGGCCGAGCCCTCGCGGTGGAGCTTGCCCGCCATGTTCATCAGGCAGCCGAGATCGCCCGACAGCAGCAGGTCCGCTTGCGCCGCGTCGATCGCCGCCGCCTTCTCGCCGACGATCGCATTGGAGATCGCCGGATACTTCACGCAAAAGGTGCCGCCGAAGCCGCAGCACGTTTCCTCGCCGGCCAGCGGCTTGAGCGAGAGGCCCTCCACCGCGCCGAGCAGCCGGCGCGGCTGGCGCTTGATGCCGAGTTCGCGCAGGCCGGAGCAGCTGTCGTGATAGGTGGCGGTGGCGGGCAGGGCGACGTCGTCCGGCCGCCAGCCGCGCACCTCGTCCAGATAGGCGAGGATCTCGTAGGTCTTCGCGGCCAGCGCCCTGGCGCGCGGCAGCCACTTGGCGTCATGCTCCAGGATCTCGGGGTAGTGCACCCGCATCGTCGCCGCGCAGGAGCCGGAGGGCACGACCACCGCGTCATAGCCTTCGAGCAGCGCAATGTTGCGCCGCGCCATCTTCTCGGCGGTCTTGCGGTCGCCGGAATTGAGCGCGGGCTGGCCGCAGCAGGTCTGCGCCTCGGGCACGACCACGTCGCAGCCTGCCGCCTCCAGCGTGGCGAGCGCGGCGAAGCCGATCCGCGGCCGGATCAGGTCCACCAGGCAGGTGACGAACAGCGCGATCCTGGGCTGGTCGGCCATGTCAGACTCCATGGCGCTGGAAGAAGGCGGCGGTGAGGTCCGGCCACATCGCCACCGCCGGCTTGTCGGCGCCCAGACCGAAGCCGTGCCCGCCGGATTCCAGCAGGTGCAGCTCCACCGGGCTTTTGCGCGCGAGCAGGGCCTCCGCCATCAGCATGCTGTTGCGCCAGGGCACGGCGGTGTCGTCCAGCGCGTGGACCAGCACGGCGGGCGGCGGCGTGGCGATCACGTTCTCCTCCAGCGAATAGGCGGCGATGCGGTCGGCCGGTGCGTCGATGCCGAGCAGTTGCTCGCGCGAGCCCTGGTGGGCAAGCGGGTCGCGCAGGGTGATGACGGGGTAAATGAAGGCGGCGGCGTTCACGAGCGGGGACTGGCGGTCGATCGCGTCGATCGGCGCGGCGATCTGCCTCGGCGCGCGGGTGGAGAGCCAGGCGGCGAGATGCCCGCCCGCGGAGAAGCCGGCCACGCCGATCCGCTGCGGGTCATAGCCCTCGCGCCCCGCCATCGAGCGGATGGTGCGCACGGCGCGTTGCGCGTCCTGCAAGGGCACGTCGCTGCCCGCCGCCCATCGGTCGGCCGGCAGGCGGTAGAGCAGGACGAAGCAGGTATAGCCCGCCTCCGCGAAACGCCGGGCGACCGGGAACCCTTCATTGCCCATCGACACGAAGCGATAGCCGCCGCCCGGAAGGAGCAGCATCGCCGCCCCGTTCGGGCGCGCGGGCTTCAGCATGGACAGCGTCGGCATGGTGACATGCTCGACCGTGTAGTTGCCGTCGGCGGTGGCCGGCTGGCGCTCGACCTGCTTCTGCACGGCCGTCACCCGTTCGCCGCCGGGCGGCTTGCCCGGCCAGAGCGGCATCGTGCGGAAGGCGGCCGTGCCTTGCGCGCGGGCGGGAAGGGACGCGGAGAGCGGCAGCGCTCCGGCTGCGGCGAGCACCGCGCGGCGATCCAGACCCTGCTTCACGCGCCGTTTCTCTCGCTTGAGTCTGCGTTTGACGCGGGCATTTCCATCAACTAACAACCTATCTCATAAAGTGAGACGTTGCCAAGCCAAATGGGGCAAACGGCTCACGGGGGGAGGGCTCGGCGCCATTTGGGCCTGTTCCCACCCTGGCGACAAGGGAGCAAGCAGGTGCCGATCGCACAATTGCCGAAGATCAAGCATGTTCGTGCCTTCACCGTGCGCGGGGGCGGGGCCGATTATCACGACCAGGGCGAAGGCCACTGGATCGACAACCACATCGCCACGCCGATGAGCCGCTACCCCGAATATCGCCAGTCGCGCCAGAGCTTCGGCATCAACGTGCTCGGCACCCTGGTGGTGGAGATCGAGGCCGAGGACGGCACGATCGGCTTCGCGGTGACCACCGGCGGCGAGCCGGGCTGCTATATCGTGGAGAAGCACCTCGCCCGCTTCCTCGAGGGCCGGGCGCCCACCGATTACGAGAAGATCTGGGACCAGATGTACTTCTCGACCCAATATTACGGGCGCAAGGGGCTCGTCATCAACGCGATCTCCGGCGTCGACCTGGCGCTGTGGGACCTGCTCGGCAAGCTGCGCGGGGAGCCGGTCTACCACATGCTCGGCGGCGCGGTGCGCGACGAGCTGCAATTCTACGCCACCGGTGCGCGGCCGGATGTCGCCAGGGAGCTGGGCTTCATCGGCGGCAAGATGCCGCTGCACCACGGCCCGGCGGAAGGGCTGGAGGGCCTGCACAAGAACATCGCCGAGCTGGCCGACATGCGCGCGAAGGTGGGTGACGATTTCTGGCTGATGTGGGACTGCTGGATGGCGCTGGACGTGGACTATGCCACGCGCCTCGCCATCGCGGCGCACGAGCATGGCCTGAAATGGATCGAGGAAGCGATCAGCCCCGACGATTACTGGGGCTATGCGCAGCTCAAGAAGAACGTGCCCACGGGCATGCTGGTGACCACCGGCGAGCATGAAGCGACCCGCTGGGGCTTCAGGATGCTGATGGAGATGGATTGCTGCGACATCATCCAGCCGGACGTGGGCTGGTGCGGCGGCGTGACGGAGCTGCTGAAGATCAGCGCGCTGGCGGATGCCAACGGCAAGCTGGTCGTGCCGCACGGCTCGTCCGTCTACTCCTACCATTTCGTCATCACCCGCCACAACTCGCCCTTTGCCGAGTTCCTGATGATGCATCCCGGACCGACCGAAGTGGTGCCGATGTTTAGCCCCCAGCTGCTCGGCGAGCCGGTGCCCGAGAATGGCCGCCTGCGCGCCTCCGCGCTGGACCAGCCGGGCTTCGGCGTGGAGCTCAATCGCGAGATCGCGATGCACCGTCCCTACACGCATTGATTTCCCCAGGAGCCTTCCCATGAAACTCTGCCGCTATGGCCAGCCGGGCCAGGAAAAGCCGGGCGTCGTCGATACCGATGGTACGCTCCGCGATCTGTCCGGCGTCGTGGCCGACCTGACGATCGAGACCCTGCCGCAGGCGCTCGCCGCCGATGTGGCGTCGCTTCCTGCCGTCGAGGGCAACCCGCGCATCGGCGTGCCGATCGCCGGCATCGGCAAGATCGTCGCGATCGGCCTGAACTACCGCGACCATGCGATCGAATCCGGCCTGCCGATCCCGACCGAGCCGGTGATGTTCATGAAGGCATTGTCGTCGCTTTGCGGTCCGAACGACGACGTGGTGCTGCCGAAAGGCTCGACGCACGGCGACTGGGAAGTCGAGCTGGGCGTCATCATCGGCAAGACCTGCCGCTACACGCCCCGGGACGAGGCGCTCGACAAGGTGGCCGGCTATACGCTGGTCAACGACGTGTCGGAGCGGTTCAACCAGAAGGAGCGCGGCACGCAATGGTCCAAGGGCAAGGGACATGACACCTTCTGCCCGACCGGCCCGTGGCTGGTGACTCCGGACGAGGTGGGCGATCCCCAGGACCTGGACATGCGCCTCGACGTGAACGGCGAGCGCATGCAGACCGGCAACACCAGGACGATGATCTTCGCGGTGGACGAGCTGATCTCCTACGTGTCCGAATATGTCACGCTCTATCCGGGCGACCTGGTCATCACCGGCACCCCGCCGGGCGTGGGCGAGGGCAAGAAGCCGGAGAAGATCTTCCTGAAGGCGGGCGACGTGATGGAGCTGTCGATCGCCAAGCTCGGTACGCAGAAGCAGAACGTGGTCGAGTGGCGCCATCTGGGCGAGGGGAAGCTGGCATGAGCGTGTACGAAGGTCGCTTTTCCGGCCGCTGCGCGGTCGTCACCGGCGGCGCGTCGGGCCTGGGCAAGGACGTGGCGAAGCGCATCGTCGCCGAGGGCGGCAAGGCCGTGCTGTGGGACATGAACGCCGAGGCGCTGGACGCCGCCAAGGCCGAGACGGGCGCCACGCACGTGGTCGCGCTGAACGTCGGCGATAGCGATGCGGTGGTCGCCGCGGCCAAGGCGTCGGCGGAGGCGATGGGCAAGATCGACATCCTGGTCTGCTCGGCCGGGATCACCGGGGCGACCGCGCCGGTGCACGAATATCCGATCGACAGCTGGCTGCAGGTGGTGAACGTCAACCTCAACGGCCTGTTCTACTGCAACCGTGCGGTGGTGCCCTACCTGCTCGAGAACGGCTATGGCCGGATCGTCAACGTGGCCTCGGTCGCCGGCAAGGAGGGCAATCCCAACGCCTCCGCTTACTCTGCGACCAAGGCGGCGGTGATCGGGCTGACCAAGTCGCTCGGCAAGGAACTGGCCGGCAAGGGCGTGATCGCCAACGCGCTGACCCCGGCGACGTTCGAGAGCCCGATCCTCGCGCAGCTGCCGCAGAGCCAGGTGGACTACATGCGCTCCAAGATCCCGATGGGGCGGCTGGGCGAAGTGCATGAATCGACGGCGATGGTGTGCTTCGCCGCCAGCGAGGAGTGCAGCTTCACCACCGCCGCGACGTTCGATACGTCGGGCGGGCGCACCACGTTCTGATACGATAGGCACGGGGCAGTCCACGCCGTTCGTCCTGAGTAGCCGCTGAGCGCAGCGAAGTGGCGTATCGAAGGACAAGTGGCATGGCGTGTCCTTCGATACGGGTCTTCGCTGCGCTCAGCCCCTACTCAGGAGGAACGGGGTAGGAGCGAGTGCAGGGGCGGCCGAAGTGGTCAGGAGAGGCCGCATGATCCCGTTTGTCGATGCGCACATCCACCTGTGGGAGCTGTCGCGGCTTCGCTACGCCTGGCTCTCGCCGCCCTTCGCCGATGACGGTCCCAACGGCAGCGTGGAGGCGATCGCGCGGGATTATGCGCCAACCGACTACCGCGCCGACCTGGCCAAGTGGAACATGGTCGGCGCGGTGCATGTCGATGCCGGCGCCGATGCCGCCCATGCCCTGCTCGAGACCGAATGGCTGGAAGGGCTTGCCGAGGAAACCGGCCTTCCCACTGGCCTCGTCGCCTATGCCGCGCTGGACGGCGCCGACGCGGCGGACGTGCTCGCCCGGCAGGCGGCACATGGCAGGGTCAAGGGCATTCGTCAGATCGTCAATTGGCATCCCCATCCGCAGCGCACCTACGGCCCGCGCGACGTGACGCGGGACGAGGCCTGGGCGGCGGGCTATGCGCTGCTCGGCCGGCATCGCCTGTCGTTCGACCTGCAATGCTATCCCGGCCAGATGCCGGGCCTCGTGCCGCTGCTGGAGCGACACCCGGAAGTCCCGGTGATCGTCAACCATCTGGGCATGCCGGTGTTGAGCGATGCGGACGGGGTGGCCGACTGGCGGCGCGGCATGGCGGCGCTGGCCGCGCTGCCCCATGTCGCGGTGAAGCTTTCCGGCTTCGGCTTCCTCAAGCGGAACTGGCAGGCGGCGGATATCCTGCCGTTCCTGGCCGAAACGGTGGACCTGTTCGGCACAAACCGCTGCCTGTTTGCCAGTGATGTCCCCACCGACAAGCTCTTCGCCAGCGTCGACCAGACGATGGAGACGCTGGGCCGGTTTGCCGCGGGCTTCTCCGAGGACGAGCAGCGCGATTTGTGGGGCCGCAACGCCAACCGCCTCTACCGGCTGGGTCTGGACCTGTGAGGCGCCTGCTCGCGCTTCTGGCCGCCGCCCTGCTGTCGGCCGCGGCGCCCGCGCCGCAAGCCGCTGAGGCGCCGCTGGTGATGACGGCGATGCACCTCCACGATCCGTGGATCGTCGCCGACGCGGGCACCCGCACCTATTACCTGTTCACGCGCAACGAAGCGACGATGACCGGGGAAAGGCGGCTCGGCACCATGGTCTATGCCAGCCGCGACCTGAAGCATTGGACCAGGCCGAAGCTCGCCTTCGTGCTGCCGGACGGCCTGTGGGCGAAGGCCGGCAGCTGGGCGCCCGAAGTGCACCGGTGGAAGGGGAAATGGTATCTGTTCACCACCTTTCACGATCCGGCGGCCAAGCTGGGCAAGAACGGCACGCGCGAGACATACCGCCGTGGCACGGTGCTCGCCGTCGCCGACAGGGTCGACGGCCCGTACAAGCTGGTGCGCGGCGGCGAGCCGATCGTCGACCCGAAGCTGATGACGCTCGACGGCTCGCTCTATGTCGATCCGAAGGGCAAGCCGTGGCTCGCCTACGCGCATGAATGGTGGCAGACGACGGTGGGCACGATCGAGGCGGTGCCGCTGACCGACGAGCTCGCCGCCGCCGGCCCGCCGCAATTCCTGTTCCGTGCCAACGAGGCGCCCTGGGCGGTGGGGCAGAAGCAGCCCAACGGTGACACGGTGTTCGTCACCGACGGGCCGGAACTCTACCGGTCGAAGACGGGCGAGCTCCTCATGCTGTGGTCCAGCTACGGCACCAAGGGCTATGTGGAGGCGCAGGCGCGGTCGAAATCGGGCACGCTGGCGGGGCCGTGGGAGCAGCTCGGCACGCTGGTGGAGCGCGAAAGCGGCCATGGCATGCTGTTCCGCACGTTCGACGGCAAGCTGATGATGATCCTGCACCGGCCGTTCAATTACGCGCTCGGCAAGCTCTACGAGATGCGCGACGATGGCGACCGGCTGAGCGTGGTGCGCGAGGCGGTGGAGCTGGACGGCGAGGCCTATCCCACGCACCCGTGCGTGGCGGGCCATTCCTCCTTCGACGGCGCGCATCCGGGATGCTGAACGCCTCTTCGGTCCGCCCCCTCGACGGCGCGCCGCTGGCGGCGGGGGCGGTGACGTTCGACGCCGCGGTCGCCGATCCCGCGCTGGCGGTGGTCACCGCCGTCGCCCAGCCGCTGCTGCTCGAATTCGCACCAGAGCAGCCCAACGGCCGCGCCATGCTGGTGCTCGGCGGCGGGGGCTATGTGCAGCTGATGGCCGGGCGCGAAGGCGTGCAGGTCGCGCGCTGGCTGAACGCGCTCGGCTATCATGCCTGGGTGCTGATCCACCGCTTTCCCGACGCGGCGAACGGGCCGGCCGCGCCGCTGGCGGACGCGCTGGCGGCGATGCGGCTGCTGCGGGAAGCGCACGGTTCGGTCGGGGTGGTCGGCCTGTCCTCGGGCGGCCATCTCGCCGCCTGTCTGGCCGCGGAAACGCCGGCGGAGTGGGGCCTCGTCTCTGATGCCGCCACCCGCCCCGACGTGCTGGTGATCGGCTATGCCCCGATCTCCACCAACGCCGCCGGTCGCACGATCGTGGCCGACAAGCCGCCGCTGCCGCCCGCCGAGAAGCAGGCGATGTACGACCGGCTGCAACCCGACGCGCAGTTGCTGGCGGGGCCGCCGCCCGCCTTCCTCGTCTATAGCGGCAACGACCCGGTGGTGCCGGTCGAGAATGCGCGCCGCCTCCACGCCGCCTGGGAGCGGCAGGGCGGCGCGGCGGAACTGCACGTCTTTGCCGATGCGCCGCACGGCTTCGCGCTGGATACGCCCGGGCTGCCGGTGTCGCTCTGGCCGGACCTGTGCGCGGCCTGGCTGCGGCAGGCGGGCTTTCTGTAGCGTTCAGGCCGGCGGAGTTTCGTCCGCGGAGGGCGCCCAGCGCAGGCGCACGGCGCCGCCTGCCGCTCCCGAGCTCGCCGATCCGCCGCGGCTGACGATGCCGTCCGCCACGGCGCGCCGCTGCGCCAGCGTTCCGCCGTCCACCAGCAGCGCGCGGTTCAGCCGCTGCGACGCCCAGGCGACGGCGTCCAGCGCGCTTCCGTCGAGCACGCCTTGGGTGAAGGTCATCGGCGGCAGCGGCGTGTCCGGCGGTGGCGCGAGGCGGATCGTCCATTGCGGCAGCGCGCGCGCCGCCCGTTCCTCCAGCGCGCGATAGCCGGCCAGCGGCAATCCGGGCAGCGGCGCCGCCGTGGCGGCCAGCGTCTGCCCCTCCACCCGGATCGCACCGGGTTCGACCCCGGCGATCAGCGCGAGATCGGCCACGGCCGCCCGCTGGCGGTCTCCTTCCGCGGAGCCGGCGGAATTGCTGGCGCGGGCGATCTGCGCCGCTTCCACCCCGTTCCCGTCCGGCGCGACGCGCAGCTGATCGACATGCACGTCGACCCGCTGGTCCAGCCGCTCCCGCAGCGAGGCCGCGAGCACCCGGTCGGCAGTGGGATCGAGCCGCGGTGTCAGCACCACGGCGCGAATGCGGATCGGCCGCGCGGAATAGTCGATGTCCAGCTGACCCAGGCGCGAGGCGTCCGGAAACCGCTCGCCGATCGTGTCGCGCACCTGCCGCTGCGCCACGGCTTCGAAGGCGATCTGGCGTAGCGCGGCGCCGAGCGGGAGGGACAGGAGCCCGAGCGCGGCGACGAACAGGATCAGCTGCCATCCGGTATGCTGCGGCGACAGATGGCTGCCAAAGCCGTAGACGCGCGCGACCAGCGCCGCGGTGAGCGCAATGGTGATCGCATTGGTCACGAACAGCAGCAGCGCGCCGGTGAACACCGTCCAGTTGGCGGTGGCGATCCCGAAGCCGACCACCACCAGCGGGGGCATCAGCGCGATGGCGATGGCCACGCCCACCACCGTGCCGCCCCGGCCGCGGATCAGGGCATAGGCTCCGGCGATTGCCGACAGCAAGGCAACCAGCAGGTCGAACAGGGTCGGCCGGGTGCGTCCGGCGATCTCGCCGGTGATCGTCTGGATCGGCGACAGCGTGACGCACAGCACCGACAGCGCAACCGCGATCGCGGCGCCGGCGATCAGCGCGGTGGCGCTGCGGCGGATCTCGTGCGCATCCACCGTGGCGATGCCGAAGCCCAGGCCGATGATCGGCATCATCAAGGGCGACAGCAGCATCGCCCCGATCAGCACCGCCACCGACGGCATCAGCAGGCCGAGGAGGGAAATGGCCGCCGAGATGATGATCAGAAAGGCATAGCGCCCCGACCAGCCCGAGTCCGCCGCGATCTGGCGCAGCACCGCGTCGTGATCCACGCCGCCGACCACCCACAGGCTCCACCAGCGACGCAGCCTGGATCGATCCTGCAGGTGTGTGGCCGCCATGGTTTCGTGTCACTCCGCCGGGGAAAGCGGGCGACCTAGGACATCCGCGCCGCGGCGGCGAGCCCTCGGGCGGTCAGCGGCGGGCCGGAGCGGGCGGAACGAGCCGCACACGAGCGGGGGCGTTGCGATCGACGGTGAGCTGCCCGGCCACCTCCTTCAGCTCGGCGATCTGCAGCACGCTGCGCCGCTTCCGGTCGGGGTTGGCCTGCGCCTCCGCCTCGCCGTCCTGATGGACGAAATAGACGATGTACGCGCGGTCGCCGGCGACGATCACGTCGGGGTGCTGGCCCTTGGCACGGTCCGTGGGGGCGATGCCGGGCTCGGCCAGCAGGTAGCCGGGCTGGCGCGTCCAGCGCTCGCCATCGGCCGAGGACAGGACCAGCAGACCCTTCCAGGCGTCCGACACCAGCCACCAGCGACCACGCCAGCGAAAGGCCTTGGGGCCTTCGCCCGGCGTGTCGGTGAGCCGGTCCTTCACCGTCCAGTGGACGAGGTCCGTGCTGTCGGCGGTGCGGATCGCCTTGTTCATCCGCTCGTCGTTGAAGAACAGGCGGAAGCCGCCGCTCTGAAGGGCGACGACGCTGGCGTCGATCACCCGGTCCGAGCCGAGTTCCACCCGCTCGCCGCAGGTCCAGCGCTTGAGATCGGGACTGGTGAGGTGAACGAGAAAGCGCGGCGCGTTCCAGTCGCGATAGATGCCGGGAACCACCGTCACCCACATGTGCCACTGGCCGTCAAACCGCTCCACGTCCGGCGCCCACAAGGTCGCGCCGGTGCACGATGCCGGGATCGCCGCCGTGCCGCCGTAGCGCCAGTGCGCGCCGTCCTGCGACCGGGCAATGCCGATCACGGTGCCGTGCACCCAGCGCACGTCCCTGGCATCCTCCATGGCCAAGTCGGCGCGGCGGCTGGTGTAGAACATCACCCATTCACGCGTCTGCGGATCGTAGACGGTGGACGGGTCCGCTGCGCCGTCATGCACCGGATCGCGGAACAGCGGTTTGGGCGCAAGGGCACCGGCTTCCGCCGGTTGGGCGGCGACCGCGCCAGCTTGGGCAAGCGCCAGCAGGGCGGCGGCGAGCGCGATCACTTCTGCGCGTTCGCGACCGGGTTGTTGCCCCATAGCCGGTCATAGGACCAGCCGGACAGGTCCTCCACGACCGCCGCGTTCTCCGGCGTGGTCGGCGTCCGCGCGCCGGCGCGGAAATGCTCGATCTCCTCCAGCAACACCGCATGGGTGCGCGGGTTCAGGCGGAAGCGGGTGGAGACGAACATGCCGAACAGCAGCATGGCGATCGTCCCCGCGCCCATCACGCCGACGATGCCGGCGAGGGCCGAGGGGCTCTGCGTGGTCGCCTTGGACACGAAGCCCGATGCCTGCATCACCTGGCCCACCAGGATAACGGCAAGCGCCTGGCTCATCTTGCGCACGAACGTCATCACGCCGGCGAACGCACCTTCGCGGCGGCGGCCGGTGACGATCTCGTCCACGTCCGCCATGTAGTTGTAGGTCGCCCAGGGAATGTAGTTCAGCGCGCCGCGGCCCAGCCCGGCGAACACCACCGGCAGCCAGAACAGCGAGGAGGTGGCGGTGTAGCCTGCGGCATACATGATGAGGAAGATCGCCACGCCCAGGCCGAAGCTGATCGCCGCCATGCGGTAGGCGGCCGAGGGCGAGAGGCGGAGCGCGAAGTTGATCGCCAGGATCACCGCGACGAACTGGACGATATAGGTCACGCCCACCAGCTGCGAGACGATGGCGGTGGAGCCGGCCAGCGCGAAGATCACGAAATAGGTGAAGGCCGCGTTGTAGATGTCCTGACTGATATAGCCGCCCAGATACATGCCCAGGTGCAGGCGGAACGCGCGGATGCGCAGGGTGGAGAACAGGTTGCGGTACAGCGCCTTGAACGCGGCGCCCAGCGTCGGCTTGTCGCCGGCCTCTTCCTCGTCCAGCCCCTTGGGCCGCTGCCGCTCCCAGCTGAAGGCATAGAGCAGGCCTGCCGCCGCCATGAACAGGGCGGAGAAGATGATGCCCATGTAGAGATAGGTGTCGGGATCGTCCGGCCCCAGCCGCGCGATCAGCGCGCCGGGCAGGAACGCCGCGCCGATGGCCGACAGCTGGCCCAGGAGGATGCGCGCGCCGGCGAACTTGGCCTTGGTGCGGTAATCGGTCGCCATCTCGCTGGCGAGCGTCTCGTACGGGATGATCTCCATCGCATAGACCATCTCGAACAGCACGTAGGTGACGAGATAATACCAGAAACCCTGGCCGGCGACCCACATGATCGCGAAGGAGGGCAGCAGCGGGATCGCGGCCAGGATGAAGAAACGCCGCCGCCCGAACTTCCGCCCCAGCCAGGAGCGGCCGATATTGTCGGACAGGTGCCCGATCATCGGGCTGGTGAACGCATCCAGCACGCGCGCCACGCCGAAGATGATCGTCGCCTGCACCGCGGACAGTCCGCAGAAGCTGGTATAGAAGATCAGGATCCAGGTGGAGATGACCGCCATGGAGCCCGCGCCGAGCACGTCGTTGGAGCCATAGGCGGCCAGGTTGTACCAGCGGACGGGGCGGCTAGGCGCGGTCGGCAGCACGGGGCGGGCGGCGATGGGGTCGGTGGCCATGGGCTATCCTCGGGCCTGTTCCCCGGCGAAGGCCGGGGTCCAGTTGCGGTGTAGGTAGTTGGCGGGCGCCGCGCCTTGCTCACGTCTCTTCGCCCAACTGGACCCCGGCCTTCGCCGGGGAACAGCGTTGCGGGTCGTCAGATATACGTGCGCAGGAACTCTCCCAGCGCGATGAGCGCGAGGCTCTGGCCATAGGGCATCGAGGTGAGCGCGATGTCCTTGTAGAATTGCTGGGTGTCGCCCATCGCGGTGCCGAAGCTGACCTGTTTCAGCTCGCCCGCCTCGTCGATATTGTCGAGCACCCCCTGCACCGCCTTGAGGCCGATCGCCTCATAGTGACGGGGCAGATAGCCCTTCCGCACCGACTTCAGGATGCCGTAGGCGAAGCCGGCGGTCGCCGAGGCCTCAAGGTAGCTGGTCGGGTCGACGATCAGCGTGTGCCACAGGCCGCTTGCGTCCTGCGTCTCGGCCAGCGTCTTCACCTGTGCCGCCAGCGTGTCGATCAGGAAGCTGCGGAACGCGTCGCCGGGCTGGAGGTCGAGGATCTCGATGATTTCCGGGATCGCGATCGTCACCCAGCAATTGCCGCGCGCCCACAAGGCTTCCGCGAAATTGTGCCGGCCGTTGAAGTCCCAGCCATGGAACCACAGGCCCGTCTTCTTGTCGAACAGGTACTTGATATGGACGAGGAACTGGCGCTTGGCCTCCTCCACATAGTGCGGGCGATTCAGCAGCAGGCCGATCTTGGCCAGCGGCAGGACCGACATCATGAGGGTGTCGTCCCACATCTCGCCCGGATTCTCGTCATTGTAGACGATGTGCTGGAAGCCGCCTTCCTCCGTCTTGGGCAGGCCGTCGGGCGCCATCAGCCATTCGGCCCAGGTGTCGAGATAGGGGATGTAGCGCGGGTCGCCTTCCAGCTCGTACAGGTAGGCCAGCGTGATGAACGGCGCCATGGTGTTGATGTTCTTGGTCGGCGTGCCCTCGGCGAACCGGTCCTCAAACCATTGCTTGATGATGTCGAGCGCCTTGATGTCGCCGGTCTGCTCGTAATAGCGCCACATGCCGAACAGGCCGACGCCGTGGGTCCATTCCCAGCCGGCCCAGCCCTTGGTGTCGATGATGCGGCCGTCTTCCAGGTGGAGCAGGAACTCGCCGGTCTCGTCCTTGATGTTGACGAGGTTGTCCATCAGCTTGTCGATGGCGGTGGTGACGTCTGCACGCGGCACGGCGTGGTTGAGGGCGGCCAATTACTTTCTCCTGTTGGTCGGGCGCGAAGGGACGAGGCCGTAGTCGCGCGCCATGTGGCGGTAGAGGGTGGCGAAATCGGGGTTCAGGTCGTAGCGGCCGCCATGGCCGGCGGGCGGCTTCTGCGGCTGCACCGAGGGCGCCGCACCGGGGGCTTCGGCGGCGTTGATGCCCTGGGCGAGCAGGTCCGGACGCGGGCCTTCGCCGGCGGGCTTGCCGTCCTTCAGGAAGATCGCTTCCTGATGCCGCGTCGGTTCCCAGATGTAGCTGCCCCAGCCGTGGCGGCGGGCATGGACGAGGTCGTTCACGTACCGCTTGCGCGACGAATATTCGAGCGCGAGGAAGCCGATGCCGGGATAGCGCCGCTCGAACTCGGTGAAGGTGCGCTCCCAGTCACCCTGCGCCGCCTGCTGGTAGCAGGAGAAGCCGATCGCGTCGGGCGCGACGCCGCGGGCGCGGAGATTGTCGGTCCAGTGCTGCACGATCGGCCAGTGGCGGCCGAGATGGTTGTGCAGCGCGATCTGCGCGCGCGGCGCGGCGGCGCGGGCGCCGGCGATGCCGGCCTTCAGCAAGGCGGCGAACTGGTCGTAGCCTCCCGCTCCGGCGACGTTGAGGTGCACGGCGTCGGTCTGCGGATTGCCGGTCGGGACCGTCAGCGCGACCCGGCCGTCCGGCCACAGCATGCCGAAGGTGGTCTCGTTGCCGATCACCACCAGATCGGGCGCCGCCCCGCCGCGCTCCAGCGTCGCCAGCGCATCGGCGGTGTAGGTGCGGACGCGCTCGACCAGTTGCGGGAACGGCAGTTGCGCCCAGGCGGCGGGCTTGTTCTGCTTCTGCGGATCGGCCCAGTCGTCCGAATAATGCAGCGTCAGCGTGAAGTGGAGGCCCGCCGCCTTGATGCGCCGGCCGAACGCAAGCGTGTGCTGGAGGTCGCACCACGGACCGCCCGGCTTGCGCCTGCTATAGCCATTGGCCGGATCGACAAAGGTGCGCAGCTTGATCGCGTTGAAGCCGGTGTCCTTCAGGATGGCGAGCGGATCGCGCTGGCGCCCGTCCTGCCAGTAGGTCGCGCCCTCCGCCTCGTCCTCCGGGATCCACGACACGTCGGCGCCGAGCAGGTACGGGCCGGGCCGGATGCCGCCGGGCGCGGCGCGCGCCGGGAGCGCGGCGGCGAGCGCCCCCGCGCCGGCGAGTGCGCCGAACCGGCGGCGGGTGAGCGCGCCGCTCACCTGGCTGCGGCCAGCTTGGCAGGGGCCGCCACCATGCGGACCGGCACGCCGCCGCGCACGTTGCGCATCGTCACCAGCCTTACCTGCTCCAAGCCGTCACCGGGCCGCCCGTCCGAGGTGACGGCCAGCGCGACGCTGTTCGCGCCGTGATGGTTCAGGATGCCCTCCGGGATCGGGAACACGCGCTGCGGGCCGACATGGGCGATGAACTGGCCCATGTTCCAGCCGTTCACGAACATCAGCACGCGGTAGCGGCCGGGCGAGCGCGGCGTGGCCGTGTCGCCGAACGCCAGCCCGATCGTCGCGTCCTGCCCCTTCGGCACGTTCAGGTCGAAGCGGGCGCGGTACCAGGTGGTGCCGGCGAGCGACCCGCCGGGCAGGCCGGCCGGCTTCCAGGCGGCATCGTCGAAGCCGGGCAGGTGCCAGCCCATCCGCTCGCCATATTGCCCGCCATTGTTGGCCGGCCCGCGGGCGGGATCGGGCAGGTCTTCGCCGCCCTGCTTGCCCTGGATCTTCCACGCGATCGGCACCGCAAAGCTGCGCCCGCCCGGTGCCTCCAGCGAGGCGGAAACGAGGCCGCGCGCTTCCTTGTGGAAGTCGTCCGAGTCGAGGTCCCAGTTATGGCCGTTGTTGCGGACCATGACCGCCAGCACATGCTCGCCGGGCGCGCTCGCCGCATCGCCCAGGTCGAAGCGGGCGAGGCCGGTGGTGATCGGGCGCGGCAAGCCGGAAGGCAGCTCGTCCTGGCCGACGAACTTGCCGTCCAGGAACACCTGCACCATGCCGGAGCCGCCGCCGCCATAATAAAGCGCCAGGCTCCTCGCCTCGGCCGAGCCGGTGAAGCGGCCGCGGTACCAGACGTCGCCGTCATGGAAGCCATACGGGTCCATCCCCATCGTCGGCTGGCCGTCCGGCTTGGCGGTGATGGTGGCGGCACTGCGGCCGTCGATCGCCTGCCAGCCGCTGTCGTCGAACGCCGGGTTCGTCTCCGGCGCGCCCGCGGCGGTGCGCCATCGGGTCAGCGCGGGGAGGGTGACGGGGGCGGGGCCGGCCACCGGGCGCGCGGCGATGCGGCTGCTGCCGATGCCCAGCGGCTTCATCGCGACCGGCGCGCCGTTCCAGGTGACCTTGCGCGCGGCGGCGGGTGCCCAGAGTTCGAGCAGCGTTTCGGCGCTGGTGTCGCCGGTCAGCGCCACGGTGCCGCCCTTCGTGCGGGCGGTGCGGACGAGCGCCGGGCCGTTGACCAGCACGTCGCTGCCCGCCGGGTGCCAGAAGCGTACCGCCGCGCTTTCCTGTGCAAGGATCAGCGTCAACGGCGGGCGGCCGCCGCCGGTGACGCGCACCACGGCGCGGCCCTTGCCGGCGAAGCCGGTGCGCATGTCTTCCGACGACGGCGTGTAGCGCAGGCGCAGGTCGCCGGTTGCGGCGTCGAAGTCGGTGGTCGCCATCCCCTCCACGATCTCGGTCTGCGGCCGCGAGGTGTAGCGCAGCACGGTTTCGCCGCGCTCGCCATCGCGATTGTAGAGCAGGATCACGTCCTCGCCGTCGATGCGGGCGGCCGTCTGCAATTCGGAGGTGGAATAAACGAGGCGCTGGCCGCCGAGCGTCACGCCCGCCAGCAGCCACTTGGCATCGAAGCCGTTGAGGCGCAGCGGCAGCGTGTAGCGGCCGTCGGGCAGGTCTGCGGTCACGGTGAAGCTGTCGTCGCTCGTGCCGTTGGACGGCTTGTGCGTGACGAGCAGGAAGCGCGCGTCGGTTTCCGGCGACTTGTTGTGATAGACCTGGATGGCAGGGGAGGAGATCGTCACCGCACCGGCCGGCACCATCCCCGCCATGTCGGGCACCGCGGCGATCAGCCCGGCCAGCTGTTTGAGCTCCTCCGCCTTTTCGCGGACTTCGCGCACCTCGGAGATGGCCGAGCCGTAATCGTAGGAAGTGAACACCACCGGCGCCGGCAGCCAGCCCCAGCTGGTGCCGCCATAGCCCATGTAGAAGCTCTGGATGCCGATGCCGTTGGCGAGGTTGGTACCGTAGAACACGCGCTGGAAACGCTTGCCGCGCTGGATCGCGTTGCATTCGTAGCCGCCGTTCGAGCCCCAGTAATCGAACCAGCCGCCGCCGAATTCGGCAAGGAAGCCGGGCGTGTCGGGCGAGGCGGAGGCGCCGCCCTTCGCGCCGCCCGGGCCGTAATAGCCCCAGTCCGGCGCCGCGCTCCCACGCATCGGCTTGCCAGCGACGGTGCAGGTGCCGCCGGGATAGCCGTCGAACGCGTACATGTCGTTGGGGCCGTGGACGACGTTCTCAACCTTCGAGCTCTCGGGAGCCCAATAGCCATTGCGGCCTTGGTCGTTGTGGAAGATCGGCACGGTGATGCCGTCCGCCTTGGCCTTGGCGAACAGGTGATCCATGTAGCGGGCTTGCGCCGGGGTGGTCAGCGCCAGCTCGTTCTCGATCTGGTGGAGGATGACGCTCCCACCATTGTTGATCTGGTGGCGGGCGATGATCGGGTTGATCTGGTCCAGCCACTCGTCGACCGCGGCGAGATAGGCGGGGTCGTCGGTGCGGGCACGGGCGCGCTGGTTGACCAGCCAGCCGGGAAAGCCGCCGCGCGACAGCTCTGCATTCACGTATGGGCCGGCCCGGGTGATGACAAACAGGCCTTCCTGCTCGGCCATCGTCAGCAGGCGATCCATGTCGCGGATGCCGGTGAAATCGTACACGCCCTGCTTGGGCGAATGATACCCCCAGTCGAAATAGACCGCGACGGTGTTGAAGCCGCTGGCCTTCATCTTCTGAAGGATGTCGCGCCACAGGTCCGGCGAGGGCAGGCGGAAGGGGTGCATCTCGCTCGACCAGACCACCAGGCGCTTGCCGTCGATCATCAGCGAGCGCGCATCGTAGCTGACGCGGCCGAACGTCTTCACCGGCGCCTGCAGGTTCTGCGTGACGCGGGCCACCTGCGCCGATGCCGGGATAGCAAGCGCGCTGGCGAGAATCGCGGCGAGCGCGATCCTACGCATGGTGGAAGATCATCGGCAGCGGGATCTCGACCGGGCGGTTGTCCGCCTGCACTTCCATCAGCGGCGCCATGTGATCCCACCAGCGCTTCATCACGGGATGGTCGGGCAGCTGGTCGCGCGTGCTGTTCTCGTCGGCCTTGAGCACGGCGAACAGCGACAGCGTATCCTCGTCCAGGAAGATCGAATAATCATGGATGCCCGCCTCGGTCAGCAGGGCGGAGAGTTCGGGCCAGATCTCGTCATGGCGGCGGCGATACTCGTCCACGACGCCGGGCTTCAGCTGCATCTTGAATGCATGGATCATCACGGCAGCCCCTCCCGACCATTATGTGATACTTGGTCGGAAAATGTGGTACTAGCGTGCGGTCGTCAGGTCAAATCCTAAGCGCGCCAGTGCGGCGTGTCGCGTACCCGGATGTCGGCCACATCCTGCGCGACGAACGGCGGCCGCGCGTCCGGCGCGGCGGCGGTCAGGCGCAGGCCGTCGATCGTCACGCCGCGCGCATGGCGCATCCACAATCCCCAGGCGGGCAGGGTGCCGAACATGCTGGGTTCGGGATAGGCGGAGGCGAGTTCCTCCGGCCGGCGGGCGGCATCCTCGGCCGTGCCGCCGCCCCGATAGACAAGGCGGATGTCGCGCAGGACCACCTGTTCGATCGGGTGATCGGGCAGGCCGGCGATCGCCGCAGGATAGCGATGGTCGATGCCGCTCGCCTCCACATCCTCGATCGCCACGCCGCGGATCGCGCCTATGCCGGTGCCGGGCGGGCCACGCCGGCGGTCGCCCAGCCGCAGGAAGATCGGCGCGGTGGTCACGTCCGTCATGCGCAGCCGGCGCACGCGCACATTCTCCATCGCGCCGCCGTCCACCGTCTCCAGCGCGAGGCCGCGGCAGTGCGTGAAGGTGCAGTCCTCGATCAGGATGTTGCGATAACCGCCATTGCTCTCGGTGCCGAGCTTGATGCGGCCGGTCACGCGGTCACGGTCGGGGGCGAGGGCTTGCGTGGTGCGGCGGGTGCCGTCGAGCATGGTGCCGAGATCGAAGCCGGACACCGCGCATTGCCGGATCACGATATTTTCCGCCGCGACCGCACGGCCGAGCGCGAAGCTGCTCTTCACCACGATGGCGTCGTCGTTGGGCGTGTTCACGCGGCAACGTTCGACCAGCACGTCGCGAACGCAGTCCAGGTCGATGCCGTCGCGGTCGCTGTCGATGGCGAGGTCGCGGATCACCATGTCCCGCGTGCCGGTCGCGAGAATGGCGAAATGCCCGCATTTCAGCACGGAAAAGCCGGACAGCACGATGTTGCGGCCGTTCTTCAACGCGATGGCCTTGTTGCCCAGGCCGTCCATCGCGCGGGTCGCGGGCTCGAGTTCGTCGATCTGGCGCTGGCTCATGCCCTGCATCGACAAGGGCCGCTCGCCCGTTTGCGCCTTCCAGCGCGCGCCGGGGCCGTTGCGGGTGAGGCCCGCCCCATGGATCAGGCCGGGGCCGGTGATCGCCACGTCCTCCACGCCGTCGCCCCAGATCAGGCTGTTGCGCCAGTGGCTGTGCCCGAAATCCTGGTAGAGTTGTTCAACTCCGCTTTCGGGAAGGTCGTAGCGACCGCCGTGGCGAGCCGGGTCCGCCGCCTCGATCACCGCGCCCGTGGCGAGCTGGATCGTCACGCCGCTTTGCAGGCGGATGGAAAAGCACAGGTACCGCCCGGCCGGCACGATCACCGTGCCGCCGCCGGCCGCCGCGGCGATGGCGGCGTTGAGTGCATCGGTGTCCAGCGTGCGGCCGTCGCCCCGCGCGCCGTGGTCACGCACGTTCACCAGCCGCGCGGCATGGGCGGGGAAGGGCAGCGCGGCGGCCATCAGGCCCAGCCCGACCTGCCGCCGCGTCCACATCCTATTGCAGGTTCACGTACGCGCCGCCATCGACCAGCAGCGAGGCGCCGGTGACGTACTGCGCGAGGTCGGAGGCCAGGAACACGGTCGGGCCGACGAGATCTTCCGGCTGGCCGAGGCGGCCGAGCGGGATGCGGCCTTCCATATATTCGCGCTTCTTCGTGTCGGCGAGATCCTCCTTGTTGATGTCGGTGAGGATGGTGCCGGGAAACAGCGAGTTGCAGCGGATCTTGTGCTTGCCGAGCGCGATCGCGACCGATTGCATCAGCGAGTGGAGGCCCGCCTTGGTGGGCGTGTAGTGCGTCTGATACTCGCCGCCGACCAGCGCCGAGATCGAGGACATGGCGATGATCGAGCCGCCGTCCCCCTGCTCGACCATCTGGTTCGCCGCCGCCTGCACCATGAAATAGGCGCCGTGCAGGTTCACCTGCATTGTCCGCTCGAACGTCTCCACCGGCATGTCGAGAAAGGCATGGAACGGGCAGATGCCGGCATTGTTGACGAACACGTCCACCCGGCCGAGCGCGTCCACGGCCTTTGCCACGAAGTCCTTGGCGGTTTGCGGATCGGCGACGTCGCCCTGAATGGCGACGCCCTTGCGGCCGAGCTTCTCGATCTCCGCCACCGCGCTTTCCGCCCCGGCCACGTCGCGCGCGAAGTTCAGCGCCACGTTCGCGCCGTGCCAGGCGCAGCCGATCGCCACCGCGCGGCCGATGCCGGCGGAGGCGCCGGTCACGAGCACGGTCTTGCCGTCGAGAAGCATGGGTTCAGTCTCCTGGGGAAGGGATGGTCAGTTGGCCGCCGGCTCGAAGCCGAGCTCGCGGCTGATCGCGTTGGCGGTGGCGCGCACGTCGTCCGACAGGGTCGTCATGCGATCGTCGCTCATATATTGCGCCGCGCTCGACACGCTGATCGCGCCCACCACATGGCCGCCGGCATCGCGCACGGGGGCGGCGACGCAGCGCACCTGATCCTGGTTCTCCTCCAGGTCGTAGGCGCGCCCGGCCCTGGCATAGGCGACCATGCGGCTTTGCCACACGTCCGGATCGGCGGCGGGCGCGCCGGCCTGCTGGTCGGCGACGAACCTCCGGTGCCAATAGTCGGCATCGAGATCGAGCATCAGCGCCTTGCCGAGCCCGGTGCAGGTAAGCGGCTGGCGATCGCCCACCCGGCTGGAAATGGTGATGCGGCGGCGGCCGGGCACCTTGTCGAGATACAGCGCGCTGTCGCCGTCGAGAATGCCGAGATGCACCGTATCCTCGGTGGCGGCGGCGAGTTCCTCCAGATAGGGGCGCGCGACCTGCACGAGATCGGCCTGGGCCTGCGCCAGCGTGCCCAGCAGCAGCAGCTTGGGGCCGAGGCGATAGCCCGCGCGCGGAGTGAAGGCGAGATAGCCACGATCCACCAGCGCGGACAGCAGCCGGTGCGTGGTGCTCTTGGTGAGGTCGAGCTTCTGCGCCAGCTCGGACAGGGTCAGCACCTCCTGGCTCACCGCCTCGATGAGGTCGAGTCCGCGCATCAGCGTCTGGCTGCCGGCGCCCACGGCCGCCCCTGCGATATCGGGCTTGCTGATGTCCGGCGGGGAGGCGGCGGCGGTGGCGCTCATGTCCGTCCTTCTAAGATGTAATATACGTGGCTGGCAATCGACCGCGGCCACTTCCCGAAACAAGCGGCCGCAGAAACAAGCGGCCGGCCATTCGCAGCGAAATGGCCGGCCAGGGGAGGAGGCGGTGCGGCGCTACCGGCGCCGGATGCTCAGAACTTGAACTGCACGCCCGCGAAGAAGCGCTGGCCCGGATAATAGACTTCCGAAGTCGCCAGTCCCTTCACGTAGGAGCGCGAATATTCTTTGCCGATATTCTGCATCTCCATGAACAGGCTGTAATGCCATTCCGGGAAGCGGAAGGTGATCTTGCCGTCCAGATAGCCTTCGCCCTGCCGGTAAATCGGCAGGTTGCCGTTTGTCGAGTCGGCGATCGTCACCAGCCAGTCGGAACGATAATTGTAGCTCAGGCGGGCATTCAGGAAGCCCTTGTCGTAGAAGATGGAGGCATTGTACGTCCACTTGGACAGGCCGGGATACTCGTCCAGCGGCGCGCCCGTCGCGGCATTGGTCAGGTTGGTGCGGATCGCCCGGGCCCAGGTGACGTTGCCCGAGGCGCCAAGGCCATCGAACGGCTTGGGCAGCCAGGTGAAAGCGGTCTGCGCGCTCGCCTCCACGCCGTCCAGCAGCGCGCCGAAGCCGTTGATCGCCTGGCGCACGGTGAACAGGTTGCCGTCGCGGAACAGGTCGACGTTCGAGCGGGTGACGTTGTTCACGACGAAGCTCGACTCGTACTTCTTGTAATACCCCAGGCTGACCAGCGTATCCTTGTTCGGATACCAGGAGAGGTTCGCTTCCCACTGATCGGCCCGGTACGGCACGAGGTCCGGGTTGCCTGCGGTGCAGACCTGCTCGCCGGCGACGGCCAGCGTCTGGTCGTCCACGCAGTTGATGTTGGGCACCAGATCGGTCGGGCGCGGGCGGGCAAGGTTCTTCGCCCAATTGCCGCGCAGGACGAGGTCCGGCGTGATCTCCAGCGCAAGGTTGAAGGCCGGCAGCCAGTCCGTGTAGCTGTTCTTCAGCGACAGCTGCTGCGCGGCGAGCACCACCGTCTCGTTGCCGGTGTTCGCGGCATTGCGGCGCGTCACGCGGCTGATGTTGGTCCCGGTGCCCTCGTCAGTGGTGTGCAGGTAGCGCACGCCGCCATTGCCGGTCAGGCGCATGCCGAGCACTTCGGTGTCGAGGTTGAACTTCAGATAGGCCGCGGCGACCGTTTCGTTGATCCTGACGTTGGGGATCTGCGGCAGGCCGTCCGAAAAGCGGATCAGATCCTGGTTGAAGCGTGACAGATCGTAATATTGACCGAGCACGGATTCGTCGAAGTTCGGGACCGCGATGCGGCTGGGTGCGTTCGCCGGGACCACGCTGAGTCCGGTGAACAGCGGTGCGCCGCCCGAGATGCCGGTGTTGCTCGCGATGAGCGACTGATACTCTGCAGGGGTCAGGTAGAAGGTGTTGCCGACCCGCCGGTTCGTGACCGTTGGCTGGATGACAGTAGTGAAGGATTGATTGTTGTCGGTTTGATAAACGAGCGGGGTGACGCCCGGTGCCGACAGCAGGCGCGAGCCGCCGTTCAGGTAATTGAGGAACTTCTGCTCGCGATATTGGCCGCCATATTCGATGCTCTTGAGCGGACCGTAATCCATCTCCCAATCGACATCGAGCTTGAGCTGGTTCTCGGTGTTGTTGAGATCGGACGGGCGATACTGCACCGTCGGTCCCGACGGTACGAGCAGCTGGCCATCCGCGCCGCGACGTGTCAGGTTCGAATAGATGCCGGGATCGGCGGGGTCGATGCTGCCGGGATAGACGAATACCGGCAGGCCGAGATCGTTGCGACGGTCAACGCCGATGCCCGACACGCCCGTCGAATAGGAAACGAGGTTGGTGTTGTTGATCGTCCGCGCAGTGGCGTGGCTGGCGAGGAACTTCACCTGCACCCGATCGAGATCCCAGTCGAACCCGCCGAGGAAGTACTTGGACTTCTGATCGTAGTCGAAGTCGCGGCGCTGCACGCCCAGGATGTTGCTGGCGCCGTTATAGTTGGGGGCAGCCGCGCTGCCGATGTTCACGGTGTTGAGCGCGTTGGTCCAGCTCGTCACCACATGGTTGCCATCCACCGTCGCGGTGCCCGGCAGGATCTGCGGGCGGGAAGTCGCACCGTTCGCAGCGGCGGCGAGTGCCGGGCTGGTCTGGAACCGCTCGAACCGCGACGTGTCGATCGAATAGTTGGTGTCCGACAGGTTCTGGTTGCGATTGTTGATCTGCGCTTCGGCGAAGGCCCGGAAATTATGCGCGAACTCATACTGGACGGTGAAGTCACCGGACAGGCGCTTGTCGCGGCGCACAAGGTTGCGATAGCGCACCGACGTCGGGATCCAGTCGAAGAACTGGGTTTCGCAGGCGAGGCGATTGGCGGTGGCGTTGGCGGCGTTGTTGCCGGTGACGCCCGCGCAGCTCGCATAGGTGTTGAAGTTGGCATAGGTCGGGTTGACGACCGTCTTGCTGTCCGAGCGATCGAAATCGGCAAAGCGGTTGAACTGCGTGTTGCTGATGTAATCCTGACGCGTCGTCTTGTCGTCATAGGTGACGTTCAGCAGCACGCCGAGACCGTCGATCAGGAACTTGGGCGTACCCAGCACCACCGTCGCGCGCGGACGCCAGTCCCGCGTGGTGTCGAGATGCTGTTCGGAGAAGACAAGGGTGCCCAGCGCTTTCTTCAGCTCCAGCGGCTTGCGCGTTTCGACCGAGACCGTGCCGCCCAGGCCGCCTTCGGTAAGGTCCACGGCATAACCCTTGTAGACGTCGATCGATTTCACGAGCTCGGTCGCGAGCTCGCGGAAGTCGCCCGAACGCTCGCCGGTGGCGGAGGTCTGGCTGACGCCGTTGATCTCGACGCGATTCAGGTCCGGTTCGACGCCGCGGATCGACACCTTGGTGCCTTCGCCGAAGTCGCGCGACAGCTGCACGCCGGTCACGCGGGCAAGCGAGTCGCCGACGTTCTTGTCGGGGAAGCTGGCGATGTCGTCGGCGACGATCGAGTCGACCACGGTGCCGGCGTTGCGCTTGCGGTTGATCGCCGACTGGAGCGACGCGCGGGTGCCGACCACGACGACGTCCTGGTCGCTCGCGCTGGCCGGGGCTTCGGCAGCGGCGGCGGCCTGTTCCGGCGGCGTGGCGCCGGCGCCCTGGCCCATGGCGGGGGCGGGCTGCGCGTTGTCGCTGGCCGGCGGCGTCTCGGCCGGAACCTTGGGCTCGACGGTGGCGGAGGAGGGCGCGATGTTCTGGTCGTTCTGCGGCGCGGTTTCCGGCTGCGGCTGCACGCTCGGATTGGGCGTCGCGCGGTCCGCCGGCTGCGTCTGCGCGGAGGCCGGCATGGCCAGGCCGAGGCTCAGCGCCAGCGCGGAAGTGGTGAGGGCAAGCTGGCGGCCCAGCGTCGGACGGTTGGCGGTCATTGGATGTCTCCCCTTGGCAGCGCCGGCGTGAACCCCGTGGGGCCTGCGGCGTCGATCTTGTTGGCGATGGGCGGTCAGGCGATCGGACAGGCGGGCGCGATCGCAGCCGCGCACGGGCGCGGGAGCCGCTGGAATGCCGAAATGCTGCAGTTCACGTTCATCCCCTCCCAGAAGGCGCGGCTCTTACCGTCGCCGTTCGACCATGCGGCCGATCAAACATCCACATTGTGGAGTGCTGTTCCGTTCTATGTTGCCATTTTCTGAAATGCAATCATATTTGTGGGACAAGAAGCGCGCAGCACAGCGCGCAAAAGGGAGAGCGACGTGAGGGCATACCGGATCATGCTGGCGGCAACGGCCGCGTCGGCCGCCATGCTGGCGGGGGCAGCGCCCGCGGCGCCGCGGCAGGCAGCGGAGCGGCTCGACCGCGGCGTCGTGGCGGGTCCGGCGAACGGCGGCGGCTGGCTGGTGAGCTGGCGGCTGCTCCCGGCCGATGCCAGGAGCGTGCGCTTCGACGTGTACCGCGACGGGCGCAAGATCACGCCGCAGCCGATCGCGGCGGCGACCTCGTTCGTCGATCGCGATGGCTCGGCAACGGCGCGCTACACCGTGCGCGCGATCGCCGGCGGCAAGGCGGGTGTGCCCAGCGCCCCGGCGCTGATCGCGGCCAAGGGCTATCTCTCGATCCCGCTCACCCCGCCGCCCGGCGGCACGGCGCCGGACGGCGTTGCCTATACCTACAACGCCAACGATGCGAGTGCGGGCGATCTCGACGGTGACGGGCAGATGGAGCTGATCCTGAAATGGGACCCGACCAACAGCCATGACAACAGCCAGGCGGGCTATACCGGCGACGTCTTCATCGACGCCTACAAGCTGGACGGCACGCGGCTGTGGCGGATCGATCTGGGCAGGAACATCCGCGCCGGGGCGCACTACACCCAGTTCCAGGTGTTCGACTATGACGGCGACGGGCGCGCCGAAGTGGCGATGAAGACCGCCGACGGCACGCTGGACGGCGTTGGCAAGGCGATCGGCGATGCCAAGGCGGATTGGCGCTCAACGAGCGGCGAAGTGCCGCAGCCCGACAAGACCGGCGCCAAGATACTGGCGGACGGCACCAAGGTTGCCCCGCTCGCCGGGCGAATCCTGAAGGGGCCGGAATATCTCACCGTGTTCGACGGGCGCACCGGCCGCGCGCTGGCCACCGCGCCCTACGATCCGCCGCGCTATCCGGGCGGCAATCCGACGTTCGAGCAGATGCGCGACACCTGGGGCGACGGCTATGGCAACCGTTCCGACCGCTTCCTGGCCGGCACTGCCTATCTCGACGGGCGGCATCCCAGCATGATCTTCGGCCGCGGCTATTATGCGCGCACGGTGATCGCGGCCTGGGACTATCGCGCGGGCAAGCTGACCAAGCGCTGGACCTTTGACAGCGCCGCACCCGGCAACGCGGAGTATGCCGGCCGCGGCAACCACCAGCTCTCGATCGCCGATGTCGACGGCGACGGGCGGGACGAGGTGGTCTACGGCTCCATGGCGGTGGACGACAACGGCAAGGGCCTGTGGACACAGCCGCTGCACCATGGCGACACCATGCATGTCGGCGATCTCGATCCGCTTCATCCCGGCCTGGAGAAATGGGGCGTGTTCGAGGAAGTGAAGCGCAACGGCGGCATCGGCTCGGCGCTGCTCGATGCGCGCACCGGCGAGGTTCTGTGGAAGAAGCCGGCCGACACCGACACCGGCCGCGGCCTCGCCGCCGATATCGACCCGCGCCATGTCGGCGACGAATATTGGGGCTCCAACAGCCGCGAGCTGTTCGACGGCAAGGGCCAGGCGATCGGCCCCGCGCCGCGCCAGACCAACTTCGCGCTCTATTGGGACGGCGACCTGCTGCACGAGCTGCTGGACGGCACGACGATCAGCAAATGGGACTGGAAGACGGGCACGGCGGTGCCGCTGCTCCACGCGGCCGATGTCGCCTCCGGCAACGGCACCAAGGCGAACCCGGCGCTCCAGGCGGACCTGCTCGGCGACTGGCGCGAGGAGGTGGTGTGGCGCTCGGCCGACAATCGCGAGCTGCGCGTGTATGTGACGCCGTATCCGACTACGCACCGGATGGTGACGCTGCTGGCCGATCCGATCTACCGCGCGGGCGTTGCCTGGCAGAACACCGCCTACAACCAGCCGCCGCACCTATCCTTCTTTCCCGGCCCGAAGTTCCCGTCCGAAACGGCGGAGTGACCGGCTTGCATCGTGGCGGCGCGCCCGCCACGATGCGCCCTGGCGGGAGGGTGGATGCGGTCGGCGGGAAAGGCGATGGCGTGCCTGCTGGCGCTGGCCGGGATCGGCGCGCAGGACGTGCCGGCCGGCAAGCTGCCGCGGCAGGATGAGGACATCGTCGTCTCCGGCGAGGTGACGCGCATCGAGCCCGGCCTGTGGACGCTCGAGCGCCGTCCGACCCGCGTGGTGGTGACGCCTATATCGCCGCCAGCCGCGCGCTCCTTTTCGACCTGTCCCGGCAGCGAGGCGAAGCTGTGCGTCGCCGACGATGCGCTGCCCGATGCGGTGCGCCCGCTGCTCGGCGCGGGCAAGGACCGACCGCCACAACCGGGCTGTTCGCGCATGAAGATCGAGGTGGGGCAGGCGCCGGTCGCGGGGCGGCGGATCGGCGCCTGCGCAGGGCAGGCCGTGCCTGTGAAACCGGCGCCCATCGCGTCACCGGCCCCTCGGCTTGTGCCGGCTGCCCCCGTGACGACGCCACCGCCGCGACCCACCCTTGTCCGTTCCGAGGACGACCATGACTACGAGGTCGCCCGGCGACCGCCTCCGCCGCCGGTTGCGGGCGAGGCGGAGGACGTGGTGGTGGTCGCGCGCAAGCTGCGCCGGATGCGGTTGCATTACAGCTCGGACGGCAAGATCATGCGCTTCTGCCATGCGGACATCTCCAGCGGCGACCCGCGCATCGATCGCATCGGCTGTGCCATGCTGCGCCTGTGCGTGCGTGAGGGATATGACGACAAGCCGTCGGCGCTCGCCTGCCTGAACCGGCGGATCGACTTCGTGGACGCGCCGGAACGGGGCGGCGCTCCCCCTGCCGCGCCGCCGCCGCGCCGGTGAGCGTCAGCGCTGGCGCTTGAACGTCACGGCGGCGGGCCGCAGCTGCTCGCCGCTGACCCGCACCGTCACCGGCCCGGTGCCGCCTGCACGGACCATGACCAGCGCGCGACCCGCCTCGGCATGGCGGGTGGGGCTGGCAAAGGCGGTGTGATCGGTCACGCTGCCATTGTCGAACGCCGCGAGGGTGCCGTTCTCCACCGTGACGGTGAGCGCCGTTGCCGCGTCCGGCACCGGATTGCCCTTGGCGTCGACCACTTCCACCTCGACGAAGCCGACATCGTCGAACCCGCCACCGGGCGTGCCGCGCGGGGTGAGGCGCAGCGCTGCGGGTGCGCCGGCGGTGACCAGCCGGTCGCGGCCCACCACGCGCTTGCCGTTATAGCCGATCGCGCGCACGGTGCCGGGCGCGAACGGCACCGTCCACGACCGCGCACTGTCGTCGGCGTTGCGGGCTTTGCGGCCCAGCGAGCGGCCGTTGGCGATCAACTCCACTTCCTGGGCGTTGCTGTAGACCTCGACGGTCTCGTCGTGCGGCGCGCGGTTGGTCGGCGACCAGTCCGCGAGCACGCCCGGCCCCTTGGGCTGCGGCATGGCCACGCCGACCATGGTCGGCAGCTCGCTGGTGTCCACCACCTTTGTCACGCGGCGCGCGATCTTCACCACCGGCTTGTCCGACCACCAGCTCGCGCGCTCCCAGCCGATCGGCTTCACCGCATCGGTGCGGGTGACGAGGCCGGACGGGTTGCTGATCGCCGGCCAGCCGATCCGGTCCGCCTCGCCGAGATAATCGGCGCCGGTCCACAGGAACATGCCAGCATAGGCCGGGTCGTCGCGCAACACGAGCCAGCTTTCCCGGTTCTTGCTGTTCTCCGTGCCGATGATCGCGCGGGTCGGCTTGTCGGCATGCGCCTTGGCCAGTTCCTTCTCGCGATAGTTCTGGCCGACCACGTCGAGCAGGTCGGCGGTGCCGTTCTCGTAATCGTGCGTGGTGTTGGGCCGGAACAGCGCCATGGTGACCGGGCGGGTGGGATCCTCCTTGTGGAAGATGGTCGTCAGGCGCTTGATGATGTCCTGCGCCACCAGCGGATAGGGCGTGTCGTGGATCTCGTTGCCGATCGACCAGATGACGACGGACGGATGATTGCGGTCGCGGCGGACGAACTCCGTTGCATCCCGGGTCGACCAGTCGGTGAAGAACAGGTGATAGTCCTCAGGGTTCTTGGCCACCGTCCACATGTCGAACGGCTCATCCATGACGAGCAGGCCGAGCCGGTCGCACAGGTCCAGGAACTCCGGCGGGAAGGGATTGTGCGCGGTGCGGATCGCGTTGACGCCCAGCGCCATGAGGCCGCGCAATCGCCGCTCGTAAAAGGCGAGCGGCACGGCATTGCCGAACGCGCCGCCGTCCTGGTGGATGGCGACGCCTTTCAGCTTGATGTTACGGCCGTTCAGCCAAAAGCCGGTTGCGGGAACGAACTTCGCCTCACGGATGCCGAACGCCACGTCCTCGCTGTCGAGCTCCGCGCCCGATGCGTCGAGCAGGCGGACGCGGGCGGTGTACAGCGCAGGGTCGCCGATGTCCCAGCGGCGGGGGTGCAACACGGAAAGCGGGACGGTGGCGGGCAGCTGGCGTTCGGACAGCGCGTCGAGCGGCGCGCTCATCTGGCGTGCGGCGACGCGGCCGGCAGGGTCGAGCAGCGTCACCTCGACCTTCGCGGCCTGTGCAGCCGCGGCCTTGCTGTGGACGCCGGTGGTGACGGTTACCTGCGCGGCGGCAGCGGTGATCGCGCCGGTGCGCACGGTTGTGCTGTCGCGTTCGATGTGCACGTTGTCGGTGACGATCACGCGCACGTGGCGGTTGATCCCGCTGCCGGCATACCAGCGCGAGGCTGGCTGGCTGGACGTGTCCGCGCGCACCGCGATGACGTTGTCCCCGCCGGCCTTCAGGAACGGGGTGAGATTGTAGCGCAGCGTCAGATAGCCGGTGGGGCGGTGGCCGAGATGGTGGCCGTTGATCCACACGCCGGAGCGCTCGGTCACACCGTCGAACTCGACGATCACCTGTTTGCCGGCCCAGGAGGTAGGCGCGGTGAAATGCTTGCGGTACCAGGCGACGCCCGTCGGCAGGAAAGCGCCCGAACCGGTCGCGCGGGCGTGCTCGTCGAACGGGCCGGCGATCGCCCAGTCATGGGGGAGGTTTACCGGCGTCCAGGCGGTGTCGGCGAAGCCCTGTGTTTCCGCCTTTGCCACGTCGCCGCGGGTGAAGCGCCAGTCGGCGTCGAAGGACACCGTTTCGCGGGCGAGGGCGGGAGTGCTGGCGAGGAGCGCGGCGGCGATCCCTGTCATGGTCATGCCGGGCCTGTTCCGGCATCCACGACGCCGCAAGGGCCCCTCTTGCGGGGGAGTGGACCCCGGCACGAGGCCGGGGTGACGGGTGGGGAGCAGGCTCACTTCGCCTTCTCCGTCGCGACCGCGTAGATCGCCGGCGCGCCTTCGATGTTGGCGCGGAAGAACAGCCAGCGGCCGTCCGGCGAGAAGCGGCCGTTCGGCTCCAGCTTGTAGTCCTGCTTGCCCATGTCGACGAGCTTCTCCGCCGCGAAGGTGCCCGGCGCGATCAGCGCCTCGGCGTTGTCGGCATGGATGCCGGCGACATCCGGAATGTCGTGCGGGCGGAACAGGTACATGTATTTGCCGTCCGGCGCATGGGCGACCATCTCCGGGTCGCCGCCATCGCCGGAGAACAGCCGGCCATCGTCCGACACGTTGTAGTGCACCGACCATTCGTTGCGCTCGAGATGGTACCAGCGGCGCTTGCCCGTGTTCACGTCATAGCCGGCCAGCCAGAAATCCTGCCCGCGCGGGGTTTGCAGATCGTACCAGATGGTGCGGCCGTCGGGGGACCAGAATTCATGCCCGGCAATCTCCATGTTCATGGTGCGCGCATGGATCTTCGTGTTCTGCGTGCCGTCGGTGCGCACCGTCCAGATCCGGTCCACCTTGTGCCAGGGGCCTTCGTGGCAATACATCAGCAAGGTCGGATCGGCCGGCGAAAACTGCAGGTGGTTCAGCCAGTCGGTGGATTTCACGATCGTGCGCCGCTCGCCGGTCTTCACGTTCACCGTGAAGATCTCCATCGGAATTTTCGCTTCCAGCCGCTCGTTGAGGCGCACCTCCTTGGCCTCGGCATAGGGAAGCGGCCTGCCGTCCGGGCCGTTGGCGGCATAGGCGGCCTGGTCGGTCTTCGGATCGCGGCCGCGCGTGCCGGGTTGCAGCTCCCTCTGCTCCAGCGCGATCTGGCCGGCGAGCAAGGTCTCGTCCGCGTTGATCGTGTCGATCTGGCTGCCGGCGGGCACGTCGGCGATCTTGCGGACGCGGCCCGTGTCGATGTCGGCGGCCCAGATCGAAACGGTGCCCCCGGAGCGTTCGCCTTGTGCGAAATAGGCGCTGCGAGTCTTGTGGCCGGCGAACAGCAGGCGGATACCCCGCCGCCTGAGCACGGGGCGGATCTTCCACGTCTTCATGTCCATCGCCTGGATGCCCTGGGCGGTGGAGAAGATCATCGTGTCGCCGTTGGGCGTATAGGCGTTGTAGTTGAAGTAGAGCGCGTAATTGCCCGGCGCGTCCGACACGCGCACCACCTTGTGGCCGGTCTTCGCATCGACCCAGGTCTTCATGTCCGCGGTCTGCGCGGCGGCGGGCGCGGCGATCAGGCTGAGCGGCAGCAGCGCCGCGGCGGCGAGTTTCAACATCCTCTTTCCCTTTGTTCTCAGGCCGGCCAACCGTGATCGCCGGCCCAGTCCGTGAACATCTGCTGCCAGGGCACCGCTGCGCCGCTGGTGCGCCTGGGCGGTCCGTGGCCGCCTTTCTCGAATACGTGAAGCTCCGCTGGCACCCTGGCTGCACGCAGCGCCTCCGCCATCAGCACGCTGTTCCTGAACGGCACCACCGGGTCGTCGGCGTTGCAGGCGACAAAGGTGGGCGGCATGTCGGCGGGCAGATCGACCTGCGCGGAATAACGGCGTTGCCAGTCCGGATCGGCGGCATGCGTCCCCAGCAGCTCGCGGCGCGACTGTGCATGAACGCCGTCGTCGAACATGGTGATGACCGGATAGAACAGGCCGGCGACGATGGGCGCCGCGGAAAGCCGGTCGGCGGCGTCGGTGGGCGCGTAGACGACCTGGGTGGAGCGCGCCGCGAGGCGGGCGGCGACATGGCCGCCGGCGGAGAAGCCGGTGATCGCCACGCGGGCGGGGTCGACGCTCCAGCGCTTGCCGGCGCCGGCGCGGATCAGCCGCATGGCGCGCTGCGCGTCCTGCAGGGCGACGTCGGCGCCCGCCGGCCAGCGGTCGTGCGGCAGGCGGTAGAGCAGCTCGAACGCAGTGACGCCGCGGTCCGCGAACCAGCGCGAGATGCCGCCGGGATTGCGCCCGACCGCAACGCGCACATAGCCGCCGCCCGGACAGATCAGCACCGCGGCGCCGTTGGGCCGGGCGGGCTTCAGCACGCTCAGCATCGGCACGCCGACATGCGGCCAGGCGATGTCGTCCGGCCCGCCGGTGGGCGAGCGCTTGACCCATTTGTCGGAGACCTTCGCGCGGTCGGCGCCCGGCGGCGCCTTGGGCCAGAGCGGAAAGCGATCGGAGGCGGCGGCTCCCGCGCCCGCGCCGATGCCCGGGTCCTGCTGCGCCAGCGCGGGCAGCGGCAGCGCGGCGGCGAGCGAACCGGTGAGAAAGGTGCGTCGCGTGGTCATGGTCAGCTGCCGTCCGGTCGGGTGGAATCGTGCGCGAGGCTGGGCGCGAGACGAAAGGTTTCGGGCGCGGGCGGATGCGAAGGGTCGAAGGCGGGCAGGTCCGCCTTCAGGTGCTGCGCCAGCGGCAGCCTGGCGGCCGCCATGCCCTTGGCCACGCTGCGCGCGAGCACCCAGGCGCCGTAATTGTCGTGGTGCGTCGCATCCTTCCCGCCGTCGTTGAAGGCGAGCGGCGCGCGGATCGGCCCCAGCGCCTCGTAAAAGGCGATGCTGGCGGCGTTGAGGTCGATCACCGGCACGCTCGTCTCCGCACCCACCGCCTTCACCGCGGCGACATAATCGGCGAGGGTGGAGCGGATCCTCGCCCCCGTCCAGTTGCGGCGATCGGGCGAGGTGACGAGCACCGGGGTCACGCCGCGGCGGCGGAACTCGGCGATCCAGGTGCGCAGGTAGTCGCGATAGGTCGTCTCGGCCGCGGCATAGGTCTGCGGCCAATTGGCCTTCTGGTCGTTGTGGCCGAACTGGATGAACGCCCAGTCGCCGGGCTTCACCGATTCCAGCACCTTGGCGAAGCGCAGCTCGCTGAGGAAGCTTTTCAGCGTTTCTCCGGACTCGGCATGGTTGGCGATCGCCACGTCGGGTTTGAAAAAGGCGGGGAACATCTGCCCCCAGCTTGCCGCCGGCTCCGCGCCCTGATCGGTGACGGTGGAATCGCCCAGCAGGAAGACGGTGGGCACCGCCACCGGCTTGATCGTGACCGCCGAGACGCCGGGCTGGTCGCCCAGGATCTCCAGCGTCAGCTTGTCGTCCCAGCTGAACGAGCCCTGCTCGCGCGGCTTCAGCGCCACGCGCGTGCCGTCCGGCGCATTGAGCGGCGGCGGCGTGAGGGCCGCATTGCGGACGTTGACGATGAAGCTTGCCGTGACGCGCCTGCCGGCGGGCACGCGCACCGCATCCAGCATGAGCCGGCGGGACTCGGCCTTGATGGTCGTCTCCGTTGCGCGCTTCGGGTCGCCCAGCGTGACGGTGACGCGGTAATTGCCCGGCGCCGCCGCAACGGAGAACAATCGTGTCGAGCCGGCCTCCCAGCCGAACCCGTCGGCATAGGCGCGGCTGGTCGGCACCGCGCCGACGCCCGCAAGCACGAAACGGCGGACCTGTGCTTCCGCAGGTGCAGCCATGGCGAGGGTGAACGCCAGCGCGGCGATCAGGCGCATGTCGGCCCGCCGGCCGGCGTGGTGCGGGTGAGGGCGGGAACGTGCGGGGTGACGTATTTCGAAACCGGCAGCTTCAGCGCCTTGAGATCGACCGCGATCAGGTCCGCCACATGGCGCGCGCCCAGCTCGCTGAAATGCGTGTTGTCGTGCACGCCGTTCGGGAAGCCGGGTGCGCCCGCCGCGCCTTCATAGTGCAGGTAATAGGCCGCAGCCCTTTCCTCGCCCAGCGCCTGCACCATCGCTTCCGAACGCTTGCCGAGATCGATCAGCGGCGTTCTCGTCTCCCGCGCGACGGCCCGCGCGGCGTTGGCGTAGAGCGGGTAGGTCTGCTGCTCGACGCCGTCCTTGAAGTCGCGCCGGGCGACCGGGGTGAGGATCACCGCGCGCGCACCGGCCTTCTTCGCCACGTCGAGGAAGCGGTGGAGATTGGCGAGGTATTGCTCCACCGTGGTGTAGCGCTCGGGCTTGTCGATGCTCTGGTCGTTATGGCCGAACTGGATGAGCAGCGTGTCGCCGGCGCGCAGGTCCGCGGCGATCTTGTCCAGCCGGCCCTCGCGGATGAAGCTGTTGGTGCTGCGCCCGCCGATCGCGCGATTCTCCACGGTGACGTTGGGCTTCAGCGCACAGCGCAGCATCGTGCCCCAGCCGGACTGCGGATATTTGTCCGCCTTGTAGTCCTGCGCGGTGGAGTCGCTGGCGATGAAGAGGCGCAGCGGCGGGGGCGCCTCCGCACCGATTGCGGGCACCGCCGCTACTGCCAGTGCCGCACACAGCCACGCCTTTGCGCGCATTGCCCTCTCCCAGGAGTTCATCTCGCGTGCCGACCCGCCCGGATCGGCCGTTCATTCCACTTTGTGGCATGATTGGTGACAGTACGGGACGGACTTGGCAAGCGCTCGATGATGCGCCTATGCTGGCGGCCAAGACGCGGGCGACCGTGCGGGGAGGATGCCGGTTTGGTGCGCAAGGTGATCGTCAGCCTGGTTCTGCTCGCGCTGGTCGGCGCGGCCCCTTCGTCGCGCTGGCGGATCGAGGCGGAATCGCCCGATGCCCGCGTGTCCGAGCGCGGCGGCACGATCGACATCGACACGCCCAAGGGCTTGACCCTGTGGTGGAAGCAGCCGGTCGGCTCTCCCGTGACGATCAGCTTCGAGGCGATGGCGGTTTCGGCCGGCGGCGCGAACGACAGGGTCAGCGACCTCAACGCCTTTTGGATGGCGACGGACAAGGATGGATCGCCCGTTCACGCACGATCGGGCGCGTTCGCCGACTATGACGACATGCGCGCTTATTATGTCGGCATCGGCGGCAACCGGAACACCACCACCCGCTTTCGCCGCTATATCGGGGAGCGCGGCAATCGGCCGATCCTGCCCGAGCATGACAAGGCAGGGGCGTCGGACATGCTGGTACCGAACCGCTGGACGCGCATCCGCCTGATCGCGGACGGGCGCACGATCGCGGTGGACCGCGACGGCAGGCGGCTGTTCACGCTCGACGATCCCCACCCTTACACGCGCGGCCATTGGGGGCTGCGCACCACCTGGAGCCACCTGCGCATCCGCCGCGTGCGGGTGGAGCAGCGTTGATGGAGTTTGCCATGATTTCTCGTCGCGATACGTTGAAGGCGGCGCTGCTGGGCGGCGGCGTGGCGATGCTGCCGGTGCGGCTGGAGGCGGCGCCGGTCGCCCCGTTCCAGCCGGCTGGCGTGCGCTGGATCGACGGCGCGGCGCCCGCGCTTCATGCCGGGCAGACGTTCGGTGTCGCCTGGCCGCGTGGCCTGCTGAAGCGGAGCACCGCGCTGACGGTCACGGCGCGCGACGGCAAGCCGGTGCCCTCGCAGGGCTGGACCACCGCGACATGGCCGGACGGATCGATCAAGTGGAGCGCGCATGCAATCCCCGCGAATGTGGTGCCAGACGGGCTGGTAGTGACGCGGGGGCGGCCGATCGCTCCGGCGAAGCCGGTGCGCGTTGCCGAGGCCGCCGATGCGGTGACGATCAGCGTCTGCGAGACGCGCTGGGAGATCGGGAAGACCGGTGCGGCGCTGATACGCCAGGCGAGCGTGGACGGCCGCGCGGTGCTCGGCCCCGTGACGTTGGTCGGCGCGTCGCGCACCGAGCCGCTGCATGGCGCGGACACGGCGTTCGAAAGCCGCATCGAGAAGGTGACGGTGGAACAGCGCGGACCGGTGCGCGCGGTGGTGAAGATCGAGGGCGCGCACATGGCCGGTGCGCGGCGCTGGCTGCCGTTCTCGGTGCGGCTCTATGCATATGCCGGCTCGCCAGGCCTGCGCGTGGTGCACAGCTTCGTGTTCGACGGCAACGCTTCGCAGGATTTTCTCTCCGCGCTGGGCGTACGCGCGAGCGTTCCGCTGAAGGGGGCCGAGTTGTACGATCGCCATGTGCGCTTCGCCACCGATGGCCAGATGTTCGCCGAAGGAGTGCGACCGCTTACCGGCCTGCGTCGCGATCCGGGCGGCGCGTTCAAGGCGGCGCAGGTCGCCGGCCAGGCCGTGCCGCCGCTGGCGCAGATGGCCAAGCCGGTGCGCGACACGCTGGAGCGCATTCCGGCCTGGGGCGAGTTCCGGCTCGAGCAGCCGACCGCCAACGGCTGGGCGATCACCAAACGCACCGCGCCCGCACAGGGCTGGATCGATGCCGACGAGGGGCACCGCGCGCCGGGGCTTGCCTATGTCGGCTCGCCCTCCGGAGGCGCGGCGCTCGGCGTGCGCTATTTCTGGCAGCGGCACCCGACCGCGCTGCACATCACCGGCGCGACCGGCGATGCCGCGCAGCTCACCGCCTGGCTGTGGTCGCCGGATGCGCCGGCGATGGACATGCGTCCCTACCATGGCACGATGGGGATGGAGAGCTTCGACGCGCAGAACGAGGGGCTCTCGATCACCTATGAGGATTACGAGCCCGGTTGGGACGATGCGAGCGGCATCGCGCGGACGGCCGAGCTGATGCTGTGGGCGTTCCCGGCGACGCCCGCTTCCGACCAGTTGAAGGCGCTCGCCACCATGCAGGCGACCCCGCCGCAATTGATGGCGGAGCCGGCGCACCTCCACGCCGCGCAGGTGTTCGGCGACTGGAACCTCGTCGATCGCTCCACGCCGAACCGCACCGCGATCGAGAACCAGCTCGCCAACCTGATCGACTTCTATGCCGGCGAGGTGGACCGCCGCGCGTGGTACGGTTTCTGGAATCACGGCGACGTGATGCACACCTATGACAGCGACCGGCAGCGCTGGCGCTACGATATCGGCGGCTTCGCATGGGACAATAGCGAGCTGTCGCCCGACCTGTGGCTGTGGACGCAGGTGCTGCGCACGGGCGATGCCAGGACCTGGCGCTTCGCCGAGGCGATGACGCGGCATACCGGCGAGGTGGACGTCTACCATCTCGGCCGGTTCAAGGGCATGGGCACGCGCCACGCGGTGCAGCATTGGGGCGACAGCTCGAAACAGCCGCGCGTCAGCAATGCGAATTATCGCCGCATCTTCTATTACCTGACCGCCGACGAGCGGGTCGGCGACCTGCTGCGCGATCTCGTTACCTCCGACCAGACGCTGACCAATGTGGAGATCGGCCGCAAGGTGCCGAGCCGTGCGAAGCAGCCGGTGCTGCCGGCGGGCACGATCGAGATGACGTTCGGCACCACCTGGTGCCCGCTCGCCGCCGCCTGGCTGACCGAGTGGGAGCGGACCGGCGACGTGCGCTGGCGCGACCGGATCGTGGCCGGGCTCGACAGCATCGGCCGGCTGCCGCACGGCTGGCTGACCGGCAGCGCGCCGTTCGACATGAAGTCCGGCCGATTCATCGATCAGGGCCGCGGCATCTCCGTGAGCCATCTCAATGCGGTGTTCGGCGCGGTGGAGGTGAGTTCGGAGCTGATCCGCCTGTTCGACGTGCCCCGCTATCGGGCGGCGTGGCTCGATTACTGCCGCTGGTACAATGCGCCGGCGGGCGAATGGACGGCCAAGTTCGGCACGCCTTCGGCCGGACGCAATCTGCGCGAAGGGCATTCGCGGCTGACGGCCTATGCGGCGTTCCAGACGAAGGATGCGACGCTGGCAACGCGCGCCGCGGCCGAGTTCCTGTCGGGCGACGCCGGGCTCGGCACCTGGCCCGGCGATCCGCGCCATGTGGTGAACGGCGTGCTGGAATGGCCGGGCGTCTCCACCAATGCCTCGGCGCAATGGGGCCTGGCGGCGATCCAGAACCTGGCGCTGGTGCCCGAGGCACTCGACCGGGCGACGATCGTCGCGCCGGACACGCCGGGGCGGCGGCGCGGCCGGGATCTGGGGCGCGACTGAAGCTCAGCGCGCGGTCAGGATCAGCCGGTCGAGCGCGACGCCGCTGCTGCGCGCGGTGATCGTCAGCCGGTGCGCGCCGGCCGGGAGCGGCGGGCCGAGCGGCACGCGCAGGAGATTGTCGAGCACGGCCCGGCTCCAGGCCTTGTCGCCGGCCGTGCGGGGCAGGTCGATGCGGCTGGGCGGGGCGCCGTCCAGCGCCACATCGAGGTGCAGCGCGCCATCGCCATCGTGCGGGAAGAGCGGCACCAGCCCGAGGTCCAGGCCGGTGGTGGCGGTTGTGGTGAAGCGCAGGGTGAGCGACGCGCCCGGCTGCGCCATCAGCGAGCCCGTGCCGCGACCCAGACCTTCGACCAGCCGCCAGCCGGGCGAAGCGGGCGCGCTCTCCGCTTCCACGAACTGCGGCGCGGGCGGCCCCGGCGGCGCGGGGGGCATGGGGCCGTCCCCCGCGAGGCTGGCGGCGGGCAGCACCACCGGGCTGAGGCGAAAGCCGCGCCATTGATTGTCGGCGGGCTCCTCGGCCAGGATGCCGCGCCATTTGCCGCCGGCGATCTCGTCATTGTAGCGGCGGGTAAGTGCCTTGATCTCGGCGTCGGCGGCGCGGGCGATGCCGGCGGCGGCGCGGGCGCTGTGCGGGTCGTGCTCGATCACCTGGGCGTAGCGTTCCGCGGCAAAGGCGCGGCGGTTGGCGGCGGCGGCGGCCAGCACGGGATAGTCGACCAGTTCGAACCAGGCATCGCGTTGAGCGCCCGCGATGCTCGCGCCGGCGCGCGTGGTCGCGTCCGCCAGCGCGGCAAAGCGGGCGAGCCGCGCGTCGATCTCCGCCCCGCTCCAGGTGCTCGGCCGCGGCTTCTCGCCGGGCAGCCACCATTGCAGATGTTCCGGCCGGCGCTCGAAATTGAGCCGGAAATGCTCGTCCAGCAGTGCGCCGGCGGCCGGCGTGCCGAAGGTGCGCGTCGCCCAGCGATCAAGCCATTGCCGCTGCGTCAGCCGGCGCTCCGCAGGCATGTTCCAGGCGAGATCGAAGAACCGCTCCAGCCCGATCTCGCCCGGCTTGATGTCGCCGGCATTGACCATCCAGAAGCGCCGGGCGCCCGCGTCGAAGGCGCGGGTCATCTCCTCCTGGATCAGGGCGGGCGGCGTGGTGCCGAGCCACAGATAGGACAGGGGAGCGCCGAGATAGGAGAGGTGGTAATAAACGCCGTTGCCCCCGCCCCGCGCGCGCTCGGCAGGGCCGGGGAACTGGCGCAGATAGCCGAAATTGTCGTCCGGCCAGACGAGCGTCACGTCGTCCGGCACCCGCAGCCCGGCGCGGTAGACGTCGAGCACTTCCTTGTAGGGCGTGAACAGCTGCGGCACCCGGGTCACATCCGGGTTCGCCGCGCGCAGCAGGTCGCGCTGGTCGGCGATCACCTTGTTCAGCAATGCCTGGCGTCCGGGCAAGGTGGTCGCGCCCAGCATGCCGCTGTCGTGGATGCCGCGCATGCCGAGCGGCCAGACATTCTCGTAGGCGCCATTGCTCGCCACACGCTCGCGCCAGTAGGCGGCGACGCCTTCGGGGTTGGTGGCGTAGTTGAACGCATCGGGCGCGCCGTGCCACTCGCCGACATTGTTGCGCAGCATCGGCTCGGCATGGCTGGCGCTCATCACCATGCCATGTTCGTCGGCAAGCCGGGCATTGGCGGGATCGGCGTTGAAGGGGGCCGACACCTTGTGCATCGCCGGCCACAGCGTGTTGGCGCGCAGCCGCAGGAGCAGCTGGAAGATACGGCGATAGCTTTCCGGACCGAGATTGCCGCGGGCCGGATCGAGCGTGCGGGCGGCCCAGGGTTGCAGCCCCCAATCCTCGTCGTTGAGGAACAGCCCGCGATAGCGCACCGAGGGCGGGCCGAAGCGGCGGGTGCCGGCGGGGACGACGAGCATGCCGTGCCGCGCGGGGGCCACGTCCGCCCACCAGACCCAGGGCGAAACGCCGATCGCCCGGCTCAGCTCATAGGCGCCGAACGCGGTGCCGCGCCGGTCGCTGCCGACAATGGCGAGCGCGCGTCGCCGGTCGGGCAGGCGGACGGTGGCGATCACGAAGCTCTCCCACGCGCCACTCAGGTGCGACACGTCGAGCTGCCCGCCCGCGGCCAGCGCATCCAGCAGCCGGTGATGCCCCAGCGTGCCGATCAGCACGACCGGGCCGCCGGCGGGCAGGCGGGTGGCGATGGCGGGCCGCGCGCCGGAGACGGCGGCGAGGTCGCCGGCCAGATCGTCGGCGGCATGGGCGACGGCCGGCGCGTCCGCCGGATCGAGCAGCAGGGTGGCCGCGCGCCCGCTCTGCGCCAGCACGACGCCGCCGGCGCGCGGCGCAAAGGCGACGAGCGGCGCGGCCTCCCGCGCCTGGGCCGGCAGCGCGAGCAGGGCGGCGAACAGCACAAGGAGCAGGCGAATGGCATCTCTCCCGGCCGAACGGTTGCCGGCGACGGCGGGCAGGCTATTGTCTGACCAAAGCGAAGACAAGGCGGGAGCGGCGACATGACAAGCAGGCGCGCGGTGTTGGGCGGGATGGCAAGCGGGCTGGTGATGGCCGGCCTGCCGGCGCGGGCGTTTTCGCGGAGCGTCGCGCCCGGTCCCCTCTCCCTCGTCGATCCGGAAATGCGGGCAGGGCTGGCGGGCCACCAAACGCTGGATTTCACCGCCGCGCTGCTGCCGAGCGTCCGCCGCCCGCCGGCGAGAGTGGCGCCGCCGCTCGCCGAGCGCATGCTGCCGGGATTGCCCGGGCAGCCGCCGGTGCGCACGGTTCAGTTCGATGGTGCCCCGGGCCGCAAGGGGCGGGGCGCGCTGGTGTGGATCCATGGCGGCGGCTTTGTCTCCGGCACGGCCGGTATCAATGCGGGCCTGCAGCGGCTGGCGGCGGAGAAGGGCTGGCTGGTCGTGTCGGTGGAATACCGGCTGGCGCCCGAGGCGCGGATCGAGGCGTCGCTGGCGGACAATTATGCGGCGCTGCGCTGGGTGCACGACAATGCCGACGCGCTGGGCGTGGACCGGCGGCGGATCGCGGCGGGCGGCAGCAGCGCGGGCGGCGGCCATGCCGCGATGCTGGCGCTCGCCGCGCGTGACCGTCGCGAGGTGCCGCTGGCCTATCAGGTGCTGATCTATCCGATGCTGGACGATCGCACCGGCAGCACGCGGCCGGCCAGGCCCGGCACCGGCGACTTCATCTGGACGGCGGCCTCCAACCGCTTCGGCTGGACCTCGCTGCTGGGCGTGCCCGCGGGCGAAGCGAAAGTGCCGGCGCGCACCGTGCCGGGCCGGCGCAGCGATCTCGCCGGCCTGCCCCCTGCCTTTGTGGGCGTCGGCACGCTGGACCTCTTCCTGGACGAGGACATCGCCTATGCCGGGGCGCTGGCCGCCGCGGGCGTGCCGGTGGATCTCGCCGTGGTGCCCGGCGCCTATCATTCGTTCGACGGCATCGCCGCGCAGAGCCAGGCAAGCCGGGCGTTCACCGGACGGTGGATGGCCGACCTCGCGGCCGCGCTCGGCTGAGCCGCCGTTATATCTGGCGGAATATGGCAGCGGGCGGCATAAGCGCGCCATGCGCCGCCGCCTCTTCCTGCTCGCCTGTTCGGCCATGCTGCTGGGCGCGGCGCCCCCGCCGGCCGGCATCACGGTGTTCGCCGCCGCCTCGCTGACGGATGCGCTGGGCGCGCTGGGCCGCGCCTATACGCAGGCCACGGGCGTGCCGGTGCGCTTCTCCTTCGCCTCCTCCTCGCAGGTCGCGCGGCAGATCAACGGCGGGGCGCGGGCGGACCTGTTCGTGTCGGCCGACAGCGCGTGGATGGACGAGGTGCAGCGCGCCGGTCGCGTGCAGCCCGGCACGCGCGCGACCCTGCTGCGCGGGCGGCTGGTGCTGGTGGCGGCGCGCGGCACTGCGACGCGGCTGGCGATCCGGCCCGGCTTTCCGCTGGCGCAGGCGCTCGGCGCAAGGGGGCGGCTGGCGGTCGGCGACCCGGCGTTCGTGCCGGCCGGCCGCTATGCGCAGGCCGCGCTGACGCGGCTCGGCGTGTGGCCGAGCGTTGCCGGCCGGCTGGCGCGCGCCGAGAATGTGCGGGTGGCGCTCGCCTATGTCGCCCGCGGGGAGGCGCCGCTCGGCATCGTCTACGGATCGGATGCCAAGGTGGAGCGCGGCGTGCGCGTGGTCGGCGTCTTCCCGGCCGCGAGCCATCCGCCGATCGTCTATCCCGCCGCGCTGGTGAAGGGCGCGGCGCCGCAAGCGGCCGGTTTCCTGCGCTTCCTCCAGGGCGCGCACGCCCAGGCGGCCTTTGCGCGCTTCGGCTTCCTGCCCGCCCGGTGACCGGCAACGAGCTCGCCATTGTCGCGCTGAGCCTCGGCATCGCCGCGCGGGCAGTGGCGGTGGGTCTGCCGCTGGCGGTGGTGGCCGGGTGGATCATGGCGCGGCGGCGCTTTCCGGGGCGCGTGCTGGTGGATGCGGCGCTGCACAGTTCGCTGTTCCTGCCGCCGGTGGTGGTCGGCTTCGTGCTGATCCTGCTGTTCGGCGCGCAGGGGCCGATCGGGCGGCTGCTGGACGCGGCGGGCGTGCGGTTGATCTTCACCACGGGCGGCGCGGCGCTGGCCGCCGGGGTGATGGCGTTTCCGCTGATGCTGCGCGCCGCCCGCGAAGCGATCGCGGCGGTGGACCCGAAGCTGGAGGCGGCGGCGGCCGGGCTCGGCGCCGGCTTCTGGGACCGGACCTTCACCGTCACCCTGCCGCTCGCGCTGCCGGGGCTGGTGGCGGCGGGCGTGATCGGCTTTGCCGCCGCGCTCGGCGAGTTCGGGGCGGTTATCACCTTTGCCGCGAACATCCCGGGCGAGACGCAGACGCTGGCGCTGGCGATCTACTCCGCGTTGCAGGTGCCGGGCAGCGAGGCGGAGGCGTTGCGGCTGGCCGGCTTCTCCTTTGCCAGCGCGATCGGCGCGCTGCTGCTGTCGGAAGCGCTGCTTGCCTGGGGCCGGCGGCGGGCGGGCACATGACGCTGGCGGTGGCGGTGCGGCGGCGCCTCGGCGCGCTGGATCTCGACGTGGCGTTCGAGGGCCCGGAACAGGGCGTCACCGCCCTGTTCGGCCCGTCCGGCGCCGGCAAGTCGGCCACGCTGGCGGCGATCGGCGGCGTGGCGCGCGACGGAAGCGTGCGGGTGGCACTTGGCGGGGAAGTGCTGACCGACACGGCCGTCCGCGCCTTCGTGCCGCCGGAGCGGCGCGGCATCGGCTGGGTGTACCAGGACGCGCGGCTGTTCCCGCACCTGCCGGTGCGCGCGAACCTGCTCTACGGCAAGCGGCGCGCCGGGATCGATCGCGGGATCGGCGAGGCGGAGGTCGTGCAGGTGCTGGGCATCGAGGCGCTGCTGCCGCGCCGGGTGGCGGAGCTTTCCGGCGGCGAGCGCCAGCGAGTGGCGCTGGGCCGCGCGCTGCTCAGCCAGCCGCGCCTGCTGCTGCTGGACGAGCCGCTCGCGGCTCTGGACGGCGCGCGGCGGGCGGAAATCCTCGACTTCATCGTGGCGCTGAAGGCCCGCTTCGCGCTGCCGATGGTCTATGTCACCCACAGCCCGGCCGAGGTCGCCGCGCTGGCGGACCATGTGGTGCGGATCGAGGGCGGCCGCGTGGTGGCGCAAGGCGCGCCCGCCGCTCTGGGCTTTGCCGGCGAGGAGACGGCGGAGGTGGTGGAGGTTGCCGGCGCCGCCGTGGTGCTGCGCGGCCTTGGCGGAGGGTTGCGGCCCGGCGACCGGGTGCGGGTGGTGCGGGGCTGAGCGCCGGCAGGTGACCGGCGATGGAGGGCGGCGTTCACCCTGCACGTTCCCCGACTGCGCGCCCGCCTGCGCCGGGGAACGGACAGGCGTGGTGCGGGGCCAGGCGCTCACCCCTTCGAGAAGAGGAAGCCGAACCCGGCGGCAACCGCCACGCCCGCCAGGAGGATGGCGACGATCATCACCGCGCCGTCGCGCACCATCAGCGCCAGGCCGAAGGTGGCGATCGCCGCCATCGGCGCCGTGGTGGCGAAGGGAAACAGCTCCAGCGGCGGAACGGTGCAGGCGAGGAGGATGCAGGCAACCGCCGCGATCCGCACGAAGATGCCCTGGGTCAGCGCGGGCAGGCGGCCGTGGAACCAGCGATCGGCCCGACCCGCCGGCTTGCGCGCCTTTTCGGTGGCCTTGCAGACCTTCCTGCTCGAAATCGACCGCCGCTTGAGGAAACCGGGCAGCCAGAGGTGCTTGCGGCCGAACGCAAGCTGCACCGCGACCAGCACGATCACCACCGCCAGCGCCGAGGGCAGGCCCGGGATGGAGCCGACCGGCGAGATGTCGATCAGCGACGGCAGGAGGAGGAAGGGCCCGAACGACCGGCTGCCGAACGCTTCCAGCACATCGCCCAGCACGACCCGTTCGTCCTTCTCCGCCAGCTCCTCCAACGTGTCGAGGATCTCGCCGAGGCTGTTGGGTCCATCTGCCATGAACGGGCAAACGGCAGGTGCCCGGACGGGTTCCTTGCCCGGGTTCCTTGCCCGGGTTCCCGCCTAGGCCGCCTCGGAAAGCAGCTTCCTGGCCTCGGCCGAGGTCCAGTCGAGCGCGCCCGTCACGCGCCAGACTTCCTTGCCGCGGGCGTCGTACAGGATGCTGGTCGGCAGGCTGGCCTGAAAGGCGATGCTCAGGCTGGTCTGCGGATCGACATAGGGCACGAGGCGCGCGGCCTTGTGCGCCCGGAGGAAGGGCGCGACCTTGGCGCCGTCGAGATCCTGCGCGATCGCCATCACCCGCATCGTTCCCGCGAGCCGGTCCAGCGTGGGCAGCTCGCCGATGCACGGGCCGCACCACGTCGCCCACAGGTTCACCAGCACCGGCTTGCCGGCGGCATCGGCGATCCGCGCATGCTTGCCGCCGGGCGCATCGAAGCGGATGTCGGGAGCCTGCTCGCCCTTGTGGCTGCGGTCGATCACATGCGCTTCCTTGCCCGGCGCGACGGCGGGCGGGGTGGCGCGCGCCTTTGCTTGCTCCGCGCCCGGGCTTTGCCTATCGCAACCGGCAAGCAGGACGCTGCCCGCCAGGAGACACGTGATCGTCGAGCGCAAGGACATGTCGGACCAATCCAATGCCATGTGGGGCGGGCGCTTCGCCGAAGGCCCCGCCGCGGTGATGCGCGAGATAAACGCGTCCATCCCCTTCGACAAGCGACTGTGGCGGCAGGACGTGGCCGGCAGCAAGGCGCATGTCGCGATGCTGGGGCGACAGGGCATCGTCTCGGCGGCGGACGCGGCGGCGATCGGCGCGGGGCTGGACCAAGTGGCCGCGCAGTATCAGGCCGACGGGCCGGCCGAGGATCTGGCGCTCGAGGATATCCACATGCAGACCGAGGCGCGCCTGTCGGCCGCCATCGGGGAGGCCGCCGGGCGCCTGCACACCGCGCGCAGCCGCAACGACCAGGTGGCGACCGACTTCAAGCTGTGGGTGCGCGACGCCATCGATGAGGTCGATGCCGCACTGGCCGGGTTCCAGCGCGCGCTGCTGGCGCGGGCGGAGGAGCATGCGGCCAGCGTGATGCCTGGCTTCACCCACCTGCAAAGCGCCCAGCCGGTGACGCTCGGCCATCACCTGATGGCGTATCACGAGATGATCGCGCGCGATCGCGGCCGGTTCGCCGACGCGCGCGCCCGCGCGAACCTTTGCCCGCTGGGCTCGGCCGCGCTGGCGGGGACGGGTTTCCCGATCGACCGCGAGATGACGGCGGCGGCGCTCGGTTTCGACGGGCCGACGCGCAACTCGCTGGATGCGGTGTCCGACCGCGACTTCGCGATCGAATATCTGACAAGCGCGGTGCAATGTTCGCTGCACCTGTCGCGGCTGGCGGAGGAGATCGTGCTGTGGGCGTCGCAGCCGTTCGGCTTCGTGTCGCTCTCCGATCAATGGTCGACCGGCTCCTCGATCATGCCGCAGAAGCGCAACCCCGACGCGGCCGAGCTGGTGCGCGGCCATTCCGGACGCATCCTCGGCTGCCTGACGTCGCTGATGGTGACGATGAAGGGCCTGCCGCTGGCCTATTCCAAGGACATGCAGGACGACAAGCCGCCGGTGTTCGAGGCGCACGACCTGCTCGGCCTGGCGGTCGCGGCGATGACCGGCATGGTGGAAAGCACCCTGTTCCGCACCGACCGCATGCGCGCGGCGGCCGAGGCGGGCTTCGCCACCGCGACCGACCTTGCCGACTGGCTGGTGCGGGTGGCCGACATTCCGTTCCGCGAGGCGCACCACATCACCGGGAAGGTGGTGCGGCTGGCGGAAGCGCAGGGCGTCGCGCTCGACCGGTTGGCATTGGCCGACATGCGCGCGATCGACGAGCGGATCGACGAGCGGGTGTTCGACGTGCTGTCGGTGGATGCGTCGGTGGCGGCGCGGGCGAGCTTCGGCGGTACCGCGCCCGAGCGGGTACGCGCGGCGATTGCCGCGGCACGGGAGAGCATGTGATGCGGATCGGTGGCCTGCTTCTGGGCGCAGCGGTGCTGCTGGGCGGCTGCGGCGCGGCGCGCGACCTCAAACCCGCGCCGGGCGAGCAGCTGCCGGTCGCCCCGCGCGGCGCGACCGCCACGCCCACCGCCGGGCAGCTGACCCAGCCCACCACCCAGCAGCGGCCCGAACGGTCCGATGACCTGATCTACCGTTCGGAGCAGCGCCGCACCGACGGCTTCGACCTGCCTCCTTCCGAATGAACGCCATGAACCCCGATTTTCCGATCCTCGACGGCGTGATGCATGCCGAGAGCGTGCCGCTGCCGCGCATCGCCGCGGAAGTGGGCACGCCCGTCTACATCTACTCCACCGCAGCGATCGAGCGGCAGGCGCAGGCGTTCCGCGCCGGGCTGAAGCCGGCCGGCCGCACGCATCTGGCGTTTGCCATCAAGTCCAACCCCAATCTTGCCGTGCTGCGGGTGCTCGCCAATCAGGGCTATGGCGCCGACGTGGTGTCGGGCGGCGAGTTCCTGCGCGCGCTGGCGGCGGGCATGCCGGCGCAGGACGTGGTGTTTTCCGGCGTGGGCAAGACGCGCGCCGAGCTCGGGCTCGCGCTCGATCGCGGCCTCGGCCAGTTCAACCTGGAGCTGGAGGAGGAAGGGCATGTGCTCGCCGCGATGGCGGCGGAGCGCGGGCTGGTCGCGCAGGCGGTGCTGCGCGTGAACCCCAATGTGGATGCCGGCACGCACGCCAAGATCTCCACCGGCCGCGCGGAGAACAAGTTCGGCGTTCCGATCAGCGAGGCGGGGGCGATCTTCTCCCGTCTGGCCGGGCTGCCGGGGCTGAAGCTCACCGGCGTGGCCTGCCATATCGGCAGCCAGCTGCTCGACATCGCGCCGCTGGAGGTGACCTACGCGCGGATGGGGCAGCTCGTCGCCGAGCTGCGGGCGGCGGGCTACACGATCGACCGGGTCGATCTGGGCGGCGGCGTCGGCGTGCCCTACCGGCCGGGCGAGGTGCCGCCGAGCCTGGACGAGTACGGCGCCATGGTCGCCCGCGTGACCCGCGACTGGGACGTCACCCTGATGTTCGAGCCCGGGCGCGTGCTGGTCGGCAATGCCGGCGTGCTGCTGACGGAGGTGATCTGGGTGAAGCCGGGCGTGGTGAATCCCTATGTGATCGTCGATGCCGCGATGAACGACCTTGCCCGCCCGGCCCTGTACGACGCATTTCACGATTTCGCGGCGGTGCGGCCGACGGGCGCGCGGATGACGGCGAACATCGCCGGTCCGGTGTGCGAGACGGGCGACACGTTCGCGATGGGGCGCGACATCGATGCGGTGGCATCGGGCGATCTTGCCGTGCTTCGCACCGCCGGCGCGTATGGCGCCACCATGGCGTCCACCTATAACAGCCGTGCGCTGGTGCCGGAGGTGCTGGTTTCGGGCGATCGCTACGCCGTGGTCGCCGACCGCATCCTGCCGGAGACGATCTTCGCTGCCGAGCGCGTGCCGGACTGGCTGGCCCCGGCCGCGTCCGCGCCGAAGACCCGGGACGCGTGACGCTGCACAGCCTGCCGCTGTTCGTTCGGCTGGCGGGCCGCCCGGTGATCCTGCTGGGCGAGGGCGAGGCGGCGGACGCCAAGCGCCGGCTGCTGGAGCGCGCGGGGGCGCGGATCGTCGGCGAGGAGGCGGATGCGTCGCTCGCGATCGTGGCGCTGGAGGACGAGGCGGCGGCAACGGCGGCGGTGGCGCGGCTGAAGGCGCGGGGCGTGCTGGTGAATGCGGTGGACCGCCCGGCTTTGTGCGACTTCACGCTGCCCGCCATCATCGATCGCGCGCCCGTGATCGTGGCGATCGGCACCGGCGGGGTTTCGGCGGGGCTGGCCGGCGCGCTGCGGCAGCGGCTGGAGGCCATGCTGCCCGCCGCGCTCGGCCGCCTGGCGGAGGCGCTGCACGGCGCCCGTGCGGATTTGCGGGCGCGCTGGCCGGACAGCGGCGACCGGCGGCGCGCGCTGGGCGCCGCGCTGAACGGCGGCCCGCTCGATCCGCTGACGGCGGCGCCGGAGGCGGTGGCGGCGTGGCTGGGCGGCAGCGAGGCGCCGGAAGCGCGGCGGGTCGTCATCACCCTGCGCAGCGACGATCCGGACGATCTGACGCTGCGGGAAGCGCGGTGGCTAGGGCAGGCGGACGTGGTTTCCTTCGCCGCCGATGTGCCGGTAGCGTTGCTGGACCGAGCGCGGGCCGATGCGGTGCGGGTCGAGGGGCAGCCGCAGGTCGTCGAGGGGCTGCACGTGCATCTGCGCCGGTAATCGGAGGCGGCAGGCAGAACGTTTCCAAATGCCGCTTCGTCCGCTTTCGCCCACTTGCGGACATCGAGCGCAAGTTGCAGACTTCCCGAAAGCGGACGGGAACAACATGCGGAAACCTATGGCGGCATTGATGCTGCTCACCGAGTTGGCGGCGGTGCAAACGCCAATCGGATCCGCTAGCAAACGTACTGCCATACCGGTGTTGATAGACGCGAGTGACTATCCTTACGCCACCGATAAGCTGTCGGACGCGATCTTCTTCAAGGTCATGAACTCCAAGCTCATCACGCCCAACGTTGACGCTCCCGACGCGATGATCGTCAGATTACTTGCACCTAGAACATCGCCGAGAAAGGGGCGCGTCCATGTTCTATATACATGGCACGGCCGAACTATTGCTAAGGCCACCTTCCCGTGTGCTGCGGCACAGGTGGGTTTCTGTAGCACGGCGATAGTCAGGGGAGCCGAAAGGGCGTCACGCGCAATATAGTAATCTCGTAGCCGTTTGTCCGACTACGGCCGAGCAATACCGTAAGCTGCCTGTCCGCTTCTCATCCAATAGCGGACGATCGGCTTCCTCTGTCGTTCTGATGAGAGCCGCTGGAGAAAGCGGGGTTCCGGATCGACTTTGGGATGACGGGAGCTTCCACCCCGGCAGAGCCGAGGTACCAGATGGGGAGGTCTGGGCGGTAAGATGCGACATGCACCATGCGCCGCCCCCAACCGGACCTCGGCCCTAGCCCGAGTGGTCGGGAGAATGAGGCAGGGCGTCTCCCCCGCGCTTCCGGCCTTCACCGGGTGGGAGGGGCGAGGCGGCGGCCTAGCCGCGCTCGATCGCCGCCCGCGCGCGATCGGACAGGCGGGCGACGGCGGCGTCGTGGATGCCCGGCGCGCTGGTGATGATGCCGAACAGGCGCGCCTCGGCATTGTTGAAGGCGAGCGGGCGGCCGAGCGCGTCCGTCACTGCGGCGCCCGCTTCCGTCGCGATCAGCGCGGCGGCGGCGATGTCCCATTCGTTGCCCCAGCGCAGGGTGGCGACCAGATCGGCGCGGTTCGCCGCCACCATCGCCATGCGCAGCGCGATCGAGTTCGGCTTCTCCACCGGCAGGAGATCGCGATCGGCCTTGGGCAGCGCATCGGTGGGCACGCGCGCCCCGGCGAGGTCGGTGCGACCGCCCGCCCGGATGGCCACCCCGTTCAGCGTCGCGCCGCGCCCCGCCTCGGCGCGCCACAACTCACCTCGTGCAGGGGCGGAAAGCACCCCGTGGACCAGCCGCCCCGCCTCCACCAAGGCGACCGAGACGCACCAGCCTTCCCGCCCGCGGATGTAGTCGCGGGTGCCGTCGATCGGGTCGACCACCCACAGATACCGCCGCGCGAGCCGATCGCGATTGTCGGCGGTTTCCTCGGACAGCCAGCCCGCCTCCGGCAGCAGCGCGGACAGCCGCTGATGCAGGAAGGCGTCGATTTCGAGGTCCACCTCGCACACCGGGCTGCCCGGCGTCTTCTCCCAGCGGCGGAAATCGGTGCGCCACCTGGCCAGCGCGAGGGCGCCGGCTTTCTCGACGATCGCCGTCAGGGACTGGGGCAGCTCAGGCACCCGCGATCGTCATCCCGTCGATGCGGATGGTCGGCACGTTGCTGCCATAGCGGAAGACCAGATCGTTGGCCGGGGTGAGCGCGCGGAACATGTCCTTGAGGTTGCCGGCGATCGTGAACTCGGACACGGGGCCAGCGATCCGCCCGCCCTCAATGCGGAAACCCGCGGCGCCGCGGCTGTAATCGCCCGTCACGCCGTTCACGCCCATGCCGATCAGCTCGGTGACGTAGACGCCGTGCTCGATCTCGCCGATCAGCGTTTCGGGCGGGACGGTGCCGGCGGCCATGTACAGGTTGCTGGTCGAGACCGACGGGCTGCCGTTGATGCCGCGCGAGGCATGGCCGGTCGGCTCCAGCCCGAGCTGGCGGGCAGAGGCGCTGTCGAGCAGCCAGGTTTCCAGCAGGCCGGCGGACACGAACTCGGTCGGCGAGACGGGCAGCCCCTCGCCGTCGAACGGGCGCGAGCGCAGCCCGTGGGGGCGATGCGGGTCGTCGGCGATCGTCACGCCGGGGGCGAACACTTCCGTGCCGAGCGCGTCCTGGAGGAAGGAGGTGCCGCGGGTGATCGCGGGCCCGGCGATCGCGCCGATGAGGTGCCCGACAAGGGAGGAACCGACCCGCGGCTCGAACACGACCGGCATCGCGCCGCTGGCCAGCGTGCCGGCGCCCGCCCGCGCCGCGGCACGTTCCCCGGCGCGCCGGCCGATGGTCGCGGGATCGTCCAGCAGGCGGCGATGGCGCGCGGCATGGTGGTCGTAATCGCGCTGCATCGCGCCGCCTTCCCCGGCAAGCACGCTGGCGGAACAGCCATAGCCGGTGGCGGTATAGGCGGCGGCGAAGCCGTGGCTGGTGGCCAGCGCCCAGAGCGACCGCGAGGCCGACGCGCCGCCGCCCTCCGAGTTCGTCACGCCGGGCACCGCGCGCGCGGCGTCCTCGGCGGCCAGCGCCATTTCCCTGAGCTCGGCGGGGCTCGCCTCGCCGCCATCGTCCAGGTCGAGCTGCGGCGGCGCGCCGTGCAGCAGGCGCTCGGCCGGGGCAAGGCCGGCATACGCGTCCTCCGGCGCCTCACGCGCCATGGCCACGGCGCGCTCGACCAGCGCGCCCAGCGCGTCCTCGGAGAGATCGGACGAGGAAACGCTGGCGGTGCGCTTGCCCACGAACACGCGCAGGCCAAGCTCCGCGCTTTCGGAGCGGCCGACATCCTCCAGCGCGCCGAGGCGGACCGACACGTCCAGCGCGGTGTCGGCGGCATAAACGGCATCGGCGGCGTCCGCGCCGGTGCGGCGCGCGCGCTCGATCGCCTGAACGGCCAGATCCTGCGCCTGTTGGTTGGTCAGCATTCCCGCGACTTAGGTACGGCGAGGCGCAACGTCAAAGCGGGGTTGCCGTGCCGACCACGAAACACGCGGCAAAGACGAGCAGCCCTGTCAGCCGGTTGCTGCGGAACCGGTGCAGCGCGCCGGCGCCGTCCTCGACGCGCAGGGTCGCCACCTGCCACAGGAGATGCAGCGCGGCAGGCAGCAGCGCGACGGGCGCGAGCGGTTCCGGGCGCAGCGTCCAGAGCGCCGCAGACCACAAAACGAGCGCGAGCAGGTAGAACAAGGCCACGCCGCCGCGCACATGCGCGCCCAACGCGCGGGCCGAGGAGCGGACGCCGACCATCGCGTCGTCCTCGATATCCTGCAGCGCGTAGATCGTGTCGTAGCCGATTACCCAGCAGACCGAGCCGGCATATAGCAGCAGACCGGGCAGCGTCAGCGCGCCGGCAATGTCGCTCCACCCGACCAGGGCCGCCCAGGAAAAGACCAGGCCCAGCCACGCCTGCGGCCACCAGGTGATGCGCTTCATGAAGGGGTAGGCGGCCACCAGCGCCAGGCTGAGCAGCGCGATCACCGCGGCGTAGAGCGTGAGCTGGACGAGGACGACCAGGCCGACCAGGCTCAACGCCGCCAGCCAGGCCCAGGCGATCTTCAGGCCGACGGCGCCGCTGGCCAGCGGGCGGCTGGCGGTGCGCGCCACCTGCCGGTCGAGATCGCGGTCGACGATGTCGTTGTAGACGCAGCCGGCGCCGCGCATGGCGATGCTGCCGACGAGCAGCCACAGCAGCATGTCCCACCGCGCGATCGCTCCTCCCGCGAGCGCCACGCCCCAGGCGCCGGGCCAGAACAGCAGCCACCAGCCGATCGGCCGGTCGAACCGTGCGAGCAGTGCCAGCGCGCGGGGTGTGGGCGGCAGCGCCGCGACCCAGCCGCGATGCTCGGAATCGGGAACGGCGGCGGGAAGGGGAGCGGGCATGGCGGCGCTGTGCCACAATCCTCCGCCCCCGTCATTCCTGCGTGGCGGGTGGCCCTTGCTGCGTGGCGGGGCCGACCGCTGCTACCGCGCCTCGGCCTCCGTGCGCGCCACCGGCGCCGGCCTGCCCGTCAGCCACGCGAAGAAGCGGGGAACGGCGCCGTGGCGGTCCATCCACGCGCTGTACGCGCGATAGGCGGGGTCGAGCGACAGGTGGCGCTCCTCCGTCTTCGCCCGCCAGTAATAGACGCCGGCCACCGCGCCCATCAGCAGGCAGGCGCGGCCTGCGTCCGTCACGCTGCCGGTGGTGAACCAGGGCATGCATTCCAGCAGCCAGAACAGGTTCTTCGACAGGTACGCCGGGTGACGCGACCAGCGATACGGCCCGTGGGTGATGATGCCGCGATGCGTGAGGTTGGAAAAGCGCAGTCCGAACGCGACGGTCGCCCAGGCGTAGATCGCGGTCAGCACCACCAGCAGCGCGCCCCAGGCCGCCAGCAGCACCGGCTGGCCCCACAGCCAGTGCGTCCAGTTCGACGTGCCGACATGATAGTCGAGCGGCCCGCCATCGGCCATCAGCACGAACGGCGGGTAGCAGATCAGCGCCGCCATCCACGCCGCGGCGAACGGATTGGCGGTGCGGATGTGCGTGTCGAGCGGCTTGAGCGCCAGGAGATAGCCGGCGGTCGCGAAGCCGACATCCACCACGAACATGAAGGTGATGAGCCATTGCGCGAGCTTCACCGGGTCGGCGAACAGTCGGCTGGTGTCGGTGGCGACGAACTCGGCGAAGCCCGGCGGCACGATGGCGAGCATGAAGGCGGTGAAGAACATCTTCACCCCCCAGCTGCGCAGATGGTTGAAGATCGCCTCGCGCTCGATCGCCACGTCCAGCCCCATCGCCCAGGCGCCGAGCATCCAGCAGCCGTCGCGCGGCTCGCGGGCATAGCGGTCGAGCACCACGATGTAGGGCACGGACAGCACCAGCAGCACCGGCGCGAGCCCGGTCAGCACCCACATGGAGAAGGCGAAATTGTCCCGCCACCAGAAACGCCCGGCGGCATAGATCAGCGCGATCCCGCCCCAGGTGAGCCACAGCCCGGCCAGCTTCGTGAGGCTCGTCTCGCGCGTTTCGCGCCACGGCTTCGGGTGCGACCAGTCGAACCCGGCCGAGGGGTTGCGGTGCACCTTGTCGACCAGCACCGACCACAACACCATCGGCAGCGCGCAGGCGGCGACGTTGACCAGCGCCGCATAGGGCCCGTCCATGCCGAAGTGCAGGCACACGGCCACCCAGGCGATCAGCCCGGCCAGCCCGGCCCAGCCCGTCCCGGCGCTCACCGCCGAACGCGGGCAGGGGTCGGCAGCGGCGGCGGCGCGCGCGAGGGAGCGGTCGTGAAACATCGCCGCGGGCGTAGCGCGGCATTGGTTAGGGCGGAGTGAAGGGTTCGGGTGGGCGGCGGCGCCTCCCCTTCCGTTACGAGGGTTGAGGTCAGGGTCCATGGCTCCGCGGGGGTGGGGCTGGCGGTTGGACGGAGCGCTTGCGGCGGCATGTATCCCGCCCTGGGTCGGGATGACGAAGATCTGTAAAGTGCGTCCGGCTGCCACTCTCATACCGTCACCCCGGCGGAGGCCGGGGTCCATGGCTCCGCAGGCGCGCAGATTAAGGATCGGGCGGCGCGCTTGCCGCACGGTGGATCCCGGCCTGCGCCGGGATGACGGAAAGTGTTGAGGGGAGAGGGTGCCGCCGCAACGACGAACGCCGGGCGCGCGCGTACGCGGCCCGTGAACACGAGGGAAAGGGATCGACCGGCGCGTCCCAGCCACGGTTTTGCACCCGGGGCTCGACGACTTTTGAGACACTCGCTGAACTACGAAGCGTCGAGACTTCTTGTGTCTGCCGGGTATCGGCGACGCCCCCGGTACTCTGCCGCACCGGCTCTGGCATGGAGATCGAGTTGAACCGCTGTCACCGGTTCCGCTCGCCCTCCGGACGTCTTCAAACCTTCCCCGACCCTGATGAACGGACATCCGACTTTAGTCCCGGATGGCTCCGCGCCGGTCGATCGCCGGGCATGGTGCTTGTGACGGCACCACCACCGGCTGCTTTCGTCCAACCCCGCCGCAGGCCCTTACCGCGGTTCTGAACTGCTGCGGCGTATAGCCATATGGGTTCATTATGTCAAGAGAATTGTTCCCCGCCGAGGCCGGGGTCCAGTTGGACGAGGTTTTCTGAGAAGCGTTGCGCGTCGTCACCGAAGCCTTCCCAACTGGGCCCCGGCTTTCGCCGGGGTGGAGAGAAGGGGGGCTCGTCAGGCGCCGGAGACGCGCCAGACGGTGTTCGACAGATCGTCCGCGATCAGCAGCGCGCCGCTGCGGTCGAGCGCCAGGCCGACGGGGCGGCCGCGGGCATGGCCCTCCTTGTCGAGAAAGCCGGTGACGAGATCCTGCGCCTTGCCGGACGGGCGGCCGTTGGCGAAGGGCACGAACACCACCTTGTAGCCGTTGAAATGGCCGCGATCCCAGCTGCCATGCTCGCCGACCAGTGCGCCGCCGGTGAACCGCGCGGGCAGGCTGCCGCCGCGCGCGAACACCATGCCGAGGGGAGCGACATGGCTGCTGAGCGAGAAGTCGGGCAGGATCGCCTGTGCGACCTTTTCCGGCCGCGCCGGCTTCACGCGCGGATCGACATGCTGGCCCCAATAGCTCCACGGCCAGCCGTAAAAGGCGCCCGGCCGCACCGAGGTGAGATAATCGGGCACGAGATCGGGGCCGAGCTCGTCGCGCTCGTTGACCACCGTCCACAGCTGGCCGGTCGCCGGATTGAACTGCAGCCCGTTGGGGTTGCGCAGGCCGGTGGCATAGGGGCGGTGCGCGCCGGTGGCACGGTCGACCTCCCAGATCATCGCCCGGTCCTTTTCGGCTTCCATCCCCTTCTCGGTGATGTTGGAGTTGGAGCCGATGCCGACATAGAGCTTGCTGCCGTCCGGGCTGGCGACGAGGTCCTTGGTCCAGTGATGGTTGATCGGGCCGCCGGGCAACTCCGTCAGGATCGTCGGCCTGGCGGTGATCCGCGTCTGGCCGGTCTGGTACGGCACGCGGATGATCGCGTCGGTGTTGGCGATGTAGAGGTCGCTGCCGACTAGCGCCATGCCGAAGGGCGAGACGAGATGGTCGAGGAACACCGTCTTCACGTCCGCCCGCCCATCGCCGTTCGTGTCGCGCAGCAGGGTGATGCGGTTCTCGCCTTTGGTCTTGCTGTGGCCGAAGCCCTGCACGAAGTTGACGATGATGTCCTTGGGCCGGGCGATCGGCTCGCTCGGGCCCTTGGGCTCGGTGGCGAGCACGTCGCCGTTGGGCAGCACGAACAGCGAGCGGACATTCTTCATGTCCGTCGCGAACGCCTCCACCTTCATGCCGGCGGGAACGGTCGGCCTGGCCGCGCCCCAGGGGGCCGGCGTGGCGATGCGCATCGGCGGCAGCAGATACTGGTTCTGCTCGGGCAGGGTCGGGTTCGGGCCGGTATGATCGTTCGGCTGCGGGACGCCGCCGCCACTGCAAGCGGCGAGACCGAGGGCAGCGGCGAGAGGAGCGAGAAAGCGCATCAGCGGACCTCCCGGACGGAAGCTTCCTGGCGGGCTTCGAGCGAATAGCCCATCCAGCTCGTCACGATCGCCAGCACGGCAACGATCGCCGACAGGAGAAGGCCGGTCGGCACCACCGAGGTCCAGGCGTCGCGGCTGTGGATGAAGCCGTTGATCACGGCGAGCACCATCATCGCCAGCGTGCCGAGGCTATGCGGCCAGGGGCGGCGGGGCCGCATTCCGCGGCGGCGGTTCACCAGTGCATCGACGATCCCGGCCAAGGCGGCGAGCACGCCCATGACGACGCCCGCGGCGATCAGCCAGACCGAGAAGTTGGCCCACTGCATTTCGGCGGTGGCCGCATATGCAAGGTCGGTGACCAGCGCCCCGACGAAGAAGGCGAGCGGAAAGGCGGAAAGCAGCCCGTGCACCGGATGGGTGCGCGCCGGGGCGGCGCTTGCCCGTGCGGCCGGATAGGTGGTGGCCATGGTTCGCAAAAATCCTGCCCTGTTGTCGGGGCAGAGACGTTCGAGGCCGTGTTGCTGTTCCGTTGCCGCGATCAGATACCCAGCGCGCGGACCAGCTCCAGCAGCAGCCAGTAGAGCACGCCCGACAGCAGCATCGCGACCGGCAGCGTCAGCACCCAGGCGGCGACCATGTTGCGGATGGTCCGCCGCTGCAGCCCCGCGCCGTTGGCGACGGACGCGCCGGCCACGCCGGAGGACAGGATGTGCGTGGTGGACACCGGCATGCCGAACTTCTCGGCGAGCAGGATGGTGGATGCGGCGACCAGTTCGGCCGAAGCGCCCATGCCGTAGGTGAGATGCGTCTTGCCGATCTTCTCGCCCACCGTCACCACGATGCGCTTCCAGCCGACCATGGTGCCCAGGCCCAGCGCCAGCGCGACGGCGACCTTTACCCAGTCGGGGATGTAGCGCGTGCCCTGTTGCAGGCGCTTGGAGTGGGCCTCCACCGCCTCGACATCGGCCGCGCTCATCCGCTCGCGCACGGCTTCGTCCTTGGTGGCGAGCAGCGAGGTGTCGAGGACAAGGTACATGTCGGAACGCAGGTTGGGCGTCTGCGCGGCGGGCACCTTGCCGAGCGAGCCATAGGCGGCGATCCGCTGCGACACGTCGCGCGACAGGGTGGACAGCGCCGCAAAGGTGGCGGGGGCGTTGACCTTGCGGTCGCGCAGCGCCTGGGTGAGCTGGCCGCGTGCCTGGTCCGGCGTCACGGTGACGCCCGGCGCCTGGCGCGAGAAGGCGGCGCCGGCGGCCCGTGCGGACTGGACGAAGGACGGCGTCGCGCTTTCCGGCACGGTGCGGTTCAGCGCATAAGCGGTGGGCGCGCAGCCGATCAGGATCAGCATGATCAGCCCCATGCCCTTCTGCCCGTCATTGCCGCCATGCGCGAAGCTGACGGCGGTGCAGGTGAAGATCAGGAGGGCGCGGACGCCGCGCGGCGGCGGCTCGTTCCCGCGCGGTTCACGGTACAGCTCGGGCGAGGGGAACAGGCGCTTCATCACCAGCAGCAGCACGAACGCAGCGGCGAACCCCAGCAGCGGGCTGAACAGCAAGGCCGCGAGCACCTTTTGTGCCTGGCCCCAATCGACGCCTGCCGTGCCGGCCGGGCCGGTGGAGAGAAGCTGGTTGGCCAGACCCACGCCCAGGATCGAGCCGATCAGCGCATGGCTGGAGGAATTGGGCAGACCCACCGCCCAGGTCGCCAGGTTCCACATCACCGCGGCGAGCAGCAGCGCGAAGATCATCGCATAGCCGCCGGCACTGCCGACATGCAGGATGAGGTCGACCGGCAGCAGCGTGACGATCGAATAGGCCACCGCGCCCGACGACAGCAGCACGCCCAGGAAGTTGAAGAAGCCGGACCAGACCACCGCCAGCGGCGCCGGCATGGAATGGGTGTAGATCACGGTGGCAACCGCGTTGGCGGTGTCGTGAAAGCCGTTCACGAACTCGAAGCCGAGCGCGATGATCAGCGCCAGGCCGAGGAACAGGAAGGCGCCCAGCGCAAGCTGCTCGCCGACCCGCGCGGTGTCCCACAGGATGCTGATCCCCGCATAAGCGAGCCCGCCGACGAGCAGCGCCAGGAAGATCCAGCGACCGGACGGGTGCAGCTGCGCGTCGAGTCGCGGCCCGTGGCGGTGCGAAGGCGAGGCGGCGTCGGGGGCGAGGGAAGCCATGGCCCGGCTCTTGCGCCAAGCATGCGACAATATGGTGACAGGTCGCGCCATATCGGCGGGACTGTCACAGAAGCATCTTATTGGGTGCCTAGGCCCGTTTCGGGGCGGCAAAACGGAACAGGGACAACGGCATGACCGGATTTAAGGGCGGATCGAGCGCGATCGCCATGGCTTTCGCAAGCCTGGCGGCAGCAACGCCGGCAGCGGCGCAGCAGGCTATCACCGTCCGCCAGGGCACCACCGACACCACGCCAAAGACGGTGGGCGGCGCCGATCGGGTGACGGTGGAGGCAGGCGGCACGCTGTCCGCGGCCAGCAATCCGGCGATCAGCTGGTCCACCACGTCGACGGACCTGCGCATCACCAATTCCGGCACGATCCGCACCACGGCGAGCGGTGGCCGCGCGATCAATGCGTCCGGCGGCAACAACCCGCGCACGGTGACGCTGACCAACAATGCCGGCGCGGTGATCGAGTCTCAGGACGACGCTTTCCGCATCAACGTCGCGCCGAGCGCGGGCGCGGTCCGAGTCGACAATTTCGGCATCCTCCGCACCACGAACGGCGGGCAGGCGCTCGACTTCGACGCCGTGGCCGGCGGCGCGACCGTGGTCATCAACAATTATGCCGGGGCGGAACTGCGCTCGTTCGGGCAGGACGGCATCCGTCCGGGCCAGAACGCGGTCGTCACCAATGCCGGGCTGATCTATTCGGACGGTCCTGCGAACAACAATTATGACGGCGTCGACTGGCAGCAGAAGAACGGCGTTGTGGTGAACCAGGCGACCGGCACCATCTCCGGCCTGCGCCACGGCATCACCAGCGACGTGGACGTGAACGTCACCAATGCCGGCACGATCCTCGGCCGCAACGGCTCCGGGATCGGCTCGGACGGGACCGGCACCGTGGTCAACACCGGCACGATCACCGGCCAGTGGGACGGCGTTGCCACCAACGGCGACGGCGACGGCGTGGACATCGACTTCATCGGCGCCGTCATCAACTCGGGCACGATCCAGGGCGTCAGCGCGACGGGCGTGGACTCCGGCGGCCGGCCGAACAGCGCCGAGGGTGTGGCGATGGGCGGCGGCACGATCGTCAACAATGCCGGCGCCACGATCTTCGGCGCGGGCAATGCCGTGCTCATCAACCATGACACCAATCCGGGCGGCGTGGCGGACGGCGCGACGACGCTGACCAATGCCGGCACGATCCGCGCCACCACCGGCCGCGCGGTGCAGTTCGTCGGCGCCTTTGCCGACACCGTCACCAACTCGGGCACGATCACCGGCGGCACGGCCGGCGCGATCGACATGGGTGCGGGCGACGACACGCTGAACCTGGTTTCCGGATCGGTCGTCACCGGCGCCGTGGACGGCGGCGCGGGGGTAGACCGGGTGATCCTGTCGGGCACGGGCGCCGGCCTGTTCGCCGGTGCCGCGAACTTCGAGGCGCTGTCGGTGACCGGCGGCACCTGGTCGCTGAACAGCGCGCTGAACTTCTCGGGCGGCACGACGGTGGGCGCCGGCGCCGCGCTGACCGGCACTGCCGGAACTCTGGTCGGCGGCATCGTGGCGGCCAATGGCGGGCGGGTGATCGTCGACCAGGCGATGGCGGGCACCTTTGCCGGCACGCTCGTGGGCGGCGGCATGCTGATGAAGACGGGCGCGGGCGCGCTGACGGTGGGCAACCAGACCGGCTTCACCGGAACCGCGCAGGTGGCGGCGGGGCAGCTGATCCTGGCCGGCACGCTGCCGGCGCAGGTGACGGTCGGCAACGGCGCCAGCCTGGCGGGCACGGGCACCGTGGCCGGCCTTGCCGCGGTGACCGGGGCGACGATCGCGCCGGGCGTAGGCGGCGTCGGGACGCTGACCGTGACCGGGGCCTTCTCCCAGGCGCAGAACTCGATCTACGCCGCGGACGTGGGCGCCGGCGGCGTGTCCGACCGCATCGCCGTGGGCGGGGCGGCGACGCTGGCGCCAGGCGCGCAGCTGTCCGTCACGCGCGCGGCCGGCAGCGACACGCCGGGCACCCGCTACACGCTGCTGACCGCGGCGGGCGGGGTGAACGGCAGCTACACGCTGGTGCAGGCGACCGGCGGCACCACCGAGCTGCGCCTCGGCCAGACGGGCAATGCGGTGTACGTCGATGTCGCGCGCAGCGCGCTCGGCCTCCGCGGGGTGGGTGCCAGCCCCAACCAGGGCGCGGTGGCCAATGCGGTGGCGGCGTTCGGCGTCGCCAACCCGATCTATGCCGCGATCACGCTGCTGCCGACCGATGCCGGCGTGCAGGCCGGGCTCGATACGTTGTCCGGCGAGATCCACGCTTCGCTGCACACCACCATGCTGAAGGACGCCCAGGCCGGCGAGGACGCGGTGCGTTCGCGCCTGCTGGCGCCGGCCACCACCGGTTTGAGGATCTGGGGCCAGGGCGCCGGCCGCTCGGGCCGGGACGATGGCGAGGCCGGCGTCGCGTCGCTCGACCGGCGCGGCTGGCTGGGCATCGGCGGCGTGGAACTGGGCCTGGAGGGCGCGCGGTTCGGCGTGGCCGGCGGCTATGGTCGCACCCGCGTCACGTCCGACGCGCGCCTGTCCCGCGCGACGGTGAAGGGCACGCAGCTGATCGGCTATGCCGGCGGTGCGCTCGGCCCGGTGAACATCCGCACCGCGGTGGGCTATACCTGGAACGACCTGGAGGTGCGCCGCGGCGCGGGCTTCCCCGGCTTCGGCGCGAACCTTGCCGCCGATTATGACGGCAACGTGCTGCACGGTTTCGTCGAGGCGGGCCTGCCGGCGCCGATGCTCGGCGGCGTGGTGGAGCCGTTCGTCGGCGTGGAAAGCTACCGCGTCGATACCGACGCCTTCACCGAAAGCGGCGGCGTGGCGGCGCTGACCGGCAGCAACCGTCGCGAGACGTTCACGCTGTCCACGCTGGGCATCCGCGGCGAAACGCCGATCACCGAGGGCATCAGCGCCCGCTCGCGGCTCGGCTGGCGCCACGTGCTGGGCGATGTGCGGCCGGAAACCGACCTGCGCTTCAGCAACGGTGCGGTGCCGTTCGCCGTCACCGGCACGCCCTTGTCGCGCGATGCGGCGGTGGTCTCGCTCGACCTCGCCTGGTCGCCGAGCGAGAACTTCACGCTGACCTCCGGCTATTCCGGCGCGATCGGCGGCCGCGACGACGACAACACATTGCGGGTGATGCTCTCGCTCGGCTTCTGAGCCGCCGGGGTCACCAGCAACGGAGCCTCCTCCTGCCGCGACAGCAGCAGGAGGAGGCCTTCCAGCTTGTGATGGTTGGCGAGTTGCAGGTGCACGTCCCGGCTGCGCTGGTCGCTGGCCTTGTGCGCCATGCGCCGCTCCCGCTGTTCGCGGGCATGATGGTAGGCGAGCCGCGCGGCGCGATCAGGCGGCGCGATCAAGACCGATACCCGATCCCGCGCGTGGCCAGGCCGGGCGCGAACGGGCCGGCAGGTACCATCGAAACAGCAGAACAGACAAGCAGATGACATGTGTTGCGCGTCATGGGCGAGAACATCCCCTCTTGAGCAGCCAGCGAACGCGGCCATGCTCAAACATTGCACCCGTTCTTCTAAGGCTATTGCTTCAGAAGAACAGTTAAGGCCGGCGCAAATTACGCATCCGCAGCGGCGCGATGTTGCTCAGGAACAGTGCAGGCGGGCGAAGATGAACGTGAAGCGTCCCGCCTACGCCAGCAACGGTGCAGGCTTCCGCCGGATCGGCTGGAGATCAAGCGCGGTGCGCAGCGCGACCAGCGGTGCCTCGCGGTTCACGCCCGTCCTGGCATGGATCGCCTCGATCTGCCGACGCAGCGTGCCGGGCAAGGCACCGCGCCGCTCCGCGATCCCGGCCCCGGCGGCGGTGAGGCCATAAGGGCGGAACAGCAGCTGCCCGGCCTACCACCCCGCGCTGCCGAACGGTGACGCAACAGAACAAGGGCACGCGGCCCGAAGCCGAAACTCCATTCCACCGCTTCCAGCGGGTACAGCGACACTCCAACGGCAGCGCCGCGGGCGCCTGCAACATCCCTTACGCCCGCGGCGCCAGCACGTCGGCCAAGGCGTCGCTGGTGAGCGCTGCGCCACCGCTTTCGACCGCGATCTGCAGGTCAACCGCTGCTCCGACGTGCGGCGCCAGGGCGGCGAACGTGCCTGCTGTTCCTGCGTGGTCTCGCCGTCCTGCCGGCTGCGCAGCAGCGCCAGGCCGATCATCGCGTCGTCTTCCCGCCGCAGCGCCGTCCGGCAGCCGAGCGATGCCTGGGTTGGAGTGCCGAGTGAATAGCCGGCGGCGCAACGAAAAAGGGGCGGGTTTCCCCGCCCCTTGTATCTTACGCCGCCTGCTTGGAGCGGCTGGCGCGCTTGCGCTCGTTGGGGTCGAGGTGGCGCTTGCGCAGCCGGATCGTCTTGGGCGTGACCTCCACCATCTCGTCATCGTCGATATAGGCGATCGCCTGCTCCAGCGTCATCTTGCGCGGGGGCGTGAGGCGGATCGCGTCGTCCTTGCCGGACGAGCGGATGTTGGTCAGCTGCTTGGCCTTCATCGGATTGACCTCGAGGTCATCCGTCTTGGCGTTCTCGCCGATGATCATGCCTTCGTACAGCGCCTCGCCGTGCCCGACGAACAGGGTGCCGCGCTCTTCCAGCGAGTTCAGCGAATAGGCGTTCGCCTCGCCGGTGCCGTTGGAGATGAGCACGCCGTTCTTGCGGCCCTCGATCGTGCCCTTGTACGGCCCGTACTTCTCGAACAGGCGGTTCATGATGCCGGTGCCGCGCGTGTCCGACAGGAACTCGCCGTGATAGCCGATCAGCCCGCGCGACGGGGCCGAGAAGGTGATGCGGGTCTTGCCGCCACCCGACGGGCGCATGTCCGTCATCTCCGCCTTGCGCAGGTTCATCTTCTCGACGACCGTGCCCGAGAACTCCTCGTCCACGTCGATCACGACCGTCTCGTACGGCTCCTCGCGGCCACCGCCCTCGCCATCACGGAACAGCACGCGCGGGCGGCTGATGCCCAGCTCGAAGCCTTCGCGGCGCATCGTCTCGATCAGCACGCCCAGCTGAAGCTCGCCGCGGCCGGCGACCTCGAAGCTGTCCTTGTCGGCGCTTTCGGTCACCTTGATGGCGACGTTGGACTCCGCTTCGCGCAGCAGGCGGTCGCGGATCATGCGGCTGGTCACCTTGCTGCCCTCGCGGCCCGCCATCGGCGAGTCGTTCACGGCGAAGCGCATGGACAGCGTGGGCGGGTCGATCGGCTGCGCCTGGATCGGCTCGGACACGGAGGTGTCGGCGATGGTGTTGGCCACGGTGGCGACGGTCAGGCCGGCCAGGCTGATGATGTCGCCGGCGCGGGCCTCGTCCACCGGCACACGATCGAGACCGCGGAACGACATGATCTTGGACGCGCGGCCCGCTTCGATGACGTTGCCGTCCATGTCGAGCGCGTGGATCGCCTGGTTGGTCTTCACCACGCCCGAGTTCACGCGGCCGGTGAGGATGCGACCGAGGAAGTTGTCGCGATCCAGCAGGGTCACGAGGAAGGTGAACGGCGCGTCCTGGTCGAGCGCGGGCGGCGGCACATGGTCGACGATCTTCTGGAACAGCGGGATCAGCGTGCCCTCGCGCGCGTCCATGTCGTCGCTGGCATAGCCGTTGCGGCCCGAGGCGTAGAGGACGGGGAAGTCGAGCTGCTCGTCGGTCGCGTCCAGCGTGACGAACAGGTCGAACACTTCGTCCAGCACTTCCTGGATGCGCGCGTCGGGACGGTCCACCTTGTTCACGACCACGATCGGGCGCAGGCCCAGCGCCAGCGCCTTGCCGGTGACGAACTTCGTCTGCGGCATGGCGCCTTCGGACGAATCGACCAGCAGGACGACGCCGTCGACCATGGAGAGGATGCGCTCCACCTCGCCGCCGAAATCGGCATGGCCGGGCGTGTCGACGATGTTGATGCGCACGCTCTCGCCGCCCTCAGGGGCCCAGTCGATCGAGGTCGGCTTGGCGAGAATGGTGATCCCGCGCTCCTTTTCGAGATCGTTCGAGTCCATCGCGCGCTCTTCCACGCGCTGGTTGTCGCGGAAGGTGCCCGATTGGCGGAACAGCTGGTCGACAAGCGTGGTCTTGCCGTGATCGACGTGGGCGATGATCGCCACGTTGCGCAGGTTCATGCGATATCCTGAAAAAGACCGCGGGAGCGCGGCTATCGGGCGGGCGCATAGCGGAAATTGTGCGTTGCGGGAAGGGGGCGGCTCAGAACCCCTCCAGCACGACCTTGCCCCGGGCCTTGCCGGACTCGATCAGGCGATGCGCGCGCAGCAGGTTCTCCGCGCCGATGGTGCCGAAATGCTCCGCTGCCGTCGTGCGGATCGTGCCGGCGTCGACCAGCGCCGCCACCTCGTTCAGGATCTCGCCCTGGCGGGCCATGTCGGCGGTTTCGAACAGCGGCCGGGTGAACATCAGCTCCCAGTGGATCGAGACCGCCTTTTGCTTGAAGGGGATGATGTCGAAGCTCGCCGGGTCGTCGATCAGCGCGAGCCGCCCCTGCGGCGCGATCAGCGCGGCGATGTCCTCCCGGTGGACGTCGCTGTGCGTGGTGGAGAAGACGAACCCGGGCTGGCCGAGGCCGGCCGCCTCGAGCTGCGGCGCCATCGGCTGGCGGTGGTCGAGCACATGGTGTGCGCCGAGCGCCCGGACCCACTCGCGCGTTTCGTCGCGGGAGGCGGTGGCGATCACCGTCAGGTCGGTGCGCGCGCGGGCGAGCTGCACGGTCATGGAAGCGACGCCGCCGGCGCCGCCGATCACCAGCAGGGCGGGAGGGGCGCCGGGAACGGCGCGGCTCACTTCCAGCCGGTCGAACAGCGCCTCCCACGCGGTCACCGACGTGAGCGGAAGCGCGGCGGCATCGGCAAAGCCGAGCGACGCGGGCTTGCTGCCGACGATCCGTTCGTCGACCAGGTGGAACTCGGCATTGGTGCCCGGACGGTTGATGACGCCGGCGTAGAAGACCTCGTCGCCGGGGCAAAAGCCGGTAACCTCCGCGCCGACCTCGACCACCACGCCCGCCGCGTCATAGCCGAGCACGGTCCATTCACCCCCGGTCGGGCGCAGGCCGCCGCGGACCTTGGCATCGACCGGGTTCACCGACACGGCGCGCACCTCGACCAGCAGATCGCGCGGGCCGGGCGCGGGGCGGGGCAGGTCGAGGTCGACCAGCGCCTCAGCGGCATCGACGGGACCGGGGGTGCGAAAGGCAATGGCGCGCATGGGGATCTCCTTGGCGTGGCCGAGCGACAGTTGGGCGACAGATGGGCGTGTTGCGTGCTCCCGCAACCGTCTTATATGAGTGACACACTTGAACGCGGCGGCGAACCGGGTCATCTTCGCCTCCGCACCAGGAAGGGACGCGCATGGCCAGCACTGCCACCGATACTCTCACCGCCGAAAAGGAGCTGGTGCTCACCCCGCCCGATCCCGTGCCGCAGGTCGCGCCGGAAAAGGCGGTCGGGCTCGTGCCGGTGGATGATGCCAAGCGCACGCAGTTGCAGACCAAGGTGGACGAGTTCGTCGCCGATCTTGTCGCACAGGACACGAACTCGCCGGAATTCGGCAAGCGCGTGGATGCGATCGCGGCGATGGGCCAGAAGGAGATCCGCGACGCGGCGGGCCAGTCCAACCGCTTTCTCGACCGGCCGGTGAAGGCGATGGCGCAGGAGGGCGGCGTCGGCGCCGACCTCGCGCAGCTCCGGCGCACGATCGAGGACCTCGATCCGGGCAAGCAGGGCAATCTGCTGGCGCCCAAGAAGCTGTTCGGGGTGATCCCGTTCGGCAACAAGATGCGCAACTATTTCGACGGCTACAAATCGTCGCAGACGCATATCGCGCAGATCCTGAAGTCGCTCAGTTCCGGCAAGGACGAGCTGCTGATGGACAATGCCGCGATCGACACCGAGCGCGCGAACCTGTGGACGGCGATGGGCCGGCTGGAACAGATGATCGTCCTGTCCAAGGCAATGGACGAACGCCTCGAGGACAAGGCCAACGAGCTGGACCATGTCGATCCGGCCAAGGCCAAGGCGATCCGCGAGACGGCCTTGTTCTACGTCCGCCAGCGCACACAGGACCTGCTGACGCAGATGGCGGTGACAGTGCAGGGCTATCTGGCGCTCGATCTGGTCAAGAAGAACAACGTGGAGCTGGTGAAGGGGGTCGACCGCGCCTCCACCACCACGGTGGCGGCGCTGCGCACGGCGGTGACGGTGGCGCAGGCGCTGGTCGGGCAGAAGCTGGTGCTGGACCAGATCACCGCGCTGAACATGACCACGGCCAACATCATCGATTCGACCGGCAAGCTGCTGCGCACGCAGACCGCGCAGATCCACGAGCAGGCCGCGGCCTCCACCATCCCGGTGGAGACGCTGCAGCGCGCGTTCCAGAACATCTACGACACGATGGACGCGATCGACACCTTCAAGCTGAGGGCGCTGGACAGCATGAAGACCACGGTGAACACGCTGTCGGGCGAGGTGGAGAAGTCCAAGGGCTATATCGCCCGGGCGGAAGGCGCGTCGCAGAATGCGGGTGCGCCGGCGACCGACCAGTTCAAGCTGGAAGCGCTGTAGCCGATGGCCGGTCCGTCCGAGGATACGCTGTCGCAGGCAGGGCAGGCGCTGCGCCTCCAGCGCGAGCGACGCGCGGTGCCGGCGCCGGGGGCCCGCAAGGCGGCGGGCAAGCTCGGCAAGCGGCTGGCGAACATCGCGGTGGCCGATGCCGCGATCCTGATCGCCGCCTTGGTGATCGGCTGGATCGTGCCGATCGGCATGGGCGGGTTCCTGCTGATGATCGCCGCGCTGATCGTCGCCACGGTGGCGCTGGCGATCTTCCCGCGCGAGCCGGTGGTGCGGCTCGAGCAACTGCCCGAGGCGCCGCTCAAGCTCTTGCCGCAGCGCACGGCAAGCTGGCTCCACACCCAGCGCCCCGCTTTGCCGCCCGCGGCGCGCAGCCTGGTGGACGGCATCGGCGTGCGGCTGGAAACGCTGTCGCCGCAACTTGCCGGGCTGGACGAGCGCGAGCCCGCGGCTGCGGAGATCCGCAAGCTGGTGGGCGAGCAATTGCCCGAGCTGCTGAAGGGCTATGAGCGCGTTCCCGCCCCCTTGCGCGGGGTGGCGCGCAACGGCCGCACGCCCGACCAGCAACTCGCCGACGGGCTGGCGGTCATCGAGCAGGAGATCGGCGAGATGAGCACGCAGCTGGCCCAGGGCGACCTCGACAACCTCCAGACGCGGCAGCGTTTCCTGGAGATCCGCTACCGCGACGACGGGCAGGGGTGAGATAGCGGTTCCCCGGCGAAGGCCGGGGTCCAGTTCGGCGGCGTACGGGGTGTGCGTTGCGCGCCTTCGCTCCGACCTTGCCAACTGGGCCCCGGCCTTCGCCGGGGAACAGGCCGTACTTCACCCTCGCGACGGCGCCCGGTTTGCCAGGGGCGCGAAGCGGGCGACCTGCTGCCCGACGCGGCGGAGCTGTTCGAGGACCCCGGGCTCGGTGGCCCCGCCGGCATCGTCGAACTGCACTTCCTGCGTGTTGATCGCGGCCGCGAACGGGGTCGGCCACCCGCGCAGCGCATGGACGATCGAGCGCAGCGCCGCGATGGTCGAGCCCGTCGCCTGCCAGCCATAAGCCGTGGCGATCAGGCCGACCGGCATGTCCTGAAGATAGGGCCGCTCGTCGCGCGCGGTTTCCTCCAGCAGGTCCAGCGCGTTCTTCACCACGCCGGAGATCGACCCGTGATAGCCCGGCGAGGCGATGATCACCGCCTGCGCCTCGCGCACGGCATCCACGAACGCGCGCTCGTCCGGCGTGCGGGCGGTCGCGCGCGGGTCGTAAAGGGGCAGGCGGGCCATGGCATCGCCGCCGAACAATTGCGTGCGAAAGCCTTCCTGCGCGGCGGCATCCAGCGCGATCTTCAACGCGCGTTCGGTGGAGGACAATGCACCGATCGTGCCGCCGATACCGACAACAAGGGGCTGGAAGGCGGACATGCAGCCCTCCTAGCGGGGCCGGGCGCCTGCCGCAAATGCTGGCGCGGCCCGCCGGAGCGCGTATAAGCGCCGGGTGCCAGCGACTTGCCGCCGCTGCTCTAGTGAAGTAATACAGCTCCTCGTTTCTCTCGAAGGTTTCGCGGTTCAAGCGTGCGTCCCTATCCCTTCGCCCCACTCGACAATGCCCCGCTGCCGCCGGAAGAACCGGACGAGCTTGCCTGGGATGCGGCCAACGCGCCGTACGACCGGCCGAGCCGCGGCCGGCTCGTGCGCCGCTGGCTGGTGCGCGGGCTGGCGGCGTTCATCGTGCTGTTCGTGGCCGCTGTCGCCTGGCTGACGTTCACCGCGCCCTTGTCCAAGAGCCTCGAGCCGCCGACGCCGCCATCGATCACCCTGCTGGCGGCGGACGGCACGCCGATCGCCCGGCGCGGCGCGATCATCGGGGCGCCGGTCGATTCGACCCGGCTGCCCGCGCATGTGACGGATGCGTTCCTGGCGATCGAGGACCGTCGCTTCCGCAGCCACTGGGGCGTCGATCCGCGCGGCGTGGCGCGGGCGGTGTTCCACAACGTCTCGTCCGACGGCCGCAGCCAGGGCGCGAGCACCATCACGCAGCAGCTGGCGAAGAACGCGTTCCTCGATTCGGACCGCACCTACACGCGCAAGCTGCGCGAAGTGCTGATCGCCTTCTGGCTGGAGGCGTGGCTGAGCAAGGACCAGATCCTCTCGCGCTACCTGTCCAACGTCTATTTCGGCGACAACGTCTATGGCCTGACCGCGGCGGCCAAGCATTATTTCGACCGCACGCCGCAGCGATTGTCCGTGGCGCAGGCGGCCATGCTGGCGGGCCTGGTCAAGGCGCCGTCCAAGCTCGCGCCGACAAGCAACCTCAAGGGCGCGCGCGAACGGCAGAAGCTGGTCGTCGCAGCGATGGTGGATGCCGGTTTCCTGACCAGGGCGGAAGGCGCGGACGTTTCGCCCGCGCGCATCGTGCCGGACAAGACCGAGCAGCTGCCCGACGGCACCTATTTCGCCGACTGGGTCTTGCCGGAAGCGCGAGAGGCGGCCGGCGAGATCGCCAGCGAGTCGACGGTAAAGACCACGCTGGACCGCGATTTGCAGAAGGCGGCGGAGAAATCGGTGAAGCGCGCCGGGCTGAAGGAAGCGCAGATCGCGCTGGTCGCGATGCGGCCGGACGGGCGCGTGGTCGCGATGGTCGGCGGCAAGGATTACGCGCAGAGCCCGTTCAACCGCGCGACCCAGGCGAAGCGTCAGCCGGGCTCGGCGTTCAAGCTGTTCCTGTATCTCGCCGCCATGCAGAAGGGCTACACGCCGGACACCAGGTTCGACGACAATCCGGTGACCATCGCCGACTGGAGCCCGAAGAACGTCGACGGGCGCTATGAAGGCGAGATCACGTTGCGGCATGCGTTCGCCAAGTCCTCCAACGTGGTGGCGGCGCGGCTGATCCAGGACGTCGGCTACAACACCGTGCGGCGCGTGGCCAAGGAGCTCGGCGTGCAGTCCCCGCTGGCGCAGGAGGCGAGCATCGCGCTCGGCACCTCGGGCATGTCGCTGCTGGAGCTGACCAGCGCCTACGCCTCGATCGCGGCGGGCAGCTATCCGGTGCGGCCGCGCGGGGTGGAGCAGGAGCGCGAGCGCGGCTGGCTGCAGTCGATCGCCGGCGGGCAGCGCACCTATCCCAAGCAGGTGCATGACGAGATGCTGGACCTGCTCTCCGCCTCGGCTGAGGAGGGCACGGGGCGGGAGTCCGCGCTGGAGGTGCCGACCTATGGCAAGACCGGCACCACGCAGGACAGCCGCGACGCGCTGTTCGTCGGCTTCGCCAACGGCCTGGTCTGCGGCGTGTGGGTCGGCAATGACGACAACACCCCCAACGAAGGCCTGCACGGCGGCGGCATTCCCGCGCGCGTGTGGCGCGATTTCATGCAGCAGGCATTGGGCGTCGGGGCCAAGCAGGTGCCCGTGGCCGAGCCGGACAACGTGGTCGATCCCGACGCCGACAACGTGGTGGAGGAGCCTGACGCTCCCGATGCGCAAGGCCTCGAAGGCGAGTTCAACGGCTTCGGCATGAACGTGCGCGTCAACCGCGACGGCTCGATCGAGCTCAACCGCGGCGACCGCGAGCGTGCGCAAGCGATCGAGGACGAGAACGGGGACGAAGAGGACGATCGCCGCCGGGATCGTCGCCGGGAGGAGCGCTTCACGCCCGGTCGCGAGTCCATCACCACCGACGAAGACTGAACCGGGAACATCCATGCGCTTCTTCTCCGACAATGCCGCCGCGGTGCATCCCGCGGTGTTCCAGGCACTGCACGCTGCCGACCGGCTCGACACCGCTTATGACGGCGATGCGTGGAGCAAGCGGTTGGACGGGGCGCTGGGCGACCTGTTCGGCACGGAAGTCCGCGCCTTGTGGGTGCCGAGCGGCACCGCGGCGAACTGCCTGGCGCTCGCCGCGCTCTGCCCGCCTTATGGCGGGGTCGTCTGCCACCGCGACGCGCACATCCAGAACGACGAGGCGGGCGCGCCGGAATTCTATACCCACGGGGCCAAGCTGCTGCTGGGCGAGGGCGACGGCGCGAAGCTGACGCCCGACAGCATCCGCGCGGTGGTCGATGCCATCGCCAACGACGTGCACCGGGTGCAGCCGCACGCGGTGTCGATCACCAACGCGACGGAATATGGCCGCGTCTACACGCCCGCCGAGGTGGCGGCGATCGGCGAGCTGGCGAAGGCGCGCGGGCTCGGCTTCCACATGGACGGCGCGCGGTTCGCCAATGCGGTGGCGACCTTGGGCTGCGCGCCGGCGGACCTGACGTGGCGCGCGGGCGTGGACGTGCTGAGCTTCGGCTTCGTCAAGAACGGTGGGATGAACGCCGAGTGCCTCGTGTTCTTCCGGCCCGAACTGGCGGAGGCGACGCTGATCCGGCGCAAGCGGGCGGGGCTGCTCCTGTCCAAGGGCCGCTATCTCGCGGCGCAGGTGCTGGCGATGCTGGAGGACGACCTGTGGATCGAGAATGCGCGGGCGGCGAATGCGGCGGCTACCCTGCTGGCGCGCGCGGCGGGAGATCGGCAGATCCATGCGGTGGAGGCCAACGAGCTGTTCCTGCGCATGACGCCGGCCGAGGCCGCGACGCTGCGGGCGCAGGGCTTCGACTTCTACGATTGGGCGGAAGGCGAGGTGCGGCTCGTCACTTCGTGGGACCAGAGCGAGGCGGACGTGGCACCGCTCGCGGAGGCGATCGCGGGGTTGCAGGGCCGCTGACTTTGCCAAGAGGCTAAGGATGCCCTCGTTCGGTCAATCGAGGGAAGTCACTCGCCTCCCTGAAAGGGAGGGGTCGGGGGTGGGTGACCCACGCCGGATGCTCGGTAGAGGGAGCCGATGCAACGCACGCCGCCGGAACTGACGCGCAATGCGCGGCGTCTGCGACGAGAGGCGACGGCAGAGGAACGCGCCTTGTGGTCGCTTTTGCGGGAGAGCCGACCGCGGTTGACGCGGCAACTCGTCGCCGGCCACTACATCGTCGATCTTGCATGCCGATCGGCGCGCATTGCCGTCGAACTGGATGGCGGACACCACGCCGATCAGGTGACCCGGGACGAACAGCGCACTGCTTACCTGAACGCCGAAGGCTGGACCGTGTTGCGCTTCTGGAACAGCGAGGTGCGGGAGAACGCTCGCGGAGTGGCGGCGTCGATCCTCGAAGCGATCTCGCAAGCGTCCACCGACCCCCAACCCCTCCCTTCCAGGGAGGGGAGCTAAGGTTCGCCGTCCGGTGATCGCAACAGTCTCGTTATCTCCGCTTCGAGCCGGGATTCCGCCTCTGCCCTTGGCGCAGCAGGTAGCGGGACTCCGGCTTGGTTCGGGGTGACGTCAGAGACTGAAGCGCAAGGACGCGCGGAAGTCGCGGCCGGCCAGCGGGGCGAAATCCTTGAGGAAGCTCGCCGCACGCCGCGCGTTCACGTCGAAGATGTTGTTGGCGCTGAGCGTCAGGATGGTGCCGGGGCTGGACGCGAACGGCTTCAGCTGCACGGAGGCGTTGGTCATGGTGTAGGCGGGCGTTTCCGTCTCGAACGCAGCGATGCGTTCCTGGCGGAAGACGTGCTCCACCTCGACGCGGCCGGTGACGAGATCGGACTGCGCCTCCAGGCCGCCGAGCACGCGGCCCGCCGGGATACGCGGCACCGGGCCCTGATCGACGATGCTGGCGCGCACGTAATCGCCCAGCGCATCGGCGTTGATGCGGAAGGCGCCGGCGCGGAACAGGTTCACCGAGCCTTCCGCCTCGAAGCCCCAATAGCGCGCCTTGCGCTGGATCGACTGGAAGCAGGGCAGGTCCACCTCGCGCCCGGACGGAGCGGCCGCCGCTTCGCACACGCTCGAATCCACCTGGTTCTCGGAAATATAGCCGTCGAACCAGTTGTAGAAAGCGGAGGCATCGAAGCTGTAGCCTTGCCCGTGCGCATGCAGCGTCGCCTCCAGGCCCCAGCTCTTTTCCAGCTCGAAGTTCGGGTTGCCGAGTTCATAGGCCTGGGTGCCGGCATGCGCGCCGTTGGCGAACAGCTCCTCCGCGGAAGGCGCGCGCTCCGTGCGCGAGCCGTTCAGGCCGACGCGGATGCTGTCCGACAGCGCGTAGCTGGCCCCCAGCGAGCCGCTGACCGCATCGAACGAGCGGCGGCCGTCGAAGAAGCGCAGGTCGCCACCTTGCGGCGAGGCCGACAGGTCCGAATGTTCGAACCGCAATCCGCCTTCGGCCTTGAAGCTGCCGGTGCTGTATTGCTGCAGCGTGAAGACGCCGACCTGCTCCGTGGAGTTCTTCGGCAGGAATGCCTCCTCCCCCTCCACGTTGAAGTCGCGGCTGAAATACTGGACGCCGCTGGCGCCCTGCCATGGCCCGCGCTGCGCCTGGACCAGCTCCAGCCGGCCTTCGAGGCCCTTGTTGTAGAAGGCGGTGCCGATCTCGCCGGTGTCCTCCAGTTCGTAGTGGCGGTACGTCGCCTGTCCGGCGCGCAGGCGGATCTGGTCGAAGAAGCCGCCGCCGGTGTTCACCTCGGCGCGCAGGTCGACGCGGTCCTGCGCGATGTCGAGCCGCGGCGCTTCCTGCTCCTGGCCGACGTCGGTGGCGTAGCGGACGGGCACGCCGTAGAGGCTGTCATAATGGCTGTAGCTGACGCCCAGCGAGCTGCCATTGTCGGTGATGATCGAAGCGCCGACGCCGGCCGTCCAGGTTTCCGCGGCGGTGTTGGGCAAACGGTTCCTGATGCGGGCGGAGGCGGCGAAGTCGATCGGCTCCTCGCCGTCCTCCACTTCCTGCGGCTGGCCGGCGGCGGCGAGCGCCTGGCTGCGGCGGAACGGCGTCAACGCATAGCCGCCGATGCGCAGGTCGTCCGCCTTCAGGTAGGAGCCGTCGGCGTGCAGCACGAACTGCTTGCCGATCGCCACGTCGCCCGCGCCGCCGATCGAGCGCTCGTCCGCGGCCGAGCCATAGCCGGCGATGCCGCTCACCCGGTAGCCGTTCTCCGGCACCGAGCGCGGGATGCGGCGGTCGATCACGTTGACCACGCCGCCGATCGCCGAGGAACCGAAGAGGAGCGCGGACGGCCCGCGCAGCACCTCCACCCGCTCGGCGAGCAGCGGGTCGATCACCACCGCATGGTCCACCGAGGTGTTGGACACGTCGATCGCGCCGATGCCGTCGGTCAGCACGCGGATGCGGTCGCCCTGGAAGCCGCGCAGCACGGGCCGCGAGGCGCTGGGGCCGAAGGAGGTGGCGGACACGCCGGGCTGGCGCGCCAGCGTCTCGCCGATGGTCGGCCGCAACTCGCGCGCCAGTTCCTCGCCATGGATCACGGAGGTGCCGGCGAGCACGTCCGTCTCGCTCTGGCGGATCGGCGCGGTGACGATCACGTCGCCCGACTGGTCACGGGTGGAAACGTGCTGGCCGCCGCCGCCGGCTCCCTCCGGCGCGGCTTGCGCCTGGGCGAGGGCGGGCGCGGCGACAAGGATGGAGGTGACGAGCAGCGCAGGCTTCAGCATGGGCGGGGGACTCCGGGAAATGATGCTGCGCTGCGCTATACGTTATGTTACACTGTAACAAGATGTTTGTTACAAAGTCTCCTCAGTGGCGGAGCGCCGCCCGCGCCCGCGCGCCCGCAAGCCACCAGGCGAGCGCCCAGATCGTGCCGAAGCTCCAGCCGGCCATCACGTCGCTCGTCCAGTGCACGCCCAGATAGATGCGGCTGATCCCGATCAGGCCGACCAGCAGCACGGCCAGGACGAAGATATAGGCGCGCACATGACGGCCGGGTGTCGTCTGCGTCAGGAGGGCGGCGACCGTCAGGTAGATGATCGCGCTGTTCGTTGCATGGCCGCTGGGAAAGCTCATGCCGCTTGCCTCGGTAAGGCGGTCGATCAGGTCCGGCCGGGCGCGCGCGACATGGCCTTTCACCAGCGTGACGATCCACGATCCGCTGATCGTGCCGGCTGCCACCAGCGCTGCGGTGAGCCACAGCCGCTCGGCCAGCAGCAGCCCGACCGCGGCGAGAACCACCAGCGTCAGCACGGTGGAGCTGCCGAGGGCGGTGATGTCGAGCATGGCCCAGTGCAGCCATTCCGGGCCGATCGGATGGGCGCCCGGTCCCGGCAGGCGCAGCGCGGCGAGGACGCGGCGGTCGAAGCTGAACGCGGATTGCCCCGCCAGCGCGCCGATCCCGAGCACCAGGCCCAGTCCAGCCGCCGCGACGCCGGCGGCAAGCAGCGGGCCTGGCGCACGCGAGGAGGCGGGTTCGGCGGCGGGCAGTTCGGGATGCATGACCGATCCTACCGCGCGCCCGGCCCGCGGCAAGGCCTTCGCGTGGCGGTCGGCCGCAGTCCGGCGGATCCGTCAGGAAGAGAGTGGTGAGCCCGCCGGGGCTCGAACCCGGGACCTACAGATTAAAAGTCCGTTGCTCTACCAACTGAGCTACGGGCTCGCCCAAGCGCCGCCGATTAGGCGCGTGCCGGACGCCGGTCAACCGCGCGGAGCCGATGCGCCAGCTGGCGCACGGTCCGGCCGGTCAGCGGATCGCGCCAGTGCGGGGCGATGTGCAGCAGCGGCTCCAGCACGAAACCACGCTCGCGAAAGGCCGGATGCGGCACGCACAGGCCCGGTGCGGCAAAGGCTCCCCCGGACCAGAACACGATATCCAGATCGATCACCCGTGCGCCCCACCGCCGTCCGGCACGCCGGCCGAAATCGCGCTCGATCCGCTTCAGCCGGGCGAGCAAAGCGGGGGGCTCCTCGTCCGTGTCGATCAGCGCCGCGGTGTTGACGAAGCGGCGCGTCGACGGGCCGAGCGGCGCCGACGGCAGCAGGGGAGCGACGGCCACGGGCCGGAGCGCGGCAAGGGCGGCCCGCACCTCCGCCTGCGGGCCGCCATGCCGCCCGCGGCGGTTGCTGCCGATCGCGACTGCGTACAGGGCCATGCGGCTAGACGGTCACTCGCGCCAATCGCGGCGAAAGCGCCTGCAGCAGCAGAAACGCCAGCAGGTATGCCCCGCCCGCCACCGCGAAGATCAGCGAATAGCTGCCGGTCGTCTCCAGCACCTGGCCGACGAACTTGGCCATCAGCATGCCGCCGATCGCGCCCACCGTGCCGCCGATGCCGATCACGGAGCCGACCGCCCCGCGCGGGAACAGGTCGGACGGGATCGTGTAGAGATTGGCGGAGAACGCCTGGTGCGCCGCCGTCGCCAGTCCCACCACCGCCACCGCCAGCCACAGGCTGGAGATATATTGCGCGGTCACGATCGGCATCGCCAGCAGCGCGCAGGCGAACAGCACCGTCTTGCGCGCGGCGTTCGCCGACCAGCCGCGCTTCATCAGCCGCGACGAGGCCCAGCCGCCGGCGATGCTGCCGACGTCCGAGATCACGTAGATGGCGACGAGCGGCGGCCCGAAATTCTTGAGATCGAGGCCATAGGTCTTGCCCAGGAAGTCGGGCGTCCAGAACAGGAACAGCCACCAGACCGGATCGATGAGGAAGCGGCTGAAGGCATAGCCCCAGGTTTCCTTGCAGCGCATGATCCGTCCCAGGCCGACCTTGCCGACGGGATCGGCGGGATCGCTCTCGATATAGGCGAGTTCCGCGGCGGAAACCTTGGTCGATTCGCGCGGGCGCCGGTACAGCGCGATCCAGGCGACCAGCCAGACGAGGCTCGCCGCGCCGGTGACGACGAACGTCATGCGCCAGCCATAGGCGATGGTCAGCGCCGGGACGACCAGAGGGGTGATGATCGCGCCGACATTCGAGCCGGCGTTGAACACGCCGGTGGCGAACGCGCGCTCCCTGGCGGGAAACCACTCGGTCACCGACTTGATGCCGCTGGGGAAATTGCCGCTTTCGCCGATGCCCAGGATGAAGCGGGCGACCGAGAACTGGAACGCGCTGTTCACGAATCCGCACAAGGTATGGCCGAGGGTCCATACGACGAACGCGATCGAATAGCCGATCCGGGCGCCCACCGCGTCCACCAGCCGGCCGAAGGTGAGATAACCCAGCGCATAGGCGCACTGGAACCAGAAGACGATGTCGGCATAGGTCGTTTCCGACCAGCCGAGCTCCTTGGAGATCGTGGGCTTCAGCACCCCGATCATCTGCCGGTCGACATAGTTGATCGCGGTGGCCGCGAACAGCAGCGAGCAGATCATCCACCGGTATCGCCCCACCGCGGATACCGCGGGCGCGGCCACCGGTTCGGCGGCGATCGCGTCTTTCAGATCCTGCGTGGCCATGCGCTTGCCTCTTCCTTGTGTCTGGCCTCTTGCCGGGCCCTTGTGGTGCGATTGTTATTCGGCGGTGAAGACCTGCGGCCAGTTTCCGTCCGCCGCCGCCTGTGCCGATGCCTCCACCGCCGCCAGCAAGGGTGCGTCCTCGAGCAGGGCAGGGGGCAGGCCGATCCCCGCTTCCGCCAGTCGGCGCACGATCTCGCGCGGCGAGCCCTGCGCGAGGCGCGCCAACGCCTCGCCGTGCGGATCGGCGATGGCGGTGCCTGTCCGCGTGCGCTGCGCCAGGAACGCCACCCAGCAGCCGAGCGCCGCCGCCGCCCGCGCGGGCATCCGCCCGGCCGCACGGTTCGCGGCCAGCGTGTCGCCCAGGCGATAGGGCAGCTTCTGCGAGCCGTCGATCGCGATCTGGTCGAGCCGGTGGACGATCACCGGATTGCGGAAGCGCTGCAGCACCGCCGCGCGATAGGCATCGAGGTCCAGCCCGGCGACCGGCGGTAGCATCGGCTGCACTTCCTCGCGCAGCATCGCTTCCACAAAGGCGGCAAGCGCGGGATCGCCCATCGCCTCGGCGACGCTGGCATGGCCGCGCAGCAGCCCGGCATAGGCCAGGGTGGAATGCGCGCCGTTGAGGATGCGCAGCTTGGCCTTCTCATATCCCGCGACATCGGCGGTGAGGGTCGCCCCGGCCGAGGCGAGATCGGGGCCGAGCGGCACGCCCACATCCTCGATCACCCATTGCGTGAAGGCCTCACGCTGCACGGCGGCACGATCCTCCAGCCCGAGTTCGGCGGCAACCGCCGCGTACAGCGCATCGTCGGCGGCCGGCGTGATGGAATCGACCATGGTGCAGGGCACGCGCACCTCGCCGTGGATCCAGTCGGCCAGATCGGTGTCGCGCGCGCGGGCGAACGCGACCAAAGCGGCGTGCAGCTTGCGGCCGTTGCTGGCGAGATTGTCGCACGGCATCGGCACGAACGGCGCGAGCCTCGCCCCGCGCCGGGCGGCGAGCCCTGCGACCAGCCAGCCGATCAGGCTGCGTGGCACGTCCGTTCCGGCGAGGTCGTGGGCGATGTCGGGATGCGCCAGGTCCAGCGTGCCGTCCGGGGCCAGGCAATAGCCCTTCTCGGTCACGGTGGAGGTGACCAGCCGCACCGCCGGGTCGGCCAGCAACGCCTGCACCGCCGGCGCCTCATCGGGTGCCAGGAAGCGCCGGTGCGCGCCGATCACGCGCATCGACGATTCCGTGTCGCGCACCGCCAGCGTGTAGAGCCCGTCCTGCCCGGCGAGCGCCGCCACCGTGCCACGGCTGCGCAGGGAGACGGCGGCGATGCCCCAGCGCGGATCGTGCGCGAGCAGCGTGTCGACATAGGCGGCCTGATGCGCGCGGTGGAATGCGCCGGGGCCGAAATGCACGATGCCGATCTGCGGCTCCGGTCGCTGGCGGGGCGCGGGGATCGCCTCCGGCACCTGGCCCAGGGTGGCGCGCGACAATCGGTTCACAGCGTCACTCCGCGCTTCCAGATGGCGATCTCGCGCTCGTCGTTGCGCTCGGCCGCGGTTTCCTCGCCGCTGGCGATGGCAGCGATGCGGGCGAGCAGCGCCTCGGCGGTGGCGTCGAGCCCGTCCTCCAGCGCGCGGCCGGCATCGAAGTCGATCCAGCCGGGCTTGCGTGCCGCCAGGTCGCTGTTGGAAGCGATCTTCACCGTGGGCACGGGAAAGCCGAGCGGCGTGCCGCGGCCGGTGGTGAACAGGATCGCGGTCGCCCCCGCCGCGGCCAGCGCGGTGGAGGAAACCGCGTCGTTGCCCGGCGCCTCCAGCAGGGTGAGGCCGGGCCGGCTCACCTGCCCGCCGTAACCGATCACGTCGGTGACGGTCGCCTGTCCGCCCTTCTGCACCGCGCCGAGCGACTTTTCCTCCAGCGTGGTGATGCCGCCCGCGACATTGCCGGGCGAGGGGTTCTCCGACACCGGCTGGCCGTGGTCCAGGAAGTAGCGCTTGAAGCCGTTGACCAGCCCGACCACGCGCGCGAAAACCTGCTCGTCGGCGGCGCGGTTCATCAGGATCTGCTCGGCGCCGAACACTTCGGGGATCTCGGTGAGCAGCACGCTTCCGCCGGCGCCGGCGACGCGGTCGCTCATGCGGCCGACCAGCGGGTTCGCGGTGAGGCCGGAAAGGCCATCCGAGCCGCCGCATTTCACGCCCAGCACCAGCCGGTCGAGCCCGACCTCCTCCCGCCTTGCCTGCGACGCGATCCCGACCAGCTCGGCAACCAGCCTTTCCCCCTCCGCCTGCTCGTCGCCGGCGAGCTGGGTGACGAGCGTGCGCACGAACGGACGCCGCGCTTCCGGCAGCGCGGCGAGGATCCCGGAAAGCTGGTTCTCCTCGCAGCCGAGCCCGACGATCAGCACGCCGCCGGCGTTCGGATGATCGGCCAGCGCCGTCAGGATCGCGCGGGTGCCGCCCAGGTCGTCGCCGAGCTGCGAGCAGCCATGGGGATGGGTGAAGGCGTGCACGCCGTCGATCCGGCCGGCATGGCTGGCGGCAGCCGCCGCGGCGATGCGCTGCGCGGTGCGCGCGACGCAGCCCACCGTCGGCAGCACCCAGATCTCGTTGCGCGTGCCTACCCGCCCGTCCGGCCGGACATAGCCGCGAAAGGTGGTTGCGCCTGTCGAGGGAGGAGCAAGGGGCGCGGACGGTCGGAAGGCATAGTCCAGCGTGCCCGCCAGGGCGGTGCCCAGATTGGCGGAATGGACGTGTTCCCCTTCGCCGATCGCGCGCTGTGCCCGTCCGATCGGGAAGCCGAACTTCACGACCTCCTGCCCCGCCTCGATCCGGCCCAGGGCGATCTTGTGACCGCGCGGCACGGCCTCGCGCGCGACCACGGACGCGTCGCCAGCCTCCACCGGCTCGCCCGCGGCGCAATCCTGCAGCAGTGTCGCGACATTGTCGCCCGCGCTCACGCGTACCGCCCGCGCCACCATCTCTCTCCCGTGGGTAACCGGTTTCCTTATGAACTGCGGGCGCGCACAGGGCAAGCTTTGCGGTTGCCGCCCGCCGGGCTACAGCATCGGCATGGAGCGCAGCGGCGGACAGGCGACGATCAACGACGTGGCGCGGCTCGCCGGCGTTTCCAAGAAAACCGTCAGCCGGGTCATCAACCGGTCCGCGCTGCTCGGCGAGGAGACGCGCCGCCGCGTCGAACAGGTGATCGCCGAGCTTGGTTATGTTCCCAACCCGCAGGCGCGCGCGCTGGCCCTGCGCCGCAACTTCCTGATCGCGCTGGTGCACGACAATCCCAACGCGCAAACCGTGATGAACGTGCAGCAAGGCCTGCTGGAAGGCGTCGCCGGCTCCGAATTCGAGCTGGTGGTGCGGCCGGTGCGCCGCGGATCGCCGACGATGCTGGACGACCTGCGCGCCTTTATCGAGCGGCAGCGGCCGTTCGGCGTGCTGCTGATGCCGCCGGTGGGCGATCTCCCGCCGGTGGTGGACCTCTGCCGGGCGCTGGGATGCCGCCATGTGCGGATGAGCGCGGTGGCCGGCGACCCGGCGAGCACCGTCGCCTCCAACGATCGGGAGGCCGTGCGCCACGCCGTGTCCTACCTGGTCGAGCAGGGGCATCGCCGCATCGGCCATGTCGCGGGGCCGGACGGCTTCCTCTCCGCAGCCGAGCGCCGGGCGGGGTTCGAGGAGGCCGTCGCCGCGGCGGAACTGGCGCTCCCGCGCTCGTGGATCGCGCAGGGCAGTTATACCTTCGAATCCGGGCAGGAAGCCGGCGAGAGGCTGCTCGACCTGTCGCCGCGTCCCACCGCGATCTTCTGCGCCAATGACGAAATGGCCGCCGGCCTCGTTCATGCCGCCCGCGCGCGCGGACTGGACGTGCCGCGCGACCTGTCGGTGATCGGCTTCGACGACACGCCGATCGCCGCGCATCTGTGGCCGCCGCTCACCACCGTGCGCTGGCCGAGCATCTCCATGGCGCGGACCGCCGCGCTGAAGCTGATCGGCGGGGAGCAGGAGGTGGAGGAGCCGAGCCGCTTTCTTTCCACGCTGATCCGCCGGGCCTCGGTTGCGCCGCCACCCGCCGATTGAGGCTGTGCGGGCGGTTGCAAGTAATGCTGACACCGGTTACCAGTTGGTCGATCGCCAATCGGCGGCCTTGATGAAGGGAGGATGGAATGGCCCGTCCGTTGACGCTGGATCCCGATCGCCTGTTTCCGGCGGACGAGCATAGCCGCTCGATCGCGCGCGACCTGTACCGCGAGATCGCCGACCTGCCGATCGTCAGCCCCCATGGCCACACCGATCCGGCCTGGTTCGCGACGGATGCGAACTGGACCAACGCCACCGAGCTCCTGCTGGCGCCGGACCATTACCTCTATCGCATGCTCTACAGCCAGGGTGTGAGCCTGGATGCGCTGCGCGTGCCGCACAAGGGGGGCGTGCCGGCGACCGACCCGCGGGCGGCCTGGGCGTTGTTCGCCGCCAACTATCACCTGTTCCGCGGCACGCCGTCGCGCCTGTGGCTCGACCACGCCTTTGCCGAAGTATTCGGGATGGCGGTTCGCCTGGAGGCGGACACGGCCGACCTTTATTACGATACGATCGCGGAGAAGCTGGCGAGCGACGCCTTCCGCCCGCGCGCGCTGTTCGACCGCTTCCGCATCGACTTCCTCGCCACCACCGAGGGCGCGCAGGACGATCTGGCGCACCATGCCGCGATCCGTCGCTCCGGCTGGGGCGGGCGCGTCGTCACCACCTATCGCCCGGACGGCGTGATCGACGTGGAGCACGAGCAGTTCGCCGGCGCGCTGGCGGCTTTCGGGGAGCTGACCGGCGAGGACGTGCACGGCTGGCAGGGCTATCTTGCCGCGCATCGCAACCGCCGCGCGTTCTTCCGCTCGATGGGTGCAACGGCGACCGACCACGGCCATCCGACGGCGGCCACCGCCAACCTTTCACCCGCGGAGTGCGAGGCGCTGTTCGGTCGCATCGTAGGCGGAAGCTGGACGCCCGCGGATGCCGAGCTGTTCCGCGCGCAGATGCTCACCGAAATGGCGAAGATGAGCCGCGACGACGGCATGGTGATGCAGATCCATCCCGGTTCCGTGCGCAACCACAATGCCGGCCTGTTCGCCAGCCACGGGCGCGACAAGGGCGCCGACATTCCCGGCCGCACCGACTATGTTCACGCGCTCAGGCCGATGCTCGACGTGGTCGGCACCGAGACGGACCTGGCGATCATCCTCTTCACGCTGGACGAATCGACCTATGCCCGCGAGCTGGCCCCGCTGGCCGGCCATTACCCCTGCCTGAAGCTGGGGCCGTCCTGGTGGTTCCATGACTCACCCGAAGGCATGCGCCGCTTTCGCGAGATGACGACGGAAACCGCCGGCTTCTACAACACGGTGGGCTTCAACGACGACACCCGCGCCTTTCTGTCGATCCCCGCGCGGCACGATGTCGCGCGGCGCGTCGACTGCGCCTTTCTCGCCCGCCTGGTCGCCGAGGGGCGACTGGAGGATTGGGAAGCCGCCGAGCTGGCCACGGATCTCACCTCCACCCTCGTCCGGCGCGCCTACCGGGTTGACCAATCGGCCCCGGCAGCGCAGGCAACCTGATATCTGAAACGGAGTTTCACATGTTCGAACGCACCTACTACGCGACCCATCCCGACATGATGGAGTGCGTCTCCAACGACGAGCTGCGCGACCGCTACCTGATCCAGGACCTGTTCCGCGATGGCGAGTGCGTGCTGAACTACACGCATGCCGAGCGCTTCGTGATCGGCGGCGTCGCGGTGGCCGGCGGTGCGGTGAAGCTGCCCGACCAGACCGAGCCGGCGTCCGCCGCCGGGCACCCCTTCCTGGAGCGCCGCGAGCTGGCCGTCGTCAATGTCGGCAAGGTGGAAGGCACCGTCACCGTCGACGGCGAGACCTTCACGCTGGGCAACAAGGACTGCCTGTACGTGACGATGGGCGCCAGGGACGTGGCATTCGCCGGCGAGGGCGCGCGTTTCTACCTGGCGTCCTGCCCGGCGCACAAGGCGTTCGCGACCAAGCTGATCTCCACCAAGGACGCGACCGCGCTGGAGCGCGGCAGCCTGGCCGAATCGAACGAGCGCACGATCTTCCAGATGGTGATCCCGGGCATCTGCGACTCCGCGCAGCTGGTGATGGGGCTGACGGTGCTGAAGGAAGGCTCGGTGTGGAACACCATGCCGCCGCACATCCACGAGCGCCGCAGCGAGGTCTATTTCTACTTCGAGCTCGACAATCTCGACACCGACCGTGTGATGCACTTCATGGGCGAGGGCGAGGCCACCCGCCACATCGTGATGCAGAACGAGGAAGCGGTGATCTCCCCGCCCTGGTCGATCCACATGGGCGCGGGCACGAAGTCCTATGCCTTCATCTGGGCGATGGCCGGCGAGAACCAGGATTATACCGACATGCACGTGCTGGATATCTGCCAGCTGGCGTAAGGCCGAACTGCTCCCCTCCCTGCAAAGGGAGGGGCTGGGGGTGGGTGGAGTGCTCGCGCTGCGGAAGCCGCGGGTTCGATCGCCGCCGTACCGCCCGGACAGGACCCACCCCCGACCCCTCCCTTCCAGGGAGGGGAGTTAGCGAGTGAAGCATGACCACCCCCTTCGATCTCACCGGGCGCCGCGCCCTCGTCACCGGCGCGAACACCGGCATCGGCCAGGCGATCGCCGTCGCCCTTGCCGGGGCAGGCGCCGACGTCGCGGTGGCGGGCCGCTCCGAGCCCGCCGAAACCAGGACGCTGGTCGAAGCGACCGGCCGCAAGTTCGTGTCGATCAAGGCCGATCTGTCGAGCACCGCGCCGGTCGAGGAGGTGGTTGCCACCACCGTGGCCGAGCTGGGCGGCATCGACATCCTGGTCAACAATGCCGGCATCATCCGCCGCGCGGACTCGGTGGAGTTCTCCGAGGCGGACTGGGATGCGGTGATGGACACCAACCTGAAGACCCTGTTCTTCCTGACCCAGGCGGCGGCGAAGCACATGCTGGCGCAGGGGCGCGGCAAGGTGGTGAACATCGCCTCCCTGTTGTCCTTCCAAGGCGGCATCCGTGTGCCGAGCTACACCGCCGCGAAGCACGGCGTGTCGGGCATCACCAAGATCCTGGCCAACGAATGGGCGGCCAAGGGCGTCAACGTGAACGCCATCGCGCCGGGCTATATCGAAACCAACAACACCGAGGCGCTGCGCGCGGACGCAGACCGCAGCAAGGCGATTCTCGATCGCATCCCCGCGGGCCGGTGGGGCGATCCGAAGGACATCGCCGGCACCGCGGTGTTCCTGGCGTCCCCGGCGGCGGATTACATCCATGGCGTGACGCTGCCGGTGGATGGCGGCTGGCTGGCGCGCTGACGAAGAAAGTTCCTCCCCATCTTGGATGGGGAAGGGACCAGCCATAGGCTGGTGGAGGGGCGTTGCCACGGCCGTCCCGCTTGCGGCATTGCCCCTCCACCCCCGCGCCGAGGCGCGGCGGTCCCCCTCCCCGGCATCGCCGCGGAGGATCAAGAAGGGGAAACACGATGCCCAAGTTCCTGGCGTTCGGCGAAATCATGCTGCGGCTCTCGCCGCCGGGGCGCGAGCTGCTCCTGCAGACGCCCAAGCTGGACGTGTGGGTTGCCGGGGCAGAGGCGAACGTCGCGACACAGCTCGCACGGCTGGGCCACGCCGTGGGTTTCGCCACGCGCGTGCCGGACAATGACCTGGGCCGCGCGGCGGTCACCACCTTGCGCGGGCATGGCGTGGACACGTCGGCGATCCAGCTCGCCGGCGAGCGGATGGGGCTCTATTTCGTCACCTCCGGCGCCGGGATGCGCGCAACGGAAGTGATCTACGACCGCGCCCACTCCGCCTTCGCCGAGGCTCCGGTGGAGGCATGGGACTGGGACACGCTGCTGAGCGGTGTCGACCGGCTCCACCTGTCGGGCATCACGCCGGCGCTCGGCCCGGTGCCCGCTCGCAGCGCCCTGGCGGCGGTGGAGGCGGCGTCCGCGCGCGGGATCGCGGTTTCGTTCGACGGCAACTGGCGCGGCAAGCTGTGGGAACGCTGGGACAGCGATCCGCGCGGCATCCTGTCGGGCATCGTCGCCCATGCCGACCTGATGTTCGGCAACCACCAGGATGTCGCCCTGCTGCTCGGCCGCACCTTTTCCAGCGACGGCGAGGAACGGCGGCGCGAAGCGGCGGAGGCGGCGTTCGCGGCCTTTCCGAAGCTTCAGGTCATGGCCTCCACCGCGCGCCATGTGGAGCATGTCGACCTGCACCGCCTGTCCGCCCGCGTCGAGACGCGCGAAGCGGTCGCGCAGACGGCGGAGGTGGAGATCGCCGGCATTGTCGACCGGATCGGCGGCGGCGACGCCTTTGCCGCGGGCGTGCTGCATGCGCTGCGTTCGGGCGGCGGCATCGAGGATGCGGCGCGCACCGGCCTGGCGGTGACGGTGCTCAAGCACTCGCTGCCGGGCGATGCGGCGCTGTTCCGGCAGGCGGACATCGATGCCTATCTGGCCGGCGGGCTGGACGTGCGGCGCTGAGGCCGTTGTCGAGGCGCACCGGTATCGTAGACGAGAAGGCGGGAGCCGCGGTTGCGGACGCCGCGATTGCGGCCCTGGGCTCCCGCCTTCGCGGGAGCACGAGCGGGCGCTGTTGTTCGCCGTGGAGGCGCGGACTCAGTCCAGAAACGTCGAGCTCAGGAACAGCAGCAGCTTGACGTCGATCGCCATGCCCTCGGCGCGGCGCGCCTCGATATAGGCGGGGATCTCGGCCAGCAGCACGTGGTGGACGGTGATGCCCTCGCCCTCCACCCCGCCGCCATCGCCGGTCCGGGTGAGGCCATGGGCGCGGACCAGCGTGAAGCCCTCGCTGACCATCCCGGGCGAGGCGTGAAAGAAGCCGAGCTGCTCGATCCGCTCCGCGCGGTAGCCGGTTTCCTCCTCCAGTTCGCGCGCCGCGGAGGCTTCGACGCTTTCGCCCTCCGTCTCGTCGCCGACCAGCCCCGCCGGCAGCTCCAGCGTACGCCGGCCCAGCGGCACGCGGAACTGGTCGATCAGGATCAGCTGGCCCTGGTGGATGGCGATGATCGCCGCCGCCTGGATGCCGCGCGTGCGGCCGGCATATTCCCAGGTGCCCTGCTTCAGGACCTTGAGATACTTGCCTTCCCACACGGGTTCGGGCGTGTCGGTCATAATTCTATCAGCCTGTCCGGAAGTTCGTTGCGGTCGTCGTCGGCGCGCGGGAAATGCTCGGCCAGGACCAGCCCGATCTGGCGTACCGCCTCGGCCATGCCGGCACCCGGCCGGCCCTGCTTCACCTCGGCGACCAGCGCCGCCATCGCTGCGCCCCAGATTTCCGGCGCGACCTTGGAGTGGATGCTCTCGTCCGCGATCAGCTCGGCGCGATGCTCGTCCAGGCTGAGGTAGAGGAGCACGCCCGTGCCGCCCACCGTGCGCTTTTCCGCAGCGGTGCGGAACAGGTCCAGCGCGCGGGCGCGAACGCGGCGCGCCTTGGTGGCGCGCGGGGTGAGCGCAAGGCGCAAGGGCAGGGCGTTGAGCAGCAGGCGCACCAGGAGCCAGGCCAGCGCGGACAGCACCAGCGCGACGGTGAACAGCGCGCGCAGGTCATAGCCCTCCGCCCATTCGTCGTGGAGCGGCGCCAGCGCGGCCTCCGCAATGCCCGGCCACACCGACAGCAAGGCGAGCACGAAGAGGCTGGCGAGCAGGCCGTAATGCGCGGCAACGTCGTGGTATCTGTCGGACCGTCGCGCGACCACGGTGACGATCTCGCCCGCGGTGGTCAGTTCCGCTTCCGCCACCGCGGCGGTGACGCGGGCATGGTCCTCGGCCGACAGGCGCATCACCAGTCCCCCGAGGCGCCGCCGCCTCCAAACGAGCCGCCACCGCCGCCGGTGAAACCGCCGCCGCCCCAGCCGCCGTCGCTGCCGCCGCCCCAGCCGCCACCGCCGCCACTGCCCCAGCCACCGCCGTGCGAGGCGTTGCGGCCGATCTCGTTGGCGACGGACCAGAGGATCACCTGGCTCAAGCCGCTGCCGCCATCGCCGCGATAGCGCCGCCCGCCGCCGCTGCCGCGCCGCGCAAGGCCGAGCACGAGGAACAGGAAGACCATGCCGAAGAACACCAGGCCGAGCGGGATGCCGCCACCGCTCGCGCCCTGGCGGGATCGCTGGTGCGTCTTGTTGAACTCGGCGACCGCCGCGTCGGTGCGGGCCTTGGCCTCGTCCGGCGAGGCGCGCAGCTGCTGGATCAGCGCGTCCGTGCCGGCAGTGAGCGCGCCGGGAACGTCGTTGTTTTGTTTCAGCCGGGGCAGCATCTGCTGGCGGATGACCACGCTGGTCAGCGCGTCGGTGAGGATCGGTTCGAGCCCGTAGCCGACCTCGATCCGCGGCCCGCGCTGGCCGGCCGGGTTGTTGGGCGCGACGAACAGGATCGCGCCGTTGTTCACGTCCTTCAGGCCTACGCCCCAGGCGCGGCCGAGCTTGTAGCCATATTCGTCCAGCGGATAGCCTTGCGTGTCCCGGATGGTGGCGACCACGAGCTGGCGGTTGGTGTCCTTCTGCAAGGCTTCGAGCTTGGCAGTGAGGTCCGCCCTGGTGGCCTCCGGCAGCACGCCGGCGTCGTCCACGACCAGGCCGGTGAACTTGGGAAAGGTCTGCGCCGCGGCCGGGCCGGCGAGGAGAAACAGGGCGGCAAGCGCGCTGAGGAAAGCGGCCAGCCACTCGCGCACCGTCCCCGGCAGAAACCTGTGCGGAACCGTGGATGCCGGAACGGGTCCGGCATGACGGGTGGAGCGAACGGCGGTCTTCCGGTCCTCCGCCGACTGCGACCGGACCCCAGCTTTCGCCGGGGAGGGGAGCGTCATCGGGTCAGCCCCCGAAATCCACCTTGGGCGCGGTGTCGGCGCCGGGCGTCGTCGCCTGGAACGGCACCATCGGCTTGGCGCCATAGAAGATCTTGGCGCCGATCGCGTTGGGGAAGGTGCGGATCTGCGTGTTATAGGCCTGCACGGCGCTGTTGTAATCGTTGCGGGCGATCGTGATGCGGTTCTCGGTGCCTTCCAGCTGGCTCATCAGCGTAGTGTAGTTGCCCTGGCTCTTCAGCTCCGGATAGGCTTCCTGCAGCCGCTGGAGCGACAGGGTGACCGCGTTCTGCGCGCGCTGGAACTCGGCGACCTTCGCCGGATCGGTGAGCTGCTCGCCCGTCACCTGGATGCGGTTCGCGCCGGCCCGCGCCTGGGTCACCTCGACCAGGATCGACTTCTCCTGTGCGCCCGCCGCCTTCACCGTGGAGACGAGATTGGGGATGAGGTCCGCGCGGCGCTGATACTGGTTCTGGACGTCGGCCCAGCGCGCCTTGGCATTTTCCTCGGCCGTGGGGATGCTGTTGATGCCGCAGCCGGTCAGGGTGGCGGCAAGCGCAACGACAACGACGGGGCGGAACGACGACATGTGCTCGGGTCTCCGAATGGCCTGTGTCATCCATATAGGACGGTTGCGGGCCCTAGCGAAGAGGCAATCGTGAGGATAACCTGGATCAGCAACAGGAGGACACGAAAGCGATGCTGAAGGAGTTCAAGGCGTTCATCATGCGCGGCAACGTGCTGGACCTGGCCGTGGCCGTGATCATCGGCGCGGCGTTCGGCAAGATCGTGACCTCGCTGACCGACGACGTGCTGATGCCGATCATCGGCAAGATCTTCGGCGGGCTCGATTTTTCCAGCTATTTCGTGGCGCTGGGGCCGGTGCCGGCGAACTATGGCGGCTCGCTGACCGATTATGCCGCGCTGAAGAAGGCGGGCGTGCCGCTGCTTGGCTACGGCGCGTTCGTCACGCAGCTGGTCAACTTCCTGATCGTCGCCTTCATCATCTTCATGATCCTGCGCGCGGTGAACAAGGCCGCGGCCTTGATCGAGCGCGAGGCGGCGCGGCTGCGGCGCGAGGAGGAAGCGGCGGTGCCGCCGGCGCCAGAACCGGTGGAGATCGCCCTGCTGCGTGAGATCCGCGACGAGCTGAAGGCCCGTCCTCGGGCCTGAAGGTCAGGCGACCGCCAGTTCCTCGGCGGTGGCGTCCGCCAGGCTGGTGCCGTCGAGGATGCGTGCGGTTTCGTCGCGCACGCGCATCATCGCGTGGCGGATCGCGCAATCCGCCTCGCTCTTGCAATCGCCGCACGGGCGATAGGCGGTGCGGCTGACGCAGGGAACGAGCGCGAGCGGCCCCTCGATCACGCGGATGATCTCGCCCAGCGAGATGAGGTGCGTCGGCCGGGCCAGGCGATAGCCACCCGATTTGCCGCGGGTGGAGTTCAGGAACCCGGCCTCGCGCAGGTCGGCGAGGATCAGCTCCAGGAACTTGCGGGGCACGTTGGCTTCCTGCGCGATGCGGTTCATCGGCACCGGCGCCGTGGCGGCGGGCTGCTCGGCAAGGAAAAGCATGGCGCGAAGCGCGTACCGGGAACGCTGGGTCAACATGATCGGGCCGCCCTGGACTTGATTTGTGGCAAGCGAAAGGCCGTTCGGCGATTTCGCTGCGGGGTCTTCCCGACAAAGGCGAGAGCGCCTATATCGGTTCCGCCGGTTCGCCGGCTATGACGATAAACCATGGCGTAGAATAGATGCAGCGGACCCGGGGGCGGTACCCGGCGGCTCCACCATCCGAGCTGAGGCGCTCGGCGCCACGCTTCACGCGTGGGGACGATGCCTCAGCTTCCATGATGGGGCCGAACTAGGATCGACGTGTATTGAAAGGCGCCGTCTTTCGTTCGGAATGGGACCACCGTGACGGCCCATCACACAAGTGCCAACGATAACGAAGCACTCGCGATTGCGGCGTAACTGAGGGCCTCACGGCCTAAGGTTACTCCAAGATAGCGCGGTTCGGACCCCACCGGGCAACAGAAGGGGATTCCAGCGGCACGGGGAGCGCCGGGCAACAGAAGCTCCCCACCTCTTCTCTCCTTCCTGGGAACGCGAGGCGGAACCTTGCACGTCGGCAACGGGGAGGCGCGTGCGGGCTTGCGGCCGGCGCCCATCGCCGCCGGGGTCCAGAGGAGCTGGCGCTCTCACACGACGGGAAATACCCCAGCCCTTGGCAACGGTGCTTCGGCAGCGTACCCGTTCTTCCAAACAGATGGAGGATGCCCCGGATGGCCGACACGATCATCGCCAAGCAGCTGCGTACCGAAGTGACGGAGGACGGCAGCTTGCGGCTGTCGCTGGCGGAGCAGGAGCTGTCGCCTCCCACTGGCGACGGCATCGTGGTGGAGATCGCCGCGACCCCGATCAATCCGTCCGACCTCGGCCTGCTGCTGGGTCCGGTCGATCCGGCCGACGCGCGGCAGGAGGGCGATGCGCTGGTTTTCCCGATCCCGCCGCAGCGGATGGGCGCGCTTGCCGCGCGGACCGGCCAGTCCATGCCAGTGGGCAATGAGGGCGCGGGCGTCGTGGTGCAGGCCGGGCCGGAGGCGCAGGCGCTGCTCGGCAAGACCGTCGCGCTGGCCGGGGGCTCGATGTACGCCACCCACCGCGCGGCGCGCGCGCGCGAGGCCATGGTGCTGCCGGACGGTGTTTCCGCCGAACAGGGCGCGTCGGCCACGGTGAACCCGATGACCGCGCTCGGCATGGTCGAGGTGATGCGGGCGGAAGGCCACAAGGCGCTGGTGCATACCGCCGCGGCCTCCAACCTCGGGCAGATGCTCAACCGCATCTGCCTGGCCGACGGCGTGCCGCTGGTGAACATCGTGCGTTCGGCCGAGCAGGTGCGCCTGCTCAAGGACCAGGGCGCCGCCCATGTGCTGGACAGCACCGCGGAAGGCTTCGGCCGCGCGCTGGTGGAGGCGCTGGCGGCAACCGGCGCGACGCTGGCGTTCGATGCGGTGGGCGGCGGGCCGCTCGCCGGGCGCATCCTCGGCGCCATGGAGCAGGCGGCGAGCGCCGGACAGGCGTTCAGCCGTTATGGCTCCACCGCGCACAAGCAGGTCTATATCTATGGCCGGCTCGACCTCCGGCCCACCGAACTGGCCGCCAATGCCGGCTTCGCCTGGAGCGTGAGCGGCTTCCTGCTGACCCCGTTCCTCGCCGCCGACCCGGCGCGGGCGCAGCGCATGCGCGAGCGGGTGATGGCGGAGCTGACCACCACCTTCGCCAGCGGCTATACCGAGACGATCGGGCTCACCGATGCGCTGCGCCCCGAGGTGCTGCAACGCTATGCGCGGCGGGCCACGGGCGAGAAGTTCCTGATCGATCCGCGGCGATAAGGGCGCTCGGTTCCCCCGCGAAGGCCGGGGTCCAGTTGCGGAAGCCGAAGTGACGGGCGCGCCGTTCCTTCCAGCGGCGTTCGCCGACCGGGACCCGGCCCTGGCGGGGGAGCAGACAGCGTTGTGGTTCCCTGAACCGCCGCTGCCTTACCCCGTCGGCCCGTCATTATCCTCCTGCCGGGCCGGCTCCGCATCCCTGTCGCGCTTGATGAAGCTGATCTTGCCCTGCGGCTCCAGGATCGCCCAGGCGACATCGCGCATCGAGCCGATGCCCGCGAGCCGCATTTCCGACTCCACCTCGCTGCGCGTCATGCGGTCGCGGCGGAGATTGTCTTCGAGCAAGCGGCCATCGCGGATGATGACGCGGGGGCTGCCCTGCAATCCCTTCTGCAGGCGCGGGAAGAGGTAGGCGAGCCAGCCGAGCGCGACGCTCCAGAAAGCAAAGGTGCAGATCGCCAGCATCGCGCCGGTGACGCTGAAATCGTTGTGCGTGATGCCCTGCTGGATGAGGTCGCCGATCACCACCAGGCTGACCACCTCGAACGGCGTCATCTGCCCCAGCTCGCGCTTGCCGAGCAGCCGCAGCACCACGAACACGACCGCGAACATCGCCGTGGCGCGCAGCACGATGTCCATCAGGGCAGGACCTTCATCGTGACCGGCAGCGAGACGAGCTCCGCCTTGTCGTCCAGCACGGCGATCGTGCCCGAGGTGCCGCCGAACAGGGGCGGGTTGATCTGGCCGTCGATCTTCACGTCCAGGCTCTCGCCGGCTTTCAGCGGGCCATAGTCGAAGGCGAAGCGGCCGTTCTCGAACTTCTCCTCGCTGGCTTGCGGCACCTGCGAGTTGACGGTGATGTCGCGCCACAGCGACGGCGGCAGTGCAAGCACCAGCCTGGCGATGTCGCGCCTCGCCGTCACCGTGACCCGCGTTTCGAAGAACACGCCGTTGCGCAAGGTGCGGGGCGTGGCGACGGTGAGCGTTGCCGCAGCCGCTTGCGCGGTGCGCACCGGAGAGCGCCCGCCGCCGAAGGTGCCGAGCAGGGCCGCCAGCAGCAATCCCCCGAACACCAGCAGCGAGACGATGCTGGCATGGCGGCGCAGCACCGGGTCGCGCGCGGCATGATCGTCGCCGATTCCGTCGGGAAAGCCGGGCGCGTCCGCCAAGCCTCAGCCCCGCAGGTCGGCCAGCGCCGCCGGCTCGTGGATCGGGCAGCCGTTGAAGCGGCCGCGATAGTCGGCAGACATCCTGTAGGGATCGCGCCGCGCCCGGTTCACGCCGCCGAGCGGCTGGTGCGCCAGGAGCCCATGCCAGGGCATGAAGCTGAGCTTGTCCTCGAGCAGGTCGCTCGCCGGATCCTCCCAGGCGATCTGCGGAGGAACGGTGAGCGTGGCCACGGTGCGGAAGGGGCTTTCCTTCTCGTCCCAGATCACCGCGGCATCCTCCACCGGCATCCTCTCGAGATCGGTGCACAATTGCACGCGCAGCTCCCAGGTGCCGCCTTGCTCGACCATCAGCTCGTTCACGGCTGTGCGGATCGCATCGGGGCGGCCCGAGGCATTGATCGTCTCGTTTGCATAGTCCTTGATGCCGGACACGGGCACCAGCTGGAACTTGGCGAGGTAATCGCCGTAGCGGTAGGGCGTCTGGCTGTAATAGGTCGCGCCCAGCGGATGGACGGGCTTCGCGCCGCCCAGCGTGGTCAAGGTCGACGACGAGCCGCCCACCGCCTCCAGCGCCGCCTCCGCGCCGCGCAGAAAGGCGGACAGCACCTTCTTGGCGCCTTCCGCCTTGTCGGTGGTGCTGGCGAGCAGCTTGAGGTTGCCGAGGAACTGCCTGGGCGTGGAAGCGGCAAAGGCCGGCCCGTTGACCAGGATCAGGTCCTGCGTGGTATCGCCTTCCGAACCCGGCAGGCGCTCGCCCTCCACGCCCAGGATCTTCAGCGCGATGCCGCGGGGCAGCGAGATCGAATCGTCCAGGATGTCGCCGGCATTGGTGGACAGGCGGAGGATCGCCTCGAACTCGCCGGCACGCGCGAACAGGCCCTGCGCCAGCTCCGGCGGCAGACCGTCGTGCACCCGGAACGTGCCCGAGGCGAGGCCGTGCCCCTTTGCGTGCACCGAGCGGACGGCATGGCCGTAATCCCGGGAGGTGATGTCCAGGATCTTCCTGAACTGCTCCTCCAGTTGGCGGATCGTCTCCGCCTCGTCCGCCTCCGGCTGTTCGACGGATGGCGAGAAACGAACCGGATGGGACATAAGCTCTCCTGGTTGATCTGCGTCAGTGCCCAGCGTGAACCATTCGGCGGCTTGCCCGTTCCGTGACTGCCGGGAAGAACGTTCAGATCGAAGGGGATGGCACGTGGCCAAGCAGGAAGCGGACAACCCGCAGATCAAGCCCTATTGGGGCCCGGCGGGCGGCTGGGGTTCGGTGAACTCGCTGGCCGACATCCTGCCGCGCGAGCGGGTCAATCCCGAGGTCGCGCGCGAGCTGGTCCGCCAGAACAAGCCCGACGGCTTCATGTGCGTGTCCTGCGCGTGGGCCAAGCCCAAGGACCATCATCCGTTCGAGTTCTGCGAGGAAGGCGGCAAGGCCACTGCGTGGGAGCTGACGACCCTGCGCACCACGCCCGAGTTCTTCCAAAAGCACACGCTGGCCGAGCTGCGCGAGTGGAAGGACTACGATCTCGAACAGCAGGGCCGGCTGACGCATCCGCTGCGCTACGATGCGGCGACCGACAAATATGTCGCCTGTTCGTGGGACGAGGCGTTCGATGCGATCGCCGCCGAGCTGAAGCCGCTCGATCCCAAGTCCGTCGTCTTCTACGCTTCCGGCCGGGCCAGCCTGGAGGCGAGCTACATGTATGCCCTGATGGCGCGGATGTACGGCTCGCAGAACCTGCCCGACAGCTCCAACATGTGCCATGAGTCGACGTCGGTCGGGCTCAAGGAAGCGATCGGCGTGCCGGTGGGCACCACGCAGCTCGTCGACTTCGAGCTGTGCGACGCGATCTTCTTCTTCGGCCAGAATGTCGGCTCCAACTCGCCCCGCATGCTGCACGACCTGCGCGACTGCCGGAAGCGCGGGGTGGAGATCATCACCTTCAACCCGCTGAAGGAACGCGGGCTCGAGCGCTTCACCGATCCGCAGAACCCGATCGAGATGGCGACGCTGGGCGAAACGCGCATCTCCACCCAGTATCACCAGGTGAAGGCGGGCGGCGACATCGCCGCGATGATGGGGATCGCCAAGTTCGTGATCCAATGGGATGACGAGGCGGCGGCGCGCGGCGACAAGCGCGTGCTCGACACCGGCTTCCTGGACCAGCACACGCAGGGGGCCGAGGAGTTCATCGAGGCGGTGCGCCGGACGGAATGGGCGGATATCGAGCGCGAGTCCGGCCTCAAGAAGAAGGCGATCGAGGCGGCCGCCACCGTCTATGCGCGATCGGACGCGGTGCTCGGCATCTACGGCATGGGCCTGACCCAGCATGTGAAGGGCGTGGAGAACGTCCGCATGCTGGTGAACCTGCTGCTCCTTCGCGGCAATATCGGCAAGCCGGGCGCGGGGCCGACGCCGGTGCGCGGCCATTCCAACGTGCAGGGCCAGCGCACCGTCGGCATCACCGAGAAGACGGAACTGGCGCCGATCGACAAGTATCGCGAGCTCTACCATTTCGAGCCGCCGGCGGAGAAGGGCCTCAACACGGTGGAGGCCTGCCACGGCGTGATCGACGGATCGGTGAAGGCATTCATCGGGCTGGGGGGCAACTTCCTGCGCGCGGTGCCGGAAACGGCGGCGATGGAAGAGGCCTGGCCGCGGCTGGAGCTGTCGGTGCAGATCGCCACCAAGCTCAACCGCAATCACCTGTTCCCCGGCCGCGTGACGTACCTGCTGCCGTGCCTCGGCCGCATCGAGGAGGACCGGCAGGCGAGCGGCCCGCAGGCGGTGTCGATGGAGGATTCGACCAGCTGCATCCACGGCTCGCGCGGCAAGGCGGCGCCGGCGAGCCCGCACCTCTTGTCCGAGCCGGCGATCGTCGGCGCGCTGGCCAGGCGGCTGCTGCCGGCCAACCCGCATGTCGACTGGGATGCCTGGGTCGCCGACTATTCCCTGGTCCGCGATGCGATCGAGCGGACCTATCCGGAATATTTCAAGGACTTCAACCAGCGGCTGTTCCAGCCGGGCGGCTTCTGGAAGGGCAACAAGGCCGCCGGGCGCGTCTGGGAGACGAAGAGCAAGAAGGCCGAGTTCCTGGTGCCGAGCGACTTGTCCGCGGCCGGCTTCGAGGATGCGCCCGGCCGCTTCCGGTTGATGACGCTGCGCTCGAACGACCAGTTCAACACCACCATCTACGGCTATCACGACCGTTTCCGCGGGGTGAAGGGCACGCGCGACGTGCTGTTCATGCACAAGGCGGACATGGCCGAGCAGGGGCTCGCCGAAGGCCAGATCGTGGCCCTGGAAGGCGACGCGCAGGACGGCAAGCTGCGCCGGCGGGAAGGGCTGATCGTCACCCCCTACGACATCCCGCGCGGATGTCTCGGCGCCTATTACCCCGAATGCAACGTGCTGATCGCCGTGGACCACCATGCCGAGGAAAGCTTCGTGCCGGCCGCCAAGAGCGTGCCGGTGCGGATCGTGGCATAGCGACCCATCCTCGTCGTCGTGCCGGACTTGTTCCGGTAACCACGGTCCGACAGGAGCAGTGCATGGCAGAGCATGCGGACGGGTGGACCCCGGAACAGGTCCGGGGTGACGCAGGGAGTGCCGGTACGTTTGCCGCTCCCTTTGATCGGGTTGCGGCGGATGGGGTCACGGGTGCCGTGACCCGTCCGCTCGCCATCGAAGCGCCCGTGGCGCTGGAGTTCAACGGCATCGGCTATGCCGTATTGATGGCGACGCCGACCGACCTCGGCGATCTCGCCTATGGCTTCGCGCTGTCCGAACGGCTGATCGATGACGCGGGCGACATCGCGGAGGTGGACGCGCACCGCACCGCACGCGGCACGGTGCTGCGGGTGACGCTGCGTCCCGGCCTTGCCGCGCGGGTGGCCGATCGGGTGCGACATCGCGTGTCCGACTCCTCCTGCGGCCTGTGCGGGATCGAGAATCTGGAACAGGCGCTGCGCCCGCTGCCGCGGATCGCGGCACCCTGGCAGGGCGACCGGGCGGCGGTGTTCCACGCGCTGGAGCGGTTCCGCGAGCACCAGCCGCTCCATCGCACAACCGGCGCGGTGCACGGCGCGGCCCTGTGCGACGCCGAGGGCGGCATCCGCCTGGTGCGGGAGGATGTCGGCCGCCACAACGCCTTCGACAAGCTGATCGGCGCCATGCTGCGCTTGGACACGGCCTGGGAGGGCGGGTTCGCCTTGCTCAGCTCGCGCTGTTCCTACGAACTGGTCGAGAAAGCGGTGCTGGCCGGGTGCCCCATGCTGGCGACGATTTCCGCTCCCACCAGCCTGGCCGTGGAGCGCGCGGCGGCGGCGGGGCTGCCGCTGACGGTGCTGGCGCGGCCCGATGCCGTGCTGGCCACGCGGTGAGCGCGGACGCTCCCGCCGCCCCGATCCTGGGCGCGATCCTGGCCGGGGGCGAGGCGCGTCGTTTCGGTGGGGACAAGGCCGCGGCGATGTTGGAAGGCAGGCCGCTGATCGAGCATGTCGCGGACGCGCTGGCGCCGCATGTGGCAAAGGTGGTGGTGGTCGGCCGCCCCTGGCCGGGGCTCCCGGCGATCGACGATCCGCCGGGTGTGCGCCAGGGGCCGCTGGGCGGACTGCTGGCCGCGCTGCGCCACGCGCGGGACCATGGGTACCGCGCCGTGCTGAGCGCGCCGTGCGATACCCCGCGCCTTTCCCCGCACTTGCTGGCGCAGGTGGCGGGCACGTCCTGCGCCTGGGTGCGCCCGCTGCCGGTGCTGGGCCTGTGGCCGGCGGCGCTGGCCGATCGGCTGGGCGAGCATCTGCGGGTCGACACCCGGCTGTCGATGCGCGGCTGGGCAACCGCAATCGGCGCGGCGGCGATCGACTGGGAGGAGGGGATCGCCAACGTGAACCGGCCGGCCGATCTCCACCTGTTGCAACCGGCAACCGGGCAAGTGCACGAAGGAAGCCCGCCCAAGGAAATATGCAGGTGAACGGGAGGCAAGACGTGCTACTCGGCCCGACCATGATCGGCGATGCCTTCCGCTCCCGGCTGCGGCGTGCCTGCGCTGCGACGGTTCCGCTCCTGCTGTCCGGTTGCGTCGGCACCGGCGTGCTCAACCCGCACGGGCCGATCGCCGGCCAGAACCGGACCATCCTGTTCAACTCGCTGGCGATCATGCTGGCGATCGTCGTGCCCACGATCCTCGCCACCCTGGTCTTCGCCTGGTGGTATCGCGCCGGCAACGACAAGGCGACCTACCGGCCGGAGTTCACGTTTTCCGGCCGTATCGAGCTGCTCGTCTGGTCAATCCCGATCCTCACCATCCTGTTCCTGGGCGGCGTGATCTGGGTGGGCAGCCACCAGCTGGACCCTGCCCGCCCGATCGAATCGAACCAGAAGGCGCTGGAGGTGGAGGTCGTCTCCACCGACTGGAAATGGCTGTTCATCTATCCCGAACAGGGCATCGCCACGGTGAACCGGCTGGTGGTGCCGGTCGGCCGGCCGGTGCATTTCCGTCTGACCTCGTCCAGCGTCATGAACGTGTTCTTCGTGCCGCAGCTCGTCAGCCAGATCTACACCATGAACGGGATGGCGACCCAGCTGAACATGCGCGCGGACACGCCCGGCCGCTATTACAGCACGTCCGCCCATTATAGCGGCGACGGCTTTTCCGACATGAACTTCGCCACCGATGCGGTGCCCGCGGCACAGTTCGAGGGCTGGGTGGCGCAGGCCCGGGCGCGCGGGCGCCTGCTGGACAGGCCCGCCTACGAGAAGTTCGCGCAGCAGAGCCAGAAGGTGCCGCCGGGCTTCTGGGGCCAGGTGCAGCCGGGCCTGTTCGACGCGGTGGTGCGTCAGGAAATCAAGCCTGCGGCCGGCCCGCAGGAAGGGCGTGGCGGGCCCAGGGTCTCGCCCGGAGACGAGAGCTGATGTTCGGCAAGCTGAGCCTTGATGCCATTCCCTTCAGCCAGCCGATCCCGCTGGTCGCGGCGGCCGTCATCGGCGTGCTGCTGCTGGGCGTGCTGGCCTGGATCACCAAAAAGGGGCACTGGCCGTATCTGTGGCACGAGTGGATCACCAGCGTGGACCACAAGCGCATCGGCGTGATGTACATCCTGCTGGCGCTGGTGATGCTGATCCGCGGCTTTTCCGACGCGATCCTGATGCGCACGCAGCAGGCGATGGCGGTCAACGCGCCCGGCTACCTCCCCCCCGAACATTACGACCAGATCTTCTCGGCGCACGGCGCGATCATGATCTTCTTCGGCGCGATGCCGTTCGTCATCGGCCTGATGAACTTCGTGGTGCCGTTGCAGCTGGGCGTGCGCGACGTGGCGTTTCCCACGCTCAACTCGACCAGTTTCTGGCTGACGGCGAGCGGCGCGCTGCTGGTCAACGTGTCGCTGGTGATCGGCGAGTTCGCGCGCACTGGTTGGCTGCCCTATGCACCCTTGTCGGAGAAGGTCTATTCGCCCGGCGTCGGCGTCGATTACTATCTGTGGGCGATCCAGATTTCCGGCATCGGCACGCTGATGAGCGGGATCAACCTGGTGACGACCATCCTCAAGGTGCGGGCGCCGGGCATGAGCTATCTGCGCATGCCGATGTTCTGCTGGACGTCGCTGGCGTCCAACCTGCTGATCGTGGCCGCCTTCCCGATCCTGACCGCGACGCTCGCGATGCTGACGCTCGACCGGTACATGGGCTTTCATTTCTTCACCAACGACGCGGGCGGCAACCCCATGCTGTTCGTGAACCTGATCTGGGCCTGGGGCCACCCGGAGGTGTACATCCTGGTGCTGCCGGCGTTCGGCGTGTTCAGCGAGGTGATCTCCACCTTCTCCTCCAAGCCGCTGTTCGGCTACCGCTCGATGGTGGCCGCGACCCTGTTCATCACGCTGGTGAGCTTCACCGTGTGGCTGCACCACTTCTTCACCATGGGAGCGGGCGCCAACGTCAACGCCGCATTCGGCATCGCCACCTCGATCATCGCGGTGGGCACCGGGGTGAAGGTCTATAACTGGCTGTTCACCATGTACGGCGGAAAGGTCCGCTTCACCACGCCGATGCTGTGGTCGATCGCGTTCATGGTGACGTTCGTGGTCGGCGGCATGACGGGCGTGCTGCTCGCGGTGCCGCCGGCCGACTTCATGCTGCACAATTCGCTGTTCCTTGTGGCGCACTTTCACAACGTGATCATCGGCGGCGTGCTGTTCGGCGCCTTTGCCGGCATGACCTTCTGGTTCCCCAAGGCATTCGGCTTCCGCCTGCACGAGGGCTGGGGCCATGTCGCCTTCTGGCTGAGCCTGGCCGGCTTCCTGATCGTGTTCACGCCGATGTACTGGCTGGGCCTGGAGGGCATGACCCGGCGCCTGCAGCACGTGAACGTCGCCGGCTGGGCGCCCTTCCTGTGGATCATGCTGTTCGGTGTCGGCATCATGGGGCTGGGCGTGCTGGCGCAGATCATGCAGCTGCTGGTCTCGATCCGCGACCGCGACCAGCTGCGCGACGAGACCGGCGACCCCTGGGACGGTCGCAGCCTGGAATGGGCGACCACCTCTCCGCCACCAAGCTTCAACTTCGCCGTGCTGCCCGACGTGCGCGGCGAGGAAGCCTATTGGACGATCAAGCAACGCGCGATCGAGGCGCAGGGCCTGGTCGAGGAGCCCGAATACGAGCCGATCGAGATGCCGCGCAACTCCGCCACCGGCGTGGTCACCGCCTTTTTCGCCAGCTTCACCGGCTTTGCGCTGATCTGGGAGATCTGGTGGCTGGTCGGCGTCGGCCTGCTGGCGGCTTATGGCACGTTCGTCTGGTTCGCCTGGCGCAAGGAGGACGAGTACGAGATCCCGGTGGAGGAAGTCGCCGCCTATGACCGGGAGCGCCGCAAGGTGCGCGCGGCCTGGCTGCTCCGCGAGCAGGGCGCACGCGCAGGGGAGCAGCCGGCATGAGCGGCGCGGCGGCACAGCATCGCGGTGGCGGGCAGGGCGGGCAGGGGAAAGGCGGCGATCCCTATCGCCTCGGCCATGGTGGCGGACACGGCCATGGCGAGGCGACCGGGCGCGGCGATGGCGGCCCCGCCTCCAAGCGGATCACCACCGGCTACGGCTTCTGGATCTTCCTCCTTTCCGACATCATCATGTTCTCCGGCTTCTTCGCCGCCTATGCGGTGCTGCGCGGGGAAACGGCGGGCGGGCCGGGTGGCGCGGAGCTGTTCGAGCTGCCGCGCGTGGCGATCGAGACGGGGCTGCTGCTCCTGTCCAGCTTCACCTGCGGCCTGGGCGCGGTGGCGACGGAGCGGCGCAACCTGGCCTGGACGCAGATCTGGTTGCTGGTCACGGGCCTGCTCGGCTTCATCTTCCTGGTGCTGGAGGTGCAGGAGTTCGCGCAGATGATCGGCGAAGGCGCCGGTCCGGCGCGCAGCGCGTTCCTGTCCGCCTTTTTCGCGCTCGTCGGCTGCCATGGCCTGCATGTGGGCGTCGGCATCCTGTGGTGCGGCACCATGATGGCGCAGCTGTGGAGCCGCGGCTTTCTGCCGGCGATCCAGCGCAGGCTGATGTGCTTCAACCTGTTCTGGCACGCGCTGGACATCATCTGGGTGGCATTGTTCACGATCGTGTATCTGATGGGAGCGGGCCGGTGAGCGAAGGCAAGCTGGAGCGGGGCGAACGGGGCGAGCGGCACGATTCGGCCCCCGGCGACGAGGCCGCAAGCGGACAGGAGTTCGGCGGCGGCGTCACCGGCTATGTGGTCGGACTGCTACTGGCGCTCGCGCTGACCGCCGGCAGTTTCTACATGGTGAGCACGGACCTGGTCTGGGGACCGGCGATCCCGGCGGCGCTGATCGTGCTGGCGGTGGCGCAGATGGGCATCCACCTGGTCTTCTTTCTCCACATCACCACCGGGCCGGACAACACCAACAACGTGCTCGCGCTCGCGTTCGGCGTGCTGATCGTGCTGCTGGTGGTGTTCGGATCGATGTGGATCATGGATCACCTGTCGCACCAGCTGATGCCGATGGGCGAGATGATGAAGCGCATGCGCTAAGGCCGGTCGGCCCGCGGGTGCAGACCCGCGGGCGATCAGCGGAAATTGTCGGCGTAGGCCTGCAGCTTCAGCTTGCGCTCCGGCGCCTCATGCACGGTGAAGGCCAGGCCCTCGCGCTCGGCATAGGCGATCGCGGCTTCCCTGGTCGGGAAGGACAGGCGGATCTGCTCGCGCACATCCTCCGATCCGGCCCAGCCGGTCAGCGGATCGGCATGCTTGGCGTGCTCCGGGGCGAACTCCAGCTGCCACCGATTGGTGTTGGCGCGGCCGGACTGCGTGGAATTCTTCGGGCGCTGATAGATGCGGGCGGTAGGCATGGTGACTCCTGAACTCGCCAGGTCCTTATCGCGATCCCTTGGCGCGCGCATCCGCATTTTTCGTCCGCAGCGTGGGCGCGGCCGCGGCGGGATCGTCGGGCCAGGGGTGGCGGGGGTAGCGCCCGCGCATCTCCTTGGCGACGGCGGCCCAGCTGCCCGCCCAGAAGCCGGGCAGGTCGCGCGTGGTCTGGATCGGGCGGCCGGCGGGCGAGGTGAGGCTGAGCACCAGCGGCACGCCGGCCACGCGCGGATGCTCGGCCAGGCCGAACAGCGCCTGGGGGCGCAATTCCACCGTGGGGCCGGCCTCCGCGGCATAGTCGATCGCGTGGCTGCTGCCGGCGGGCGCGGTGAAGCGTTCGGGCGCGAGACTGTCGACGAGGCGCGCGCCTTCCCAGCCGAGCAGGTCCCGCAACGCCGCCGTGAGCGCGCCGGGGTCGATCGCATCGAGACGGCGCTTGCCCGCCGCAAGGGGCGGCAGCCAGTCGTCCAGTCGCTCCAGCAGCATCGCATCGGCGAGCGGCGGGACGCGTGCATCGATCGCCGCGGCATAGGCGGCGCGGCGACGCAGAACAAAGGCGCCCTCGCTCCACGGCAGGAGCGCGGGGCCATGCGCCCGAACGCCCTCCAGCAGCGCGGCCGACAGGAGTTCCGGCGCGGCGTTCGGGTCGGGGCCGCCGGACAGCCGGAGCGCGCCCAGCCGGCGCTCGCGCTGCGGCTGCACGGCGCCGGTCGCCGGATCGAAGATCGCGGTGGTGCGCACCTCGATCTGTTCCGCGAACAGCGCCTCGATCGTCGCCACGTCGATCGGCGCGGCCGATAGGATGCGCGCGCCGGCGGCCGATCCTTGCGTTTCGCCCACCGCCAGCCATTCGTGCCGGGCCAGCGAGGAGGCGGGATCGAGCCGAAAGCCACGACCGCCGACCGACGCCCAGTTCTCGCCCGATGCATCGCGCCGGCGCGCCACCCGGTCCGGAAAGGCCAGCGCCAGGCACAGGCCGGCGGCATCCTCGCGCCGTGTCTCGGCGGCGGACAGCACCAGTTTCGCCCAGCGCTCGGCCAGGCGGCGCGCGTTGTCCGCCTTCTGCCCCCGCTCGCCCCGCCAGCGCCGCAGGCGCGTTTCGAGGTCGGGATCGGTGCCGCCCACGCCGCGCTCGCCGATCAGCACGGCAACCTCGGCGGCGGTGCGCGCCAGGCCCCGCTCGGACGCGCGCAACAGCATGTGGGCGAGGCGCGGCGGCAGCGGGAGGCGGGCGATCGCCTCGCCATGCCGCGTCGGCCGGCCATCGGGGGCCAGCGCCTCCAGCCGCCCGAGCCGATCCCGCGCCTCGGCGATCGCGGCGGCGGGCGGGGGATCGAGCCAGCGCAGCGTGCGCGGGTCGGCGACGCCCCACAGCGCGCAATCGAGCACCAATGCCGACAGGTCGGCCTCCAGGATCTCCGGCGGGTCATAGCGGGGCAGGCCGGCGGTGGCGGCTTCCTCCCACAGGCGATAGGCGATCCCCGGCGCCTGACGGCCTGCGCGGCCGGCGCGTTGCGTCACCGCCGCCTGGCTGGCGCGTTCGGTGACGAGGCGGGTCATGCCGGCGGCGCGATCGTAGCGCGGGCGGCGGGCGAGGCCGGAATCGACCACCACGCGGATGCCGTCCAGCGTGAGGCTGGTTTCGGCAATGGAGGTGGCGAGCACGAGCTTGCGACGGCCCTCGCGGTCGGCGGCGATCGCGGCGCGCTGCGCGGCGGGGTCGAGGCTGCCGTGCAGGCGGTGGAGCACCACCTCCGGCGGGAGCCCGGCCAGCCGCTCGGCCGTGCGCTCGATCTCGGCGACACCGGGCAGGAAGGCGAGCACGCCGCCGTCCGTCTCGGCCAGCGCGCGGCGGATTGCGGCGGCCATCTCGTCCTCCATCCGCGCTTCCGCCCGGCGGCCGAGATGGCGCAGCTCCAGCGGGAAGCTGCGCCCGGCGCTTTCCACCACGGGCGCGCCGTCCATCAGCGCGGCGAAACGCTCGCCGTCCAGCGTCGCGGACATGGCGACGATCCGCAGGTCGGGGCGGAAGCCCGCCTGTGCGTCCAGCGCCAGGGCCAGGCCGAAATCGCTGTCGAGGCTGCGTTCGTGCACCTCGTCGAACAGCACGGCGGAAACGCCCTCCAGCTGCGGATCGGACTGGATACGCGACACGAAGATGCCTTCGGTCACCACCGTGACCCGCGTCGCGGCGGAGCGGCGCGTGTCCATGCGGGTGGCGTACCCGAACGTGCCGCCCGGCTTCTCGCCCGCCAGCGTCGCCATCCGCTCGGCCGCGGCACGCGCGGCAAGACGGCGCGGGGAGAGGAGCAGGATCTCGCCCATGCACCACGGCTCGGCGAGAAGGGCCGGCGCCACGGCGGTGGTCTTGCCCGCGCCCGGTGGCGCGACCAGCACCGCGTTGCTCCCTGTGCGCAGGTGCGCGAGGAGGACCGGCAGGACGGCATGGATAGGCAGATCGGCAGGCATGGGCGCACCGTCCTAGTATCACACGCGGGAGCGATGCTAGGTGCGGAGCCGATTTCCCGTCACGAGACCGCCCGCCCATGCCTCCCCACGTTCACGGCCATGCCCACGTTCACGGCCATGCGCACGATCATGGTTCCGGGCACTCGCATGGTCATGCGCACGGTCATGGTCATGGCCATCATCACGGCCTGGCCGACCACAACCGGGCGTTTGCAATCGGCATCACGCTGAACCTGCTGTTCGTCGCGGTGGAGGCCGGATTCGGGTTTTTCGCGCATTCGGTGGCGCTGCTGGCCGATGCAGGGCACAATCTGTCGGATGTGCTCGGCCTGGTGATCGCCTGGGGGGCGGCGGCGCTGGCGCGGGTGGGGCCGTCACGGCGCTTCACCTACGGTTTGAAGGGCTCGACCATCCTGGCGGCCCTGCTGAACGCGCTGCTGTTGCTGGTGGCCCTGGGCGCGATCTTGCTGGAGGCGGTGCAGCGGTTCGGCGATCCGGCGCCGGTCGCCGGCGGCACGGTGTCCGCCGTCGCCGCGGTGGGGATTGCGGTGAACGGCGTCACCGCGTGGCTGTTCGCGCGCGGCGCGCAAGGCGACATCAACATCCGCGGCGCGTTCCTGCACATGGCGGCGGACGCCTTGGTGTCGCTGGGCGTGGTGGTGGCAGGGCTCGCGATCTTGTGGACCGGCGCGGGCTGGATCGATCCCGTGGTGTCGATCGTGATCGCGGCCTTGATCTTCTGGCAGACCTGGGGGCTGCTGCGCGAGTCGGTGGAGATGTCGCTGGGCGCGGTGCCGCGGCGGATCGACATCGATGCGGTGGAGGTCGCCCTGGCCGGCCTGAGCGGGGTGGCGGGCGTGCACCACCTGCATATCTGGCCCATGTCCACCACCGACACGGTGCTCACCGCGCATCTGGTGATCCCGGCCGGCCACCCCGGCGATGCCTTTCTGGACGCGGCACAGGCGATGCTGCACGACCGCTTCGGCATCGGCCATGCCACCTTCCAGGTGGAGATCGCGCCGGGCCATTAGGCCCGGGCAGACCTAGTAAGCGCGGCCGATCGCGAACTCGACGGCTTCGATCATCGCGTCCTTGGCCTTGCCGCCCGCGAACAGGCCCAGCGCGTCGATCGCGCGCTGGCCGTAATGGCGGGCGCGGGCGAGCGTGTCCTCCACCGCCCGGGCGCCGCGGATCAGCGACACGGCCTGCGCGAAATCGGCGTCGGACGTGCGGTGGCCGTGGATCGCGGCCTGCCAGAAGCGGCGATCCTCCTCCGATCCGCGGGCAAAGGCGAGGATGACCGGCAGCGTCATCTTGCCCTCGCGGAAGTCGTCGCCGGCGTCCTTGCCCATCGTGTCGGCGTCCGAGACATAGTCGATCGCGTCGTCGACGAGCTGGAAGGCGATGCCGAGATTGCGGCCATAGGCGTCCAGCGCCGCCTCCTCCGCCTCGGGCCGCTCGGCCACCACCGCGGCGATGCGGCAGGCGGCGGCGAACAAGGCGGCGGTCTTCGCGCCGATGATGTCGAGGTAGCGCTGTTCGCCGATGTCCAGGCGGCGCGCGGCGGTGAGCTGGTTCACCTCGCCCTCCGCGATGATCGCGGAGGCCGAGGACAGGATCTTCAGCACCTTCAAGCTGCCGTCCTCCACCATCAGCTCGAAAGAGCGCGAGAACAGGAAGTCGCCGACCAGCACGCTCGCCGGATTGCCCCAGATGAGGTTGGCGGTGCGCTTGCCGCGGCGCAGGTCCGACCCGTCCACCACATCGTCGTGGAGCAGAGTTGCGGTGTGGATGAACTCCACCGCGGCGGCGAGGCGGTGGTGGCGGTTTCCGGGATAGCCGAGCAGCTTGGCGCTCGCGAGCGTCAGCATCGGGCGCATCCGCTTGCCGCCGCCCGCGATCAGGTGACCGGCCAGCTCCGGGATCAGCGGAATCTCGCTCTGCATGCGATCCAGAATCACCGCGTTCACGAGGTTCATGTCCTGCGCCACGAGCTGCACCATCGGCTCGAGCGAGGGTTGCGGTCGATTGTCGAGGCGGTGGATGGTGGCGCTCATGTCGCGCAAGGCTGTGGCGGGCCATGGCCGTAAAGGCAACCCCGCGGGGTTGCACCGGCGCCGCGCCGTCCGCAAAAGGCCGGGCGACCCGACACCAGCCAAAGGCGCCGCGCCCGATGACCGACGACACGCTTGCCCGTTATCGCCAGAGCATCGACAATATCGATGCCGCCCTGGTCTTCCTGCTGGCCGAACGGTTCAAGGTCACCCAGGCGGTGGGCCGCTACAAGGCGGAGGCGCAGCTGCCCCCGGCCGACCCGGCGCGCGAAGAACGGCAGATCGCGCGGCTGCGCGAGCTGGCGGCCCAGGCGGACCTCGACCCCGATTTCTCCGAAGCGTTCCTGCGCTTCATCATCGACGAGGTGATCCGCCACCACGAACGGGCGCGGTGATCCTCAGGTCCGCTTGGGCGTGCGCGTGGCGGGCCCGTTCAATCGATCGAGGTTGATCGGCTGCGCGAACTGAAGGCCGGCGCGCCCATCCTTGGCCCAGCGCAGCCTGGCGTCGAACAGCTGGTTCTCCACCACCTCGATCTGCACGTTGATCTCGCGCACATCCTCGTTCCCGTCGAACTCGATGCCGTCGATCATCGCGCCCGTGCTGGAGATGTTGCGGATGCGCACCTCGCCGCGCATGTCCGCCAGCTCAAGGCGGGCGGTGCGCAGCATGGTGACGCGCGGCGCACGGCTGTTCTTGAAACCGATCGGCTGCGCGCGGCCTCCGCTGCTCGCCAGTTGCGCGGCGACTTCGCCGGTGCTCGCCGGGCGGCCATAGACATAGCCCTGGATGTGGCTGCACCCCAGGCTGCGGATCAGCGCGATCTCGTCCTGGATCTCGACGCCCTCCGCGGTGGTTTCCATGCCCAGGGTGTCGGCCAGCGTGACGATCGCCTTGATGATCGCGGCGTTGCGCGTGTCCGGCATGGTGGCGCCGCGCACAAAGCTCTGGTCGATCTTGATCTTGTCGAACGGCGCCTTCTTCAGATAGCCGAGCGACGAATAGCCGGTGCCGAAATCGTCCAGCGCGAGGCGCACGCCCAGCCCCTTCAGGCTCTGGAACATGCGGTCGGAGGCATTGTTCTCCTGCAGGAAGATGCCTTCGGTCAGCTCGATCTCCAGCCGCTGCGGCGCGATGCCGGAGCGGGAAAGGGCGGAGGCGATCACCGTGGGCAAAGCGGGGTTGGCGAACTGGATCGGCGATACGTTCACCGCCACCCGCACCTCGCGCGGCCACGAGGCGGCGTCGGCGCAGGCGGTGCGCATCACCCACTCGCCGATCGATTCGATCAGTCCGCATTCCTCGGCGACGGGGATGAACTCGGCCGGGGAGATCGGCCCGCGCACCGGATGGGTCCAGCGCACCAGCGCTTCATAGCCGACGATGCACTCGTCGCGGGTGGAGACGACCGGCTGGTAGGCGACGTGGAGCTGGCCTTGTGCGAGCGCGACACGCAGGTCGTCCTCCATCTGGCGGCGGCTCTTGGCCCCGTGCAGCAGTTCCTCGCGATAGAAGCGGTGGATGCCGCGGCCGTCCGCCTTGGCCGCATAGAGCGCAAGGTCGGCCGAGCGGATCAGGCTTTCCGACTCGCCGCCATCGTCCGGCGAGAGCGCGATGCCGATGGAACACCCGATCGACAGCGACGATCCGGAGATGAAATAAGGCTGGGACAGCGAAGCGATGATCGTGCGCGCCAGCTCGGCAAGGCAATCGCGGTTGGCGCCATCGGGCAGCACGACCTCGAACTCGTCGCCGCCCAGCCGGCCAACGAGGCCGGCCTCGCCCACGGCGCGCTGCAGGCGCTGTGCGACCTGCTGGAGCAGCACGTCGCCGGTCTGGTGCCCCATGGTATCGTTGACCTGCTTGAACCGGTCGAGGTCGAGAAGGAACAGGGCGGTGGGGCGGGCGGCGGCGTTCGGGCTGGACAGGATCTGGTCCAGCGACAGGCGCATCCGCTGGCGGTTGGCAAGCCCGGTCAGGCCGTCGAACAGGGCCAGCCGCGTGATCTCCGCATCGGAGCGCCGCCGCTCGGTCAGGTCGCTGCCGAAGCCCATGAACCCGCCGAAACGGCCCAGCGCGTCGATCTGCGGCCGGCCGGAGATCGACCACCAGCGCTCCGCATCGCCCGCCGCCGCCCGCACCGAGTAGTTGGCGAAGGACGTGCGCGAGGTCAGGTGAAAGCCGAGCGTGCGTTCCGTGTCCGGCGAATCGCTGTCCAGCTGGAACACGGACGTGAGCGGGTTGCCGACCGCCTCCAGCCCCGCTTCCTCCAGCACCTTGGCGACCTTTGGCGACAGATAGCAGAGCCGCCCCTCGCGATCGGTCTGCCAGAACCAGCCCGGGCCGTTGTTCTCGAACTCGCGCACCAGCCGGAGCGCGCGCGCTGCTTCCTCGTCGACGACTTCTGGCTGGGGTTTGGCGAAGCGCGAAAGGATCGGCATAACCGTTGCGTCTAGTCAACGAAGGTTGCCAAATCGTCTTCGCCCCGCCCCTCGCCACCGCTCCACAACCACCGGCTGCGCCGGCCGATTGGATCGATTATGGAACAATCACCCGGTCCCTGCACCCGCTGCGCGCTTTTGCATCCGGCCTTGCCGCGCTAGCCATCATCTCCGCGCGGCGGGGGCTTGCGCAAAAGGGGGAGAACATATGTCCATGGATGCGAACGAGCGCGTCGGCGCCACGCGGCGCGCCTCCATTCTCATGAGGATGGAGGCCTTTTACCTGCACGCGCTGCGCCTGTCGCTGCTGCTCCTGGCAACGGTGATGCTCGCCGCGGTGGCGTGGTTCGGCATCGCCGGGCTGTACCGGCTGACCCGCGACGCGGCATCGGTGCAGCCGGCCGCGGTGATGGTGACGGCGGAGGAAGTGGCGGATCTGCCTGCGGCCGCCGCTCCGCAGGCAAAGCCCCGTTCCGATCCGGCGGCGGAGGCTCGCGTCTACTACAAGGGCTTCGTTGATCGCTATCATGCGCTCTACACCCGCCGCTTCGCGCCGTTCAGGCAAAGCGACGATCCGGCGCTGACCCGGGCCGCCTTCGACGAGCGGTTCGTGGGAACGGACCAGCGAATGGCCCAGATCGGCGAGGGCCTGCTGGACTTCGCGGAGGACAAAAGCGAACTGGAGCAGCTTCTGTCCACCATGACGCAGGTGGCGGACCTGCCGCGCACCGCGGAACGCCTGCGCGCCTACAAGGCGGCGAGCAAGCGGCTGGTGAAGCGAACGGTTCGCGGCACCCGAACCGAGCGCTATTGCAGCTATTACGGTTACTACATCAACGCGTGCATCGATTATTCCACCCGTGAGGTTCCCTATTCCAGGCAGGTGACGGAGATGGTGTTGCCCAAGGGCGTAACCGCTCCGCCCCAGCTGTTCGGCGCCTATCAGAACCGCGCACTGGAACTCACCCAGTCGCGTCGACGCGAGGCCGCAGAGAAGGCGGAAGCGCAAAAGGCCGAAATCCTGGCCGACAATGCGCGGGGATCGGCCAATATCTGGCTGGCCATCCAGATCGTCGGCGGGTTCCTGGCGCTCATGTTCCTGTTCCTGCTGATCGCCATCGAGCGGCACCAGCGGGTGCTGGCCACACGCGCCGCCGGACCGGAAGCGTCCGACGTCTGACGCGCTGGCCGGGCACCCGGGCGCTTGTAACCCCGGCGCGGCTATGGGATCGGACGCAACATGAAGATGTTGCGTTGGCTGGGCGCCGGGCTGCTGTTTCTCGCCGTGCTGCTGTGCCTGGCAGTTACGATCGTGCCCGCGTTTCTCGACCGGGTCTACTATCGCGGACCCGCCTCGGCGCATTTCGATGCGGCGCGCTTCTTCAACCCGGATGGGGATGCGGACACGTTCCGCATGCCGGGCAATCGCAGCCGCTCGGGCTTTCTCGTCCGCTATCTCACCGGCAACGACGATCGCCCGCGCTGGCCCGCTCAGGTGGCGGTGACCCCCGCCAGGCCGCCGGCACGGGTTGCCGGGGATCGCATGGTGGCGACCTGGATCGGCCACGCGACCGTGCTCGTGCAGACGCGAGGGCTCAACATCCTGACCGATCCGGTGTGGAGCGAGCATGCCGGACCGTTCGGCATCGGGCCGGGTCGGGTGGCGCCGCCGGGCGTCCGCTTCGAGGACCTGCCGAAGATCGACGTCGTGCTCGTCAGCCACGACCATTACGACCACATGGACCTTTCCACGCTGAAGCAACTGTGGGCGCGGGATCGCCCGCGGATCGTCACCAGCCTGGGCAACGACACGATCCTGCGCTCGGCCGGCATCGAGGCCATCGCGGCGGACTGGGGCGGGCGGGTGAAGATCGGGCGGGACGCCACGGTGGTCGTCACCCGCAACCACCATTGGGGCAGCCGCTGGTTCGCCGACCGCAACCGCGCGCTCTGGTCCAGCTTCACCGTGCAGCTGCCGGGCGGCAATCTGTTCTTCGCCGGCGACACCGGCATGGGCGATGGCGAATGGCCGGTGGAGGCAGCGCGGCTCGGCCCGGTCCGCCTGGCATTGCTGCCGATCGGCGCGTTCCGCTTCGGGGAGGGGCAGATGGGCGCGGGCAGCCATATCGGGCCGGTCGATGCGGTCGAGGTGTATCGCCGGTTGCAGGCGCACAGCGCGATCGCGATCCATTGGGGCACGTTCCGCTTGTCCTATGAGGGCTACAACACGCCGCCGCGCCTGCTGGAAGCGGCAATGGCCTGTACCGGGCAGCGCGGGTTCGCCGGGGTGCCGATCGGGCGCCCGGTGACGATCCCGCGCTACGCCACCCCGTTCTCCTCCCCGCCGGTGACGCGCGATGCCTTGCTGCGGTGCCTGGACACGCCGGCCGTGCGAGCGCTGCGGTGATCCGCTGGCTTGCCGCATTGCTGCTGCTGGCCATGGCCATGCCGGCCTTCGCGCAGGCGCCGGTGCCGCCCCCCTGCCGGCGCGTGGGCGACGTGCCCTCGCTCGCCATCGCGCCGGATGCGGCGGCGCGGATGGCGCAGATCGGGCTCGACCGCGCCGCCATCTTCGCGCGCATGCAGGAAACGAGCATTCCGGAAACCATGGGCTGCTGGGGCCTGCCGGCCGGCAATTTCGACAGCCAGCTGATCTCGGTCGGCATGGCGCAGTGGAATTACGGCACGGGCAGCCTTCAGCCTCTGCTCGTGCGCTGGACGCAGGGCTTCGGCAGCCGCGGGCGCTACCGGCGGGCGCGCCGCGCGCTGGCGCCGACCTATGGCAAGCTGCTGTTCTCGAAGGATTGCCTCGCCGTGCCCGTGCGCGAGAAATGCCGCGCCGGTATCCTGGCGGCGCAAGGGCCGGACGGTCGCAACAATCCGGTGCTCCATGCCGAGCTGACTGCCCTGTTCGAGGACGACCGCATGCTGCAGGTGCTGCTCGACACCTACCTCCAGCTGCTCGACCTCGTGCGCCTCGATCTGCAGCGCGTGTTTCCGGCCGGGCCATGGACGTTGCGCAAGGTGCGCTGGGCGCTCGACACCCGCGTGCAGCAGGGCGGCCTGCCCGCCGACGAGGATGTCGCGCGGCTGCGGCGCAAGCTGGCGGGCCTGCCCGAGGCGGAGCGCCCGGCACGGTTGCGGGCGATCCTTGACTGGTATGGTGCGCTCGCCCGCACGGTCGACCAGGACGGGATCGCGCGCGATGCGGACTGGAACGTCGCGGCCTGGACCTGCCTCCTCGACCACGGGCGGATCGATCCCGAGCAGTACGAGCTCCTCAGCCTCACCTTCCTGCGCAGCCGCACCGCGATCGGCAACAGCGGGCGGTGGCAGGCGCTGACGTTCGAGCGTCGGGCCAAGATCATCCTCGGCGTGGGGTCGGTCAGCGGGGTGCAGGACGGGGCGTGCGTTCCCGGGGAGGCCAGTGCGGCTGGCGCGAGCCTCTAGGCGTCAGCCCCGTACCTTGGCCAGCAGCGCGGCCGCGGCGGCGGTTTCCGCCTCCTGCTTGGACGTGCCGGTGCCGGTCGCCTCGGCGAAGCTGCCGATGGCGGCGCGAATGGTGAAGCGCGGCGCATGGTCGGGTCCGGAGCGGTCGACGATGTCGTAGGCGGGCGCGCGGCGGCGATTGGCGGCGGTCCATTCCAGCAGCGCCGACTTGGGATGCTGCGGCGCCTTCACCTGCCGCCGCGGCCGGTCGCCCCAGACCCGGCGGACAAAGGCGCGCGCCCCGTCCAGCCCATGTTCGCGGAACAATGCGCCGATCAGCGATTCCATCACGTCGCCCAGCACGTTGTCGCTGTCCGCCGCGCCATCGTCGCGCGCCTGCTTGCCGAGGCGCAGATGGGCGGGCACGCCCAGCTCGCGCGCCACATCGGCGCAGGTGGCGCCGGACACGAGGGCATGGAGGCGCTTGGAAAGGTTGCCTTCCGGGTCCTCGGGGAACAGCTCCACCAGCCACTCGGCGACCACCAGCCCCAGCACGCGGTCGCCCAGGAACTCCAGCCGCTCGTAATTATCCCCGGCAAGGCTGCCATGGGTCAGCGCACGTTCGTAGAGCGCCGGGTCGCCCGAATCCGTGCCCAGGATCGTCCGCAGCCAGCCGGAAACGTCCTCGCTCAAAAGCCTTCCCCGATGCGGCTCCACCGCGCCGCGCTCACCCAGGTCCAGGGCAGCAGCCACTGCGCCGAGCCATCGGTGGACCAGAAGCTGACCACTGCCTTGCCTTCGAGGTTCTCCAGCGGAACCATGCCGATGCCGCCGCCTTCCATGGCGGGAAAGCGGCTGTCCTCCGAATTGTCGCGATTGTCGCCCATCAGGAACACGCGGCCGGCGGGAACGGTGAACACGCCGGTATCGTCGGCGATGGTCTGCCCGCGATCGAGCACCCGGTAGCTGCGCCCGCCCGGCAGCGTTTCGCGGTACTGGCGATAACGGCAGATCGGCCGGCCTCCCGCATCGCTGTCCTGATACTCCGCGCCGCACCGCTGCGCGTCATAGTTGGCCGACAACGGCAGCGTGAAATCGCCCACCCGCACCTTGGGCACGGGCGTGCCGTTCAGGATCACCTGACCGCCGCGCATCTGGATCGTGTCGCCCGGCAGGCCGATCACGCGCTTGATATAGTCCTGGCGCGCGGAGGGCGGCGCCTTGAACACCACCACGTCGCCCCGCGCGGGCAACCGGCCGAAGATGCGGCCGGGGATCAGCGGCACGCTCCACGGCAGCGAATGGCGCGAATAGCCGTAATTCCACTTCGAGATGAACAGATAGTCCCCGATCAGCAACCGGGGCAGCATCGACTCGCTGGGAATCGAGAAGGGCGAGAACACGAAGCTGCGGAACACGAAAACGATGATCGCGAGCTTCAGCAGGAAGACCAGGGTGTCCCTGGGCTCCGATCTCTTCGCCGGCGTGCCCGGCTGGCCGGAGGTGGGGGCGGGTGCGGTGTCTGCGTCGGCCATCGTGGTTGCCGGTTTGCGCGGAGGGGCGGGCAGGCGTCAAGCTGGCGCATGCAGGCCCGTGTCGCTAAGCGGGGCGCCTGACCAGGAGGACGCGCATGACCGACGCCGATTGGACCGCCATCGAGGCGCTGCCGACCACTCCCCTTGCCGATCTGTTTGCCGCCGATCCGGACCGCGTGTCGCGCTTCTCGGCCGATGTGGCGGGCATCCATTTCGACTGGTCCAAGACACACCTGACGGCGCAAGCGCTGGCGGCCTTCGAGGCGCTCGCCCGGTCGCGCGATCTTGCCGGGCGGCGCGAGGCACTGTTCGCGGGCGAGCCGGTGAACATCACCGAGAACCGCGCCGTCACCCACACCGCCGAGCGCGGCGAGGGCAGCGACGACGATGTGGCGGAGGCGCGCATCCTTCACGCCCGCATGCGCGCGCTTATCGACGCAATCGAGGCCGGCGCGCTGGGCGAGATCCGGCATGTGCTCCATATCGGCATCGGCGGATCGGCGCTGGGACCCGACCTGCTGATCGACGCGCTTGGCCGCGAGGAGCGCCGCTACGACGTGGCGATCGTCTCCAACGTCGATGGCCAGGCGCTGGAGGAGGCGTTCGCCGCCTTCGAGCCCGACGCGACATTGCTGGTGATCGCGTCCAAGACCTTCACCACCACCGAGACGATGCTGAACGCGCAAAGCGTGCTGCAATGGATGCAGGAAGCGGGCGTGGAGGACATCTACGGCCGCGTCGTGGCGCTCACCGCCGATCCCGACCGCGCGGTGGAATGGGGCGTGGACGAGACGCGCATCCTGCCCCTGGCGCAGAGCGTCGGCGGGCGTTATTCGCTGTGGTCGTCGATCGGCTTCCCGGCGGCGCTGGCGCTCGGCTGGGAGCAGTTCGAGGAGCTGCTGGAAGGCGCGGCCGAGATGGACCGGCACTTCCGCCTGACCGGCCTGCGCGAGAACGCGCCGGTGCTCGCCGCCTTTGCCGACCTCTATTATACGCAAGCGCGCCGCGCCGAGACCCGCGCCGTGTTCGCCTATGACGAGCGGCTGCGCCTGCTGCCGAGCTACCTCCAGCAGCTCGAGATGGAGTCCAACGGCAAGGGTGCCACGCTGGACGGCGTGGCCGTAGCGCGGCCAACCGCGGCGATCACCTGGGGCGGGGTCGGCACGGACGGGCAGCATGCGGTGTTCCAGCTGCTCCACCAGGGCACCCATCTGGTCCCGGTCGAGTTCCTGGCGGTGATCGAGGCCGGGGACACGCTGGCGCCGGACCATCACCAGGCGTTGCTGCTCAACTGCTTCGCGCAGGGCGCGGCGCTGATGGCGGGGCGCCGGTCGGACGACGGCGCGCGCAGCTATCCCGGCGATCGGCCGTCCTCGACGGTGCTGATCGACGATCTGGACGCCCGTTCGCTGGGCGCGCTGATCGCCTTTTACGAGCACCGCACTTTCGTGAACGGCGTGCTGCTGGGCATCAATCCGTTCGACCAGTTCGGCGTCGAGCTGGGCAAGGAGATGGCCAGGGCGGCGGGGCAGGGCGCCGCCGCCTTTGACCCCTCCACCAATGATCTGATCGCACGGGCATTCGGCGAAAGCTGACCTATATCGGCGCTTTGGGTTCCCTGGAGTTGAGCATGTCCGACCAATCCTTCGACTACGACCTTTTCGTTATCGGTGCGGGCTCGGGCGGCACGCGGGCGGCGCGGGTGGCGGGCGCGTACGGGGCGAAAGTCGCCATTGCGGAGGAATATCGGGTCGGCGGCACCTGCGTGATCCGGGGCTGCGTGCCCAAGAAGCTGCTCGTCTATGGCGCGCATTTCGCCGAGGACCTGGCCGATGCGCGCCGGTTCGGCTGGAACGTGCCGGAATGCGATTTCGACTGGAAGACGCTGACGAGCAACGTGTTCGAGGAGGTCGACCGGATCAACGGCGCTTATACCAACACGCTCCAGTCCAACGGCGTGGAGATCCTCCACGAGCGCGCCGAGATCACCGGGCCGCACGACATCCGGCTGGCTAGCGGGCGGCAGGTGACCGCCCGGTACATCCTCGTGGCGGTGGGGGCGCGCCCCTCCATCCCGACCTGCCCCGGCCACGAGCATGGCATCACCTCCAACGAGGCGTTCCACCTGCCGGCGGTGCCCAAGCGCATCCTGATCGCCGGCGCCGGCTATATCGCCAACGAGTTCGCCGGCATCTTCCACCAGCTCGGCGCGCACGTCACGCTGATCAACCGCACCGACCAGATCCTGCGCGGTTATGACGAGACGATCCGCGACCGCCTGTTGCAGATCTCCATCACCAAGGGGCTGGAGTTCCGCTTCAACGCCGAGTTCCAGGGCATCGAGAAGCTGGAGGACGGCTGCCTCAAGGTCTCGATGAGCAATCACGAGCCCGCGATCGTCGATTGCGTGATGTTCGCGACCGGCCGCGAGCCGAAGACGCAGAATCTGGGGCTCGAAAGCGCCGGGGTGGAGCTGGACGACAAGGGCGCGATCAAGGTGGACGAGGACAGCCGCTCCTCCTGCCCCAGCATCTTTGCGGTGGGCGACGTGACCAACCGCGTGCAGCTGACGCCCATCGCGATCCGCGAAGGGCAGGCGTTCGCCGACACCTTCTTCGGCAACAAGCCATGGCGGGTGGATTACGAGAACATCCCCGCCGCCGTGTTCAGCCACCCGCCGATGGCCGGCGTCGGCCTGACGGAGAGCCAGGCCAAGCAGAAGGTCGGCTCGGTCAAGGTCTACACCTCCGACTTCCGGCCGATGAAGAACGTGCTGGCCGGCCGCAACGAGCGCGCGCTCTACAAGATGGTGTGCAACGGCATGACCGGCCAGGTGCTGGGCGTGCACATGATCGGCCCGGATGCGCCGGAGATCCTGCAGGCCGCCGCCGTTGCGGTGAAGGCCGGACTGACCAAGGACGCCTGGGACCAGACGGTCGCGCTGCACCCGACCATGGCGGAAGAGCTGGTGCTTATGAAGTAGGGCAGGGCGCTCGGAACGGCGAACCGCTGTCCCGAGCCCTGTGGTGCCCCCGCGCAGGCGGGGGCCTAGAGCCACGAGCGGTAACGCCGGCGGCTCCGGGTTCCCACCTTCGCGGGAACAACTCGCCGGCAGACCACCAACAGAAAGGCCGCCGTCCCTTTCGGAACGGCGGTCCTTTTTGTCTGCTCCGAGGGAGCGGCGGGCGATCAGAAGGTGAAGCGCGCGCCGAGGCGGATGAGGTACAGCGAGTTGGTGGTGCTCAGCACCGTCTCGTTCGGGTTCTGGAACGTCGAGTAGCGATACTTGGCGCAACCGCCCGCCGGGTTGCCCGCCGGATTTGTTGTTGTCGCTGCTGCACCGATGTTGCCGCCCAGCACAGCGCCGGCCGCGTTGAGGCACGTCACGTTCACGGTCGATGCGGTGTACGGGAAGCCCAGCTGGCGCAGGCCACCCCAATCGCTGTTCAGCAGGTTCGGCAGGTTCTCGATATCGCCAAACAGCGTGATCCGCGACTTGCCGAGGAAGGTCGGGATTTCCTGCTCCAGGTGCAAGTCGATGCGGGTGAAGGCACGGCTGCGGGCGATGTTCTTCGGCGCGATCCGACCGCGATAGTTCTTCAGCGCGGTGTTGTTGATCAGGCCTTCCAGCGAGTTGCGCGTCGCGTCGTCGGCATAGGTTACCAACGGATCGCTGGCGCCGGTCGGTACGTACAGCAGGTAGCGATTGTTGTTGCCGGTCGTACCGAACACCGGGGAGCGGGTGCCGTTGCCGTTGTCCTGCATCGTGAAGCTATAATGGCGTCCCGCGCGGGTTTCGCCGAACAGCTGGATCACGGTGCGATAGTCACGGTAGAAAGCGTGATCGAAGCCGACACCGTACTTCCAGGCCCACTTGGTCTCGTCCGACGAGGTGCCGTAGGTGGCGAAGTTCGGATCCGCCGCCGACTGCTGGCCGTACAGCGAACTCGGCGTCGAGGCCGTGGCCGGGCTCACGTCCTTCACGTCCTGGAACGTGTAGCTACCGCTCAGCGACAGGCCGAAGTCGAACGTCTTGTCGAAGCGGCCGACCGCCACGAAGCCACGACCGCGGTTCTCGTTGTAGAACTGGAAGTCGTTGTTCGAGTCCGACGCGCCGAGCTTGGAGGCGTAGCGCGGACGACCGTCCGGCAGGCGACCGACGACCACCGAGCGGATGTCGGTGAAGGCCGGTGCCGACAGCGTGTCGGTGTACAGGAAGTCACCGCCGATGTTGATGCCATAGACGTTGGCATCGGCCGAGAAGGTTGCCTTCATCACCGACGGCAGACGGATATCCTGCGCCAGCGACGCAGTCGGTGCGGCGGCGAGCGACCCGGTGTTGTTCACCAGGTAGTTGACGACTGCCGGCGACAAGGTCGCACCCGTAACGCCGTTCAGCGCCGCGGTGCAGACACCGGCATTCGCACCCGTGAACGCGCCCGTGCAGGTCGCGGTCGAGCCGTCAGCTGCGGCCGTGTTGCGGATGATGCCATAGTTGTTGGTCGACGAGTTCAGCGCGTTGGACAGCACGCCGGTGTTCGAGAAGCTGTTCGACAGGTAGATGTTCGGCGAACCGCCGCCGAAGATGCCCACGCCGCCGCGCAGCTTGAGCCAGTCGCGCGCCTGCCAGTCCGCGCTGATGCGCGGCTGGAAGTTGTCCAGACCCTTGTAGGTCTTGGTGTTGGTGAAGCCGTTGCGGGCGAGGAACGCCGTGTTCAGCGCCGGCGTGTCGCGCATGCCGAACAGGTCGTAGCGCGCGCCATAGGTCAGCGTCAGGCGATCGGTGATGCGCCAGTCGTCCTGCAGGCCGAAGGTGTACTGGCCGTACTTGAAGTCGGCCGCCACGGTGCTGAGGTCGCCCTGCGTCGGGACCTGCAGGTTGTAGCCGCTGGCATTGCCGGCCTGGAAGTCGGCGATCGAGTCGAAGTAATAGTTGCCCGCGCTGTTCTGCAGGAACAGGTTGTAGGATCGGCTCTCGTTATATTCGACGAGCAGCTTCACCTCGTGGCCGCCCGCGGTGTAGCGCGTCAGCAGCGAGCCGCCCCAGGTATCGAAGAACAGCTGGTTGGACTGGCGGCTGTTGTCCGGGCCGAACGCCACGATCGGGGTGGTGCCGCACGACGTCTGCTGGTTGTTGGCAGCGGTCGTCACCGATGTGGGATCGGTGCAGACGCGGATCTGCGGGAAGCCGGTGCCCAGCAGCGAATCCTGCCCGCGGCGGGTCCACTGGTACAGACCACGCGCTTCGGTGGACAGGTTGTCCGTCCAGTCGGAGTTCAGCTGAACGATGCCGGAGCGAACCAGGTTGGAGCTGGTATAGTAGTTCGAAGCGAGGCCGATCACCGGACCCGACGCGTTCGCGCTGGTGCCGTTGGCGACCGTGGAGGTTTCGAAGGCGTTGATGTAGGAAATCGACAGACGCTGGCCATCCATGATGTTCCAGTCGATCTTGCCGACGATCTTCTCGTCCTTCTGGTTGTTCACCGTGACGAAGTCACCGGTGGTGTAGCCGTAGCGCGAGCTCGCAATGCCCTGCACGTTCGACAGAACGCCGGCATTGTAGCCCGGGATCTGGTTCAGCGAGGCGACGGACAGCGGGCGCGGGTCGGTGTTGCGCTCGGCCGACACCATGACGAACAGCTTGTCCTTGATGATCGGACCGGCAAGCGTGGCGCCGTAGGTTTCCGACTTGTACTTCGGCAGCGTGAGGCGGCCGGCGGCGCTGTCGCCGATGCGGTCGCCCTGCAGGCCATCGGTGGACTGCGAATAGAAACCGGTGCCGAAATATTCGTTGGTGCCCGAACGCATCACCGTGTCGATCACGCCGCCGGCGAAATTGCCCTGGCGGATGTCGAAGGGCGCGATCGAGACGGAGAACTGCGAGATCGCGTCGAACGGGATCGGGCCGCGGCCGGTCGGGTTCACGTCCGGGTTCAGACCGAAGCTGTCGCCGATCTGCACGCCGTTGATGGTGAAGCGGTTGAAGCGCGGGTTGACGCCCGCGAAGGTCACGGCGCGGCTGTTCGACAGGTCCAGCGTGGCGAACGGGCTGCGGCGCTCGAGGTCGCGGATGTCGCGGTTGACCGAGGCGACCTTTGAAATGTCGCGCTGGGTGAGCAGCGTCTGCGGGCCGTCGGAAGTGACGCCGGCGCCCTGGATCGAGGAGGCGGTGACGACGATGTCGCCGGTGGTGGTGGCCAGCGTGATCGGCAGGTCGAACGCCTGCGCCACCACGGTGTAGATGTCGGTGACCTGGGTGGTGCCCTGCGTGGCGTTTACGTCAACGCTGTAGGGGCCGCCCGGCTGCAGGCCGCTGACGAGGAAGCGACCCTCATTGTCGGTCGAGGAGTTGTTCGTCGCGCCCGTGGCGGTGTTGCGGACGGTGATCGTCGCGCCGGCAACTGGAGCGCCGGCATCGTCGGTCACCGTGCCACGGATCTGAGAAGTGGTTTCCTGGGCGTGTGCCGCAACGGGCACGACAAGCGCGGCCGCGGCCGCACCGAGCAGAAACTGGTGTCGCATCGAGCTGATTTCCCCTTAACCGACGATTCGGTCGTACGCGGCGTCTGTTCCGCCGTTGCCGAGCCCTCTGGGGGTGGAATATTTCTGTTTGGTGACAGTACGGCTTGGTTCCGGTGACTTGCAAAAAACCTCATGCTGCGTTGCAAAAAGGCATCACCTTTCAAGGCTGTCCGTCATCCTGCTGCGGCGACAATCTCCGCCCAGGTCGCCTCGTCGATCACGCGCACGCCCAGATCGGCGGCCTTTTTCAGCTTGGAGCCGGCGTTCGCCCCCGCCACCACCAGCCCGGTCTTGGCCGACACCGATCCTGCCACCCGCGCGCCCAGCGCTTCGGCCTGCGCTTTGGCCTCGTCGCGGCTCAGCGTTTCCAGCTTGCCGGTGAACACCACGGTGAGGCCGGACACTTCCGACGCGCGAGTTTCGATCCGGTAAGGCGGTGGGGTCACCTGCGCGAGAAGGTCGTCCCACGCGGTGACGTTGTGCGGCTCGTGGAAGAAGTCGCCCAGTGCGCCGATCACCGCGGCGCCCACCCCCTCGATCAGCGCGAAGCGGCCCAGCGCCTCCTCCGATCCGGCGCGGGCAGCCTCCGCGGCCTCGCGCAGCGCGGGCAGGGTGACGAACATGCCGAGCAGATCGCGCGCGGTGACGCTGCCGACATGACGGATGCCGAGGCCGAAGAGCAGGCGCGCGGCGTCCGGCGCGCGCCGCGCCTCGATCGCGCCGAGCAGCGCATCCACCGACGTCTCCTTCCAGCCCTTCAGCGCGAGGAGTTCGTCGCGATGCTCTTTCAGGCGGAACAGGTCGGCAGGCTCCTTCACCCAGCCGAACTCGATGAACAGCTTCAGGCGCTCCTCGCCGAGCGAGTCGACGTCCAGCGCGCCGCGGCTGACGAAATGCTTCAGCCGCTCCAATCGCTGCGCCGGGCAGATCAGGCCGCCGGTGCAGCGCACGTCCACCTCGCCCGGCTCGGCCACCGCTTCGCTGCCGCAGATCGGGCAATGATCGGGAAAGGCGAAGGCCGGCCGGTCCTCGCCGCCGGTGAGGTTCTCGACGATCTGCGGGATCACGTCGCCCGCGCGCTGCAGCACCACGCGGTCGCCCGGCCGCACGCCGAGCCGGGCGATCTCGTCGGCATTGTGCAGCGTCGCATTGGTCACGACCACCCCGCCGACGGTGACCGGCGCGAGCCGCGCCACCGGCGTCAGCTTGCCGGTGCGGCCGACCTGGATGTCGATGGCGTTGAGCGTGGTTTCGGCGCGCTGGGCGGGGAATTTGTGCGCGATCGCCCAGCGCGGCGCGCGCCCGACAAAGCCGAGCCGCGCCTGCCAGTCGAGCCGGTCGAGCTTGTAGACGACCCCGTCGATGTCGAAGGGCAGGTCCGCCCGCTGCTGCTCGATCCGTCGATACTGGTCCAGTGCCTCGGCGATGCCGGGGCAGGAGCGGAACAGGTCCGACACCGGGAAAGCCCAGCCGCGCAGGAGGGCGACCATCTCCGTCTGCGTGGCGCCGGGCAGGTCGCTTGCCTCGCCCCATCCCCAGGCAAGGAAGCGCAGCGGGCGCGACGCGGTGACGCCGGCATCCTTCTGCCGGAGCGAGCCGGCGGCGGCGTTGCGGGGATTGGCGAACTGGCGCGCCTTGGCGGGGTCGTCCGCCTCCGCCAGCAGGCGGGCGTTGAGCGCGGCGAACGCGGCCTTTTCCATATAGACCTCGCCGCGCACCTCGAACACCGGCGGCGCGCCGGCGGGCAGGGTGACGGGAATGTCGGCGATGGTGCGGACATTGGCGGTGACGTCCTCGCCCACCTGCCCGTCGCCGCGGGTCAGCGCGCGGACGAGCTGCCCCCCTTCGTAGCGGAGTGAGCAGGACAGGCCGTCGATCTTGGGCTCGGCGGTGAGCGCCACCGGCTCGTCCTCGCCCAGCGCCAGGAAGCGGCGGACACGCCCCAGGAACTCGGCCACGTCCGCCTCGTCGAACGCGTTGTCGAGGCTGAACATCGGCCGCGCATGGGCGACCTTGGCCAGGTGCGCGGCCGGCGCGGCGCCGACCTGACGCGACGGGGAGTCGGTGCGCACCAGCTGCGGAAAGGCCGCTTCCAGCGCCGCATTGCGGCGAACCAGCGCGTCATACTCCGCATCGCTGATCTCGGGCGCGTCCTCCGTATGGTAGAGGCGGTTGTGGCGCGCGATCTCCGCCGCCAGCCGCTCCAGCTCGGCCGCCGCCTCGTCCGGCGTGGAAGGCAGGTCGCTCACAGCCACCAGCCCGGCCAGAGGAGCAGGATCGCCGCCGACCAGCCGAGCACGATGGCCACGCCGCGCGGATCGAACGCGCTCATCGCCTCGATGGAGGCGCGAAGATTGCGCCAGCCCACCCACAAGGCGGCGAGCGACCATGCTTCGGTCCAGCCCCAATGTGGATCGCCGCGAAACGGGGTGGCCAGCGCGAGCAGCGCCACCGCCACGAGGGAAAGGAAGGAGGCAACCGTCAGCACGGCGCCGGCCGGCATCATCCACAGGTGGAGCCGCGCCTCCGCGCGTTGCGCCCTATCCATGAGCGGCAGCCATTAGGCGGATTCGAGCAGGCGATCGGCCTGCGCGCGCGCTTCGGGAGTGATGGTGGCGCCGGACAGCATGCGGGCGATCTCCTCCCGCCGCGCGTCCTCGTCAAGCGCGGTGACGCCGGTGCGGGTGACGGTGCCGTCGCTCGACTTGGCGATGAGGAGGTGAGCCGCGCCGCGCGCCGCCACCTGCGGGCTGTGCGTCACCACCAGCAGCTGCGTACGCCGCGCCAGCCGGGCGAGGCGATCGCCGATCGCCGAGGCGACCGCGCCGCCGACCCCGCGATCGATCTCGTCGAAGATCATGGTCGCCGCGCCGCCTTCCTCCGCCAGCGCGACCTTGAGCGCCAGGATGAAGCGCGAGAGTTCGCCGCCCGACGCGATCTTCATCAGCGGCGCGAACGGGGCGCCGGGGTTGGTGGCGATCTCGAACTCCACCCGGTCGAGCCCCGTCGGCGACGCCTGGTCCGTTCCGAGCGGCGCCACCACGGTGCGGAAGCGGGCGGCATCCAGCTTCAATGGCGCCAGTTCGCCGGCAACCGCCGCGTCGAGCCGGACGGCGGCGGCATGGCGCTGCACGGTGAGCGCCTCGGCGGCCTTGTTGAATGCTCCGCGCGCCGTGGCGAGCCTGGCTTCCAGCGCGGCCATGCCTTCCTCGCCCGCCTCCAGCTGGGCGAGCCGCTCTTCAAGCTCGGCGGCGAGCGCAGCGAGATCGTCCGGCTGCACCCGGTGCTTGCGCGCCATGCCGCGCAGGTCGAAAAGACGCGCCTCGTCATCCTCGAGGGCGGAGGGATCGAACCACAGGTCGGTCTTCGCCTCGCGCAGCTTGTCCTCCGCCACGGCGCCCTCGATCACCGCGCGGTCCACCGCGGCGAGCGCTTCGGCCAGCGCAGCATGGTCCGGCGCGATGCGTTCCAGCACCCGCGCGGCCTGTCGCAGTTGCGCGAGCCCGCCGGTGGAGCCTTCGAGATAGTCGCTAGCGGCGGTCAGATCCTCCGCCGCCTTCGCCGCGCGCTGCATGGAGCGGCGCCGTTCCGCGAGCGTCTCCTCCTCGCCCGGCTCCGGCGCGAGCGCGCGCAGTTCGGCGACCGCATGTTCCAGCCATTCGCGGTCGCGCGCCGCAGTGTCGATCGCCGCACGCTGCGCCGCCAGCGCCCCCTCCGCCTCGCGCCAGGCATGATAGGCCTGGGCAGCGGGGCCGGCATCGATGCGCCCGAACGTGTCGAGCAGGGCGCGGTGCCCGCGGGGGTTGAGCAGGCCGCGCTCGTCATGCTGGCCGTGGATCTCGACCAGCAGGGCGCCCAGCTCGCGCAGGAAGCCGGCGGAAGCGGGTTGGTCGTTCACGAAGCCGCGGCTGCCGCCATCAGCCTTGACGAGGCGGCGCACCATCAGCGGCTCGCCCGGCTCGATCTCCAGCCCGTTCTGCGCCAGCAGCGAGGCGATCGGCCCTTCGGCATGCGGCATGTCGAACGTGGCGCTGACCACCGCTTGGGCGGCGCCGGAGCGCACCAGCCCCGCGTCTCCCCGCGCGCCCAGCGCCAGCCCCAGCGCATCGAGCAGGATCGACTTGCCGGCGCCCGTCTCGCCGGTCAGCACGCCAAGGCCGTCGCCGAACTCCAGGTCCAGCGCCTCGATCAGCACCACATCACGAATGGAAAGCGCGGTCAGCATCGGTCCGCCGCCCTTATCGCAGAATATCGTGTTCCGGTATCGTTCTTTTGATCGGCTCAGCTGTTGGGGCTGGCGGAGCCCGGCGCCTGGCGACCGGCATCCTGGGCGGGGATCGCGGAGGAGCCCGGTGCGATCTTCTGCCCGGGAACGAGCGGGGAGGGCGGTGCGTCGCTCTTGGGATGCTCCTGAACGAGCTTGTAGGCGCGCTCGTACCAGTCGCTGCCGCGGTAATTGACGCCCAGCACCGCCGCGGCCTTCTGCGCCTCGTCATGCACGCCCAGCGCGAGGTACGTCTCGGTCAGCCGCATCAGCGCCTCGGGCGCGTGCGTGGTGGTCTGGTAATCGTCCACCACCTTGCGGAAGCGCAGGGTCGCCGCGAGCCACTGGCCGCGGGATTCGTAGAAGCGGCCGATCTCCATTTCCTTGCCCGCGAGGTGATCGCGCACGAGGTCGATCTTCAGCCGCGCGTCGGCCGCATAGCGGGTGTTGGGATAGCGGCGCATCAGCTCGCCCAGCGCATCCAGCGCCTGCTGCGTGATCTTCTGGTCGCGGGTGACGTCGCTGATCTGCTCGTAATAGCTCAGCGCAACGAGGTAATAGGCGTAAGCGGCATCGCGGTTGCCCGGGTGCACCGCCAGGAAGCGCTGCGCGTTCTCGATCGCCTTGGTGTAATCGTGATCGAGATAATAGCTGAACGCGCTCATCACCTGCGCGCGGCGGGCCCAGACGGAATAGGGATGCTGCCGCTCCACCTCGTCGAACAGCTGCGCCGCTTCCTTGTAGCGGCCCTGGTCCAGCCGCTTCTTGGCCGCGGAATAGAGCGTGCCGACGTCACGCGCCACATAGGGGATGTCCGTGCGCCCGCGACTGGTGGAGCACGCCGCCATCGGCAGCGCCGCGGCAGCGAGAAGCAGGAAGGTGGTGGCACGCAGCACGGGCGAGCGGAACGGGGCAATGGCCATAGGCCCGCAGCCATAGCCCAGCGGCTGCGGCACGAACAACGATTTTCGCGTGAACGGATGTTCAGCTGGGGCGTTGGCGCGGCTATACCGTTTCGATCTCGAAACACCCCCTGCACCGGAGGACCGAATGCCCGCCACCCTGCTCGCGACCCGCCGCGTCGAAAAGCCCTGGGGCCGGCACCAGCTGTTCCCCGGCTTTGCCGATCCCGCGCCCGGCGGCGAGCCGATCGGGGAGGTGTGGTTCCAGTCGCCGCACCCGGAACAGGACGCGCTGCTCATCAAATACCTGTTCACCAGCCAGAAGCTGTCGGTGCAGGACCACCCCTCGGACGAGGAGGCGCACAAGCGGGGCCTGCCGCGCGGCAAGGACGAATGCTGGACGATCCTGGCGGCCGAGCCGGACTCCACGATCGCGATCGGCCCGCTGAAGGAAATGACCGCCGACGAGCTGCGCGAAAGCGCGATGGACGGCTCGATCGAGCAGAAGCTGGACTGGAAGCCGGTAAAGGCGGGCGACTTCTACTACGCGCCCAGCGGCACCGTGCACGCGATCGGCGGCGGGCTGACGCTGATCGAGGTGCAGCAGAACAGCGACACCACCTACCGCCTCTACGATTACGGCAGCGATCGCGAACTGCACCTAAAGGACGGCGTCGATGTCGCTCACCTGACCCCCTATCTGGCGCCGGCCCGGCCGGGCGTGGTGGAGCCGGGCCGGAGGATCGAGGTGGAAGGCCCGAAGTTCGTGCTGGAGCGGTGGAGCGGCGGCGACCGCGACATCGCGCTGCCCGAAGGCGTCACCGGCTGGCTGGTGCCGATCCGGGGCGAGGGCGCGGTGGCCGGCGTCGCCTGGAAGGCGGGGGAGTGCGTGACGGTGACCGGCACGGAGCACCTCCATGCCTCGGCCGATGCCGACCTCCTCTTCGCCTATCCGGGCACGCGGCGGATCTGAGCGCAAGAAGCGCTTAACCCCGGCGGGGTAGAGCCGGCGGCGTGCTTCGCGTGCTCACCCTCGCCACCCTGTTTCCGGACGCCACGCGGCCGAACTTCGGCATCTTTGTCGAACGGCAGACGCGCGGGCTGGCGGCGCACCCCGGGGTCGAGGTGCAGGTGGTCGCACCGATCGGGCTTCCCGCCTGGCCGTTCTGCACGCTGAAGCGGTTCCGCGCCTTTTCCGAGGTGCCGGACCACGAGGAATGGCGCGGGCTGTCCGTCCATCGTCCACGCTTCCTGACGGTGCCGGGCGCGGGCGGCCGCTTCCACGTCGGGGCGCTGGTCCATCGGTTGCGGCCGCTGCTGGCCGAGATCCGCAGCCGCTTTCCGTTCGATGTGATCGATGCGGAGTTCTTCTTTCCCGATGGCCCCGCCGCCGTCGCGCTGGGGGCGGAACTGGGCGTGCCGGTGTCGGTCAAGGCGCGCGGCGCCGATATTCACAAATGGGGGCACGAGCCCGGCGTCGGCGTGCAGGTGCGGGGGGCGGGGCGGCGGGCCGATGGCCTGCTCGCCGTGTCCGGGGCCATGCGCGAGGACATGGCGGCGATCGGCCTGCCGCGCGAGCGCATCCGGGTGCACCAGACCGGCGTGGACCAGGACATCTTCGTGCCGCAGGACCGCGCGGCGGCCAAACGGGCATGGGACGTTTCGGGGCCGCTGGTGGTTTCGGTCGGCGCGCTGATCGCGCGCAAGGGGCATCAGGTGGTGATCGAGGCGGTGGCGCGGCTACCGGGCGTGTCGCTGCTGATTGCGGGACAAGGCGAGGAGCGGGCGGCGCTGGAGGCGCTGATCGACCGGCTGGGCGTGGGCGACCGTGTGCGTCTGCTCGGGCCGGTGCGACACGGCGATCTGCCGGCGCTGTTCGCCGCGGCGGACGTGATGGCGCTCGCTTCCGCATCGGAGGGGCTCGCCAATGCCTGGGTCGAGGCGCTGGCATGCGGCACGCCGATCGTCATCACGGAGGCCGGCGGCGCGCGCGAGGTGCTGACCGATCCGGCGTACGGGCGCATTGCCGAGCGTTCGGCGGATGGCTTTGCGCGCGCGATTGCGGAACTGCTCTCCAACCCGTCCCCGCAGGAAGCGGTGCGCCGGGGCGCTGCGCGCTTCACCTGGGCCGCGAACACCGCGGCGTTGGTCGAGCATCTGTCGGCACTGGTCGAGGCGCGACGCTCGCGCTGCGACGCAGGGAACGCTCAGCTGTGCGGATAAAGCGCGGCGCCGATCCAGCGGCCTTCGGCGCGTAGCACGCCCCAGGCGCGGGCGGCGGCACGGCTGTCCATCGCCTCCACGCCGATGCCCTGGCCTTCCAGCTCCTGCACCAGCGCGGGGGCAGGGCGGACCAGCCGCGGGCCGGTGCCGATCAGCAGGAACTCCGGCGCGGGATCGAGCGCCAGCAGCGATGCCAGGTCCGCTGTCGTCAGCGCGTCGAGCGGAGGCGGCGTCCAGCCGTCGGCACGCTCGGGCGTCATCAGCAGCGCGTGGTAGACTCCGTCGTCGATCCGGAACCCGGCGGGGCTGAGGCCGGATATCACCAGCCCCTGGCCGGGTGTCCGGTCCATGCGCATCAGGGAAGATCCCGCGCCGGCCGTGCGCCCTTCGCCTCGGCCGCGGCGATCTCCTTGGCCGGATCGGCGCGCAGCCCCAGCGTGATGAGCAGGGAGGACGACACGTAGATCGACGAATAGGTGCCCACCACGATGCCCAGGATCATCGCCGCGGTGAATCCGCGCAGCACATGGCCGCCCAGCACCAGCAGCGCGGCCAGCGCCAGCAGGATGGTGAGCGAGGTCATCACAGTGCGCGGCAGCGTTTCGTTCACCGACAGGTTGATGATCTCGCGCATGTCCATCTTGCGATAGCGGCGCATGTTCTCGCGGATGCGGTCGTCGATCACGATCTTGTCGTTGATCGAATAGCCGATGATGGTGAGCCCGGCGGCGATGATGTTGATGTCCACGTCGAACTGGGTCAGCGCGAAGAAGCCCAGCGTCATCAGCAGGTCGTGCACGATCGCCACCACGGTGGAGACGCCGAACTGCCATTCGAAGCGGAAGATCGCGAACAGGCCGATGCCCAGGATCGCGAACAGCACGGCCAGGCCGCCCTTCCACTTCAGCTCGTCCGAAACCTTGCCGGAAACGGTGGAGTAACGGCTGAACGTGGCGCCCGGGAACTGCTGGCCGAGCGCGGTCTCCACCTTGCGGACCACGGCGTTGGTGGCGCCCTCGTCGCCGCCTTCCTGTGCGGGCAGGCGGATGGCGACGGTGTGGTTGTCGCCGACCAGCTGGAGGTTCGCCTCGCCGACGCCGAGCCCGTCGACCACCGAGCGGACCTTGTCCAGCGGCGGGGTGGAAGGGAACTTCTCCTCGATCATCAGGCCGCCGCGGAAGTCCACGCCGAGGTTGAGCCCGTGCCAGGCGGTGAGCCCGATCGCGATCAGGCTGAGCGCCAGCGTCAGCCCGAACGCCCAGCCGCGCAGGCGGACGAAGTCGAAATTGGTGTTGTCGGGAACGATCTTGAGCAGTTTCATGGTTCTTCTTCCGCTCAGATGTTGATCGTCTGCGGGCGGTTCTTGCGTACCCACAGCACCACCAGCATGCGCGTGAAGGTGACGGCGGTGAACACGGACGTGGCGATGCCGATCAGCAGGACAACGGCAAAACCCTTCACCGGCCCCGATCCGAACACGAACATGATGATGCCGGAAATGGCATGCGTCACGTTCGCCTCAAAGATCGTCCGGCTGGCCTCCTTGTAGCCGAGCTCCACCGACTGCAGCACGCTGCGCCCGCGGCGGCGCTCCTCGCGGATGCGCTCGTTGATGAGCACGTTGGCGTCCACCGCGGTGCCGATGGTCAGCACGAAGCCGGCAATGCCCGGCAGCGTCAGCGTGCCGTTGAGCACCGCCAGCACGCCCAGGATCACGAACACGTTGATGACCACGGCGATGTTCGCATAGGCGCCGAAGCGGCCATAGGTGACGAACATGAACGCCACCACCAGCGCCACCGCGACGGCGGAGGCGAGGATGCCCGAGCGGATCGAGTCGGCGCCAAGCTCCGGACCGACGGTGGATTCCTCCACCACCTTCAGCGGCACGTCGAGCTTGCCCGAGCGCAGGGCGATGGCCAGCTCGTTGGCGCTTTCCACGGTGAAGCTGCCGCGGATCATCGCCTTGCCGCCGAGGATCGGCTCGTCGATCGACGGCGCGGAAATCACCTCGTTGTCGAGGATCATCGCGAACTGCTTGCCGGCATTGGCCTGCGTCACCACCGCGAACTTGCGCCCGCCCTGGCTGTTGAAGGTGATGTCGACGATTGGCGCATTGGTCTGCGGCTCGAAGCTCTGCTGCGCATCCACCACGTCCGAGCCCTGGATGATCGCCGAGCGCTTCACCGCGATGAACGGAATGCCCTGCGGATTGCCCGGATATTTCAGCACCTGGCTGCCGATGGGCGCCTGCCCCTTCACCAGCTGCGCCGGATCGGCGGTGGGGTCGACCAGCTTGAACTCCAGCTTGGCGGTCTTGCCCAGCAGGGTCTTCAGCGCCTGGGGGTCCTGCAGGCCGGGCACCTGCACGACGATGCGGTTGGTGCCCTGGCGGATGATCGTCGGCTCGCGCGTGCCCAGCGCGTCGATGCGCTTGCGCACCACTTCGGTGGCGGTTTCCATCGCCACGTCCAGCGCCTGTTGGAGACCGGCCTGGGTCGGCTTGACGATGAAGCGGCTGGTGTCGACGACGCTGATGTCCCACTGGCGCTGGCCGGTCATCCCCGCGCCGGAGCCGGTGATCGCCAGCAACCGCTCGCGCGCGGCGTCCACCTGGGTGGGGTCGCGCAGCAGGAAGCTCAGCTGGCCGCCGCGGGTGGAGATGTCGCCGATCTCGATGCGCGGCTGGTTGCGCCGCATCTCGGCCTGCACCTGGTCGCGCATCGTTTCCAGCCGGGAGCCGGCGAGGTCGTCGGTGTCCGCTTCCAGCAGCAGGTAGCTGCCGCCGGCAAGATCGAGGCCGAGATTGATGCGCGGCGCCTTCACCGGCCAGCGCTCCGTGATCCGCTCGGGCAGGAAGCTGGGAATGGCCAGCGCCATCAAGGCGGCAAGCACGACGAAGATCGAGACGACCTTCCAGCGCGGGAAATCAAGCATTGCGCGCTCAGTCGTTGGCAGGCTTGGTGCCGCCGGCCGGCTGCACCTCGGTCAACGTCGCCTTGACCACGCGCACGCGGGTGTTGGGCGCGATCTCCACCTCGACGGTGGCGTCCTCCACCTTGGTGACCTTGCCCAGGATGCCGCCGGCGGTGACCACCGAATCGTTCTTCTTCACGTTGGACACGGCCGTCTGCAACGAGCGCATGCGGCGCTGCTGCGGGCGGATCATCAGGAAGTAGAAGGCGACAAAGACGAGCAGCAGCGGCCCGAAATTGAGCAGCAGGCCGGCGATGCCGCCATTGGCCGGCGCGCCGGCGGAGCTTGCGGAGGCGAGAATGGCGAACATGGTGTCCTGGAGAAAAGGTGGCGCGCGGGATCTTGGCGTCCCGGTCGTTCAAGCCGGGGGCGCTACCATCCTTGCCGCGCGCGTGCAACGTTTGGCGCCCCGCACCGGCTCTGGCGGGTTGCATCCGGCGCGCGGCGGGCGTAGAGCCGCGCCCTCGGTCGGGGCGTAGCGCAGCCTGGTAGCGCATCACACTGGGGGTGTGGGGGTCGCAGGTTCGAATCCTGTCGCCCCGACCAATCTACATCCGGCGGGTGAACCGCCGTAGCGGGCGGGCTTTCACCGCCGCTCCTTCTCCTCCCGGCGCGCGGCCGTCACCACGATGATCGTGCGGTCGATTCGGCCGCGATAGTCCGGTGCCGTGGATCGATGCCCGTCGCGCCCGGCGAGGTCGACCGGCCTCAGTCGAGCAGCCAGCGGAAGGCATGCCGGAGCTTTGTCGCACCGTCGCCTTCGAAGAGGCCGCCATGGGCGAAGAGCACCCGCTCCGGCTCCAGCGCAACGATCTTCGCGATGGCCGCTCGCGCCTGGTCCCCGCCCAGTCGCACCGGCAGGCGGAGGTAGCGGGCGGTGGTGCCGCGCGTGGCGGCGGCGGCCTGCATCAACAATCGCGCCAGCGGCGGCAGCCTGGCGGGATCGAGATTTTCGATCAGGTCGACCAGCACGAGCGTGCGGGTCTGCCGGTGAAAGAACCAGGCCTCGTTGAAGCCCGCCCCGGCGGCAACGACGCCCTGGTCGAGCGTGTCGGCCCATTCGGCGGGCGGCGTGTCGCCCAGCTCGGCATCGATGCGCACGTCGGATGCGCGAACCTGGGCGCGGTCCCGCAAGCCGGGCGCGGCCCAGCTGGTCGCCTCGGGAAAGGCGCGCTGCCAGTCGGCGAGGAACGTCCAATGGGCGATGTTGGGCGCCACCAAATGGCGCACCGGCCCGAGCGCCGCCACCGACTTGGCCAGCCCAGGCGACCAGGGCGTGGGAGAGTGCAGGAGCAGGTCGCCGCTTGCCAGCCGGAAGATCGTCATCCGGATCGGCAACTCCAGCCCCATGGCGTTCATCGGGCCGCTGTCGACGATCCAGATCCCCTCGGCAAAGGGCTTGGGGACGTCCAGCGGCGGGTAGGTCGCGCGGAGACGGCCCGCCGGATCGTCCTGGTCGCGCCCGCCGCGCGACAGCGCCCAGAGGCCGGCCGCGGCCGCGGCGGCACCCGCCAGGATCAGCCCGTTCGTTCGTGCGCGCATGACGTCTCCTCCCGCTGCCCTGAACCTTCCGCACTGCATCCCGTTCCGGGAGGGATGAACAGCCTTGCGAATGCGCAGGCCGGTCCGGCGGCGCGCTGCATGCATGCGCTCAGTAGGTGACGGTCACGACCACCGTATCCGAATAGGTCGCCGGTTCCGGGGTGAGTTGGGCCGGAACGCGCCCATAGACGGTGAACTGCTGCGTGCTTCCGGTGCCCGTGCCGGTGGCCGCCTGCGTGGAGCCCGCCCAAGCGGCGGTACGCGCGGCGTCCCGGAACAGCTGGTAGGAGATCAGGCTTCCGGAAGGCGCCTTCATCCGCCGCGTTCCGCCGGCGTCGGGGTTGCGGCCGGCATCCAGCTGGATCGAATAGCCGGTCTGGCTGGTGCACGTAACCGCAAGCTGGCTCTGCGCGGTGACCGGCGAGCGGAGGATGCCGGTCGCGGGGAAGGTCAACGCACCGGCCGTGATCGTGCAGCCCTTGGCCGGATCGGCGCCGACGGTGAAGGTCGGCCGGATCGTGGCGGTGCCGACGAAGCCGGTGCAGGTGGAGCTCGCACCGAGCAGCGCCGTCGCATAGGTGAACATCGTCGCGTTCCCGGTGAAGCTCGACCGATAGGAACCGGGCGCTGCGCTCGCCTGCCCGCCGAACAGGCGGGCATAAAGCGTCCGGGTCGCGGTGGCCGAGCCGGACAGCAGCGGCGACAGGATGATCGCGGGCACCGTGCCCAGGGTGGCATTGTCCACCGAACCCCAGGCCTGGGTCCGGGCGGCATCCTGGTACAGCTGGTAGCGCAGGGTTCCCGACGGCCCGGTGAGGAGGCGGGCGGACGCGTCCGCGCCCCCGCTGCCCGCCTCGATGCCGGGACAAAGCTTGACCGCGTTGAGCAGCGGGATGTTCGTGCAGGTCACGGCCACGGTCGCCGTGACGTCGGTGGCGGCGCTTGCCAGAAGCGAGGGCGCGCCGAAATCCACGCTGGAGATCGTCGCCGAGCAGGTTTGCGCGCTCGCAGGCCGAGGAAAGAGAAAGAGAGCCGCGGCCAGGGCGACAAGGATCAGCGCCATCTTCTTCATGGCGCCGTCCCCGCGATCGGCGCGCAGGTTGCCGTGATCCGCACCTGCTCTCCCTTTCGGGGAGAGAAGGGGAAGCTGGCGCGGCACCGGCCACCCGCCGGATCGGTGACGATCACCTCGTTTCGCGCCCGGAGGCTGCCGAGGAACGCCGCGCCGTCATAGCCGACCACGTCGTCCGGCTGGCCCTCGCGCGACACGACGGAGCCCAGCTCGAGCGGCGCGCCGGACGGACCGAGCAATTGCACGAGAGCCATGTCCGAACGCTCCGACACGCCGAACTTCACCGCCACCGGCACACGGGAGAAGGCCGCCGCCTCGGCATGCGTGCTCTCGATGCGGGCATCCACCGGCAGCGAGGTGGGGTCGATCGAGATCGAGCTGCTTTCGAACGGCGCGAGATCCGGCACCAGCAGCCGGCCCGAGCGCCCGGTGGTGCCCACCAGCCTGTTCTCCCGATAGACCTGCACGCCGGCGGCGCCTGCATCGACCACGGCGAAGGATTGATCGAGCCGGCGGCTGGCATGCAGCCCGCCGCCCACCCAGGCGACCGATCCTTCCGCCTGGAAGGTGCCGGACGCAGTGCCGCCGGCGTACAGCGCGGTCGCTTCGAAGGACGCGAAGGTGGTGGAATGGCGCACGATCGCATGCGCTTCCCGCTCGCTGCCGTCCGTCGCCCGGAGGGACCAGCCCCAGCTGCCCGGCTCATGCGCGCCCTGACGCGACAGCTCGGCATAGCCCGACACCCGGCCGTTCGACAGCGTGCCGCCAACCGTGGCCGTGGTGCGTCCGCCCAGCGGCATGCTGGCCCCGACGAACAGGCCGAACGATCCGCCTGCCTCCAGATTGGCGATGGCGCTGGCGAACAGGGACAACGGCCCGGCACTGGCGGTGGCGGACAGATTTCCCAGGCGATAGCGTTCGCCGCTCGCGGTTCTGGAGTTCACCAAGCTCATGCCTACGGAAGCGCTGCTCCGCGGGATCGGCACCGACAGCGAGAACTGGTCCACCTCGCGCGGGGCGCCGAAGATGCGGCGGTCCACCGCGAAAACGGGTCCGAAGGATGCCGTGCGGGAGGCCAGATCCTCGTAGCGCCCCACCGTGCGCATCGATCGCAGCAGCACGGCAACCCCGGGCCGGCGCGTTTCCAGTCCCACGTCGATCAGGCCGCCGCCATGGCCGCCCGCCCGGCTCACCGCGCCGGCGACCGAGACCAGCGCCACGTCCGCGACGTTCACCGCGCTTCCGCCGCCCAGCAGCGCCAGTCCGGCGCCGGCTTCCACATGCCCCTGCACCGTTACCCGATCGGAAAGCCCGCGGCGCATCGATCCGGAGACGATCATCCGCCGGTCGTAATCGTTCGACCGGAGAGCATAGCTGCGCCGGGCAAAGCCGAGCTCCGCGCTGAAATCGGTCAGCCCGCGGGCGAGCAGTTGCGGCGAAGCGTAGAAGGCGGTCGTGGATACCGTTTCACGGCCGAGCGCGTCGCGCACCACCACCGTTGCCTGTCCGGCGCCCTGGATGATGGGCGGGTGAGCGATCGAATAGGGGCCGCTGGGCACGTCGGCCAAGAGCGTCTTCACCCCGTCGATGTACAGATCGAGCATGGACGGTGTTGCCGCACTGCCCGACAGGCGCGGCACGGGTGTGGTCACCAGATCGGGGCGCACCCCGAACGTGCGCTGAAGCTGCAGCCCGGCCATCCGGATCGGCCGGCTCCACGCAAGTCCGCCATTGATCACGTCGCCCGCGCGAAAGGTCAGCAGCCGCCCCGCATCCTCGTAGGAATAGGTGGAGGAAAGGCGCGTGGTGCGCAGCCCGCCGCCCTCTGCGACGGCGATGGCGGTGTTCTCCACCAGCCCGAACCCGCCGAACACACGCAGCCCCAGGGCGCCGGATACGCCGCCGAACCGCGCGCCTCCCGGCCCGTTGTCGGCGCTCGCGAAGAAAGTGTAGTCGATCACCGCGCCGAGCGGCGGACGGCTGGGCGCGAGCCGCTGCGCCGCCCCGCCCTGCCGGCCGTCGATCACCGTCGGCCGGTCCAGGGTCGGTCCCGCGACCAGCCTCATGATCTGCGCGGCTTCGTCATAGGAATAGCGAAGACCCGGAATGCGGTTCAAGGGCACCTCGCTCTCGGTTGTGCCTTCCGGCAGCGTGACGCCCACCGTCTGCAGTTCGATCGCGGGCGAGGTGAAGGTGCCGTCCGCGCGCCGGTTGAAGGAGGCGACATACCCGGTCGGCGCGCCGTTCAGGTAGACTTCGAGCTGCAGCGCCTGGGGCGTGGCGTCCGGATCCACCGCGACCCCCACCGACACCGTGCCGCGCTGCTGCGCCTGCGCGGCCAGGGGGAGCCAGCAGGCGGCGGCAAGGAAACCGAAGGCAAGTTCATCCCGCCGACTGCGCACCAAGAGGAAGCTCCAGGCGCCCGCCATCCGACGCGGCAGTGATCCTCAGGGCGGCGCCGGCAGGCACCGCCTCGCGTGTTTCCAGCGGCACCCGCAGTTCGGAGCCCGCCAGCACATAGCCTACCAGGCCGCGGCGCGACGCGATCTGCCTGCCATTTGCCTCCACCTGGAGGTCGGCGATCCGGAAACGCCGGTTGCCGCTGTTGCGCCCGACCAGCACCGGCCCGGCCGCGGACCGCTCGATCTTCCACGCCACCTTCGGCGCACGCCTGGGCAGGTCGGAGAAGAAGACCGGGATCGATTGGCGCACCACCAGCTTGACCGTTCCGGGACGGGAGTCGGCCGGATCGGGCACTTCGTCCACCAGAACGCGGTAGGACTCCTCGCCCACCGGCGCCGCCTTTGCCGTGCGCACCACGCGGACGAGATATTGCTGATCGGGCGACAGGGTGGCGAAGGGCGGGCTGGCGACCACGTCGCTGGTGGGCTCCAGCGCATCCACGCCGTTGCGCGTCGACCATTTCATCACCCGCACCTGCACGCGCACCGCCTTCTTCTCGGCATTGGCCAGCGTGAGGGACGTCGTTCGTGCGCCCGGCAGGGGATCGAGAACGACCGGTGCGACCCGGATGTCCGATGCCCAGGCCGCGCCCGGCGCGATCAGCGCCGCCGCGGCGAGCAGTGTTGCAAGCTTCATGGAACCCCTTTCGGTTCAGAAGGTCACCGTCACCTGGACGGTGTCGGTGTAGCTGCCGGCGGCCGGGGTCGTCTGTGCGGGCACCAGGCCGTAGACCTGCACCGTCTGCACGGCGCCGTTGCCCGTTCCCGCCAGCGTGTTGGTGCCCGCCGTGTTGCCCCAGATCTGGGTGCGCGCGGCATCGCGGAACAGCTGATAGGTGACCGTCGCCCCGGCGCCGGACGTCATGCGCCGCGCGTCCACGGTGGCGCCGGTGCCGGCCCCGGCATTGAGGCCGATGTTATAGGGCGTGGTGTTGGTGCACTGGACGCCGATGTTGCTGGTGGACGTGATCGCCGCCTGGATCACGCCCGTGTTGCCAAACGCCAGATCGGACGCGGAGGTCAGCCGGCACTCCGCCTGGATGGTCAAGGTGACCTGGAACTGGGTGGTCTGCTGCGCGAACGCCGGTGCCGAACCGAACAGGCCGGCCAACACCGCCACACCTGCCGTTACCACGAGATATCTGGTCATGGTGCGAGTTTCTCCTTTTCTCGCAGCCACAAAGCTCGACCGGGGACGTGCGCTGCGGCGATTCCGAAAACGGAATCGATTTTGCGCTTTCCCCATCAGGTTGCGCGGTGATGGCCGAAGCAGCGTCCTTCTGAGCCGAACGGGCCATGTCGGCGGGCGGGGGCCGCGCGCTCGGCGACAGAAGCGGTCTAGCGCCGCAATCCCTGCGCCAGCAATCTCGCGACCGCATCGGCCAGCGCTTCCGGCGGCTCGTCCTCGCCCCACACGCCGTAGCGCAGCCCCAGGAACACGTTCATGCCCATGATCGCCCAGGCCTCCACCTCCCCGGTCCCGTCGCGCACCTCTCCGCGCACGGCGGCGGCGGCGAGGCGCTGGGCGATGCGCTCGGCGGTGGTCGTATAGTGACGTCGGAAACTGTCGGGATCGACGAACTCGGCCTCGTCGATGATGCGGTAGATTTCCTTGTGCCCGCGAACGAAGCGCAGGAACTCGAGCAGGCCCGCCCGCTCGGCGGCGATCTGGTCCGGCGCCTCGCGGATCGCGGGCGCGACATGTTCGCGAACCCGCTCCGACATGTCGGAAACGAGCGCGCGGAACACCGCGTCCTTGCTGTCGAAATAGGTATAGAAGCTGCCCAGCGCGACGCCGGCGCGCCGGGTGATGCCGCTGATGGAGGCCTCATGGAAGCCGCGCTCGCCGAACTCCGCGGCGGCGGCATCGAGCAACGCGCGCATGGTGCGGCGTCCGCGCTCGGTGCGGGGCGCCTTGCCCTGGCCTTGCGCGCCATCCTGCGCCGGCGCCGTTGCATTCGCGCCACGCTGCGCCACCGTTCTGCCCCCTCCACAAAGTCAAGTTGAAACCTGGTTCACCTTTCAGTAAACTGGTGCACAAGGGCGCACAAGCCGGGTTCAACCGGAAGAGGCGCCCAGGAGAGGGAGGCATTTTTGGCTCGAATCGTTTCCACGCGCGCGCTCGTTCTGGCTGGCGCCGCCACCATCGCTTTCACCCTGCCTGCGGCCGCGCAGCAGACGGTGCCGCCCACGGCGGAGGCGACCACGCAACCGGCGGCCAGCGATGGCGACCAGGCGACCACCCCCGAGGATCAGGGCGCGACCGGCGATGTGGTGGTCACCGCCCGCCGCCGTGCCGAGCGATTGCAGGACGTGCCGATCGCCGTCACCGCGCTGACGGCAGAGACGCTGGAGCGGCAGGGCGCGATCGACCTGACCGACCTGCAGAACGTATCGCCCAATATCACGCTGAAGGCGGCGCGCGGGACCAACTCCACGTTGGCGGCCTTTATCCGCGGCGTGGGTCAGCAGGATCCGGTGCCGGGCTTCGAGGCCGGCATCGGCATCTACCTCGACGATGTGTACCTCAACCGCCCGCAGGCCGCCGTGCTCGACATCTACGATGTGGACCGGATCGAGGTGCTGCGCGGGCCGCAGGGCACGCTGTACGGGCGCAACACGATCGGCGGCGCGGTGAAATATGTGACGCGCCGCCTGTCCGATACGCCCGAGCTGAACGTGCGCGCCAGCTACGGCAGCTACAACCAGGCCGATGGCGTGGTCAGCGCCTCCACGCCGATCGGCTCCATGCTGCGCATCGGCGTGGCCGGCGCCCGGCTGAGCCGCGAAGGGTTCGGCGAGAACCGTTTCCTGGGCATCGACAATTACAACAAGGACATCTGGGCCGCGCGCGGGACGGTGGAGTTCGAGAGCCCCGACAAGCGGCTGTTCGTCCGGCTGACCGGCGACTACACGCACGACCAGTCCAATGCGCGCAACGGATACCGCCTGTTCGCCGGTCTGCTCACCGGATCGCCGGTGCTGTCCAGCGTGTTCGACACCAATGCAGGGCTCGCCAACCCGCGCAACGACATCAAGGCGGGCGGCGGCTCGATGTCCGTCTCGGCGGACCTGACGAACCACCTGACGTTCCGCTCGATCAGCGCCTATCGCGAGGACCGCAGCTACACGCCGATCGACTTCGACGCGACCGCCTCGGTCGATGTCGATGTGCCGGCGGTGTATCGCAACAACCAGACCAGCCAGGAATTCCAGTTCCTCTACAAGTCCGAGAAGCTGAACGGGCTGGTCGGCTATTACTACCTCGGCGCCAAGGCGAGCACCGGCTTCGACGTGCTGCTGTTCACCACGGCGCCCGGTTTCAACGCCTATACCGCGGGCGACGTGCGCACGGAGACCTCGTCCGTGTTCGCCGACTTTACCTATGATTTCACGCCGGCCGTCAGCCTTTCGCTGGGCGGGCGCTATACCTGGGACCAGCGCAAGGCGTTTGTGTTCAAGGCGAACTATGTCGGGCTGTCTTCCGAGTTCGGCGGCACGCCCGTGCCGTTCCTCGGCACGCCGCCCTTGACCAACTTCCGCGGAGAGGCGAACTTCAAGCGCTTCACGCCGCGCGCCTCGCTGAACGTGAAGCCGAGCGCGGACATGCTGCTGTATGCCTCGTATTCCGAGGGCTTCAAGGGCGGCGGCTTCGATCCGCGCGGGTCCGCCAACATCGCGCCGGCCAGCAACCCGGCGGCGGGGCAGACCTATCAGGACCGGTACGACTTCCTGTCGTTCGATCCGGAAACGGTGAAGAGCTACGAACTGGGCTGGAAGGGCTCGGCGTTCGATCGCCGGCTCACCTGGGCGCTGGACGGCTTCTACTCCGACTATAGCGACGTTCAGGTGCCCGGCTCGGTGGGGTGCCTGTCCAGCGGCGTGCAGAGCTTCTGCGGCATCACCACCAACGCGGCGAAGGCGAAGATCAAGGGCGTGGAACTGGAAACCACCGCGATCCTGGCGCGCGACTTTGCGGGGATCGGTTCGTCGGTCGGGTTCCAGGGCGCGCTGGGCTATCTCGATGCGAAGTACAACCGCTTCATCGGGCCGACCGGCGTGGACGTGGCCGACTATCGTGTGTTCCAGAACACGCCGGAGTGGACCTTGACCGGCACGCTGAACGCGACGCTGCCGGTGGGCGACGGATCGGTGAACGCCAATGCGACGGCGGCCTATCGCAGCCTGACGCACCAGTTCGAGGTCGCCAGCCCGTTCCTGGACCAGCCGGGCTATACGCTGATCGACGCCAACCTGACCTATGCGTTCGGCGAGGGCGGGCGCTATTCGATCGGCCTGCACGGCAAGAACCTCACCGACCGGCACTACAAGATCGGCGGCTACCAGTATCTTGCGGCCAATGCAGCCACCGGGCAGATCATCCGCACCCCCACGGGCGCTCTCACGCCGACCCTGGGGCGCGAGGGCGTGGCCACCGCCTTCTACGGCAATCCGCGGCAGATGTTCGTGACGCTGGGCGCGAAGTTCTGAACGGAGGACCGGTCTACGCTGTTCGCGGGAGGCCCGGACCGGGCGCCTGCGTTCAGCGTGGCTGGTGCTGCCAGATAGCTGTAGAGCAGTTCAAGTGGTCAGGCCAATCCGCCGACCCGCTCAGGTGCCCACGCGCGGTCCGACGCCTTTGACGCCCTCGTTCAGGGTCACGCGCGCCACCTACCAGCCGGTCGCGGTCACCGCCGGTGCCAACACCGCCGAGGCGGGGCGCAGCATCGACGACAACGAGCTGACGCACTGGGCCAGCGACGGCGTGCCGGCCAATGCCTGGATCGAATACCGGTTCGACAGCCCGGTGGCGCTGAACGCGCTCGACCTGAAGCTCGTGGGCTGGCGTTCGCGCGCCTACAGCCTCAGCATCACGCTGGACGGGCGCGAGGTGTGGCGCGGCGAGACCGAGCGATCGCTGGGCTATGCGCATGTCACCTTCCCCGCCGCGCGCGGGCAGGTGCTGCGCATCCGCCAGGTGGCGGCGGTCGCCGATGTGGATGCCTTCGGCAAGGTGGTGGAGCTCAGCAGTGCGCGACAGTCCGGAGACACCGGCGCGGACCAGGTTGCCCCCGGCTGGCGGCTGGCCATCGTGGAAGCCGATTTCCACGGGGCTGCTCCTCCCGCGCGCTGATCTCGGCTGGCTGCGGGCCGAAATGTCCGTGGCGGTAACGCCTGGGCCGGGTTGCTGCATGAAATGGCCGTGTCGGCTCGACAAGTCCCCCGCGGGAGCCGATATGCCGCGCGTCCGTTTCCCGCCGTGCCGGCGGCGATGATCCGGACGGGAAGGGGGCGGTTGTGGACGAGGGCAAGGCGCAGGACGCGAAAACCGGCATCGACGGGCTGGACGATGTGCTGGCCGGGGGGCTGGAGCGCCACCGCACCTATCTGGTGGAAGGAAGCCCGGGCACCGGCAAGACCACCATCGCCCTGCAATTCCTGCTGGCCGGCGCCGCCGCGGGCGAACGGTGCCTGTACATCACCCTCGCCGAAACCGAGGACGAGTTGCGCGCAACCGCCGTTTCGCACGGCTGGGCGCTGGACGGCATCCATCTGTACGAGCTGGTGCCGCCGGAAAGCCTGCTGGACGAGGAGCAGCAGCAAAGCCTGCTTTACTCCTCCGATCTGGAACTCGGCGAGACCACCCGGCGTATCTTCGAGATGTTCGAGCGGGTGCAGCCGGAGCGCGTCGTGCTGGACAGCCTGTCCGAGATCCGTCTCCTTGCGCAAAGCTCGCTGCGCTATCGCCGCCAGATCCTGGCGCTGAAGCATTATTTCGCCAGGAGCGGCGCCACCGTGCTGATGCTGGACGACCTTACCACGGACGTGAACGACAAGACGGTTCACTCGGTGGCGCACGGCGTGATCCGGCTGGACGAGTTCGCGCCCGATTACGGCGCGCAGCGGCGGCGGGTCCGCGTTATCAAGTATCGCGGCCGGCATTTCCGCGGCGGGCACCATGACATGGCCATCCAGCATGGCGGCGTTTGCGTGTTTCCGCGGCTGGTATCGGCGGAGCATCGCGGCGATTTCGACCGCGGCGTGCTGGCCACCGGCTCGGCCAAGCTGAACGCCTTGCTGGGCGGCGGCGTGGAACGCGGCTCCAGTTTGCTGGTGCTGGGACCGGCGGGCACGGGCAAGTCGATCCTGTGCCTGACCTTCATCAAGACCGCGGTGGAGCGGGGCGAGCATGCGGCGATGTTCGTGTTCGACGAGGAGATCGGCCTCCTCATGCGGCGTGCAGAAGCGCTGGGCATCGATCTCCAGGCGATGATGGATGCGGGACGGTTGACGCTGGAACAGGTGGATGCGGCGGAGCTCACACCGGGCGAATTCTCGCACCGCGTCCGCGCCTGCGTGGAGGAGCATGGCGCGCGCACGGTGGTGATCGACAGCCTGAACGGCTATCAGGCGGCGATGCCGGGAGAGCATGAGCTGGTGCTGCACATGCACGAGCTGCTGCAGTTCCTGAACCGGCAGGGCGCCACCACCTTCCTGACCGTTGCGCAGCACGGCCTGGTGGGCGACATGCGCGCGCCGGTGGATGTCACCTACCTGGCCGACACGGTGGTGCTGTTGCGCTATTTCGAGGCGCGCGGCCGTGTGCGCCGGGCGATGTCGGTGGTGAAGAAGCGGACGGGCCCGCACGAGGACACGATCCGCGAATATCAGATCGGCAGCCGCGGGGTCACGCTGGGCGAGCCGCTGATCGGGTTCCAGGGCATCCTGCGCGGCGTGCCGGAGCTTCTCGGCGCTGCCGAGCTGTTGGACCAACGGGACGCGTGAGGCGCACCACCGTCTCGGAACGCGCCCTGGTGCTGGCGCCGCGCGGGCGGGACGCCGGCATCGCGGCGGCGATGCTCGGCGAGGCCGGGATCGAGGCGGCGATCTGCGCCTCGCTGGCGGCGGCGATCGGGGAGCTGGACCATGGCGCGGCCTTCCTGCTGGTCACCGAGGAGGCGATCGCGACAAGCGATCTGCACCCCTTGTCGGTCTGGCTGGCCGAGCAGGAGGAATGGTCCGACCTGCCGGTGATCCTGCTGACGAGCCGCGGCGGCGGGCTGGAGCGCAATCCGGCGGCGGCGCGGCACCTGGAGGTGCTGGGCAACGTCACCTTCCTGGAGCGCCCGTTCCATCCGACCACGCTGGTCAGCCTGGCGCGATCGGCGTTGCGCGGGCGGCGACGGCAATATGAGGCGCGGGCCCGGCTGTTGGCGCTGCGCGACAGCGAAGAACGCTATCGCACCCTGTTTGATTCGATGGACGAGGGCTTCTGCATCATCGACTTCCTCGATGGGCCGCACGGTCCGTTGAGCGATTATGTGCATGTGCAGGCCAATCCGGCCTATTCCGCCAATGCCGGGGTGCCCGACATCGTCGGCAAGCGGCTGCGCGAGTTCGTGTCGCCGTCGGAGGCGGATGCCTGGGCCGCGATCTACCGCGGCGTCCTGTTGACCGGCGAGCCGATCCGTTTCGAGCGCGAGCTGGCGGAAACGGCACGGTATCTGGAGCTTTCCGCCTTTCGCATCGAAACGCAGGGCAAGCGCCAGGTGGCCGTGCTGTTCAAGGACGCAACCGCCCGCCGGTGCGCGGAGAATGCCCTGCGCGAGCTGAACGAGACGCTGGAGCGGCGGGTGGAAGACGCCGTTGCCGAGCGCGAGCTGGCCGCGGCGCAACTGCACGAAGCGCAGAAGCTGGAAACGCTGGGCCAGCTGACCGGCGGCGTGGCGCACGACATCAACAACCTGCTGACCCCGATCACCGGCGCGCTCGACCTGCTGTCGCGGCGCTACCTTGGCACGGACGAGCGCGCTGCGCGCCTCGTCGGCGGGGCGTTGCAGTCGGCGGAGCGCGCCCGGGTGCTGGTGAGCCGGCTGCTCGGCTTTGCGCGTCGCCAGGCGCTGGAAACGCGGCCGGTGGACGTGCTGACGCTGGTGGAGGGGATGCGCGATCTCGTCGCCAGCTCGGTGGGCGCGGCGGTGGCGGTGGAGATACGCATCGAGCCCGACCTGCCCGCGGTGATCGCCGACCCCAATCAGCTCGAGCTCGCGCTGCTGAACCTGTGCGTGAACGCGCGCGATGCGATGCCGTCTGGCGGACGGCTGACCATTTCGGCGGCGCGCGGCGGCGCCGGCGAGCGCGGCGCGGTTCCGGCGGGCGCGGAGGAGCATGTGCGCCTGTCGGTCGCGGACACGGGCACCGGCATGGACGAGGCGACGCTGGCCCGGGCCATCGAGCCGTTCTATTCCACCAAGGAAGTGGGCAAGGGCACCGGGCTTGGCCTGTCCATGGTGCACGGCCTGGCGGCGCAGCTGGGCGGCGCCTTCGTGCTGACGAGCGCTCCCGGCGAGGGAACGTGCGCGGACCTGTACCTGAGGGTCGCGCAGGAGGAGGCGGCGCCGGCACCGTCGGCGGGCACCACCGATGCGACCCGGCTGCCGCCCAGCACCATCCTGCTGGTGGATGATGAGGAACTGGTGCGCACGGGCACGGCGGACATGCTGCGCGATCTCGGCCATGTCGTGCACGAGGCGGAGAACGGCGCCGACGCGCTGGCCAAGCTGACGGGCGGCATCGGCGCTGACGCGATCGTCACCGATTACATGATGCCCGGCATCAGCGGTGCGGAGCTGGCGGAGCGTGCCCGCAAGTTGCAGCCCGGCCTGCCGGTGCTGGTCATCACCGGCTATGCGGGCGGCAATCTCGACATCGGCCTGCCGCAGCTTGCCAAGCCGTTCCGCCAGGCCGATCTCGCCAGCGCGCTGGAAAAGGTGGTGACCGGAACCAGCGGCAGGACCGAGCGACCCGCCGGCGACCCGCCCGCCTGACGGCGGTCAGGCGGCGTCCTTGGCCCGGCGCCGCGCCGCGAACTCCTCGGCGGTGCCTGCGCGCACGAAGGGGTTGGTGGCGCGCTCGGCGCCGATGGTGGTGGGGAGGGTCGGCTCGCCGCGCGCGCGAAGGGCATCGACCTCCACCATGCGCCGCCGCACCGCTTCGTTGCCGGGCTCGACGGTGCTCGCGAACCGTCCGTTCGACTGGGTATATTCGTGCGCGCCATAGACCAGGGTTTCGTCCGGCAGCGTGGACAGGCGCTGCATGTTGGCGAACATCTGTTCCGGCGTGCCCTCGAACAGCCGGCCGCAGCCCATCGCGAACAGCGTGTCGCCGGTAAAGGCGAGGGCGTCGCCTTTCAGGAGCAGCGTGATGTGACCGGCGGTGTGCCCCGGTGTTTCCCACACCTGCGCAACGTGGTCGCCGAGGTGCAGCGTGTCGCCTTCGGCAACGAGCAGGTCGAGCGTGGGGATCTTCGCCGCCTCCGCCGCGGGGCCGGTGACGGTGGCGCCCGTTTGCGCCTTGATCGCGGCGATGCCGGCGGTGTGATCGGGATGCCAGTGCGTGACCCAGACCTGGCCGATCGTCCAGCCGCGCTCCGCCGCCGCGGCCAGCGCCGGGGCCGCTTCGCCCGGATCGACCACCGCGGTCTCCCCGGATGCGGGATCGTGGACGAGCCAGATGTAATTGTCGGACAGGGCGGGAACGGCAAGCACGACGAGGTCAGTCACGAACATTCTCCTTCAAGCGCGGCGGTGGCGGCGGCGCCCAGTTGCTCCGTCAGCGCGCGGGCCGTGGTGGGACGGGCGAGGGCCGCCGACTGGCCGGCCCAGAGCGGCGAATAGTCGCCGCGCCCCTCCGCTTCCGCCGCCGCCCGCAACGGCGCCAGCAGGGTGGAGGCATGCGGAAAGGGCGGTGCCTCCGCGCGCACGGGGCCGAGCGCCCGGGTGAGTGCGTTGGGCAGGCCGCGCGCCAGGCCGCCCGAGAACAGGTTGGTGAGCACCGTGGCTTCGGCGGCCGGGCTGGCCAGGGCGTCGCGATACGCCTCGGCTATCCGTGCTTCGGGGGTGCGCAGATAGGCGGTGCCGACCTGCACCGCGGCGGCGCCGAGGGCAAGGGCGGCACGCACGCCGCGCGCGTCGGCGATGCCGCCGGCGGCGATCACCGGCAGGCCGCAGGCGTCGGCGATCTGCGGGACGAGGGCGAACAGGCCGACGGGATCATGGCCGTGATCGAACAGCCCGGCATGTCCGCCCGCCTCGAAACCCTGCGCGATGATCGCGTCCACCCCGGCATCGGCGAGCCGGCGTGCCTCGGCGAGGTTGGTGGCATTGCCGAGAACCCGCGCGCCGCTGGCCCGCACCCGATCGAGCAAAGCGGGATCGGGCAGGCCGAAATGAAAGGAGACGAGTTCGGGGCGCACCCGCTCGACGGCGGCGCAGGCGGCGGCGTCGAACGGGCGGCGCAGCGGCGCTGCGGACGCGGGAGGGGCGACCCCCTCGCGATCGTAGAAGGGCTGAAGCAGGGCGCGCCAGGCGCTGTCGTCCGGAGGGTCGGGCATCCGGTGCGCGAAGAAGTTCAGGTTCAGCACGCCCGGCCCCGCCGCGCGCACTTCCGCGGCCTGCGCCTCGATCGCGTCGGCCGCCAGCATCGCGCAGGGCAGCGAGCCGACCGCGCCGCCGGCCCGCGCGGCGATCGCCAGCGCGGGTCCGCCGGCGCCCGCCATGGGCGCCTGGATCAGCGGATGGCGACTGCCGAGCCAGCCGGGGCCATGCGGCATTACCAGGTGCCGGTGTTCGGCATAGAGGCCCAGGGCTCCGCGGGTTCGAGGACACCGTCCTGCAGCAGCTCGATCGAGATGCCGTCCGGCGTCTTGACGAACGCCATGTGACCGTCGCGCGGCGGGCGGTGCACGATCAGGCCGGCGTCGAGGATGCGCTGGCAGGTCTCGTAGATATTGTCCACGCGGTAAGCGAGGTGGCCGAAATTGCGCCCGCCGGTATAGGTTTCGGGTGCGCTGCCGTCCTCGGCCGGCCAGTTGTAGGTGAGCTCGACCTCCGCATTCGCGCGCTCGCCGGGCGCGTTCATGTCCTCGGGGGTGGCAAGGAAGATCAGGGTGAAGCGACCCTGCTCGTTCTCCATCCGGCGCACCTCCTGGAGGCCGAGCAGCTCGAAAAAGGCGATGGTCGCGTCCGGATCGGTGACGCGGATCATGGTGTGGAGATATTTCATGCGGGCGCTCCAAGGGGGATGGAGCGCAGATAGGGCCGGGCGGTCGAGGTTGCTAGCGGCCGCCGCCCAGCCCGGGGCCGACATCGGCGCTCGGCAGGAAGCGCGGGGCGACGCGGGCATGCGCCGCCTGTTCAAAGGCAAAGCCGGCGCGCAGCAGGTCGCCATCGGCGAACGGGCGGCCGATAAAGGACAGGCCGACTGGAAGGCCGCGGGCAAGCCCCATCGGCACGGTGAGGTGCGGATAGCCGGACACCGCCGGCAGCTCGCTGGCGGACGGGCCCTGGAACTGGTCGCCATATACCGGATCGCTGAGCCACGGCATGCCGTAGGTGGGCGTGACGAGGGTGACCGCCTTCGCCTTTTCCAGCATGCCGTCCAGCGCGGCGCGCGCGATCTGCCGGGAGGCGGCACGCGCATCGAGATAGGCGGCGTCGGTGAGCGGCGGGCGCGCCTCGGCCGCCTCGAACGTTTCCTGCGCGAAGAACGGCATCTCCGCCTCGGCATGGGCCTTGTTGAAGGCGATCACGTCGGCCAGCGTGCGGACCTTCACCGCCGCCGGCGTGGTGGCGAGATACGCGGCGAGATCGGCCTTCAGCTCGGTTTGGAGCACCGCGGTCTCGAGAGCGCCGAGATTGGGCAGAGACGGGGCCTCGACCGGGACCAGCACCGCGCCGGCGCGCTTCAGCACGGCCAGCGCGGCGTCGAACCGCTCGGCAAGCGCGGCGGGCATTTCGGGGCGGAGCACGGCGACGCGCACGCCCTTCAGCGCGGCGGGCGAGAGATTGGCGGCGTAGTCGCGGCGGTAACGGTCGGCACCCGCCGTCTCCGCGTCGGCGGGGTCGCTGCCGACCATGGCGGAGAAGAGCAGCGCAGTGTCGCGCACATTGGTCGCCATCGGGCCGGGCGTGTCCTGGCTGTGGCTGATCGGCACCACATGGGTGCGGCTGACCAGGCCCATCGTGGGTTTCAACCCGACCAGGCCGTTCATGGCGGATGGGCACACCACCGAGCCATCGGTTTCCGTGCCGATCGCCAGCGGCGCATAGCCGGCCGCGACGCCGACGCCGGAGCCGCTGGAGGAGCCGCAGGCGCTGCGATCGAGCGCATAGGGGTTGCGGACGAGGCCGGCCACCGCGGACCAGCCGCTCATCGCCTTGTCCGAGCGGATGTTGGCCCATTCCGACAGATTGGCCTTGGCGAGGATCACCGCGCCGGCCGCGCGCAGCCGCGCGATCACCGGCGCGTCGCGGCGGGTGACGTTGGCGGCGAGCGCGAGACTGCCGGCGGTGGTGGGCAGCGGATCGGCGGTTTCGATATTGTCCTTCACCAGCACGGGCACGCCGTCGAGCGGGCCGAGGCTGCGTCCGGCCTTGCGGCGCGCGTCGGCGGCGGCGGCCTGGGCGAGCGCATCGGGGTTCACGGCGATCACCGCGCGCAGGGTAGGGCCCTGGCGGTCCATCGCGGCGATGCGGGCAAGCGCGGCGCGGGTGGCGGCGACGCTGGTGATCGTGCCGGCCGCCATCTGCGCCTGCAGATCGGCAGCGGACGGAACGGGTGCCTCGATCCGGTTCTGCGCCGCCACCGGCTGGGACAGGGCGGCGACGGTGATCAGCAGCGACAAGGCAAGGCGACGCATGGCGGCAAGGGCTCCCCGGTTGAACGCCGCAGCAAAGCACAGCCGGAGCGGCGCGGCCAGCCGGCATGTCGCGCAGGGGCGGAAGGCAGAGCCGATGACGGAAACATGCCTGTCGCCAATGTCTTGGCAAAGGCGTAGAACGGGGTGTCGCCGTCGCCATGGCTTGCGAGCAGGAGGGCGACGAGAGCTGGAATGCTCCCGCTTGCAGAGCGTGAGGGCCTGCCATGAGCGACACCAGGCTGACTTTCCCCCTGCGCGCCGCGCGAGCGCGGCCGCTTCTGCCCCTTGCGCCGGGGAGGGGATGATGGCGCAGATGCACCTTGCCGCGGGCGCACGGCACGCGGCCGCTGCCGATGTGAACCGGATCGGCGCGGAGGACCTGCGCTGGGCGCTCAGGAGCGGGTGGGAGGACTTCCTCGCCAAGCGCGGCGACCTGTTGTTCGTGCCGTTCCTCTATCCGCTGATCGGGCTGATCGTGGCGGCGGCGGCGTTGAACAGCGCGCTGTTGCCGCTGCTGTTCCCGATGGCCGCCGGGCTCTCGATCTTCGGGCCGGTGGCGGCCGCCGGCTTCTACGAGATCGCGCGCCGCCGTGAGCAGGGCGACGAGGCGGGCTGGGCGCACTTCCTGGACCCGCTGGCGCCGGACCGGCGGGCGGGGCTCGTCTCGATCACCGGCTTGCTGGGCGTGTTGTTCCTGGCGTGGCTGCTGGTGGCGTGGGTCCTGTACCAGCTGACGCTCGGGCGGCTGGAGCCGGTCGGCATCGGCGGCTTCGTGCGCGCGCTGCTGTTCACGCCGGAAGGCTGGACGCTGATCGTCGCCGGCAATGCCGCCGGGGCGGTGATCGCGGCGGTGACGCTGATGCTGACGGTGGTGTCGGTGCCGATGGTGGTGGACCGGCCCGTCGTAGCCGGCGATGCGGTGCGGACCTCCTTCGCGCGGTGCAGGCCAATCCGGGGGCGATGGCGCGCTGCGGCCTGATCGTGGCCGCATTGCTGGTGGCGGGATCGATCCCGCTGTTCGTCGGGCTGGCGGCCGTCCTGCCGGTGCTCGGCTATGCCACCTGGCACCTCTACACGCGGGTGGTGCAGCGCTGACCGCCAACGTCCGGCGGAAAAGGCGGGGAGCGGAAATGAAAAGAGGTTGCCAGGCAGCCTCCCGGCGCCTGACAACCCCCTAACATGGTCAGCGGCCGGAGAGCTCCAGCCCGGAGGACCATGCGGACCGCCTGGGTCTGCCGCCTTGCCGCGTTGGTGGGAGAGAAGTCTCCCCGCGGGTCGGCGAGCGTTCCTTAGCGGTGCGTCCCCCGAACGAACTGAACCGACCCCATTGCTGAACCATGAGACATCGGATCACCTCCTTTCGCTTGTTGAAAACGATCGTACCCGGCCTGGGTACGAGGGGAATGTGAGTCATCCCGCGCCCGGATGCAAGCCCTGTCTGCGCCAAATCGAAACGGCGCGGCCGCTGTGCGCGGTCAGCCGCGGCAATCCTCCACCACCCGGCCGATCTCGGCCCAGTTCGGCACCACCAGCGGCGCGGCCCCGGCGACCTCGACCACGATCCGCCCGCGGCTGAACGCCATCGCATCGAGCAGCGGATCGCGCGGGAGCAGGGCGGCGGCGACATAGGGCGGTTCGCCCCCGGTGGGCGCGGCCTGCAGGGTGCGGGTGAGCGACGTGGTGCGGATCACCAGCGCGGCGGGCGCCGCGCCGGGGCGCGACAGGAACATCTGGCCGCGCTGCCGGTCGCAGCGCAGGGTGAGCAGCGCATCGCGGTTCGGCGGCCCGAACAGCGCGAGGGAGCCGCGCGCATCCTGGCGATAGACCCAGTCGCCCGGCGTGTAGGGCCGGTCGCGCCAGTCCTGCGCCGCCGGCGCGGGGGCGGGACGCGGCCGGGGCGAAGCCGGCTGCGGCAGCGGCGTGCGCCCTCCGGGTGCCGGCGGCGTGGCGGGCGGAACGCAGGCGGCGACCAGGGCGCCAAGGGCGAGAACGGGCAGGAAGCGCTTCATCGCCCGGGCTTATGGGGGATGGTGGCGGGCGGCTCAACCGCGTGTCGGCAGCGTCACCGGGGCGACCGGTCGCATTTTGATGGAGATTTTCTCCGCCGAAGGCTGTAGCGAACCAATCCGGTTACGGCCGTCAGGGCCGAGCGAAAGGGGGGCGAGGATGAACGGCACGCGGCTGAAGGCGATCCTGGGCGGCTCGGCGGGCAATCTCGTCGAATGGTACGACTTCTACGCTTATGCCGCGCTGACGCTGTATTTCGCGCCGGAGTTCTTTCCGAAGAGCGATCCCACCGCGCAGCTGCTGAGCGCGGCGGCGATCTATGCCGTGGGGTTCCTCATGCGGCCGATCGGCGCCTATGTGATGGGCGTCTATGGCGACCGGCACGGGCGCAAGGCGGGGCTCGCCTTGTCCGTGGGGCTGATGTTCGCCGGATCGCTGCTGATCGCGGTGGCGCCCACCTACCGCCAGGCGGGCGCGCTCGCCCCGGCGCTGCTGCTGGTCGCCCGGCTGCTGCAGGGCCTGTCGGTGGGCGGCGAATACGGCACCAGCGCGACCTACCTGTCGGAGATGGCGAGCGCCGAGCATCGCGGCTTCTGGTCGAGCTTTCAATATGTCACGCTGATCGGCGGGCAGCTGGGCGCGCTGGGCGTGGTGCTGGTGTTGCAGGCGGTGCTGGACGAGGCGGCGTTGCAGGCATGGGGCTGGCGGGTGCCGTTCGCGATCGGGGCGGGGCTGGCGCTGGTCGTGTACCTGCTGCGCCGGCGGTTGGCGGAAACCGCGTCGTTCGAGGCGATGAGCGTGGAGGAGCGGCGGCAGTCGGGCGCGCTGCGGCTGCTGAACGAGCATCCGCGCGCCTTCTGGCTGGTGGCGATCATCAGCGCGGGCGGCGGCCTCGGCTTCTACGCCTATACCACGTACATGCAGAAGTTCCTGGTCAACACGGCGGGGTTCGACCGGGCAACCGCGACGCGGGTGATGACGGCGGCCTTGTTCCTCTACATGTGCGCGCAGCCGGTGTTCGGCGCGGTGTCCGACCGGGTGGGGCGGCGGCCGATGCTGCTGCTGTTCGGGATCGGCGGCGCGCTGGCTTCCGTGCCGGCGTTCACGGCATTGGCGGAGGTGCGCTCGCCGGCGGCGGCGTTCGCGATCGTGGTCTGCTTGCTGCTGCTGCTGTCGGGCTACACCGCGATCAGCGCGCTGGTGAAGGCGGAGCTGTTCCCCGCATCGATCCGCACGCTGGGCGTGGCCTTGCCCTATGCGCTGGGCAATGCGCTGTTCGGGGGCACGGCGGAGTTCGTGGCGTTGTGGTTCAAGCGTGCGGGGGCGGAAGCGGCGTTCTTCTGGTACGTGGCGGCGGCGCTGGCGGTGACCAGCGTGGCGTTCTGGATGCTGCCGGAGACGAAGCGCACCAGCCTGATCGCAGACTAGGAACCGCGGTGCCTTTCGGAAAGTTGTGCCCGCGAAACGAGAGGACACGTTCATGTCGAGCAGCGACACGCCCACCCAGCTTCTGATCCAGTCCAACAAGGCGGACACCATGAAGGTCCGCAGCCGGGACGGCGATGCGATCGGCTATGTCTACAGCTACATGATCAACAAGCGCACGGGCGAGGCGCTGTATGCCGTGCTGACGATCGGTGGCTTTCTGGGCATGGGCAAGGCCTATTACCCGCTGCCGTTCCAGCTGCTGTCCTATGACGCGGCGAACGACAGCTACCAGGTGACGATCGACCGCCGCGTGCTGGAAGGCGGGCCGAGCTGGGCGAACAACGCGCCCTTGTTCGACCAGGCCTATGCCGACCGGGTGGCGAGCTATTACGACGTCGCGCGCGAGGATCTGTCGCTCGGCGGTCCCGCCCCCGCTGCCCTCTAGCTTCATCTGACGTTAAGGCTCGCGGGCACAGCGGGCGGTTACCGACTACGTAAAGGAGAGGATAGTGAAACTGAGTCGTCTCGGTTTGGCTCTGGCGGGAGCAACAATCGTCGCCGCGCCGCTCAACGCGCAGGTTTCCGCCAACACGGCGGTGGGCCGCTGGCAGACGGAAACACGCGGCGGCATCGTCGAGATCGCGCGCTGCGGGCCGTCGCTGTGCGGCAGGCTCGTCGCCTCGGAGCATCTGCGCACCAACCCCGACCTGAGGGACGTCAACAATTCGGACAAGTCGCTGCGGAACCGGCAGCTGAAGGGGCTGCAGATCCTCAGCGGCTTCACCCAGGACGGCAACGTCTGGGACGGCGGCAAGATCTACAATGCCGAGGACGGCAAGACCTACAAGGCGCGGATCACGCCCGCCGGGCCCAACGAACTGAAGCTGCGTGGCTGCGTGTTCGTGCCGTTCTGCAAGACCCAGACCTGGAAGCGCGTGCGCTGAAGCACACCTTCTCCGATTTCCTGTTCAACGAAAGAAAACCATGATGTCGCACCGCAAGAATGCCCTGCTCGCCGCTTCGGCGATCGCCGCCTCCATCGCCTTTGCCGGCGCTGCCCATGCCCAGGCCTTCTACCTTCAGGAACAGTCCGCGCGCGGCGCGGGGCGCGCCTTTTCCGGTGAAGCGGCCGATACCGGCCCGCAGTCGCTGTGGTGGAACCCCGCCTCGATCGCCGACCTGCCGAACGCCGAGGTGGCGCTGAACGTTTCCACCATCCTGCCCAAGGGCGACGTGCGCGACAACGGCACCGTGATCCGCCGTCCGGGCCAGGCGTTCACCTCCGTGGGCGGCAACTCCTCGTCCAGCGATCCGATCAACAACGGCGTGCTGCCGTCGGGCGCGATCGCGATCCCCTTCGGCCGGGTTGCCTTCGGCCTGGCCGTGACCTCGCCGTACAGCTTCACCACGAACTACGACGCGGACAGCTGGGCGCGGTACAGCGCGGACAAGACCAAGCTGCGCACGGTGGACATCCAGCCCTCCGTCGCGGTGGCGGTGACCGACTGGCTGCGCGTGGGCGGCGGCGCGAACATCGAATACACCGATGCGTACCTGTCGAACGCCCTGCCCAACATCTCGCCGGTAGCGGCGGACGGCAGCCAGGTACTCAAGGGCGACGGCTGGGATGTGGGCTGGACCGCCGGCGTGCAGCTGCACAACGACTGGGCGACCGTCGGCATCAGCTACAAGTCCGACATCAAGCACACGCTGAAGGGCGACCTGGAGATTGCCGGGCTGACCGGCGCGCTGGCGGGGCAGAACCGGCAGCTGTCCGACGTGAAGGCGACGTTTTACACGCCGGCGCAGATCATCGTCGGCGGCCGTTTCCGCGCAACGGATGCGCTGACGCTGAACACGCAGTTCGTGCGCTACACCTGGAGCAAGTTCGACGCGATCCGCCTGGGCACGCCGGTCAACACCGCGATCCCCGAGGGCTATCGCGACATCTGGAGCTATGCGGCGGGCGTGGACTATGCCGTGTCGCCGAAGCTGACGCTGCGCACCGGCGTGCAGCGCACCAACACGCCGACCGAGGACGGGGAGCGCGATGCGCGCGTGCCGGACTCCAACCGCTGGAACTTCGCGGCGGGTGCGTCCTTCCAGGCGACGCCGCGGCTCGGGTTCGACCTGGCGGCGAACTATATCGACTTCAAGGACGAGTCGATCGACCGGGTGACGGCGGCCTATGCCGGCACCGTCGCGCAGACGCCGATCGTGACCAACGGGCGGCTGGAGAATGCGCACGCGCTGGTGTTCTCGCTGGGCGGGCGTTTCTCGTTCTGAGGTGATGTAGCCGAGCGTCACCCCGGGTCAGGGCCGGGGTGACGTACGCGTGAAAGTCTCCGGCTCACCTCATCTGGCTCCCCGGCGAAGGCCGGGGTCCAGTTGCGGGACGTCGGTGATGTGCGTTGCGCCCTACGCCAGGCTTTCCCAACTGGGCCCCGGCCTTCGCCGGGGAACAGGCTATGGACAGCAGGTCTATCCCCGCCGCGAGCCGCCGCCGAACTTGCGCTGCGTCTTGCCGAAGCGGGTCTTGCGGGTGCCGGGCTTGCCCTCGTTGGAGCGGCCCATCAGCGGCGCCTTTTGCTGTTCCACCGGCAGTCCGAGCTCTTCCTGTTCCAGGCTGCGGATCTCGTCGCGCAGGCGGCCGGCTTCCTCGAACTCGAGGTCCGCGGCGGCCTTGCGCATCTTCTTCTCGAGCTCCTCGATATACGCGCGCAGGTTGTGGCCGACCATGTGCGGCCGCTCGTCATCGATCTCGACGGTGACCTGATCCTTGGACGCGACATGAGCGATGATGTCGCCGATGTTGCGGCGGATCGTGGTGGGCGTGATGCCGTGTTCGCGGTTGTACGCTTCCTGCTTCTCGCGGCGGCGCGCGGTTTCGTTCATCGCCCGCTCCATGGAGCCGGTGATGCGATCGGCGTAGAGGATCACGCGACCCTCCACGTTGCGCGCGGCGCGGCCGATCGTCTGGATCAGCGAGGTTTCCGAGCGCAGGAAGCCTTCCTTGTCGGCGTCGAGAATTGCGACGAGCCCGCATTCGGGAATGTCGAGCCCCTCGCGCAGCAGGTTGATGCCGATCAGCACGTCATAGACGCCCAGGCGCAGGTCGCGGATCAGCTCGATACGCTCCAGCGTCTCCACGTCCGAGTGCATGTAGCGGACCTTGATGCCCGCCTCGTGCATATATTCGGTAAGGTCCTCCGCCATGCGCTTGGTCAGCGTGGTGACGAGGGTGCGATAGCCCATCTCCGTCGTCTTCTTGCACTCGACGATGAGGTCCTGGACCTGCTCCTCGACCGGCTTGATCTCGACCGGCGGGTCGATCAGGCCGGTGGGGCGGATGACCTGTTCGGCGAAGACGCCGCTGGCCTGCTCCATCTCCCATGCGCCGGGCGTCGCCGAGACGCAGACGGTCTGCGGGCGCATCGCGTCCCATTCGTTGAAGCGCAGCGGCCGGTTGTCGATCGCCGAGGGCAGGCGGAAGCCATATTCCGCCAGCGTGATCTTGCGGCGGTGATCGCCGCGCGACATGCCGTTGATCTGGCCGATCGTCTGGTGGCTTTCGTCCACGAACAGCAGCGCATTCTCCGGCAGGTATTCGAACAAGGTGGGCGGCGGCTCGCCGGGCAGGCGGCCGGTGAGAAAGCGGCTGTAATTCTCGATGCCGTTGCACGATCCGGTGGCGGCGATCATTTCGAGGTCGAAGTTGGTGCGCTGCTCCAGCCGCTGGCGCTCCAGCAGCTTGCCCTCGATCTCCAGCTCCTTGAGCCGCTCGGTGAGTTCGTGGCGGATCGCCTCCGTCGCCTGCTTCATCGTCGGGCCGGGGGTGACGTAATGCGAGTTGGCGTAGATGCGCACCGAGTTCAGCGAGGCGATCTTCTTGCCGGTGAGCGGATCGAACTCGACGATGTCCTCGATGTCGTCGCCGAAGAACGAGATGCGCCAGGCGGCATCCTCGTAGTGCGAGGGAAACACTTCGAGATTGTCGCCCTTCACGCGAAAGTTGCCGCGCTGAAAGGCGGCATCGTTGCGCTTGTACTGCAAGGCGACGAGCTTGCGCACGATCTCGCGCTGGTCGGCGACCTGGCCTTTTTTCAGGTCGAAGATCATGGCGGAATAGGTTTCCACCGAGCCGATGCCGTAGAGGCACGAGACGGAGGCGACGATGATCACATCGTCCCGCTCCAGCAGCGAACGCGTGGCCGAATGGCGCATGCGATCGATCGACTCGTTGATCGAGCTTTCCTTCTCGATATACGTGTCGGAGCGCGGGACATAGGCTTCGGGCTGGTAATAGTCGTAATAGCTGACGAAATACTCGACCGCGTTCTCGGGAAAGAACGACTTGAACTCGCCGTAGAGCTGCGCGGCGAGGATCTTGTTGGGGGCGAGGATCAACGCCGGGCGCTGCAAGGTCTCGATGACCTTGGCCATGGTGAAGGTCTTGCCGGAGCCGGTCACGCCGAGCAGCACCTGGTCCTTTTCGCCGGCGAGTGCGGCCTCGGTCAGTTCCTTGATCGCGCCCGGCTGGTCGCCGGAGGCCTGATATTCGCTGACGAGCTTGAACGTGCGGCCGCCTTCCGCCTTTTCAGGGCGGTTGGGGCGATGGGGGACGAAGGCGGGGCCGGTCTCGGGCTCGGCAAGGCTGGTGCGGATCTGGATCGCCATGAGGCACGATATGGGCGCGCACGGTGCCCGCTGCAACGAAGCGGGAACACTGGCGCGGACGGCGCGGACGATTTACGGCAGGCGCGACATGAGCGAAGAACACACACAGCATTGCGGCCTGATCGCCGTGCTCGGCGCGCCGAATGCGGGCAAATCCACCCTGGTCAACGCGCTGGTCGGGCAGAAGGTGGCGATCGTCAGCCCCAAGGCGCAGACCACGCGGGTGCGGCTGCTGGGCGTGGCGCTGGAGGGCGACACGCAGCTGCTGCTGGTCGACACGCCGGGCATCTTCGAGCCGAAGCGCCGCTTCGACCGGGCGATGGTCGCCTCCGCCTGGGGCGGGGCGGAAGGCGCGGACCTTCTGGCGCTGGTGGTGGATGCCAAAAGCGGGCTCGGCCCCAAGGTGACCGACATCGCCGAGGCGATCGCCGCGCGGCCCGAGCCCAAATACCTGATCCTCAACAAGGTGGACCTGGCGGACAAGGCCAAGCTGCTGGTCCATGCCGAGAAGCTGAACGGGCTGGTCGCCTTCGACGAGACGTTCTTCGTCAGCGCCTCGACCGGGGATGGCCTGCCCGAGCTGAAGCGCGCGCTGGCGGGGCGGATGCCCGAGGGGCCGTGGCATTATCCGGAGGATCAGGTGTCCGACGCGACCGAGCGCAGCCTCGCGGCGGAAGTGACGCGCGAGCAGCTCTACCTCCAGCTGCATGCCGAGCTGCCTTATGCCAGCGCGGTGGAGACGGAGAAGTACGAGGAGCGGAGCGACGGCTCGGTGGAGATCCACCAGCAGATCCTGGTCGAGCGGCCGACGCAGCGCGCCATCGTGCTGGGCAAGGGCGGCGCGCGGATCAAGGAGATCGGCGCGCGGGCACGGGCGGAGCTGTCGGCGCTGATGGAGCGGCCGGTGCACCTCTACCTCCATGTGAAGGTGCGCGAGGACTGGGCGGAAAGCCGCGAGGTGTATCGCGACCTGGGGCTCGACTGGGTGGAATGAGGCATATCCGTGCTCCCGCGCAGGCGGGAGCACGGATATTCAGCTCCGCAGCACCAGATAGTTCATCCGCGCGCCCGCGATCGGCTGGGCGGGATCGTCCTGCCAGGCGCTGGCCTCCACATTGGCGACGCGGGTGCCGAGCCGGGTGACGGTGCCGCGCGCGCGCGTGGGCTTGTCGCGACCGCCGCGCATGAAATCCACGGTGACGTTGATCGGCTTGACGCCCGCATCCGCCTCGCCGGCGAGCTCGTGGACAAGGGCCATATAGGCGGCCATTTCCAGCAGGCCGCTGATCGCGCCGCCATGCAGAAAGCCGGGCCGGCCGACCACCGGATCGCCGAACGGCATCAGCAGCACCGGCGCGCCCTCGGCATCCGGCTCCAGCGTCAGCCCGAGCAGATCGGCATAAGGCGGCAGCCCGCTCACCGGTGATAGCCTCCGGGCGCCATGAAGGTGCCGGCAACATGGGCGATCGGATCGTCCGGATCGCCGTGATGCGCCACACCCCGAACAAAGGCCACGGAATGCGTCACGCGGTAGCATTCCCCGCGCCCGACCAGCGTCTCGCCCGGGGTGGCGGGCCGGAGATAATCGACGCGCAGGTCCAGCGTGGCATGGGCGGTGAAGCCCGCGCGGTTCCACACGGCGATGCTGGCGGCCATGTCCATCATCGTCAGGATCGGGCCGGAGGCGATCACGCCGCTTTCGGGATCGCCCACCAGCTGCGCGGCATAAGGCAGGTCCAGCTCGCACCAGTCGGGCCCATGCGCGCGATAGCCGATGCCGATCGCCGCGCCATGGCCGAAGCGCGCGCCTTCGCCGTTGAAGAAGCGGGCGGGGTCGAAGGCGAAGGCCATGGCGAAGCGGTGGCGCAACGCAGCCGGCTTGGCAAGGTTACACGCTTGTAACTTGGGCGCGCCCGGCTCGCGGCCTAGTCCCGGCTGCGGCCATCGCGGCCGGGGAGCGTAGCATGACCATCGACATCGCCGACCTGCCGGACCTGGCCACACCGATCGCCGCCCCCGGCGCGATCCGCATGGGGGAGATCGCAGTGGACGAACTGTTCGACTTCACCGTCAGCATCGTCGTCATCGCCACCGGCGGCGCATGACCCTGCCGGACGAGCGGGCGCTGGCCGGATTGGGCGAGCGCTCGCGCCGGGCGGCGCTTGCCTGGCGCGGGAGTGAACCATGGAGACGCGCTGCCGATTGCTTCGCACAGGCGAGGACGGCGGAGGAGGTCGCGGCGGCGGCGACCGCCTTGTTTGCCGACCGGGGCTGGCTGGGGCAGATGATAGCGCCGCTGGTGGAGGCGCTTGCCGCCGATCCGTGGTTCGAGCCGCCGCTGCGCGTGCGTCGCGACGGCGCCCGGATCGGCGCGGTGCTGTTCGAGGGGGAGACCGCCGCCATCACCGCCAGCGTGCTGCGCGGCGGTGCGGCGCCTGCCGCCAGCGTGGTGGTGCCCGGGCGGATGGCGGTGGTCCATCATGTCGCGGGCCGCGCGCGATTGCGGCTGTGGCGGGTCAAGGGCGACCGGGTGGTGGAGCAGCCTGGCCGGGAGGTGCAGGCCGGCGACACGCTGGTGCTCGACGGGCGCACGACCGGGCACCAGCACGAACCCGTCGGCGGCGATCTGGTGACGGTGACCTGCACCACCGAACTGGAGGCAGGTCCGCTTGTTCGCGAGTACCGCCGCGGCGATGGCGCCCTCTTGCGCACCGCGACACGGGACGATCGTGCGGCGCGGGCGCAACTGCTGCTGGCGTTCCTGCGCGCGGACGGGCGACGGGAGGCGGGCGACTGTTTCGCGGCGGCGAGCCGCGACCCGGCGTGGTTCCTGCGCTGGGACGCGATGCGCGAATGGCTCGCGCTGGATGCCGCGGCGGCCTTGCCGAGGCTGGCGGAGATGGCCCGGACCGATCCCCATGGCGACGTGCGGGCGGTGGCGGCGGCCACGCTGGCGCGGCTTGCCGTGCGGGAGGCGGCCTGATGCCGCTGGTGCTGGACGGCGGCGATGGCGGGAGCATCGGGCTGGACGACCTGGTCGAGGCGCTCGACGCGAACGCCTTCGATGTGCGCGACGAGGCGAGCTTCGCTGCGCTGGCGCCGTGGCTTGCGCGGCTGGGGCGCAACCCGGACTTCCTCGCCGAACTGGTGGTGGCGGAGTTGAAGGAACGCTGCGATGCGCAGGCGAGGACGAGCACCTACGGCGGACAGGTCTTCCTGCTGCGCCCGCCCAACGGCCGCTACCTGCTGCGCGCGGCATTCTGGCCGGCGCGTGCCGATCCGGCGCTTCGCAGCAGCGGGCCGGCGGCGTTCTTCTACAACATGCCGCACGACCACAACTTCCCGTTCCTGACCTATGGCTATGTCGGGCCGGGCTATCACTCCGATTACTACACCTACGACCCTCAGGCGGTGAGCGGTGTGCCGGGCAGTCCGGCGGGGCTGCGCTTCGTGGAGCGGGCGCGGTTGGAGCCGGGGCGGGTGATGCTGTATCGCCCGGGGCACGACGTGCATGTGCAATTGCCGCCGGACAGCTTTTCCGTGTCGCTGAACATCCTGGGGCAGGATCCCGCGCAGGTGTGGCAGGACCAGTACCGCTTCGACGTGCGCCGCGACGTGATCGCCGGGGGGCTGACCTGCGCGCCGTCAGAGGCGTTGATCGCGCTCGCGGTGCATGCCGGCAACGGCCGCGACCTGGCCGAGGATTTTGCCCGCTCGCACCCGCACCCGCGCATGCGCGCCACCGCGTTCGCGGCGCTGGCAGGCGTGGACGGGCCGGGGGTGTGGGAGCGGGCGGCCGGGGACGGGCATCGCTTCGTGTCGGGCACCGCGCGGGCCGCGCTGGAGCGGTTGGCTCCGGAACGGAGCGGGTCGGCCGGCTGACGCCGCCTTTGCCGCTACTTCGAATGCATGTGGCGGGTGCGGGGGCACAGCGAGGATCAGGCATTGCTCGCCGCACTGGCCGCGCGCGGCATCGCCCTGGCGCGCGAGGGCTCGTGCGACGCGGCGCTGGTGGACGAGCCGGTCGGCGGTTTGGCGGAGCCGCGCCTCATGCTGGTGCGCGGCGGCGAGGAAGCGGTGGCGGCGATGCTGGACGCCGGGCTGGAGGATGCGGTGACGAGCGACGCCAGCCCGACGCTGATCGCCGCGCGGCTGGCGGCGTTGCTGCGGCGCCCGCGCGGCGCAGAGTTGCGGGTCGGCTCGCTGGTGATCGCGCGGGCCGAGCGGCGGGTGTGGCGGGAGGGCAGGGCCGTTCCGCTGCTGCCGCGCGAATATGCGCTGCTCCTGCACCTGGCCGAGCGCGCCGGCGAGCCGGTGCCGCGCGCGGCGCTGTTGCAGGCGGTGTGGGGGCTTCGCTTCGATCCGGGCACCAATGTGGTGGCGGTGCATGTGTCGCGGCTGCGCGCGCGGATCGACCGGGGCTTTGCCGCGCCGATGGTGCAGACGGTGCCTGGGCGCGGCTACCGGCTTGTCGCGGGCGCGGCCGCCCCTTAGCATCGCGCCGGACAAAGGAGAGGTGCCATGGAGCGCGTGTCGATCAGCGTGGCGGACCAGATCGCCGATGTGCGGCTGACCCGGGCGGACAAGATGAATGCCATCGACCCGGCGATGTTCGAGGCGATCGGCGCGGCGATCGACGACCTGGCGGGGCGGACCGACGTGCGCTGTGTTGTGCTGTCCGGCGAGGGGCGCGGATTCTGCGCGGGGCTGGACATGGCGAGCATGGCGGCGGGCGGCTCCGGCCTGTCGGCGAACGGGCGCAACGCCGACGGCGCGATCCTGCCGCAGCATGTGACCTGGGGCTGGCACCAGCTGCCGATGCCGGTGATCGCGGCGGTGCACGGCGTGGCGTTCGGCGGCGGGTTCCAGATCATGTCGGGCGCCGACATCCGCATCGTCGCGCCGGACACGCGCTTTGCCATTCGCGAGACGCATTGGGGGCTGGTGCCGGACATGGCGGGCTTTCCGCTGTGGCGCGGGCTGGTGCGCGACGACGTGCTGCGCGAGCTGGTCTACACCGCGCGCGAGTTCGGGGCGGACGAGGCGCTGGCGCATGGCTTCGTGACCCGCATTGCCGACGATCCGCATGCCGCCGCGATGGACCTCGCGCGCACGATCGCCGGGCGCAGCCCGCACGCGATCCGCGGCGCCAAGCGACTGCTCAACATGGCGCACGATGCCGATCCGCGCGCCATGCTGGAGGCGGAAACGGCCGAGCAGGTGAAGGTGATCGGCCAGCCCAACATGATGGAACAGGTCGCCGCGAACATGGCCAAGCGCCCGCCGGTGTTCGTGGACTGAGGAACCGGCTTGACGCTCCCCGGAGGAAACCGTTCATGACCGAAGCGGATAGACTGGCATGATGCTCGCTGCGCTTGCGCTGCTCGCCGCCACGCCGGTGGCGGAGGAACCGATCGCCGCACCGGGGCCGAACGGCCCGCTCTCCGGCACGCTGACGGGCGCGGGGAACGGGCGGCCGGTGGTGCTGATCGTGCCCGGCTCCGGCCCGACCGATCGCGACGGCAACAACCCGCTGGGGGTGAAAGCCCGGTCCTACACGCTGCTGGCCGAGGCGCTCGCCGCGAAGGGCGTCGCCAGCGTCCGGATCGACAAGCGCGGGCTGTTCGCGTCGCGCGGGGCGGTGGCGGACCCGAACAAGGTGACGATCGCCGACTATGCCGTGGATGTGCATGCGTGGGTGACGGCGATCCGCGGGCGGACGGGCGCGCGCTGCGTCTGGGTGCTGGGGCACAGCGAGGGCGGGCTGGTGGCGCTGGCGGCCGCGCAGGCGCCGGAAGGCATGTGCGGGCTGGTGCTGGTGGCGACCGCCGGGCGGCCGCTGGGTCAGGTGATGCGCGAGCAGTTCCGCGCCAATCCGGCGAACGCGCCGCTGCTCGCTGATGCGGAAGGAGCGATCACCGCATTGGAGGCGGGGCGCGACGTGGATGTGTCGCGCTTTCACCCGGCGCTCCAGCGGGTGTTCGCGCCGGCGGTGCAAGGGTATCTGAAGGACATGCTGGTGCGCGATCCGGCGAAGCTGATCGCCGCCACCAGGCTTCCGGTGCTGATCCTGCAGGGCGACACCGATCTGCAGGTCACGGCCGCCGATGCGCGGGCGCTGGCAGTGGCGCAGCCGGCGGCGACGCTGGCGCTGCTGCCGGGGGTGAACCATGTGCTGAAGGTCGCGCCCGCCGATCGCGCCGGGAACATGGCGACGTACGCCGATCCGGCGCTGCCGCTCGCGCCCGGGGTGGCGAGCGCCGTGGCCGATTTTGCCCGGGCGAAGCGCTGACCCGGCAAGCGGAAGAAACGGGATCGCGGGCCGGGCCCGGGGTGACGGCGGGTCAGAGCACCACTTTTTCCGGCTTGCTCTCCTGGATCGCGGCGAGGACCATGCGTTCCCAGACCGCCGGGTCGCCGGCGGCGGCCATGGTGCGGTCCGGCTCGCGCAGGGTGCGCAGCACGGCGAGCGCATCGGACAGGTGATCGCGCCAGACCTGGTCGACATGGGCGCCCGCCGATTCCTCGGTGCCTTCCGCATTGGCGCTGATCCGTTGCGCGGCGAGCACGCGGGCGATGCGTTCGGCGACGGGGGTGGTGGAAATGTCCATGGGCGTCCTCCTTTGGCAGGGATAACCGCCGAGCGCGGCGACAGGTCCGTGCAATCGCGCCGCCGCCGCTTTGCAGTTGACGCTGCGGTGCAGCATCGCCAGCTCTCGCCGATGCACGGCACCTTCAAGCCCGCCGCCCCCGTGGGCCTCGTCCATCTCGCCCTGGCGGTCGGCGGGTTCGCCATCGGCACCACCGAATTCGCGACCATGAGCCTGTTGCCCGATTTCGCGCGCTCGCTCCGCATCGATGCGCCGACCGCCGGGCACGTCATCAGCGCCTATGCCCTGGGCGTGGTGGTGGGCGCGCCGTTGCTGGCGGTGCTGGCGGCCAGGTTGCCGCGGCGCACGCTGCTGATCGGGCTGATGCTGCTCTTCGCGATCGGCAATGCGCTGTCCGGGCTGGCGCCGAGCTATGGCTGGATGCTGGCGTTCCGCTTTCTCGCCGGACTGCCGCATGGGGCGTATTTCGGGATCGCCTCGCTGGTCGCGGCGTCGCTGGTACCGGTGGAAAAGCGCACGCAGGCGGTCGCGCGCGTGCTGCTGGGGCTGACGGTGGCGACGATCGTCGGCGTGCCGCTGGCCAATCTGATGGGGCAGGTGCTGGGCTGGCGCTGGTGCTTTGCGGTGGTGGCGGCGTTGGCGCTGCTGACGGCGGGGCTGGTGTGGCTGTATGCGCCGAGGGAGGGCGCGCCGAGCGATGCTAGTCCGCTGAAGGAGCTCTCCGCGCTGGGGCGGGCGCAGGTGTGGCTGACGCTGGCGGTGGGCGCGATCGGCTTTGGCGGGCTGTTCGCGGTCTATACCTATCTGGCCGACACGATGGTGGCGGTGACGCATGTGAGCCCGCGACTGGTGCCGCTGGCGCTGATGGCGTTTGGCATCGGCATGACGGCGGGCAACCTCGTCGTGCCGCGCTTTGCCGACCGCGCGCTCTTGCCGAGTGCGGCGGCGATCCTGGTGTGGAGCATCGTCGCGCTGGCGCTGTGGCCGCTGGCGGCGCAGCAGTTCGGGACGGCGCTGGTGGCAATGGTGGCGATCGGCTTTGGCGGCTCGCTGGCGACGGTGTTGCAGACGCGGCTGATGGACGTGGCGGGCGATGCACAGGGGCTGGCGGCGGCGCTGAACCACTCGGCGTTCAACGTCGCCAATGCGCTGGGGCCGTGGCTGGGCGGCCTGGCGATCGCGGCGGGCTATGGCTGGACGTCGACGGGGTGGGTCGGCGCGGGGCTGGCCGCGGGCGGGCTGGCGATGCTGGGGGTTTCGGTGGCGGTGGGGCGGCGGAGAAAGCTATTGAACAGAACTCGGAATGAGCCGGGCTAAGCTCCGCATGAAGGTACGAGTTGCGAGAAGGACCTCCTTCGCCTCTTCTTCTGTGTAAGTCCTCTTGGGATGCATAGTGCCATTCCGCCAAGCTTGCTTGACATGGTAGAGGTTCGCGTGGCTTTCAGACCAGGCGTCCCTCTCAGCACCTTTTGGCATAACTTCAATTTTTCCATGCATCTCGCTAAGAAGCTTACCCCACTCTTTATCTACGTTATCGATTCCTAAGGTAAGGGAAAGGTGCTGGACCGCTACTTCCAAAGCGCGCATTAAATGGAAAACTGAAGCAGTAAAGCGACCGACCGCCAAGCATTTTCCTGCTTCGCCTATGTCGTCAGCCGATGCAGGGATCCTGTCATCTACCTCTATTCCAAAAATAGGCTCCGAGGAGCTATAATAGTCTGCCAAGCCCTTCGGAAGGCAGTACATATTGATGGATACAACTTCATCCTGGAACCTGCTGCGCACGTCAGCATTGATTGCTCCGAGCTCTTTATACGTGATAGGAGTCTTGCGAGCTCTTAATTTGTCGACAGCCCGACTTGCCGCGATTCCTGTAAGAGGTACTCCCATTGCATCCGCAGAGTCTCGAAGTTCTGCAAACGATGACGCGATGTTAAGCCTAATTTTGTTATCCATGTTCTGGCTAAGATCTTTTCTCTCATCACCTGAGGCGCCCCATTCTTTGATCAGAACTTCGATCCGCTCTAAGTGTGCGGAAGCACTCAAAATTGCTAATGCGCTGATGCTCCGCACGACTTATGGCTCCTCCTACCTCCTGTGAGGTTAAACTAATTCGGTGGGCAGGCAAGGTGGCGCACGGGCCCTCTGATTCGCCTTAAACCAACCAGATCGGCGCTAGGGGACTTGTGGGCGTCAGACCTTTCAGGGCTGGAACGCCAGTTACGCTGACGCGCCGGACGAGCGGGCACCGCCACCGCCACCGCCACCACCGCCGCCACGCCCACCACGCCGCGGACCACGGCCGCGGGGGGCGTTGGGGTTCGCCGGGCGCGCCTCGTGCGTCGCGCGGGGGCGCGGCGGCTGGCGGCGCTGTTGCTGCTGGCGGTCGGGGCGGGGGGCCGGGTCGGCGCCGATCGCCTTGACGCGCTGCGCCTTGAGCTCGTTGGCCTTGGTCATGAAATCCGCGGGGAGCGGCACGACGGGGACCTTCTGGCGCGTCAGCTTCTCGATGTCGCGCAGATAGGGGCGCTCGTCCTCGGCGCAGAAGGCGATGGCGATGCCGCTGTTGCCGGCGCGCGCGGTGCGGCCGATGCGGTGGACATACTGCTCCGGCACGTTGGGCAGCTCGAAGTTCACGACATGGCTGACGCCCGAGACGTCGATGCCGCGCGCGGCGATGTCGGTGGCGACGAGGATCGGCACGTCACCCGACTTGAACGCGGCGAGCGCGCGCTCGCGCTGCGGCTGGCTCTTGTTGCCGTGGATCGCGTTGGCGGCGATGCCGTTGCCGGCGAGCAGCTTCACCACGCGGTCCGCGCCATGCTTGGTGCGGGTGAAGACGAGCGCACGGTCGATCGCCTGATCCTGCAGCACGAGGGTGAGCAGCGCCTGCTTCTCCGTCTGGTTGACGAAGGTGACCTGCTGCGTCACGCGCTCCGCGGTGGTGGCGACGGGGGTGACCTTGACGGTGACCGGGTCCTTGAGGAACTGGTCGGCGAGGCTGCGGATTGCCTCGGGCATGGTGGCCGAGAAGAACAGCGTCTGGCGCACGCGGGGAAGCGCCTTCACGATGCGGCGCAGCGCGTGGATGAAGCCGAGGTCCATCATCTGGTCCGCTTCGTCGAGCACCAGCACTTCGAGCATGGCGAGGCTGACGAAGCGCTGCTCCATCAGGTCGATCAGGCGGCCGGGCGTGGCGACGAGGATGTCCACGCCGCGCGCCACGTCGTTGCGGTTCTTGTTGATGGAGGTGCCGCCGAACACGGTGGCGACGGTCAGCTTCGAATTCTTGCCATAGGCCTTGGCGCTTTCGGCGATCTGGCTGGCGAGCTCGCGGGTGGGGGCGAGGACGAGCATGCGGCAGTGGGTGGGCAGCACGCGCTTGTCGCTGGCGACGAGGCGCTGGATCGAGGGAAGCACGAACGCGGCGGTCTTGCCGGTGCCGGTCTGCGCGATGCCGAGCAGGTCGCGGCCCTCGAGAACCTGCGGGATCGACTGGAGCTGGATCGGGGTGGGGGTGGTGTAGCCCTTGGATTCGAGCGCGCGGACGAGCGGCTCGGACAGGCCGAGATGGGCAAAGGACATGGGATAGGTTCCAACTGTGCCGGGCACGCGCGTCACGACGCGCGATGCAAGCGGGGGAGAATGACACCCCGCGTGAAAAGGGAAGCCCGTGAACAACGATCGGGACGGAGCCTCGACGGCGGAGTAACCGCTCGTCGATCACGCTGCAAAGACGCCTCGATGGCCGGCGATATGTGCGCGTGCCGTCCGAAAGTCAACTGGGCCGTGTTGCCGCAGGGCAACATACGACCGAGGTCGGGCAAGGCGCGCGAAATGCCGTGCAACCAATCCGCAACCGACTTGTTGATCTGCATCAAGGAGTAACCCTGCCCGTGTGCCACGTGCTGATCATCGAAGACGACGCGCTGATCGCGCTCGATCTCCAGGGAATGCTGGAGGCGGCGGGCGCGCTGAGCTTCTCCTTCGCCGACAGCGAGGCGGAGGCGATCGCGGAAGCGCGGGCCAGGCGGCCGGACGTGATCGCGTCCGACGTGATGCTGCGCGAAGGATCGGGGCCGGGCGCGGTGCAGGCGATCCATGCCGAGTACGGGCCGCTGCCGGTCTTCTACGTGACCGGCACGCCCGAAGCCTGCCAGCCATGCGAGCCGCCGGTGCATATCGTGCCCAAGCCCGCCACGCAGGAGGCGATCCGTGCGGCGTTCACGCAGGTGCGCGGGGGCTGCTGAAGCCGGGCTGGCGCCGGTGCGCGCAACGGCCGGCGACGTAGGTGGCCGCGACCGCGCGGTCGTCGCCCAGGATCTGCAGCGCGAACAGCCGCTCCGCCAGCGAACGGCCGGCGGTGCGCCGGGCGAGGAGCGGCGTGGCCGCGGGGTCCAGCACCACGAAGTCGGCTTCCTGGCCGGGGAGAAGGCCCCCGATTTCGCGCTCGATGCCGAGCAGGCGCGCCCCGCCGGCGGTGGCCAGATGCAGCGCGCGGAACGGATCGAGCGGGTGGCCGCGGAGCTGCGCCACCTTGTAGGCGTCGGCCGCGGCGGCGAGCAGCGACAGGCTGGTCCCCGCGCCGACATCGCTGCCCAGGCCCAGCTTCACGCCATGCGCGTCGGCCGCGGCGAGATCGAACAGGCCCGATCCCAGGAACAGGTTGGAGCCGGGGCAATGCGCCACGCCCGCCCCGGCCGCGCCGAGCCGGGACCAGGCGCGACCCGACAGGTGTACGCCGTGCGCGAACACCGATCGCGGGCCGACCAGCCCGAAGCGGTCATAGACGTGAAGGTAATCCGCCGCGTCCGGAAAGCGCGCGGCGACGGCGGCGAGCTCGACCGTGTTTTCCGCCAGATGGGTGTGGAGCAGCACATCCGGATGCCCGGCGAGCAGGGCCGCGGCGCTGGCCAGTTGCGCATCGGACGAGGTGAGGGCGAAGCGGGGCGTCACCGCATAGCCGAGCCGCCCGCGCCCGCGCCAGCGCGCGATCAGCGCCTCGCTGTCGCTGCGGCCGGTTTCGGGCGTGTCGCGGAGGAAGTCGGGGCCGAGATCCATCAGCACCTTGCCGGCGATCAGGCGCATGTTGCGCGCCAGCGCGGCCTCGAACAGCGCATCGACCGAAGCGGCGTGGACGGTGCCGAAGACGAGCGCGGAGGTGGTGCCGTGACGCAGCAGCTCGTCCAGGAAGAAGGCGGCGACGCCATCGGCATGGGCGCGCGACGCGAAGGCCGCCTCGGCGGGGAAGACGTGGCGCTCGAGCCAGGTGAGCAGCTGGTCGCCGTGCGCGGCGATGCAGTCGATCTGCGGGAAGTGGACGTGCGCGTCGACGAAGCCGGGGACGATCAGGCCGGGCAGCGGCACGACGGGCAGGTCGGCGAAGCGGCTGCCGATCGCCGCCCAGTCATCGCAGGCGAGCACGCGGCCCCCTTCCACCACCAGCAGCGCGTCCGGCAGGTGGCGGATCGCTTCGGCGCCATGAAGGGAGGGGTCACGGGAGACGGAAAGGAGTTCGCCGCGAAAGGCGTGGCGCTGATGGGGCAGGGGCTGGGGCTCCGGGTCGATGCGCCCCGGTGTATCGCGGCGAGGGGCCGACGCAAATACGCGATGCGGCATTTTGTTGGAGATTTATCTAACCATAACGGTTATGTGCGGGCTTCAACGAGGGGGCACACATGATCGAACGGCTGATCGAAGAAGTGATGGAGCGCGAAGGCGGGTACGTGAACCATCCGGCGGACCGCGGCGGCGCGACGCGGTGGGGAATCACGGAGGCGGTGGCGCGCGCGCAGGGCTATCGCGGGGCGATGCAGGCGCTGCCGCGCGAGACGGCGGCGGCAATCTACCGCCGGCTCTACTGGCGCGATCCCGGCTTCGCCGCGGTGGCGGAGCGCGCATCCGCGCTGGGGGCCGAGCTGTTCGACACCGGCGTGAACATGGGGCCGGGGGTGGCGACCGGCTTTCTCCAGCGCGCGCTCAACGCGCTCAACCGCGGGGCGCGCGATTACCCGGACCTGGTGATGGACGGGCGGATCGGGCCGGCGACGCTGGCCGCGCTGGACGGCTTCCTGCGCAGCCGCGGGGCGGGGGCGGAAACCGTGCTGGTGAAGGCGATGGAGGCGTTGCAGGGCGAGCGCTACCTCGCGCTGGCGGAAGCGCGGCCGGCGAACGAGGCGTTCCTGTATGGCTGGCTGGCCAACCGGCTGGCCCCGCAGCCGGCGTGAGGGAGGGCGGAATGGACCTTCCCGGCACCCTGGCGGGGCCGCTGGGCAGCGTGCTCGACCGCGTGATCCCCGACCCGGCGGCGCGCGACGCGGCCAAGCTGAAGCTGGCCGAACTGGAGCGCGCGCGCGAGCTGGAGGAAGTGAAGGCGCAGCTCTCCGCGGTGCTGGCGGCATCGTCGCCGGCGGATCCATGGACGAGCCGCGCGCGGCCGGGCTTCCTTTACGTGATGTATGCGCTGCTGTTGTGGTCGATCCCGATGGGCCTGATCGCGGCGGTGCGCCCGGCGGCGGCGGAGGCGATCGCGCGAGGGATGACGGCGTACCTCAACGGCATCCCCGAGCCGCTCTACGCGCTCTTCGGGACCGGGTATGTGGGGTATACGGTGGCGCGGAGCTGGGGGAAGGCGAAGGGGGTGGAGCGGTGAGGGGATGAGCGGGCCGGGGCCTCGGGCGTTCCGCTACTCCGGCGCCAGATTATCTGTTGCGAATTCAACCTTCCTTTGGGTAAGTCGTTATATTAAGTACCGGTCAGGCAGACGGACAGTGACCGAGGAAGGAGGCTGCAATGGCGACTGAATTCCGCACTCCTGTCGAGGAGCATCAGACGCTTACGGCGAAGCCGCGGCGGGACGTGGACCGCAAGGCTCTGCGCGCGAGCATCAACGCTCGCTACGAGAATACGCTTCGGTATCTTGGAAGATGAGCCGATTTGGCTGACGTCGGAAGACGTAGCAGAGATTCATGACGAGCAGCTAGAGCTTCATGGTGGCCTGCCGGGTTACAAGGACCCGGGGCTGGTGGAGAGTGCCGTCAACAATCCCATCATGTCGTACATGTATGGCGAGCAGCGGGATATTCTCGCGCTCGCCATACGACTTTGCTTTGCCATCGTGAAAAATCACGGCTTCAACGATGGCAACAAGCGTACTGCCGCGTTCGCCATGATCGAGTTCCTGGCGATCAATGGATATGACCTGTTCGTGCCCGACGACGAGCCGGAGACGCCTTTGCTGGGCCAGTGGGTCGAGCGCCTGGCGGCGGGTGCCTATGACGAGTACCAGATGTACGATCGTCTGGAGCATTTCCTCCAGCTTGCCGACTGAGCCTTGGACGCCGCCATCGTGTTTGCCTTCACGGGCGCGCGAGCAGGTCGGCGCACGACGAAAAAGCCGACTGGACGATCCAAGGGCGGTCGGATGCTCTCAGCCGAGCGGGATCGTCGCATCTTCCGGCGCACGCCACCGCCGCTTGCCCGCAACCGGGACGGGCATCCGCGCGGAGATCTGAACGCAGGCACGAGGGCCGGGTCACGAACGCCGGTTCTCCAAAACGAAACCGCCGCCCGGGCATCCCCGGACGGCGGTTTCTTAGTTCAGCGCTCCCGCCCGAGGATCACTCCTCGTTGAGGTACTCGCCGGCGTCGGCGTCGGTGCCGTGGCCGGAGGGGACCACGGAGGCCAGCGGATCGTCGCCGGTGCCGGTGTCGTCGCGGACCGAGCGGGCGGCTTCGGCGGCGCGCAGTTCATCGGCCGAGGTCGGGGCGACCAGGGCTTCCTGCAGGCGGCGCTGCTGCGCACGGAGCGCCACGTCGCGGCTGGTGGCCGCGATGCGCATGCGGTTCATGCCCGCACCGGTGCCCGCCGGGATCAGGCGACCCACGATGACGTTCTCCTTGAGGCCCGTCAGCGTGTCCTTCTTGCCCTGCACCGAGGCTTCGGTGAGGACGCGGGTGGTCTCCTGGAACGAGGCGGCCGAGATGAAGCTGCGGGTCTGCAGCGACGCCTTGGTGATGCCCAGCAGGATCGGCTTGCCAGTCGCCCGGGCCTGGTTCGGGGCCAGCTTGTCGTTGGCCTCGTCCAGCTCGTCACGATCGACCTGCTCGCCCTTCAGCAGCGTGGTGTCGCCGCCGTCGGTGATCTCGACCTTTTGCAGCATCTGGCGAACGATCGTCTCGATGTGCTTGTCGTTGATCTTCACGCCCTGCAGTCGATAGACTTCCTGGATCTCGCTGACGAGATACTCGGCCAGCGGCTCCACGCCCATCGTCTCCAGGATGTCGTGCGGATCGGGCGAGCCGCCGATCAGGTTGTCGCCACGCTTGACGTAGTCGCCTTCCTGAACGTCGATCACCTTCGACTTGGGCACCAGATACTCGACCACGTCGCCGCCGTCCTCGGGCTGGATGCCGATCTTGCGCTTGGCCTTGTAGTCCTTGCCGAACACGACGCGGCCCGAGACCTTGGCGATGATCGCCGCTTCCTTCGGAACACGCGCCTCGAACAGCTCCGCCACGCGCGGCAGACCGCCGGTGATGTCGCGGGTCTTGGCCGACTCGCGGGCAACACGGGCGACGACGTCGCCGGCCTGCACGGTGGAATTGTCCTCCACCGACAAGACGGCACCCGGCGCCAGCATGTAGCGCGCGGTTTCGCCCGAACCCTCGTCGAGCAGGGTGATGCGCGGACGCAGATCCTCCTTCGACTTGGTGGTGGCGCGGAACTCGATCACCACGCGCTGGGCGATGCCGGTGGCCTCGTCCGTCACCTCGGTGAGCGTCTTGTTCTCGACGAGATCCTGGTACTTCACGGTGCCGCCCGTCTCGGTGATGACCGGCATGGTGAACGGATCCCATTCCGCCATGCGATCGCCCTTGGAGACGATGTGGCCGTCGTCGAACATGACATACGCGCCGTACGGGATGCGATCCACGGAGAGCTCGCGCCCGTCCATGTCGACGATCGCGATCTCGCCCGAGCGGGAGAGCACCACGCGGCGGCCGCGGGTGTCCTCGATCACGCGCAGGTCACGGAACTGCACGGTGCCGTCCGCCGGAGCCTCGAGGTTCGAGGTCTCGTTGAGCTGCGCCGCGCCGCCGATGTGGAAGGTGCGCATGGTGAGCTGCGTGCCCGGCTCGCCGATCGACTGCGCCGCGATCACGCCGACCGCTTCGCCGATGTTCACCGGCGTGCCGCGCGCGAGATCACGCCCGTAGCACTTGGAGCACACGCCGATCTTGGTCTCGCAGACCAGCGGCGAGCGGATCTTCATGCCCTGGATGCCGAGCTTCTCGATCTGCGCGACCATCGGCTCGTCCAGCAGCGTGCCCAGCGGGATCGCCACCTTGCCGGTCTTCGGATCGACCACGTCCTCGGCTGTGGTGCGGCCCAGGATGCGCTCGCCCAGCGAGGCGATGGTGGAGCCGCCCTGCACGATCGCCTTCATCTCCAGCGCACGCTCGGTGCCGCAGTCGATCTCGGACACCACGCAATCCTGCGACACGTCGACCAGACGGCGGGTCAGATACCCCGAGTTCGCCGTCTTGAGCGCGGTGTCGGCAAGACCCTTGCGGGCGCCGTGCGTCGAGTTGAAATATTCAAGGACGGTCAGGCCTTCCTTGAAGTTCGAGATGATCGGCGTTTCGATGATCTCGCCCGACGGCTTGGCCATGAGGCCGCGCATGCCGGCGAGCTGCTTGATCTGCGCCTGCGAACCGCGGGCACCGGAGTGGGCCATCATGTAGATCGAGTTGATCGGCTTCTCGCGGCCGGCCATGGGGCCGTCCTCGAAGCGGCGGACCATCTTGATCTCGTCCATCATCGAGTTCGCCACCTGGTCGCCGCAACGGCTCCAGGCGTCGATCACCTTGTTGTACTTCTCCTGCTGCGTGATCAGGCCGTCCTGATACTGCTGCTCGAAGTCCTTCACCTGCTCGCGCGTCTCGTCGACCAGACGATCCTTGTCCGGCGCGACGAGCATGTCGTCCTTGCCGAACGAGATGCCGGCCTTGAACGCGTGACGGAAGCCCAGCGCCATGATCGCGTCGGCGAACAGCACCGTCTCCTTCTGGCCGGTGTGGCGATAGACCTCGTCGATCACGTCGCCCACGTCCTTCTTGGTGAGCAGGCGGTTGACCGTCTCGAACGGCACCTTGGACGACTTGGGCAGCGTCTCGCCGAGCAGCATGCGGCCCGGCGTGGTCTCCACGCGCTTCATGTACTGCTGGCCGTTCTCGTCGGTCTGCGGCACGCGGCTGACGATCTTGGTGTGCAGGGTGACGGCGCCGGCTTCCAGCGCCTGGTGCACCTCGGCCATGCCCGACAGGAGCATGCCCTCGCCCGGCTCGCCGGTCTTCTCCATCGACAGATAGTAGAGACCCAGCACCATGTCCTGCGACGGCACGATGATCGGCTTGCCGTTGGCGGGCGAGAGGATGTTGTTGGTGGACATCATCAGCACGCGCGCTTCCAGCTGGGCTTCCAGCGAGAGCGGGACGTGCACGGCCATCTGGTCGCCGTCGAAGTCGGCGTTGAACGCGGAGCAGACGAGCGGGTGGAGCTGGATCGCCTTGCCCTCGATCAGCACCGGCTCGAACGCCTGGATGCCGAGGCGGTGGAGCGTCGGTGCGCGGTTCAGCATCACCGGATGCTCGCGGATCACCTCGTCCAGGATGTCCCAGACTTCCTTGCGCTCCTTCTCCACCCACTTCTTGGCCTGCTTCAGGGTCATGGACAGACCCTTGGCGTCGAGGCGCGCGTAGATGAACGGCTTGAACAGCTCGAGCGCCATCTTCTTGGGCAGGCCGCACTGGTGCAGCTTGAGCTCCGGCCCGGTGACGATCACCGAACGGCCCGAATAGTCGACGCGCTTGCCGAGCAGGTTCTGGCGGAAGCGGCCCTGCTTGCCCTTGAGCATGTCGGACAGCGACTTCAACGGACGCTTGTTGGCGCCGGTGATCGTGCGGCCACGACGGCCGTTGTCGAAGAGGGCGTCGACCGCTTCCTGCAGCATGCGCTTTTCGTTGCGGACGATGATGTCCGGCGCGCGCAGCTCCATCAGCCGCTTCAGGCGGTTGTTGCGGTTGATGACGCGGCGATACAGGTCGTTGAGATCGGAGGTCGCAAAGCGGCCGCCGTCCAGCGGCACCAGCGGGCGCAGCTCGGGCGGGATGACCGGCACGACTTCGAGGATCATCCATTCCGGACGGTTGCCCGACTCCAGGAAGGACTCGACGACCTTCAGGCGCTTGATGATCTTCTTGGGCTTCAGCTCCGACTTGGTCGTCGCCAGCTCTTCGAGCAGATCGCGCTTCTCGCCCTCGAGATCGAGGCTTTCGAGCATGATGCGCACGGCCTCGGCGCCGATGCCGGCCGAGAACGCGTCCTCACCATATTCATCCTGCGCGTCGAGCAGCTCGTCCTCGGTGAGGAGCTGATACTTTTCGAGCGGGGTCAGGCCCGGCTCGATCACGATATACGCCTCGAAATAGAGGACGCGCTCCAGCTGCTTGAGCTGCATGTCGAGCAGGAGGCCGATGCGGCTCGGCAGCGACTTCAGGAACCAGATGTGCGCGACGGGGGCGGCGAGCTCGATATGCCCCATCCGCTCGCGGCGCACCTTCGAGACGGTGACCTCGACGCCGCACTTCTCGCAGACGATGCCCTTGTACTTCATGCGCTTGTACTTGCCGCACAGGCACTCGTAATCCTTGATCGGACCGAAGATGCGCGCGCAGAACAGGCCGTCACGCTCGGGCTTGAACGTGCGATAGTTGATCGTTTCGGGCTTCTTGATCTCGCCGAACGACCAGGAGCGGATCTTGTCCGGGGACGCAATGCCGATCTGGATCTGGTCAAAGGTCTCGGCCTTGGCGACCGGGTTCGCGAAATTGGTCAGTTCGTTCATGTCATGTCCTCGGGTTCGAGGGAAAACTCAGAAACCTGCCGTTCGTCTCGAGTGGGATCGAGCTTGTCGAGAGCCCGTATCGAGAGACTGGGGAGGGCGCTCCCCACGATCTCTCGACACGCCTTCTCGACTGCGCTCGAAGGCTACTCGAGACGAACGGCGTGTTTGTTACTCCGCCGCCTCGGCCAGGCCGTCGCCGTCTTCCTCGGCATTGGCGAGATCGACGTTGAGGCCCAGCGAGCGCATTTCCTTGACGAGCACGTTGAAGCTCTCCGGGATGCCGGCCTCGAACGTGTCGTCGCCCTTGACGATCGCCTCGTAGACCTTGGTGCGGCCGACCACGTCGTCGGACTTCACCGTCAGCATCTCCTGCAAGGTGTAGGCAGCGCCGTACGCCTGCAGGGCCCAGACCTCCATCTCGCCGAAGCGCTGGCCACCGAACTGCGCCTTGCCGCCCAGCGGCTGCTGGGTGACGAGCGAGTACGGCCCGATCGAACGCGCGTGGATCTTGTCGTCCACTAGGTGGTGCAGCTTGAGCATGTAGATGATGCCCACCGTCACCTTGCGGTCGAACCGGTCGCCGGTGCGGCCGTCGAACAGGTCCGACTGGCCCGACGGGTCGAGGCCCGCCAGCTCCAGCATCTCCGACACGTCCTTCTCGCGCGCGCCGTCGAACACGGGGGTGCCCATGGGCACGCCGGTGCGCACGTTCTGGATCAGCTCCACGATCTGCTCCGGCTTCCGCGCGTCGATCTCGTCGGCATAATGGTCGCCGTAGATCGCCTTCAGCCGCTCCTTCACCGCATCGGGCATTTCGCCCGCCTGCGCGTCCGGATTGGCCTCGCGCCACTCTTCGAGCGCGGAGGCCACCTGCATGCCGAGGTTGCGCGCCGCCCAGCCGAGATGCGTCTCGAAGATCTGGCCGACGTTCATGCGGCTCGGCACGCCCAGCGGGTTCAGCACGAGATCGACCGGCGTACCGTCGGCCAGGAACGGCATGTCCTCCTGCGGCAGGATGCGGGAGATCACGCCCTTGTTGCCGTGACGGCCGGCCATCTTGTCGCCCGGCTGCAGCTTGCGCTTCACCGCCACGAACACCTTGACCATCTTGAGCACGCCCGGCGGCAGCTCGTCGCCGCGCTCCAGCTTCTCGCGCCGATCCTCGAACTTCTCGCGGATCAGCTTGGCCGCCTCGTCATACTGCGCCTTGACCGCCTCCAGATCGCTCTGGGTCTTGTCGTCGGCGACGGCGAACTTCCACCATTCGTGACGATCGACGGACTCGAGCATCTCGGTGTCGATAACCGCGCCCTTCTTGAGGCCCTTCGGCACCGCCGTGGCGGTCTGGCCGAGCAGCATCTCGCGCAGGCGGGACCAGGTCGCACGGTTGAGGATCAGGCGCTCGTCGTCCGAGTCCTTCTTCAGCCGCTCGATCTCCTCGCGCTCGATCGCCAGCGCGCGCTCGTCCTTGTCGATACCGTGACGATTGAAGACGCGCACGTCCACGATCGTGCCGGCAACGCCCGGCGGCAGGCGCAAGGACGTGTCGCGCACGTCCGAGGCCTTTTCGCCGAAGATGGCGCGGAGGAGCTTTTCCTCCGGCGTCATCGGCGACTCGCCCTTCGGCGTGATCTTGCCGACCAGGATGTCGCCCGGCTCGACCTCGGCACCGACATAGACAATGCCCGCCTCGTCGAGGTTGCGCAGCGCTTCCTCGCCGACGTTCGGGATGTCGCGGGTGATGTCCTCCGGCCCGAGCTTGGTGTCGCGGGCCATCACCTCGAACTCGTCGATATGGATCGACGTGAACACGTCGTCCTTCACGATCCGTTCGGAGATGAGGATGGAGTCCTCGTAGTTGTAGCCGTTCCACGGCATGAACGCGACGAGCGCGTTGCGGCCGAGCGCCAACTCGCCGAACTCGGTCGAGGGGCCATCGGCGATGACGTCGCCGGCCGACACCACGTCGCCCACCTTCACCAGCGGGCGCTGGTTGATGCAGGTCGACTGGTTCGAACGCTCGAACTTCATCAGCGTGTAGATGTCCACGCCCGACTTGCCCGCGTCGATCTCGCCGGTTGCGCGCACCACGATGCGGCTGGCGTCCACCTGATCGACGATGCCGGCGCGCTTGGCCGAGATCGCGGCGCCCGAATCGCGCGCCACCGTCTCTTCCATGCCGGTGCCGACGAACGGCGCCTCGGCCTTGACCAGCGGCACGGCCTGACGCTGCATGTTCGAGCCCATCAGCGCGCGGTTCGCGTCATCGTTCTCCAGGAACGGGATGAGCGAGGCGGCGACGGAGACGAGCTGCTTGGGCGACACGTCCATCAGCGTGATCGTCTCGGGCAGCGCCATCAGGAACTCGCCGGCCTGACGGGCCGAGACGAGATCCTCGGTGAACCGGCCTTCGCCGTCCACCTCGGCCGATGCCTGCGCGACGGTGTGCTTCTGCTCCTCCATGGCGGAGAGGTACACGACCTCGTCCGTCACCTGGCCGGCATTCACCTTGCGGTACGGCGTCTCGATGAAGCCGTACTTGTTGACGCGGGCGAAGGTCGACAGCGAGTTGATGAGGCCGATGTTCGGGCCTTCCGGCGTTTCGATCGGGCAGATGCGGCCGTAATGCGTCGGGTGAACGTCGCGAACCTCGAAGCCCGCACGCTCACGCGTGAGGCCGCCCGGCCCGAGCGCCGAGACGCGACGCTTGTGCGTCACTTCGGAGAGCGGGTTGGTCTGGTCCATGAACTGCGACAGCTGCGACGAGCCGAAGAACTCGCGCACCGCGGCGACCGCCGGCTTCGCGTTGATGAGGTCGTTCGGCATGACGGTGGACACGTCCACCGAGCTCATGCGCTCCTTCACCGCGCGCTCCATGCGCAGCAGGCCGACGCGGTACTGGTTCTCCAGAAGCTCGCCCACCGAGCGCACCCGGCGGTTGCCGAGATTGTCGATGTCGTCGATCTCGCCCTTGCCGTCCTTCAGGTCGACCAGCGTCTTCACGACCGCCAGGATGTCCTCGGTGCGCAAGGTCGTCACGGTGTCCTCGGCGTCGAGGTCGAGGCGCATGTTGAGCTTCACGCGGCCCACCGCCGACAGGTCGTAGCGGTCCGGATCGAAGAACAGGCCGGCGAACAGCGACTCCGCGGTTTCCAGCGTCGGCGGCTCGCCGGGACGCATCACGCGGTAGATGTCCGACAGCGCCTGCTCGCGCTCCTCGGCCTTGTCCGCCTTCAGCGTGTTGCGGATCCACGGACCGGTCGAGACATGGTCGATGTCGAGCAGCTCGACCCGGTCGATGCCGGCCTGGTCCAGCTTCTCCAGGTTCTCCTGGCCGATCTCGTCACCGGCCTCGACATAGATCTCGCCGGTCTGCTCGTTGATGAGGTCGTAGGCCGAATAGCGGCCGAAGATTTCCTCGGTCGGGATCAGCAGGTCGGTGAGGCCGTCCTTGGCCGCCTTGTTGGCCGCGCGCGGGCTGATCTTCTGGCCGGCGGGGAACACCACCTCGCCCGACTTCGCATCGACGATGTCGAACGACGGCTTCTGGCCGCGCCAGTTCTCGGCCGCGAACGGGATCTGCCAGCCGCCAGAGCCGCGCACATAGGTGATGCGGTTGTAGAAGTGATTGAGGATTTCCTCGGAGTTGAGGCCCAGCGCATACAGCAACGCCGTGACCGGCAGCTTGCGCTTGCGGTCGATACGGACGTTGACGATGTCCTTGGCGTCGAACTCGAAGTCCAGCCAGCTGCCGCGGTACGGGATCACGCGGGCGGCGAAGAGATACTTGCCCGACGCGTGCGTCTTGCCGCGGTCATGGTCGAACAGCACGCCCGGCGAGCGGTGCATCTGGCTGACGATCACGCGCTCGGTGCCGTTGATGAAGAACGTGCCGTTCTCCGTCATCAGCGGCATGTCGCCCATGTAGACGTCCTGCTCCTTGATATCGAGCACGGAGCGGGCTTCCGTATCGGGATCCACCTCGAACACGATGAGGCGCAGCGTGACGCGCATCGGCGCGGCATAGGTGATGCCCCGCTGGCGGCATTCCTCGACGTCGAACTTCGGCGGCTCCAGCTCGTAGTTCACGAAGTCCAGCTCGGCGGTGCCGGCGAAGTCGCGGATCGGGAACACGCTGCGCAGCGTCTTCTCCAGGCCCGAAACATAGCCGATCGAGGGATCGGAGCGCAGGAACTGCTCGTAGCTCTCGCGCTGCACCTCGATCAGGTTCGGCATCTGCACCACTTCGTGGATGTCGCCGAACACCTTGCGGATGCGCCGCTTGGCGGTGCTGCCGCCCTTTGTCGAGCGGCCGGTGCCTGCGTCGATCGCCTTGGTTGCCATGGGGGTAAGTGCCTCTCAGCAGTAGAAACCTTGTCCGGAAACCTCCGGGCGGGGCACGCCAGAGACACCAAAAGGCCGCTCGTCACCCATGCGGGTTACGGCAGCTTCGGCGTCCTTGTGGAACCAGGGCCTTCCATCCGATCGACACGCTGCGCGACGGCGCGTCCTTTCCCGAAAGCTCTGGTGGAGGCGGGGATATAGAAAGCCGGGCGGCGCTTGTCAAACCCGGTCGATTTGTGGCGCGGTTTGCGGCAACAGGCGGGGCGATGAGACATCGTGTGATTCCTGCGGCCGCGTTGCTGGCCGCCCCCATGCTCGCCGGCCCGGCGGCCGCGCAGAACCAGTCGGCGCCGGTGATCGTGCCGATCCCGGAGAATTTCAGCCTGCCCGGCCAGGCCGCGCCCGCGCCGGGGCCGACGGCAACTCCAACGCCGGCGCCGGTTCTGTCGTCGAGCCCCACGCCGCGCGCCACGCCGACGCCGCGGGCAAGCGCCACGCCGTCGCCGCGGCCGACCTCCACGCCGTCGCCGACGCCGTCGCCGACGCAAACGCCGCGCGCAGCGGCGAGCGCCACGCCGACGCCGGTGCCGCAGGAGGCGCCTGCCCCGATGGAGAGCGTAACCCCGCTGCCAGCACCGTTGCCCGGCATCCCGGTGGAGGTGCAGGACGCGGAGCCCGGCACTGGCTGGGGCGGTATGGCCCTGGGCGGGGGCCTGATCGTGCTGCTGCTCGCCGGGGGCTGGTGGTGGTTGCGGCGGCGGCGGACCGGCGCGGAGACGGCGGGCGACGACTTCGCTGCCGCTCCGATCGCCCCGGCGGAGGCGGAGGCATCCCCGCCGCCGGTCGCAGAGGACGCGCTGGAGCTGGTGGAGCGTGCGCCCGCCCCGGCACCGCAGCGCCTGGAGCGCCGCGCCCCCGCCGCGCCGGCACCGCGGCTTGCCTTCGAGTTCAGGCCGCGCCGCGCCGGGACGAACCTCACCAGCGCCGCCGTGGATTACCACATCGTCGTGCGCAACGCGGGCGAGGGCGGTGCGGAACGGGTGCAGGTGGATATCCGGCTGCTCACCGCCAACCGGGTGCAGGACGCGCAGCTCGCCGCCCTGTTCGGCGCCGCGCTGGAGCGCGTGTCGGTGGCGCCGTTCGACCTCGGGGCGGGCGGGGAGGCGGTGCTGGACGGCATGGCGCTGCTGCCCCGCGAGGCGGTGTCCGCGATCGGTTCGGCGGAGCGGCCCATGTTCGTGCCGCTGATCGCGCTCAACATCGCCTATGTCGCCGGCGGCGCGGACGCGCGCGCCGCGGCCGTGTGGGTGATCGGCCGCGACCGGGGCGAAGAACAGAAGCTCGGCGCCTTCCGGCTGGACGAGGTGCGGATGTACGAAGGGGTGGTGGCGCGGGAATATCCGGTGCCGCGATAGGGCTATTCTCCTCCTGAGGAAGGGGAGGGGCCAGTGGTGGAGGGGCGTCGCGGCGCGCGGTGCCGGTTCGCTTGAACCCACATACGGGTGCTGGCTGCGGAGGCGCCCCTCCACCAGCCTTGCGGCTGGCCCCCTCCCCAAGCCAGGTAGGATCGGAGCAAAAGAAAAGGGGCGGCGCCGGTGATGGCGTCGCCCCTTTCTTCAAGCGGCCGTCATGGGAGCAAGTCCCATGACGTCGGACAGTGCCCTGGCACTGCCGGCCGGCCTTGTGCGTCGTCGGGCTGGCGTGCCAGCCCGGCGCGCACTGCGGCTTACTTGACCTCGACGGTCGCGCCGGCTTCTTCCAGCTGCTTCTTGATCTTCTCGGCCTCGTCCTTGGACACGCCTTCCTTGACGGCCTTCGGCGCGCCCTCGACGAGGGCCTTGGCTTCGGTCAGGCCGAGCGAGGTGATCGCGCGGACTTCCTTGATGACGTTGATCTTCTTGCCACCGTCGCCGGTGAGGATCACGTCGAACTCGGTCTTCTCTTCAGCGGCGGGAGCAGCGGCACCGGCGCCACCAGCGGCAGGAGCCGCAACGGCAGCGGCGGCGGACACGCCCCACTTCTCTTCGAGCAGCTTCGAGAGCTCGGCGGCCTCGAGGACGGTCAGTTCGCTCAGCTGGTCAACCAGCGCGTTCAGGTCTGCCATGTGTACTTCCTTCGTGTGTAAATCGAGGCTTAGCCCCGGTGTTCGTCAAAAGATGCGTCCAAGCGCCCGACAAAGGTCAGGCAGCTTCCTTCTCGGCATAGGCCGACAGCACGCGCGCGATCTGCGCCGCGGGAGCCTGGGTGATGGTCGCGAGCTTCGTGGCGGGTGCCACGATGAGGCCCACGATCTTCGCCCGGAGTTCATCCAGCGAGGGCAGGGTGGCGAGCGCGTTCACGCCGGCAACGTCGAGAGAAGTCGCGCCCATCGCGCCGCCGACGATCTCGAACTTGTCGGTCGTCTTGGCGAAGTCCACGGCCACCTTGGCAGCCGCGACCGGATCGATGGAAGTGGCGAGACCGACCGGCCCGGTGAGCATGTCGCCCAGCGAGGTATAGTCGGTGCCGTCGAGCGCGATCTTGGCAAGCTTGTTCTTCGAGACCTTGTAGGTCGCGCCGGCGTCCCGCATCGCGTTGCGCAGCCGGGTCGACTGGGCAACGGTCATGCCGAGGTTGCGGGTGACGACCACCACGCCGACCTGGGCGAAATTAGCGTTCAGCTCGGCAACGGCCTCGGCCTTTTGAGCACGATCCATGCCATTCTCCACGTTCTGAGCCCGCCGCGAACGGCAGGCCCGGTTGCGATCCGGCACGTGCGAAATACCCGTGCCGGGTGTCCAGTGAAGGGGAAGGGCATGCCACGAGGAAGCGCGGCAGGACCGGTTGCGGTGAAAACCGCAAGCGATCGGATGATTCCTGTCCCCGTCTAGGCAGGGCATTAAGGACGGGCAAATCCCGGCCACCTGCTGTCTCGGACGGATGCCGGCACGCGGCGAACCGCTCCGGCAAGCGCGGGGCTGTAGCGGAATCGGAGGTGGAGTCAAGGCGCTCCGCCGGTTTCAGAAAAGCTTCATCATCCTGTCATCCCCGCGACACGGGTCCGCAACCGTAGTGTCGCTCGCAGGGATCATTGCGGCTCGGGAGCGCGGGAGGCCGCAACGGCCGTCGCCATTCGGGGGAACAGCACCAATGACGGACATCACCATGTACGATGATGGCGACATCGACACCAACCGGTCGAACAACTCGCCGCATCTCAACGACCTGATCGCCAGCCGCTATTCGCGCCGGCAGACGCTGCGCGGCGGCGTTTCCGCGGCGGCGACGGCAGTGTTCGGCAGCTCGCTGCTGGCGGCCTGCGGCGACGATTCGGATGACAACACGCCGCCGGTGGCGTCGGTCACCGTGGGCGGCACCACGGCGGCAAGCTCCGGCCAGCCGGTCACGCTGAACGCGTCGGTCAACGGCAATGCCGGCGGCGGCACCTGGACGCAGACCAGCGGCCCGACCGTCACCCTGACCAGCACGACGCCCGGCGTCGTCACCTTCACCGCGCCGGCGGTCAGCACCGCCACTGCGCTGGTGTTCACCTATACCAGCAACGGGGATGTGGGCACTGGCAACGCCTCGACCACCGTCAACGTCAGCCCGGCCGTGCTCGCCTTCACCGCCGTCGCCAAGAACCTGGCCGACGTGGTGACCGTGCCGACCGGCTACAACGTCACCGTGCTGTATCGCCTCGGCGATCCGATCGCGCAGGGCGTCGCCGCCTTTGCCAACAACGGCAGCGACACCAATTTCGCGCAGCGCGCCGGCGACCATCACGACGGCATGAGCTATTTCGGCCTCGCCGCCAGCGCCAACACGCCGGACCCGTCCAGCAGCACGCGCGGTCTCCTCGTGCTCAACCACGAGAACATCAACCAGAGCTATCTGCACCCCAACGGCCCCACCGGCGGCAGCACTGCCCGCCCGGAAGCGGAAGCGCTCAAGGAGATCGAGTGCCACGGCGTCTCGGTGATCGAGATCACGCGCACCAACGGCACCTGGGCGTACAACCCGACTTCCGCGCTCAACCGCCGCTTCACGCCGAACACGCCGATGACCTTCAACGGCCCGGTGCGCGGCAATGCACAGCTGCGCACCGTCTACTCGCCCGCCGGCACCGACGGCCGCGGCACGATCAACAACTGCGCCAACGGCACCATGCCGTGGAACACCTACCTGACGAACGAAGAAAACTGGGTAGGCTATTTCCGTCGCAACACCGGTGATGCCGCGGTGCGCACCGCGAACGGCTTGGCCAAGCAGAACGTCTCGCTCGCCCGCTACGGCCGCTCCGAAGTTGCGCTCACGGGAACTTCGGGAAGCCCGGGTGGCAATTACTTCTGGACCACCGTGACGCCGAGCAACGCCACCGACACCCGCTTCGCCAAGTGGAACATCACCGCCTCCGCCACCGGCGCGGCCGACGGCACGCAGGATTTCCGCAACGAGATCTTCCAGTATGGCTGGGTGGTCGAGATCGACCCGTTCGATCCCGCCTCCACCCCGCGCAAGCGCACCGCGCTGGGCCGCATGAACCATGAAGGCTGCCAGAACGGCCGCATGGTCGCCGGCGTCCGCCCGGCCTTCTACATGGGCGACGACGCGCAGAACGAATATATCTACAAGTTCGTGTCGAACACGCCGTGGGTCGCCGCCGATGCGACGCGCACCGATCGCCTGGCCGTGGGCGACAAGTATCTCGACGCGGGCACGCTCTACGTGGCGAAGCTGAATGCCGACGGCTCGGGCCAGTGGCTGCCGCTGGTGTTCGGCCAGAACGGCCTGACGTCCGGCAGCAGCGTCTATCCGTTCGCCGATCAGGCCGACGTGCTCATCAACGCGCGCCTCGCCGCCGACATCCTGGGCGCGACCCGCATGGACCGCCCGGAATGGACCGCGGTGAACCCGGTGACCGGCGAGATGTACTGCACGCTGACCAACAACAGCTCGCGCACGCCGGCCACCACCGACGCGCCGAACCCGCGTGCGTACACCGATCCCAAGCTGCCGCAGGGCGACGTCGTCAACGCCGATCCGCCCACGAGCTCGCAGGCCACCCGCGGCAACGCCAACGGCCACATCATCCGCCTGCGCGAGACCGGCGACACCACGGAGGCGACCGCCTTCACCTGGGACATCTATGCCTTCGGTTCGGGCTCCGACCTGGATGCGACCAACATCAACATCTCGGGCCTGACCGCCGACAACGACTTCTCGTCGCCGGACGGCCTGTGGTTCGGCCTGCCGAGCAACACCACCGGCCAGGCCACGCCGCTGATGTGGATCGAGACGGACGACGGCGCCTATACCGACGTGACGAACTGCATGCTGCTCGCCTCCATCCCGGGCACGGTGGGAGACGGCGGCACGCGCACCATCAACAACACCCTGACCACCCCGGCCAACACCACCACGCGCAGCACGGTGCAGACCCGTGTCGGCGCGGCGCCGGGCGCCAAGCTGAAGCGCTTCCTGGTCGGCCCGAAGGAATGCGAGATCACCGGCATCCATTCGACGCCGGACGGCCGCTCGCTGTTCGTGAACATCCAGCACCCCGGTGAAAATGGCGGTCCGGCCAACATCACCAGCAGCTGGCCCTACACCCAGACGGGCGCCACCACCGGCTCCAACCGGCCGCGCTCGGCGACCATCGTCATCACGCGCACGGACGGCGGCATCGTCGGCGTCTGAGCTGCTTGATCTTCGTCACGGAGCAGGGCCGGGGAGCGATCCCCGGTCCTGTTTCGTTGGGGGCGGATGCGCTGGTTCTCCTTTCCCCGTCCTGCCGGACCCTTTCCGCCATTCACCGGCCCGCAAGCGCGCCGGCGTTCGAGTAGGCGGCGGCGTGGACCCCCGCACGGGCCTGTCCTGCGCTTCGTCGGAGGGGCCGGGGTGGCGTTCGGAGTCGCGGCGCTGTTGGCCACGCCAGCCGCCGCGCAGACGATCCCGCTCGGTGCCAATCTCGAGCGCTTCGCCTACCCGCCGGAGCTTCGCTGGTTCGAAGCCGACGGCCTGCGCATGGCCTATCTCGACTTTGCACCGCAGGGCCGCGCCAACGGCCGCACCCTGGTGCTGCTGCACGGCAAGAATTTCTGCGCGGTGACCTGGGAGGAAACGGCGCGGGCGCTGGCCGCGCGCGGCTACCGGGTGATCGCGCCCGACCAGGTCGGGTTCTGCAAGTCGTCCAAGCCGGCGGGCTTCCAGTACAGCTTCGCCGCGCTGGCGAGCCTCACCCGGCAGCTGCTGCACCAGGCGGGGGCCGGGCCGGTGACCCTGATCGGCCATTCCACCGGCGGCGTGCTGGCGATCCGCTATGCGCTGCTCTGGCCGGCGGAGGTGCGGAGCCTCGCACTGGTCAACCCGCTCGGCCTCAACGACACGCTGGCCGAAGGCGTGCCCTATGCCGGTCTCGCGCAGCTCCGCGCCGAGGAGGCGAAGACCAGTGCGGCGACGATCAGGGGCTATCAGCTGAAGAACTATTATCACGGGGCCTGGCGCCCGGCCTACGACCGCTGGGTGCAGATGCTCGCCGGGCAATATGCGGGCGGGGATGGCGGCGTGGTGCGCGAGGCGCAGGCGCGGCTGTCGGAGATGATCGAGACGCAGCCGGTCGCCGCCGAGCTGGCGCGGGTGCGACAGCCTGTGACGCTGCTGATCGGGCAGGAGGACAAAACGGCGTTCCGCGGCAACACCGCAGCGGCAGGGGCGCACGTGCGCGCCGTGCCGGAGGCGGCGGAGAGCGCGGCGCGGGCGTTCCGCCAAGGGCGGCTGGTGCGGCTCGCCGGACTCGGCCACGCGCCGCAGGTCGAGGACCCCGCGCGCTTTGGGGCGGCATTGATCGAGGCAGTGGAGGAACGGCGATGAGCGACACGAACGAGAGCGGGGCGGCGATCGGCATTCGCCGCGCGGCGGAGATGGCGGCGTTGTTCATGATCGGCGACGGGCTGCTGGGAATCACGCAACCCGAACGGCATGTCGGCCTGTGGCGGTCCGAGGTGAAGGCCGTGGACGCGCTGGTGAAGCCGTTCGGCGGCCGGCCGGGGCGGCGGCGGGCTTATGGGCTGGTGCAGCTGGGGGCGGGGCTGCTGCTGGCGTCGCGGTTGCGGCGGTAGGCTCGGTCAGCAGAGCCGGACAGGTCAGTAGCCGGCGCAGGTGCGCAACAGGTGTGCACCCATCATTTCGGTGCGGCCTGCCGGATACTGCTCCCCTGAACCTGCCAGCTGCGCTTGTCGGGCGTGGTCACGAACACGGGCATGCGCAGATGGTAGGAGGCAAGGACGTGCAATTCGGTGGGCACCGGGTCGAGAAGGTGATTGACCATGAACCCGACCGGCTTTGCCCCTGCCGGTAGCTGCGGCACCGTCAGGTTGAGGCAGCTCACGCTGTACGGGCGGGACGCGAGCACTTTTCCGTCCGGACCCACGATGACGCGATAGTTTCCGCCCATCGGATAGGTTTTCGCATCCTGCTGCGCCGACAGGAGGTAGACCGCGACGGGGCCGTCGTCGCGCGACGGCAGGACGACGGTGTTGAAGGGCACCGGAGTGCATGGCTTGTACGAGCGCTCGCGGGCTCGGTCCGCCGCCACCTCTCGTGCCCGCGCGAGCCTCACCTGCGCCGCCGTCAGCGCCACGGGCGTGGCCAGCAATTCCTTGCGCACGACCTTGCCTTCCCGCACCTCGGCCACGAAAAAGGCCTGGGCGGCGGCGGCGGACCCGCGATAATAGGTGACCCGCAACGTCTGGGCATCCGATGGCTCGACGACATAGCCGCCGATGCCGGTCAATCGATCCTTGGGAACGGTGTCCGTCAACGCGTCCGAGCTGACCCAGGCCGCGCGATCGAAGGTGTAGAGCAAGCGGCCGAGACTGGCGGATTGGGCGATACGCTGCTCGTCGGAAGGCGCGTTCGTCGCGGAAGGGGCCGGGGCGGGAGGCCTGGCGTCGGCCTGCTGCGTGGCTGTGGCCAGGATCAATGCGACGATTGCCGAAACCATGGTGCTCCCCCTGCAAGTCGCAAGAGGCTTAACGAGCGGCGCTGCCTTGGCAAGTCGCCACGCTGGCGACGACATCTTCGCGTTCGCGGCGGCGAACTGCGCGGAGCTTTGGATCAGGTGTGCAAAAAGGCCGGAGGATCGCTCCCCCGGCCTCTTGTGCTTGGCGGCCGTCACGGGGCTGAACCCCGTGACGTCAGACGCGGCCCCGAGCCGCGCTGGCCGGCCTCGGTCCGCGCCCTCGCTTCGCGCGGGCGCGGAGCCGTTAGGCTCCGGCGACCTCGGCGGTGTCCACCTTGATGCCGGCGCCCATCGTGGACGACACGGCGACCTTGCGGACATACTTGCCCTTGGCGCCCGACGGCTTGGCCTTGACCACCGCGTCGACCAGCGCGTCGAAGTTCGCGCGCAGGTCCTCGGCGCCGAAGCTCGCCTTGCCGATGCCGGCGTGGATGATGCCCGCCTTCTCGACGCGATATTCGATCTGGCCGCCCTTGGCCGCCTTCACCGCCTCGGCGACATTCATCGTCACGGTGCCGAGCTTGGGGTTCGGCATCAGGCCCTTGGGACCCAGCACCTTGCCCAGCCGACCGACGACGCCCATCATGTCCGGCGTCGCGATGCAGCGGTCGAAATCGATCGTGCCGCCCTGGATCGTCTCCATCAGGTCCTCGGCACCGACCACGTCGGCACCCGCCGCGCGGGCCTCGTCGGCCTTGGCGCCCTTGGCGAACACGCCCACGCGCACCGTCTTGCCGGTGCCCTTGGGCAGGGTGACGACGCCGCGGACCATCTGGTCGGCGTGGCGTGGATCGACGCCCAGGTTCAGCGCAACCTCGATGGTCTCGTCGAACTTGGAGGTCGCGTTCGCCTTGGCAAGGCTGATCGCCTCCGACACGCCGTACAGCTTCTCGCGGTCAACCGCGGTGGCGAGGTTCTTCTGCTTCTTGGTCAGCTTGGCCATCGGATCAGCCCTCCACAACCTGGAGGCCCATCGCGCGAGCGGAGCCTTCGATGATCTTCGTTGCCGCGTCGATGTCGTTGGCGTTCAGGTCCTTCATCTTGACCTGCGCGATTTCCGACAGCTGCGAGCGCTTGATGGTTCCGGCCGAGGTCTTGCCCGGCTCCTTGGAACCCGACTTCAGGTTCACCGCCTTCTTGATGAGGAAGGTGGCCGGCGGCGTCTTCGTCTCGAACGAGAACGAACGGTCGGCATAGACGGTGATGACGGTGGGGATGGGCGAGCCCTTCTCCAGGTCGCCGGTCGACGCGTTGAACGCCTTGCAGAATTCCATGATGTTCACGCCGCGCTGACCCAGAGCAGGGCCGATCGGCGGCGACGGGTTGGCGGCGCCCGCGGGCACCTGCAGCTTGATATAGCCTGTGATCTTCTTTGCCATTGCAACTCACTCTGTTGCGGCCATACCCGGCTAAGGGCACAACCGGTTCAAGTTTAGCGGTTCGGACGAACCCGAGGGTTCTCCCGCGTCTTTCCATCGTTTCGGGCGTTGGAAGCCGGCGCGCATAGCCGATGAGCGCGCGGGAGGCAAGAACATGCGGGCGTGGGTGGGAACCGGGGTGATGTGCGCGCTTGCGCTGGCGCTGCCGGCGCATGCGCAGGAAGGGCATGGAACGATCACGGTGGAGCCGCTGCCGGCCGCCGCCGCCCCGCCGGACACGCGGGAGGCCTTTGCCGAGGCGGTGTCGGCCGCGCTGCTGGAAAACGGCTTCCTGGCGCTGCCGCACGGGCAGGGCAGGTATGTCGCGCGGATGACCTTGATCCGGACGCCCAGGGGCATCGTCACCGGCCCGGTCGGCAGGAGCGGGCCGACGGCGGCGCTGGGGAACTGGGGCGGCGGCGTGCAGGTGGCGTTGCCCACCGGCAAGAAGGCGCTGCGCACGCTGTTCGTCACCGAACTGGTGATCGAGATTTCCCCGCGCGGCAGTACCCGGAATGTATGGCGCGGCGAGGCCGTGTCGGTGAAGGCGGAAGGCAGTGCCGGCGACACACCGGGCGTGCTGGCGCCGGGGCTCGCGCGCGCGGCGCTGCGGGCGTATCCGCGCGTGATGCAGCAGCCGGTGGCGGTGCCGTGAGGGCGAGACCGCTCTCGCCTCCGTCCGTTCGTCCCGAGCGAAGTCGAAGAACAGACTGGCGAGCCGCCGCGGCAAAGCCGCGTCGTCGGTCGGGTCGCATGGGCGACCGGCCGGCCGGTTTCGCTTTGCGCTCGCGTCGCTTCGCTTGCGAAGTAAGCCGAAGGCTTACTTCGAGCGCTCGACCTGCTCGAAATCCAGCTCGACCGGCGTCGCGCGACCGAAGATGGACACGGAGACCTTCACCTTCGACTTGTCGAAGTCCAGCTCCTCCACCAGGCCGTTGAAGCTGGCGAACGGACCGTCCAGCACCTTGACCGAGTCGCCGATCTCGTAATCGACCTTGACCTTGGTCTTGGGCGCCGCGGCGGTTTCCTCCTTGGACTGGAGCATGCGCGCGGCCTCCGCCTCGCTGATCGCCTGCGGCTTGCCCATCGCGCCCAGGAAGCCGGTCACCTTGGGCGTGTTCTTGACGAGGTGGTAGACGTCGTCGTTCATGCTCAGCTTGGCGAGCACATAGCCCGGCATGAACTTGCGCTCGACCGAGATCTTCTTGCCGCGGCGCGCCTCGGTCACGGTCTCGGTGGGCACCTCGATCTGCTCGACGAGCTGCTCCAGGCCCAGGCGGGTCGCCTCCGCCATGATCGCGTCGCGGACCTTGCCCTCGAAGCCGGAATAAGCGTGAATGATGTACCAGCGCGCCATTGTCTTCGCGTCTCTCTTTTACTTGGCCAGCGACAGCAGGAACTGGACGAGCGCCTCGAACGCCGAATCGACCAGCAGGAAGAACAGCGCCAGGATGGTGGTCATGATGGTGACCATCACCGCCGTCATCCAGGTTTCCTTCCAGGTCGGCCACACGACCTTCTTGGTTTCGGCCTGTACCTGACGGATGAACTCGGTCGGGGTCGTCTTCGCCACGTTGCTCGCCTTCACGAATGGTCGCCAACTACCGGGCACGGGTCCGCTGCCCGCTCTGCGAAGCGGCTCAACCCATTCTCGATGTCGGATTGGCGCCGGAGATAGCGGGAGCGGCGGCGCATTGCAAGCCGGGTGCCGGGGGCACGGCCGCAGGCGGCGGAACGTGGCCGCCGGCAACTCGTTTCAGAAGCGTGCCGAAGCCGGTGCGGCGACGCCGGCGCTTCCATCGAGGAGACAATCATGAGCCATGAGCCACCCGTCCCGCAGGGCAACCAGTCGCCCTTTCCGTTGAAGGAAGCGCCGCACGCCAAGTCCCCGGCTCCCGTGAAGGTCGAGAGCAAGGGCGCTGGCAAGGGCGCGGCCGGGGACAAGCGGACCTTCGGCGTGGTGCTCGGCGTGGCGGCGCTGGTGGCCGCCGGTGCAGGCGTCGCCGCGTTGCTGAGCGCCCGCGGCCGCGAAAGCGCCGGGCGGGGCGCACGCGGCGGTCGCAAGGGCAATGCTGCGAAAGGGACCGCGAAAGCCTCCGGCGGGCGCAAGTCGGCGGCAGACGGGAAGGGATCGGCGCCGCTGCCCCGCGCAAGCGCAAGGCGGCGCGGTCGGACAATCCGGCGGTGCGCGGCGCGCGGGATGCGGCGCATATCGCCCTGTCACAGGCGCACGAGGTGGCGTACTGGACCAAGAAGTTCGGCGTCGACCGGGCACAGTTGCAGGCCGCCATCGACCAGGTCGGCCACGGCACGCGCGCGGTGAAGGCCTATTTCGCGGCCGCCGCGAAGAACTGATCTGGCGGAAAGTGGCAGGGGAGCTCGGACTCGAACCGAGGGCCTTCGGTTTTGGAGACCGACGCTCTAACCAACTGAGCTACACCCCTGTGCGGCCGCGGGCTTTAGCGTGACGCGCGCCCGCCGGCAAGCGGGAACACGCGCCGGTGCGTCACGCGGCCTGCGCCGAGCGGCGGGCATGGCTGGCCACCGTGCGCGCTTCCTCCACCGGCAGCGGGCGGCCGAAATAATAGCCCTGCACCTTGCTGCAGCCCAGTTCTTGGATCAGGCCGAGCTCGGCCTCCGTTTCCACGCCCTCGGCGGTGGTGGCCATGCCGAGCGACTGGGCCAGCGCGACCACCGCGCGAATGATCGCAATGCATTCCTTCACGCCCCTGGACGCGCCCTGCACGAAGCTGCGGTCGATCTTGATGGAGGAAAAGCGGGTGCGCGAGAGGTACCCGAGGGAGGAATAGCCGGTGCCGAAATCGTCGAGGCTGAGCCGCACGCCGAGGTCGAGGATCTTCTCCAGCACCGTGAGCGCGCCCGTTCCCTCGCGCAGGAACACGCTTTCGGTGACTTCCAGCTCCAGCCGGCTGGCGGGCAGCCCGCTCTGCGCCAGCGCCTGCGCCACCACCGTCACGAAATTGGGCGAATGCAGCTGTTCCGGCGAGACGTTCACCGCCACGCGCACCGGCATGTCCCAGCGCGCCGCCTCCTTGCAGGCGGTGCGCAGCACCCATTCGCCGATCGGCGCGATCAGCCGCGCTTCCTCCGCCAGCGGCACGAACTTGGCCGGCGAGATCGCGCCATGCTCCGGATGCGTCCAGCGCAGCAGCGCCTCGAAACCGCTCAGCGAGCCTGTCGTGGTTTCTACCACCGGCTGGTAGTTCAGGTGCAACTCGCCTTTGGCCAAGGCCTGGCGCAGCGCCATTTCCAGCACGCGGCGCTCCTCCGCCTGGACGTGGAGCTGCGGCTCATAGGCATGGAACACGCCGCCGCCGGCATCCTTGGAACGGTACAGCGCCAGGTCGGCCGAGCGGATCAGCGCGTCGGACGTGCGCCCGTCGCGCGGCCCCACCGCCACGCCGACCGAGGCGCCGATATACAGCGTGTGCTGGTCAAGCTCGTACGGGCGCGAAAGCTGGTCGATGATCGACTGTGCCAGCCGCTGCACCTGCATCGTGTCGCTGGCGTCGCGCATGACCACGGCGAACTCGTCCCCGCCCAGGCGCCCGATCGTCTCGTTGTCCGTAACGAGCTGCTGCAGGCGTTCGGAGACGCGCGACAGCAGGCGGTCGCCGATCGGGTGGCCCAGCGTGTCGTTCACCGCCTTGAAGCGATCGAGGTCGATCATCATGAACCCGCAGCGCGAGCCCCATTTATCGGCCTCCGACATCGCCTGCGCCAGCGCCTCGTTGATGTAGAGCCGGTTGGGCAGGCCGGTGAGCGTGTCGAACCGGGCCATGCGGTTGATCTTGTCGGCGGACTTGCGCTGCTCCGTCACGTCGGAGCCCACGCCGCGAAAGCCGATAAACGCGCCGCGATCGTCGTGTCGCGGGCTGGCCGCGATCTCCCACCAGCGCTCCTCGCCGTCCACGATCACCGGGAGGCGCAGGTCGCGAAACGCTTCGCGTGTCTTCAGCTTCTCGGCCAGCAGGCGGAGCCCGGCGGAGAAATTGCCCGCTTCCCAGGTCGGCCCGGCCAGCACCTGAAGAAACGGCATGTTGTTGATCGTGACCAGATCCAGCCCCACCGCGCGGGCGAAGCGCGCGGAGGCGCGCACCACGCGGCGATTCGCATCGGTTTCCCACAGCCAGTCGGCTTCGTGCTCCTCGAACTCGCGCAACAGCAGGCTCACCGTTTCGTCGCGCTCCGCCAGCGCGATCTCCTGGATGCGGCCGACCACCAGCGCGCGGGCGCGGGTGAACGTGCCGATCATCAGAAAGCCGGTCATCAGCAAGGCGGCCGCGGCGACAACGGGGCCGGCGACGAACACCAGCATCGTCGCGGCCGACAGCCCGAGCACGAGCATGAAGCTGAGCGTCGCCAGCGGCAGCGCCGCCGTCGCCACCCCGGAGGCGAGCATCAGCGTGGTGAGCACCATCCACAGGCCGAACCCGACGCCCGGCCCCGCCGCCGCCCCGAACGCCAGTGGCGGCACCGACCAGATGGCGCCAAGCCCGATCCCTTCCAGCACGGTGTCGCGGATCTGGCGAACGCTGGCGGTGCGTTCCGTGCCGGTGCGCGCCTCCAACCGGCGGAAGGTGACGGCGGCAGCGACGGCCGCCACCGTGGCGCCCCAGGCCGCCAGCGCCCATAGCGGCGCGCTGCCGGCGAGAATCATGACGACCAGCGCCGCGCCGATCACGTTGGCGGCCATCAGGAACAGGGCGAGCTGCCCGCCCGCCTGCAACTGCGCCGCGCGGATCGGCCCCCAATCCGTCGCGTCCTTAGGGTCGTAGAGGCCGAGCAGGGCACGCGCGTCGACACGCGGGCGGGCGAACTGGGAGGAGGGCTGGGAGCTCACCGTGCCACTCTAGCGCGGGCCAGGTTGACGGAACGTTGAAGCCGGAGGTCGTTCAGCGTGCGGCGAGCACCGTTTCGGGGCCAGTTGCCGAGCGACGTTCCTTCAGCCGCTCCACCAGCGCGAGCGCCCGGGGCCGAAGGCAGGCGGTGACCGGCGCGGCGGCGCCGGAGAACTCCGCGCCGCACTGCCGCGTCGCCTCGCACACCAGCCCGTCCACTTCCGTATCGCCGCTCGACCGCTTCACCGAGCAGTGCTTCACGCTGCCGTCCGTCCGCACGGCATAGGTCCAGCGCACCTGGGTGAGCTTGCGGGCGAGCACGACGATGTCGTCGGAAGGGGTGGCGGGATCGGCCGGCACCGCGGCCTGCGCGGCGGCGAGCGCAAGAAGCGCCGCGATCATCGCGTCACCGGGGCGGACATTTCGGCCGAAAACAGGGCCATGGCGTCTCTCCTGTCCGAGCGCCTGGAGGCGCTTCTCGAAGGGGAGGCTATCACGTGGGTGCGGTCGTGCAAGCGGGAAGACGTTGCGCCCGCGTTCCGGCTGCCTACATCGCGGCCATGAGCAACGACATGACTTGGCACGGAACGACGATCCTGTCCGTGCGCAGAAACGGCCGCGTCATCATCGCCGGCGACGGGCAGGTTTCCATGGGCCAGACGGTGATGAAGCCCAATGCCCGCAAGGTCCGGCGGCTGGGGGACGGCTCGGTGATCGGCGGGTTCGCCGGTGCGACCGCGGATGCCTTCACCCTGTTCGAGCGGCTGGAGCGCAAGCTGGAGGCGCATCAGGGGCAGCTGCTGCGTGCCGCGGTGGAACTGGCCAAGGACTGGCGCACCGACAAGTATCTGCGCAACCTGGAGGCGATGATGATCGTCGCCGACAAGGACGTGACCCTGATCCTGACCGGCAATGGCGACGTGCTGGAGCCCGAGGCCGGGATCGCGGCAATCGGTTCGGGCGGGAACTATGCGCTCGCCGCGGCCCGCGCGCTGGCCGATTACGAGGCCGATGCCGAGACGATCTGCCGCAAGGCCATGGCGATCGCGGCGGAGGTATGCGTCTACACCAACGATCGGCTGACGATCGAGGGGCTGGACGCGGCCTGAGCCTGCCTCCTCCCGACCGCTCCTTTTCAGAGAAGAACATGAACGACCAACTGACCCCCAAGGCGATCGTCCAGGCGCTGGACGCGCACATCATCGGCCAGACCGATGCCAAGAAGGCGGTGGCCGTCGCCCTGCGCAACCGGTGGCGGCGGCAGCGGCTCGGCGCGGACCTGCGCGACGAGGTGACGCCCAAGAACATCCTGATGATCGGGCCGACCGGCTGCGGCAAGACCGAGATCAGCCGGCGCCTCGCCAAGCTGGCCGACGCGCCGTTCGTGAAGGTGGAGGCGACCAAGTTCACCGAGGTCGGCTATGTCGGGCGCGACGTGGAGCAGATCGCGCGCGACCTCGTGGAGGAAGCGATCCGGCTGGAAAAGGAGCGCCGCCGCGCCGCGGTGAAGGACAAGGCGGAGGAGGCGGCGATGAACCGCCTGCTCGATGCGCTGACCGGCAAGGACTCGAGCCAGGCCACGCGCGAGGCGTTCCGCCAGCGCTTCCGCGACGGGCATCTGGACGGCACCGAGATCGAGATCGAGATCGAGGTGGAGGCCGCGCCCTCCATGCCGTTCGAGATTCCCGGCGGCGCGCCGCAGATGATCAACCTGTCGGAAATGATGGGCAAGGCGTTCGGCGGCGCGCAGCAGCTGAAGCGGCGCAAGCTCACCGTGCCGGCGGCCTGGGCCAAGCTGGTCGAGGAGGAAGCCGACAAGCGGCTCGACCAGGAGGATGTCGCGCGCGTGGCGCTGGCCGATGCCGAGGCGAACGGCATCGTGTTCCTGGACGAGATCGACAAGATCGCGGTGTCCGACGTGCGCGGCGGCTCCGTCAGCCGTGAGGGCGTGCAGCGCGACCTGCTGCCGCTGATCGAGGGCACCACGGTGGCGACCAAATACGGGCCGATGAAGACGGACCATGTGCTGTTCATCGCCTCCGGCGCGTTCCACGTGGCCAAGCCGAGCGACCTGTTGCCCGAACTGCAGGGCCGGTTGCCGATCCGCGTCGAGCTGAAGGGGCTGACGGAGGAGGACTTCGTTTCCATCCTGTCCGACACCAAGGCCTCGCTGCCGGCGCAGTATCAGGCGCTGATCGCCACCGAGGGCGTGACGGTGGACTTCACCGGCGAGGGCATCCGCGCGGTGGCGCGGCTCGCCGCGCAGGTGAACGGCGAGATCGAGAATATTGGCGCCCGCCGCTTGCAGACGGTGATGGAGAAGCTGCTGGAGGAAATCAGCTTCGAGGCGGAGGACCGGCGCGGCGAGACCCTGGTGGTCGATGCGGCCTATGTCGACAAGCAGCTGGCCGGCGTGGTGCGCAACACCGACCTGTCGCGCTACGTGCTCTGATCGGAGCCTCGGGCTGGGGCTCCCGTACCCCCGCGAACACGGGAGTCCGGAGCCACGAGCGGCGACGCCTGTGGCTCTGGGTTCCCGCCAGCGCGGGGACACGGCCGGGCTGACGGGATCGAGGCTATGCCGGGCGCTCGTAGGGGGTGAACGCACCGAAGCTGCACGTCGCGCTGGGCAGGTGGCTGTCGCGCGTGAAGACGTAGAACTTGTCGCCGCTGCACAGATAGCGATCGCGCGACGGCCGCACCACGAGGCGGCTGCGCACGTTGAGCGGCGAGCAGGTGCGCTGCGGCGCCACCTGCCAGGTGCGGTTCTGCGACTGGCGGTAGAGGATGCTGGTTGGCCCGAGGATCTCGGGTGACAGGACGTTGGTGGCAGGAATGCAGTTGACCGGCTGGCCGGGCGTCAGGCCCGCCAGCGGATCGTCGGCGGCGGCCGTTGCGAGCAGGGGCAGAAGAGCAAGAAGCGCCTTCATTTGCGATACTCCGTGAAATCACCCAGCGAGCACACGCCCGTGGGCAGGCGGCTGACGGCATGGATCGTGCGAGCACTGTCACCCCGGCACAACTGACCGGCAGTCTGCACCGTAACCAACGTATCGCCCCCTGCAAGGGCCTCGCAGCCCGGCGCCCGCGTCACATATTTCAGGCGCGGGCTGACGACATAGACGATGGCGTCGCCATAGCCGCGCGTCTGGTTGGTGCGGGTGTAGGGAAGGCAGCTGCGCGCCTCGCCGCGGGTCAGCCCGGCCAGCTCGCGCGACAGCCGCTCCTCGGCGGATGCGGCGCGTTGCCGGTCGCGCGCGACATCCGCGGCGGTGGCGGCACAGCCGGACAGGAGGGGCGCGGAAAGGGCCAGGGCGGCAAGCAGGATACGCATGCCGCCCAAACGCGCGAACCGGCGGTTGGTGGCAGCGGCCGCTAGCCCAGCTTGTCCTGCGTGCGCGTGTCGAAATCGCCGGCGTCGTGGCGCTCGTGGAGCTGCTCCGCCGGATCGCCGAACAGGCGGTTGACCATGCGCCCGCGCTGCACCGCCGGCCGCGCCGCGACCTGCTCGGCCCAGCGGCGCACGTTGGTGTATTCCTGCACGGACAGGAAGGTCGCCGCATTGTAGAGCTGGCCCAGGACGAGCTGCCCGTACCAGGGCCAGATCGCCATGTCGGCAATGGTGTACTGAGCACCGGCGACGAACTCGTGATCGGCCAGTTGCCGGTCGAGCACGTCGAGCTGGCGCTTGGTTTCCATGGCGTAGCGGTCGATCGCATATTCGATCTTCACCGGCGCATAGGCGTAGAAATGGCCGAAGCCGCCGCCGACAAAGGGCGCGGAGCCCATCTGCCAGAACAGCCAGGACAGGCATTCCGCCCGCGCTGCGGGATCGGTCGGCAGGAAGGCGCCGAACTTCTCCGCCAGATAGACCAGGATCGCGCCCGACTCGAACACGCGCGTCGGCGGGCTGGTGCCGCGGTCGAGCAGGGCGGGAATCTTGCTGTTCGGGTTGATGGAGACGAAGCCCGACCCGAACTGTTCGCCCTCGCCGATGCGGATCGGCCAGGCATCATATTCGGCGCCCTCGTGCCCGGCGGCGAGCAGCTCCTCGAGCAGGATGGTGACCTTCACCCCGTTGGGCGTCGCGAGCGAATGGAGCTGGAACGGGTGGCGCCCGACCGGCAGATCCCTGTCGTGGGTGGCGCCCGCGACCGGCCGGTTGATGTTGGCAAAGGCGCCGCCATTGCCTTCCTTGGGGGTCCAGACCTCGGGCGGCTGGTAATCGGCGGACTGGCTCACGCGCATTCTCCTGCTGGGATCGCACGGGCAGATAGGGACGCCGCGCCGTTACGGAAGGGGAACGTTGGCGGCGGTCAGCGATTATGATGCCGGACTCAAGCAGGCTTGTCGGGGTACAAACGTGGCATCAACGTTGAAGCATTCCGCCGTGTCGCTGCGGCCCGATCCCTCACGCACGGTGATCCGACCGTTCGTGCCCGGCGACCCCGCCGCCTTTGCCTCCGAAACGCCGCGCGTCCGCCGCATCGCCGAACGCGTGCGCTCGCTGTCCGAGGCGCAGTCGCGATCGCAGCTCGACGCGGTGATCGCCGGCCTTTCCGAACGTCACCGCAATGTCGAGGCGCTGCTGAAGCGACGATACGAGGAAGTGCTGCCGCTGCTGGGAGACGGGACCACGTCGGACAGCTGCGCCATGCTGATCGGCGCCTATCTATGCGAGGAATATTCGTTCGAGGCCGCGGCCCTGTTCAATCCGAGCATCGTCGCGCATATCGACCAGAGCGGGCTGCCCGAGGGGCGCATCCGCTTCGCCATGTCCCTGCGCGGGATCGGCGAGGGGCATGTTTCCTCCGTTACCTTCCGCTCGGGCACCTGGGGGCCGACGGGCGAGGTGGAGATCGATCCGCTGAGCGACCGCGCCGTGCCGCCGCAGGTGCTCGCGCTGGACGACGACGACAAGGAGGATTCCTTCTGGCTGGTGTGCGACGACAGCCAGGAACTGTCCGAAACCGTGCTGTTCCCCGTGGCGCCCAGCCAGAAGCAGGGCATCGAGGACGTGCGCCTCGTCAACTTCACGGAAGAGGACGGCAGCGTCCGGTATCTCGGCACCTACACCGCGTTTAGCGGCTCGGCGACGCGGTCCGAGCTGTTGCAGGCGGAAAGCTTCAACCGATTCCTCATGCGCTCCATGCACGGGGTGATCGCCGAAACGAAGGGCACGGCCCTGTTTCCGCGCCGCGTGAACGGCCAGTACACGATGCTCGGGCGCCAGGACAACGAGAGCATCTGGCTGCTCCAGTCGGACAGCCTCACCGAATGGAACGATGCCGCCAAGCTGGTGTCGCCGCGCTTCCCTTGGGAGTTCATCCAGATGGGTAATTGCGGATCGCCGATCGAGATCGACGAGGGCTGGCTGGTGCTCACCCATGGCGTGGGCATGGTGCGCAATTATTGTCTCGGCGCCTGCCTGCTGGACAAGGCGGACCCCAGCAAGGTGCTGGCGCGCACGCCGAAGCCGATCCTGCGGCCAAGCCCGGAGGAGCGCGCCGGCTATGTGCCCAATGTCGTCTATAGCTGCGGCGGGCTGGTGTTCGAGGACGTGCTGCTCCTGCCTTACGGCGTGGCGGACAATTTCACGTCCTTTGCGACCATTCCCGTCGCCGATCTCCTCGCCCTGATGGAATGAACATGGCGGCCGAGGACCAGAAGCGGGCCGCGGCAGGAGCGGCGGTGGCCGAGGTGGCTGACGGCATGGTGGTGGGCCTTGGCACCGGCAGCACGGCCGCGTTCGCGATCGAGGCGTTGGGCAGGCGGGTGCGTGACGGCCTGGCGATCACTGCCGTCGCCACCTCCGAGCGGACCGCGGCGGCGGCGGCGGCGGCGGGCATCCGCGTGATCGACATGGGGGAGGTCGCCGCTCTGGACCTTGCCATCGACGGGGTGGACGAGATCGACCCCTGGTGCCACGCGATCAAAGGTGCCGGCGGCGCGATGCTGCGCGAAAAGGTGATCGCGGCGGCGGCGCGCCGGATGGTGGCGATCGCCGATGCGTCCAAGCCGGTGGAGCAACTGGGCGCGCGTCCGGTGCCGCTGGAGGTGCTGCCGCTGGCGCGCGCGTTTGTCGCCCGGGCGATCGCGGAGCTGGGCGGCGCGGCCGTGCTGCGCACGGATGCCGCCGGTGCGCCGATCGCGACGGACGGAGGCAACCCGATCCTCGATGCTTCGTTCGGACCCATTGAGGACGCGGCGGCATTGGCCGCCGCTCTTTCGGCCGTTCCGGGGATACTCGGGCATGGCTTGTTCGTAAGCGAGATCGATGCCGTTTATGTCGCCGGGACCAGCGGCGTGGAGTGCCGGACACGGAAGTTGCCGAGCCGAAACGAACATGCGAGTTGACGCGCCATTCGATCATCAGCCGCCGATTCCGGCGGCGCATTGACGGGAACCATCATGACCGACGCTTCCGCGACCGTTACCCCGAGCCAGGGCTTTCACGAGGACGGCTCGCCCGAGCGGTTGGCGATCGACACGATCCGCACGCTGTCCATGGACGCGGTGCAGAAGGCGAACAGCGGGCATCCCGGCACGCCCATGGCGCTGGCGCCGATCGCCTACACGCTGTGGCGCGATTACCTGCGCTACGATCCGGAAACGCCGGACTGGCCCAACCGCGACCGCTTCGTGCTGTCGGTGGGCCATGCCAGCATGCTGCTCTACTCGGTGCTGCACCTGGCGGGCGTGGTGGAGATCGGCGCGGACGGCCAGAAGACGGGCAAGCCGGCCGTGAGCCTGGACGATATCAGGCAGTTCCGCCAGCTCGACTCCAAGACGCCGGGCCATCCCGAATACCGCATGACGACGGGCGTGGAGACCACCACCGGGCCGCTGGGCCAGGGCTGCGGCAATTCCGTGGGCATGGCGATCGCCGAGCGGGCGCTGGCGGCGAAGTACAACCGTCCGGGCTTCAACCTGTTCGACCATGACGTCTATGTGCTGAGCGGCGACGGCGACATGATGGAAGGCGTGTCGGGCGAGGCGGCGTCGGTCGCCGGCCACCTGAAGCTGTCCAACCTGTGCTGGGTGTATGACAGCAACCACATCACCATCGAGGGCGGCACCGATCTCGCCTTCGACGAGGACGTGGGCAAGCGCTTCGAGGCCTATGGCTGGCAGGTGATCCACGTCGACGACGCCAACGACACCGCTGCGTTCGCGAAGGCGCTGGATGCGTTCAAAGCCTGCACCGACCGGCCGACCTTCATTCAGGTGCATTCGGTGATCGGCTGGGGCAGCCCCAAGGCCGGCAGCGAGAAGGCGCATGGCGAGGCGTTGGGCGAGGATGCCGTGCGCGCCACGAAGAAGGCCTATGGCTGGCCCGAGGACGCGCAGTTCCTGGTGCCCGACGGCGTGAAGGAGGCCTTCACCGCCGCGGTGGCCGATCGCGGCAAGCCCGCGCGCGAGGAATGGGAAGCGCTGTTCGAGCGCTACCGGCAGGAGTTCCCGGCCGAGGCGCAGCAGATCGACGATCTGCGCCATGGCAAGATCGCCGATGGCTGGCAGGAGGCGGTGCCCAGCTTCCCGGCCGACGCCAAGGGACTGGCGAGCCGTGATTCCGGCGGCAAGGTGCTGAACGCACTGGCGCCGAAGATCCCGGCGCTGATGGGCGGCGCGGCGGACCTCTCGCCATCCACCAAGACCGACATCAAGGGCCTGCCCTCGTTCGAGCCGAACAACTATGCCGGCCAGAACATGCATTTCGGCGTGCGCGAACATGCGATGGGCTCGATCGCCAACGGCATGGCGCTGTCCTATCTGCGCTCCTACACCGCCACCTTCCTGGTGTTCGCCGATTACATGCGCGCGCCGATCCGGCTGGCGGCGATCATGGAGCTGCCGGTGGTCTTCGTGTTCACCCACGACAGCATCGGCGTGGGCGAGGACGGGCCGACGCACCAGCCGATTGAGCATCTCGCCACGCTGCGCGCGATCCCCGGCCTGGACACGATCCGTCCGGGCGATGCGAACGAGGTGGCGCAGGCCTGGAAGGTCGCGCTGACGCACACGCATGAGCCAAGCGTGCTCGTCTTCTCGCGCCAGGCGATCGCGACGCTGGACCGAGAGAAATATGCGTCGGCCGAGGAACTGGAAAAGGGCGCCTATGTGCTGGGCGGGGCCGAGGAGCCGGAGGTGATCCTGATCGGCACCGGCTCCGAACTGCCGATGGTGGTGGCCGCGCACGAGAAGCTGACGGCCGAGGGCGTGAAGTCGCGCGTGGTCTCGATGCCGAGCTGGTACCTCTTCGAGAAGCAGGACCAGGCGTACCGCGAAAGCGTGTTCCCGCCGGCCGTGACGGCGCGCGTCGCGGTGGAGCAGGGCGGGTCGATGGGCTGGGACCGCTACGTCACCAGCGGCGGCGCGACCATCACCATGTCCACCTTCGGCGCCTCCGCACCGATCGCCAAGTTGCAGGAAAAATACGGTTTCACCGTCGACAATGTCGTCAAGGTCGCCCGTGAGGTGATGGAGAAGGCCAAGTGAGCGATCTTCTGAAGCAGCTGGGCGAGGCCGGCACCGCGGTGTGGCTGGATTTCGTCGACCGCAAGTACCTGAAGGAAGGCGGGCTGAAGAAGCTGGTCGCCGAGGACGGCCTGACCGGCGTCACCTCCAACCCGTCGATTTTCGAGAAGGCGATGGGCGCCGGCGACACCTATGACGCGGGCTTCTCCGAGTTCCTGGGCAAGGCGGACGCCAGCGTGCAGGATACCTACGAGGCACAGGCGATCCTCGACATCCAGTCGGCGGCCGACGACCTGCGGCCGGTCTACGACCGGCTCGGCGGCAAGGACGGCTATGTCAGCCTGGAGGTGTCGCCCTATCTCGCCGACGGCACGGAAGAGACGATCGAGGAAGCGCGCCGCCTGTGGAAGGCGGTCGATCGGCCGAACCTGATGGTCAAGGTGCCCGGCACCAAGGCGGGCGGTCCGGCGATCCGCCAGCTGATCGAGGACGGGATCAACATCAACGTCACGCTGCTCTTCTCGCAGGAAGCGTACCAGGCGGTGGCGCTGGCCTTTGTCGAAGGGCTGGAAGCGCGGGTGAAGAAGGGCGAGGCGGTGGATGGCATCGCCAGCGTCGCCAGCTTCTTCGTCAGCCGCATCGATGCGCAGATCGACAAGAAGATCGACACCCGCGTTGCGGACGGCGATCCGGAAGCGGACGCGCTGAAGGCGCTGCGGGGCAAGGTGGCGATCGCCAACGCGAAGGCGGCCTATGCTTGGTATGAGGAACTGGTCGCGTCCGACCGCTGGCAGAAGCTGAAGGCCGCGGGCGCCATGCCGCAGCGGCTGCTCTGGGCGTCCACCGGCGTGAAGGACAAGGCCTATCCGGACACGCTCTATGTCGACACGCTGATCGGGCCTGACACGGTGAACACCATGCCGCCCGCCACGATGGACGCGTTTCGCGAGCGCGGCACCGTGAAGCAGACGCTGACGGAGAATGTGGACGAGGCCCGCCACGTGCTGGCCGAGGCCGACCGGCTCGGGCTGGATCTGCCCGGCATCACCGACAAGCTGGTGCTGGACGGCGTGAAGTCGTTCGCCGACGCGGCCGATGCGCTGCTGGGCGGGGTCGCGGGCAAGCGGGTGAAGCTGCTCGGCGATCGCCTGAACGCGGCCGAGGAAGTGCTTCCGGAGGCCCTGGCCGAAGCGGTGAAGGCGCGGCTGGAAACGGCGCGCAGCGAAGCTTGGTCGCGCCGCCTGTGGAAGGCGGACGCCTCGTTGTGGACCGGCAAGGACGAGGGCAAGTGGCTCGGCTGGATCGCGGCGGCGCGCGGCGATCAGGTGGCAGGGCAGGGGCTCGAGGCCTTTGCCGGTGAGGCGAGGCGCTTCAAGCATGCGGTGCTGCTCGGCATGGGCGGATCGAGCCTCGGGCCGGAAGTGCTGTCGCTGATTCTCGGCTCGGGCGAGGGCTCGCCCAGGCTGCACGTCCTCGACACCACCGATCCGGACCAGATCGCCAAGGTCGCGGGCCCGATCGATCCGAAGGAGACGCTGTTCATCGTCTCCTCCAAGTCCGGCTCGACCATGGAGCCGGAGCTGCTGCGCGCATATTTCTGGGATGCCTCGGGCGGGCAGGGCGCGAACTTCGTTGCGGTGACCGATCCCGGCTCCAAGCTGGAGGCGACCGCGCGCAAGGACGGCTATGCGCACCTGTTCCACGGCGACCCGCAGATCGGCGGCCGCTATTCGGTGTTGTCCGTGTTCGGCATGGTGCCGGCGGCGGCGATCGGCATCGACACGCACGCCTTTTTCGAGGCGACCGCGCCCATGGTCTTCTCATGCGGCGGCGACGTGCCGCCGGCCGAGAATCCCGGTTTCCGCCTGGGGGCGATCCTCGGCGAGGCGGCGCTTGCCGGCCGCAACAAGCTGACGATCCTCACGTCGCCGCAGCTGGCGCCGCTGGGCAGCTGGCTGGAGCAGCTGATCGCTGAATCGACCGGCAAGCAGGGGCGCGGCATCGTGCCGGTCGACCTGGAGCCGCTGGGTGCGCCCGAGGATTATGGCACCGACCGCGTGTTCGCCTGGTTCGGGCTCGCGAGCGAGGAGGAGCCGGATGGGCTGGAGGCGCTGGCGGAGGCCGGGCACCCGATCGTCCGCATCACCCTGGCCCGGCCCGAGCTGATCGGCCAGGAATTCTTCCGCTGGGAGATCGCCACGGCGGTGGCCGGCGCGGTGATCGGCATCGATCCGTTCGACCAGCCCGACGTGGAGGACGCCAAGGTCGCCACGCGCAAGCTCGTCGACGCTTATGAGCAGGCCGGCAGCCTGGAGGACGAGACCCCGATCGCGCACAATGCGGATTTCGCGCTGTTCGCGCCGGGCAATGCGGAGTTCGCTTCCGCCGACCCGGTGGAGCTGCTGCGCCTGCACTTCGCCAGCCTTTCGCCCGGCGACTATGCCGGCTTTCTCGCCTATCTCGAGCGGAACGAGGCGCATTCCGGTGACATGACCGACATGCGGCTGGCGGTGCGCGAGGCGTACCAGGTGGCGACGGTGGCCGGCTTCGGGCCGCGGTTCCTCCATTCCACCGGCCAGGCGTACAAGGGCGGGCCGGCGGTGGGCGACTTCCTGGTCGTCACCCGCGACCCCGATCCGGACCTGTCGGTGCCCGGCCATCGCGCCAGCTTCGGCACGGTGCAGATCGCCCAGGCGCGCGGCGACACCGACGTGCTGGCGGCGCGCGGCCAGCGGGTGATGCGGGTTCATCTGAAAAAGGGTGGTCGCGGCCTGCCGGCGCTGGTCGAGGCGGTCGCCGCCGCCGTGCAGGGCTGATCCTCGGTTCTCCAAGGGAGTTTTCCAATGCGTCTTGCAATGATCGGCCTCGGCCGGATGGGGGCGGGCATTTCCCGCCGGCTGATGCAGCACGGCCACGAAATCGTCGGCTATGATCGCAGCGCCGAAACGGTGCAGAAGCTGGCGGAGGACGGCGCCACCGCCGCGTCCTCGCTGGAGGATGTGGTCGCCAGGCTGGAAGCGCCGCGCATCCTGTGGGTGATGCTGCCCGCAGGTGCTCCGACCGAGGACACGATCGCGGAACTCGCCGGGCACCTGTCGCCCGGCGACATCATCATCGATGGCGGCAACACCTTCTACAAGGACGACATCCGCCGCGCGAAGGAGCTGGCCGACAAGCAGATCCGCTATGTGGACGTCGGCACGTCCGGCGGCGTCTGGGGGTTGGAACGCGGCTTCTGCATGATGATCGGCGGGGACAAGGACACGGTGGACCTGCTCGACCCGATCTTCGACGCGCTGGCGCCCGGATACGGCACCGTCGCGCGGACGCCGAGCCGCGACACGCTCGATCCGCGGGCGGAGAAGGGCTATATGCATGCGGGCCCCGCCGGTGCCGGGCACTTCGTGAAGATGGTGCACAACGGCATCGAATATGGCCTGATGCAGGCCTATGCCGAAGGCTTCGACGTGCTGAAGGGCAAGTCGTCGGACAAGCTCAACGAGGACCAGCGCTTCGATATCAGCCTGCCCGATGTCGCCGAGGTATGGCGGCGCGGCAGCGTGATCTCCTCCTGGCTGCTGGACCTGTGCGCCATCGGCCTGGCCAAGGATCACATGCTCGAAGGCTATAGCGGCCATGTCGCCGACAGCGGCGAGGGCAAGTGGACGATCGAGGCGGCGATGGAGGAGGCGGTGCCCGCCAACGTGCTGACCGCCGCGCTCTACGCCCGCTATCGCAGCCGCGTGGACACGACGTTCGGCGACAAGCTGCTGTCGGCGATGCGCTTCGGCTTCGGCGGGCATGTCGAGACGGCGCAGTGACGGGCCCCGTCCAGCTGCTGATCTCCGACATCGACGGCACGCTGGTCCGCGACGACAAGTCGTTGTCGGACGGCGTGGTGGCGGCGGTGCGCCGGGTGGTGGAGGCGGGTGTGCCCGTTTCCCTCATCAGCGCGCGGCCGCCCAGCGGCATGCAGTGGATCGCCGAGAAGCTGGGCATCGACGGGCCGTTCGGCGCCTTCAACGGCGGCACGCTGTTCGAGGCGGACGGGACGATCGTGTCGGCCGAGCGGCTGGGCGAGCGCGTGGCGCAGGCTGCGCTGGACCTGCTCGACCGGCCCGAGGTCACGCGCTGGCTGTTCGCGGACGGCCGCTGGTATGCCGAGGCGACGGACAATCCGCACAATGCGCGCGAGATCCAGTCGGCGAACCAGGAGCCGGTGGTCGGCGCCGAGTGGAAGGAACTGCTGGGCAAGGCGGACAAGATCGTCGGCGTATGCGACGACCATGACCTGCTGGCCGCGCTGGAGCAGCAGGTGGCCGATGCGCTGGGGCGCGAGGCCACCGTGGCGCGGTCGCAGCCTTATTATCTCGACATCACCGCCCCCCAGGCCAACAAGGGAGACGGGATCGCGCGTCTGGCGGCGACCTATGGCGTGCCGCTGGAGGCGGTGGCGGTGCTGGGCGACCAGCGCAACGACCTGCCCATGTTCGCCCGTGCCGGCCTGTCGGTGGCGATGGGCCAGGCGCCGGACGAAGTGCGGGCCGCGGCGACGCATGTGGCAAGGTCGAACGAGGAAGACGGCGTGGCCGACGCGATCGACCGCTTCGTGTTGGTCGCGGCGGAGGGCTGAGGGCCCATCGCTCGCCGCGCGCTGGCAAGGCGAAGGGGAACTGACCTGTCAGTCGTCCGGCGACCGAACCGAGCCGTCCGGCAGCGCGCGGTCACGTTATCCAACTGCCCCGGCACTGCGCTGCCCAGCCGCCTCGCCCTTGCCGCACCACGCAGATCAGGCCGTAGGCGAAGGTGCCTTCTTCGCGAAACGAAACCTCTACCATGGCGAGCTTCCGGTTGGCCGAGAAGATCGGGCTTGTGAAGGTGACGAAGGTGGCATGTCCCTCGTCATCGACGGCGGGCCCGGGATCGCCCTTCCACGCACAGGCCGGCCTGAAATGGGGGAAGTCGGACTGCGCCTGACGCGCCGTCAACCCGGCGAACTCTGCGGCCGACAGGGCCAGCTTCGCGCGGTACTCCGGCACGAACTCGTCGAGGCGCAGCACGCGCGTATCGGATCGGACATCTCGCGGATAGATCGGCGTTTGGCCTTTGCTGGCGGCAGTATAAGCGGCTTGCAGCACGGCACAGGTGCGTGGCGCCGATGCGAAATGGGTCGTCACCAGGTGCAACGGCGTTTGCAAGGGGGCGATTGCCGCGGCCAGCAACATCGGGATCGAAGTGAGGTGCATCAGCCAATCTCCGGAGGCAGGGGGCGGCGGGTCCGGCATCTTCCACCGATCGCCGGACGATGCGCGAGCCGGAGTTTGCCGGATCCGGCGGGTGCGAGATGGCGCGGTCGCTTGCCGCCGTTCACCGCATTCCCCGCGATCGATCAGGCGATTGGCCGGTCCGGAAAGGCGCGGTGCCACCAACGGCGGCCGAGATGGTGCCACAACAAAGCGAGCAGCAGCAGCAGAATGGCCGGCGGCCCGAGATAGGCGAGCAGGCCGAGCACGGTCGCCAGTGTCCAGGTAAGCGAGAGATAGCCGGCTTCGGCCGCTTCCTCGAGCCGCGCCGCCAGGCCCGTGCCGGTACCCGCGCGATAGGTGAAGGTGATCGGCGTGGTCGTGACGCTTGCCTTGTTGTCGGCCACGCCCTGCGCAGCGGCGCGCGCGGCATCGACCAGCGCAGCGCGGCGGGCAACGAGGTCGCGGCGCAGGCCGGCCGGTACGGTGGGCTGGGCGAGTTGCCGATCGACTTCCGCGAGATCGGCCCGCGCGTCCGCCGTGCTGCGCTGCGCTGCGCCGCTTCGGCTTGCGGGGCCGTGTCCGTGCCGAGGATCTCGGCGCCGGTCAGCGTGCCGCCTGCCTGCTCGACCTGCTGCACGCAGTTCCGGCCGAAGCGCCGGGCGATCGGCGCCGCCACGCGCACGTCCAGGCCAGCGGAGACCTGGCCCGAGCCATCGAGACGATAGCGCATGCCGGTGATGCGGCAGCGCTCCGCGCCGAGCCGTTCGCAGGCTTGGGCCTGCGCTTCCTGCGCATCGGCGATGCGGGGGGAGGGCAGCCGGAAGTCGTAGCGGTAGGAGAAGGCGACGCCGCTGGCCGCGCTGGCCGTCTCGCCGGGGCCGGCGCCATCCGGTGCTTTGCCGCAAGCCGCCAGCACCACGCACGCAAGTGCTACGCGAATTCCCCGCATGACCCTCTCCCGAGCAGATGAGTAATCCTACTCGGGAGATGGGATTTGGCAAGCGGCGGTGAGAAGGCTCAGCCCGCGATCAACCGCGTCGCGCCGTAGCAGAGCGCGCCGACGATGCCGGCGGCGGGCAGGGTGATGAACCAGGCGGTGACGATGCTGGACGCCACGTTCCAGCGGACGGCGGACATGCGGCGCGCCGCGCCCACGCCGACGATCGCGCCGGTGATGGTGTGGGTCGACGAGATCGGAATACCGCCGACATTGGCGATGAACAACGTGATCGCGCCGCCGGTTTCGGCGCAGAAGCCCTGTTGCGGCGTAAGCTTGGTGATCTTCGAGCCCATGGTGTGGACGATCTTCCACCCGCCCGACAGCGTGCCGAGCGCGATCGCCGCCTGGCAGGAGATCACCACCCAGAACGGCACGTGGAACTCGCCGCCCAGCAGCCCCTGCGAATAGAGCAGCACGGCGATGATCCCCATCGTCTTCTGCGCGTCGTTGCCGCCATGCCCCAGCGAATAGGCGGCGGCCGAGATCAGCTGCAGCTTGCGGAAGCGCCGGTCGACGGCGATCGGGGTTAGCTTCAGCGAGGTCCAGGCGACGAACAGGACGAGCAACAGCGCGAACACCATGCCGGTGAGCGGGGCGACGAAGATGCCGGCCACCGTCTTCAGCACGCCCGACCAGACGATCCCGTCGAACCCCGCCTTGGCAAGCCCGGCGCCGAGCAGCCCGCCGATCAGCGCATGGCTGGACGAGGAGGGGATGCCGAGCACCCAGGTGAGCACGTTCCAGAAGATCGCGCCGATCAGCGCGCCGAAGATCACCGCGGCGTCGATCACCTGCGCATCGACGATGCCCTTGCCCACCGTCTGCGCGACATGGAGGCCGAACACGGCAAAAGCGATGAAGTTGAAGAACGCCGCCCACAGAACCGCATGATGCGGCTTCAGCACGCGGGTGGCGACCACCGTGGCGATCGAGTTCGCCGCATCGTGCAGGCCGTTCAGGAAGTCGAACAGCAGCGCGATGCCGATCAGTCCGATCAGCAGGGGATAGGAGAGTTCCATGGTGCGGCCGCCTCAGGCGTGGTCGATCACGAGACCCTGGATCTCGTTGGCCACGTCCTCGAACCGGTCGGCCACCTGTTCCAGATGGCGGTAGATTTCGCGGCCGACGATGAACTCCATCGGCTGCTCGCGATTGGCGGCGAACAAGGCCTTCAGGCCCTCCTCGTTGAGGCGATCGGCGTCGCCTTCCAGGCTGACCAGCCGCTCGGTCAGCTCGTTGAGCCGGGCTGCGTTGGCATTGAGGGAGCGCAGCAGCGGGATCGCCTCGGCGGTTACCCGCGCGCATTCCACGATGATCCCGGCCATGTCGCGCATCTGCGGCTCGAACCCCGTCACGCCGTACAGGGTGACGGTGCCGGCGGTCTTGTTCATCTGGTCGATGGCGTCGTCCATCACGCCGATCAGGCCGGTAATGGCGGAGCGATCGAACGGGGTGACGAACACGCGGCGCACGTCCTGCAGCACGTCGCGGGTGATGTCGTCCGCTTCATGCTCGCGCGCGACGATCTCGGCGACATGGCGCTCCACCTGCTCGCCGTGCAGCAGGCGCGCAAGCGCGTCGGCACCGGCCACCAGGGTTGCGGCATGCGCCTCGAACAGGTCGAAGAAGCGGCCCTGCTTGGGCATAAGCGACTGGAACCAGCCGAGCATCGGAAAACGTCTCCCCAGGCCGGCGCGGAAGGCCGGCAACACGCGTTGCACGAGCGCCGATGGCGCAGCCGGCGGCCGAAAGCCAGCGATGAGTTGTTGCAGTTCCGTTTCAGCCACGAGGCCGGCGGCCTCCTCCGGCGTGAACCAGCGGCGCGTGCGTTCGTGGCGCTCGGGCCAGTTGTCGAGCAGTTCCACCACGTTGAGCGGGAAGACCGACACGTCCATCGGCACGGTTCGCCCGGTGCGCCGGCGCTTCGCATAGGAGTAGCGGCCGATCGCCACGGGGCAGGGGATGCCGCGCACGCCGGCCTCCTCCCAGGCTTCCTGCGCGGCGGCCTCATGGGGCGAGAGCCCGCGAATCGGATTGCCCTTGGGCAGGATCCACCGGCCCGTGTCGCGCGAGGTGATGAGCAGGACCTGCAGGCTCGCCTCCGCCTCCGCCTCCGCACCCGCACGGTAGGGGAGCGCCCCGATCTGCTGCCGCACCTTCATCCCGCGATCGTAAGGGCGGGACGGGCGACGTCAATCACATGGGGAAAGTCGGCAAGGAGCAGAAAGCGGGATCAGCGCCCGACCAGCACCTCGCCCGCATAGTCCACGATTTCGCCTACGGCCCGCGGGGCCGCGCGGAGCCCGCGCAGCGCGAGGACGGTCCCGGCATAAAGCGCATAGCCGGCGAGGAAGGGTACCATCACGACGCCCGCCACAGGCACGGCGATCGCGCCAACGGTGCGGCGCACGATGGCCGAGGGCGGCGCCTTGGCGCGGGTGATCGGGGCCATGTACATCGCTGTTCTCCCTTGTGCCGACTCGTTCTGCCAGCGAATGGTTAACGGGCAGTTCTCCTGCGTGCGTAACGATCGCAAAGTCGTTTGAAATTTTATTCCAAGCGGTCCATGATCGTGCGGAGCCGGAAAGAGCGGCACGAAGTGGAGAGAGCATGCCGGGCGACCGCACCAACCTGCCGCGACTGGCGCTGCACGTACCCGAGCCGCAGTTCCGGCCGGGCGATGCGGTGGACTTCGCCGGGGTCGAGATCCCGGCGGCGGGCGCCGCGCGACGGCCGGACACGGCGGAGGCCGCCGGCGAGTTCCGCGACCTGGCCTATACCCTGGTGCGCGTGCTGGACGAGAACGGCCGGGCGACCGGTCCGTGGGATCCGAAGCTGTCCCCCGAGACGTTGCGTCGCATGCTCCGCAGCATGGCGCTGACCCGCGCCTTCGACGAACGCATGTTCCGTGCGCAGCGGCAGGGCAAGACAAGCTTCTACATGAAATGCACCGGCGAGGAAGCGGTGGCGATCGGCGCGGCCTTTGCGCTGGATCGCGACGACATGTGCTTCCCGTCATACCGACAGCAGGGGCTGTTGATCGCGCGCGACTGCCCGCTGGTCGACATGATGAACCAGATCTATTCGAACACGGGCGACAAGCTGCAGGGCAAGCAGCTTCCGATCATGTATTCGGAAAAGCGCTTCGGCTTCTTCTCGATCTCCGGCAACCTCACCACCCAATATCCGCAGGCGGTGGGCTGGGCGATGGCGAGCGCCGCGCAGGCCGACACCCGCATCGCCGCCACCTGGTGCGGCGAGGGCTCCACGGCGGAGGGCGACTTCCACTCGGCGCTGACCTTCGCCACCGTCTACCGCGCGCCGGTGATCTTCAACGTCGTCAACAACCAGTGGGCGATTTCGAGCTTTTCCGGGTTCGCCGGGGCGGAAGCGACGACGTTCGCGGCGCGCGCAGTGGGCTATGGCATGGCGGGGCTCCGGGTGGACGGCAACGACATCCTGGCGGTGTATGCCGCCACCGCCTGGGCCGCGGAGCGGGCGCGGACCAACCAGGGACCGACGCTCATCGAGCATTTCACCTATCGCGTGGAGGGCCACTCGACCTCCGACGACCCCTCGCAATACCGTTCCGCCGGAGAGCCGACCGCCTGGCCGCTGGGCGATCCGATCCAGCGCCTGAAGGATCATCTGATCGGCATGGGCGAATGGGACGAGGAGCGCCACGCGGCAATGGACCGCGAACTGGCCGAGCAGGTGCGCGCGGCGCAGAAGGCTGCGGAGGGCAACGGCATTCTTGGCCATGGCCTGCACCAGCCGCTCGACACGCTGTTCGACGGCGTGTTCGAGGAAATGCCCTGGCACCTTCGGGAGCAGCGCCAGATGATGCTGGACGAGGAAACGGCGAGCGGTCGGCCGTGGGACCGGAAGTGACGGAGTGTCGGTGGTGAGCGAAGTGCAGGCGCAGGCGCTTGAAGGGGAGGCGGCGGAACAGTCCGGGGCCACCACGCGCATGAACATGATCCAGGCGATCAACTCCGCGCTGGACGTGGTGATGGATCGCGACGCCACCGTCACCGTGATGGGCGAGGATGTCGGCTATTTCGGCGGCGTGTTCCGCGCGACGGCGGGCCTCCAGGCGAAATACGGCAAGACCCGCGTGTTCGACACCCCGATCAGCGAGATCGGCATTGTCGGCGTGGCGGTGGGCATGGGCGCCTATGGCCTGCGCCCCGTGCCGGAAATCCAGTTCGCCGATTATATCTACCCGGCGCTCGACCAGCTCGTCAGCGAGGCGGCGCGGCTGCGCTATCGCTCGGCGGGCGAGTTCACCGCGCCGATCACCGTGCGCTCGCCGTTCGGCGGCGGCATTTTCGGCGGGCAGACGCACTCGCAGTCGCCCGAAGGCATCTTCACGCACGTGTCCGGCATCAAGACGGTGACCCCGTCCACGCCCTACGATGCCAAGGGGCTGCTGATCGCGGCGATCGAGGACAATGACCCGGTGCTCTTCTTCGAGCCCAAGCGAATCTACAACGGCCCGTTCAACGGCCATTGGGATCGCCCGGCGGAAAACTGGTCGAGGCATCCCGCCGGCGAGGTGCCGACCGGCTATTATCGCATCGAGCTGGGCAAGGCGAATGTCGTGCGCGCCGGCGAGGCGGTGACCATCCTGGCCTATGGCACCATGGTGCACGTCGCGCTGCAAACGGTGGCGGACATGGGCGTGGATGCCGAGGTGATCGACCTGCGCACGCTGGTGCCGCTCGACATCGAGACGATCGAGGCGTCGGTCAGGAAGACCGGCCGCTGCATGGTGGTGCACGAGGCGACGCGCACCGGCGGCTTCGGCGCGGAGCTGGCGGCCTTGGTGCAGGAGCGCTGCTTCTACCACCTGGAAGCGCCGGTGGAGCGCGTCACCGGCTTCGACACGCCCTACCCGCACAGCCTGGAATGGGCCTATTTCCCGGGTCCGGTGCGGATCGGACAGGCGCTCAAGAAGATTCTGAAGGACTGACACGCATGGCACGCTTTACCTTTCGCCTGCCGGACATCGGCGAAGGCATTTCCGAGGCGGAGATCGTCGCCTGGCACGTCGCCGTGGGCGCGCGCGTGGAGGAAGACCAGCAGATCGCCGACATGATGACCGACAAGGCCACGGTGGAGATGGAATCTCCCGTGTCGGGCACAGTCGTCGAGCTGGCCGGGGAGGTCGGCGACATGGTGCCGATCGGCTCGGCCTTGGTGGTGATCGAGACCGACGCGGCGGCCGGTGGCGAGCTGGAGAGCGCGCCGCTGGACGAGACGGACCGGCCGGAGGAAGCGGTCTCCTCCGCGCCGCAGGAGCCGGAAGAGGAACAGTTCGAGGCGGAAAACCCGGGGGTGGAAGAGGTGCAAGCCTCCTCTCCCCTTGTGGGAGAGGAAGGGGCCCGCTCGGCGCCGCCGAGTGGGAAGGTGAGCGGGAGTGAGGCGGGCGACGTGGCCCAAACGGCCCCTCACCCTTCCGCCGCCTCCGGCGGCTCCCTCCCTCTCCCACAAGGGGAGAGGGATCGGCTCGTCCTCGCCTCGCCCGCCGTTCGTGCTCGCGCGCGGGACCTCGGCGTCGATCTCGCCGACGTGAAGGTCGCGCCGGGCGAGCGCATCCGCCACGCCGATCTCGACGCGTTCCTGCGCTATGGCAGCGGGCAGGGCTACCATGCGCCGCACGCGAGCCGCACGCGCGCGGACGAGCAGGTGAAGGTGGTCGGCCTGCGCCGGCGCATTGCGGAGAACATGGCGGCGGCCAAGCGGCACATCCCGCACTTCACCTATGTCGAGGAAATCGACGTCACCAGGCTGGAGGAGCTGCGCGCCGATCTGAACGCGAACCGCGGAGAACGGCCGAAGCTGACCATGCTGCCGCTGCTGATCGTCGCGATCTGCCGCACGCTGCCCGACTTTCCGATGCTCAATGCGCGCTATGACGACGAGGCGAACGTCGTTGCCCGCTCGGGTGCGGTGCATCTGGGCATGGCGACGCAGACCGATGGCGGGCTGATGGTGCCGGTGATCCGCAACGCCGAAAGCCGCAACGTCTGGCAGCTGGCCACCGAGATCGGGCGGCTGGCGGAGGCGACGCGGACGGGCAAGGCGACGTCGGCCGAACTGTCGGGCTCGACCATCACGGTCACCTCGCTGGGGCCGCTGGGCGGGATCGCCACCACGCCGGTGATCAACCGGCCGGAAGTCGCCATCCTGGGGCCGAACCGCATCGTCGAGCGGCCGGCTTTCCACGGGGAGGACATCGTCCGCGCCAAGCTGATGAACTTCTCCATCAGCTGCGACCATCGCGTGGTCGACGGCTGGGACGCGGCAAGCTTCGTGCAGGCCCTGAAGCGCGTGCTGGAAACCCCGGTCCTCCTCTTCGCGGACTGAAGCCGGGCCGGGGCCCGGCTCCGTTCCGGTCGATCACTTCAGCTTGAAGGTGACGCCCTGCGCTTCCCAGTCGGCGCGGGTGAGGCACATCGTCTTGGGCGCGCCCTTCTCCACCTTGATGCCGGCGGACTCGGCCAGCATGCACAGCTTGGTTTCCGGCGTCTTGAAGGTGGTGGAGGGCAGCGTGATGACGCGCGTCTTGGCGAAAGCCGGCGCGGACAGGGCGAGGCCGGCGGACAGGAGAGCGGTGGCGGCGAGCTTGGAGACGGTCATGGTGGTGTTCCTCTGCTGAATTGCTGGCCGGTCTTCGCCGGCACCGGTCCAAGTGCATTAGCCGTGCCAAACACCTCGCAGTCGTAACATCAAGCACTTAGCTCGATTACACTTGTGAGCGACGCCATGTGTCGGGAGTTCTTCCCAAACGTCGGCGGGTTGCACGCGGACGCGGTCAACGGGGGCAGGGGATGCGAGCAACAAAATGACATTGACTGCCGAGGCAACCATTGCCAAGGCAGCGTCGTGGTCTATTATTGCGACTCGAACTTCGAGCCTGATTGCTCGATCGGCTATCTGGCCAAGCGGATCCACCAGCTCGGGTTGGGGGCGCTGGAGCCGATCTTTGCCGAGGAAGGCGTCACCGGCCCGCAATGGTCGGCGCTGGTGGCGATCCATTTCGGCCGCGGGCGAACCAGTGCCGCGCTGGCGCGCGAGATGTCGCACGACAAGGGCGCGATGACCCGGCTGATCGACACGATCGAGCAGAAGGGCTGGATCGAGCGCACGCGCGACACGAACGATCGGCGCATCATCAATCTCGCGCTCACGCCCGAGGGCCAGGCGGTGGCGATGCGCACGCGCGACCGCGTGATCGCGGCCTGGAACGCGTGGCTGGCCGACTGGGACCATGACGAGATCGAGCGGACCGTCGCGACGCTGCAGAAGCTGCGCGACCAGATGCTGAACGTGGTCGATCAGACCCAGTCGGTCGATCGGGGAGACTGAACAGGTGAGAAGGATATTCGTGACCGCGCTGCTGCTCGGCGGCTGTGCCGTGCCGGCGAGCCGGCCGGCGCTGGAGCCGGTCGCGCCGGCGCAGCTCGGCCTGGCCGTCGCGCCGACGCCGCTGATCGACGGCGAATGGTGGAAGAGCTTCAACGATCCGCAGCTCGATCGTGTGGTCGCGGATGCGCTGACCGGCAACCCGACGCTGGACGCCGCGCTGGCGCGCGTGCGTCAGGCGGAGGCGGTGCTGTCGTCGCGATCGGCCGACAACGGCCCGAGCGTGACGCTGGACGCGCAGGCGCAGGAAGCGCGCCTGTCGGGGCGCTACACCATTCCGCCGCCTTATGCCGGCACCGTCCGCTTCGTCGGCACGGCGGCGGCCAACCTCAACTGGAACCTCGATCTGTTCGGGCGCCAGCGCGCGGCGATCGAAGGCGCGCGGGCGGGCGCCCGGGCGGCGGTGCTGGACGTGACGGCGGCGCGGCTGGCGCTCGCCGGATCGGTGGCGCAGACCTATGTGGAGCTTGCCCGCGCCGAGACAGTGGCGGCGATCGCCCGGCGCACCATTGCCACGCGCGAGCGCTCGCTTCGCCTGGTGCAGGCGCGCGAACGCAACAAGCTGGGCACGCGGCTGGATACCACGGCGGCACAGACCATCCTGGCGCAGGCGCGCACCGCGCTGACGCGGGCCGAGGGGCAGCGCGCGGTGGCGGCGAACGCGCTGGCGGCGCTGGCCGGGCGCGGGCCGGACTATGCGGCGACGCTGGCGCCCGTGACGATGCGCTTCGACGCCGGCCTGCCGGTGCCCGCAGGCGTTCCGGCGGACCTGCTCTCGCGGCGGGCGGACATCGCCGCGGCGCTGGCGCGGATCGATGCGGCCGCCGCAGGGCGGCAGGTCGCGCGGCGCGCCTTTTATCCCAACATCAACCTGGCCGCGCTGGCCGGCTTTCAGGCGGTGGGCATCGGCAATCTGTTCAACCTCGATTCCGGCACGGTCGGCGCCGGACCCGCGCTGCACCTGCCGATCTTCGACAATGGCCGACTGAAAGCGGACCTGGCCGGCGCGACCGCGGCGCTGGACCTCGCCACCGCCGATTACAACGACCGCGTCGTCGGGGCGGTGCGCGAAGTGGCGGACGCCGTCGCCCTGGTCGGCAATTTGGGCGAGCAGCGCCAGCGCCAGCGCGACGTGCTGACCGGCCTGGCCGAAACCAACCGCCTGAACAACATTCGCGTGGCCAGCGGGCTGGAAAGCCGGCTGGGCCTGATCGACACCGATGTGCGCCAGCTCGATGCCGAGCTGGCCGATGCCAATCTCGCCGCCGACCAGGCGCGCCAGCGCGTGGCGCTGGTTCTCGCGCTCGGCGGCGGCTTTACCTCCGGAGCGCAGCAATGACCGACACCCAGGCCAACGACATGGCCGCCCCTGCGGCCGGCCGGAACGCCGTCGCCGTGGAGCGCGGCAATCCGCGTGCACGTCGCCGCTGGCTGGGCGTGCTGGCGGTGATCGTGGTGGTCGGTGCGATCGTCTGGGCGGTGTTCCACTTCCTGCTCGCCAGGCCGGAGGAGGAAACCGACGACGCCTATGTCGCCGGTGACGTGGTGGCGATCACCGCGCGCGATCCGGGGCAGGTGCTGGCGATCCATGCCGACAACACGCAGACGGTGAAGGCCGGCCAGCCGCTGATTGAGCTGGACGCGGCCACCGCCGACGTGAACCTCGCGGCTGCCTCGGCGGAACTCGCCCGTGCGGTGCGCGCCACCCGCGGCGACTTCACCCGCATCGGGCAGACCGATGCCACGGTCGTGCAGGCGCGCGCCGAGCTGGCGCGGGTGAGCGACGATTATCGCCGCCGCCGCGGGGCAGCGGCCGAGGGCGCGGTGTCCGGCGAGGAACTGAGCCACGCTGCCGATGCGGTAAAGGTCGCGCGGGCCAACCTGCAACTCGCGCAGGCGCAGGCGGCGCAGGCGCGCACCACCGTGCAGGGCACGGACGTGAACACCAACCCGGCGGTGCTGGCGGCGATCGCCAAGTACCGCCAGGCCTCGATCACCCGCGGGCACATGCGCATCGTCGCGCCGATCGACGGCGTGGTGGCGCAGCGCACGGTGCAGCTCGGCCAGCAGGTCGCGCCCGGCGCCCCGCTGATGGCGGTGGTGCCGCTGGAAAAGCTGTGGGTGGATGCGAACTTCCGCGAAACGCAGCTCAAGGACCTGCGCATCGGCCAGCCGGCGACGATCACCGCGGACGTCTATGGCGGCGATATCGTCTATCATGGCCGGGTGATCGGCGTCGGCGCGGGTTCGGGCAGCGCGTTTGCCCTGCTGCCGGCGCAGAATGCCAGCGGCAACTGGATCAAGGTGGTGCAGCGCGTGCCCGTGCGCATCCAGCTGCGCAGTGACGAGCTGCGCGCCAACCCCTTGCGCATCGGCCTGTCGGTGACGGCGACGGTGGATACGGCGAACACCGGCGGCCAGCGTGTCGGCGCGCCTGCCCGCGCTGCCTATCAGGGCCAGGCGACGGACGCGAACAACCCCGAGATCGAGGCGCGCATCCGCCAGATCATCGCGGCGAACCGCTGATGGCCGGGGCCGCCGCCATGGCCCCGCCGCCGCCGCTGGAGGGCGGCAAGCGCGCGATCGTCGCGCTGGCGCTGGCGATGGGCACGTTCATGATGGTGCTCGACTCCACCATCGCCAACGTGTCCCTGCCGACGATCGCGGGCAATCTGGGCGTGTCCAGCGACAACTCCACCTGGGTCATCACCGCCTTTGCCGTGGCTAACGGCATCGGCGTGCCGCTCACCGGCTTCCTGATGGGGCGGTTCGGGGTGGTGAAGACCTTCTGTTCGGCGGTGATCCTGTTCACGCTCGCCTCGTTTCTGTGCGGCATCGCCTGGGATCTGCCGTCGCTGATCTTCTTTCGCGTGCTGCAGGGCGCGTTCTCCGGTCCGATGATGCCGGGCAGCCAGGCGCTGCTGATCTCGATCTTCCCGCCGGACAAGCGCTCCACCGCGCTGGGCGTCTGGTCGATGACGACCCTGGTGGGGCCGATCGCCGGCCCGTTGCTGGGCGGGTACATCTCTGACAATTACCATTGGAGCTGGATCTTCCTCATCAACGTGCCGGTGGGCCTGCTGGTGGGGTTCGTCGCCTGGAACGGCCTGAAGGATCGCGAGACGCCGACGCGCAAGCTGCCGATCGACACGATGGGGCTGGCGCTGCTGGTCGTCTGGGTCGGCGCGCTCCAGATCATGCTGGACCTCGGCAAGAACGACGACTGGTTCAATTCCACCCGCATCGTCGTGTGCACGCTGATCGCGGTCGTCGGCTTCATCGCCTGGGTGATCTGGGAGCTGACCGACGAGCATCCGGTGGTCGATCTGTCGCTGTTCAGGCATCGCAACTTCGCGATCGGCAACATCGCGTTCTCGCTTGGCTATGCGGTGTTCTTCGCCAACATCCTGCTGCTGACGCTCTGGTTGCAGACGCAGCTCGGCTATACCGCGACCTGGTCCGGCCTGGTGGCGGCGCCGGGCGGGGCGGTGGCGGTGGTGCTGACGCCGTTCGTGGCGCGGGCGGCGGGCAAGGTCGATGCGCGGTTGCTGGCCAGCGTGGCGTTCGTCTGCTTCTTCGGCTCCTATTTCCTGCGCTCGGAGCTGACCACGTCGGCGAGCCTGTGGAACCTGATCCTGCCGCAGATGGTGCAGGGGATCGCGATGAGCACCTTCTTCCTGTCCATGGTGACGATCGCGCTGGACGGCATCCCGCCGGAGAAGATCCCGTCGGCCACCGGCATCTCCAACTTCGCGCGCATCGTGGCGGGCTCCTTCGCCGCCTCGATCATCACCACGATGTGGGACCGGCGCGAGACCATGCACCAGCAGCACCTCGCCGAGGCGGTGGGCCAGGGCATGCCGTTCCAGATGGCGCGCGAGGGCCTGATGCGGATGGGGCTGAGCGACACGCAGGCGGCAGGCGCGATCACCCGCCAGCTGGTCGGCCAGGCCTATCTGCTCGCCTCCACCGACCTGTTCCGCGTTTCCGCGATCCTGTGCGCGGTGCTGTTGGTCGGCGTGTGGTTCACCCGGCGCCCGAGCGGCGGCGGCGCGGCGCACGCGGCGGCGGATTGAGCGCCATCCCAGGCAAGGGAAGGGGCGGCCCGCTTGTGCGAGCCGCCCCTTCTTCGTCGGTGATGAGGTGAGCTGGATGCGGGATCGTGTTCTCCGGATCGCGCAGCCATGGTCTCGCCCTTGGCTCTGGGCCCCCGCCTTCGCGAGGGCACAGGTGGCGTCGACCTAGAACTTCACCTCGACGTTGAAGGTGTAGGAGCGACCGCGCGGGTCCGCCACGCGCGGGTCCCACGAACTGCCGGCGCCGGTGTTGGAGTCATAGGTGACGGCAAAGGGCGGATCGGTGTTGAACAGGTTGCGCACGCCCAACGTGAACTTGAAGCCTTCGATGCCGTTGAACGCCAGGGCGGCGTTGTAGATGATGTAATCGTCCACCTTGTAGTTGAAGTCCGGCCGGGAAACCGTGCCGTTCAGGATGCCGGGCAGCACCTGATTGTCATAACCCGACCGGAAGAGCTGCGTCAGCGACAGGGTGAAATCGTCGTTGCTGTAGTTGATGAACGCATTGTGCTTCCAGCGCAGGCCGAGATCACCGGCGAAGGTGAACGCCCCGATCAGGCTGGGACCATAAGCGGAGGTGGGCGTCAGCTTCTCGCGCTTCTTGAGCAGGTAGGTGCCGTCGAGGCCGGCAGAGAATACGCCCCCGGCGCCCTCGATCCCGCCGCGCAGCGCGACTTCCAGGCCCTGCGTGCGGCGCGAACCCGCGTTGATCCAGCGGTCGTCGATCGCCACCACGTTGTTCGAGCCGTCGCGGATGAAGCGGTCGGTGAACAGCGAGGCGTTGTCGATCAGCTGGCGCAGCGTGAGCAGCTGGATGGTGTCGTCGACGTTGATCATCCACCAGTCAACCGAGGCGCTGAACCGCGGCGCCGGCTGGAACACCACGCCGGCGCTCGCCTGCTTGGCCTTTTCCGGGCCGAGCTGCGAATTGCCGCCGGTCACGATGATCGGCGTGATCGCCACGCAGGCCGGATCGGTGGCGTTGGGCACGCCGCCCGGGCAACGCGTGGGATCGGCAAGGTCCTTGCCGGCATAGGGGCTTTCGGTGGCGCCGTTGAAGATCTGGTTGAAGGTGGGCACGCGGAAGCCGGTGTTGTACGAACCGCGGAACATCAGCGGTTCCCATGGCCGGAACTTGACCGATACCTTCGGATTCACCGTGGTGCCGAAGCCGGTATAATCGTCCGCGCGCACCGCGCCGGTCACTTCCAGGCCGGTGACGATCGGGAACAGCACCTCGGCATAGGCCGCCTTCACCGTGCGGTTCTTGGGCGTCAGCGCATTCACGTTGTCGAACGCGGCGAGCAGGATGACCGGCTGGGTCGCGGCGGCCGCGGGCGAGCCGTTGAACGAATAGGTCTCGCGGCGGTAATCGATGCCCAAGGCCGCCTGCACGTCGCCGCCCCACATGTGGAACAAGGGGCCGCTGATCGAATAATCGAGCTGCTTCACCTCGTACTTGCCGCCGTACAGCGTCTCGCCATAGGCCGAGACCTGCCCGAGGGCGGCGCGCGCCGCATCGGTCTGCGTGATCGAGAACGGGTTCAGGATGCCGGCGTTGAGCAGGCCGATGATGCCGGGGACCGTCGCGCCGGTGGCGATGGGCGCATTCGGATCGGGCGCGCCGTTGGTCAGCGTGCCGCGGTAGTAATAGCCGGTGCCGAGGTTGGAAGCCGATTCCGATCGCGCATAGGAGGCGCCCGCGCGATAGTCCCAGCGGCCGGCGATCGGGCCTTCGGCGGCCAGCGCGACCCGCAGCGTCTTGGTTTCCGTGTTGTACTCGCGCGGGCCGCAGACGATGCAGCGCCAGCGATAGGAGATCGGCTTGCCGTAATTCGCCGCCAGCGCCGGGAATTGCGTGAGCAGCTGGCTGTAGATGGCGTTGTAGGTCGCCGCGGTCGTTGGATTGAGCGGGTAGGCGAGCGGCTGGGTGGTGGTGTTGGGCGAGATCTGCGCCTCGGAGAAGCTCTTGGCCGACTTCGCATCCGAGCCGGTCACCTCCACCGACAGATCATGCTGGCCGAGGATGCGCGCGACGCCCCGACCGTAATAGGTCAGCGTCCTCAGCGGCTGCTGGAGCACCGCGACGCGGCCCGTGTCATAGGCGCAGGCATAGCGCGCGCCCGGCGTGTTCCAGAGCTGTTCGTCATAGGCAAAGCTTCCGTCCACCGTGCCGCATCCGGCGCCGCCCGGCAGGTCCAGCGTGTTGACGCCGCCGTCGGCGCGCACCGTTGTGCCGGGGAAGACGAGGCCGGGCAGGATGTTGGTGCCGCTGGTGCCGCCCAGCAGCGTTCCGCCCGGGAAATAGAGCGCGCTCGGGTTCAGCGGGAAGATCGTCGCGATCGGCGTACCGCGCGTGTCGGCGGAAAGGCCGCGGTTTGGCTGGTTGGCGTTGACGAAGTCGCGCTGGCTGCCGCGCAGGATGTCGTTCCAGCTATAGGCAACCGCGCCCATCACGTTGAAGCCGTTCTTGTCGAGATCGCCATAGCCGGCGATCCCCGACACGCGCTTGATCTCGCCGCCGCCCTGCTCGGTGGTGTCGGTAAAGCCCTGGAGGCCGAAGCCCTTGTAGTCCTTGCGGGTGATGAAGTTGATGACGCCGCCGATCGCGTCCGTGCCGTAGATCGCCGAGGCGCCGTCCTTCAGCACTTCAACGCGCTCGATGGCGGCGAACGGGATCTGGTTCACGTCCACTGCAGAGCCCGAAAGGCCGTGCGCGGCAACGCGGCGGCCGTTCAGCAGGACCAGCGTGGCGGCGGAGCCCTGACCACGAAGGTTGGCCGCCGACAGGCCGTTGGTGCCGCGTTGCGCGCCGGACGTCACGTCCGCGTTCGAAGCAAGGTTGTCCGCGCCCGATCCGTTGGTGGACAGGAACTGAATCAGCTGTTCGGGACTGGAGATGCCGTTGCGTTCCAGCTCCTGGTTGGTGATGATCTGGAGCGGCAATGCGGAGTTGTTCGGGTCCTGCTTGATGCGCGAACCGGTGACCAGGATCTCGCGACCGGTATCGGCGTCTTGCGTGCCGCCGCCGGCGGTGCCGGCGTCCTGGATCGGTGTGGCGGCGCCCGTCGGTGTTTCGGCCGGCGGCGTTTCCTGGCCCGGCAGGGTCTGGGCAAAGGCCGGCGTGGCGATCGCCAGCGCGGCAAACGCCGTGCCGCCGGTCAGCATGGTACGAAGCGTGAAAGCGCGCATGTTGTTGAAATCCCCCGAACCCGCGCCTCCCAGCGCGTCGTTTCCGGCCGACATTAAGAAACAGATTTGTTGCACTGCGCTATAGTTTTTGTGTCAGTGGTCATAACCTGCCGACAAGATTGCCGCAGCGGCGTGGCCGTGTTGCAACAGCGCAGGGGTTGACGGAGGTACGGCACAGGCCCGAGCCTCCGGGGTGAGGAGACGTGGGTGACGGCAGTACCGATCGAGGCAAGGGAGGAGGCCGCCGCCATCCAGCGGGAGGGACCGGGGCGCGACCGGCGCGCCATGGCCCTTTATCTGCTGCTCGGCTTCTCCGCCGGCCTTCCGTTCTACATGTTCTCCACCGTGCTCACGCTCCGGCTGCAGGCGCATGGGGTGGCGCTGGCGGTGCTCGGCTTCTTTGCCTGGGTGCAGCTGCTGCCGACGTTCAAGTTCTTGTGGGCGCCGCTGCTGGACCGGTTCGACGTTCCCGGCTTTGGCCGTTTCTGGGGCAAGCGGCGCGGGTGGATCCTGCTGGCGCAGCTCGGCATCTTCACGGCGATGGTCGCCATGGCGCTGACCGCATCGGATGCGAGCCTGGCGGTGACCGCCCTGTTCGCCGTGCTGCTCGCCTTCTGGACGACCACGCTGGAGATCGCCGCCGATGCCTGGCGCATCGAGCTGGCGCCCACGGCGGAGGCGCAGGGGCCGCTCGCCGCGGCGAACCTGTGGGGCTATCGCACCGCCATGGTGGCGGCGGGCAGCGGCGCGCTGCTGATCGCGGACCAGCCGGAATGGAGCTGGACCGGCGCCTATCTGGCGATCGCGGCGGCGGCCTTTCTGCCTTTTCCGATCCTCGCGCTCGGACGGCCGGCGCAAGGGCATGGCGGTGGGCGCGGCACGGCGCTGGTCACCGGGCTGATCGCCAGCGTGGCGATCCTGCTGGCGGCAACGGCGGTCACGGCGGCGGTCGGCTGGGCTCTGCTTGCGGTGGCGGCGGGGGTGGGCGTCACCGCGCAGACCAACGTGCTGACGCCGGTGCTGGTCCTGGCCATGCTGCCGTTCGTGGCCATGGCGGCGGGGCTGCCGTGGATCGTCCGCCTGGGGCCGGGCGCGCCGGCGCGGCGATCGGCGGCGGTCGGGCCCTATGTGGATTTCTTCTGGCGCTATGCGTTCGGCGCGCTGCTGCTGCTCGCCTTTGTTTCCGTCTACCGCATGGGCGACGTGCTGGCGCTGAACCTGTCCAAGCCGATGATCAAGGGGCTGGGCTACAGCCTGTCGCAGATTGGCCGGGCCGACAGCGTGGTGGCGCTGGTTTCCAGCATGGTGGGCGTGGGACTGGGCGGGTGGATGGCCGCGAAATGGCCGATGAGCCTTGCGCTGGCGGTCGGCGCGGTGTTCGCTGCGCTCGGCAATTTCGGCTTCGTCTGGCTTGCCCATCAGCCGACGGGCGAGGGCCTGCTCTATGTCGCCACGGCGGCGGACCAGTTCGGCAACGGCATGGCGGGCGCGGTGTTCGTGGTGTATCTCTCGCTGCTGGTGAACCCGCGCTACCCGGGGGCGCAATATGCGTTCCTGTCGGGCTTCGCGTTCCTGCTGCCGCGGCTGCTGTCGGGGGCGGGCGGATCGCTGGTGGAGCGGATCGGCTATGACAATTTCTTCCTGATCTCCGGCGCGGTGAGCCTGGCGGCCATTCCGTTCCTTCCGCTGGTCGCGCGCGTGCAGGCGAGGGCCGACGATGGACATTGACGCGGCCTTCGCCCCCGCCGCCGCGGCCGTGTTCGACGGCCGCATCCCGGGCGCGACGCTGGGCGTGGTGTGCGCGAACGGCGATCGCTGGGTCCGCCATGCCGGGCTCGCGGCGCGGGTGCCGGAAGAGGAAGCGCTGACCCTCGACCATTGGTTCGACCTGGCCTCCGTCTCCAAGGTGATCGCCACCACGACGATGGTCCTGACGCTCGCTGACCAGGGCCGGCTGGATCTCGACGCGCCGCTCACCACCGCCATCCCGGACCTGCGCCAATATGACGTGGCGGGCGCGGCCGAGCGGCGGCTGACGTTCCGCGACTGCCTGGCGCACCGCACCTTTCTGCCGGCGGTGGAGCCGATCTACACCTATGGCGACGATCCGGCGCGGCTGCGCGCGTTCGTGCTCCAGCGCGAATGGCGGCAAGGGCCGCCGGTCTATTCGGACATAAACTTCCTCTACCTGGGCATCGCGATCGAGCGGATCACGGGGCGGCCGCTCGGCGACTGGCCGCTGGGCGAGGGCCTGTCCTACGGCCCGCCACCCGGACCCGCCGTCGCCACCGAATTCGATCCCTGGCGCGGGCGCGTGATGAAGGGCGAGGTGCATGACGAGAATTGCTGGGCAATGGGCGGGCAGACCGGCCATGCCGGGTTGTTCGGCACGGTGGACGGCGTGCTGGGGTTCGCGCGACGGCTGATGGCGGGGGAGATCGGCTCGCCGGCGATGCGCGAGGCGATCCGCACGCCGCAATACGAGCATCGCACCTGCGGCTGGGAAGTGCGCTTTCCCGGCTGGTCGGGTGGGCAGAGCTGTTCCGCCGACACGATCGGCCATACCGGCTTCACCGGCACGGGCCTCTGGATCGACTGGGAAAGGGAGATCGCCTGGACCTTGCTGACCAACCGGGTGCACCCGAGCCGCCATTTCAACAGCGGCATCTTCGACCTGCGGCCCGCAACGGGCGATTCGGTGATCGCAGCATGGGACAGTCGCGAGGAAAAACAGAGCTGAACAAAGGCTTGCCAAACGGGTCCGCTGCGGTACCATCCCGACAAGAACAAAAGGGAGAGCGAGTCGTGAAGATCAGCACGGCCTTTTTCATCGGCGCGGCGTTGCTGGTGGTGGACGCAGCGGCCAGTCATGCCGGAATGCCCTCCGCGGCCGATCCGGCGCCCGCGGTCACGCTGGCGGCGCGCTAGCCGCCATCCTTCGGAGCAGGGGCGTGCGCGTCAGTGGCGTTCGCCGCTCAGCACGCTTCCCGCGTTATTTCCGGTGCGGTGGGCGAGGTCCGGCAGGTCCCGGAGTTCGTTGTTGAGCTGGCGGCGGATCAGTACGCCTTCCCAGATCACGATCGCCGCCGCCACGATCACCAGCGCCAGCCCCAGGCTGGCGGAGGCGACGCCCGCCACGGCGATCGCCGGCACATGCGGCACCAGCACGTCCAGCCCCCCGATCAGCAGCGACAGGATCAGCAGGATCGCCGCGCACAGGCCGACCAGCGTCGCGGCTTCCATCAGCCGGCAGCGGCGATGATAGGCGGTCACCTGGTCCATCAGGTTCTCGCCCCGGTCCCGCCCATGCTCGTTGGAGCGGTAGTCGCCCACCGCCTCGCGGTAGCGGTTGACGGCCCCGTCATAGCGTTGCTGGAGGAACCCCATGAAGATCCACGAGGCGAAGACGATGGAGGCGTTCGGCCCGATCGCCTTGAGGAAGTCCGCCAATTGCATCATGTCCGTGGACCCTCGGCTGACGGGAAACCGGCGGCAGAACGCAGCGGCCCTATCGAATGGTCCATGGCCAAGGCGCTGAAGCCCGGAAATCCGGTTGAAATGGATCAACGGGTTCCGTCCGGTGCCCGTCAGTTCGCGGCGGCGACCTTCAGCAAGGCCTTGTACATGACGGCGGCGGCGCCCGCATCCTGCGGCACGTCGTTGGCATAGAAGGCGAAGGTCAGCGTGCGCCCGCTGGCCCCCACCAGATAGCCGGCCAGCGCGTTGGTGGCGTTGAGGGTGCCGGTCTTGGCGAAGATCCTGCCGTCGAGCGCGGTGCCGCGAAAGGCGCGGGCCAGCGTGCCGTCCTGCCCGCCGACCGGCAGGCTGGCCCGCCACTCGGCGCCCCATGGCTGCGCGGCCACCCAGCGGAGAAAGGTCACGGCGCCGCGCGGGCTGATCCGGTTGTAGCTGGACATACCGGACCCGTCCGAAAAGTCATAGGCCCAGCGCGGCACGCCGGCGCGCGCCAGCATCGCGCCCACCTGCGCCTGTCCGTCCGCGATCGATCCGCTGCCGTCGCGCGCGCCGACCAGGCGCAGCAGCAGTTCGGCATGGAGGTTCTGGCTCGTCTTGTTGATGGTCACCACGTCCGCGGCGAGCGGCCCGGGCGTCAGCGTCGCGAGCGCCGGCTCGGCGGGCGGGCGGGCTGCGGGCGCGCCCTCGCGCATCGCGGGATCGTCGGCGGGCGTCAGGGGACGGTGGCGCGCGGTGATCGCGCCGGTCACCCGCACGCCGCGCGCGCGCAGCAGTTGCGCAAACCGCCACGCCGCGTGATATGCCGGATCGTCGATCCCCATCCGCAGGCGCTGCGGCTCGGCGCCGGCCGCGATCGTGCCGGTCAGCCGCACCACGCGGCTGTTCGGCGCACGATCGTAACTGAGCGCGTTTTTCGCCCCCGCAACGGTCAGCACGCGGTTGTCGACCGTGTAATAGCCGTCGCTCGCCACAGCCGGCATGGTGCCCGCCGCGCCCGGCGTGACGGTCAGCACCGCTTCGTTGTTGTCCAGCGTCAGCGCGGACACGCCCGTTCCCGAGCGGGTCGGGATGTTGTTCCAGCTCATGCCCGGGCTCCAGCGCTGGTCGGGAAAGGCGCTGTCGTCCCCCGCCACGTCGCCGACGATGCGGGTTCGCGCGGCCACCGCATCGGCCAGCGTGGAAAGGCAATCGGCCGCGCAGTCGGGCGCGCTCGACAGGCGGGCGTCGCCCCCGCCGACCAGCACCACGCCCGGTGCGCCGCGGCCGTCCGGCTCCAGCCGCACCGAGGCCCCGGTGCCGGCGGGCGCCTGCATGTCGAGCGTCGCATAGGCCGCCGCGGTGGTGAACATCTTGGTGTTGGAGGCGGGAATGAACCGCTCGTCCGGGTTGACCTCGGCAATGGTGCGCCCGCCATCGTCCACCACCATCAGCCCGAACCGGGTGCCCGGCCCCGCCGCGGCGAGGATCGCCGCCACATCGCCTTGCGCGGTCGCCTGGGCCAATACGGGCGCGGAAAGAAGGGCGGCGGCAAGAACAAGGAGGCGCATGCCGTGCAGCGTACGCCCGCGAACCGCACGGGCAAGCCGGTCCGGGTCATTCAACTGGCGGGGAAGGGCATAACCATCGGCCATGCGGCGATTTCCCGGGGTGCTTGCCGCGCCGGTTTGGGGCACTAAGCCCCGGCGATGTGCGGATGCGAGCAATGACCTGGATACGCGCGGCGATCGCCGCAGCGAGCGCCCTGGCGGCAGTGGCAGGCGCGGCGACGCGTCCCGACGGGCCGGTCTTCATCCAGGGCGCGCGCGTGTTCGACGGCACCGGCGCGCCGGCGCAGGTGGCCAACGTGCTGGTGCGGGGCGATCGCATCGTCGCGGTGGGGCCGGAGGTGAAGGCCCCTTGGGGCGCCCGCGTGGTCCGTGCCCGCGGCCGGACGCTGATCCCCGGCCTGCATGACCTCCATACGCACCTGCGCTCGCCCGGCTACAACGCCCCGGAGGATCTCGGCCGCGCCTATGCCGGCTATCTCGCCAATGGCGTGACGACGGTGAACGATTATTCGGTGTCGGGCGAGATGCTCGGCCCGATCCGCGAGATGACCGATCCGGGCTTTGCCGGGCCGGGGCGCCTGTATGCCCCGCACCTGCAGCTGGCCGTGCGGCTCGGCGTGCCGGGGGGGCACGGCACCGAGTTCGGCTGGGGCAACTTCTTCACGCTGGAGGCGAACACGCCGCGTTCCGCGCACCTGATGATGCGCCGCGCGCTGCCTTACCGCCCGGACGTCATCAAGGTGTTCACCGACGGCTGGCGCTATGGCCGGGACGCCGACCTCAACAGCATGGACGAGCCGACGCTCGCCGCCATCGTGCAGGACGCGCACAGGGCCGGCCTGCCGGTCATCACCCATACGGTGACGCTGGAAGGCGCCAAGATCGCCGCGCGCGCGGGGGTGGACGCGGTGGGGCATGGCGTGGGCGATGCCCCCATCGACGACGAGCTGATCGCGCTGATGCGCACGCACCACATGGCCTATATCGCCACCCTGGTCGTCTACGAGCCGCAACAGGACCGCACGTTCACGCGCGGCGAGTGGCAGGCTTTCAATCCCGCGGTGCAGGCGCGCGAGCAGCGGCGGATGGATGACGCGCCCGACCCGATCCTGCCCTATGATGCGAAGCGCTGGCAGATCATGCGCGACAACATCGCGCGGCTGAAGGCCGCCGGCATCCGCATCGGCGTGGGCACCGATGCGGGGATCGGCGGCGTCTATCACGGCCCCTCCACCTTGCGCGAGATCACCTGGCTGACGAAGCTCGGCCTGACGCCGGCGGAGGCGCTGGCATCGGCCACGTCGGTCAGCGCCGACATCCTCGGCCAGGCGAAGGACCATGGCCGCATCGCGGTGGGCCAGCGCGCCGATCTGGTGCTGGTGGACGGCGATCCCGATCGCGACATCGAGGCCTTGTGGAAAGTGCGCCAGGTGTTCGTCGCCGGGCGCGAGGTGCCGCTGGACCGGCTGCGCGCGATGATCGCGTCGGAGGACATGACCGCGCTGCCGCTGCACCGCATGGCCGGGCCGATCGACACGGTGCAGCGGGCGGACGGCCGCACCGATCTCGATACGCTGCCGGTGGAGAGCACGGAGGCAGGGGTCGACCACAGCCACCTGCAAACGGTGCGCGAGGCCGCGCCCCCGCCGCCGCGCATCTTCCTGGCCGCCACCATGGGCTCCGCGCCGCAGCCCTTTGCGCAGCTGATCCTGCCGCTCACACGGGGTGCGATCCAGCTGGCCGATGCGCGCGGCTTCACCGGCATCGCCTTTCGCGCGCGCGGTGCGGGCACCTATCGGCTGCTGCTGGACAGCTACGGCCTGCAACCCGACCGCGGCTTCTCCGCCGAGTTCACCGCCGGGGAAGCGGCGCAGGAGATCCGCCTGCCGTTCGAGGGCTTCCGCAGCGGGGATGCAAGCGCGGAGTTGCGGCTCGACCGCCTGCGCGCCGTCATGTTCCGCCTGTCCGGTGAGCGCGGTGGCAAGGCGTGGCTCGAGCTGGGCGACGTGCGTTTCTACTGAAGGCGGGCGCCTCCGCGCGGTTGCCGGGCGGGCCGATCGCGATCATAGTTCGTCCATGTCGGGCAAGAGATCGATAGCACCGGCCCTCGCTGCCATGGCGCTTTCCGCGGGGGCGAGCGCGCAGGACGCAGTGCCGGAGGCGCCCTCTTCCATGGTGCTGAGCGGGCGCTGCCAATATTCCGATCGTGTTGCGCGCTTTCGGCACGAAACCGCGCTCATCCTGTGCGACACGGTATCGATCAGCCGGGAGCAAGGCGCGGCGACGATCGACTTCGCGCAACGCAGCTGGGGATCCATGGCCCGCTTCAGCGGCGACATGGCGGGCGACCGGATGACGGTCAGCCGCGTGACGCTGCGGAACGGCGCCTCCTTTGCGGCGACGGGGACATGCGAGACCTTTCGCACCAACCGGGCGCTGTCCACCGTCAGCTGCCTCGCGCGGGCCGGATCGCGGAGCTGGGCGGCGAACTTCCTTCGTTCGCGTCTCTAGGCGCGCCTGCCGGCCGTCAGGCGTCGGCGCGCGCGCGGTAGGCTGGTTCGTCCAGCTCCCCCTCCCATCGCGCCACGGTGGTCGCCACGGCGAGGTTCGCGCTGGCGCTGGGCACGGTGCGGGTCATGTCCAGCAGCCGGTCGAAGGGGAGGACGAAGCCGACCACCAGCGCCGTCTGTTCGGGAGCGACGCCGACGGCGGAGAGCACCGCCGCCAGCATGAACAGCGAGGCCGAGGGCACCGGCGCGGTGCCGAAGGCGGCCAGCGCCCCGGTGAGGAGAACCGTGCCGTAGACGGCGGGCGTCAGCGGCACGGCGAACGCCTGCAGCGCGAACATGCTGAGCAGGCCGACATACATGGCGGTGCCGTCCTTGCCGATGCTCGCGCCCAGCGGCAGCACGGTGGAGAAGACCGGCCGCCCGAGGCCGAGATTCTTCTCCGACACGCGCATCGCCACCGGCAATGTCGCCGAGCTGGACGCGGTGGAGAAGGCGACCACCAGCGCATCCACGATGCCGCGGAAGAACGGCAGCACCGGCAATCGGGCAAGCAGGCGCAGCATCAGGCTGTGCACCACCACGATCTGGATCAGCGAGCCGATCACCACGGCAAGGGCGAGCCAGCCGACATGGACAAACACCGCCGCGCCGTTCGCCGCCACCGCGTTGGCGATCAGCGCGAACACGCCGAGCGGGGTCGCTTCCATGACCAGCGCGACCATCTTCAGCAGTACCGCCGACAAGGCCTGTAGCCCGCGCGAGAACGGCGCCCCCGCCTCGCCCGCCAGCACGGTGGCCACCCCCAGCAGGATGGCGACGAAGATCAGCGCCAGCATGTCGCCCTTTGCCAGCGCCTCCACGATGTTGAGCGGCACGATGCCGATCAACTGGTCATAGGGCGTCACGGGCGTGCCGAGCGCATGGGGCGCCGCGGTGCCGAGCGGGGCGCCGATGCCGGGCCGGACGAGGCCTGCCACCAGCATGCCCACCGATACGGCGATCGCGGTGGTGGCGGCGAACAGCCCGACCGTGCGCCCGCCCAGGCTGCCGAGCCGCTTGGGATCGGCGAGAGCGGTGATGCCGCTGGCGATGGTGACGAGCACGATGGGCGCGACCAGCATGCGGATCGCGCGCACGAACAGATCGCCCAGGAACTGGACGTGCGGCGTGGCGCCCGGCGCGACGAGCGCGAAGAGCAGGCCGAGGAAGAGCGCGCCGAGCACCCGCTGCCACAGCGGAATGGCGAACCAGCGGGTCATGCTGTCTCTTCTCCCCTCCCTGGAAGGGATCGGCGGGGGGAGGGTCGGCCTGCGAGAAAACGATGGTGGCTGCCCCCGGTCGCCCCACTCCCGACCCCTTCCTTCCAGGGAGGGGAGCAAAGACGCCGCAAGGTCACTTGCCGCACGAACCCGGCGTCGGCGTGTGCGGCAGCGCGCGGCCGGCGGCGGTGCCCGTCAGCGCGCCGTTGTCCACCGCCACCCGTCCGTTGACGAGCACGGTGCGTACGCCCGTCGCGAGCTGCTCCGGCGCCTCATAGGTCGCCCGCGGTGCATAGGTTGCGGGATCGAACACCACCATGTCGGCGAACGCGCCGGCTTTCAGGTGCCCGCGCCCTTCCAGATGAAACCAGTCGGCCGGCAGCGCCGAGCTGCGCTCGATGAAGTCGCGCAGCGAGATCACATGGTCCTCCACCACGTACTTGCGATATTTGCGGGCAAAGGTGCCGAACACGCGCGGATGGCCGGTGGAGGCGTCCGACCCTGTCATCACCCAGGGCTGCTGCATGAAGGCGGCGATGTCGGCTTCCGACTGGTTGAAGCTGGCGACCGCGGGATCGTGCTCGCGGATCACGGCGATCGCCGCGTCGATCGGCGGCTTGCCGAGCGCCTGCGCGACCTCCGACAGGCGCTTGCCCTTGTGTCGACCCTCCACGATCAGCAGCGTGGCCGCGCCGCCGCGCTTTCGCATGCCCTCCGCCATGTCGACGTGGAGTCGGGCGGCGAGCGCCGGATCGTCGAACCGCTTCAGCAGCGCCGGGCGCCCGCCGTCCTGCGCCCAAAGGGGCACCAGGCTGGCGACCAGGCTCGTGCCGCTGGCGGACCAGGGATATTGGTCGGCGGTGACGTCCTGCCCGGCGGCGCGCGCGGCGTTCACCTTGGCGATGATCGCCGGGGCCTGGCCCTGCACATCGACGCCCAGCGCCTTGATGTGGCTGATATGCGAGGGCAGGTGGCCCTCGCGCCCGATGCGGATCGCCTCGTCGATCGCCGCGCCGAGGCCCACCGTGTAGGAGGATTCGTCGCGGATATGGCTGTCGTAATAGCCACCGCGCTTGCCCGCCTCCGCCGCCAGCGCGATCACTTCCTCCGTCTTGGAGAAGCTCTGCGGCGCGTAGAACAGTCCGGTGGACAGGCCCATCGCCCCGCCGCACATCGCCGCCGCGACCAGCGCCTTCTCGCGGTCGAGCTCGGCGGGCGTAGGGTCGCGCTTCTCCGCCCCGACCACCGCGCCGCGCACGCTGCCGAAGCCGACATAGGTGGCGTAGTTGATGCCCACCGGCTTCTCGGCAGCGGCGCCCAGCACCTTCGCGCTGTCCAGTTCGCCGCCGCCGTCATTGCCGATAAAGGCGGTGGTCACGCCCTGCATCAGGAAGGCGGGGACCAGCCGCGCCTCGGCCTTCGTGCTGGCAAGCTGCGCGCCGACATGGGTGTGCGGGTCGATGAAGCCCGGCGCCACCACCATGCCGCGCGCGTCAATCGTCCGTCCGGCCTTCACCGAGGCGGTGCCGACATAGGTGATGCGGTCCCCCGACACCGCCACCGTGCCGGTGAACGGCGCGTCGGCGCCGGTGTAGATCGTCCCCCCGGTGATCGCGAGATCGGCGCTGGCCGGCGGCGCGGGCGCGCGTGGGCCCGTGGAGCAGCCAGCCAGGCCGAGCAGCAGCGCCAGCGATCGTTTGTTCATGCGTTACCCCAGAAGCCGCGATCGGGCGGGGTGAGCCATCCGCCCCGGTCCCGCACGCCGCCGGGCCGATCCTCCCGGAGCCAGACCGGCCCGTCAAGATCGGCATGGTCGCTGAGCCGGGCGACGTGCAGCGCCGGCGCGATCGACAGCGAGGAGCAGACCATGCAGCCGGTCATCAGGCCCAGCCCCCGTGCCCGCGCCGCCGCCGCCAGGTCCAGCGCGGCGGTGAGCCCGCCGGCCTTGTCGAGCTTGACGTTCACCGCCTGGTAGCGACGGGCGACCTGCTCCAGATCGTCGGCCACATGCACGCTTTCGTCGGCGCAGATCGGCACGGCGGGCGTGAAGCCCTCCAGCCACGCATCTTCGCCGGCCGGCACGGGCTGTTCAAGCAGTGCCACGTTCATCTCGACCAGCAGCGGCTGCAACTCGCGCACCAGAGACTCGGTCCAGCTTTCGTTGGGATCGACGATCAGTGAGGCCGCGGGCGCACCGCGGCGCACCGCGCGCAATTGCGCTTCCGGGTCGATCGCATCCACCTTCACCTTGAGGAGCGGCGCGCCGGCGATCTCGCGCGCGGCGGCCTCCATCGCCTCGGGCGTGTCGATCACCACCGTGAGCGCGCTGGCCAGCCGCTCCGGCTCGGGCGCGTCCAGCAGGGCGGCGACCGTCCGCCCGCCGCGCTGCGCGTCCCAGTCCCACAAGGCGCAGTCGATCGCGTTACGAGCCGCACCGGGCGGCAGCAGCGACAGCAGCGCCTGCCGGTCCGCACCCGCCTCGATCACCGGCCGGATGCCTTCGATCTGCGCCAGCGTGCTGTCGATGCTTTCGCCATAACGCGGGTAGGGCACGCCCTCGCCGCGCCCGGTGGCCCCGTCGCCGTTGACGGTCACCGTCACCACGTCCGCCGCCACCTTCACCCCGCGCGAGATGCGGAACGGGCGGCTCAGTGCGAAGCGGTCATGCTGCGCCGAAAGGGTGCGGGTCATGCCAAATGGTCGAGAATGCCATCGACCCCCATCCGCAGGGGATCGGTGCAGGGCAGGCCAAGCTCGTCCGCGGTCCGGCCGCACAGGTCGGCGGCCGCCTGCGCTTCCAGCCTGGAGGTGTTCAGGCATACGCCGACGAACCGCACGTCGGGGCTGGTGAGCTTCGCCACCTGAAGGTTCATGTCGATCGTCTCGCGCAAGCCCGGCAGGGCGCGGCCGGGAATGCCGCGCATGTGCGCGCGGCCGGGCTCGTGGCACAGCACCAGCGCCTGCGCCTGCGCGCCGTGCAGCAGCCCGGTGGAGACGCCGGCAAAGCTCGGGTGGAACAAGGAGCCCTGGCCCTCGATCACGTCCCAGCCGTGGTCGGAGCGCGCGGGCGCCAGCTGCTCGATCGCGCCGGAGATGAAGTCGGCGATCACCGCGTCCACCGGCACGCCCGCGCCCGCGATCAGGATGCCGGTCTGCCCGGTCGCGCGGAAATCGGCGGCGAGCCCGCGCGCGCGCAGGCCCTCCGCCAGCGCGATGGTGGCGTACATCTTGCCCACCGAACAGTCGGTGCCGACGGTCAGCAGGCGGTTGCCCGGACGCGGGTTGCCGGTGCCCACGGGCAGGTGCGCCGGCGGATCGCGCACGTCGAACAATTGCAGCCCGCGTTCGCGCGCGAGATCGGCGAGCCGCGGCACGTCGCGCAGCCGCTGGTGCAGGCCGGAGGCGACGTTCATGCCCGCTTCCAGTGCCGCGACTGCGTCCGCCACCAGGTCCGCGCCCATCGTGCCGCCGCCATTGGCGATGCCGAGCACCATCGTTTTCGCGCCCCGGGCGGCGGCATCCGCCATGGAAAGCCGGGGCAGATCGAGCGTCAGCGGGCAGTCGTCGTGGCGGAACTCGCCCACGCAATCGTCGCGGCGGAAGGTGGCGAGCCCGCGCGAGGTCTTGATGCCGATGAAGTCCGCGCTGTGGCCGAGATAGAGGAGGTAAGGGCTTGGGATCATTCGGGCAGGCCTATCATTCGTCGGGCAAGCATCCGCATGAAGCTGCGGACGGCGGGCATAAACGCGCGTTATGGCGCCCGATCACGACTCGTCGATTACGGCGGCCAGTGCCTTGAGGAAGTCGTTGGCGAGCGCCGTGGGTGGGCGGTTCAGCAGATACATGGCATGCACGTCGAAGGTGATGCGCGGCTTCAGGGGACGGATCGAGAGGCCGGGCGCCATCGCGGCCTGCGCGGTGAAGCTGTCCACCACCGTCAGGCCCACGCCCTGCCGCACGAGCGCGGTGGCGATGTAGAAGGTGCGCGCGGAGACCACCTCGTCCAGCACCACCTCGCGCCGTTCCAGCTCCTGCGTGAACAAGGTGCCGATCGGGCCGCTGGACGCCAGGCTGATGAACGGCCGCTCCTGCAATGCCGACAGTTCGAGCCGCGGCGGGGCATCGGGCATGTCCTCTTCGCGATAGAGCACCACCAGCTCGCCTTCGCCCAGCCATTGGTGGCCCAGCGGGGTGGACGGCGGCACCTCGAATGCAACCGCCACGTCCGTCTCGCGCTCGTAGAGCTTGCGCAGGAGGTCGTCGTGGTGGACGGTCTGGAGATCGAACTTCACGTTGCTGTGGTTCTTCAGGAAACCGGCCACCGCGCTCGGCAAGGCGCCCAAGGCAAGGCTGGGCAGCGCGGAAATGCGCAGGGTGGCGCCGCCGCCGCGCCGCAGGTTGCGGCTCGCCTCGCGCAGCGCATAGACGCGGTCCTGGATTTCGCGCACCTCCTCGAACAGCGCATGCGCGTCGTCGGTGGCGACCAGCCGGCCGTTGGTCCGCTGGAACAGCGGATAGCCGAGCAGCGATTCGGCGTGGCGGAGCGTCTTGGAGACGGACGGCTGGGAGATGTTGAGCGCGCGGGCGGCGGCACTGACCGATCCGTTGACGTAAACGGCGTGGAAGATTTCGATATGGCGCAGGTTCATGGGCGAGACAGCGCCTCCTCGATGGCGGTGAACGCGCTGTGCGCTCCGGTAGCGTCGGGAATATCGGTGGCGAGATAGGCGACGCCGGTGCCGCGCTCGCGATCGATCCACAGGCCGGATTTCAGCGCATAGGCGTCCCCGGCATGGCCGATGCGCCGCCGGCCATCGCCGACCGGATCGTCACGGCAGCCGGGCGCTTTCGTCGCCGTGAAGGTGACCGCCAGGCCGTAGCTGCAGTAGAACCCGTTCACCGTCTCGCCATTGCTGCCGTCGAAGGTCCACAGCGGCGTTTCCAGCACGCGGATCGAGGCGGGGGAGAGCAGGCGGGTGCCGCCCACCCGGCCACCGTTCAGCAGCATCTGCCCGATCCGCGCCAGGCCGCGCGCCGAGATGCGCAAACCGCCCTGCGGCGCGAAGAGCGCGCCGTTGCGGCCCGCCACCCAGCGCGAGAGGTCGCAGCTTCCATCCGTTGCGGGCGTGACGGGGCACGGCGTCCGGCGGTTGTCGGATGCGTCCTTCGCCGGCTTGCCGTCGCGGTAGAGGGTGAGCGCGCGGGCGGCGGTTCGGTCCGAACAGCTCGCCCAGTTGTAGCAGGCGTCGAGACCAAGCGGCTTCAGCACCAGCCGCTCCATCAGCCGATCGAACCGCTCGCCCGTCGCCCGCTCCATCACCGCGGCGACCACGGGGAAATTCATATTGATGTAGCGAAAGAACGTGGCCGGAGCATGGGCGCGGTCCCAGGCCTTGGGATCGGCGAGCACCTTTGCCATGTCGGCATCGAGCGGCAGGACATAGTCCACGCCATCCGTCAGGCTGGAGCGATGCGACAGCAGCAGGCGCAGCGTGATCGGCGCGTCCGGAAAGGCCGGGTTGCGCAGCCGCCAGCCCAGCAACGTCGAGACATCGGCGTCGAGATCGAGCCGGTGCTGCTCGACGAGGCGGAGCACGCCGATAGCGGTGACGAGCTTCGAGATCGAGGCGACCCGTGCGGGATCGTCCGGGGTGGCCGCCCGGCCGGTGGCATCGGCGATGCCCTTGGCACGCGACGAAGTCTCTCCCCGGCGGTTGAAGGTGACGCGCACCTGTGCGGCAGGTTGCGCGATCGTGGCGACGGCAAGGGCCAGGAGCATGTGCAAGGCTAGCGCGGGGCGGGGCAGGGGGCAACCGCACACCTGGAGCCGTCATGCCGGACCTGTTCCGGCAACCACCGTGCTGCAATCCCGGATGCTTCCTGGCTTGCGGCACCGTGGACCCCGGAACACGTCCGTGGTCACGTTGGAGCCCCCGGCTCACCCCGCCTGCAACTGCTCCCAGGCGATCTGCTGCAATGCGCTTGTCTGCTGTTCCGACAGGCCGAGATCGTCCGCCGCCTTTTCCTGCGGCCCTAGGCTGCGCGGATCCACCCCCGCGATGCGCCCGAACACGACAAGCGCTTCGAGATAATAGCCGGCGACGCTCGCATGATAATGGTCGTAGGCCCAGGGATCGAGCTGGCCATAGGTGATGCCGTCATACGGGTTGGGATCGAACACCGCCTTGGCGAAAGCGCGGTTCCAGGCCTCGCCCACCGGCAGCACGCCGCGCACCGCCGGCACCGCGGCGCGCACCCGGTTCATGCCCGCGCGCAGGTCCGCCGCCATCTGCGTGATGCGCTTGCCGTACCAGTCGCCCTTGGGCTGCCAAGTGGCATCCGCCCGGCTCCAGGTGGCCATCAGCTGGATGTTCACGGTCGGGTTCGCGCTGGTGAACAGCTGCGCCAGCAGCGGCGTGGAGCGGAGCGTGTCGCGCGGGTCGCCGGGACGCTCGCGGTCCAGCGTCGAATATTCCTGCAGCACCACCGCGTCCCAGCGCCCGCCCAGCTTCTGCCGACGCTCGGCATAATGAAAGCCGAGCGACTTGCCGCCCTGCGTCTCCAGGCTGACCTGCCAGTTTTGCCCGGCCTCCTCCGTGAAGCGCTTGAACAACGCCGGCACACCGCCATAGCCGTCGCCGTTGAGGTCGGTGACGGTGTTCGCCCGGTAGTTGCGCACCGCCGAATGCGCGCCCTGCGTGAAGCTGTTGCCCACGAACAGGATGGTGCGCGGCGCGCCGGTGACGGGGGGCGCCGCCCGCTCCTGCGCCGCCGCGGGGACGGCAGCGAAGGCGAGCGAGGCGGTGAGAAGCGAACGCAGGAACATGCTTTTCCTCATCAGAAGGTCTTGCCGATCGTCAGATACCAGTAGCGGCCATACGGCACGTAGAGCGAGCCCAGATAACCGTCGGCGGTGATCGGTGGTTGCTTGTCGAAGATGTTGCGCGCGCCGATGCGCACCCGCGTGCCGTTCATGAAGCCATAGTCGCTCCTGAACCGGTATTGCGCGTAGAGGTTGAACGTCGTCTGGCCGTCCACCGTGTAGGGGTTGCCGTTCGTGTCCAGGAAGTTGGTGTCGTACACCGTGTCCACGAAATTAGCGAAGCCACCGACCTGCACATTGTCGAGGCTCCAGGTCAGCGAGCCGGTGATCCGCCATTTCGGCCGTCCGCGATCCTGCAGCAGGTCGCGCGCATCGGTGAGCGGGGTTGCCGCGTTGATCTGATCGGCGGCGCGTGCATCGAACAGCGCCTGCACCGCGGGCGGCGTGTCGCGGCTGAACTTGGTGAGCCGCGCGCCGTTGATCGCCAGGTCGAACTTACCGAAGTCCGTTCGCACGTTGTAGAGCAGCGCAAGGTCGAGGCCCTGCACCGTCTGCGGCAGGAGATTGGTGAACTGGTCGCGGATCTGCAGCACCGCACCGGCGGGTGCGAGGCCGGTGCCGGTGAACAGCGGCGTGTCGTCCGCCGTCGGTGCGGCGCGGATCACGTTCGGATTGGACGAACCCTGCTGGCGAAGCAGATAATCGAGCACCAGCGCGTTCTGCGGACCGAACTGGCCGACGATGCCCACCTGCTGGATGGACCAGAAATCGCCCGTCAGGGTGAGGCGGCCGTACTTGCTGCGATTCCACAGGTTCGGCTCCAGCACCAGCCCAGCGGTCCAGTTGGTGCTGTTCTCCGGCTTCAGGTCCTCGTTGCCGGAGATGAAGATGGAGTAGCTGACGGTGCGGCTGCACGCGCTGAAAGTCGCGATCCGGCCGGCGCGCAGGTCCGCCTCGCAGCGCAGGAAATCGGTGTTCGAGCCGAGGCGCGAATATTGCACGGTGCGCGTCTGCTCCAGATTGGGCGCGCGGAATCCCTTGGAATAGGACCCGCGCAACCGCACGCCCTCCACCAGATCCCAGGCGGCGGCGACCTTGGGTTTGAAGACCGACCCGAAGTCGCTGTAATGCTCGTACCGGCCGGCCAGCTGCACATCCACCCGGCGCACCAGCGGCACGTTCATGTCCGGCGCGATCACCGGGATCGCCAGCTCGCCGAACGCGGACAGCACGGTGCGCTCGCCCCTGGTGGACGGGGTGGGGCTGACGGCGGCGACGTTGGACAGGTTGGTCTCGCCGGTGACGAGATCGGTGAAGGTGTTGGTGCCGTTGAGGTTGTCGTCGCGGCGATCCGACTGCGTCTCGCGCCGGCCCTCGATGCCCATGGCGATGCCGAGGTCGCCGCCGGGCAGCGCCAGCAGGCTGGCGTTGGAGAGCTTGAAATCGGCCAATGCCAGCGTGGTCTTCGACTGGCGGCGCAGGCGGAACTGGAAGCTGTCGATCGTGGTCTGGCTGGCCGGCGAGCAGTCGCCCACCGAGGGCGTCGCCGAACATCCGCCGCTGAACGGATTGTACGCCTCGGGCGTGGAGAGCGCGAGATTGCGTTGCAGCGCGGTCATGTTGATCGCGTTGCTGTCGTCGGTGGACTGCGCCTCGGAATAAAGCAGCGCGCTGTCGAAATCGAACGAACCGATCTTGCCGCGCGCGCCGCCGAGGAAGCGCGACTGCCAGTTGGTCACGTCCACCTTCTGCAGCCCCGCATCGACGAAGCGGTAGGTCGACAGGCGCACCGGCAGGCCGGCCGCCGGCACGTTGGTGAGGCCGGCGATGCGGTTCGGATTGGCGGCGCCGCTGGCGAAGGTGACGGGGCCGAACGGGTTCCAATAGTTGCTGGCGGGGATCACGATCGCGTTGAGGTTGATCGTGGCCGGCTGCAAGCGGTGCGTGTCGGCGCGGTAATAGCCAAGCTCGGTATAGAGCGTCAGGCTGTCCGACACGTCGTAATGCGCGGTCAGGAAGCTGTTGTAGCGGTTGAACGAGGGGGTGACGGTGGTGCCGGTGCGCGTGTCGTAGCGCTCGTTGCGCAAGGTGGTCCCGGTCGCGCGCGTGCCGCTGCCATAGCAGACGTTGCTGTTCACCACGACCAGGCAGCCGGGATTTGCGGCCGATTGCGTGTGGAACGCGCCGGCCGAGGAGGTGAGCGCCTGGTTGCCCGGGCTGCGGCGGATCGTGCCGGGACCGCCGACCACGGCAAGGTTCGCCCACGGGCTCTGTGTCGCGCGGCCGTCGGCGGTCAGGTTGCCGGCAAAGGCGGGGTCGCCGTCGAAATAGGACAGGAGGTTGTCGGTCGCCGTATAGGGCTGGTCCGAGGCGAGCTGCGCGGTGCGCCGGGTGTAATCGAGATAGACCGACACGTTGCCGCGCCCTTCGGCGAAGTTGCTGCCGTAGGTGCCGGTGAACTGCAGTTCCTTGCGGTGCGTGCCCTCCGCAAAGCCATAGCGATAGTCGAGGCTGCCGCCGTCGAAGTCGCTCTTGGTGACGGTGTTGACCACACCGGCCACCGCATCCGCGCCGTAGATCGCCGCGCCGCCGTCGCGCAGCACTTCCAGCCGCTCGATCCCGGCGACGGGCAGCGCGTTGGAATTGTAGCCGAGCACCGGCACGTTGCCGTCGCCGGCCTGGCTCGTCGGATGCTGCACCAGGCGGCGGCCGTTGAGCAGCACCAATGTGTTGCCTACCCCTAAGTTGCGCAGGTTGATCGAGTTGACGTCGCCGCGCGCCGCGTTGCTGGTCTGCGCGTTGTTCGCCTCGTTGAAGGTCACGTCGCCCATTTGCGGGATCGCGCGGATCAGCTCGTCTCCGGACAGCGCGCCGGTGGCGTCGATCTGGTTGGCATCCACCACCGTGACCGGCAGCGCGGCGGTGACGGAGCTGCCCTTGATCTGCGAGCCGACGACGACGATGTCCTCGCCCGCCGGCTTCTGCTGAGTGGTCTCGGTATCCGGCTCCTGCGTCGATGCGGCCAGGCCGGGCACCGCCTCGGAGGGCGTCGGTGCCGGCGTGGTCTGGGCAAAGGCGGCCGGCGCCCACGCGCCGAGCGCGGCGCTAGCGAGCAGGCCCGAGCGGGCGATCCTTTTCGTCATGATACTCTCCCTGTGTGTGTGCCCCGCCATTGTTGGCGGTGGTGTTCCTGGTGCCGAGCGCAGCAGCCAGTGCCGCCCGGTCGAGTTTGCCTTCCCAGCGCGCGACCACGATCGAGGCGACCGCATTGCCGATGAAGTTGGTGAGGCTGCGGCACTCGCTCATGAAGCGGTCCACGCCGAGGATCAGCGCCATGCCCGCGACCGGCACCGACGGCACGATCGACAGCGTCGCGGCCAGCGTGATGAAGCCGGCCCCGGTGACGCCCGCGGCGCCCTTCGAGCTGAGCATCGCCACGCCGACCAGCAGCAGCTGCTCGCCGATCGACAGGTGCACGCCGGTCGCCTGCGCGATGAACAGGGCGGCCAGCGTCATGTAGATGTTGGTGCCGTCGAGGTTGAACGAATAGCCGGTCGGCACGACGAGGCCGACCACGCCCTTGTCGCAGCCTGCCGCCTCCATCTTGGAGATCAGCGCCGGCAGCGCCGCCTCCGACGAGGAGGTGCCGAGCACCAGCAGCAGCTCCGCCTTGAGATACGCGATCAGCCGCAGGATGGAGAAGCCGTGCAGTCGCGCCACCGTGCCGAGCACAACAAGAACGAACAGGATCGACGTGGCGTAGAAGGTGAGCACCAGCCCGCCGAGATTGACCAAACTGCCCGCGCCGTACTTGCCGACGGTAAAGGCGATCGCGCCGAACGCCCCGACCGGCGCCGCTTTCATCAGGATGCCGACCAGCTTGAAGACCACCAGCGTGATCCGCTCGAGCAGGTCGAGGATCGGTGCGGCCGGCTCACCGACGAGGCTCAGCGAAATGCCGAACAGGATCGCCACCAGCAGCACCTGCAGGATGTTGTCCTGCGCCAGTGCGGACACGAGGGTGGTGGGGATCATGCCGAGCAGAAAGCCGACCACGCTCGTCTCGTGCGCCTTGTGCGCGTAATCGGCGACGGCTCCGGCATCCAAGGTGGCGGGATCGACGTTCATCCCCGCGCCGGGCTGCACCACGTTGGCCACGATCAGGCCGACGATCAGCGCCAGCGTGGAGAAGAACAGGAAGTAACCGAACGCCTTGGCGGCGACGCGGCCCACGGTGGCGAGTTCGCGCATGCCGGCGATGCCGGTAACGAGCGTGAGGAAGATCACCGGCGCGATCACCATCTTCACCAGCTTGATGAACCCGTCGCCCAGCGGCTTCAGGTTCTCGCCGAGCACCGGATCGAAATGGCCGAGAGCCGCGCCGAGCACGATCGCGCACAGCACCTGGAAATACAGGTGGCGGTAGAACGGGAGCGGACGGGTGTCCGCCGGGGGCTGCTGTACGATCATGGTCCTCTCTCGGCGCGTGGGGAACGGCGCCCGGCCTCTTGGCGGGCCTTGAGGCTCTATCCTAATCTGCGACAATCGCCGCGCACCTTTTGCGGATCGGCGGCCTAAGTTGTTGAGGAGCTTCATGTTTGCGCGACAAGGCCGTGGTCCGGCCCTGCCCGGCATGTGTGAATTTCCGCACACGAACATCGCCGATGTGCGATAAGCCGCCCGCGTGAACCGCCGCTCCGTTCTCCTCCTCTGTGTCGCTGCGCTGCTGTTGATCGCCGCCGCGGCTGCGACGTGGCGCTGGGCGGAAGCGCGGGCGGAGGCGAGCGCGTCCGCAGCGGCCAACAGTGCCGCCGCCGCCCATGTCGGGCTGCTCGCCAGCGAGCTTCAGAAGTTCCGCCTGCTGCCTCTGGTGCTGGTGGAGTACCCGGACGTCGCCGCCGCGCTGGCGGGCGGGGATGCCGCGGCGGGCCGGCGGCTCGACGGGACGCTGGAACTGCTCGCCCGGCGCACCGATGCGTCGGCGCTCTACGCCATCGATGCGCGCGGGCGGACCGCGGCGGCGAGCAACTGGCGATTGCCGACCAGTTTCGTCGGGCAGGACTATGGCTTCCGCCCCTATTTCCGCGAGGCGATGCGGCGCGGCGCGTCCGAGTTGTTCGCGCTCGGCACGGTGAGCGGGCGACCCGGCCTTTATCTCGCGCGCCGGGTGGACCGGGGCGGCCGGGCGCTCGGCGTGGTGGTGGTGAAGGTCGAGTTCGATGCGGTGGAGCGCGCCTGGGCGCGGGCGCCGGGCATCAGCTTCGTCACCGACCGGCATGGCGTGGTGCTGGTGACCAGCCGGCCCGACTGGCGTTTCCGCGCGACCGGCGCGCTCGATGCGAAGACCATCGCCGATGCGCGCGCGACGTTGCAGTTCGGCGCTGCGCCGCCGCGGCCGCTGCCGCTGGCCTTTGCCCCTGGCCAGGCGCGCGACGGACGGGTGCGCTTTCGCGTGGCGAGCGTGGCGGCCCCGCTCGTCGGATCGCATCTGATCCACCTGGCGCCGCTGGGACCGCCGCTGGCGGCGGCGCGCACGCAGGCGCTGCTATGGGCCACGATGTCGTTGCTGCTGGTCGGCGGGGCGGCGGGGCTGGCCATGCGCGCGGCGGAGACGCGTCGAATGCAGCACGCGGCCCGCGCGGCGCTGGAGGAGGAAGTCGCCCGGCGGACGGCCGAACTCCGCGATGCCAATGCGGCGCTGATCGTGGAATCGCAGGAGCGCGCCGAGGCCGAGCGCCGCTTTCGGACGGCGCGGGAGGAGCTGGCCCAGGCGAACCGGCTCGGCACGCTGGGCCAGATCAGCGCCGGGGTGGCGCACGAGATCAACCAGCCGGTCGCCGCGATCCGCACCTTTGCCGAAAACGGCGAAACCTTTCTCGACCGCGACAGGCCGGAGCGGACGCGCGAGAACCTCGGCCATATCGTTCAGCTCACGGTTCGCATCGCCGCAATCACCGCCGAACTGCGCGCGTTTGCCCGCCGCCGCACTCCGGCCGGCGGAGACTCCCCGCTGAACGCGGTGATCGACGGCATGCGCCTCCTGCTCGGCGAACAGGCCGCCGCGGTTCTGCGGGTCGAGTTGCCCGACGACCTGCGCACCGCCCGCGTGCGCGGCGACCGCATCCGCCTGGAACAGGTGCTGGTGAACCTGGTCACCAACGCGCTGGACGCGGTGGAGGGCGTACCGGACGCCTCGGTCAGGATCGCGGCAAGCGCCGAAGGGGAGACGATCCGCGTCGCGGTGACGGACAACGGCCCGGGCGTGGCGGCGGAGGTGCGCGAAACCCTGTTCACGCCCTTCGCCACCGCCCGGCCGGGCGGCCTGGGGCTGGGGCTGGCCATCGCGCGCGACATCGCCCGCGAGTTCGGCGGGGACCTCCACCTCGCGCCGGGCGGCGGCGGCGCGAGCTTCCTTCTCACCTTGAGGCGCGCATGACCGGAACCTTGCTGTTCGTCGAGGACGACGACGCCCTGCGCACGGCGACGGTGCAGTTGCTGGAACTGGCCGGCTTCGACGTGACCGCCTTTGCCGATGCGGAAAGTGCGCTGGCGGCAGTGACGCCGGACTTTGCCGGCGCGGTGGTCACCGACATTCGCATGGCGCGGATGGACGGGCTGGAACTCGCCGCCGCCATCCGCGGGGTGGATGCCGAGATCCCGGTGATCCTGGTGACCGGGCACGGCGACGTGCCGATGGCGGTGGCCGCCCTGCGCGATGGCGCGTTCGATTTCCTGGCCAAGCCGTTCGCCGCCGACCATCTCGTCGCCTCGCTGACCCGTGCGGTGGAACGGCGACGGCTGGTGCTGGACAACCGAGCCTTGCGCGCGGCGATGGCGGCGGCCGAGGCGGACAGTCCGCTGATCGGCGCGAGCCCGGCCATGGTCCGGCTGCGCGCCAGCATCCGCCAGCTTGCCGGGGCGGACCTCGACGTGCTGGTGGAGGGGGAGACGGGGACGGGCAAGGAACTGGTGTCCGTCCTTCTCCACCGGCAGGGGCCACGCCGGGCGCGCCCGTTCGTGGCGGTGAACTGCGCCGCGCTGCCCGAGGGGCTCGCCGAGATCGAGCTGTTCGGCCACGCCGCCGACAGCGTGCCGCATTCGCGGCTGGCGCGCGACGGCCGCATCGTCGCGTCGAGCGGGGGTACGCTGCTGCTGGACGAAGTGGATTCCATGCCGCTGGCGATGCAGGCGCGACTGTTGCGCGTGCTGGAGGAGCGGGAAGTCCAGCCGATCGGCGCCGACCGTCCGCAGCCGGTGAACCTGCGCGTGGTGGCGACCAGCAAGAGCGACCTGTCGGCCCTGGTCGAGCAGGGTCGCTTCCGCGCCGACCTGCTGTACCGCCTGAGCACGGTGCGGCTGCGCGTGCCGCCGGTGCGGGAGCGGGGAGACGACGTGCTGCTGCTGTTCGCCGCCTTTGTCGCGGAGGCACGGGCCGAGCTCGGCCGCGAGGTGCGCTTGCCGGATGGCGCCGCCGATCGCCTGCGCACGCATGACTGGCCCGGCAATGTGCGCGAACTGCGCAACCATGCCTTTGCGGTGGTGCTGGGCATGGAGGGGGCGACGCAGGGCGAGGCCGCGCCGCTGCCGCCGCTTGCCGCCCGCGTCGCCGCGTTCGAGGCAGGCGCGATCGAGGAGGCGCTGCGCCGCACCGGCGGACAGGTGACCCGCGCGATCGACCTGCTCGGGCTGCCGCGCAAGACCTTCTACGACAAGGTCAACCGGCTGGGCATCGACGTCGCCAGCTTTCGGCGCTGAGCGCCGGCGCGGCGAACGCGCTATTTCGCGTAGAACTGCGCCAGCGCGCGGGTGGCGCTTTCCGCTGCGGCGCCCTTGCCGACGGCCGCGATGCCCCAGGCGGCGCGTGCGCCGGCCTCGTCACCGCTCGCCGCAGCGATGTTGCCTTTCTCAAGCTGCACCTCGGGCGCTTCCTTGGTGCGCGACTCCGCCTCGGCAATGTCCTTTCTGGCGCGGGGCAGGTCGCCCGCCCGGCGGGCCAGCGTGGCGGACAGCAGCCAGGCGAGCGGATCCTCCGGCACGACGGCCAGCGCCGCGTCGAGATCGCGACGCGCGCCGTCGAGGTCGCCTGTCGCATAGAGGACGCGCGCCCGGTCGAGATGCGCCTCGCCCAGTTGCAGGCCGGTCAGCGTGCCCGCCGAGAGCGCCGAATTCAGCGCCGCCGACGCCTTGTCATTGGCGCCGCCCGCCAGCCAGGCGTTGCCGGCCTGCGCCCAATATTGCGCCGCGCGCTTGTCCTTCGCGACCTCCGCGGCGCGCGCGGCTGCCTCGAACTCGACGGCGGCGGCGGACCAGCCGCCTTCCGTCGCATAGGCCATGCCCAGGCACTGGTGCGCGAACCAGCCGCCGTTCGCCAACTGCCACTTGCCGGCCTCGCTGCGTGCCGCGACCGGATTGGTGGTGGCCAGATCGATGCAGCGCTCATAGCGCGCTTCGGTGGCGGCATCGCTGGGGGTTGCGGCGGCCTGGAGGAGGGCGAGGGCAAGCAACATCATAGACGGGCGATCACATCCTCCACCGCGGCGAGGAGCAGCGCGATGTCGGCGTCGCGCGAAAGGCGGTGGTCGCCGTCCTTGATGAAGGTCGCCTGCACGTCCGCTGAACGGATCAGCTCGGCCAGCCGCAGCGTGCGCTGATACGGCACATCCTTGTCGGCCATGCCCTGGAGCAGGCGCACCGGCCGGTCGATCGCAATCGGCCCGAACATCACCCGGGAGGCCTCGCCCGATTGCCAGAAGCCGCTGGTGAAGACGGTGGGCTGATCGGAATAGGGCGACGCGCGCTCGATCCGGCCCTCCTGCAACAGCTTCATCTTCTCGTCCATGGAGAAGCCCCAGTCGGTGAAATCGGGCGCCGGCGCGATGCCGACGAGCCCGGCGACCAGTTCCGGCCGATCGCGCGCGACGAGCAGCATCAGCCAGCCGCCCATGGACGAGCCGACCAGCACGGCCGGGCCCTCCACCACCTGTTCCAGCAGTTCCACCACGTCCTCGCGCCAGCCCGCCAGCGTCTGGTCCTCGAACGCGCCGTCCGACTGGCCGCAGCCGCCATAATCGAAGCGCAGAAAGGCACGGCCGGTGCGCCTCGCCCAATCCTCCAGGGCCAGCGCCTTCGCACCGGTCATGTCGGAGGCATAGCCGGGCAGGAACACCACGGTGGGCCCGGTGCCGGGCGTGTGATGAAAGGCGAGGGCAGGACGGGGGGCAGGACGGGGGACGGTCATGACAACGGGACTAGCCGGGCCGCCGGCGGGTGTCACGGGCAAGCGGACACCCGGGCCACGCGGCAGGAACGAGGAGGACCCGCCCCTGCCGCCCGGTCGTCAGATCGTCTGCGGCTTCTCGCCGATCTGCTCGGCCTGCGCCGCGCTGTCGGGGCGTGCCGACCCGAGCACGGGCTCCTCGCCCATCGGCTGGTTGCGGAACACGGTGAACTCGCCGCGGCCGTCCATGGTCGGCCCGCCGGTCCAGCGGCCTTCCGGATACTGGCCGTCGAGCGAGGTCACGAAGAAGTCGTAATTATGCTCCTGGTGCTCCTGGCTCTGCGGGAAGGAGTTGGGGATCGGCAGGCCTTCGGTGCCGCCCATGTCCTCGATCGCCGCCAGCCACTGCTGCTGGTGCATCGTGTCGCGCGCGATCATGAAGTGCAGCATGTCCTTCATGCCTTGGTCGTCCGTCGCATTGTAGAGGCGCGTCGCCAGCACGCGGCCGGTGCTCTCCGCCGCCACGTTGCAATACATGTCGGCCGCCGCGTTGCCGCTGGCATAGATGTGGCTCATGTTGAACGGCACGCCGTCCGAATCAATCGGCATCGCCGCCAGGCCGGCCGACAGCAGGTTCTTGTGGATCAGGCCTTCGATGGAGGCCTTGGCGCTGCCGCCGCCCATCACCGCGCCGACAATGCCGTCCGCCGCGCCGGCTTCCTGTGCGGAGGCAGGCGCCGTCTCGAGGTTCAGCGCCACGGCGGTGGCGAGCATCTCGATATGGCCGATCTCCTCCGTCGCGGTGTGCAGCAGCATGTCGCGATACTTGGTGGTCGGCGCGCGATTGCCCCAGGCCTGGAAGAAATACTGCATGCAGACGCGGATCTCGCCTTCCACGCCGCCGATCGCCTGCTGCAGCATGCGGGCGAACTGCGGGTTCGGCGTCGTTACCTTGACCGGATATTGCAGCCGTTTGTCGTGGTAATACATGATTTTTCTCCCGGGTGCTGAAGCGCGCGCCCCGTCGAAAGACGCGTCACTGCCAGCAACAGACCGGGGCTGCGCAAGTTTGTTACCCATCCGAACCGGACCGGGCCGTTGCGCCGGAACGAGGCATATCGGCGACGAGCTGAATTCCCCTACATTGCTGTAGTAATGCGCTTTATTGCTTCAGGTTAAGCAGCTGGTCGACCCACGTCGGCACCAGCGTGGCCGCCGGTCCGTGCCGCGCCTCCTCGAACCACGCGCTGCCCGCGGAGGGCTCCAGGTTCAGCTCCAGCGTACGGGCGCCCGCTCGCCCCGCCACCTGCACGAAACCGGCGGCGGGATAGACCGCGCCGGAAGTGCCGATGGAGACGAACAGGTCGGCGCGGGCAAGGGCGCGCTCGATCCGGTCCATGGCATAGGGCATCTCGCCGAAGAACACGATGTCCGGCCGCAATGCGGGCGTACCGCATTCCTCGCAGATCGAGCCGGGCGGCAGATCGCCGCGCCACGGCCGGCGATCCCCGCACTGCGCGCACAGGGCGGAGCGCAGCTCGCCGTGCATGTGCAGCAGCCGCCGGGCGCCCGCGCGCTCGTGCAGGTCGTCCACGTTCTGCGTGACGACGAGCAACTCGCCCGGCCACGCGCGATCGAGCCGCGCCAGCGCCTCGTGCGCCGGATTGGGCGCCACGCCCGCCAGCGCGGCCCGGCGCAGGTCGTAGAAACGGTGCACCAGCGCCGGATCCCTCGCCAGCGCCTCCGGCGTGCATACGTCCTCGACCCGATGTCTTTTTCTAACGCCGTCTTCGTCGCCGTATTCCCAGTAGGAGACCGCGCCGTGTGTGCGAAAAGTCGGAATGCCAGACTCGGCAGAGACGCCCGCGCCAGTCAGGACCACGATGTTATGCATGTCAGTCATTTCTCCTGCTTACCCATTGGCGCGGATACGAGCGAATGGGCTGACGTGGGGGAGGAACGCTAATCGAGTAACGCGCATGAAGTGCATCTCCGATAAAGGCTTCGAGATCATGGGCGAGCACGATAGAAGCTGCGGGGATAACTATGCACATGAGCCATGCCCGATCTGCCGGGGTGAAGAACTCGACCCGGACTTTCTCGCTCGCATCGAGCAGGCAGGCGCGCAGCCGAGAATGACGATGACCTTTGACGAGGCGATGGAGTGGCTGCGCGCTCGTTGATCAGGCGGCGAGCGCCATCTGCTGTTTTACCCGATGGACGGTCGCGACACCGACCTTGAGCTTCTTGGCCGTGGCGTTGATGCTGACGCCCTTGGTGAGGGAGCGCTTGATGCGCTCGACCTTCTCGGCGTCGAGGGGCGGTCGGCCTGACCGTTTCGTGGATCGCGCCAACCCTGCCATGATCCTCTGCCGCAGAATGCTGCGCTCAAGCTCCGCGAATACCGCCGATCCCTGCCAACCATCACCACCACGGAACGTGGGGGTGGCTTCGCCGTTCAAGATGCGGGCGATGGCGGTCTTGGCTTTCCCTTCGGCGTAGAGCGTGAAGATTCGCTCCAGCACAGCCACCTTCTCCGGGACGGGCTCGAAAAACCGGCGACACTGCGAGAGCGCCAGCCATCCGGGACAGGTAGCCGACACATGCACCTTGCGCTTCACGGAGCCGAGCAATGAGTCATGTTCAAGGAACTTACCTACGGTGGGCGTGAAATCATCGGCGAGCATGGTAAGCTCGTAGGTGTCGCTCCCGCGCTTTGTCTTGACAGTGATATCTACCCCGCGATCGACGGGGTTGCTCAACGACTGGAGGTGATCGACGGCGATGATTGTGCCGGGGCGTTCGCTGCGCACCTCCATGCCGTCGCGGATCGCTGCCCACGCCCCGCGTAGCAGCACCGACTTGCGAGCGCTCTCCGTGTTCGCCCGCTCCGTGTCGTCAAGAAGCGCCCGTAGCTGGTCGGCTTGGTTGCGGATGGACGCTTGGTCCACGAGCATCTTGTTGTCGGCGAGGGCGATCGTGAGCCCCGCGTTGGTGACCCGGAAAAACCACTCCAGCACTTCACCGGGCTTCTTCCGGCTCAAGCGATCAAGCTGCTCGCACAGCAAAACCGTGTCATGGGCGCCTTCACGGCACACCCGATCGGTAAACTGCCCGAGAGCACCAGCCGGAGCCATGTTGTGCCCCTTGAACCCGGACACGCCTTCATCGCGCAACCACTCGGCTTCAGGCGGAAGCGACCAACCCTTCTCGTCCGCATAGGCGCGGATGGTTGCGGTCTGCCGGGGAATAGTGGACCCGGAACCCTGCTTCTCTCGCGACCAACGGAGATACGGCACAATACGCATCGAGCTTCCCTTCGGAAGCCGACGTATTATCGTTAGAAAAAAGCATCAATCCTCGACCCGGTGCCCTTCCCAAAGCCCACCGGGTCCGCGAAAGGTGGCGATGCCGGACTCGGCCGAGATGCCGGCGCCGGTGAGGATCACGATCGAGCGCGGTGCCGTCATCGGCCGCGCGCCTCAGTCGAAGCCGCGATGCAGGAAGCGCTCGGCCAGCGCGCAGTGCAGCGCCACGCCGCGCGCCATCACCGCCTCGTCCACCACCATCCGCGTGTTGTGCAGCGGCGGGTTGGCGCCCGGGTCGCTGCCTTCGGGCGCGGCGCCGAGAAAGGTCATCGCGCCGGGGATCTCGCGCAGCACGTAGGAGAAGTCCTCCGCGCCCATCATCGGCTGCGCCATCTCCTGCCACGGCGCGCCCAGCGCCTCCGCCTCCTCGCGCGCCAGCGTCACGGCGCGCGCATCGTTGACGGTTACCGGATAGCCCGGCTCGACGCCCGGCTCCGCCGTCGCGCCATGGGCAAGGGCGATGTGCGTGGCGATGCGGGCGAACGCCTCGTGCATCTGGCCCCGCGTCCGCTCGGACAGGGCGCGCAGCGTACCCAGCATCTCCACCTCGCCCGGGATGACGTTGTGCGCGCTGCCGGCCGCGATCTTCGCGATCGTCAGCACGGCGGGATCGGTGACCGGCACCTGGCGGGCGATATAGGTCTGCAGCGCCGTGACGATCTCGCAGGCGACCGGCACCGGATCGAGGCAGTCGTGCGGCATCGCGCCATGTCCGCCGCGCCCCCGCACCGTGCAGCGGATCGTGTCGGCCGAGGCCATCAGCGGGCCGGGACGGCTCCAGAAGGTGCCGGCGGGCAGGTTGGGCCACAGGTGCAGCGCGAACGCCGCCTCCGGCCGCGCGATGTCGAGCAGGCCGTCCTCCATCATGTAGCGGGCGCCGTGATAGCCTTCCTCGCCGGGCTGGAAGAGGAAGACGATCGTGCCGGGCAGCTCCTCGCGCTGGGCGGAAAGGGCGCGTGCGGCACCGACCAGCATCGCGGTGTGCGCATCATGGCCGCAGGCGTGCATCGCGTTCGCCACCTCGCTGGCGAAGGAAAGGCCGGTCTCCTCCTGCATCGGCAAGGCGTCATGGTCGCCGCGCAACAGCACCGTTCGGCCATTGTCGCGGCCGCCCCGGAGGATCGCCACCAGCCCGGTGGTGGAGCGGCCCTCGCGGATCTCGAGCGGCAGGCCGGCCAGCGCCGCACGGATCTTGTCGGCGGTGCGCGGACAGTGGAGGCCGATCTCCGGATCGCGGTGAATGGCGCGGCGCAGCCCGACGATGTCGGGCAGCCCCGCCTCGGCGGCGGCGCTCCAGTCGATGCGGGACGGTTGGTTCATGGCGGAAACTCCTCTCCGCCATCCTAGTCCCGCTCAGCGCCCCTTGAACAGCCCGCCGAGCACGCCGCGCACGAGCCCGCCGACGACGCCGCCGCCCCGCGCGGAGCCGAACACCGCCTTGGTCACCTCGTTCGCCACGGCCCGCCCGGCGGCGGAGGAGGCGGAGCGCGTGGCGGACTGCACGGCCCGGTTCCAGGGCGAGTTCGCCGCCTCGCGCGCTGCCTGGCGATCGAGCCGGGCCTGGCGATCGGCCTCCCGCTGGGCCGCCAGCCGCTCGCGCTCGGCATCCTTGGCGGCGCGCGCGTCGGCCTTGGCCTGCGCGGCGGCCTGCTTGTCCGCCGCTTCCTTCGCCTGCGCTTCGGCCGCGGCGGCGGCGGCCTCGTGCGACTTGGCGGCGAGCAGTTCCTCGGCGGAGGCGCGGTCGACCGCCGTGTCGTACTTGTCGCCGATCGCGTCCGTGGCGATCAGCGTCGCGCGCTCCTGCGGCGTTACCGGGCCGACGCGGCTGGCGGGCGGCTTCACCAGCACGCGCGCGACGGGGGAGGGCGCGCCGTCCGGCTGGAGCAGCGAGACGAGCGCTTCGCCCACCTTCAGCTCGGTGATCGCGGTTTCGACGTCCACGCCGGGGTTCGCGCGAAAGGTCGTCGCCGCCGACCGCACCGCCGCCTGGTCGCGCGGGGTGAAGGCGCGCAGGGCGTGCTGCACGCGATTGCCGAGCTGCGCCGCCACCGCGTCGGGCACGTCGATCGGATTCTGGGTGATGAAATAGACGCCGACGCCCTTGGAACGGATCAGGCGCACGACCTGCTCGATCTTTTCCAGCAGCGCCCTGGGCGCGTTGTCGAACAGCAGGTGCGCCTCGTCGAAGAAGAAGCACAGCACCGGCTTGTCCGGATCGCCGACCTCGGGAAGGGACTCGAACAGCTCGGACAGCAGCCACAGCAGGAAGGTGGAATAGAGCTTGGGCGCGGCCATCAGCTTGTCGGCCGCCAGCACGTTGACGAGGCCGCGGCCCGTGTCGTCCGTGCCCAGCAGATCGGCGGTGGCGAGCGCGGGTTCGCCGAAGAAATGATCCGCGCCCTGTCCGCGCAGTTGCAGCAGCGCGCGCTGGATGGCGCCGACACTGGCCTTGGAGACGTTGCCGAACTGCCTGGTCAGCTCGTCCGCGCGGTTGGCGCACTCGGCAAGCATCGCCTGCAGGTCGTCCAGGTCGAGGAGCAGCAGCCCTTCCCGATCGGCGACATGGAAGGCGATGGTCAGCACGCCTTCCTGCACCTCGTTGAGGTCGAGCAGACGGGCGAGCAGCAGCGGCCCCATCTCCGACACGGTGGTGCGGATCGGGTGACCCTGTTGCCCGAACAGGTCCCAGAACTGCACGGGCGTCGCGGCATAGGACCAGTCGGTCATGCCGATCTCCGCGGCGCGGGCGGCGAATGTCTCGTGGGCCCTCGACGCGGGCGAGCCGGCCATGGCGAGGCCGGCCAGATCGCCCTTCACATCGGCAACGAAGCACGGCACGCCCGCGCCCGAGAAGCCTTCGATGATCCCCTGCACGGTGACGGTCTTGCCGGTACCGGTGGCGCCGGCGATCAGGCCGTGGCGATTGGCGCGCTTGAGGTTCAGGACCTGCGGAGCGGCACCACCCGCCTCCGCGCCGATGAAGATGCCTGCTTCTGTCATGCTTGCTCCGTCGCTCCCGAGGCCATCCTAGGCCGACGCATCGCCCTCGTCATCCCGGCCGCACAGCAAAGGGGCCACCCCGGCATGCACCGGGATGGCCCCTCAACTGTTTCAGCCGGGTCGCTTACTTCAGGCGAACGCCGATCAGCCGCTCGCCCTGGATGCCCTTGCGCTGGAAGCTCAGCACCACGCTGCCCGCGCCGGCGGCCTTGGCGCGCTGCACCGCGCCCGCGAGCGTTGCCGGCGTGGTGACGCGCACGCCGCCTTCCGCGGTGCGGATGCCGGTGATCACGTCGCCGGGCTGGAAGCCCTTCTGCGCCATGTCGCTGGACTGGTCGATGTCGGTGATGACCACGCCGGTGGTGCCGGTCTCCAGGCCGAGCTGCCGCGCGATCTGCGGGGTCAGCGTGCGCACGGTGATGCCGAGCGCATTGGGGCCGGCCTGCGCGCCGGGCGTGCCGTCGGGGCCGACCGCGCCGTCGTCGTCACCGTCCTCGCCGCTGAGCAGCGATTCCTCGGACGGGCGGGTGCCCACCGTTGCGTTGATCGACAGCGGCCTGCCGTCGCGCAGCACGTCCAGCGTCGCGCGGCTGCCGGGTGCCAGGTTGGCGACCAGGTAGGACAGGCTCTGGTCCGGGGTCACGTCCTTGCCGTTGACCTTCAGCACCACGTCGCCCGAGCGGATGCCGGCGCGCGCGGCGGCCTCGTTCGGCTCGACCCGGGCGATGATCTCGCCGCGGTTCTTCGGCAGCTTGAGCGCGGTGGCGATGTCGTCGCTGATCGGCTGGATGCCGACACCGAGATAGCCGCGCTTGATCGCGGTGCCCGAACGCAGCTGGTCGATGATCGGCTTGGCCTCTTCCGCCGGAATGGCGAAGCCGATGCCGACATTGCCGCCGGTCGGCGACAGGATCTGCGAGTTGATGCCGATCACGTTGCCGTTCAGGTCGAACATCGGGCCGCCCGAATTGCCCTGGTTGATCGAGGCGTCGGTCTGGATGAAGCGATCGAACGCGCCGCCCTGGCCGGTGGTGCGGTGCAGCGCCGAGATGATGCCCGCGGTCACGGTGGAGCCGATGCCGAACGGGTTGCCGATCGCCACGATCCAGTCGCCCACGCGCGCGTTGCGGCTGTCGCCGAACTTCACGAAGGGCAGGCCGGTCGCCTGGATCTTCAGCAAGGCGAGGTCGGACGCCGGATCGCGGCCGATCAGCTTGGCGGTATATTCCTTGCGGTCCGGCATGGTGACGGTGATCGATTCCACCGTGGCACCGCGCGCACCGGCCGAGATGACGTGGTTGTTGGTCACCACATAGCCGTCTGCCGAGATGATGAAGCCGGAGCCCAGCGACTGCGCCTCGCGGGTCACCGGCGCGCCGCCGCCCTGGTCGGGGGGGGCGAGGCCGAACAGGCTGAACGGGTTGAACTGCTGCTGTTGCTGCGTCACCCGCTGCTTGGTGGAGATGTTGACCACCGCCGGCTGGAGCCTTGCCACCATGTCGGCAAAGCTCATCGGCGCGCCGGCCTTGGGCGCGGCGGCCTGGATCGCGCCGGGCTCGTTTTGCGCGGTCTGCGCAGCGGCGGTCGGCTGGAAGGTCATGGCGGCGGCGGCACCGCCGAGCAGAAGAGCACCGGTAATCGTGTAGGCGTAGCGCACTGTGTGGAGTTCCTCTCGTCTGCCGTGTTTCAGCAGGATGGCACCAATTGGTTCCGCCATGCTGAACGAGGATTGAATATGAACGATCCGACAGTCGGGCCGATTACTTACCGGCCGCCCTGGAACTGGCGGAGATAGCCGTTGTTCGGGCTCAGCACGAGCGAGGTGGAGCCGCGGGTGGAAGGATCGCCGTCCGCGCCGAACGTGTGGCGATAGGACTGCATGGCGCGGTAGAAGTCGTAGAAGTCCGCATCCTTGGTGAAGCTCTGCGCATAGACCTGCGCGGCGCGGGCCTCGGCATCGGCCTGGATGATCTGCGCTTCCTTCTGGCCCTGCGCGCGGATCGTTGCCGCTTCCTGCTGCCGGGCCGAGCGCATCTGCGCCAGCGCGCTGTCCAGCGGGCTGCCGTCGGGCAGGTCGGCATGCTTGATGCGCACGTCCACGATCTCCACGCCATACTGGCTGGCGCGGCGCTGCAGGCCGGCCTGGATGTTGTCCATCAGCTGCGTGCGCTCCGGGCTCAGCAGTTCGGAGAACTGGCGGCGGCCGAGCTCGTTGCGCAACGCGGAGCTGAACAGCGGGCGCAGCTGGTCCGCCACGCGCTGTTCGGACCCGGCGGTGACGACCATGCGCAGCGGATCGGTGATGCGGAAGCGGGCGAAAGCATCCACCTCCAGCCGGCGCTGATCGGTGGAAAGCACCGGCTGGTTTTCGAGGTCGATGTCCAGCACGCGCTTGTCGACCATCACCAGGCGATCGACGAACGGAATGCGCATAACGATGCCGGCGCCGGTGCGGCCGAACTGCTCGCCGCGACGCCAGGCGTTGACCGTACCGGCCGGCTCCTCGAAGCGGAGGATCACCGCCTGGTGGTTCTCGTCCACGATCTTGAAGGTGCTGGCTACCAGGATGACGAGGAACAGCAGCGCGATGCCGAGCGTCACCGGGTTGCGGAGAAGGGCGCGGTTCACTGGGCGCCTCCCGCCTGCGGGGCAGGGGCGGCGGGCTGCACCGCCTGCGGCTCGGGCGCGGCCATTTCAGGGTCCGGCAGGCGCCGGTTGCCGCGCAGGGGCAGGTACGGCACCACGCCGGGCGCTTCCACGATGGTCTTGTCGCTCTTGGCCAACACCTGTTCCATTGTCTCGTAATACATGCGCCGGCGCGTCACTTCGGGCGCCAGGCGATACTGCTCATAAACCTTGTCGAACGCCGCCGCCTCGCCCTGCGCCTTGGCGATCACCTGCTGCGCATAGCCGCGCGAGCGGTTGATCGCGCCGCGCGCGTCCTGCTGCGCCGCGGTCACGTCCTTGAACGCGTCCACCACCTGCTCGGGCGGGCCGGCCTGCTTGATCGCGACGCCCAGGATGTTGACGCCCGAATTGTAGCTGTCGAGGATCTGCTGCAGCTCTTCCTGAACGCGGCTCTGGATCACGTTCTGGCCGGAGCCGATCACTTCGTTCAGCTCGGACGTGGCGATCACCGAACGCATCGCGCTCTCGGCCGCCGCGCGCACTGTCTGGCGCGGGTCCTTGATCTGGAACACGAATTCCTGCGGAATCTTGATGTTCCAGCTGACCGAATAGCTGAGGTCGACGATGTTCTGGTCGCCGGTCAGCATCTGCGTGCCGCCGGTGCCGCCGCCTTCGGGGAAGTCCTCGGTGTTGGTGCGCTGCACGTCCACCTTGGTCACGCTGGCGATCGGCGCGGGAAGGGTGAGGCGGATGCCGGGGTCCAGCGTGCCGGCATATTTGCCGAACCACGTCACCACGCCGCGCTGCGACGGGCTGATCGGATGAAAGCTGGTGTACAGCACCCATACGCCGACGATCAGCGCCAGGCCGATCGTCCACAAGGTCCGCGCGTTGCCGCCGCCCGGCAGGTTGAGGCGGCCACCGCCGCCGCCGTTGCCGCCCGGGCCGCCGCCGCCGGGGCGCGCGCGCTTCAGGAACTCGTCGAGCGCGGTGGGCTTGGCGCGTCCGCCGCCGGGGGGCGGCGCCCAGGGATTGCGCGGACCCTCGCCCGAGCCGCCGCCGCCATTGCCGGACCCGCCGCTACCCCAGGGGCCCTTGTTGTCCGCGTTGAGGATGGAAATGCGCTGAAGCCAGCGAGGCAGGGTGGTCATGATGACCTTTATAAGAAAGCGCGCGCGGAAAAACAGTGGCAAGGCATCGCTTCGGCCCTATCTCCCGCCCCATGATCGACCAGCCTGCCCTGCGCGCCGTTCTTGACCCCATTGCCGGCCCGCGCGCGACCGTGCGCGTGGATGGCGACCGCGCGAGCATCATTCTCGACGTCACCGCCCTGGCGGCGGGCGAACGCGATGCGCTGGAAACGCGCGTGCGGGAGGCGGCGAGACACGTTGCTCCGAACATCCGCATCCTGCTCACCAGCGAGCGGGTGAGCCAGGCGGTGATCGCGGTGGCCAGCGGCAAGGGCGGGGTGGGCAAGTCCACCGTGGCGGCCAACCTGGCGATCGCGCTCGCCGCGCTGGGGCGCCGCGTCGGCCTGGTGGACGCCGACATCTATGGCCCCTCGCAGCCGCGTCTCATGGGCGTGGAGGGCACCAAGCCGAACGCGCACGAAAAGCAGCTGCTGCCCGTGCCGACGCCCTACGGCGTGCCGCTGCTCTCCATGGGTCAGCTGGTGCCGCCGGATCAGGCCATCGCCTGGCGCGGACCGATGGCGGCCGGCGCCCTCACGCAGCTGGTGGAGGGCGACTGGCGGTTGCAGGACACCCTGGTGCTCGACCTGCCGCCCGGCACCGGCGACGTGCAGCTCACCATGGTGCAGAAGCATCGCCCGGCCGGGGCGGTGATCGTCTCCACGCCGCAGGATCTCGCGCTGATTGATGCGCGGCGTGCGATCGACCTGTTCCGCAAGGCGAACGTGCCGATCGTGGGCCTGATCGAGAACATGGCGGGCTATCATTGCCCGCATTGCGGGGAATGGTCCGATCCGTTCGGCAACGGCGGCGCGGAGGCGGCGGCGCGCGAACTCGACATCCCGTTCCTCGGCCGCGTGCCGCTGGACATCGCCATCCGCACCGCTTCCGATGCAGGCCGGCCGCCGGCCGCCGGGAACGGCGCGGCAGGGGGTGCGTTCCATGCAATCGCCGCCGAGGTGGCGCGCTGGTTGGAGACAGGACGTGCCGCTCACCCGTGACGAGGACATCAAGGCGCTGCTCGAAGAGGTGCGCACGATCGCACTGGTCGGCATCTCCGACCGGCCGGAGCGCCCGTCCAACTTCGTGATGAAGGCGCTGCAGGACCATGGCTATCGCGTGATCCCGGTGAACCCGCAGATCACCGGCGAGCACGTCCATGGTGAATATGTCTTTCGGGATCTATCCCAAGTGGGTGTGCCCATCGACATGGTTGACATCTTCCGGCGTTCGGCGGACGCTGGCGCCGCGGTGGATGAGGCCATCGCGGCGGGTGCCAAGTCGGTGTGGATGCAGGTGGGCGTCGTCGATCAGGCGGCGGCTGCCCGCGCGGAGGCTGCCGGGCTGAAGGTCGTGATGGACCGTTGCCCCAAGGTCGAACTGCCCCGGCTGGGCGTGTCGCCAGTCACTGCTGCGCCCTGACGCTCGCGGCCGCGCCGTGACCGGACCGGGGCTGGCAACCGGTTTGGGAGCGGAGCGATGCTGGTTGGCGTGCTTACACTGGGGGTCCTGACCACCGCGACCATGGTGGGGATCGCGGCCCAGCCGTCTGCGGTGCGGGCAAGGCCGATGATGCTGGTGCAGCCCGCCATGCCGACCACCGCGCCTCTCACCGCCGTTGTCGACCTGCATGTCGCCCGCGCGCCGCGCGGCAAGGCGGCGGACGACCTGTTCATGACCTCGGAGGACCCGCTGATCGCCAGCAAGCGCCGCGCCTTTGCCGAGAACGGGCGCAACTGCCACGTTATCGGCGGGCAGCGCTGCCTGTCCCGTCCGCGCGCCCTGCTGACGCTGCGCTAGGGCCGGGGCGGTGCTGCCGATCCTGTTGCTGCAGGCCGTTGCCACCGGCAACGTGCCCGCGGACCTGCGCGCAAAGACATCGGCGGCGATCCCGTGCCGCACCACCACCGACAAGGGCGAGGTTGTCGTCTGCGCCTTGCGCACGGCGGACCGGTACCGCCTCACCTTCGTCCAGCACGAGGACGGCGACCCGAAGCACGAGGCCGCCTTTGCCGAGCGCGAGCGGCTGCTTGCCCGCACCACCAACTGCCAGGAAAAGCGGGTGCTCGCTTATGAGTGCGGCATGGCCGGCGTCAGCGCCAAGGCGACTTTCGGCAGCAGCGGCACGGAGCTTCGCACACTCGCGCCCTGATCCCGCGCTCACTCGCCGAGAATGTGCATCCACATCGGCTGGCCGATCACGCTTTGCGAACCGCGCAGCTTCTCCAGCGCCTGCGCCACCGCGCGCTCCGGCCCCTCATGGGTGACGATCGCCACCAGGGCATGGCCGTCCGCTGACACGCCGCGCTGGATCAGGCTTTCGATCGACACGCCGGCGTCGCGCATCGCCGCCGCGATCTCCGCGAGCACGCCCACGCGATCGGCCACGGTGAAGCGGACATAGGCCTTGCCGCGCCGCTCGCCCGCATCCGCCGCATGGGGCTCCACCAGCGCCGCGGCCGGCATGGCATAAGCCGGCCCGAACTCGCCGCGCGCGATGTCGATCAGGTCGGCCACCACCGCGCTGGCGGTCGGTCCGTCGCCGGCGCCCGCGCCCTGGAACAGCAGCCGGCCGACGAAATTACCCTCCGCCACCACCGCGTTGGTCGCGCCCGTCACATGCGCCAGCGGATGGCCGACCGGCACCAGATGCGGGTGCACACGCTGGAACAGGCCGCTGGCCGCTTCTTCCGCCATGCCCAGCAGGCGCACGCGATAGCCGAGCGCCGCGGCCTCCGCGATGTCGGCGGCGATGACCTGGCGGATGCCGCTGGTCGCCACCTCGCCGAAGCCGGGGCGGGTGCCGAAGGCGATGCTGGCGAGGATCGACAGCTTGTGCGCGGCATCCACGCCGTCGATGTCGAACGTCGGGTCCGCCTCCGCATAGCCCAGCGCCTGCGCCTCGCTCAGCACGTCGGCGAAGTCGCGGCCCTCCGCTTCCATCTTGGACAGGATGAAATTGCAGGTGCCGTTGAGGATGCCGTAGACCCGCCCGATCGCGTTCGCCGCAGCGCCTTCGCGCAGGCCCTTGATGACCGGCACGCCGCCGGCCACCGCCGCCTCGAACTTCAGCGCAACTCCTGCCTGCTCCGCCGCCTGCGCCAGCTCCAGGCCGTGATGCGCGATCATCGCCTTGTTGGCGGTGACGAAGCTCTTGCCCCCGGCCAGCGTGGCGCGCGCCAGCGTGAGGGCGGGGCCGTCCGATCCGCCGACCAGTTCCACCACCACGTCGGCATTGCCGGCGCGCGCGAGTGCGGCGGTGTCGTCCACCCATTCGAAGCGGGTGAGGTCGACCCCGCGATCCTTGGTCCGGTCGCGCGCGGAAACCGCCACCACCTCGATCTCCCGCCCCGCGCGCCTGGCGATCAGCTCGCGATTGGCGTCCAGCAGGCGGATCACGCCGCCGCCCACCGTGCCCAGGCCGGCAAGAGCAATCCGAAGCGGTGTCGTCACGGGCGGTGCCTCCGTTTTCGCCACCTTGCGGCGGATCGTTGTTTCACAAGCGCGGGCGCGCCGTTGCGATCGTATCGCTAGCGGAAGGGTGGTTGCCGGAACAAGCCTTCTCTCACGATCGACTGCCGCCCGGCCGTCAGGCCCGCCACCTCCCCTTCCTGAGTAGCCGCGGCAATTGGGAGGGTGCCCGCAAGTGCCCGAAAGTGCCCGCGAAAACATGCGATTATCGCTCATGGGCGAGCGTTTCGAAGACCTTGGCGACCGGACGATCTACCAGTTCATCGAATCCATGTACCGGCCGGACCTGCAGGCCGGGGCTGCCCGATCCTGGACCCCGCCCTCCCGCCGCCCGACCTTGAAGATGCCAGCGTGGTTGAAGGTCGTCGCTGCGGCGGGCGCGCTGGCGATCACGCTGCTGCCCCGCTCCGCCCCGATCGACATGCCGCTGCGCGCCACCGACGGGTCGACGAGGGTGGAGGTGCCGATCGGCCCGCCCGCCCGTCCCGTGCCGCTCCCGCCGGCTTCGGCAGTTCCACCAACGGGCCAGCTCCTTCCTCAACAGGCCAAGGCACCGCCACGGCTGCGTTCGGGGGTCGTCAAGCGGCGCTGGCTCCCGCGCCGTGCTGGCGCATGGAGGCGAGCGCGCGTGCGCGCGCCGGCGCTGCGCAGGGCCGCTCTCCGCCGCGCGGTGCTCAAGAGGGCGCTGGTTCAGCCGCGGCCGGCCGTGTTCGCGCCGCCGCTGTCCCGTGCCACCGGCTTCGCGGCGCCGCCGCCCCGGCGCGAGCGCCCGATTCCGACAACAGAAAACAGCGCAGGGGAGGAAATCAATGATCCGGCTAATTCGCGGAAACGGCCCGACGAGAGCCACAAGGAAGGGCTGGACGCGATCCGCACGCTGCGCCAGCGCTGACCGTCTGCTCGCCACCGTGATTCCGCTTGCGCTGCTGGCCTCGCTGATCGCCGCACCCTCCGCGCATGCCGAAGCACAGAGCGGGCCCGCGGACGCGGCTGATCCCACGCGAAACTCCACGCAAAGGAATCCTGCGGTGCTGGCCGACCGCCCCGACGCCGCAAGCTCCGGGGCGACGACGGAACTCACAATGGGCGTGGCGGCGTGGGAAGGCGATTTCGGCGCACCCTCGCGCAGCGACATCACAGCGGTGCTGGTCAATCTGCGCCAGCGGGTCGGGCCGGTGCGAATCGACGCAACCCTGCCGTGGATGCGCGTGGTCAGCTCCTCCACGATCTTCACGGGCATCGACGGCACGCCCCTGGTCGTCGCCCCCGCCATTCCCATGGGCCGCCGGGAGCGGAAGGGGGTCGGCGATCTGACGCTGGGCGCGTCCTGGCTCGCGCTCAGGGAGGCACAGGCGGGACTGAACATCGACGTGTCGGCCCGCGCCAAGCTCCCCACCGCCGGCGACTCCACCCAGCTTTCCACCGGCAAGACGGACTACGCCTTCGGGATCGAGGCATCCAGGACGATGGGGGCGATCACGCCGGTGGTGCGCGCCAAGTACCGCATCTTCGGCGATCCGCCCGGCTGGCGCATCCGCGACGGCTTCGCCACCTCGCTGGGCGCCGCTGCCGCCCTGTTCGAGGAGACGGTGATGCTGATCTCCTACGACTTCGCCGAGCGGACCAGCCGCTTCATCAAGCCGTCGCACGAGATCGTCGCGGCCACCTCCGCCCCGATCGGCCGCCACTTCCGCCTGACCGCCTATGGCAGCGCCGGGCTGTCGTCCGGGGCCGCGGCGTTCTCGGGCGGCACTTCGCTGACGCTCCGGTTCTGAGGCGGCCGCCGGAACTGGCGGTCAGTTTCCGGCGGCGTCGCCGTTCACTTAACGAGCCCGATCTCGACCAGCCGCTCGTGCAGGTAATCATGGGCGGTGATCGGCGCCGGGTAGCGGTTCGGCGTGTCGGCGGTGATCGTGCCCGGCAGCGTCTCGATCACGAAATCGGGCGCGGGATGAAGGAAAAAGAGCATGGAGTAGCGCGAATGGCCGCGGCGCTCCGGCGGCGGGTTGACCACCCGGTGCGTGGTGGAGGGCAGGACGTGGTTGGTCAGCCGCTGCAGCATGTCGCCGACATTGACCACCATTGCCCCCTCCGGCGGCTTGATCGCAAGCCACTGGCCGGTGTCGCGGTCGAGCAGTTCGAGCCCGGCCTCGTCCGCGCCGAGCAGCAGGGTGATGAGGTTGATGTCCTCGTGCGCGCCGGCCCGCACGCCCTCGGCGTCGGCGGGGATCGGCGGGTAGTGGAGGAGGCGCAGCACCGAATTGCCGTCGGTCACCGCCCGGTCGAACCAGTTCGCCTCCAGCCCCAGGTGCAGCGCGATGGCCGACAACAGCCGGTCGCCGGCGCGGTCGAAGGCGGTGAACAGCTCCAGGAACGTGTCGCGGAAACCTTCCGGGCGGCTCGGCCAGATGTTCGGCGCCATCCGGTCGGCAAGGCGGTGCCCGGCCGGCAGCTCGCGGCCGATATGCCAGAATTCCTTGAGGTCCACCGCGCTCGCGCCCTTGGCGATCTCCGTCTTGAACGGCGTGTAGCCGCGCGCACCGCCGCCGCCGGGCACGTGATACTGGCGCTTTTCCTCCTCCGGCAGTCGGAACAGCTCGGCGGTTTCGGCCCAGGCGCGATCGATCAGCTCCTGCGGAATGCCGTGATCGGCGACGATGGCGAAGCCGAACCGCTGGAACGAGGCACCGAACGCCGCGGCGAAGCCTTGCGGATCGCGCGCCTGATCGGCCAGCGACAGGGTGGGAACTTGGGCGGAGGGGGTATCGAGCATGGCAGGCAGTTCCTTGCGGTTCTTGCGTGCTGCATAGTCCCGCCCGGACGGCTAGCCAATCAGGATCGTGCCGCGCGCCTTGTCCTCGCCCGTGGGGGCCAGCTCCATGCGGAACGGCTTGTTGTCGTCGGTGGTGCCGATCAGGTCGTTCTCCTGGGGCGTGACCTTGTAGCCGGCATGGTTCAGCCGCTCCTGAAACCAGCCGAGCACCTTCTGCGGCGCGGCCGGGCTGCTGAAGGAAACGCGCACGCGACCATCGCCCTTGTCACCGCCGTTCCCCCGCGATTGCACGTCGATGCCGGTGATCCGGGAACCCGGATACAGGTGCACGCCGTTCATGTCGAAATCCTCGGCATCCATGTCGAGCTTCGGCAGTTTCAGCTTTCCGGAGAAGACCGGCGAGCTGATCGCCACTTCCCCCTGGTTGCTCACCGTCGCGACGAAGCCGTTGTCCGCGCCGGCATCGGCATTGATGCTCAGCGTGGTGCCGGTGCCGCTCCGGTCACAGGCGGCAAGCAGCAGGGCAGGGGCGAGGAGCAACAGGCGCATCGGGATGTCTCCAGCTGTATTATCCATATGGTACGCTGCCTGTCGCCGGGGTCAAGAAGGGGTGACGGGGCATGCTGCATCTGCGAAAGGCACCGCCATGCACGGACAAGCAGCCCCCGCCACACAGGACTCGGCCCCGCTCGGCTTCAAGGAATTCGTGGCGCTCATCGCCTGCCTCATGGCGCTGACCGCGCTCGGCATCGACTCCATGCTCCCGGCCCTGCCGGCGATCGGTGCGGCGCTGGACGTGGCGGAGGAGAACCGGCGACAGTTCATCATCACCGCCTTTCTGATCGGCTTCGGCGTCGCACAGCTCGCCTGGGGGCCGCTGGCCGACCGGTTCGGGCGCAAGCCGGTGCTCACCGGCGCCATGGTCGCCTATGTCTTGGCGAACCTCCTGGCGACGATCTCCGGCAGCTTCGTGCTGCTGCTCGGCGCGCGGGTGCTCGGCGGGGCGGCGGTGGCGGCGGCGCGCGTGGTGACGGTGGCGCTGGTGCGCGACTGCTATTCCGGCCGCGCCATGGCCCGGGTGATGAGCCTGGCGTTCATCGTGTTCATGGCCGCGCCGGTGCTCGCCCCCATGGTCGGGCTTGCGCTGTTGCAGGTGGGATCGTGGCGGCTGATCTTCGGCTTCATCGCCGCCGCCAGTGCGGCGGTGCTCGTCTGGTTCGTGTGGCGCATGCCCGAGACGCTGGCCGTCGCGCGGCGCCAGCCGCTGTCGCCCGAGCGGCTGCTGGCCGGCTATCGCCTGACGATCACCGATCGCTGGTCGCTCGGCTATACCGTGGCGGCGATGCTGCTGCTGGGCGGGCTCTACGGCTTCATCAATTCCGTGCAGCAGATCATGTTCGACGTGTTCCACCGCCCCGACCTGCTGATCCCGTTCTTCGCCTGTGTGGGCGGGGCGATGGCATGCGTGAACCTCCTCAACTCGCGGCTGGTGATGCGGCTGGGCACGCGGATGATCTCGCATGCCGCCCTGCTTGGCCTGATCGCGGTGGCCGCGCTGCACCTCGCGATCGCCTGGAGCGGGGTGGAAAACCTGTGGAGCTTCGTCGTCCTGCAGGCGCTGATGATGGGCTGTTTCGGCCTCGCCAACTCCAACTTCTCGGCCATGGCGATGGAGAACATGGGCGGGATCGCGGGCACGGCCTCCAGCGTGCAGGGCTTTGCCACGGTGACGGTGGGCGCGCTGATCGGGGCGGTGATCGGGCAGAGCTTCGACGGCTCCACGGTGCCGCTCTACCTCGGCTTCACGAGCGTGGGCGTGCTGGCGCTGGTGGTCGTGCTGATCGCTGAGCGCGGGCGGCTGTTCCACGGTCACCAGGCCTGACGGAACCGCCGGCGTTCACCGCCGTTCGATCCCGCGAGAAGGCGTCGCCCCGTGGCGGCGCCGACAGGAGACAGGCGATGGGCGGACACCAGATCGACGGCCAGGGTTCCGGGGACGACGGCTATGACGAGGACGGCTATGACGAGAGCCAGCGCGCCGAGATCCTCGAGGCGACGCGCGACGGGCCGACCGACGGCACGATCCTGACCGACATCGACCCCGATGTCGAGGATGCGGCGGACGACGAGGACGAGCAGCTCGACGAGCTCGAGATGACGGACGACGAGGTCGGCGAGGAAGACGACACCCTCACCGACGAGGATGAGGATGCCGAGGACGATCTCCAAGACGATTTCGACGAGGACGACCTGGACGAGGAGGATCTGGAAGACGGCGACGACGCTGCGCTTCGTCCCTGACGCTGCCGGCGGCGCGGTTGGTCGCAACCGCGCCCGTCATCGCGGTTGACGCACCTTTCGCCCTCCCGCAGCGTCGTCGCGGGAGGAGCAGCATGCCGGAACGAGCGACTGGGCGGGGCGTGGAGGGCAGCGCCGGACACGCCGTCGATCTGCGTGTGGATGCCTATATCGAGCGGCAGGCGGACTTCGCCCGACCCATCCTGATCGAGCTACGCACGCGCCTCCATGCCGCGCTGCCCGGCCTTGCCGAGACGATCAAATGGGGCATGCCGTTCTTCGTCCATCGCGGGCGGCCGCTGGCCAGCATGGCCGGGTTCAGGGCCCATGCCAGCTTCGGCTTCTGGCGGCGGGACGCCTTGAGCACCGGACGCGAAGGCGAGGCAATGGGCCAGTTCGGACGGTTGCGGAGCGTTGCCGACCTGCCGCCGCGCGACCGCTTCGCCGAAATGGTCCGAACCGCGGCCGCCTTGTCGGAAGCAGGCGCCCCGGCACGGTCGAGAGCGCCTCGCGAAGAGATCGATCTGCCCGCGGACCTTGCCGGGGCGCTGGCCGCTGATCCGGCCGCCGCCGCCTTCTTTCAGGCGTTCCCGCCCGGCGCACGGCGCGACTACGCCGAATGGGTCGCCGGCGCGAAGCGACCGGAAACCCGCGCCCGCCGCCTTGCCGACGCGATGCGGTGGATCGGCGAGAACAAGCGCCGCAACTGGAAGCACGAGCGCTCCGGATAGTCGGCGGGGCGGAACGCCGGCCGGCGTGGCGCGTTGCGTTCGCCCCTTTCCTGTCAGACCGAAGGCTGTTGCCCGTGCGTATTCCCGTTCTTGTCGCGCTGGCGCTTGTCGCCGGATGCTCCAACGAGCCGACGGCCCGGAACAATGCGGAGGTCGACATCAACGATGCCGCTGCCGACGCGCAGAACAGCATCGCCTCCTATGCCGCCGCGGCAAACCGACAATCACCGGGGCCGAGCCCGTCCGCCACGCCGACCGCCGCGGTTCCGAACGACAATGCCCCGAGCGCTGGGTCCGAGCCGCTGGCACCGCCCGAGCCCGGTCGTCCGGGCGGCTTGCCGGACGATCGCACGCCGGTGTCCGAGGCGTCGTTCACGCCTGACAGCGCCCAGGGGGCCGCGGATGTCGTGCAGACCTATTATGCCCTGATCGAGGCGGGCAAGTATGCTGCCGCCTACCGGTTGTGGGATCCCCGCGCGCAGCAGGCCCCGGCAAGCGCACGCGCCTTCGCTGCCAGCTTCGGCCGGTTCAGCGAATATCACGCCAATGTCGGGGCGCCGGGGCGGATCGACGCCGGTGCGGGCCAGCGGTTCGTCACCGTTCCGGTGCAGCCCTATGCCCGGCTCAAGGAAAGCGGCGCGCCCTTCTACCAGATCGGCACGGTGACGCTGCACCGGACGGCCGATGTCGACGGCGCCAGCGCGGATCAGCGCCGCTGGCGGATCTCCGCGATCGAGGTGAAGGACGTTACGAAGGCAGCTGGTCGCCCGTAGAGCCGCCCTGCGCCTCCGCGGCATCGGCAGCGGCGATCATGGCCGCGGCGGACGCGCGAGCAGCGGCCGGTGTCAGCGAAATGGCGAGCCCGTCGGGGCCGTCCAGGAGGACCACGCCGCTTTCCGCAACGGCATGGGTAGGGGTGTCGTACACGCGTTCACCGGGCATTCCATCGCTCCTCGTGCGGCGCTATGAACGTTGCGTGGGGCGGCACGTTCCGTCCGCCTGGGGAGGGGCGCATGAGCATCGCATTGTTTTTGCGGACCCATCCGCTGCCGGCCCTGGAACAGGCGGACCGCGACGCGCTGGAAGCGGCGATGGGGCCGGCACAGGAGGTTGCGCCCCGCCAGATCATCGTGCGCGAGAACGTGCCCCTGCACAGCTGCACCCTGCTGCTCAGCGGGTTCGTCCAGCGCTACAAGGATGCCGCCAATGGCAACCGCCAGAGCTTGGGCATCCACATCCCCGGCGACTTCGTGGACCTTCATTCCTATCCGCTCGGCCGGCTTGAACATTCGATCGCCACGATCACGCCGGTGCGCATCGCCAGCGTGCGCCACGAACAGGTGCGGGCGCTGACCGCGCGCACCACCGTGCTGACCCAGTTGCTGTGGCGCGCGACGCTGGTCGATGCGGCGATCAATCGCGAGTGGCTGCTAGGCATCGGCGTGCGCCCGGCGGCACAGCGCGTCGCCCATCTCCTGTGCGAGATGTACGTGCGGCTGGAGCGTATCGGCATGACCCGCGGCCTGCGCTTCGACCTGCCCTTGACGCAGACCGACATTGCCGAGGCGACCGGCCTTACGCCCGTGCACACCAATCGCATGCTGCGCCAGCTGCGCGAGGAAGGGCTCGCCGAGTTCCGGCAGGGCATGGTGCAGATCCCCGACTGGCCCGCGCTCAAGCGCTTTGCCGAGTTCGACACGGCATATCTGTTCCTCGACTGACGGCTTCCCATATCCTGCCCATGGCGGGACGGGTGAAGCGCAAGAACGGGCTGGCGGCCGCCAAAGCCTTGCGCGAGGCGGCGATCGCACCGGAGCGGTGCGCCTTGTGCGACCGTCCGCTCGGCACGCGCACCGAGTGGCACCATCCCGTGCCGCGCAGCCAGGGCGGGCGCGAGACGGTGCCGGTGCATCCGATCTGCCACCGGACGATCCATGCGACCTTCTCCAACCATGAACTGGCGCGCACCTTCCCGGATCTGGACGCGGTGCGTGCACATCCGGAGATCGGCCGCTTCCTGCGCTGGGTGTCGGACAAGCCCGCCGACTTCCACGCGCCCACCCGGCGCCGCGCCTCCTGAAAGCTGCCTTGCCGCTGCCGCAAAGTTGCTCGGGTTCGTTCATCCCTTCGACAGGAAGTGTGACAGTTTCGCAACATTCGCGGAAATCCGCGACTTTTTACCATGCTGCGGCGCAACGATCCGGCGTTCGGCCGGTTTCACGCACAACTCGGTCGGCCGGCGCTTGCAGCGCCCGTGAGAGCCCTCGGGTCGCGAAAGAACATGAAGAAGGATCTGTTGATGCGTACTCTGCCCATCATGGCGGCCGCGATGGCCGCGCTCGTTTCCGTTCCCGCCATGGCGCAGGACGTTCCCGCCGATGCATCGGCAACCACCACCGAGCAGGCGCCGGACGGCTCCAAGGCGTTCGGCATCGAGCCGTATGTCGGCATCATGGGCGGCTGGGAGAGCTTCGACAGCGAGCCGAGCGACGCGGGCTTCCCGCGCGGCTTCCGCAACAACGAGCTGAACGGCTCGCTGGTCGAGGGCGTGGTCGGCGTTAACGTGCCGCTGGGCCCGGTGTTCGTCGGCGTGGAAGGCAATGTCGCCAAGGGCCTGTCGGGTGACATCGACTGGCAGTACGGCGCCGCTGGCCGCTTCGGCTTCCGCGCCGGCGAGAGCGGCCTGCTGTACGGCAAGGTCGGCTATGGCTGGACCAACTTCGCCGACAATCGCGTGATCTCGAACCGCGACTATCACGAGATGACCTACGGCGTCGGCTTCGAGGTCGGCCCGAAGTCGATCGGCCTGGGCGGCATCACCGGCGAGAGCGGCATCCGCCTGCGCGGCGAAGTGCAGACCCGCGGCGACGCGCACAGCTTCCGTCCGACGCTGGGCCTCGTCACCCACTTCTGATCGGGGCGACCCGGGCAGGGCGGCGGGTTGCCACTCGCCGCCCACCAGCGCCCGATCTGCCTTGCGTGCATGCGGCCCGGCGTATCGGGGCCGTCGAAAGGGAGGGCGCGGTGCTTCGGCTCCGCGCCCATTTTCATGCGCGCGCCCGGCGCCTGGCTTGTTCCGGATGGGGCAGGCGATGATCGGCCGGGCGGTGTCGGTGCGGGCGGTGCAGGCCTCGGCTCCCGCGAACGTACCACCACCGCCGCCGGCGGAGGCCGGGCGCCTGGGCCGGCAACTCGCGGGGCTCGGCCCACCGGCCACCCTGCTGCCGAGAATGGAGCGGGAGGAAACGGAGCAGATGGTCCGCGATCCGCCGGCCTTTCGCTGGCGGAGCAGACGGCGCTGCGGCAGATTGCGGCGCGAGCCGCGGCGGCCCTGAAGGGCGGCGCCTTTGCGCGGCTGCTGTCGGTGGAGGAACTACGCGCGCTGGTCGCCTTCGAGCAAACCCCCGTCGCCCGCCGTCGCCCGGCCGTTCTGCCCTAGGTCGTCGCCGAGGCGGGGACGCTCGGCGCGTTCTGCGCCCGGGCCGGCAAGGGCTGCGCCAGGCAAGCGCTATTGCGCGCCCATGGCGTTGGCGAGCACGGCCAGATCGGCGGCGTTCACCGCCTCGCCGGTGGCATCGCTTTCCGCCGCAACCGAGCCGTTCGCCGCAGCTTTGTTCTGCGGCTTGTCCGGCATGTTGCTGGCCACGTCATAGGCGGTCCACAAGATTCCCGCCGCCCAGATCAAGGCGGCCCAGCGGCTGCGGAAGAGGCGGGAGAAGGGCATGGCCCTGCCTTAGAGCCGCAGGGCTAACGAGCGGTGCATGCGGCGGCTCGGGGCTGCCTGCCCGCATCCGCTCCAGCGCTAATCGGGGAGGGAAGGCCGACGCGGGAGCAAGTCCCGCGTCGTCGGACGGCGCCCGGGCGCCGCCGGCCGGCCGCGCCGCCTGAAGGCTCGGGCGTAGCTTGCGCTACGCCCTTGCGGGCGCGGCTTACTCCGCCGCGACGCCAGCCCGCGAGAACATGTCGCCGCCCTGGTCCGCATCCTCGTTCGCCACCAGCGCCGGCGCCTTGGCCTTCTGGCGCTTGTCGAACGAGTCCCACACGTCGTTCCACTGGCCCTTGGTCGCGGCCTTGGAATATTCCGTCGCGCGCTGTTCGAAGAAGTTGGCGTGCTCCACCCCGTTCAGCAGCGGGGTGAGCCAGGGCAGGGGATGCTCGTCGATCATGTAGATCGGCTTCAGGCCCAGCTGCCCCAGCCGCCAGTCGGCGATGTAGCGGATGTACTTTTTGATGTCGCGCGGCTTCATGCCTTCCACCGGGCCCATCTCGAAGGCGAGATCGATGAACGCATCCTCCAGCCGGATCGTCGTCTGGCACTGGTCGGCGATGTCGTCCTTCACCGTCTTGCTGAGGCACTGACGCTCCTTCACGAAGGCGTGGAACAGGTGGATGATCCCCTCGCAGTGCAGGCTTTCGTCGCGCACCGACCAGGAAACGATCTGCCCCATGCCCTTCATCTTGTTGAAGCGCGGGAAGTTCATCAGCATGGCGAAGCTGGCGAACAGCTGCACGCCTTCGGTGAAGCCGCCGAACATCGCCAGCGTACGCGCGATATCCTCGTCGGTGTCGACGCCGAAATTCTGGAGATAGTCGTGCTTGTCCTTCAGCTCGGCATATTCGAGGAAGGCGCCATATTCGCTCTCCGGCATGCCGATCGTGTCGAGCAGATGGCTGTAGGCGGCGATGTGCACCGTCTCCATGTTGCTGAATGCCGTCAGCATCATCTTCACCTCGGTGGGCTTGAACACCCGGCCGTATTTCTCGTGGTAGCAGTCCTGCACCTCCACGTCCGCCTGCGTGAAGAAGCGGAAGATCTGCGTCAGCAGATTGCGCTCGTGATCCGAGAGCTTCTGCGCCCAATCGCGGCAATCCTCGCCCAGCGGCACTTCCTCCGGCAGCCAGTGCAGCTGCTGCTGGCGCTTCCAGAAGTCATAGGCCCAGGGATATTCGAACGGCTTGTACTGCTTGCGGGCTTCGAGAAGGGACATGGGGTTACTCCGACAAAACCGAGGAAAGATAGATAAGCGCGCCAGAGACGCAGGAAAGCAGGCCCTGCAGCCGCAGCGAGCGGAGCGACGAGAAGCGGGGATTGCGCAGCCGCAGCACCGCGGCCACCCGCCGGTTCACGGCAAGGGTCGCCTGCGGATAGACGATGTCGAGCAGCCCGGATGCGAAGGCCGGGCCGCCGCACACTGCCAGAAGCGCGCTCATCCCTCCGCGCTCCATTGCCACATCGCCAGCGCGCTCATGCCGAGCGCCAGGCCCAGCGCCAGCGCCATGATGCCGACCATGCGGAAGGCGTAGACCTTGGCCGGCCCGCTCGGGCGCAGGAGGCTGAGCAGCAGCCCGACGCCGAGCACGGCGAACACCGCGGCGACGGCGAGCATGACGAGCACCTGCCGGGTCATGCGGCAACCATCGTGGCAGGGAGACGTTCAGATGCCGCAACCGTAACGAAGGAGCCCATCGCATGGCCGGTTTTGAAGATATCCAGGAGCATATGGAAGTGATCGGCGCCGACGGCGTGCATGTCGGCACCGTCGACCGCATCGAGGGTGATCGCATCAAGCTGACCAAGAAGGATTCCGGCGTCGAGCTCGACGACGGACAGACCAGCGACCATGCCGGGCACCACCATTATATCTCCAAGGGCCTCGTCGCCGATGTCGAGGGCGACAAGGTCCGCCTGTCCGCCAACGCCGACGTCGCCGTGACTTTCGAGGAAGAAGGCGGGGAGTGAAGTGCGGACGGCCCTGGATTGCGGAGCGATCCGGGGACTCGTCGCGGCGGGCAGCGGAGCCGCGGAGCGGTTCCGACTGACGGCGCGGCCATAGCCCTCTCCCGCTGGGAGAGGGAGGGAGGCGCGAAGCGCCGGAAGGGTGAGGGCAGTGTCGTTCATGCGGCGCTGCCCTTTCTCGTGCCTTGTAACGTCGTTGCAACCGCCTGAAGGACGCCTTCGAGATTGTGCATCACGTCCTCGTTCGAAAAGCGCAGAACACGGAAGCCCTCGCCCGCAAGGAAGGCGCTTCGCGACTCATCTTGAAGCTCCTTCCGCACATGCGTGTCGCCATCGACCTCGATGATTAGCTGCTCCGAGAAGCACAGGATGTCGGCGTAGAATGGGCCGACCGGTGCTTGATGCCGCCATTTCAGATAGCCGAGGCTCTCACGCAAACCCCGCAGTAGACGACGCTCGGGTTCCGGCGCTTCCTGCCGGAGCTGCCGTGCGCGCGGAACTGTGCCAACCGGCTGTTTCGCGTAAAGGCGCATCTGCCCTCACCCTTCCGCCGCTCCGCGGCTCCCTCCCTCTCCCGAGGGGAGAGGGAACTTGGCCCGACGCCACGCCGTCAGACATCGTCGGCTATGCCGAAGCTGCTGTCCGCCGTGGCGTCGCCGCCCTTGCCTTGGCAAAGGCCGGTCACCCGCGCCTCACTGGCAGGCGAGGCACTCATCATAGTCCGTCGTCTCGCCGATGGCGAATACCGGCGTCTGGATGGTGTTGTCCGCCTCCACGCCGCCCTGGCCTTCCTGGCCGGCGAAGCCTGCGCGCTGCACCGACTTGGAGCGCAGATAGTAGAGCGACTTGATGCCCAGCTCCCACGCGCGGAAATGCAGCATCAGCAGATCCCACTTCTCCACGTCCGCCGGGATGAACAGGTTCAGCGACTGCGACTGGTCGATGAACGGCGTGCGGTCGGCGGCAAGCTCGATCAGCCAGCGCTGGTCGATCTCGAAGCTGGTCTTGTAGCAGTCCTTCTCCTCGCCGGAGAGGAAATCGAGATGCTGCACCGACCCGCCCCGCTCCAGGATCGAGTTCCACACCGCATCGGTGTTCTTCGACTTCTCGTTGAGCAGCTTCTCCAGATACGGGTTCTTCACCGCAAAGCTGCCCGACAGCGTCTTGTGCGTGTAGATGTTGGCCGGGATCGGCTCGATGCACGCGCTGGTGCCGCCGCAGATGATCGAGATCGAGGCGGTGGGCGCAATCGCCATCTTGCAGCTGAAACGCTCCATCACGCCCATGTCGGCGGCGTCCGGGCAAGGCCCGCGCTCGACGGCCAGCTGCATGCTCGCCTCGTCGGCCTGCGCCTTGATGTGGCGGAACATGCGCAGGTTCCACGACTTGGCCATGGCGCCCTCGAACGGCAGCCCGCGCGCCTGGAGGAAGGAGTGGAAGCCCATCACGCCCAGGCCGACCGAGCGCTCGCGCGCGGCGGAATAGGCGGCCTTCTCCATGCCCGGCTCGGCGCGATCGATATAATCCTGCAGCACGTTGTCGAGGAAACGCATGACGTCCTCCACAAAGCCCTTCTCGTCCTTCCACTCGTCCCAGGTCTCGAGGTTGAGCGAGGACAGGCAGCACACGGCCGTGCGATCGTTGCCCAGGTGATCCTTGCCGGTCGGCAGCGTGATCTCGGAACACAGGTTCGAGGTGGAGACCTTGAGGCCGAGATCGCGATGGTGCTTCGGCATGGTCGAGTTCACGTGGTCGGCGAACACGATATACGGCTCGCCGGTCTGCAGCCGGGTCTCGACCAGCTTCTGGAACAGGGAGCGCGCGTCCACCGTCTGGCGGACCGAGCCGTCCTTCGGGCTCTTCAGCTGCCATTCCGCACCGTCGCGCACCGCGTGCATGAAGGCGTCCGGAATCAACACGCCATGGTGCAGGTTCAGCGCCTTGCGGTTGAAGTCGCCCGACGGCTTGCGGATCTCCAGGAACTCCTCGATCTCCGGGTGCGAGATGTCGAGATAGCAGGCAGCCGAGCCGCGGCGCAGGCTGCCCTGGCTGATCGCCAGCGTCAGCGAGTCCATCACGCGCACGAACGGGATGATGCCGCTGGTCTTGCCGTTGAGGCCGACGGGCTCGCCGATGCCGCGCACATTGCCCCAATAGGTGCCGATGCCGCCGCCGCGGCTCGCCAGCCAGACATTCTCGTTCCAGGTGTCGACAATGCCGTTCAGGCTGTCGGGAACGGAGTTCAGGAAGCAGGAAATGGGCAGGCCACGGCCGGTGCCGCCGTTGGAAAGCACCGGGGTCGCCGGCATGAACCACAGCTGCGAGATCGCATCATACAGGCGCTGGGCGTGCGCCTGGTCGTCGGCATAGGCGGAGGCCACGCGCACGAACAGGTCCTGGAAGCTTTCGCCCGGCAGCAGGTAGCGGTCGCGCAGGGTTTCCTTGCCGAAATCGGTGAGCAGCGCGTCGCGGGAATGGTCCACCTCCAGCGAGAACAGGCGCGGCTTGGCGCCCTTGCCGCTGGCGGCGGGTGCGGCGGCGGCGGTGTTCGCCGGCGCTTCGGTCGCCTCGATGGCCATGGTGTCGCTCACCTCCCGGGTGTCCCTGAAATCCATCACGATGCCCTTTTTCAGCGTTCTACCGGTGTTCCCGGTCCGTTCGAATCGGGGCGAGGCCCCAGAATATCAGTTCGCGAGGCGAAAAGGAGAACGAAATCAGCCTGCCCGCGCGTTGCGGGGTGCAGGAAACGTCTGCCTGCAAGATAAGGTTGCAACCCTCGATCTACCAGCGATTGCGCTCGCCCCCGAACTCAACCCCTACAAATTGTGCCATTCGGACGCGCTGCGCAAGTCGTTAATTGCCGTCAGGCACACCTCCGGGTCGTTGTGCGGTGTCCGTTGCAACCCCTCGTTCGGCCGCGACGCGCGGACTTCCGCTGCCTCCGCCAAACGCAAGAGAACACGCGCGGAACGTGAAAAATTTTACCGCGCCGTCCCGCCCGTCCACCAGCGATTGCGGTCCGGCGACGGCGCTTCTAAACGGGGCGGCGATGCTCACGCTGCCCAACCTTCTGACGCTGTCCCGCATCGTCGCGGTGCCGCTGCTCGTATGGTTCCTGTGGTGGCCGCAATGGGAGGCCGGCTATGCGCTGGCCTTTGCGCTCTACTGCCTGATGGGCGTGACCGATTATTTCGACGGCTATCTCGCCCGTGCGCAGGGGGCGGTGTCGAAGCTGGGGATCTTTCTCGATCCCATCGCCGACAAGATCATGGTGGCGGCGGTGATCCTGATGCTGGTCGGCACCCGGTTCGAAGACCGCGCGATCATCACCGGCGTGCACCTGGTCGCTGCGCTGGTGATCCTGCTGCGCGAGATCGCCGTGTCGGGCCTGCGCGAGTTTCTCGGCGGCATCCAGGTTTCGGTGCCCGTCTCCCGCCTCGCCAAGTGGAAGACGACGTTCCAGCTGGTCGCGCTGGGCGGGTTGATCCTGGCAGGGGCGCTGCCCGCCTGGGCGTGGCTGAAGACGCTGGGGCTGACCACATTGTGGGCGGCGGCGGTGCTCACGCTGGTCACCGGCTGGGATTACCTGCGCATCGGCCTCAGGCACATGGACTGAGGCATGGCGGTCGAGATGCTCTATTTCGCCTGGGTGCGCGAGCGGGTGGGCACCGGATCGGAGCTGGTGGACGTGCCGGGCGAGATCGACACGGTGGCCGCGTTGCTCGACTGGCTGGCACGGCGCAGCGAGCGCCACGCCGCCGCCTTTGCCGATCGCGGCCGGTTGCGGGCGGCGATCGACCAGCATTTCGTGCCGCTCGACACGCCGCTCGGCCGTGCGCGAGAGGTGGCGATCTTCCCGCCGGTGACCGGGGGATGATCACCGTCTCGCCTGCGCCGATCGACGTCGCCGCCGAACTGGATGCACTGGAGGCCGGCGTGGGCGCGGTGGCGAGCTTCACCGGCCTGGTGCGCGGCGACGACGGGGTGACGGAGCTGGAACTCGAACACTATCCCGGCGCGACCGAGTCCGCGCTGGAGCAGCTGGCGGCGGAGGCGGAAGCGCGCTGGAACCTGTCGGCGGTGCGCATCGTCCACCGGGTCGGGCCGATGACGCCGGGCGAGCGGATCGTGTTCGTCGGCACCGCATCGGCGCATCGCGGCGCGGCGCTGGAGGCCTGCGCCTTCCTGATCGATCGCCTGAAGACGGATGCGCCGTTCTGGAAGCGCGAGACCCGCGGCGGGACGACGACCTGGGTGGAACCGCGGGGCACCGACGATCTTGCCGCGGCTCGCTGGCGACGATAGCGCCGCTGTTCTCCGGCTTCGCCATCCGCCGCCCCGGCGTGTGACCGGAGCGGCGGACGATGCTCAGCCGAGCTTGGGCAGGATCACGCCGTTGACGACGTGGATCACGCCATTGGTTTCCTTGACGTCCGGCTTGCTGATATAGGCCTTGTTGCCGCCGGCACCGGTCAGCTCGATCACGCCGTTGACCTCCTTGGCAGTCAGCGGCGTGCCTTCCAGCGTAGTCAGCGTCGCGGTGCCGCCGCCGGCCGCGATCTGCGCCTTCAGCTTCTCGGCGGTGATTTCACCGGGGACGACCTGATATTGCAGGATCTTCTGCAGGAAGGGCGCATTTTCCGGCTTCTTCAGCTGATCGAGATTGGCCGCGCCGAAATTGGTGAACGCCTCGTCGCTGGGCGCGAAGACCGTATACGGGCCCGGCTGGCCGAGCGTGCCGGCGAACTGCGCCTGGGTGATCAGCGCCGCGAGAGTAGCGTTGGTGCCGGTGGTGGGGATCGCCTCGGCGATGCTGGCGGTCGGCGCGGGCGCGGCGACCGGTTGCGGCGCCGGTGCCGGCTCCTCGGCGGGCTGCGGCATGGGCGTGCGGCCGGCGGCGATCTGCTGCGGCTGGTCCTTCTTCTTGTCCTTGTCCTTGGCGGCAAGCGGCGCCACGGCGATCAGCGCACTGGTGCCAAGGGCCGTCAGACGGAACAGGGTGTTCATAGGCAGGTGCCTCCGTTGCGAATGGATATTCACAAAGTTGTCATGCTGCGGCGCGATGTAAAGTGTCGATTGGTGGCTTTCGTCGCAAACTTTGTATCGCCTGTCGTATGACTTAGCACTGCCCAGGCGCTAGTGCGCTGCGGCGAGAACGCCGGCGAGCAAGCGAAAGTCCTTTTCTCGCGGCGAGGCGGGGCGCCAGGCAAGCGCAATGCGGCGCGCGGGATTGTCCGCCGCCAGCGGTCGCGCGGCCAGGCCGGTATGGTCGAGAATGCCGGCCCGGATCGCCATTTCCGGCAGCATGGTCACGCCCAGTCCGTTGTCCGCCATCTGCACGATCGTGTGCAGCGACGTGCCCAGCATCGTCGCCTCGGCGCGCAGCTCCGGGCGGTTGCAGGCGGCCAGGGCATGGTCCTTCAGGCAATGCCCGTCCTCCAGCAGCAGCAGACGCGTCTCGTCGATCTCGTCGGCAGGCATCGCCAGATCGATGGAGCCCAGCTCGGCCGCCGGCCCCGCGACGAAGAGCCGATCGTCGAACAGCGGCTCGAAACTGATCTCGCCGCAGGAAAAGGGCAGGGCGAGCAGCACGCAGTCGGTGCGCCCGTTCTGCAGGTTCTCGCATGCCGCCGCGCTCGGCTCCTCGCGCAGGAACAGGCGGAGGTCCGGATAATCGCGGCGCAGCTTCGGCAGGATGCGCGGGAGCAGGAAGGGCGCGATCGTCGGGATCACGCTCATCCGCATCTCGCCGGACAGCGGGCGGCCCGCGGCGCGCGCCAGGTCGCCCAGCTCCTCCGCCTCGCGCAGCACCTTGCGCGCCTTTGCGGTGATGCTGTCGCCCAGCGGCGTGAAGCGCACCACCCGCCGCGTCCGCTCCACCAGGGTGACGCCGATCAGCGTTTCCAGCTCGCGGATGCCCGCCGAAAGGGTGGATTGCGTGACGAAACAGGCGTCCGCCGCCCGGCCGAAATGGCCATGGTCATGCAGCGCGACGAGATACTGGAGCTGCTTGAGCGTCGGAAGATAGGTGGCGGGCAGGGCGGCAACTCCTCGCAGGCGGGCTCCCGCATCACGCGAGAGCCCGCTCCTTAGCGTCTAGGCGGCCACCGCTTCCAGTTCCTCTTCCGGCAGGCGGATGAGGTAGTCGAAGGCGGACAGCGCCGCGGTGGACCCGGAGCCCATCGCCACCACGATCTGCTTGTACGGCTCGGTGGTGGCGTCGCCCGCGGCGAAGATGCCGGGGCGCGAGGTTTCGCCGCGATGATCGACCTCGATCTCGCCGCGCGGGGTCAGCGCGACGGCATCGCGCAGCCATTCGGTGTTCGGCACCAGCCCGATCTGGACGAAGATGCCTTCCAGCGCGATTTCATGCAGATCGTCGGTGTTGCGGTTCTTGTAGGTCAGGCCCACCACCTGCTCGCCATTGCCGCGCACCTCGGTGGTGAGCGCCGAGGTGATGACCTGCACGTTGGGCAGCGTCGCCAGCTTGCGCTGGAGCACCGCGTCGGCGCGCAGGTCGCTGTCGAACTCGATCAGCGTGACGTGCGCGACGATGCCGGCAAGGTCGATCGCCGCCTCCACGCCGGAGTTGCCGCCGCCGATCACCGCCACGCGCTTGCCCTTGAACAGCGGGCCGTCGCAGTGCGGGCAATAGGCCACGCCCTTGTTGCGGTACTCGTCCTCGCCCGGAACGTTCATCGTCCGCCAGCGCGCGCCGGTGGAAAGGATCAGCGTCCGCGCCTTGAGGCTGGCGCCGCTCGCCAGCACGACTTCGTGCAGGCCGCCCTCGTGGCGCGCCGGGATCAGCTTCTCGGCACGCTGCAGGTTCATGATGTCGACCTCATATTCGCGCACGTGGCGCTCGAGATCGGCGGCGAGCTTCGGCCCCTCGGTGTGCGGCACGGAGATCAGGTTCTCGATGGCGGCGGTGTCGAGCACCTGGCCGCCGAACCGCTCGGCAAGGATACCGGTGCGGATGCCCTTGCGCGCGGTGTAGATCGCGGCGGAGGCACCGGCCGGGCCGCCGCCGACGACGAGGACGTCGAACGGATCCTTGGCCGCGATCTTCTTCGCCGCGCGTGCTTCCGCGGCGGTGTCGAGCCTGGCGACGATCTGCTCCAGCTCCATGCGACCCTGGCCGAACGGCTCGCCGTTGAGGAAGATCGTGGGAACGGCCATCACCTTGCGGGCGTCCACCTCTTCCTTGAACAGGCCGCCATCGATCGCGGTGTGCGTGATGCCGGGGTTGAGCACCGCCATCAGGTTCAGCGCCTGCACCACGTCCGGGCAGTTCTGGCACGACAGCGAGAAATAGGTTTCGAAGGCGAAGCTGCCGTCCAGGTCGCGGACCTGCTGGAGCAGCTCCGGCGCGGCCTTGGACGGGTGGCCGCCGACCTGGAGCAGGGCCAGCACCAGCGAGGTGAATTCATGGCCCATCGGCAGGCCGGCGAAGCGCACGGCCGTGTCGGTGCCCACCCGGCGGATGAGGAAGCTGGGCGTGCGCGCGTCCTGGCCCTCGGCCACCGAGACCTGGCCGGAAAGCGCCGCGATCTCGTCGATCAGCTCGCGCATCTGCTGCGACTTCGGGCTGTCGTCCAGGCTGGCGACGAGTTCGATGGGCTCGCGGATGTTGACCAGATAGGCCTTGAGCTGCTGCGTCAGATTGGCGTCGAGCATGGATACCGTCCTCTTGGTCACCCCGGCCTCATGCCGGGGTCCACTGTGCCGCCGGAGCAAAGCCCGCGGCTCCGTCCCGCGCTGACCACGAGCCGGCTTGCGGCCGGCGAAGTGGCCCCCGGCACGAGGCCGGGATGACGGGGAGAAACAAAAACCCGGAGCGAAGCGCGTGCCTCGCCCCGGGCCTTGGGACCTCAGGGGGCTGAGGTAACGCTTAGATCTTGCCGACGAGGTCGAGCGAAGGAGCCAGCGTCTCCTCCCCCTCTTCCCACTTGGCGGGGCAGACCTCGCCCGGGTGCGCGGCGATGTACTGCGCGGCCTTGATCTTGCGCAGCAGCTCCTGCGCATTGCGGCCGACGCCCTCCGAGGTGACCTCGATCAGCTGGATCACGCCGTCCGGATCGACCACGAACGTGCCGCGATCGGCCAGGCCCTGGCCTTCGCGCAGGATCTGGAAGTTGTTGGAGATGACGTGGTTCTGGTCGCCCAGCATGTAATAGTTGATCTTGCCGATCGCGGGCGAGGTGTCGTGCCAGGCCTTGTGGCTGAAGTGCGTGTCGGTGGACACGGAATAGACCTCGACGCCCATCTTCTGGAGGGTCGGGTACGCGTCAGCGAGGTCTTCCAGCTCGGTCGGGCAGACGAAGGTGAAATCGGCCGGGTAGAAGAAGAACACCGCCCACTTGCCGCGGGTGTCGGCGTCCGTGATCGGCACGAACTTGCCTTCCTTGTAGGCGGTCGTGGCGAAGGGGAGCACCGTGGTTCCGATGAGCGACATGCGTTTCTCCGTGTGTCGGTGGGTAATGAATTGCTGCACCGCAGATAGGGATGCTGCAGCGCAGGGCAAATTGATAGATTGTCCTGCACTGATCGCTTTTGTCGATCAATTCCAATCGATGCGCCGGAGCGTACTCATTGCGCAACCGCCTGGTAGACGGTCCAGGCGCTCGTCAGGGAAAGCAGCACGCCGACGATCGCCATCAGCGGACGGGCAGGAACACGCTTCGCGAGCAAGCCACCGAGCGGCGCCGCGGCGATGCCGCCGATCAGCAGCCCCACCGTGGCCAGGGTGAAGGCCTTCCAGCCCATCGCAAGGAAGAAGGTCAGGGAAACGGTGCTCGTCAGGAAGAACTCGGCGGTGTTCACGGTGCCGATCGTCTGGCGCGGCTCCGTTCCCTGGATCAGCAGGTTGCTGGTCACCACCGGCCCCCAGCCGCCGCCGCCGGCCGCATCCAGGAAGCCGCCGACCAGGCCGAGCGGGGCGATCACCCGCGGCTCGCGCCGCTCGACCTCGCCGCGCCAGGCGCGAAACAGGAGGTACAGGCCGATGCACGCAAGATACGCCATGACGAACGGCTTGGCGACGCCCGCATCCACGCTGGACAGGACATAGGCGCCGAGAACCCCGCCGATCACGCCGGGGATCATCAGGCGCAGGAACAGCTGCCAATTCACGTTGCGATGCAGCACATGGCTGATGCCGGACGCGGCGGTGGTGAACGTCTCCACCGCATGCACGCTCGCCGAGGCGACAACGGGGGGAACGCCCAGCACGCTGACGAGAATGGTGGAATTGATGAGGCCGAATGCCATGCCCAGCGCCCCGTCGACGATCTGGGCGGCGAACCCGACGGCAATGAACGGCAGGATCGCGGACCAGTCGACAGCGGCAAGATCGGGCATGCGTTGAGCGCTCCGCGCAAGGAAGATGTGCCGACGGTGCCGTCACAAGCGATATCCTACAAGCAAGATGGGGTTTGGTTCCGGCAAGTTGCCGCGGTGCGCGGGTTTAATTCGCGCGGTGAAATGCCTAGATGCCGGGCTTGAGGAAGAAGAGGGCAACCGGATGGAGCGCATGATCGCCTATCTCGATTCGATCAAGGCGCGCGATCCGGCGCCGCGCAGCCGCGCGGAAATTCTGCTCTACCCCGGTGTCTGGGCGCTTGCTTTCCACCGTATCGCGCACCGGCTGTACCGCGCCCGCCTGTTCTTCCTTGCCCGCCTCATCAACCACGTGGCGCGCGCCTGGACCGCGATCGACATCCATCCGGGCGCGACCATCGGCCGCAATTTCTTCATCGACCATGGCTTCGTGGTGATCGGCGAAACGGCGGAGATCGGCGACAACGTCACCATCTACCAATGCGTGACGCTGGGCGGGACGAGCCCGGACAATGGCGCCCCCGGCAAGCGCCACCCGACCATCCTCGACGGGGCGATCATCGGCTCGGGCGCGCAGGTGCTCGGCCCGATCGTCGTCGGGCAGGGCGCGCGGGTCGGCGCCAATGCGGTGGTCACGCGCGACGTGCCGACCGGCGCGGTGATGGTGGGCATTCCTGCCCGCCCGACGGTGGTGGAAGGCGGAGCGATGCCGCGTCCTGCCTTTGTCCCCTACGGCACGCCGTGTAGCGAGCAGTTCGATCCGCAGACGCAGAAGTTCGAGGTCATGCGGTGCGAGATCGAGACGCTGCGGCGCCGGCTCGACATGCTGCTGGCCGAGCGCGGTGAAGAAGAGCGCGATCGCGCCTGATGGGCATCGTCACCCCCTTTCCGCTTGCTGCTGGCCGGCCGAGCCAGGTCGGCTTCGACCGGGCGGAGCTGACGCGCATCCTCGACCTGTATGGCCGCATGGTGGCGGCCGGGCACTGGCGCGATTACGCGATGGACCTGGGCAAGGACGCGGCCGTCTTCGCCGCCTTCCGCCGCGCGGCCGAACGACCCGAGTTCCGCATCGAGAAACGCCCGGCGCTGCGGGCGCGGCAAGGCATGTGGGCGCTGATTGGCGAGCATGGCGCGGTGCTGAAGCGGGGCCATGACCTTGGCCCCGTCCTCGCGCCGGTCGAGCGCCGGCTGCTCAAGATCGTCGAATAGGGAAGGGGCTCCGCCCGGGAGCCCCTCCATTCAGGCGTGCGACAATGTCGCGACCGGGGGCAGCCGGTGCGCCAGCCCGCCGAGCACGCCCACCACCTGCCGCCTCATGGTCTGCCAGAAGGCGGAAAGCGTCAGCAGCGCCGATCCGATGACCAGGCCGGTCAGTGCCCAGGCCAGCTCCACGGCACCCGTGGTATGGAACAGTGCGTACAGCGCGTACAGCACGTAGGCGAGGCTGGACACCAGCAGCGCCCGCCGGTCCACCGCCAGCGCGACAAAGGCAAACGCGACGTACAGCACCAGCACGACCGCGGCGATGCCCGGCCCTATCTCCCCGTTGAAGATGCCGAGCATCTGGAACAAGGCATGCGCGATCATCGGCGCGGCAGCGAGATGGAGCCAGAACGCGACATCCGAGCGGCGGGTGCGGCGCTCGCGGTCGCTCATGTCCCAGCGCATGGCGAAGGCGAACATCGCCAGCCCCGCGAGCAGCACCAGCGGGAAGATCGCCTCGCGCGCGGCGGGGATCAGCGCCGTCACCAGCCCCAGCACCACGCCGACCACCGCGACCGCGCCGGCGGCCACCGTGATCGGCACCATGAAGCGACGCCAGTGCAGCCAGGCGGCGCCGGCGGTGATGGCGGCGACGCCGGCGGCCAGCGCCGCGGCGATCTGCCGCTGTGCATCGGTATCCGGCTGGTTGCGGACAAAACCCAGCGCCTCGTGGTTGAGGACGATCAGCGACACCAGCGCCGACCCGACGCCGGCCACGAACGCGAGCAGCAGCAGGATCGACGGCAACGCCATCCGGCGGCGTCCGGTGAAATACTCGGCCAGTCCCCAGGCGACGGCGGCGACCGCAACGCCGCCCAGCGGCGCCCACAGGCTCTGGCCGATCCACGCCACCGCCGCGAGCACCAGCGCGATGGCGATGGACACGAAGATGTCGTTGAAGCCGGTGAGCAGGCGAAAGGACTCCTCGTCCACCGCCGGTGTGGCGCGACTGGTCGCCACGAAGCTGCGCAACCCGGCCGCCGCATCCGGGCTCAATGCCCCTGCGGCGACCGCGCCATCGATGTCCGTCTCGCTGTACATGAAACAGCACTCCCCTGTTGGAGGGGGGAGTGTGTCACGGGTGTGTTAGATCGTCAACACAGCAAGGTTGCCGTGCTTACTGGCCCTGCAGCTTGCGCAGGATGCTCATCGACTGCTCGCCGCCCGCCTGCGGCACCATCTCGCCGGTGCGATCAGTGATCTCCGCCCAGTGCGCCGCAATGCCTTCGGGCGACAGCTCGTCGCCGGTCAGCAGCTTGCCCTGGGTGAGGGTGACGTATGCCGCCTGGAAGACCCCGGCGCCGGCGCCGATGATGGCGTTGGTCGGCGCATCCTCGCTGACCAGGTAGAGCGCCGCGGGGGCGACCTTTTCCGGCGAGAAGGCGTCAAACGCCTCCTTGGGGAACAGGTCCTCGGTCATGCGCGTGCCGGCGGTGGGGGCCAGCGTGTTGACCTTGATGTTGTACTTCGCACCCTCGAGGTACAGCGTCTTGGTGAGGCCGGCGAGGCCGAGCTTGGCCGCGCCATAGTTCGCCTGGCCGAAATTGCCGTACAGGCCGCTGGAGGATGCGGTCATCAGGATGCGGCCATAAGCCTGCTCGCGCATGATTTCCCATACCGCCTTGGCGCAATTGGCCGAGCCGTTGAGATGCACGTCGATCACGAACTTGAAGTCGGCCGGCTCCATCTTCACGAAGGTCTTGTCGCGCAGCACGCCGGCATTGTTGATGAGGATGTGAACGCCGCCCCACTTCTCCTTGGCGCGCGCGACCATTTCCACCATCTGCTCGTATTCGGTGACGCTGCCACCGTTGGACATGGCTTCGCCGCCGGCCGCCTCGATCTCCTCGACCACCTTCAGCGCGGCGTCGGAATGGCCGGTGCCGTCGCGGCTGCCGCCGAGGTCGTTGACCACCACCTTGGCGCCGCGCCTGGCGAGTTCCAGCGCGTAAGCGCGGCCGAGACCGCCGCCGGCACCGGTGACGATGGCAACGCGATTGTCGAAGCGGATGGACATGAGAGCTCCTCGCAGAATCGAAAGAGCGCCCTCCTTATGGAGAGCGCTCTCGCGACGCAACACGTAGGCTTTTGACGCTACGGTATGCTGATCGGGCTTAGCGGCGACGCGCGCGGCGGGCACCCGGCTCGATGCAATCGTCGGTCTGGCCGCGCTTGCAGACGGGCGGATTCGTCACGGCGGCCGGCGGCGGCGTGGTGTTCATCGGACCCATCACGATCTGGCCACCGGTCGGCGCAGCGCCCATCGGCGGCTGACCCATGGTGCCCTGGCCCATGGGCGGCTGCATGGAGCCATCGGCCGGCGCGTTGGTGGTCTGCGTCGACTGGTCGGTCGGCGGGGTCTGCTGCATTGTCGAGGGATCGGCGGGAGCGGCCTGGTCGGTCGACTGGCTCGGGCTGTTCGTGATGGTCGAATTCGAGCCAACCGACGACGAAACCTGCGCCATGACGGGAGCAGCGATCAGAGCGGCCGCGCCCAAGAGAAAGAGCTTCATGAGGAATCCTCCTGGATTTGATCGCGACCGTAACGATCGCTGGGAGGTCCAACGCCCTTTTGCGCAAATGGGTCCGACTCTTTTGCGCTACTCGCCAGAATCCAGCGCATAGCCCGCGGAACGCACCGTGCGGATGATGTCGGGGCGATCGCCGATGTTGATCGCCTTGCGCAGCCGGCGGATATGCACGTCCACCGTGCGGCTCTCGATGTCGCTGTCATGCCCCCACACGCTGTCGAGCAGCCGCTCGCGCGAGAAGACGTGGCCGGGATGTTCGAGGAAGTGCTTCAGGAGGCGGAACTCGGTCGGCCCCAGCGGGATCACCTCGCCGTTGCGGCGCACCTTGTGGCCCACCGTGTCCATCTCGACATCGGCATAGCTCATCGTCTCGCCCGCCAGCGCGGGGCGAACGCGGCGCAACACCGCACCCACGCGGGCCACCAGCTCGCGTGGGGAGAACGGCTTGGTGACGTAATCGTCCGCGCCCGTCTCCAGCCCGCGGATGCGGTCCTCTTCCTCGCCACGCGCGGTGAGCATGATGATCGGCACGTTCTGCGTCTCGCCCATGCGACGCAGGCGACGGCAGACCTCGATGCCGGACAGCCCCTCGATCATCCAGTCGAGCAGGACGATGTCGGGGGTCTGTTCCTTGGCGAGCAGCAGTGCCTCCTCGCCATCGGCGGTGCGCACCACCTCGAAATCCTCGCGGCGGAAATGGAACTCGACGAGCTCGGCGAGCGCGGCATCGTCCTCCACCAACAGCATGCGGGCCTGGGCCATGTGCGTTTATCCCCCTGGTTTACTGAACGGGTGAGTGGCCGCGGTCGCGCTCGGCCATGTGGGCGCCGGTTGCGGCGAAATGGACCATCTCGGCGACGTTGACGGCATGATCGCCGACGCGCTCGAGATTCTTGGCGATGAACAGCACGTGCGCCATCTGGCCGATGGTCTTCGGGTTCTCCATCATGTGCGTGACGAGGATCCGGAACAGCGAGTTGTAGAAATCGTCCAGCGCGCGGTCGCTGGCGGCCACCCGGGTGGCGCCCTCCGCATCGCGCGCGGCAAAGGCGTCCAGCGCATCGCGCACCATGTTCACCGCCAGGGTCGCCATCGCCGGCAGCACGGACAGCGGCTCCACCTCGCTGTGCCATTCGATGGACGGCACGCGCTTGGCGATGTTCTTGGCATAGTCGCCGATCCGCTCCACCACGCCGGCGATCTTCAGGGCCGCGACGACCTCGCGCAGGTCGTCGGCCATGGGCGCGCGCAGGGCGATGATGCGCACGGCCAGCGCCTCCACCTGGATCTGCAGCGCGTCGATCGCCTTGTCGCCGGCGACGATCTCGGCCGCGCCTTCCAGATCCTGGCGGCGCAGCGTTTCCATCGCACGGGCGATCGCCTGTTCGGCGAGCCCGCCCATCTGCGCGATCAGCCCGCGCAGCTGGCCGATGTCGTGGTCGAACGCTTTGACGGTATGTTCCATCATCTAATCCGCTCTCAGCCGTACCGGCCGGTGATATAGTCCTTGGTGCGTTCCTCGCGCGGACTGGTGAACAGCTGCGCGGTGTCGCCATGTTCCACCAATTGCCCCATGTGGAAGAAGGCGGTCACCTGCGACACGCGGGCGGCCTGCTGCATGTTGTGGGTGACGATGGCGATGGCATAGCGGCCGCGCAGCTCGTGGATCAGCTCCTCGATGCGCGCGGTGGCGATCGGGTCGAGCGCGGAGCACGGCTCGTCCATCAGGATCACTTCCGGGTCGACCGCGATGGCGCGGGCGATGCACAAACGCTGCTGCTGGCCGCCCGACAGGGCCGTGCCGGAATCCTTCAGCCGGTCCTTCACCTCGTTCCACAGGCCGGCGCGGGTCAGCGCCTGCTCGACCACCGCGTCCAACGCCTCGCGCGAGCGCGCCAGCCCGTGGATGCGCGCGCCATAGGCCACGTTCTCGTAGATGGACTTGGGGAAGGGGTTCGGCTTCTGGAACACCATGCCCACCCGCGCGCGCAGTTCCACCACGTCCATGCCGGACGCGTAGATGTCGTCGCCGTCCAGCCGGATCTCGCCCTCCACCCGCGCGCCGGCGATGGTGTCGTTCATGCGGTTGAGGGTGCGAAGGAAGGTCGACTTGCCGCAGCCGGACGGGCCGATAAAGGCCGTAACGCGGTCCTGGTCGATGTTCAGCGACACGTCACGGATCGCCTGGTTGTCGCCGTAAAAGACGCTCACGCCTTTTGCTTCGATCTTGGAGCGGTTGGGAAGGGTCACCAGCGGGTCTCGAGACGGTTGCGCAGGTAAACGGCCAGGCCGTTCATCGCGAGGAGAACGAAGAGGAGGACGAGGATCGCGGCGCTGGTCTTCTCCACGAAGCCGCGGTTCACCTCGTCGGACCACAGGAAAATCTGCACCGGCAGCGCCGTCGCCGGATCGGTCAATCGATCGGGCGGCGCGGCGACAAAGGCGCGCATGCCGATCATCAGCAACGGCGCCGTCTCGCCCAGCGCGCGCGCCATGCCGATGATGGTACCCGTCAGGATGCCCGGTAATGCGAGCGGCAGGACGTGGTGGAACACCACCTGCACCGGCGAGGCGCCCACCGCCAGCGCGGCGTCGCGGATGGAAGGGGGCACGCCCTTGATCGCGTTGCGACCGGCGATCACGATCACCGGCATGGTCATCAGCGCCAGCGTCAGCCCGCCGACCAGCGGCGCGGAACGCGGCAGGCCGAGCGTGTTCAGGAACAGCGCCAGGCCGAGCAGCCCGAAGATGATCGACGGAACGGCGGCGAGATTGTTGATCGATACCTCGATCAGATCCGTCCAGCGGTTTCGCGGCGCATATTCCTCCAGGTAGAGTGCGGCCAGCACGCCGACCGGAAAGGCCAGCCCCAGGGTCACCGCCATGGTCAGCAGCGAGCCCTTCAGCGCGCCCCAGACCCCCACTGCCGCCGCGTCGGTGGAATCGGCGGCGGAGAACAGGGCCGCATTGAAATGAGACGAGATCGCCGAGCGGCGCGCAAGGCTGGCGACCTCGGCTTCCGCTTCGGGCGTGCCGCGGCCCTTGAAGGCGATGTCGATGCCGGAGGCTGCCGGTACCTGGATCACCGCGCGACGCGCGAGCAGCGACGGATCGCGGCGCACGGCATTCCGCACGCTGATCCAGGCGGCATCGGACAGGAGGCGCGCGCCGTGCGGTCCGAAAGCGGCAATGGCGGCATGGTCCGTCAACCCCTCGAACCCGGCGCCGGCGAGGCTCGCTGCGCCCTCGCGCCCTTCCAGCTGCCCGGGATCGAGGGGCAGGCCCGCCGCAGCGAAGTCCACCGGCAGGGCGATCTGCGTGCGGGTGAAGCCGCGCAGGCCGCCCGAAACCATGGTGGCGAGCAGGAACAGCAGGAAGCCTGCCGAGATCAGCACGGCCGCCGCCCCGGCCAGGCGGAAGCGACGCTCCGCCGCATGGCGCTGCCGCAACCGGCGCCGGCGCTCGTCCGCGGGCACGGCGCTATTCATAGGCTTCCCGATACCGCTTCACCACGCCCAGCGCGATTATGTTGAGGAGCAGGGTGATGAGAAACAGGGTGAGCCCGAGCGCAAAGGCGGCCAGCGTCTTGGCGCTGTCGAACTCCGCCTCCCCGGTCAGCAGGTCGACGATCTGCTTGGTCACGGTGGTGGCGGGTGCGAAGGGGTTGAGCGTGAGGGTGGCGATGCCCGATGCCGCCATCACCACGATCATCGTCTCGCCGATGGCGCGGCTGACGGCGAGCAGGATGCCGCCGACCACGCCGGGCAGCGCGGCGGGCACGATCACGCGCGTCACCGTCTCGGACAGGGTCGCGCCCACCGCCAGGCTGCCGTCGCGCATCCCAGCAGGCACGGCGGCCAGCGAATCGTCGGCGATCGAGGACACGAACGGAATGATCATCATGCCCATGACGAGCCCCGCCGCCAGCGCGCTTTCCGAGGAAGCGGATTCGATGCCGATCGCCACGCCGAGCTGGCGTACGGCCGGCGCCACGGTGAGCGCCGCGAAATAGCCGTAGACGACGGTGGGGACGCCGGCGAGCACCTCGATCACCGGCTTTACCCAGCGGCGGGTGCGCGGCGCGGCATATTGGGTGAGATAGATCGCGCTCATCAGGCCCAGCGGCACGGCTACCGCCGTGGCGATCACCGCGCCGATGAAGAACGTGCCCCAGAACAGCGGCACGGCGCCCAGCGTGCCGCCCGGATCGGCCGGATCGATCACCTGCGGGCTCCAGTGCGTGCCCGTCAGGAAGTCGCCCACGGGCACCAGCTGGAAGAAGCGCCAGCTTTCCAGGACCAGGCTGAGGAAGATGCCGGCAGTGGTGAGGATCGCGATCAGCGACGCGGCAAGCAGCAGCGCCATCACGCCGCGCTCCACATGGCGCCGCGCGCGCAGGCCCGGCCGCACGCGCAGCCACGCCGCCGCGCCGCTGCCAAACGCCAGCAGCAGCGCGATCCCGGCGGCAAGCGCATCGTAATGGCCCTGCGCCTCGTCATAGGCCGGGGCGAGGCGGGCGGCGAGCGGGTGAAAGGCGGCGCCCAGGCCATGGTCGGAAAGGCTGCGCGCTTCCGAAAGGATCGAGGCGCGCTCGAACCCGGACGGGGGCAGTTGCGCGGCGGCAGGGCTGGCCAGCACGCGGTCGGTCACCAGCGCCGGCGAGATCGTGGTCCACAGCGCCACGAACAGCAGTGCCGGCGCCAGCGTGCACAGCGCAACAAAGGTGGCATGGTGCCCCGGCAGGGCGGGCGAGCGCTGTCCCGGGCGTGTGGCAAAGGCCGCCGCGCGGGTGCGCGCCGCCAGCCAGCCGATCAGCGCCAGGCCCAGGATCAGCAGGAGAAGCGTCGGCGCGCTCATCGCAGGGTCGCCGGATCGAGCGGAGTCTGGCGGGCGATCACCGCCGCCGATCGCGCGCGCACGTCGGCGGGCGCCACGATCAGCCCGCGGCGGACCAGCGGACCGTCCGGGCCCCAGGCGCGGGCGTAGGCGGCAAGAAAGGCGGCCAGCCCCGGCACCGCCTCGAGGTGCGCCTTCTTCACGTAGATGTAGAGCGGGCGCGAGCCGGGGTATCGCCCGTCGGCAATCGCGTCGTAGCTCGGTATCACGCCGTCCAGCGGCAGGCCGCGGACCGCCCCCTCATTCTCTTCCAGGAACGAATAGCCGAACACGCCGATCGCCTGCGGATTGGCCTGCAGCTTCTGGATGATGAGGTTGTCGTTCTCCCCCATGTCGACATAGGCGCCGTCCTCCCGGATGCGGGTGCAGCGGGCCTTGTGCGCATCGGGGCTGGTCGTCGCGAGCTGCCGAGCCGAGGCGTCCGCTTCCTCGCAGCCGCGCGTCAGGATCAGCTCGGCCATCGCGTCGCGGGTGCCGCTGGTGGCGGGCGGACCATAGACCTGGATCGGCACGGACGGCAGCGCGGGATTCACGTCCCGCCACGTGCGCGCGGTGTTCGGCCGGCCGCCCGGCGCCGCGGCCAGCGCGCGGTAAAGGTCGGCGGGCGTGAGCGCGAGGCGCGGGCCGTTCATCGCCTCGCCGAAGGCGATCCCGTCCAGGCCGACCTCGACCTCCAGCAACGCCGCCGCACCGTTCGCCCGGCAGGTGCGGTATTCGCTCGCCTTGATCCGGCGGGAAGCGTCGGCGATGTCCGGATGCGCCGCGCCGATGCCGGCACAGAACAGCTTCATGCCGGCGCCGGTGCCGGTGGACTCGATCACCGGGGTGCGCGCGTCGGGCGTTGCCGCCACGAACGCCTCCGCCACCATCGCGGTGAATGGGTAGACGGTGGAGGAGCCCACCGCGCGAATCTGCGCGCGCGCGCCCGTGCCGCCGCTGGCCTGATCGTGGCAGGCCGACGTCGCGAGCAGCGCGAGCGCGGAAAAGGCGAGGGAGCGGAACATCGGGCCTTGTTGTGAGTCGTGGCTATAGAGTCCCGACGCGCGCCCTGTGTGACACTCCAGTTACGCTTTCGTGACAGCGCTCCCGTGTGGCGGCAACAGCACGGTGATGGTGGTGCCGGTGCCCACCACGCTGGTGATGTCCAGGCGGCCGCGATGGCGCTCCACGATGTGCTTGACGATGGCCAGGCCCAGGCCCGTGCCCCCCGCCGCCCGGCTGCGCCCGGCATCCACGCGGTAGAAGCGTTCGGTCAGGCGCGGCAGGTGAGCCGGGGCGATGCCGTCGCTTTCGTCGCTGACCGACAGGCGCACCATGCGGCCGTCGCGGCCGAGGCGCACCGTCACCGGCGTCCCCGGCCGGCCGTACTTCAGGGCATTGCCGATGACGTTGTGCAGCAATTGCGAAAGCTGCGCCCGGTCGCCGGTAACGGGGGGCACGTCGTCGGCCAGCGCCGTCACGATGTCGCCGCCACGCCCGTCCGCCGCGCGGGCGAGTTCGGCATGCACATCGTTGGTCAGGTCCAGCAGGTCCACGGGCGTGTCCGGTAGGCGATATTTCTCCGCCTCGATCCGGCTGAGCGAGATGAGGTCCTCCACCAGCCGCTGCATGCGGCGTGCCTCATCGAACATCACCTTCAGGAACCGGCGGCGCAGGGCAGGCTCGTCGCCGGCCTCGTCTTCCAGCGTCTCGATATAGCCCAGGATCGAGGCCAGCGGCGTGCGCAGTTCGTGGCTGGCATTGGCGACGAAATCCACGCGCATCCGCTCGGCGGCATAGCTTCCCGTCTGGTCGACAAGGTGCACGATCTTCTGCCCGCCCGCGGCCGTGGAGATCTTCATCTGCCAGCGCTGGTCTAGCGCCCCCAGGCCGACCAGATCGACGGTTCCGTCGAACGGCTCGCCCGTGGCGAGCCGCTCCGCCGCGCCCGGGTGACGGATGGCGAGGCGCACGTCCTCGCCCACGATATGCTGGCCCAGCAGCGCGCAGGCGGACTGGTTGGCGTGCTGCACCCGCCCGTTGGCGACGATCAGCATCGGCTGCCCCACCGCTTCGATCAGTTCGTCCATGCCGATCGGCGCGGCCGGCGCCCCGGCCAGCATGCCCGGCAGTTCCTCGCGGGAAACCGGTGCGCCGATGCCGAGCAGCACGGCCGCCACGCCTCCCACCAGGGTGATCAGCGACGCCGCCCAGTCCTGCGTCACCATCGCCACCGCCCCCGCGGCCACGGCAACCAGGACAAGGGCGGAGAAGGTGCGCTGGGTGGCGGCGGGCAGCATGGCGGCCCGCTGTACCGAAACGTGCCACGCGTCGCCAGCGTGCGCTTGCCTCCCGGAAACGATTGTGAAAGGGCTTGGGACTATGGCGGACGAGATGAGCGACCAGGCCCCTTCGCCGGAAGGCACCACCCGCCGCCGTGCGCTGATGCTGGGCGCGGTGGGCGCCAGCGCGGTGCTGTCGATCCGCCCGGCCCTGGCGCAAACCAACGCCTCCGTGCTGACCTGCCAGGTTCCCGTGCCCGATCCCGGTCGCGCGGGCAGCTATATCGCGGCGGACGGCAAGGTGGTCGCCGCCGGCACGCCGGGCGCGTTTGCGCCGCCCGCACGCGCCTATACCGGCGAGGAAGTGCGCAGCGCGATCTCGGGCGGACGCCTGCCCGGCACGTACAGCGACGAGCAGAACCGCGCGTATATCAGCTACATCCGCAACCTGCAGTCCGGCACCAGCGGCTTCACCTGTTTCGCATCGTTGCAGATGCCGCGCGGCTGAACGCCGTGACGCGCTTCCGCGCCGGTCCGCGGGCGGATCTTCTGGTCGCGCCGTTGGACGCGTTCACCGCCTTGTATCACCGCCCGTCGGGCATCACCCACCTGCTGTCCACGCCTGCCCCGGAGCTGCTCGACACGATGGGCGAGGGCGAATGGACGGTGGCGGAGCTCGCCGCGGCGCTGGCCGCCCGCTTCGATCTGGAACGCGACGACGCCGCCTTGACGGCGCGGCTGGAGGAGCTGGTGGACGCAGGGCTGGTGGAGCGCTGGTGAGGCACGCACATGCCCTGCGCATCGGCCCGGTGGGCTTTCGCATCGGTTCCGACCGGCCGGAGCCCATCCGCGCGCTGCGCGCGCTCTACCGCGACTATCCGGCGCCGGACGATGGCGTGCCGGACTTCACCGTCCGTCTCTTCGCGCCGGGTCCCCTGCGTCGCTTTCTGCGCCCGTCGGTGATGATCGGCGGGGATTTCATGATCCCGGACGCGGCGCCGCTGCCGCTGGCGCAGGGGCTGCTCGCGGCGGAGATGGCGATGAACCTGCAGATGGCGCTGGGCCAGCGCCGCTACCTGCTGCTCCATGCCTCGGCGGTGGAGCGGGAAGGGCGGGCCTTGCTGATGACCGGGATTTCCGGCGCGGGCAAGTCGACGCTTGGGGCGCTGCTTTCCGCGCGGGGCTGGCGCCTCATGGGCGACGAGTTCGCGCTTGTCGATCCGGCAAGCGGACGGGTGCACGCCTTTCCGCGGCTCGTCAGCCTGAAGAACGAGGCGATCGCCGAGGTGGAGCGCGCGGTGCCGGATGGCCGCTTCGGCCCGTTGCTGAAGGACACGCCCAAGGGCGACATCCGCCATCTGGTGCCCGACGCGCGCGCCCTTGCGGCGATGCGCGAGCCGGCGATCCCGGCGCTGTTGCTGTTCCCCCGCTTCGGCTTCGAGCCGGCGCAGCGGGTGCTGGCGCGCAGCGAGGTGTTCGTGCGGCTGACCCAGGCGTCGACCAATTATGTGGCGCTGGGCGAACCCGGCTTCGTCGCCGCCCGGCGCCTGGCGGAGGAGGTTCCGGCGCGGGCCATCGATTACCCCGATACCGCCTCGGCGCTGGCGCAGGTGGAAGCCTTGTGGGCGGCCCTGTGAGCCGCCCCTTGAGCCGCCTCGTGAGCGATGGCCGGCTGCTCGCGGGCGCGTTGCGCGATCCGGCCAGCGTGGCGGCCCTGGACGGTGACGGGTGGACGGCGCTGCTGGCGATGGCCCGCGCGGAACAGCTGATCGGCACGCTGGCGAAGCGGCTTTCCGGCCAGCCGATGCCGCAAGCGGCGGCGCGCGTGCTGGCCGATGCCGCCGCCTCCATCGCGCAGAACCGGCGTCAGGCGCTGTGGGAGGCGGAAATGGCCCGCCGGGCACTCGCTGCAACCGGGGTGCCGGTTGTGCTGCTGAAGGGCACCGCCTTCCTGGCCGGCGGCCTCCGGGCAGGGGAAGGGCGGTCGTGCGGCGATCTCGACATCCTCGTGCCGCGCGACGCCCTGCCGCAGGTGGAGGAGGCACTGCTCGCCGCCGGCTGGTCCTGGTTGAAGCCGGACCCGTATGACGACGCCTATTACCGCCGGTGGATGCACGAACTGCCGCCGCTGATCCATCGCGAGCGGGACCGGATGATCGACGTGCACCACACGATCCTGCCGCTGACGGCGCGGCCCTCGCCGGATGCCGAGGGGCTGCTGGCGGACAGTGTCGCCCTGCCTGACGGGCTGCGCATGCTGTCGCCCGCCGACATGCTGGTCCACGCCGCGGCGCATCTGTTCGCGGATGGCGACCTGGCCGGCGGCCTGCGCAACCTGTGGGACGTGCATTGCCTCGTCCACCAGTTCGGGACTGACGGGCTGGCGGAGAGAGCCTGCCGGCACGGGCTGCAGCGTGAGGTCGATCGTGCGCTGCGCCTCGCAGGGGCGCTATATGGCGGCGAAGGCAGATCGCTGCGCGGGGCGGACCGGCTTTACCTGCGCCGGCTCCTCGCGCGCGATGGCTGGGGGCGGGAAACGCGTCCGCTCACCCGTCTTGGTTTCTACGTTCGCTCGCACTGGCTGCGCATGCCGCCGCTCATGCTGGCGCGTCACCTCTGGACCAAGTGGCGCCGCCCCTGAGCCGGCGGGCCAGCGCGACCAGCAGCAGGGTCGCGCCGATCGCCAGCGTGTCGGCGATCCAGTCCCGGATGTCGCAATCGCGATGCAGGACCGGCATCGACTGCACCAGTTCGATCAGTGCGGCGAGAAAGCTCAATCGCTCGGCCAACCGCATCAGCGGCGTGCGGGAATAGCCAAGGGCGCTCAGCGCGGCGAGCACGGCGAAGGCGGCCATGTGCTGCACCTTGTCGCCATAAGGATCCAGCGGCGTGTGCGGCGGCTTGGGCAGGGTCGCCATCACGCACGCGCCGATCAGCGCCGCCCAGAAAGCGAGTTGGAACAGGCGTTGCCGCGTCATAGTTTCTCCAACGCCGGCAACAGCTCGGCAAAGCTGTCGATCAGGGCGTCTGCGCCCAGCGCTTCCGCGGGACGGTCCCGGTAGCCAAACGAGACCGCCACCGCCGGCAGCGCTGCCGCGCGCGCCGCCGCCATGTCGTAGATCGAATCGCCGACGAATGCCGCCCGTCCGCCGCCCAGCCGCTCGACCATGGCGGTCAGCGGGGCGGAGTCCGGCTTCTGGCGCTCCACCTCGTCCCCGCCGATCACCGTGTCGACCAGGTCCAGAAGGTCGACCGCCTCGAGCAATCGGCGGGACAGGCGGCCGATCTTGTTCGTGACGACGGCAAGCCGGACGCCTTCGGCCCGCAACGCCCGAAGCGCCTCGCCCGCGCCCGGAAAGGGGCGGGAAGCATCGGCGATGTGCGCCTCGTAGAAGGACAGCAGCTCCGGCAGGAGCCGTTCCAGCAGCAGCTCGTCCGCGCCGCCGGTCTTCGCCAGCGCCAGCTCGAGCATGTGCCGCGTGCCGCCGCCCACCAGGCCGCGCACGGTGTCCTCGTCCAGCGGCGCGCGTCCCGCCTGCGCCAGCACATGGTTCACGGCGCCGGCAAGGTCCGGCACGGTATCGACCAGCGTGCCGTCGAGGTCGAAGCCGACGATGGAGAAAGGCGGGGCGCGCATCGCCGCGCACAGACAGCATCGGTATGGCAATGGCAAGATTATCGTGTCACTAGCGCGGGCCATGCAGACGCCGTCTCCCGTCGCCGCCGTGATCCTTGCCGCCGGCAAGGGCACCCGCATGAAGTCCGACCTGCACAAGGTGCTGCATCCGATCGCGGGGCGGCCGATGTTGCTTCACCTGATCGACGCGGTGAGCGCGCTGGAGCCGGCGCGCACGGTGGTGGTGACCGGCGCCGGGCGGGAGCAGGTGGAGGCGGCGGTGGCGCCGGTGGGCGCGGCCACCGCGCTGCAGGCCGAGCAGCTCGGCACCGGCCATGCCGTTCTCCAGGCGAAGGCCGCACTGGCGGATTTCGACGGCGACGTGCTGGTCCTTTACGGCGACGTGCCGCTGGTGCGGCCCGAAACCATGCGCCGCATGCTGGAGGCCCTGCACGAAGACGGCACGCCCAGCGCGGTGGTGCTCGGCTTCCGCCCGGCCGACCCCGCCGCCTATGGCCGGATCGTCGCCGGATCGGACGGCCGCATCGCCAAGATGGTGGAGTTCAAGGACGCAACCCCCGAGGAGCGCGCCGTGGACCTCTGCAATTCCGGCCTGATGGCGGTGCGCGCCGCGGACCTGTGGCGCCTTCTGGAGCAGGTCGGCAACGACAATGCGGCCGGCGAATATTACCTGCCGGACATCGTCCTGCTCGCGATCGCCGAGGGGCGCTGGGCCAGGGTGATCGAGACGGAGGCGGACGAGGTCGCCGGGGTCAACAGCCGGGCCGAACGGGCGATGGTGGAGGAGGTCTGGCAGCAGCGTCGTCGCGCCGAGGCGATGGCCGCCGGGGCGACCCTGATCGCGCCGCACACCGTGTGGTTCGCGCACGACACGCGGATCGGGCGCGACGTGACGATTGAACCCAACGTGTTCTTCGGGCCCGGCGTGACGATCGGCAACAAGGTGGCGATCCGCGCCTTCAGCCATGTTGAGGGCGCAACGGTGGGCGAGGGGGCGACCGTCGGGCCGTTCGCGCGGCTGCGTCCCGGCGCGGTGCTGGCGCCCGAAAGCCATGTCGGCAATTTCGTGGAGCTGAAAAACGCGACGCTGGGCGCGGGCGCCAAGGCGAACCACCTGACCTATCTGGGCGATGCCAGCATCGGCGCGGGCGCGAACATCGGCGCGGGCACCATCACCTGCAATTATGACGGTTTTTTCAAGCACCGGACATCGATCGGTCAGGGCGCTTTTGTTGGAAGCAACAGCGCGCTGGTGGCTCCGGTCACGATCGGCGACGGTGCCATCGTCGCCGCCGGATCGGTCGTCACCCGCGACGTGCAAGGCGACGCGTTGGTGCTGGTCCGCCCTGAGTCGGTGATCAAGCCCGGCTGGGCGGCACGGTTTCGGGCACACATGCAGGCGAAGAAGGCGGAAAAGAAATGAAGCTGACCATTGCTGTTTCCCTCGCCCTGGCGGGCCTCGCGCCGCAAGGCGTCGCCGCGCAGAGCGCGACCCTGACCCCGGCGCAAGCCGTCGCGGCGGCTGCTGCGCCGGGTGCCGGGCCGGTGAGCGGCACGTTCGAGTTTCAGGTCGGCTCCACCGGGGCAAGCGGCTACGACGTTTATCTGAACTCCGATGCCGACTATCACGCGGCGACGAACCTCACCGTGGTGCTCCATGCCGAGGCGGTGAACGCGCTGACGAAGCAGCTCGGCGGGCATCCCGCGGACATGCTGACGGGCAAGCGCATCCGCGTGACCGGCGCCGCCCAGCGCGTCGCCTTCCCCCGCCGGGATGGCACGCAGACCTTTCAGACGCGGATCGAAGTCGCCACCGCCGACCAGATCCGCATTCTCCAGTGATCGGACGCAAAGCACATGTGTGGAATTGTTGGCATCGTCGGCGCGACGCCGGTGGCGGATCGGCTGCTCGATGGCCTCAAGCGGCTGGAATATCGCGGCTATGACTCGGCGGGCATCGCCACCGCGGTGGACGGCCGGATCGAGCGTCGGCGCGCGTCGGGCAAGCTGATCCACCTCGCGGAGGTGCTGCAGGGCGATCCGCTGCCCGGATCGACCGGCATCGCGCACACGCGCTGGGCGACGCATGGCGGCCCCACCACCAACAACGCGCACCCGCATGCGACGGGCGAAGTGGCGCTGGTGCACAACGGCATCATCGAGAACTTCAAGCCGCTGCGCGACGAACTCACCGCACGCGGCCGCACGCTGGAAAGCGAAACCGATACCGAGGTCGTCGCGCATCTCGTCAGCGAGAAGGTGGAAGCGGGCATGGCGCCGGCCGATGCCGTGCGCGAGGTGCTGCCCCGCCTGCACGGCGCTTTTGCGCTCGCGATCCTGTTCCGCCAGCATCCGGACCTGCTGGTCGGCGCGCGGCTCGGCTCGCCGCTGGTCGTCGGTTACGGCGATGGCGAAACCTATCTCGGTTCCGACGCGCTGGCGCTCGCCGCCTTGACGCAGCGCATCGCCTATCTCGAGGAAGGCGACTGGGTGGTCATCACCCGCGAGGGCGCGCAGATCTTCGACCGCGAGAACAATCCCGTCGAGCGCCCCGTGACGATCTCCGGCGTGACGGGCGAGCTCGTCTCCAAGGGCAATCATCGCCACTACATGCTCAAGGAGATCTACGAGCAGCCGATCGTCGTCGCCCAGACCTTGCGTTCGTACCTCCAGCGGATGGAGGAGCGGGTCACGCTGCCGATCCCGGACTTCGACCTGTCGGCGATCCGCCGCGTGACGATCGTGGCGTGCGGCACCAGCTTTTATGCCGGCATGGTCGCGAAATACTGGTTCGAGCAGTTCGCGCGCGTGCCCGTCGATCTCGATGTCGCCAGTGAGTTCCGCTACCGCGCCCCGGTGATGGAGGAGGGCGGTCTGATGATCGTCATCAGCCAGTCGGGCGAAACCGCCGACACGCTGGCGGCCCTGCGCCACGCCAAGTCCGAAGGGCAGAAGATCGCCGCCGTCGTCAACGTGCCGACGAGCACCATGGCGCGCGAGGCGGACCTGCTGCTGCCGACGCATGCCGGGCCGGAGATCGGCGTGGCCTCCACCAAGGCCTTTACCTGCCAGCTCGCCGTGCTCGCCGCGCTGGCCGCCAATCTCGCGCGGGCCAAGGGCAGGCTGACCCCGGCCGACGAGAAGTCGATCGTGCGGCACCTCGCCGAGGCGCCGGCCGCGCTGAACGGCGCGCTTGCCTATGACGAATCGATCGAGGCGATGGCGCACAGCGTCGCGGCAGCCCGCGACGTGCTCTATCTCGGCCGCGGCACCGACTATCCGCTGGCGCTGGAAGGGGCGCTGAAGCTCAAGGAGATCAGCTACATCCATGCCGAGGGCTATGCTGCCGGCGAGATGAAGCACGGGCCGATCGCGCTGATCGACGATGCGGTGCCCGTGATCGTCATCGCGCCCTCCGGCCCGCTGTTCGACAAGACCGTCAGCAACATGCAGGAAGTGCAGGCGCGCGGCGGCAGGGTGATCCTGATCTCCGACTATGACGGGGTGCAGGCAGCCGGCGAGAACTGCCTGGCGACCATCACCATGCCCAAGGTCCATCCGCTGATCGCCCCGCTCGTCTATGCGGTGCCGGTGCAGCTGCTGGCCTATCACGTCGCCGTGGCCAAGGGCACGGATGTCGACCAGCCGCGCAATCTCGCCAAGTCGGTGACGGTGGAGTAGCGTCGAACGCGCGGGGGACTACCGGGCTGTTGCTGGTCAGCCCGGCGGAACGCATCGCGCGATCCGACCATCGCCTCAGGCGAGGACGGCGTCCACTGCATCGTTGAACGCGCGCATGTCCGCGACCGAGCCGATGGTGACGCGCGACACCGTCGGCCAGATCGGCCAGCTGCGCCCGATCTGCACCTTGCGCGCGAGCAAAGCGGCCTGCATCTCCGCGGCCTTGCGGGTCTTCCAATCGACCATGATCATGTTCGCCTGGCTGTTCGGGTGAACGCGCAGGTCGTGCCGCGCGAGCCGCGCGACCGTGGCCTCGCGGACCGCGATCATCTCCGCCCGCCGGGCACGGATCGCGTCCGCCATCGGATAGGCAGCGTTGCCGCAAGCCACGGCGGTCATCGGCAGCGTGCCCGTGACCTGCTGCCCATCGTAGCGCATCATCTTCTTGTGCAGGTCCGGGTGCGCGAAGGTGAGCCCCAGCCGCATGCCGGCCATGCCGAACAGCTTGGAGAAGGTGCGCATCACCACCACGTCGCCCCGCGCGGCCGCGAGCGGTAGCGCACTGGGCGCGTCGGAGAAATGCAGATACGCCTCGTCGACCAGGACCACGGACTGCGCGGGCTTGTTCGCCAGCAGCCACGCGATGTCGGCGATCGGGGTCACCGTGCCGGTGGGATTGTTGGGCGTGCAGATATAATAGAGCCCGGCATCCGGGTTCGCCCGCAGCATGGCGCGCACGTCCGCGCCCTTGCCCGGCTGCATCGGCACCTTGGCTAGCGGCGCGCCCAGCCAGGTCGCGGCACGCCATGCCGATTCGAAGGTGGGGTCGGCGGTGACCAGCCCGCGCGTCGGCGAACAGAAGCTGATCACGGAGCGCACCAGCGGATCGCCTGAGCCCGGCCAGGCCAGGATACGTTCCTCCGGCACCTGCTCGACCGCCGCCACCGTCTTCAACAGGGCGCCGCGGTGATCCCCCGGATCGTAGCGATTGCCCTGGGCGAGGATCTGCGCCGCCGCGGCGGCCGCTTCCGGAAACGGACCCGTCCAGCATTCGTTGGCGCCGATCTGCACCGCCCCCGCCACGCCGCGCGCGGCATTGCTCTGCGCCTGCGCCGCATCGGCGAGCGGGGCGAGCATGGCACCGCCACCGATCAGCGCCGCGATGCGGCCAAGCTGGCGACGGGAATAACCGCGGACAAGCAGGTCCTCGCGGGCGTCGGCTTCGATCATCTGAACCCCCTTTTGTGCGTTGCAGCAACGTGGAGGGAAAATCGGACATTGTCAATGCAGGATAGAACGATCTTTTGCGCCACGGCCCCTTTGTAGATTTTTCCTTGCTTTCTTCGGTCGGTGAGCCAACAATGTTCGAGCTGTCGCAAGGGCGGACGGGGGACCGCGGCGATCAGAGGGGAGAGCAAGATCGTTGGGGCACGCCTCGGCTGTGCCCGGCAGACGACACCGCCCGACACAAGCCACGCCGCCGGACCATCGTTTCGGCGCATCCGTCACTTGCCGGCGAACACAGGGGGAATGCGCCTTGCTCGACATCATGGTTCCAGCACTTGCGTTGATCGGCGCCGGCCTGGCGGCCGGCTTTGCCGCGGGGCTGTTCGGCATCGGGGGCGGCTTTGTTGTGGTGCCGGCCCTGCTGCTCGTGCTGCCGCTCTTTGGCGGCGATCCCCACCACCTGACCCATGTCGCGGTGGGCACGTCGGCGGCGACGATCATCGTCACGTCGCTTCGATCCCTGCGGGCGCATGCACGGCGGAATGCCGTCGAGTTCGACGTGCTGCGCGGTTGGGCGCCCTGGATCGTGCTGGGCTGCGCTGGGGGAGTGCTGCTGGCGGATCATGTAAACGGGCAGGTGCTGACGGTGATCTTCGGCGCAGGCGTCGCCGCAATGTCGATCAACTTCCTCGTGCCGCAACTCGGCGACCGGGTGCTCACGGACAGGATGCCGGGCGGCACGATGCGGATCGGCTTCGCCGCCGGCCTTGGCACCTTTTCGTCCCTGCTGGGCATCGGCGGCGGCACGCTGGCGATCATGATGATGACGCTGTGCGGCCGCACCATCCACCGTGCGATCGCCACCGCCTCGGGCGTCGGCACGCTGATCGCGGTGCCCAGCGCCATCGGGTTCGCCCTGATCGGGCTTGGCCAGCAGGGGCTGCCCTGGGGATCGATCGGCTATGTCAACATGCCCGCCGCCGCCGCCGTGGCGGCGATGTCGATGATCACCGCGCCGCTCGGCGTCGCCGCGGCGCATGGGCTCCCGGCGCGCCCGCTGAAAACCGCGTTCGGCATCTACCTGCTGGCAATCGCGTTCGTGATGCTTCGGCGCGCGCTGCTGCCCACCGTCTAGCTCCCGGTCTGGATGGCGCCGCGCCCTTGCGGTAGAGCGCCGCCCGGAACGAGAGGATGAAGATGGCCAGATCGTCGACGCTGGAGAGTGCGGATCTCAAGATACTGGAAGTGCTGCAAAAGGACGGGGCGCTTTCGATCGCCGCGGTTGCCGAGCGCACCGGCATCTCGCAAAACGGATGCTGGCGCAGGATCAAGCGACTGGAGGACGAAGGCGTCATTTCCGGGCGGGTGACGCTGGTCAACCCTGCCAAGGTCGGCCTCGACCTGACCGTCTTCGTCCATGTGAAGGCGAGCGAGCATTCGGAGGAGTGGTTCGAGCGCTTCTCCGCCGCGGTCCAGGAGATGCCGGAGGTCGTGGAATTCTACCGCATGGCCGGCGAGGTCGATTACCTCATCAAGCTCATGGTGGAGAACATCGCCGCCTATGACGCGGTGTACAAGCGGCTCACCAAGGCGGTGAACATCGTCAACGTGACCTCGACCTTCGCGGTGGAGGTGCTGAAACTGACCACCGCCCTGCCGCTGACGCACCGGTTCAAGGCGGACGAATAAAGCGCGGCTCCCAGGCGCGGGAGCCCGGACATGGCGCGGTGCCTGCCAGATGCGCGCGCAAGGCTGATCTAGAATCCGGGGCAGAAGTAGAAACTTTTATTCACGCTTCCTGCTTGTGTTGAAATGGATCGGCGATAGTCTGCGCAAACGGGGGCAGCTTTCCGCGAGCTCGGCGACACGCCGCCGTGCTGCGGATGGGGGGACATGCATGGCGGCGATTGCCGGGCTGGACGAACAGGACATCAGGATCCTCGATGTCCTGCAAACCGAAGGATCGCTGTCGATCGCCGCCGTGGCCGAGCGGACCGGACTGTCGCAAAATGCCTGCTGGCGCCGGATCAAGCGGCTGGAGGACGAGCAGGTCATCACCGGCCGTGTGACGCTGGTGAACGCCCGCAAGCTCGGACTGGACCTGATCGTCTTCATGCACGTCAAGGCGAGCGAGCATTCCGAAGACTGGTTTCAGCGCTTCGCCGGCGCGGTTCAGGGTCTGGACGAGGTGGTCGAATTCTACCGCATGGCGGGCGAGATCGACTATCTCCTCAAATTGGTGGTGGAAAACATCGCCGCCTATGACCGGGTCTACAAGCGGCTGATCTCCATGGTGAAGATCGTGGACCTCTCCTCCACCTTCGCAATGGAGGAGATCAAGCGCACCACCGCGCTGCCCCTTCATCATCACCAGCCATCCCACTGACATTTGCCACAGGAAGAGCCATGACCCTCCGCTACGCTTTGCTTGCCATGCTGACGCCGCTGCCGGCCGCGGCGCAGACACTTCCCGAAGCGCAGCGCGGCACCATTGTCGCCGGCATCGACAAGCGGGCCCCGCAGCTCGAAAGCGCGGCCAGGACGATCTGGGGCTGGTCGGAGGTCGGCTATCAGGAAGCGAAATCCTCCGCCTTGCTGCAGGGGCAGCTGAAGGCCGCCGGCTTCACCGTGAAGCCCGGGGTGGCCGGGATGCCCACCGCCTTTGTCGCCAGCTTCAAGCAGGGCAGCGGACCGGTGATCGGCATTCTCGCCGAGTATGATGCGCTGCCCGGGCTGGCGCAGTCAGCAGTGCCCTCGCGGGCCGCCATCGACAACAAGGCGGCCGGCCATGGTTGCGGGCACAACCTCTTCGGCGCGGCCAGCATCGCGGCAGCGGTGGCGATCAAGGAGTGGATGGTCGCCAACAAGGTGCAGGGCGAGCTTCGCGTCTATGGCTCGCCGGCGGAAGAGGGCGGATCGGGCAAGGTGTACCTGGTGCGCGCCGGCCTGTTCGACGACGTGTCCGCCGTGCTGCACTGGCATCCGGCAGACGCCAACGGCGTTTTCACCGGCAAGAGCATGGCCAACATCTCGGGCAAGTTCCGCTTCCATGGCACCAGCGCGCATGCCGCCGCCTCGCCGGAAAAGGGGCGCTCCGCGCTGGACGGGGTCGAGGTGATGGACGTGGCGGTGAACTTCCTGCGCGAGCACATCCCGTCCTCCACGCGCATCCACAATGTCATCACCGCCGGCGGCGAGGCGCCCAACGTCGTCCCCGACTTCGCCGAAAGCTATTATTACGTGCGCAACACCGATCCCGAGATCGTCAAGGACGTATGGGCGCGGGTGACCAGGGCGTCGGAAGGCGCGGCCATGGCGACCGGCACCCGGGTGGAGCAGGAGGTGACCGGCGGCGTCTATTCCATGCTCGCTAGCCGGACGCTGGCCAAGGTGATGGCCGCCAATCTCACGCAGGTCGGTGGCGAGAACTGGACGCCGGAAGAGATCGCCTGGGCGACGGCCATGCAGAAGAACCTGCCCACCCAGCCGCCGCTCGACAGCGTGAAGCGCACCGACCTCGCCGATCGCGGCCCCGATGGCGGCGGCTCCACCGACGTGTCCGACATCAGCTGGACGACGCCGACGATTGGCCTGAACACCGCCACCTGGGTACCCGGCACGCCCGCGCATAGCTGGCAGGCGGTTGCCGCATCGGGCATGTCGATCGGGTTCAAGGGCGCGGTGGTCGCCGCCAAGACGATCGCGCTCACCGCGGCGGACCTGTTTCTGAGCCCGCAGACGCTGGCCGCCGCCAAGGCCGAGCTGGACGCGGCGCGCGGGCCTGGCTTCCGCTATGCGGCGCTGCTCGGCGATCGCCAGCCGGCGCTCACCTATCGCAAGCCGACGCCGGCGTTCGAGGGCAAGGCCGCGCGCTAGCGGCCGGCGATCGAGAGCTGGACGCCAGCGCCGCCTCCTGCCGGGGCGGACGCCGGCAACCCCGCCGGGCCGGTTCAGCGCACGCCCAGCGCCAGGGCGTCCGGACGGCGCGTGTCGGACGCACCCATGAACTTGTCGCCTTCGATCATGATCGACTGCGTGCTGCCCATGGTGTTCGACAGCCGGACCTTGTGGCCGCGTGCCTCCAACAGGGGGATGATGTCCGGCGAAAAGCCCGATTCCAGCTCCAGCGGCGCATCGGCAGCGCCCTGGTTCAGGCGCGGCCGCTCGGCCGCCTCGGCGATGTTGAGATTGAAGTCGATCGCATTGACCAGGACCTGCACCATGGGGGCGATGATATAGCCGCCGCCGGGCGTGCCGGTGACGAGCCACGGCTTTTCGCCGCGGAACACGATCATCGGCGTGATGGTGGAGCCCAGCCGCTTGCCCGGCGCAGGCCAGGTCGCCTTGCGCGCCGGATCCTTGCTGCCCCAAGCGAAGTTGCCCAGCGAGTTGTTGAGCAGGAAGCCGGTGCCCGGTGCCACCACATGCGCCCCGTAGGAGGCGGTGAGCGTGTAGGTGTTGGCAACGGCGTTGCCGTCCTTGTCGGCCACGGAGAAGTGCGTCGTGTCCGGGCTTTCGTGGCGGTAGGGATTGCCGTCCGGCAGCGTTGCGGCGGTGAGGGAGCCGTTCAGCGTGATGAGCTTGGCCCGCTCCGCCGCATAGGCCTTGCTGGCGAGGCCGATCGCCGGCGTCTTCCACTGCGGCTCGCCGCCCACGAAGCGCCGGTCGGAAGAAGCGATCTTCATCGCCTCGGAGATGAGGTGCAGCGTGTTGACGCTGCCCCAGCCATATTGTTTGAGCGGGAAGGTCTCCAGGATGTTCATGGCCTCCGCCACACTGACCCCGGAGGCGGTGGGTGGCATGTAGGCGATCCGCTGCCCGCGATAGCTGGACCAGATCGGCGGTGCGACGGCTGCCTTGAAATCGGCCAGGTCGCGCGCGTCGATCACCCCGCCGCCGGCCTTGATCCCGGCAACGAGCCGGCGGGCGAGCTCGCCCTTGTAGAAGCCGTCGCGCCCACGGCTCGCGATCTGCTCCAGCGACCAGGCGAGGTTGGGCTGGCGGAACAGTTCGCCCGGCGCGTACGGGCTGCCGTCCGGCTTGAAGAAGGCCGCGCGGGCGCCGGGATCGCGCGCCATCATCTTGGCGCGGCCGGCCGTCGCCTCCGCTTCGCCGTCGCTGAGGGGCACGCCGTCGCGCGCCAGCCGGATGGCCGGCTCCACCAGCTTCGCCCAGGGCAGCGTGCCGAAGCGCTGGTGCGCTTCCCACAGGCCAGCAACGGTGCCGGGCACCGCCACGCCCTTGAACGACATCACCTTGGACGGGTCCTGCTTTCCGTCCGTGCCCAGCAGTAGCGACGGCGTGGTCGCACGCGGCGCCAGGCCGTAATAGTTGATGGTGATGGTGGTCGCCGGCTTGCCGTCCCGGGCGGCCATGTGGACGACCATGTAGCCGCCCCCGCCCAGATTGCCGGCGCGCGGCAGCGTCACCGCTTCGGCAAAAGCGGTGGCGATGGCGGCATCCACCGCGTTGCCGCCCTGGCGCAAGATTTCCGTGCCGACCCGTGTCGCGGGCGCGCTCTGGCTGGCGACCATGCCGCCGCGGCCCAGCGTGGCGCCGTGGATCTGTTCATAGGCGACGATGTCGCCCCCGCTGCCGCGCTGCGCCACTGCGCCTTCTTCCTGCGCCGAGGCGGGCAGGGCGGTGGCGGCGAGCAGGAGGGCGATGGCCCAGCGACGGGTGCGAAGATCGGCCATGGAGGTCCTTTGCTGCTTGTCCGGTGAGGAGGTCACTGCGCTCGGTCGGGCAGGATGTCGGCGAACCAGTCGTCCGCGTCGCTGCCGATCGGCGCGCCGGGCGGAACGGGTGGCGGCGGCGCAAGCGGCTCGACCAGGGCCGCGCGGGCGTCGCCGGTGGCCGCCAGCATGTCCGCCAGGTAGCGGCAATGCGCCTGTTCCGTGCCGGTGCCCGGGCAGGAGGCAAGCCGCGCCTGCAACCGGCGCGTGGCATCCGCCACCAGCGCGAGCGCGGTTGGCGAGAGATCCTTCTCGGCGCCCAAAGCGAGCAGGCGCAGCACATAGCGGGCGCGGACCTGCCGGGCGATCTCCGCCCGCCTGCCGCCCGCCTGCGGGACAAACACGGCATTGCCGATCGCATCGAGCAGTTCGGTGACGGACGGCTGCGCCGGGTCGCTTGCCGCCTGCAGCACCAGCCGGTTGAGCCGCTCGGGCGCGAGCAGCGCGGCGAGGCCGATGTCCGCGGCGACCTCTGCGGCGCGCTGCCAGTCGAACAGGGCGGCGGTGCGGCCGGGCAGCACCTCGATCTCCGTCTGGCGATCGGCGGTGCCGGACTGGACGGAGGAAAGGAGCGGCAGGACGCTGTCGGGCAGGTCCAGCGCTGCCGGGGACAGCGTGACGAGTAACGACCGCAACGCGGCGCGCTGCTGCGCGGGGGGAACGGCCGTCGCGCGCTCCTGCCCGTCGCCGGCGACGGCGTAGCGATAATCCACGCCGCCGATCAGCTTGGCGGCGGCCGTCACCTGGTAGCGATGGAACAGATAAAGGGGGACGATCATCCGGCGCAGGTCCGCCGCCGGCGCTCCGGCCGGCAGGTTCGCCAGGCCGAAGCGGGACAAGGCGATGCGGCGCACCGCCAGCGCGTGGTCGAGCGCGGCCGCCGCGTCCTCGCCATCGTCCCACATATTGCCCCAAGGATTGGCGTCGCCGTCGCCGCGCGTGTCTCCATCGGCGACGAAGCGATAGCCCTTCGCCTGCGCCGCGCGCGCGAGCGCGTCCAGCGAGCTGGCCTCGTCGGCGCTGCGCGGGAACTCGCGATATAGCCAGTTGATCGCGAACCGGTCCCAGTCGCCGATGCCGACCTTGTAGGCGTCGGAGAAATCGAGCTGGCCGCCGCGGATGGCGATGCGTGGGGGCGGATAGTCCATCACCGAGGCGCGATCGGCAAAGGTGCTGCCGGCGAAATTGTGCGACAGGCCCAGCGCATGGCCGACCTCGTGCACCGCCAGCTGGCGCAGGCGCGCGCGCACGAGGGTGATCGGGTCGTCGGCACCGCCGGTGCCCTCGCGGCCGGCACCCACCAGCCCCTCGAAGATCAGCTTGTCCTGCCACGCGCGCAGCGATCCGAGCTGCACGACGCCGCGCACGATCTCGCCCGTGCGCGGATCGACGACCGTGCTGCCGGTCGACCACCCGCGGGTATCGCGATGGATCCACGCGATCACGTTGTATCGCGCGTCCATCGGGTTCACGCCCTCGGGCAGCAGCTCCACGCGAAAGGCATCGATGTACCCGGCGGCATCGAACGCGTCGGCCCACCAGCGCGCGCCTTCCAGCAGCGCCGTGCGGATAAGTTCGGGCGCGGCTCGATCGACGTAGAAGATGATCGGCTTGCGAACGCGCGACCGCGCGGCATCCGGGTCGACCTTCTCCAGGCGGAAACGGCGAACCAGGCGGGAGACGATCGGCTGGTCGAGCGATGCGGCGTAATTGTTGCGGATGACCTGCACCGAGGTGCCGGTGCGCGGATCGTGCGCTCGCGGGCGGAAACCTGCATCCGGCATCCGGATCAGGCTGTGATGGAGACGTAGCGCGAGGGTGCGCGCGTCCGGCACGATGCGCTCGACCGTCCGCGCCGGCTCGTCGCTGGTGAAGGACAGGGCCGCCTCGAACTCGACATTGTCGGGGAAGGCCTGTGTCTGTGCCGGATCGAGATAGCTGAGCATGGGCGAAAGGCGGTAGGTGCCGGCGCGTGCATCTTTGAGCCGTCCGGCGATGTTCATGGCGTCGCGCAACAGGAAGTCGCGCAGGTCGATGACGATGCCGCTCGCGTCCTCGCTGACGATGTCGCCGGACCAGACCGGCGAGCCGGAAAAGGACCGTGCCACCGCGCCGCGCTCGTCGGCATCGCCCTTCAGCGCGACGAAGCGGTTGTTCTCGAACTCGGCGATCACCCGGTTGCCGATGCGGCGAAAGGCGAGCACCTGCGTTTCGCCGAGCCGCGCGCGATCCAGGCCGAGCTCCGAGGCGCCCAGCCCTCCGGCGATCGAAGGCGTGTAGAGGAAGCGCGCCAGAACGCCGCCTTCTCCCTCGCGCGGCAGCGTGACGCGCACCGCGCCCTTTTCACCGGCCGATACCGCCAGCAGCGGCGCCTGCGCCTGCGCGGAAACCGGGAGCGCGAGGGCAAGGCAGGCGGAGGCACAGAGCGCAACGGTCAGGCGGCGGCGCGAGGAGAGGAGCATCGGGAAACCTGGGCTGGAGGAAGAAGCGGCGGCGCGCCTGTCCGGCGCGCCGCCCGCGGCATCAAAAGCTGTGCCGGACGTTGACGTACCAATAGCGCGCCACCGGGGCGTACAGCACGCCGGGATAGCCGTCCGACGACAGCGGCGGCTTGGTATCGAACAGGTTGCGCACGCCCAGCCGGATCGACGAGCCCTCCAGCGCGCCGCTGCTGAAGCGGTATTGCGCATACAGGTTCGCGGTGGTCGTCGGGGTGATTTCCCAATAACTGCCGTCCGGATAGGTCAGCGCCGTGTCGAACACCTTGCCGGTATATTGGGCAAAGCCGCTGACCGTCACGTCGCCCAGCGACCAGGTGAGCGTGGCGGAGCCGCGCCATTTCGGCTTGCGGTTCTGCTCCAGCAAGCTGCCCCCGTTGGAGATCACCGTGCCGTTGTTGATCTGGCCGGCGGCACGCGCGTCGAGCAGCTCCTGGATGCCGGGCGACGGCTCCTGGTAGAACTCGAAGAAGTGGGACGCGTTCACCGCCAGGTTGAACCGGCCGATGCTCGTGTCGGGCGTGCGGTAGGTGAGGTTGAGGTCCAGGCCGCGCACCTTTTGCGGCTGAAGGTTCACATATTGGTCCAGCACGTAGAGAACCTGGCCGGCGGGCGCGAGCCCGGTGCCGGCAAAGGCGTCGACGTCCGCCGCGGTCGGGGCGGCGCGGATCACGTTGGGGTTGATGCCGCCCGATTGCCGCAGGAGATAGTCGAGGATCAGCGCATTGCCCTCGCCATACAGGCCGACAAGCCCCGTCTGCCGCACGCGCCAGTAATCGGCGGTGACGGTGATCGCCCCCCATTCGGACGGCAGCGGCGGCTCCAGCACGAGGCCGACCGACGTGGTGGTCGCCTTTTCCGGGTCGAGATCGGGATTGCCGGACCGGCGCGCCTGCGTCGTCTGGGCGCGGGCGCAATTGTTGAAGCTCGCGATGCGCCCGGCGCGCAGGTCCGCTTCGCAATAGACATAATCGGTGCGGCTGTTGGAGCGGGTCACCACCGTGGCGTTGATCTGTTCCAGGTTGGGCGCGCGGAACGACTTGGCCCAGGAACCGCGCAGGCGGATGCCCTTCACCAGATCCCATGCACCCGCCACCTTGGGCACGGTGACGTCGCCGAAATCGCTGTAATGCTCGTACCGGCCGGCGATCTGGAAATCGAGGCTGCGGATCAGCGGCACGTGCATGTCCGGCGAAATCACCGGAACCGCGAACTCGGCATAGGTGCCCGCGACGTTGCGGCTGCCGGACGTGTCGGGATTGATCGCGGAGTCCACGAAGTCGCTGAGCACCGCGCCGGTGACCGGATCGGTGAAGGTGATCGTGCCGTCGATGCGCGCGTCTCGATTGTCGAGCTGGGTCTCGCGCCGGGCCTCGATGCCGCCGGCAAAACCCAGCGAACCGCCCGGCAGCTCGAGCAGGTGGGCGTTGGAGAGCCGGAAATCGAAGGTCGCCAGCGAGGACTTGGTGTAGCGCACCAGATCCTGCCGGATTCCGTCGATAGTCGCCGCGCTGTTCTGGGTCGTGCCGAAGATGTTGTAGGCGGCGGCGTTGGTCTGCAGCATGCTCTGGTACAGCTTGGTGCGGCTGACATTGTCGCTGACATCCCGCACCCAGGCTTCGGAATAGCTGGCGGCGGAATCCCAGTCGAAGCTGCCGAGCGTTCCGCGCAGGCCCAGCAGGGTGCGGAACTGCTGGTTGGTCACCTCCACTTTCCGCAAGCCAAGGTCAGCGAACAGGTAGTTGGGCACCGTGAGCGCGGTGCCGGCGGCGGACGAGCTCAGCCCGGGGAGACGGTTCGGATTGGCGGCGCCGTTCAGCGTGGCGGGCCCGAACGGGTTCCAGTAGCTAGTCGCCGGCACCACCAGCGGCGAGGCGGTGGTGGTGGAAGCCGGGCTCTGCACCGCCCGCGTCTTGGCCTTGTAGAAGCCCAGCTCGGTATAGGCGGTGATGTCCTCCGACAGCTCGTAATTGCCGGTGAGGAACAGGTTCACGCGATCCAGCCGCGGGATCACGGAGGTGCCCGCCGCGCCTGCATCGTAGCGCAGGTTGCGGTCCACGCCGGAGGTCGCCTGCGTGCCGCTCTGGATGCACACGGCGTTGCCGATGGCGGCGTTGCAGCCCGCATTGGTGGTCGGCTGGAGATGGAACTGGCCGGACGCGTTGGTGAGGGCCGTGCCGTTCTGCCGCACCACCACGTTGCCCACCGTGCGCAGGTTCGCATATTGATTGGTGACGGAGCGCCCGTCGAGCGAGGTCGCGCCGGCGAAATAGGTGTCGGCGAACAGCGGCGTCTTGTCCGAGGAGGCGGTGAAGTCCTGCTCGGTGGAAAGCAGGCCGGTGCCGCGATCATAGCTGCCGAACAGCGTGACGTTGCCGCGACCCTGCGCGAAATCGGTGCCGACCACGCCGTTGGCGTTGAATTCGCGATAGCCGGTGCCCTCGCCGCCGCCATATTGCAGCGACAGCTCGCCGCCCTTGTAGTTGTTCTTGAGCACGGTGTTGACCACGCCCGCCACCGCATCGGCGCCGTAGATCGCGGCGGCGCCGTCGCGCAGCACCTCCAGCCGTTCCAGGCCGTTCACCGGCAACGCGTTGCTGTTGAAGCTGAGCACCGGCACCAGCTGGTCGTTGGCCTGGCTGGTCGGGTGATTGACGACGCGGCGGCCATTCAGCAGCACCAGGGTGTTGCCGACGCCCAGGCTGCGCAGATCGAGCGAGCCCACGTCACCGCGCGCCGAATTGGAGCTGCCCGGAATATACTGGCTGTTGAAGCGCACGTCGCCGAACTGCGGGATGGAGCGGAACAGCTCGTCGCCCGACACGGCGGCCGTGCTGCGGATCTCCTCCGTGGTGACCACGGTGACCGGCAGCGCTTCGTTGATCCGCGCGCCCTTGATCTGCGATCCGACCACGACGATGTCGTTGGCCGGCGCGTCCTGCTCGACCGGCGTGACCGGCGTTATCTCGGCGGCGCTTTGCGCATGGGCCGTTCCGGCCACCGTCATCGCCATCAGTGAACAGGCGGCAAGCGCCAGGCGCCGCTGCGAGGCTCGCTGCATCATTCCAAAACCCCCTTGAGTACGTTCAGCCGGATCTCCTTGCATCCCACCCCGGTTTGCAAATGGACGTGCTCCCCACGCCGCTTTTCTTTTGTTATGATGCTTCACCAAACCGCACAGTCAAGAAACTTTTCGGCTTTTTGTCGCGCCTGTTGGGAAATCTATTTGCGTACGTAGGTTTCTGGCGGCTGGCGTGCGCACGCCTTCAGGCTCGAACCTGTCGAGCAGGCCGAGGGGTGGAGGCAGCGCCGCAGCGCTTCTTTGAGCGCGTCGAAGCCGCTCGGGGACGGGCCGGCGGTTGCCGGCTTGCCGCTACCGCGCGATGGCCGGTGCCGCTGCCGGCACGGCCTCCTGGCGCCTGGCCCCGCCGTAGAGCAGGGCGTTGAACAGGAACTTGAAGGTGCCGTACGACTGCGCCCGCTGCGCCACCTCCGGGCCGAGGAGGAACAGCTTGCCCTTGCCCACATCCACGTCGGCCACGGCCGTCGTGCCGGCAAGGCGCTCCTGCCCGATCGCCCAGCCGCTGCGCAGCAGGTCGCGGCCGTCGAACCAGGAAACCGGGCGCACCCGTCCCTGGCCGGCAGCTGGCATGAACGTCTGCGACTGGTTGAAGAACATGTCCACGTTCCCCGGCAGTCCGAAACCGAGCGGCTGGCTGTTGTCCACGCGCGCGCGCAGGATCGAGCCGGGGATGTAGAAGCTCCGCGGCTCCAGCGGCTTGGCTTCGCCGTCCACCGCCCGTGACAGGGCAGGGGCGAGGGGCGCGCCGAGCAGTTGGGCGAAGCGCCCGGAACTGCCCAGCGCCACTACCGCGCCGCCGCCGGACACGAACTGCGCCACCGCAGGGACGGACACCGTGTCGCTTACCTCGCCCAGCATCGGCCGCAGCGCCGCGGGCGTGTCCGCCGCTTCCGGCTGGCGGCTCGGCCGGTCGCTGCCCCAGGCTCCCTTGGGCGGAAGCGCATCGTCGGTGAACACCAGCACGTCGAAGTCGCGGGCCAGGTTCCCGGCATCGAGCCGCTTGGGATAGACACGCTGGAAATCGAACTCGAACCGCTCCAGCAACCAGCGCGTCCACCCTTCCGAGATCAGGCCGCCCCAGCGATCGACGAGGCCGATCCGCACCGGCTTCAGCGCGATGCGCTCGCCGGCCGGCGGCGCGGCCGCCGCATGCGCGGTGATGCCGAGCTCCGCTGCGCTGCGCTCCAAAATGCTTTGCGCCTTTGCCGACGCCGGAATCCAGAGCGCACCCGGCTGCAGCGTCTCGCCGCCGGCGCTGGTCGCCTGGCCGATCCAGCTGACCGGCACGCCCGCCTTCAGCAGGCGATTGGTCAGGATGAAGCTGTTGTTGGTTTCGTGTCCGACGATCCAGCCTGCGCTGCCCTGGCCCTCCACCCGGCCGCGCGGCGGCGCCATCAGGTCCGGCACCGGCGTCAGCGCGGCGTCGAACCCGTCGAGCACGCGGTCGAAGGCGATGCCCATCTGATAGGCGAGCGTGTAGCCGGTGATGTCATAGGGCGCCTTGGGCGGGCCGCCGGGATATTCCGCGTCATGCGGGTGGTTCTGCGGCTCGAACATGTCGAGCACGTGCGGGCGATAGGCCTGGGCGGTGCGCACCACATAGGAGCCGGCGGGATAGCTCCTGCCGCCGGCGCTGAACGGGCGGTCGGCACGCTCCACCTCCACGCCGTTCTTGATGAGCGCGTTGAGAAAGGTGATCGCGGTGGGCATGTCGCGCTGGGTCGCGGGGATCACATAGGCGCGCGGGTCGCGCTCGGCCGGCACCTGCGCCAGCGTCTTGTACAGCGCCGGGTCGATGCGCTTGGGGCCGGTTGCGGGACGATTGTATTCGTCCGCCCCGCCGGCACGCAGCGGCGCGGCATTCTCCATCCGCTCCACCTTGGCGGGGGTCATCGTCCAGCTGTCCGTGCTGCCCCTGGCGATGCTGTTGGCGCCCATCCGCCAGATGTTGAACAGCAGTCGCTCGCGGTTGCGCGAGGCATAGTCGATCACCGCGCGGTCGAGCGTCCACTGGTAATCGAGCGAGTCCTGCAAGTGCCATTCGCGCGGCGCGATCGGCATCAGCTCGTCGCCGCGCGGCAGCTGCGTGGAGGGGAGGAGCGGAATGCGCGTCGGGGTGGGTCCGCCGATGATCTCCGTCAGCAGGCCAATGCTGTTGTGGAAATAGGCGACCGACCGTTCCATGCCGTTGTGCCATGTGGAATATCGCGCCGCGCTGCGGCTGCCGGACCCTGCCTTGCCCTCCTCGATCAGCCGCGAATGCATCTGGAAGCCCACTTCGTTGAGCTCCGACATGACGATCGGATCGTAGTTGAAGTTGAAGGGGTCGCGGAACGGCGGAACGAACACCACCATGCCCTCGGGCCCGGTCTGGTGCTGGTTGTAGACGATCTGCGGATACCAGGTGCGGAACAGCTGCCGGTTGACGTTCTCCGTTTCCGGCATCTGCGCCATGAAGCTGTCGCGGTTGTTATCGTGCCCGATATATTTCTGGTACAGTCGCGGCAGGGTGGAGAATTCCCGCCTTTTCGGGTCTTCGTGGCGCATGTACCAGTTGCTGACCATCTCCATCCCGTCGGGATTGTCGTGCGCGAACAGGATGATGCAGTCGTCCAGCAGGCGCAGCGTCTCGGGGTCGGACTGGCTGAGCATCCGGTGGAGCACCTGGATCTGCCCCTGCGAGGTCACCGTCTCGGTGGCGTGGAGGCCCGCATCGATCCACACCACCGCCTTGCCCTCCCGGGCAAGCCGGCGCGCCTCCGTCTCGGGCACGCGGCCGCGCGCCAGCTTCTCGGCCATTCCGCGATATTCCTCCATCCGCTGGAGGTTGGCGGGCGAGGAGACCACCGCCATCCACTGCGTGCGCCCTTCCGCCGACTTGCCGATGTCCACCAGCCTGATCCGGTCGGACTCGCTCGCCAGCCGCTTCAGGTAGGCCTCGTATTCGGTGTAATTGGCCAGGTAATAGTCGCTGCCGATCGGCTGCTTGAAGAAGCGGTCCGGCGCGGTCGGCTGGGCCGACTGCGCGGACACAACAGCCGGCGGCAGGAGCAGCGCTCCCGAAAGGAGGAGCAGGCGCAGGTTCATCGGGTGTCCCCGTCGGTTTTTGTGTGGCAAGGGCGCTTACTGAAAGCGCAGGTCGTCGAGCTCGAAGGCCAGCGTTTCGCCCGGGCCGCGGGCTGCGCCGATCTCGACCTCGTAGATCGCCTCGCCGGTCCAGGGCGCACCGCGGCGCCGCGCGGAGGAGACCGGTTGCAGCGCGGAGAACGGCACCGTCTGCTCGGTCCAGTCTCGCGTACCCTGCACGGCCGCGCTCCACTCGCCACCGTCGCCGATGAAGCGCACGGTGTAGCTGCCGGTGCCCTTCAGCGCGAAGCGCAGCGCGCGATACCGTCGCACGGTGACCGGGCGTACGGACCCGCGGGTCAAGGGAAAGGAGACGCCGGCAGTGGCATCCTGCTTGATCGCCAATCGTGCCGCGACCTGTAGTGCATGGCCTGTGCCGCGCGGCACCAGCTGGGTGATCTCGACGGAGCGACTGATGCCGCCATCGGTGTCCTCGAGGCGCAGCGTGTCGAGGGCGGTGCGCCGGTCGGCCCGCTCGAAATCGTCGATCAGCGGCGCGACGGGGGCGGAGGGCAGGCGGGTGGCGGCGTTGCCCGCGGGCAGCGGCGGCGCGCCCGGGCCCACCACCAGGCGGCCGTCGATCAGCACGGACGCGATCTTGCGCACGTCGGCGATGTTCTCCCACGGCCTGCCGTCGATCAGCACGATGTCGGCGCGCTTGCCGGGCTGAATGGTGCCGCGGTCGGCATCGAGGTTCATCACCTTCGCGCTGGTCGCCGTGCCCGCGATCAGCGCCTGGGCAGGCGTCAGCCCGGCGCGCACCAGCAGCTCCATCTCGTGCAGCGAGGAGGAACCGTGCGGCGTTCCCGGCATCCCGGCATCGGTGCCGAGCGCGATCGGCACGCCGGCGGCATGCATCGCCTTCACGTTGCCGAGCGCATAGCCGAACTTGCGCAGGCTGGATTTCACGCGCGGATCGGATGGGTCCGGGCTCGCGCCGTTCTTGCCCGGTTCGTACACCGCCAGCGTGGGGGCCATCGCCATGCCCGACTGCACGATGGTCTTCAGCGAGTCCGGGTCGATCGGCCGGTCCTGCAGCCCGTGTCCCAGGCCATCGATGCCGGCGCGCGCCGCGATCGCTCCCCGGTCCACCGTCACCGTATGGGTCAACACCTTCAGGCCGGCCGCGTGCGACGCCTGGACCAGTGCCTTGAGCGTCCCTTCGTCCATGCTGCTATTGTCGGGCCCGGCACCATAGCGCCAGCCATCGGTGAACGCCTTGATGAGATCCGGCTTGTAGGGCTTCAGCCGCTCGATCGCGGCGCGCGCCGCCTCCGGCGTGTTGATCCAGATCGTGGTCGCCTGATCGCCCCAGTCGGCACCGTGACCGCCCGGCGTGCTGATCCGCGCCGCGAAGTTCACATGCGGGGCGGCGATGCCGGCCAGCCATTTGCGGCGCGGCGCATAGCTTTCGGGCTGCTCGTGAAAGTCGTTCACCGTGGTGACGCCGGAGCGCACATAGCTGGTCGCGATCTGCGGCAGGGTCGCGGGGGCGCCGGCGGGCGTCCAGTGCGTGTGGACGTCGAAAAAGCCGGGGAGCAGCGCCTTGCCGCGCGCGTCGATCACCCGGGCGCCTCGCGGCACCGTGACCTGTCCGACCGCGACGATCCGGTCGCCCCGGATCACCACGGTGCCGACGTGCGGCGCCGCGCCGGTGGCATCGAAGATGGTCGCGCCGGTGATCGCGGTGACCTCGTCCGCCGGCGATCCGGCGGCGGCGCCCAGCAGCAGGGGCAGCGCGGCCAGCAGCCCGCCCGGGAGCAGCTTTGCCCGTGCCCTCTTCTTGCGCGAGCGGCCGCGGCTGTCATCGATGACGTTCATTCTTCCCCCCGTTCCGATCGCCGACGTCCCCTCCCAAGGCTTTTACCGGCTTTCCCGCGCTCGCAGGCAATAAGATACCAACGCATGGCCGTGTTTTGTCATAAATGGGCTATAAAGACCTGCATATGTCAACAAACTTTTTGCGGCGCGGGCGATCGCCGGAGTTTTCAGCCGGCAGGGACCGCCGGACGCGTTCGCCCGAACCGGTGCAGGATCGCGCCCTCGCGAGCGGTGGCCGGTGTTGACGTCGGGCGAAGGCCCGGTCTGGCGACAGTCGCGCCGAGCGTCTAGGATCGCGGCATGACCCAGCCTCTTTTCGCCGGCGTGGAGCTTGGCGGCACCAAGTGCATCTGCATCCTTGCGACCGGCCCCGACGACGTGCGCGAGGAAGTGACCATCCCGACCACGCGGCCGGACGAGACCCTGCCGGCGATCGAGGCGGTGCTGGATCGCTGGCGGGATTTCGCCGCCCTCGGCATCGCCAGCTTCGGCCCGGTGGTGATCGACCGGGCCTTGCCGGAGTATGGCAGCATCGCCGCGACACCCAAGCCGGGCTGGGCGCATGCGCCGCTCGCCCCGCGGCTGGGGCAGCGCTACGGCGTGCCGATCGGGTTCGATACGGATGTGGTCGGCGCCGCTCTGGCGGAAGGTCGCTGGGGCGCCGCGATGGGCCTGGACGATTTCGCCTATGCCACCGTGGGCACGGGCATCGGTGTCGGCCTGATCGCCGGGGGGCGACCCGTCTCCGGCATGACGCACAGCGAGTTCGGCCACGTCCGCATCGCACGTCTGGCCGGGGACAGCTTTGCCGGCACCTGCCCGTTTCACGGCGATTGCTGCGAAGGGCTGGCCAGCGGCCCTTCCATCCAGGCGCGAACCGGAATTCCCGGGCCGGAACTGCCGAGCGACCATCCGGCCTGGAACACGGTGGCGCATGCCCTGGCGCAGCTTTGCCACACCCTGGTGCTGACGGGCGTGCCGCGCCGCATCGTGATGGGCGGCGGCGTGATGCTGGGCGAGGCGGACCTGTTTCCGCGTATTCGCACGCGCCTGCGCGAAAGCCTTGCCGGGTATATCGAGACCGCGCCGCTGGCGGACATGGACGGCTTCGTGGTGCCCCCCGCGCTGGCCGGGCGGGCAGGGCCGCTGGGCGCGATCGTGCTGGCGGAACAAGCGCTTGCCGCGACCGGGGCCCCCTAGCGTTTACGACGCCTTAACCGCCTTCGGTTACGCCGTGGCAAGGGCCGGACGTGCCCTTGAGGGAACCACAGGCGGTGAGATCCATGCGCATTCTGATCGTCGACGACGAACCGGGCATGCACGACAGCTACCGGCGCAGTTTCGCGCCTGCTGACGGCGGAAACGACGGACTCGATGCAATGGCGGCCGAGCTGTTCGGCGACGAGGCGCCGGCAACGGAGGCGCGCGAGCATTTCGCGCTGACCCATGCCAGCCAGGGCGTGGACGGTGTCCGCGAGGTGGAGCGCGCGCTGGCCGCGGGCGAGCCGTTCGCCGTTGCGTTCATCGACGTGCGCATGCCGCCCGGCATCGACGGCAAGGAGACCGCGCGGCGCATCCGGGCGCTGGACCCCGAGGTCAACCTCGTCATCGTCACCGGCTTTTCCGACTTCTCGCCGCTGGAGATCGCCAGGGTCGCCGGCCCGGCGGACAAGATCTTCTACATCGCCAAGCCGTTCGAGGTGGCCGAGGTGGTGCAGACCGCAACGGCACTGGGCCAACGCTGGCATGCCGATCGCGAGCTGGCCGCAGCGCGCGCGCAGCTCGCCCGGCAGGTGGTGCAGCTGGAGGAGCAGGGCCGCGAGCTGGCGGCCAACGAGTCCAAGGCGCTGTTCATCGCCAACCATGACTCGCTGACCGAGGCGCCCAACCGGCTCGCCTTCCTGCGCGCGCTGGGCGAGCGGGTGCGCGGCGATCGGGGGCTGGCGGTGGCGATGGTCGATCTCGACCGGTTCAAGCTGGTCAACGACACGCTGGGCCATCTGGCCGGCGACGATTTCCTGCGCCAGATCCATGCGGCGCTCAGCAGCCACATGCCCGCGGGTGGCATGGTCGCCCGCCTGGGCGGCGACGAGTTCGGCCTGTTGTTCGAGGCGCCGGGCGAGGAGGCGGCCGAGATGCTATGCCAGCGGTTCATCGGTGATTGCGCGGGGAGCTTCCGCATCTTCGGCCATTCGGTGCAGGGCGGCGCCTCGGCCGGGCTGGTGTTCGTGCACCCCGATGCGCAGCCCGATCCGATCGACGTGCTGCGCCGCGCCGACCTGGCGCTGAACGCCGCCAAGCAATCCGGCCGTGGCGTCGCCCGCGTGTTCGACGAGAGCATGGACGAATCCATCCGCTTTCGCCGCCGCATCGAGGGCGGTCTCGCGCAGGCGCTGGAGCGCGGCGAGCTGAGCCTTGCCTATCAGCCGATCGTCGCCGGCCACGATCTGGAGATCGTCGGCTTCGAGGCGCTGTTGCGCTGGAACACGGAGGAATTCGGCCCGGTCAGCCCGGCCATGTTCATCCCGATCGCGGAAGAGTCCAACCTCATCCACGAGCTGGGCGACTGGGTGCTGGACGGCGCGCTGGCCGAGCTCGCGCACTGGCCGGGTCAGTACGTGTCGGTCAATTTCAGCCCGCGCCAGTTCCGCCGGCACAATTTCGTCGGGCATATCGTGGAGCGGGCGCAGCGCGCAGGCGTGGAGCCGCATCGCGTGCAGATCGAGATCACCGAAACCGCGATCTTCGACGATGCCGATCGCGCGGCGGAAACGCTCTACAAGCTGCGGCAGATGGGCTTCCGCATCGCGCTGGACGATTTCGGCACCGGCTATTCCTCGCTCTACAACATCCGCAAGTTCGCGCTCGATTGCCTGAAGATCGACCGCAGCTTCATCGACGGCATGGGCCGGGAGCGGGAGTCGGCGGCGATCGTCCATTCGATCGTGCATCTTGGCCGCTCGCTGGGCCTGACGGTCTGCGCCGAGGGCGTCGAGACGGAGGCGCAGGTTCAGGCGCTGCGGCTGGCGGGGGCGAGCCACCTGCAGGGATATTTCTTCTCGCGGCCGGTGATCGCCGAGCTCGCGCGCGACATGGCGGCCGAGCGCTACATGCACTCGCCCGACGCCGAAGAGGAGCCGCTGGCGGCCAACGGCACGCACGGCTGACCGCCATGCCGCGACTGCTCACCCATGCACCCCGCTCGCTCGGGGCAAAGCTCGTGTTCGTGCTCACCGCGGTGGGTCTGGCCGGGGCGGCGGCGATCACGCTGCTGCTGGTGGCCGTCATCACGCCCAGTTTCGAACGGTTGGAGGCGGAGGCGATCGCCGGCCATGTCGAGCGAACGCGCGTGGCGCTGGGCGACTATGCGGCCAAGGTGGAGAATGCGGTTCGCGACTATGGCGACTGGAACGCCAGCTACGAGTACATGGTGCATCCCGGTCGCGCGTTCGAGCAGGAAAGCTTCTCCCCGCTGGCGATGCAGAACCTTGACGTGAGCGGCATGGCCTATGTCACTCCGGACGGCGGGGTGGTGATCGCGCGGTGGCTCGATCCGGCCACCGGCAGGGATCGGCCGGAACTGCGCGCCCGGCTGGTGCAGGCGATTGCCCGCCTCGACCTTGCCCGTGCCACCGCGCGGCGGAACTCCGCGCATTTCTATACCCGCCTTGGCTCCGTGATCGCCGCGATCGGTGTCGCGCAGGTGCGGCGCAGCGACGGGTCGGGCGCGCCACGCGGGTTCGTGCTGATGGCCCGCACCATCACCTCGGCCCAGCTTTCCCAGCTGCTCCAGGTCGCCGCGCGGCTGGAGTTCGGCAACCGTCCGGCCGCGGTGCCGGAAAGCCGCACCGTCACCATCGCGGTGCCCGTGCCGGGCTGGGTCGGGCAACCGATCGCCAATGCGACCTTCGCGGTTCCCCGCGCCGTGTCGCTGCTGGGGCAGCGGATGCTGGGCTTCGCGGTGGCCGGGACGATCGTGCTGCTTGCCGTGCTGCTGCTGGTCTTGCGAAGACTGATCGCCCGGCTGGTGCTCGCCCCGCTGGGTCGGGTGGAGGCGCACATGCAGCGGGTGCGTGCGTCGGGTGCGCTTACCTTGCTGGAGGAGGCGGACCGGCCGGACGAAGTCGGCTCGCTGGGTTGCAGCTTCAACGCGATGCTGACGCAGCTGAAGGACCTGCGCGAACAGCTGGAGGTGCAGAGCTTCGAGCTTGGCCGCACCGAAAGCGCGATTGCCGTCATGCACAACGTGCGCAACGCGCTGAACCCGATCAGCACCATCCTGTCACAGGGGGTGGCGCAGCCGCCGGCCGTGGACCGCGCCCTGTTCGAGCGCGCGGTGGGCGAGCTTGCCCGCGACGACCTGCCGCCGGCGCGGCGCGAGAAGCTGCTCGCCTTTCTGACGGCGGCGGTGGACGCCTTTGCCCGGGATCGCGCGTGGCAGCGCGAACAGCTGGCAACCGGGCGCGAGGCGATGCGCGTGGTGCTGGACATCATCGGCGAGCAGCAGGCCCATGCGCACGAACGGCCCGTGCTGGAGCCGGTCGACGTCACCGCGATCGTGGCGCAGAACGCGGCGCTGGCCCGCTACGCACAGGGACTCTCGATCGCGTTCAGCTTTCCTGCGCAACCATTCTGGGTGCTGGCGAACCGCGTGATCCTGAGCCAGGTGATCGGCAATCTGTTCGGCAATGCCGGCGAAGCGATCGCCGCCGGGGGCGCCGATACCGGCAGCATCACGGTTTCGGCGTACGAGCAGGACGGGCGCACGACCATTTCGATCCGCGACGATGGGGAGGGCTTCGCGCCGGAGACGACGGCGGGTCTGTTCCAGCGCGGTTTCTCCACCCGGGCGCACAAGTCCGGCGGCCTCGGCCTTCACTGGTGCGCCAATTCGATGAACGCCATGGGCGGCGGCCTGCGCCTGGAAAGCGCCGGACGGGGGCTGGGGGCGAGCGCGATCCTGACGCTGCCGAGCGCGCCGGCGGAGATGCGGGCGGCCGCCTGAACTCGCCCGAACTCGCTTGCCCGGATGCCTGCGCGCGCTAGGATGCCGCAGAAGGGCAGAAAAGGGCCGGGGGGATCGCATGAAGTGGCGCGGATGGGTGCTGGGCGGATGTGCGCTGCTGGCGGCGCAGCCGGCGGCGGCGGCGTGCAAGGTCGGCAAGATGCTGGAACTGCCCGTCACCATGGCCGGGCGCCGGCCGATGGTCACGGCGCAGTTCGGCGGCAAGGACGCGCACTTCATCGTCGACAGCGGCGCCTTCTACAGCACCCTGTCGCGCGCGAGCGCGGCCGAATTCGGCGTGCAAGTGCGCCCGGCCCCACCCAGCTTCTACGTGAAGGGCGTCGGCGGCACCTCCTCGGTGGGCATCGGCACCACCCGCGACTTCAAGCTGGGCGGCGTGACGCTGCCCAAGGCGGACTTCATCGTCGGCGGCAGCGACACGGGCACGGCCGGGCTGCTGGGTCAGAACATCCTGGGTCTCGCCGATGTGGAATATGACCTGCCGCATGGCGCGGTGCGGCTGATGCGGACCACCGATTGCGACAAGGCGACGCTGGCCTATTGGGCGGGCGAGCGGCCGTTTTCCACCATCCGGCTGGAAGAACGCGATCCGATCTCCCGGTTCAAGCCGCATACGATCGCCACCGTGCTCATCAACGGCGTGAAGGTGAGGGCGGAGTTCGACACGGGTGCGCAAGGCTCGCTGCTGTCGCTGGCGGCCGCCAAGCGGATCGGCGTGACCCCCGCTTCGCCCGGCGTGGAGCGATCGGGCGAGACGGGGGGCGTGGGCAGCCGCCGGATACCCACCTGGCGGGCCACCTTCGACAGCATCGACCTGGCCGGCGAGCGGCTGTTCAAGCCGAAGATCACCATCGCCGATGTCGACCTGGGCGGCGCGGACATGCTGATCGGCTCCGACTTCTTCCTGACGCACCGCATGTTCGTCTCCAATGCGCAAGGGCTCATGTACTTCACCTATGAAGGCGGACCCGTGTTCGGCCTCAGCCCGCGCGGGGCGGTGGACACGGCGGGCAAGCGGCTGGACCTGACCAGCACCGAGCCCGAGCCGACCACGGCCGAGGCCTTTGCCCGGCGGGGTGCGGTGCTGGCGTCCAACCGGCGCTTCGATGCGGCGCTGGCCGATTTCGACAAGGCCTGCGAACTTGCCCCAAACGAGCCGCGCTTCTTCTACCAGCGGGCGATGGCGCAGCTCGCCACGCGGCAGCCGCGGCGGGCGCTGGCTGATCTCGACCGCGTGCTGAAGCTCGACCCCACCCACGTCGATGCGCGCATGATGCGGGCATCGGGCCGGGCAGCCGCCAAGGACGAGAAGGGCGCGATCGAGGACATGGCCGCGGCCGACGCCGCGCTGGCGCCGTCGTCTGACAAGCGGCTCGGCGTGGCGGCGTTCTGGAACGGGCATGGCGCGCCGGAAAAGGCGCTGGCCAATTACGATCTATGGTTCCGCGACCATGCCCGGGACAGCAGCCGGGCTGGCGCCTTCAACGGGCGCTGCTGGGCGCGCGCGCAGCTCGGGCGCGAGCTGGACAAGGCGCTGGACGATTGCAACGCCGCGATCCGGCTGCGCGGGCAGGACGGGTCCTATTTCGACAGCCGGGCGCTGGTGAAGCTGCGCAGCGGCGACACGGCCGGCGCGCTCGCCGACTATGACATGGCGCTGAAGCTTTCCCCGAAGAACGCCGGATCGCTGTACGGCCGGTCGCTGGCCAGGCGGAAGCTGGGCCGTATGCAGGAAGCGGATGCGGACCGCACGGCCGCGCTGGCGCTCAATGCGGACATCGCGGAACGGGCGAAGAAGATCGGGCTGGAATAGCGCCCGCTCACCCGCTAAGGCGCGCCAGCTCCACTTCGCGCCAGCCGCCCACGGTGTCGCTGCGGCGCAGGTACGGCGCGACGAGATTGCGCGCGCGGTACCATTCCTGGCGCTCCGGCGGCAGGGTGGAGAAGTTGCCGATGGTCCCGCGGCAATCGGGCGCGCCGCACTGGCACAGCATCTGCCAGTCGGACGCCATCATGGTGGTGGAATAATCCCAGGCGATCTCCTCGCCCGGCGCAATGGCGCGCACCGCGATCAGGAACACGCCGCCGGACAGGAAACGCAGGCCCGCATTGGGCGCGCAGCTGTGGTTGATGAGGTCGTCGATGCGACCGGACGGGCCCATCACGGTATCGGGCGTTACCTGCACGAAGCGGTCGGCGCGGCCGGAAAGGTCGCTGGGCACGCGATCGGCGCGAAAGCGGCGGCCGGTGAAGCGGATGATCGTCTCGCCCTCGGCAAAGCCCTGCGCGGCATAGACCGCCTTGCCGAGATGCGTCTCGCCGATCCGGAACAGATTGTCGGCGGGCGCATAGGCGTCCAGCACGAAGAAGCGGCCGTTCCGCCAGCCGAGCGAGCGCAGCGGGTTGATCGTGAGCAGGCCCACCATCAGCCACATGCCGGCATGGCAGGCGAGTTCCACCAGGATATAGGCGTATTCGCCCATCCCGCCGCTCTCACTGCGCGTGGCGACGATCAGCGTGGCGAGGTCGCCGATCGTCCAGAGGCCCCAGGCCGGCGAGCGCTCGCGCGTGCGGTCGGCCCAGGTGCTCGCCCAGGTCGGCCAGAAGCTGACGGGCACCGCGGCTACCACCAGCATGTGCGCCCAGAAGGCGGAACGAAAGGCGAGCCACAGGACGAGCGCGGCCAGGCAGGCGGCCATGCAGAACAGTTCGTCGGCCGTGGGCCGATCCCACGCGCCTCGTCGCCAGATCGCCAGCGTGACAAGGAGGCAGGCGCCCGCCGACAACAGGAACACCCAGGCTTGCGGCCCGTGCGGATTGACCGCGGTGTAGGTGGCCGCCTCCACTGCAGCGGCGGCGCTCCAGATCAGCCAGGAGGCGCGGTTCGGCTCCACCAGGCGGCGGCGCAGGCCGATGCCGTAGAGGACGTATGCGGCTAGGCTCGTCGCAACCGCGAGGAGGAACCAGAAGGAGGGCGCGGCAGGGGGCATGGCTTGGCGCCAGACTATCGCCCGGCCGCGACTCCGTCCAGCAAGGCGGCCCCGTGCCGCCGCACGCCGGCCCGGGAGGGCGGCGGCGGGATGCGGGCATCTGAAAGGAAAATGGTCGGGGAAAGAGGATTCGAACCTCCGGCCCCTGCCTCCCGAAGGCAGTGCTCTACCAGGCTGAGCTATTCCCCGACCGGGACCGCACCGTTCACGGAACGGGCGGCAGGCGGCGGCTTATAGCAGCGGATTTCCGGCCGGCAAGGGGCTTTGCGCGCGCATTCCGTTCAGGGCGGCTGGCGAACCCTCGCGCGGGGTGGCGCGGTGGAACGGGGATGCTATCGGGTACGTCCTGAAGGAAGCGGGGGACGGATGAACGGGCTGGAGCTTGCCGCGGCGCTGCTGGGCATCGTGTGCGTGGCGCTGGTCGTGCTGCGCCGGATCGGCAATTTCGCGTTCGGGATCGCCTCCACCGCCCTGTACGCAGCGGTTTTCTTTGGGGCGAAGCTTTATTCGGACGCGCTGCTCCAGCTCTTCTTCGTCGCGGTGAACGCCTATGGCTGGTGGAACTGGACGCGCGCCAGCGCCGCAACCGGCGAGATCCCGGTGGAGCGGCTGGCCGGCCGCGCGCGGCTGGGCTGGGTGGGCGGGATTGCCGGCGCCACTCTGCTGTGGGGCGGGCTGATGCACCGGTTCACGGATGCGTCCTACCCCTGGGCCGATGCCGGCATCGCCATCGCCAGCGTCGCCGCGCAGATCCTGATGGCGCAGCGGCGGATCGAGAACTGGTGGCTGTGGATCGCGGTCGACCTGGCCTCCGTCCCGCTCTACGCGGCCAAGGAGCTGTATCTCACCGCGGGGCTGTACACGATCTATCTCGCGCTTGCCCTGTGGGGCTTGCTCGACTGGCACCGCGTGCGCCGTCCGGCGAGGCCAGTTGTCGCATGATCCCGCGCACGATCTGTCTTCACGGGCCGGAAAGCACCGGCAAATCGACGGTCGGCCCGGTTCTGGCCGCGCGCCTGGGCGGCGGCTATCTCGGCGAATATGGCCGCGACTATGCCGAGGCGGAAGGCACGGACTTCACGATGGACGACCTGCTCGCCATCGCCCGGACGCACCACGCGCAGATCGCGGCGGCCCTCGCCGGCGGCGCCGACCCGCTGGTTCTCGACACCGATCCGCTGATGACGGCGGTGTGGGCCGACATGCTGTTCGGCCGGCGCGATCCCTGGTTCGATGATTGGCACGATACCGCAGACCTCTACCTGCTGTTCGACATCGACCTCCCCTGGGTGGCGGACGGCACGCGCCTGTTCGGGACTGCCGAGCTGCGGCAGAAGTTCTTCGACCTGTCGCGCGCGGAGCTGGAGCGCCGCGGCGTGCGCTGGGCGATGGTACGCGGGGAGGGGCCAGCCCGCTTGGCGAGCGCGCTGGCGGCGATCGCGGCCTTTTAAGCGTTCGGTGACGTTACAGCCGAGGCTGGCGGGTGCAGCCTCGACAAGCGTTATTTCGGGTGCTTCGCGCGCCACTCGCGCACGGCGGCAAGCGTGCCCTGGACGTGTCCTGCCGGGTTCGGCTGCGACAGCGCATACAGGATGCGGCCGTTCGGCGCGATGACGTAGCTGGTGCGATCGGTGCGGTTCTTGGCCACCGCATGGGCGACGTCATAGCCGGCAATCGTCGGCGCCTGCGCGACCCCGACCGGGAACTTGTTGCGGCATTCCTTCACCGAAAAGTCGGCCAGCTTGTCGATCGGATCGGCGGACAGGCCGATCAGGGTAGCGCCGGCCCGGGCGAAATCGTCCGATGCCTCCGCGAACTCGTGCGCTTCCACCGTGCAGCCGGAGGTGAAGGCGGCGGGGAAGAAGTAGAGCACCACCGGGCCCTTCTTCAGCGCGGCGGAAAGATCGAAGGTGGAAACCTTGCCCCCGGTCGCCGCCTGCGTGGCGAAGGCCGGCGCCTTGGCACCCGGCTTCAACGCGGCGGAGGCAGGGGCAGCCAGGAGGGCGGCGGCGGCGAGCAGGAGGGCGTGGCGCTTCATCGAATGTTCTCCGCTGGATCGCTGTCGTTGTACGGACTTCACGCGCCCTTTGGCAATTGGCACGCCGCCTGCTAACGCGCGCGGCTATGACTCCCCTCGACAAGATCCGTAACTTCTCGATCATCGCGCATATCGACCATGGCAAGTCGACGCTCGCCGACCGCCTCATCCAGAAGACCGGCGGCCTTTCCGACCGCGAGATGAGCGAGCAGGTGCTCGACAACATGGACATCGAGAAGGAGCGCGGCATCACCATCAAGGCGCAGACCGTGCGCCTGTCCTACAAGGCGCAGGACGGCGAAACGTACACGCTGAACCTCATGGACACGCCCGGGCACGTCGACTTCGCCTATGAGGTCTCGCGCTCTCTGGCGGCGTGCGAGGGCGCGCTGCTGGTGGTGGACTCGGCGCAGGGCGTGGAAGCGCAGACGCTCGCCAACGTCTACCAGTCGATCGAGCACGACCATGAGATCGTGCCCGTCATCAACAAGATCGACCTGCCCGCCGCCGATCCGGACAAGGTGAAGGCCGAGATCGAGGAGGTGATCGGGCTCGACGCCTCGAACGCGGTGCTCGCCTCGGCCAAGTCGGGCATCGGCATCGAGGAAACGCTGGAAGCGATCGTCACCCGCATCCCGCCGCCCAGGGGCGATGCGACCGCGCCGCTGAAGGCGATGCTGGTGGACAGCTGGTACGACCCGTATCTCGGCGTGGTGATCCTCGTTCGGGTGATGGAAGGCGTGCTGAAGAAGGGCCAGCTCGTCACCTTCATGCAGGCGGGCACGCAGCACCTGGTCGACCGGGTGGGCTGCTTCCGGCCGAAGATCGAGCAGCTGACCGACCTCGGGCCGGGCGAGATCGGCTTCATCACGGCGCAGATCAAGGACGTGGCGCAGGCCCGCGTCGGCGACACCCTGACCGATGCCAAGAAGCCCGCCGCCGAGCCGCTGCCCGGGTTCAAGGAAGTGCAGCCGGTGGTGTTCTGCGGGCTATTCCCGGTGGACGCGAACGACTTCGAGAAGCTGCGCGAGAGCATTTCGCGGCTGCGGCTGAACGATGCGAGCTTCTCGTTCGAGATGGAGACCTCGGCCGCGCTCGGCTTCGGCTTCCGTTGTGGATTTCTCGGCCTCCTCCACCTGGAGATCATCCAGGAGCGGCTGACGCGCGAATACGATCTCGACCTCATCACCACCGCGCCCAGCGTGGTCTACGAGATCGAGCTGACGCATAATGGCGGCAGGATCGAGCTGCACAATCCGGCCGACATGCCCGATCCCAACAAGATCGCGACCATTTCTGAGCCGTGGATCGAGGCGGTGATCTACGTGCCGGACGAATATCTCGGCTCGATCCTGAAGCTGTGCCAGGATCGCCGCGGCATCCAGAAGAACCTCACCTATGTCGGCGGCCGCGCGCAGGCGACCTATGAGCTGCCGCTCAACGAAGTGGTGTTCGACTTCTACGACCGGCTGAAATCGCTGTCGAAGGGCTATGCCAGCTTCGACTATCACCAGATCGGCTATCGCGAGGGCGACCTCGTGAAGATGAGCATCCTCGTCAACGAGGAACTGGTCGATGCCTTGTCGATGATCGTCCACCGCGGCACCGCGGAAACGCGCGGGCGCGGCATGTGCGAGCGGCTGAAGGACCTCATCCCGCGCCACCTGTTCAAGATCCCGATCCAGGCGGCGATCGGCGGCAAGGTGATCGCGCGCGAGACGATCAGCGCGATGCGCAAGGACGTGACGGCGAAATGCTATGGCGGCGACGCCACCCGCAAGCGCAAGCTCCTCGACAAGCAGAAGAAGGGCAAGGCGAAGATGCGGGAATACGGCTCCGTCAGCATCCCGCAGGAGGCGTTCATCGCCGCGCTCAGGATGGGCGATGAGGCCTGAGGCCCAAGGCTAAGCGCAGCTTAGCCGCGGTGGTGCCGAAGGCCGGCCGACGACCGCGCGAGCTCGCTCTCGCGCCTGTCGATCGACGACATGGCTTCGCTGCGGCGCGGCCTCATTCCTCCACCGGATACCTTCTCCGCAGCGGCTGACATGCGAAGCGCCCCTTGATCGCCTCGTTGAAGAACGTTCCCGCCGACTTGGCGCGGCTCAGCGCCTCATAGATCGCGCGCGGAACGCCCGAATAGAGATACTCGCCCGAGCGCCGGAAGCGGATGCGCAACGTCTCCGCTTCCTCGTCGAAGACGATCCGCTCGATCAGCGAGGAGTTCAGCCGGCGCGCCCGCATGATGCCGGAAAGGTCGGTGGAATCGAGCGTTCCCCTGCCTGCGGCGGGGCGAATCGATTCCGCGCCGGAGCGAATCCGCTCAGCGCATTATGACCCCGCGAAGCGCCCAATTCCGGGCACTCAGGCAGGCCCGGCGCGGCAGGCGGTCGCCCGCAGCAGCACGTCGCCACGCGGGTGCGGGGTGAGGCACAGCCGGGCCGGACCCGACGCGCTGCCCGCGACGGTCAGCCGTGCGCGGGTCATGGTGGGGGCGGCAGTGCTGCAAGCGTCATCAATCGCGTCATTGGATCCTCCCGTCGCTGCCTTGATCGGCAGGGAGGAGGTTGCATCGGGCATGCCAATGGGCCTTCGCGCGCAGCTTCAATCACCTGTGCGAGGGCGATGCTGTATCCTTGGCGTCATACGATCAGGATTGGTGCAGCGCGCTTCTTCGGCGGCGGAGTAGCCAGAACGCCGCGCCTGCAATCGCCAGCGTGGCGGCGACCAGCGCCAGCACATGCGGCCGCCCGATCAGCCGGTGCAGCAGCGGATCCAGGAAGTTGCCGAACCAATAGCCGAGCAGGGTGAACAGACAGCCCCAGATCGCCGCCGCCAGCGCGTTCAAGGGAACGAAGCGGCGTGCCGGAACGCGCGACGTGCCGATCGCGATCGGGCTGACCGTGCGCATGCCGTAGACGAAGCGAAAGCCGAGCACGAAGACCGTCGGGTGCCGCTCCAGCAGGCCCAGCGCGCGGGCGAACGCCGGCTTGGCGCGGATGGCGGCGACCCGGCGGTTGTCCCGCAGGCGGCGCCCGGCAAGGAACCATGCCTGGTCCACGATGCAGGAGCCGGCCGCCGCGCACAGCATCGCGCCCCACAACGGCACCAGGCCCCGGTGCGCCAGGACGCCGCCCGCGATCACCACCGCTTCGCCCTCGATGCCGGCGCCCACCAGAATGGCGAGCAGGCCATATCGCGCCAGCAGTGCTTCCATCGCCATGTCCGTCCTTCTGTCGTCCCGAACAGGGCCGCACCATCCATATTGCTCTGCAGCATTGCGCTGCTAAGGGCGGGGCTTCAACAGGAGTGAACGCCATGAAGCAGCTGGTCGCCTTCGATCTCGACGGAACGCTCGCGCTGAGCAAGCAGGCCCTGCTGCCCGACATGGGCGAGGCGCTGGCCGACCTGCTGGGCGTGGCGAACGTCGCGGTGATCTCCGGCGGCGACTGGCCGCAGTTCGACAAGCAGGTGGCGAGCCAGCTGCCCGCGCGCGCAGACCTGTCGCGCCTGTGGCTGATGCCCACCACCGGCACCAAGCTCTACACGCACAAGGAGGGCGCGTGGCGCCCGGTCTATGCCGAGCTGTTCGACGATGCGACCAAGAAGAAGATCCTGGAAGCGTTCGACGCCTCGCTGGAGGCGACCGGCTTCACGCCGGAGCAGACCTGGGGCGAGCGGATCGAGGATCGCGGCAGCCAGATCACCTTCTCCGCGCTCGGCCAGCAGGCACCGATCGAAGCCAAGGAGCATTGGGATCCCAAGTTCGAGAAGCGCAAGGTCATCCAGGCCGACCTGAAGCAGCGGCTGCCGGGCCTGTCGATCAACATGGGCGGCGCCACCTCGATCGACATCACGCGCGAGGGCGTGGACAAGGCCTATGGCCTGCGCAAGCTCCACGACGCCAGCGGCATCCCGCTGGAGACGTTCCTGTTCATCGGCGACGCGATCTTCCCCGGCGGCAATGATTATCCCGCCAAGGAGATGGGGCTGGACACCGTGCGCGTGCGCGATCCGCAGGAAACGCTGGCGGTGATCGCGGCGATCGTCGCCTGCCAGAAGTAAGGCGACTGCTTCCCAGCGCCTGACTGGGGGAGGTTGCGCTAGCGGGAGGCCGTGGCGAGCGAAGAGGGCTCCTGCACCGCGTAGCGGATGCGTCGCCCGGCCGGCAGCAGCAGCATCGGCGCGGGCTTGCCTGCCTCCACCAGAACCTGGTCGAGCGGCACGGCGTCGGCGGGTTCCGCGGCATCAAACGCCTGGATCAGGCGCTTGCCTGTGGTCGGCAGCAAGGCGGGGGCGATCGCGACGGGACGTCCGCCAAAGGTCGCCAGCCACGAAGGACGGCCGTGGCGATAGCTGCGCAGTGGGTGTACGACCTGAAGGTCGACCGCGCCGGCATCGCCATCGCCCAGGATGAGCGGCGTGTCGCCCTTCATGAAGATCGCGGGACGGCTGCCCACACGCGCGCTTGCCGCCATCTGCACGACGCGCAACCGCGGGCGGAGGCCGGCAAGCCGCACCTGATCGACCGTCAGCGGATCGATTCCGGAAAGCCGCTTAAGCCGCTCGGCCATCATGGCGGGGCCGGCGCTGCTCGAGCCTTCCATGACGTGGCCGTGACCGACATAGACCAGCACCTTGGCGGCAGGGTTGGCGCGGAGCATGGCCAGCAGGTTCTGCGCCTGCGCTTCCTCGCGCTCGGGCACGCCGCCGTCGGGCGTGGTCTGGTCGCGCCGCTGCTCATAGGCGACGGTGCGATAGCCGAGCGCATGGGCGCCGCGCAGGAAGTTCGCGAAAACCGGGTCGGCGCTGTAAAAGCCGGTCGATCGACGAACGATGCCGTCCTGCTGTAGCTGCTCGCCGCCGGTCGCGGGCTGCCCTGCTTCCGGATCATTGCGGAACGTCTCGGCGGCGAGGACGGAATAGCCGAGCGGCCGCAAGGCGCGGGCGACTTCCAGCGCGAAGGCGCGGTCGCGGGGGCTGAAATGCGCCTCGTTGAGGATGACGATCCGCGTGTCGCGGGCGCGCCGCGCGATCTCGGCCACGGCATCGCGCGGCCGGGCGGCGGCGAGTTGAGCGAGCATCGCCGGATCGGCCGGTGGCGTGTCCGCGCCGAACACGGCCGGATCGAGCTCGCCGGTCACGAACGGCGTATATTGCGTCCAGAGCTGGCGCGGCAGACCGTTCACGGCGGCGCCGGGCTTGAACGCCTCCGCTTCGAGGACGGCCGTCGCGTCCAGGTATCTGCCGGCCATCACCGCATTGCGCGAGACGGTATAGAGATCGACCTGCTTCGGCTCCTGCGCGGATGCCGAGCCCAGCAGAGACGTTGTTGCCAGCAGGCCAAGCAGATGCCGCATTTATCCTCCCCCGATCAGCCGGGGGAGGATGGCGCGGCGCGGCGCCGCTGTCGAGCGGAGCTTACGCCGCCAGCTCGTACGGCTTGATCTCGCCCGCCAGATACAGGTTGCGGGCCTTGGCGCGGCTGAGCTTGCCCGAGGAAGTGCGCGGCAGGGTGCGCGGCGGGATAAGCTCGATCACGCAGTTCATGCCGGTGACCGAGCGGACGCGCTCGCGGATCTCGTCGTGCAGGCGCTTGCGCTCGGACGTGTCGGAGGTGCGGCACTGGACCAGCACCGCCGGCGTTTCCTCGCCGCCCGGCGTGGTGATGGCGAAGGCGGCGATGTCGCCCTGCTTGAAGCCGGGCAGCTGCTCCACGGCCCATTCGATGTCCTGCGGCCAGTGGTTGCGGCCGTTGACGATGATCATGTCCTTGGCGCGGCCGACGATGTAGACATAGCCGTCCGACAGATAGCCCATGTCGCCGGTGTCCAGCCAGCCATCGGTCATGCAGGCGGCGGTTGCGTCCGGATCGCGGAAATAGCCCTCCATCACCGAGGGACCGCGGCACCACAGCTTGCCGATCGCGCGCTCGGGCAGGGGCGTGCCGTCCTCCTCGCGGATCTCGACGGCCATGTCCTTCACCGGGCGGCCGCAATTGACGATCGCGCGGTAGCGCTGGGGGCGGTCCTCGGTCATGCCGGAGCCGGACAGCTGCGTTTCCTCGACCAGCTCGACGCGGATCCCTTCGCCCGGCGGCATGATCGAGACGGCAAGCGTCGCTTCCGCCAGGCCGTAGCTCGGCAGGAAGGCGGTCGCCTGGAAGCCGGCATCGGCAAAGGCGTCCACGAAGCTCTGCATCACGTCCGGCCGGATCATGTCCGCGCCGTTGCCCGCGACGCGCCAGCGCGCGAGGTCGAAGCGGTCCGACGCCTTGGTCTGCGACGACATGCGGCGCGCGCAGATGTCATAGCCGAAGGTCGGCGAATAGGAGAGCGAGGTGCCCTGGTTGCGGCTGATGAGATCGAGCCACGCAAGCGGTCGGCGGGCGAAATCCTCGGTCTTCAGGTAATCGGTCGACACCTGGTTGGCGACCACCGACAGGAAGCAGCCGACCAGGCCCATGTCATGGTACCAGGGGAGCCAGGACACGCAGCGATCGCTTTCGATCAGCTTCATCCCGAACGCATGCGCCTGCAGGTTGTTGAGCAGCGCGCGGTGGGTGATCGCCACCCCGTGGGGGAAGCGGGTGGAGCCGCTGGAATATTGCAGATAGGCGATGTCCTCGCTGCCGGCCCGGGGCAGCGCGGCGTCTGGCGCAGGGCGGGCGGCGAAGCTGGTGAAGTCCAGCCCTTCCACATCGGCGATACGCGCGGCCTCGCCCGCCATTTGCGACAGTTCGGCGGGGAACAGCAGCATCTGCGGGTCGCAGCTGGCGAGCTGCACGCGGAGCTGCTCGATATAGGAGGCCGAGCCGCCGAACGAGGTGGGCAGGGGCAGCGGCACCGGCCAGGCGCCGGCATAGACCACGCCGAAGAAGAGGGCGGCGAACTCCGACCCGGTTTCGGCGATCAGCGCGACCCGGTCCTGCGGGCGGATGCCGGCGGCGATCAGGCGGCGGGCGCAGGCCAGCGCCTCCTCGCGCATCTCGCGGAAAGGATAAGGGCGGGTGAGCGTGCCGCGGGCGTCGTGGAAGTTCAGGCCGCGCGTGCCGGTGGCGGCATAATCCAGCGCCTCGCCCAGCGTGGCGAAATCGGAGAAGCGACGTGGAAGCGCGTCCTCGGTGGCGGTCGGCACGAGCGCCTCGCCCGCTGCTGCCCTGTTCTGCGTATCCGTCATAATTCGCCCTTGATCGCGGTTTTCCCATTGCCGCGGGTGTTCGTGCCCGTGGGCACGCTTGCAATTGCTCGACGCCAAAAATCTTGGGGCAAAATCGGCACGGAGTGTGGCACAATGATGGCGCATGCCTGCCGTCTCGCCTTCCGCCGGCCGCCGCGAGCGCCGACCCCCGCCGCCGCTGGATGCCGCGGCGCTCGATCGGCTGGCGCTGCGCTATGTGGAACGGTTCGCCACCAGCGAGGCGAAGCTGGCCGATTACCTGCGCCGCAAGGTGCGGGAGCGCGGCTGGGAGGGCGCGCCCGCCGATCCGGCGGCGGTGGCCGCCCGGATGACCGCGCTCGGCTATGTCGACGACCTGGCCTTTGCCGAGGCGCGCGCGCGCTCGCTGGGCCGGCGGGGCCTGGGCAAGCGACGCATCGACGCGGCCCTGCGCGCGGCGGGCATCGGCGAGGACGAGCAGCAGGCGGTTGCGCCGCAGGTGGAGGAAGGCGCGGTGGAGGCGGCGCTGTCGCTGGCGCGCCGCAAACGGATCGGACCGTTTGCGCGTGCGCAGGCGGAACGGCCGGAGCGGGAGAAGCAGTTGGCGGCGATGCTGCGCGGCGGCCATGCGCTGGATCTTGCCCGGCGCATCGTGCGCATGGCGCCGGGGGAAGACGTCTCCACCCTGTCCCAGGAGTGAGATAAAACAGTTTTGTGCAGCGCCGCACGATCGTGCTAGGCACCCGCCCCGGGGGATCGAATGCGTCAAGAGCCGCGCTCCGTGCCTGTATCTTCGGAGCATCCCGAGCCTGCCGGGATGGCCGATGGCGTGCGCCTTTCCGGCGTGCTGAAATGGTTCGACGTGACGCGCGGCTTCGGCTTCCTGGTGGCGGACGATCCGGCGCTGGGCGATATCCTGATCCACTTCTCGGCGCTTGCCGCGCATAATCGCCGCTCGCTGCCCGAGGGCGCACGGGTGGACTGCGTGGCGGTGCGGCGAGACCGCGGGTTGCAGGCGGTCGAGGTCCTGGCGATCGACCTGGCCGATGTGGTCGAGCCGCGGGGCCGGCCGGCAGACCGGCTCGACCCGCAGAGCCTGCTCGCCGAGGCCGGGCCGTTCGAGCCCACGCAGGTGAAGTGGTTCAATCGGCTGAAGGGCTACGGATTCCTGGTGCGCGATGCGGACGGCGCGGATATATTCGTCCACATGGAGACGCTTCGCCGCGGCGGGGTGGCCGAGGTGGAGCCCGGCCAGCCGCTGCGCGCCCGGATCGTCGATGGCCGCAAGGGGCCGCTCGCCGTGGCGGTCGAACAGGACTGAACGTGATGATGCTTCGCCGACCCCGCGCCGCTTTCCTGCCCGCGCTCGCCGCCGGACTGATCGCCGCCGCCTTGCCCGGCTGCACCCCCGGCACCGCCAACGCCACGGCCGAGGCGAAGCAGACGCTGCTGCCGGTGACGGTCACGGGCGCGAAGGGCGTTCACACGTTCAAGGTGGAAGTCGCCAAGACGCCGGCCGAGCAGGAGCGCGGGCTGATGTTCCGCACCGACATTCCGCAGGACGGCGGCATGCTGTTCTACCCGTATCCGGCCGCCGGCGGCCCGCCGCAGGTGGCCAGCTTCTGGATGAAGAACACGCCATCGGCGCTGGACCTGATCTTCATCCGGGCGGACGGCACGATCGCCACCATCGCCGAAAACGCCGTGCCCTTTTCCGAGGCGCCGATCGGGTCGGGCGAGCCGGTCGCGGCGGTGCTGGAGCTGCTGGGCGGCCGCGCGGCCGCGTTGGGGATCGCGGAAGGCGACAAGGTCAGCTGGCCGAAGTGACGCGATCGACCGTCCCGACTGCAACGCCGGTTGCTGGCGGGCGGGCGTCGCGCTAAGCGCGGAACACCATGGGCATCAACCTCAATCCCTTCACCTGGTGGAACGGCGCCACCATCGGCACCTGGTTCGGCCTGCGCGGCAAGACGCGCATGGGCGAGGACTCGCTCGGCAACGTCTATTACGAGGGCGGGCGGGACACTGCCGGACGCGCGCGCCGCTGGGTGATCTATGCCGGCGCCAACGACGCCAGCCGCATCCCGCCGGAATGGTTCAGCTGGATGCACCACCAGATCGACGGCGTGCCCGACGCGGCAATGCCGAAGCACCGCGCGTGGCAGAAGCCGGCCGTGCCCAATCTCACCGGCACCGCGCTGGCCTATCGTCCGCCGGGTGCGCTGGAGAAGGGCGGCAAGCGGGCCGTCTCAACCGGCGACTATGAGGCCTGGACGCCGGACGCCTGATGCGCCGCGCCCTTCTGGGCCTGATCGTCGCGGTCCTGCTGGCGGTCGGCGGCTGGTTCGGCTGGCGTGCGTGGCAGGACCGGCAGGCCCCGGCTCCGGCCACCGCCACCATTGTCGAGCCCACCGCGCTGGACGAGGCGCCGGCGCCGACCGACGTGACCACGGTGGACGTGGAGGAGGGGGGCGTCGACCCCAACAAGGGGGCAACGCCGATGGCGCAGCGCGTCGCCGTGCTGGGCGTGCTCAACAAGCGCAACGGCCAGACACGCGACGTGACGCTGAAGCCGGGCGGGGCGGTGCGGCTGGGCGATCTCATCGTCCGCCTGCGCGCGTGCGAGCGGACCGCGCCGTGGGAGGACCAGCCCTATACCGGCGCCTTCGTGCAGGTGGATACGCTGGAGCTGGACCGGCGCTGGCACCGGGTCTTTTCGGGCTGGCTGTTCAAGGAGCAGCCCGGCCTGAACGTGGTGCAGCACCCGATCTACGATGTCTGGCCCAAGAGCTGCGCGATGACCTTTCCGGAAGCGGGCGCCGACTCGGTCGCGGCGGCGACCGGCGAAGCGGGGCGGTCGAGCGCGAAGAAGTCCCCGGCTCCTGCGCCCTCTCCCTCGGCGTCGCCGAGCACGCCGGCGAGCGCGTCCGCCAGCAACCCGGAATAACGCGCGGCGGAAACCTCCACCGCGCCCAGCGACGCCAGGTGCGGCGTCATGAACTGGCAGTCGAGCAGCGAGAAGCCGCCCACCCGCAGCCGGGCGACAAGCCAGCCGAGCGCGACCTTGGACGCGTCGCGCGCGCGGCTGACCATGCTCTCGCCGAAGAAGGCCCGGCCGAGCGCCAGCCCGTACAGGCCGCCAACAAGCTCGCGGTCGTGCCAGACCTCGATCGAATGGGCGAAACCCATCCGGTGCAGTTCGACGAATACCTGCTCGATCTGGGCGTTGATCCAGGTATCCGGACGGTCCGCCGCCGCTTCGGCGCACAGCGCGATCATCGGCTCGAACGCCTGATCGGCGGTGACGCGGAAGCGCCCGGAGGCGATGGTCTTGCGGAGCGAGCCGGAAAGATGAAAGCCGTCCAGGGGAAGCACGGCGCGCTGGCGCGGCTCGACCCAATGGACGTGATCGGCGGTGCGCGCATCCGCCATGGGGAAGGCGCCCACCGCATAGGCACCCAGCACCAGGCGCGGATCGAGCGGTTCGGGAGCGGAGGGAGCGGCGCGGTGCTTCACGCGGCAAAGGTGGCGCGGCGCCGGCCCGAGGGCAAGCGCCGCGCGATGCGGATCAGGAGCGAACGCTCAGGCGTGGCAGACGAGCGAGCCCTTGCCCGGCTGCTTGAGCGTGACGTTCTTCTCGTCGCCGGTCAGCGAATAGCCCTCGGCCGTGTAGGGCTGGCCGGCTTCCGGCGCCTTGAGCTGGGTCGGCTGGCCGCCCTTTTCGGTGCGCACGTTCACCTGCTTGTCGCCCTGGAAGAAGGTGACATAGACGAGGCTGTTGTCCTTGCAGCGCAGCGTCACGTCGGCGCGCACGGCCGGCGGCAGCTCCACCGGCGCGGCATTCGCCAGCGCGGCGCGGTTCGGATCGGGCGCGGTGGTGTCGACCACTTCGGGCGCGGGTTTGTTGCAGGCGGCCAGTGCGAGCAGCGAGGCCAGAGCGGAAAGGGGGAGGGAGAGCCTGGTCATAACGGAAGCCGCTTCGCGCATGCGAGAAGCCGGGTCAACAGTTATGAATTTGACACATTGTTTCCGTTGTGCGCCGCGCCGGGCGAAAGGTATTGCCGCAGCGCCTGCCAGGCTGGCAGCTTGGCGGCCAGACCGATCGTGTGCAGCGGGCTGGACGAGGGGAGGGTGATGAGATCGGGCCCGCTGTTCTTCAGCACCGGCGCGCCCTGCCGCCACGCGGTTCCGCCGTTGAACGCCACGGCGCGCAGAACTGGCAGGCTCGCGACGAGTGTCGCCAGGTCGTTGCCTGCCGCCTCCCGGATCGCCGCATCCGTGCTGCCCGGCCGGATGGCGGAGGCGACCACGTCCCACAAGCCGACCCCGGCGGCAAGAAGCGCGAGGAGCCGCTCGTCATAGGGCAGGGCGGGCAGATCCGGGCGCTCGACCGCCGCCCCGATCAGGCGCCAGAACTGGTTCTGCGGATGCGCATAATAGCGCCGCTCCGCCAGGCTGCGCTCGCCCGGCAGGCTGCCCAGCACGAGCAGGCGCGTGTCCGCGGCCACGACGGGCGGAAAGGAATGCTTGCGCGGCTGGCCCGTCATCGGCGCGCCCCGGCGGCGGCGCGGGCATGGCGCGCGGGGTCCAGGCGATGCCTGCCGTGTCTCATTCCTCGCTCGATTTCCCGAATCACCTTCCGCCCCAAGCTCCGATTGCGCCCGGCATATATGTGGTGGATTGCCGCGCGGGCGATCGCAGCCCATCTGTGCACCATGCAGACCGCCAGCGACACGCTTTCCCTTATCGGCCATACCCCGCTCGTGCGCCTTCGCGGACCGAGCGAGGCGGCAGGCGCCGACATCTTCGGCAAATGCGAATTCGCCAACCCCGGTGCCTCGGTGAAGGACCGTGCGGCGCTGTTCATCGTCGAGGATGCGGAGGAACGCGGCCTGATCCGTCCCGGCGGCACCATCGTGGAGGGCACGGCGGGAAACACCGGCATCGGCCTGGCGCTGGTGGCCAATGCCAAGGGCTATCGCACGATCATCGTGATGCCCGAGACGCAAAGTCGCGAGAAGATGGACACGTTGCGCGCGCTGGGCGCGGAACTCGTGCTGGTGCCGGCCGCGCCCTATTCCAACCCCGGCCATTTCGTGCACACCTCGCGCCGGCTGGCCGAGGAGACGCCGAATGCGATCTGGGCCAACCAGTTCGACAACATCGCCAACCGTCGCGCGCACATCGTGGGGACGGCGGAGGAGATCTGGGCGCAGATGGACGGGCGGGTCGATGGCTTCACCTGCGCGGCGGGTACCGGCGGAACGATCGCCGGCGTCGGGCTCGGCCTCAAGGCCAAGGACGAGCGGGTCTGCATCGCGCTGAGCGACCCGCACGGGGCGGCGCTCTACGATTACTACGCCCATGGCGAGCTGCGGTCGGAGGGCTCCTCCGTTGCCGAGGGGATCGGGCAGGGGCGCATCACCGCCAATCTGGAAGGCGCGCCCGTGGACACGCAGTTCCGCATCTCGGACGCGGAAGGGTATGAATGGGTCGATCGCCTGCTCAAGGAGGAAGGGCTGTGCCTGGGTCTTTCGAGCGGCATCAACGTGGCCGGCGCGGTGCGGCTGGCGCGGCAGCTGGGCCCGGGCAGCCGGGTGGCGACGATCCTGTGCGACACCGGCTTTCGCTACCTGTCCACCCTCTACAATCGCGAATGGCTGGAGGCGAAAGGACTGGTGCGCGAGCGCGACCTTGCGATGAGTTGAGCCGGGGGGTCGACAAACAGGCTAGAGGCCGTTACATTTTTACAACAGTGATGAAGACCACCGCGCAGGAACCGGGCCAGACGTCGCAGCGCGTCAAGGTCGGCATGATCGGACTGGCCGCCGTGCTGCTGCTGATCGGGCTGGCAGCGGCGATCTTTTCCAGCGTCAGCAAGGATCGGCCGCTCGCCGGCGCGCATGCCGACGCGATCGCCAACATGGCCATCGCCAATACCAGCGTGCCCGGCGACCTGCCCACCAGCGAGCCGCTTGCCGAACTCGGCGTGGCACCGGCGACCTCGGGCAACAGCAGCATGGCGCGGCGATGACGGGCATGCGCTTCAGGGAAAATCGGGGAAAACCTGCGCAGCGGCTGCCGATCGCCCGTGCGCGGCCGGTTTTCGGCATCGGGGAGAGGCCATGGCGATGACGGCTGCTCCCGCTCCAGCCCAGGGAACTCGGCCGATCTAAGTCGAATTCCCGCGCTGTCCCCGGAAATCCCCTTGTCTCCCCCTTAGTGGCATAGTAACCCTGTTTAGCGACAGGGGCTGACTCTCCTTGCCCGGATGGGCTCTCCGAAAGACGCGCGATCGGCGCGCTTTTCGGAAACGGGATCGGCTTGCCTGCTGAACGGCGGGGTAGGCGTTGACCGACAGGGTGGAATATCAGGGGGACGGTTTCGGCCTTGTCGATGACAAGGGCCGGGTCGCTATCCCTGCGTCCCTGCGAAGCGCGCTGGCGGCCAATGCGCCGCGCGCCGACGGCAAGGATGGCGGCAACGTCGTCATCGCCGTGCACCAGAAGAACAAGTGCCTGATCGCCTATGACCCGGCCTATCGCGCGGTGCTGAAGCGCCAGGCCGATGCACGCGAGGCCAACTACACCGCCGACGACGGCGAGTTCGACTACAACATCAAGCGGCGCGTCAGCCATGGCGAGGAAGTGCCGTTCGACGGCTCCGGCCGCTGCATCCTGCCCGGCTTTCCCCGCGATTTCGCGAACATCGACAAGCACGCCTTCTTCTGGGGCGTGTTCGACTATTTCGAGATCTGGGACCCAAAAACGCTGATCGACACCGAGGGCCTGCCCGACGTGATGAAGGCGGCCGCGCGCTACCACCTCAAGCAAAAGGGGATCGCGCTGTGAGCGTGCAGCCCCATGTCCCCGTCCTGCTCGACGAAGTGGTCGCCGGGCTTGCGCCGCAGCCGGGCGAGACGATGGTCGACGGCACGTTCGGCGCCGGCGGCTACACGCGGGCGCTGCTCGCGGCGGGGGCGCGGGTCGCGGCGTTCGACCGCGATCCGGATGCGATCCGCGACGGGCAGGCGCTGGTGACGGAGAGCAACGGCGGGCTGATCCTCGTGCCGGCCACCTTCTCGGCCATGGCGGCCGAACTGGCCGCGCGCGACATCGCCGCGGTGGACGGCGTCACGCTGGATATCGGCGTGTCCTCCATGCAGCTCGACCAGGCCGAGCGCGGCTTCTCGTTCCAGGCCGATGGCCCGCTGGACATGCGCATGAGCCAGGAAGGGACAAGCGCGGCGGATTTCCTCAACACCGCCGACGAGGAAGAGATCGCCGACGTCCTTTACCATTATGGCGAGGAGCCGAAGAGCCGGCGGGTCGCGCGGGCGATCGTCGCCGCGCGCCCGCTGACGCGCACCGGCGAGCTCGCCAACGTCGTGCGCAAGGCGCTGGGCCACAAGCCGCACGACAAGAAGGACCCGGCGACCCGCACCTTTCAGGCGATCCGCATCCACGTGAACCGCGAACTGGGCGAGCTGGAAGACGGGCTGGCCGCTGCCGAGGCGGTGCTGAAGCCCGGCGGCCGGCTGGCGGTGGTGACCTTCCACAGCCTGGAGGACCGGCTGGTGAAGCGCTTCCTGCGCGAGCGTTCGGGCGGCAATCCCGGCGGCTCGCGCCACCTGCCGCAGGCGGAGGCCTCGGCCGAACCCACTTTCGAGAGCGTCGGCCGCGCAGTGCGCGCGGGCGAGGCGGAACTGGCGCGCAATCCGCGCGCGCGATCGGCAACCCTCAGAACCGCCCGGCGTACCGGGGCGGCATCCTGGACTGGCAAAGGAGCGTAAGAGAGATGTTGGCGGCAGCCTGGAAGGGTCTGGGATATTTCGCGGGCGCCACGGCGGTGACGCTCGGCTTCCTGGCCGTGCCGTTGCAGGTGGCGGGCGAGCGCAAGAAGCTCGACAAGACGGTGGCGCAGATCCTCGCTGCCCACCGCGACATCCGTGCGCTGGAAACCGAGTTCGAGACGCGCGGCAGCCTGGCCCAGCTGGAGCGCTGGAACGGCGACACGCTGCGCCTGACCGCGCCGACACCGGCGCAGTTCGTGCGCGACGAGGCGCAGCTGGCCAGCATGAGCCTGTCCGGCAGCCCCGCCGTGCAGACCGCCGCGCTGGTCGTGCCTTCCGCACCGGACATCGTCACCAATGCGCAGCCCCAGCCTGCCGTCGTCGTGCAGCCCACGGCCACCGTGCCCACGGTAACCAAGGTGGCGGCCACCGCGGCCCCGTCGCGCGCCACCCCCGCGGCCAAGCCGGCGGCGGCAAAGGCGGCGCCGGCCCCGAAGGCGGCGCCCGCGCCGGCGATCCTGCGCGTGGCATCGGTGCAGCCCGCCCCGCGCGCCCGGCTGCAGAACATCGCCATGCTTGACCGCAAGCTGCTGAGCGACCGAACCCTGTCCGACCTGGTCAGCGGCTCGCGCGCCGAAGCGAGCCGCCTGCGGTGACCGCGCTGGTCGCCCGCCCGCTGCCCCAGCATCGCCGCGTCGATCAGCGCCACCAGCTGATCGCGGTGGCGCATCTGCGGCTGATGATCGTGATGCTGCTGTTCGCGGCCGGGGTCACGCTGGTGCTCGGGCGACTGGTGATGCTGGGCTTCACCGCTGAGGCGCCGGACCGCAGCGGCGCGGGCGCAAGCCTCGTCGGGCGCGACGACATCGTCGACCGCAACGGCGCGCCCCTGGCGCGCACGATCGAGGCGTGGGCGATCGGCGTGCAGCCGGAAAAGGTGCTGGGCGACAAGCTGGCCCTGGCCGAGAACCTCGCCGATCTGATGCCGGATCATGACGCGAGCTATTTCTACGCGCTGCTGACCAAGCCGGTGCGCTTCACCTATCTCGAGCGGCATGCCTCGCCCGCGCTGGTGAATGCGGTGCACGCGCTGGGCGAGCCGGGCCTGACCTTCGGCCGCGAGGCGGAGCGGCTGTACCCGCAGTCCACGCTGGCCGCGCATGTCCTTGGGTACATCGGCCCCTCCGGCGACGATCCCACCGTGCTGGGCCGGGCCGGCGTGGAGCGCGCGTTCGAGGACCGCCTGATCGATCCGGCCTATCACGGCCAGCCGCTGGCGCTGTCGATCGACGCGCGGGTGCAGGCGGCGCTGGAGAGCGAGCTTGGCCATGCCATGGCGACCATGCAGGCCAAGGGCGCGACCGGCGTGGTGCTCGACGTGGATACCGGGGAGGTGCTCTCCATGGTGTCGATGCCGACGTTCAACCCGAACCGGCTGCAAGGCGCCAATGCCGAGGCGCTGCGCAACAACGTGACGCAGTCGGTGTACGAGCTCGGCTCCACCTTCAAGCCGATCGCCATGGCCACCGCCATCGATACCGGCGTGGTGACCGACATGGCGCGCCGCTTCGATGCGACCAAGCCGCTGCATGTCGGCGGCTTTACCATCCACGACCATGATGGCGAGAACCGCTGGCTGGATATCCCCGAAACGCTGATCCACTCGTCCAACATCGCCACCGCGCGGATCGCGGACGAGATCGGCAAGGACCGCATGCAGGCGATGTTCAAGGCGCTGGGCTTCGACACCCGGCCGGACATCGAGCTCAAGGAAAAGGGCCGGCCGATCTGGCCGACCTACTGGGCGCGCACCACGGTGATGACCACCGCCTATGGTCATGGCATCGCGGTGACGCCGTTGCAGCTGGCCAGCGCCTATGCCACGATGGTGAATGGCGGCACCTGGCGGCCGGCGACGCTGATGAAGCTGGCGCCGGGCCGCGCGCCGCAGGGCCGCCGCGTGCTGTCGGAGGCGACCAGCGCGCGCATGCGGCAGCTCCTGCGCCTGATCGTCACGCAAGGGACGGGTCGCAAGGGCGAGGCGCCCGGTTATCGCGTGGGCGGCAAGACCGGCACCGCGGAGGTTTCCGGCAAGGGCGGCTATTCGCGCAACACCAACGTTTCCACCTTTGCCGCCGCCTTCCCGATGGACCGGCCGCGTTATGTGGTGGTGGCGATGCTCGACAGCCCGAAGCGGGTGCAGGAGAACAGCTTCCAGACGACCGCGGCCTATACCGCCGCGCCGGTGGTCAGCCGCTTCATCCTGCGCGCGGGCACCATGCTGGGCGTGATGCCGGACGAAACCAAGGACATCGACGTTTCCGAACTCCTGCCGCTGCTCTGGCGCCAGCCGAACGAGAACGGTAAGGATCCGGAATGAAACTTTCTGCCTTGGTCGGGGGTGACAACGGGGCACCAGCGGCCGCCCTGGCCGCCGACCAGCAGGTGACCGGTTTCGCGATCGACCACCGCAAGGTCGCGCCGGGGACGATCTTCGGCGCGTTTCAGGGCGCGCGGGTGAACGGCGAGGATTTCATCCCCGCCGCGGTGGCCAGCGGCGCGGTGGCGGTGGTCGCCCGGCCGGAAGCGCGGGTCGAAGGCGCGCTGCATATCGCCGACGCCGAGCCGCGTCGCGCCTTCGCCGCGCTGACCGCGCGCTTCTTTGCGCCCTTTCCCGACACGTGCGTGGCGGTGACCGGCACCAACGGCAAGACCTCCACCGTGGAGCTGACGCGGCAGCTGTGGCGAATGGCGGGCTTTTCCGCTGCGTCCATCGGCACGCTGGGCGTGACCACGGGCGACGAGCGCGTGACCACCGGCCTCACCACGCCGGACGTGGTCACGTTCCTGTCCAACATGGCCGGGCTGGCACGCGAAGGCGTGAGCCATGTCGCGTTCGAGGCATCGAGCCACGGCCTCGACCAGTTCCGCTCCGAAGGCGTGCCCGTCCGGGCGGCGGCTTTCACCAACCTCAGCCGCGACCATCTCGATTACCACGGCACGATGGAGGGCTATTTCGACGCCAAGGCGCGGCTGTTCGGCGAGGTGCTCGGGGTGGGCGGCACGGCGGTGATCTGGACCGACCGGCAGGCGGAGCCGATCCGCGGCGAGTTGCCGTGGCGGCTGCTGGCGAAGGTGGCGGCCGATCGCGGGCTGCGCGTGCTGACGGTGGGCGAGGACGGCGAGGCGCTGCGGCTGGTGGCGCGCGAGCCGGGGCTGCTGGGGCAGGTGCTGACGGTGGAGGCGGACGGCCGCGCCTGCACGGTCAAGCTGCCGCTGATCGGCGCATACCAGGCGTACAATGCGCTGACCGCCGCCGCGCTGGTGATCGCCACCGGCGGTGACGTGGCGCAAACCCTGGCGCAGGCCGAGCGGCTGCAACCCGTACGCGGCCGGCTGGAACGGGCGGTGATCGCGATGGCCGGGGCGCCGGTTTATGTCGATTACGCGCACACTCCGGATGCGCTGGAGGCGGCGATTGCGGCGCTGAAGCCGCATGCGGCCGGGCGGCTGATCGTGGTGTTCGGCGCCGGCGGCGACCGTGACACCGGCAAGCGCGCGGCGATGGGCGCGGTGGCCGTGGCGCAGGCCGACACCGTTTACGTCACCGACGACAATCCCCGCTCCGAGGATCCGGCGGCGATCCGCGCGATGGTGCTGGAGGGCGCGATCGGCGCGACGGAGATCGGCGACCGTCGAGAGGCGATCGGCGCGGCGATCGCGGGCGCGGGGCCGCAGGACATCGTGCTGATCGCGGGCAAGGGCCACGAGCAGGGGCAGGTCGTGGGCGACCGCGTGCTGCCGTTCGACGACGTGACGGTGGCGCGGGAGATGGCGGCATGAGCCTGTGGACCGCTCGCGAGATCGCCGCAGCGACCGGTGGCATCGCCTCCGCAGACTTTGCCGCCGAAGGGGTCACGTTCGGCAGCCGGGAGGTCGGGCCGAACGACCTGTTCCTGGCGCTGAAAGGTGAAACGACGAACGGTCATCGTTTCCTCGACGGAGCCTTCGCGCAAGGCGCTGCCGGGGCGCTCGTCAGCGAGCAGACCGCACACCCGCATGTCGAGGTCGCCGATACCTTCGCGGCGCTCGAGGCTCTCGGCAAGGCGGCGCGGGCGCGCACGGCGGCGCGGATCATCGGCGTCACCGGATCGGTGGGCAAGACCTCCACCAAGGAAGCGCTGTTCGCCGCGCTCGACCGGGCGCAGCCGGGCGAGGCGCATCGTTCGGTGAAGAGCTACAACAATCACACCGGTGTGCCGCTGAGCCTCGCGCGGATGCCGGCGGCGTCACGTTACGGCGTGTTCGAGATGGGAATGAACCATCCCGGCGAGCTGGCCCACCTGACCACTTTGGTGCGCCCGCACGTGGCAATGGTGACCGCCATCGCGCCGGCGCACACCGCCTTCTTTCCGGACGAAAGCGCGATTGCCGACGCCAAGGGCGAGATCTTCCGCGGGCTGGAGGCGCCTGAAGGTGGCAGGGGTGGCGTGGCGATCGTCCCGTTCGACAGCCCGCATCGCGACCGGCTGCGCGCCGCGGCCGAGCCCTATGCGGGACGGATCGTCACCTTCGGGCTGGACCGGGGGGCGGACGTCGCCGCGCTGGAGACGATGCGCACCAGGACCGGCGGCACCTTCGTCACTGCGCGCGTCGGCGAGCGGGAGTTGAGCTTCACCGTCGGCCAGCCGGGGCAGCATTGGGTGTCCAATGCGCTGGGCGTGCTGGCGGCGGTGGATGCGGTGGGCGGCGACCTCGGCATGGCCGGGCTGGCGCTGGCCGAGCTCGGCGGGTTGCAGGGCAGGGGCGCGCGGTTCCTGGCGCCGGTGTCCGGCGGCGAGGCGCTGGTGATCGACGAAAGCTACAACGCCAACCCGGCCAGCATGCGCGCGACACTGGCCGTGCTGGCGCTGGAGCCTAGCCGCAAGCTCGCCGTGCTGGGCGAAATGCGCGAGCTGGGGACCAAGTCGGCCGCCTATCATGCTGGCCTGGCCGAGCCGATCCTCGCTGCAAACGCCGGGCCGTTGGTTCTTGTCGGCGAAGCGATGGCGCCGCTGGCGGAGGCGCTTGAGGGAAAAACCGATTTCGTCCATGTGGCCGACGCCGCTGCCGCGCGCGCCGTCCTGAAGGACATGCTGGCGCCGGGCGACGCGGTTCTCATCAAGGGATCGAACGGGGTGGGGCTCTCGGCGCTGGTCGCGGGCCTCAAGGCTGGGACACTGTAATGCTCTACTGGATCGCGCAGTATCTCGGCTTTCCGCACCTCCTCAACCTGGTGCGCTACCAGAGCTTCCGCACGGGCGCGGCGGTGGCGACGGCGTTGTTCATCGGCCTGTTGATCGGGCCGAAGTTCATCGGCTGGCTGCGCGTGCGCCAGGGCAAGGGCCAGCCGATCCGCACCGACGGGCCGCAGAGCCACCTCGCCAAGCGCGGCACGCCGACGATGGGCGGGCTGATGATCCTGACGAGCCTGTCGCTATCGATCCTGATCTGGATGGACCTGAGCAATCCGTTCGTCTGGGCGTGCCTGTTCGTGACGCTCGGCTTCGGCGCGATCGGTTTCCTCGACGACTATGACAAGGTGCGCAAGGCGAGCACCGCGGGCGTCTCCGGTAAGGTGCGGCTGCTGCTGGAGTTCGCGGTGGCGGGTATCGCCTCGGCGATCATCATTCACGAGAACGGCACGCACCTGTACCTGCCGTTTGCGCAAGGGCTGTCGATCGATCTCGGCTGGTTCTACATCGTCTTCGCCGCCTTCACGATCGTGGCGTTCGGCAACGCCGTGAACCTCACGGACGGGCTCGACGGGCTGGCGACCATGCCGGTCATCATCGCGGCGGTGACGTTCATGATCATCGCCTATCTCGCCGGCAACGTGAAATTCGCCGATTATCTCGGCATCCCGCACGTACCGCGCGCGGGCGACCTGGCGATCTTCTGCGGGGCGATGATCGGGGCGGGGCTCGCCTTCCTGTGGTTCAATGCGCCGCCCGCGGCGGTGTTCATGGGCGATACCGGCAGCCTGGCGCTCGGCGGCGCGCTGGGCGCGATCGCGGTGGTGGCGCATCACGAGATCGTGCTCGGGATCGTCGGCGGCCTGTTCGTGGTGGAGGCGCTGTCCGTCATCATCCAGGTGTTCTTCTACAAGCGGACGGGCAAGCGCGTGTTCCGCATGGCGCCGATCCACCACCATTTCGAGCAACTGGGCTGGAGCGAGCCGACCGTGGTGATCCGCTTCTGGATCATCGCGCTGGTGCTGGCGCTGGCCGGCCTGTCGACGTTGAAGCTGCGGTGATGAGGGGCGCTCGCCTTGCCCTCACCGTCATGCCGGGCTTGTCCCGGCATCTACGGTGCCGCGCTTCCGACGGGTTCGGGTTTGCGGGCCGGTGGACCCCGGAACAAGTCCGGGGTGACGGTGATGTATGGGGAGCCAGCGAGTGATCACCTCGCGCGCCTGGGCCGGCAAGCGGTTCGCGGTGCTGGGGCTGGCGCGCTCCGGCGCGGCGACGGTGCGCGCGCTGCTGGCGAGCGGCGCGACCGTGGTGGCGTGGGACAGCGACGACGCCAAGCGCGAGGCGTTGGTGGACTCGGTGCAGGCGGACTCGCACACACTCGACCATGTCGACCTTAGCTTCGCCGATCCGGAAGCGATCGACTTGGCCGGCTTCGACGGGCTCGTGGTTTCCCCCGGGGTGCCGCTCAACCGGCATCCGGTAGCGGCGAAGGCGCGGGACGCCGGCGTGCCGATCCTGGGCGATATCGAGCTGTTCGCGCAGGCCCGCGCCGAGCTGCCGGCGCACAAGGTGGTGGGGATCACCGGCACCAACGGCAAGTCGACCACGACCATGCTGGTGCACCATATCCTGGAGACCGCCGGCGTGCCTGCGCGGCTCGGCGGCAATATCGGCAAGCCGGTGCTGGGCGAGGAGCCGCTGCCCGCCGGCGGTGTCTATGTGCTGGAACTGTCGAGCTACCAGATCGACCTGACGCAGAGCCTCGACTGCGACGTGGCGGTGCTGCTGAACATCACCCCCGACCATCTCGATCGCTATGACGGGTTCCAGGCCTATGCCGACAGCAAGGCGCGGCTGTTCGCGATGCAGTCGGCGGGGCACGACGCGGTGATCGGGCTCTCCGACGATGCGTCGGCCGCCATCGCGCGCAGCCTGTCGGCCAGGGGCGAGCACCTCCACAAGATCCTGCCCGGTGTGTGCATGGACCAGTCGCGCTGGCCCGCGTTGCAGGGGCCGCACAATGCGCAGAACGCGCTGGCGGCGATCACCGCCTGCGAGCTGCTGGGCGTGCCGCAGGACGCGATTACCCAGGGGCTGGCGAGCTTTGCTGGCCTGCCGCACCGCATGGAGCGGGTCGGCGTGGTGAACGGCGTCGCTTACGTCAACGACAGCAAGGCGACCAACCCGGAGGCCGTCGCGCCGGCGCTGGCGGCGTTCGATCGCATCCACTGGATTCTGGGCGGCGAGGCCAAGAGCGACAGCCTGGACGCGTGCCGCCCCGGCTTTCCGCACGTCAGGGCCGCCTACACGATCGGCAAGGCCGGGCCGGCGTTCGCCCGCGTGCTGGACGGCGTGGTGCCGGTGACGGCCAGCGGCACTCTGGCGCAGGCGGTGGCCGATGCCCAGGCCGCGGCGCAGCCGGGCGACACGGTGCTGCTGTCCCCGGCCTGCGCCTCGTTCGACCAGTTCCGCGACTTCGAGGATCGTGGCGCGCAGTTCCGCAGCCTGGTGGAGGGTTTGGCATGACCGACATCCGCGTCTCGCCTGCACGGAGCCCCAGGCCGGGCGGCAAGCCCCTCTGGCAGAACATGAAGGGCCGCGGCACGCGCGCCGATCGCAGCGTGCTGGGCACCTGGTTCTTCGACATCGATCGCGTGCTGTTGGCGCTGGCGCTGGCGCTGATCGCGATCGGGCTGGTGGCGGTGGGCGCGGCCTCGCCGGCAGCCGCGTCGCGTTACTCGGACGAACGGCACCATATCGCGCCGCTGTTCTACCTGTGGTGGCAGCTCGCCTGGGTGTGCGTGTCGCTGCCGGTGCTGCTGGTCACCTCCATGCTGCCGATCAAGCTGGCACGACGCCTCGCGCTGCTCGGCGCTTTGGTGTGCGTGGCGCTGCTGGTCGCGGTGCCGTTCATCGGCGTGACCAAGAACGGCGCGACCCGCTGGCTGGATGTCGGCGTTTCGCTGCTGCAGCCGTCCGAGTTCCTGAAGCCCTTCTTCGTGGTCGCGGTCGCCTGGGTGCTGAGCTTGCGCGCGCAGGAGCCGGAGCTGCCGACCACGATCATCACCGGCGGCATGACCGTGCTGGTCGCGTGCCTGCTGATGCTGCAACCGGATTTCGGGCAGACGGTGGTGTTCGGCGTGATCTGGATCGCGCTGCTGACGATTTCCGGCACCAGCCCGAAGAAGATGGCGATGCTGTTCGCGGCCGTGCCGGTGGGGCTGGTCGCGGCCTATTTCTTCTACTCGACCGCCACCAAACGCATCAACGCCTTCCTGTTCCCGAGCGAGGACGGCGCCCTGACCGACCATTTCCAGACCAACGCGGCGCACAATGCGATCACCGCGGGCAGCTGGCTGGGCACCGGGCCGGGCGGCGGCAAGATGAAGTTCCGCCTGCCGGAAGGGCATACCGATTACATCTTCTCCGTGGTCGGCGAAGAATTTGGGCTGATCGCCTGCGCTCTCGTCGCCCTCGTGTTCCTGGCGCTGGTGGTGCGGGTGTTCGTCAAGCTGCTGGACGAGCAGGACGAGTTCCGGCTGTACGCCGCGGCGGGGCTCGCCACGCAGTTCGGCGCGCAGGCGCTGATTTCCATGGCGGTGAACACCGGGCTGGCGCCGTCCAAGGGCATGACGCTGCCGTTCATCAGCTATGGCGGATCGTCGATGATCGCGCTGTCGATCGGCATGGGGCTGCTGCTGGCGTTCACGCGGCGCAATCCGTATCTGCTCCGCTCGCCCTATGTCGCGAAGTGGAGTGGTCAATGACGAAGGCCCGGCATTACGTCCTGGCGGCCGGCGGCACCGGGGGGCATATGGTGCCCGCGGCGGCGCTGGCGGGAGAATTGCAGAAGCGTGGCCACCGGGTAGCGCTGGTCAGCGATGCGCGCGGGGTGCGGTTCCCCGGGCTGCTGGACGGGCTGCAGACGCATGTGCTGCCGGCCGGGCGCTTTGCCGGTGGGCCGATCGGCTATGCCCGGGCGGTCGCCAGGCTGTGGGAAGCCCGCGGCATGGCGATCGAGCTCTACAAGACGTTCAAGCCCTCTGCGGTGATCGGCTTTGGCGGCTATCCGGCGATGCCGGCGCTGCTCGCGGCGTTCCATGGCAAGATCCCCACCGCGGTGCACGAACAGAATGCGGTGCTCGGCCGCGTCAACCGGCTGGTGGCGGGCAAGGTGGATGCGATCGCCACCTCCTATGCGCAGGTCGAGCGGCTGAAGGACGCGCATCGCGGCAAGACGCACCTGGTGGGCAATCCGGTGCGCGAGGCGGTGCTGGCGCTTCGCTCGCAGCCCTATCCGCTGCTGGAGGAGGATGGCATCTTCCGCGTGCTGGTGACCGGCGGGTCGCAGGGCGCGAGCGTGCTGTCCAAGGTGGTGCCGGACGGGCTCTCGATGCTGCCGATCGCCTTTCGCAGCCGGTTGCAGGTGACGCACCAGGCGCGGATCGAGGACATCGACGAAGTGCGGGCGAAATATGCCGAGCATGGCATCCCGGCGGAGCTGGCCACCTATCTGCCCGACATGCCCGAGCAGCTCGCCTGGGCGCATCTGGTGATCGCGCGCGCGGGCGCCTCGACGCTCGCGGAACTGACGGTGGCGGGGCGGCCGGCGATCCTCGTGCCGCTGCCCTCGGCGACCGACGACCACCAGACGGTGAACGCCCGCGAGATGACGAACGCCGGCGGCGCGCGCACCATCCCGCAAGGCCAGTTCACGCCGGTGGAACTGGCCAAGCAGATGCAGAAGCTCGGCCTCGATCCGCTCGCCTTGCAGAATGCGGCGGGCCGGGCGCGCAGCTGTGGCCGGCCGAATGCGGTGCGCGATCTGGCGGACCTGGTGGAAAGCCTGGATGCGCCCGCGGCGGGCGTGCCGGTGGGACTGGCGAAGCCGGTGAAGATGGCGGGAGCGGCGGCGTGAGCGGGCATCGGAAATCCTCCCCTGCAAGGGGAAGGGGACCGCTCGCGCAGCGAGTGGTGGAGGGGTATCGCGCTGTCGAGAGGGGGACACCCCTCCGTCGCGCTGCGCGCGCCAACTCCCCTTGCAGGGGAGGATCAAGGCTGTGAAGGGCGTCGCCACAGATATCGGCACGATCCACTTCGTCGGCATCGGCGGGATCGGCATGTCCGGCATCGCCGAGGTGATGAAGAACCTGGGCTATCAGGTGCAGGGCTCGGACGTGGCCGAAGGCTATGTGGTCGAGGGCCTGCGCGCGCGGGGCATCCCCGTCGCGATCGGCCATGCCGCGGAGAATATCGGCGACGCGGCGGTGGTGGTCACCTCCACCGCGATCAAGCGCGGCAATCCGGAAGTCGAGGCGGCGCTGGAGCGGCGCGTGCCGGTGGTGCGCCGCGCGGAAATGCTGGCCGAGCTGATGCGGCTGAAATCCACCGTCGCGGTGGCCGGCACGCACGGCAAGACGACGACGACCTCGATGGTCGCGGCCTTGCTGGATGCGGGCGGGGTGGACCCGACCGTCATCAACGGCGGGATCATCAACAGCTACGGCTCCAACGCGCGGCTGGGTGCGTCGGACTGGATGGTGGTGGAGGCCGACGAAAGCGACGGCAGCTTCCTGCGGCTGGACGGGACGATCGCCGTCGTCACCAACATCGATCCCGAGCATCTCGACCATTATGGCGATTTCGAGCGGGTCAAGGACGCGTTCGTCGATTTTGTGGAAAACGTGCCGTTCTATGGCGCGGCGCTGCTGTGCCTCGACCATCCGGAGGTGCAGCGCATCATCCCGCGCGTGCGCGACCGGCGCGTCGTCACGTATGGCTTTTCCGCACAGGCCGATGTGCGCGGGGTGAACGTGACGCCGTTCCCCGGCGGCAACCGCTTCGAGGCGATCATCCGCAACCGCGACGGCACCAGCCGCTCGATCGAGGATATCGAGCTGCCGATGCCCGGCCGCCACAACGTCTCCAACGCGCTGGCGGCGGTGGGCGTGGCGCTGGAGCTGGGCGTGCCGGACGCGGTGATCCGCACCGGCTTTGCGAAGTTCGGCGGGGTGAAGCGGCGCTTCACCAAGGTCGGCGAGGTGGATGGTACGACCATCATCGACGATTACGGCCATCACCCGGTGGAGATCCGCGCGGTGCTGTCGGCCGCGCGGGAGGGCGTGGAGAACCGCGTGATCGCCGTGGTCCAGCCGCACCGCTTCACCCGCCTGCGCGACCTGATGGACGAGTTCCAGGGCGCGTTCAACGACGCCGACATGGTCTATGTCGCGCCCGTCTATGCCGCCGGCGAGGCGCCCATCGACGGTGTCGACGCCGAGGCGTTGGTCGAAGGATTGAAGCGCCGTGGGTACCGTGCGGCGGCCACCGTTGCCGGGCCGCAGGAGCTGGCGGCGGAACTGGCGGACGTGGTGCAGTCAGGCGACATGGTGGTGTGCCTGGGCGCGGGCGACATCACCAAATGGGCAGCCGGCCTGGCCGAGGGCATTGCAGCCGCCAGGGGCGCCGTCCCGGCATGACCCGGGGGCCGTCGCCTTTCGAGTGGCAGCGGCAGGCTCTGGCGGCGCATCGCGCGTCGCTGGACGCCATGGCGCGCGGTCTGGATGTGGCGGGCGACCTCACGCGGATGCAGGAGGCCGGGCAGAAGGCGATGGAGGCCAACCTCAAGGCCTGGAGCAGCTGGGCGAGCCTGTGGAGGTGGAAGTGAGCACGCTGGCGCTTCCTCGCGTGCGCGGGCGGTTGACGGAGAGCGCGCCGCTGGCGCCGCTTGTCTGGTTCAAGTCGGGCGGGGCGGCGCAGTGGCTGTTCGAGCCGGCGGATGTGGAAGATCTGGTCGATTTTCTGCGGGATCTCGATCCGGCGGTGCCGGTGATGGCGCTCGGGCTCGGCTCCAACCTGATCGTGCGCGACGGCGGGGTGTCCGGCGTCGTGGTGCGGCTCGGCAAGGCGTTCGCCACGGTCGAGCGGGTGGACGCGACCACGCTGCGCTGCGGCGGCGGGGCGAGCGGCATCCTCGTTTCCTCCACCGCGCGCGATGCCGGGATCGCGGGCGTCGAGTTCCTGCGCTCGATCCCCGGCACCGTTGGCGGCTTCGTGCGGATGAACGGCGGCGCGTATGGCCGCGAGGTGAGGGACGTGCTGGTCGAGGCCGACATAGTGCTGCGCTCGGGCGAGCGGCGCACGCTGTCGCTGGACGAATTGGGCTACACCTACCGCCACTCCGAACTGCCGGACGGCGCGGTGGTGGTCTCCGCGACGTTCCGCGGAGAGCCGGGCGATCCGGCGGCGATCCAGGCGGAAATGGACCGCATCGCCGCCGCGCGCGACGCGTCGCAGCCGCTCAGGTCGAAGACGGGCGGATCGACCTTCAAGAACCCAAACGGGCACAAGGCGTGGGCGCTGGTGGACGAGGCGGGGTGTCGCGGGCTCAAGATCGGCGATGCGCAGGTGAGCGAGAAGCACACGAACTTCCTGCTCAACACAGGCGCGGCGACCAGCGGCGAGATCGAGGCGCTGGGCGAGGAAGTGCGCGCGCGGGTGAAGGCGAAGAGCGGCGTGATGCTGGAGTGGGAAATACAGCGGGTGGGAGTGGCGAAGTGAACGGGCGTGATGCGATCCTCCCTGTGCGCAGCACGGGGAGGGGGACCGCCGCGCAGCGGGGGTGGAGGGGCAATGCCCGGACCGCCCCGTTTGCGGCCAAGCCCCTCCCCCCCCCGCGGCGCGAGCGGTCCCCCTCCCCATCGGTGATGGGGAGGATAGTCTGATGCACATCGTCGTTCTGATGGGTGGCTGGTCGGGCGAGCGGCCGGTGTCGCTCAAGTCGGGCGAAGGCGTCGCCGAGGCGCTGGAGTCGCTCGGCCATCGCGTCACGCGGATCGACATGGACCGCGACGTCGCCGCCCGCCTCGCCGAGGCGAAGCCCGACCTCGTGTTCAACGCGCTGCACGGCAGCCCGGGCGAAGACGGGACGGTGCAGGGGATGATGGACCTGATGGGGCTGCGCTACACCCATTCCGGCCTGGCCACGTCGGTGATCGCGGTGGACAAGCAACTGACCAAGCAGGCGCTGGTGCCGCATGGCATCCCCATGCCCGGCGGGCGGATGGTGAAGAGCGCCGAGCTGTTCGAGGGCGATCCGCTGCCGCGCCCCTATGTGGTGAAGCCGGTCAACGAGGGCTCGTCGCTGGGGGTCGCGATCGTCACCGACGAGGGTAACTATGGCAACCCGATCGGACGCGACGTGGCTGGGCCTTGGGCCGAGTTCGAGGAGCTGCTGGCCGAGCCCTATATCCGCGGGCGGGAGTTGACCACCGCCGTTCTGGGTGACCGGGCGATGGGGGTTACCGAGCTGAAGCCGAAGAACGGCTGGTACGATTTCGACAGCAAATATACCGACGGCCTGACCGAGCATGTCTACCCGGCGGACGTGCCGGACGAGATCACGCAGGCCTGCAACGCGATTGCGCTGGAGGCGCACCGGCTGCTGGGTTGCCGGGGCACGAGCCGCGCCGATTTCCGCTGGGACGACAGCCGAGGGGTGGACGGCCTGTTCCTGCTGGAGGTGAACACGCAGCCTGGCATGACCCCGCTCAGCCTGGTGCCCGAGCAGGCGCGGCACAACGGGATGAGCTATCCGGAGCTCGTCCAGCGCATCGTCGACGAAGCGCTGCGGGAGGAGGCGGCATGAGTCGCGCCAGCACGATCAAGCGCGGGGCGCCCAAGCGGGGTGCCTATAGCCGCAAGAAGCCGAAAACCTCGCAGATCGACCGGCTGCTCGCCAGCCTGCCGGTGGGCGAGGAAACGCTGCGCAAGGGCTTCACCTGGGCGATGCTCGGGGTGGGCGGGGCGGCGGCGATCGCGATCGTGACGGCGCTGGGCGTGCCCGGTGCGGTGGGCATGGCGCTGGCGGAGGGTGTCGGTCGCGCCGGCTTCCGGGTGGAGCAGGTGGAGGTGACCGGGCTCCAGCGCATGGACCGGATGAGCGTCTATGCCGTGGCGCTGAACCAGAAATCGCGCGCCATGCCGCTGGTCGATCTCGAATCCGTGCGGCAGAACCTGCTGCGCTATGGCTGGATCGCCGACGCGCACGTGTCGCGCCGCCTGCCGGACACGCTGCTGGTGCATGTGGAGGAGCGCAAGCCCACCGCGGTGTGGCAGGACCAGGGCAAGCTGGCGCTGATCGCGTCCGGCGGCACCTATCTGGAGCCGGTGCGCGCCGACGCGCTGCCCAACCTGCCGCTGGTGATCGGCCCGCATGCCAACGAGCAGGAGGCCGGCTACCAGGCGCTGATCGCGCGCGCGCCGCAGCTGCGCCCGCTGGTGAAGGCGGCGACCTGGGTCGGCAATCGCCGCTGGAACCTCCTGTTCTCCAGCGGCGAGACGCTGGCGCTGCCCGAAGGGGAGGACGAGGCGGGCAAGGCGCTGATGTGGTTCGCCGAACGCGATGACGCGAACCCGTTGCTCGGCAAGGGCTTCGTGCGGTTCGACATGCGCGATCCCGCCAAGTTCGTCGCGCGCAAGGGCGCGGTCGAGGCAGGGGCGGCGGAGACGAGTGTGGTGAACCGGCCCGAACCGGCACAATCTTCTTCCAATAACCAGATTTCGGCTTAAGATTCAAATCACTGGCCTTGCGGGGGCGGGGTCAACAGGGACACGGAACATGGCGAAGACGGCACCGGAAGGTCTCATCACCGCGCTCGACATCGGTTCGTCCAAGGTGTCGGCGATGATTGCGCAGAAGGGCGACGGCGGCGAGCTGATCGTGCTCGGCACCGGCCAGCGCGAAAGCCGCGGCGTGCGGCGCGGGTATATCGCCGACGCGGTGGCGACCGAGGCGGCGGTGCGCGAGGCGGTGGAACAGGCCGAGCGGATCGCCGGCACCAATATCGAGAATGTCTGGGTCAGCTTCTCGGCCGGCGGGCTCGTCAGCGATGTCGCCTCCATCGAATTCGAGCTGGGCGGGCACCGGGTGGAGCAGTCGGACATCGACGCGCTGTTGCAGGCCGGCCGCAACTCGATCGATCCCGCCGGGCGCATGGTGCTGCACGCGCAGCCGGCGCTGTACACGCTGGATGGGCTGACCGGGGTGAAGCGGCCGCTGGGCCTGCATGCGGACCGGCTGGGCGTGCACATCCATGTGGTGGCGGCGGACGGCTCGCCGGTGCGCAACCTGGGCCTGTGCGTCGCCAACGCGCACCTGGAGGTGAAGTCGATCATCGCCTCGCCGGTGGCGACGGGCATGGCGTGCCTGTCCGACGAGGAGCGCGAACTTGGCGTGGCCTTGGTGGAGCTGGGTGCGGGGATCACCAACGTCTCGCTGTTCGCCGGCGGCATGCTGGTGGGGCTGACCAGCATTCCGTTCGGCGCGCAGGACATCACCGACGACATCGCGTCCGCGTTCGGCACCAGCCGGGCGCAGGCCGAGCGGATGAAGTGCTTCTACGGCTCGGCCAACGCTTCCCCGCGCGACAATCACGACATGATCGACGTCGCGCCGATCGACGAGGAAGGGCAGGGCGACGGCAGCAAGATCACGCGCGCGCAGCTGATCGCGGTGATCCGCCAGCGGCTGGAGCATCTGGTCGGCGAGGTGCAGAAGGCGCTGGTCGACATGAAGTTCGCCGGGCCGGTCGGGCGGCAGGTGGTGCTGACCGGCGGCGGCGCCGAGATGAAGGGTATCGCCGACTATGTGCAGCAGACGCTCGGCCGCTCGGTGCGCGTCGGCCGCCCGCGCGGGCTGACCGGCCTTCCGGAAGCGCACTCCACGCCGGCCTTCGCGACGCTGGCGGGGCTCGCTTTCTATGCCGCCTCCGATCCGGTGGACCTGCGCAGCCTGCCGGGCGGATCGGGCCAGCAGACCGTGCACCGGGCCAAGGGCTTTGCGCTGGTGCGAAAGATGATCGCGATGGCGCGGGCGAATTATTGAAAAACTGCGCCGCCCCGATCCGTTGGGGGTTTCGGCGGCGGGATGATTGGTGCACAATCTTCAGTTAACGCGTACCTGTTTCGACGGGGGTGGGGCCCCGGTGGAGAAAAAGACCATGAGCATCGAATTTCTGCCGCCCGAGGTGGATGAGCTGACCCCGCGGATCACCGTGATCGGCGTCGGCGGTGCGGGCGGCAACGCCATTGCGAACATGATGCAGGCCGACGTGCAGGGCGTCGAGTTCCTGGTGGCCAACACCGATGCGCAGGCGCTGAAGCAGTCGGTGGCGCCGCATCGCATCCAGCTGGGCGCCAAGATCACGCAAGGCCTGGGCGCGGGCAGCCGGCCGGAGATCGGCAAGGCCGCCGCCGAGGAGACGATCGACAGCCTCGCCAAGCAGCTCGAAGGCAGCCACATGGTGTTCATCGCTGCCGGCATGGGCGGCGGCACCGGCACCGGCGCGGCCCCGGTCATCGCCAAGGCGGCCCGGGACATGGGCATCCTCACCGTGGGCGTCGTCACCAAGCCGTTCGCCTTCGAGGGCAATCGTCGCGCCAAGAGCGCGGACGCCGGCATCGAGGAGCTGCAGAAGTATGTCGACACGCTGATCGTCATCCCCAACCAGAACCTGTTCCTGGTCGCCAATGCGAACACCACCTTCAAGGAGGCGTTCCTGATGGCGGACGAGGTGCTGCAACAGGGCGTGCGCGGCATCACCGACCTGATGGTGATGCCCGGCCTCATCAACCTCGATTTCGCCGACGTGCGCTCGGTGATGCAGGAAATGGGCAAGGCGATGATGGGCACCGGCGAGGCGTCCGGCGACAGCCGCGCGATCGAGGCGGCGCAGAAGGCGATCGCCAACCCGCTGCTCGATGGCGTGTCGATGAAGGGCGCCAAGGGCGTGATCGTGTCCATCACCGGCGGCGACGACATGCGCCTGCTGGAAGTGGACGAGGCCGCCAACCATATCCGCGAGCTGGTGGACGAGGACGCGAACATCATCTGGGGCTCGGCGTTCAACCCGGACCTGGAAGGCCGCATCCGCGTGTCGGTGGTCGCCACCGGGATCGAGGCGGCTGCCCGCACCGAGCCGCAGCCGACGCCGAACCAGGCCGCCAGCCGCACCACCTTCAGCTTCTCCGCGCCGAAGAAGGCCGCGGAAGAGCCCGCCGCGTCCTCGATCCCGGTCGCGTCGGCGATCACCGAGGTGGAACAGGCCGCCGCCGCGCAGCCGGCCACAGAGGTGCGCACGCCGGCCCAGCCGGTCGCCACGCCGCCGCAGACCACCGCGCCGCTTGCCGCCCCGGCGGACGAGGACGAATTGGTGCTCGGCGCCGACAGCCTCGCACCGGAGCCTGCGCGGAGCTTCGCCGACGATGATCTTTCGGCACCGATCCCGGCGGCGGAAGCCGATCCGGCCAGCCCGCGTCGCCGCTGGCTGACGCCGGGTTCGGCGGCGGAGGACGGCGTTCCTGCGGCGCCGGCGCCCAAGGTGAAGCTGGGCGGCACGCTGTTCGAGCGCATGTCCAGCGTGTCCCGCGGCGCCGCGAAGGAAGAGGAAGGCGACGACAAGGGTCTCGACATTCCGCGCTTCTTGCACCGCCAGAACAACCAGTAAGCCTGGCCGGAACCCGGCTCGCTTGTGCGGGCCGGGAGAGGGCGCGTGGGCGCACCGACGACCATGACGCGTCCTGCGCCGGAAGCGTTTGCTGCGGCGGTCTGGCGGCGAGTTCGGGCGCAAGAGCAACGGCTTAGCGGGTGCCGCTTCGTCGCCGACGTGCGTCCTCCTGCCGCACCGCGCATGCCCGCTTCTTGTCGTGGTTACCGGATCGGGGCAGAACGGACACTCCCATGAGAACTTCCCGACTCACCGGTATTTCGGCCCTGGCGCTGGGGCTGTCGCTTGGCCCAGTGCCGCTTGTGATCGCCACGCCCGCCACCGCGCAGACGGCGTCGCCGCAGTTCGTGCAGCAAACGGAGAACCCGGAAGCGGACGAACTCGCTTCCCAGATGCGCGTGCTCGCCACCGAGCCGACCAACGTCGCCGCGCTGGTCCGCGCCGCCGAGATCACGACCGACCTGGGCGACCTGACCGCGGCGAAGGGCTTTCTCGACCGGGCCTCGCGCATCCTGCCGAACGATGGGCGGATGAAGGCGGCGCAGGGCGGCTGGCTGGTCGCCAGCGAGCGTCCGGGCGAGGCGTTGCAGCGTTTCGCCGAGGCAGAGCGGGCCGGCTGGCCGGTGCGCAGCTTCGCCGCACGCCGCGCGCTCGCCTGGGATCTGGTCGGCCAGCAAGGCCGGGCACAGCGCGACTACAAGCTGGCGCTGGCCGGCGGGCGCAACGACGAGACCGAGCGTCGCTACGCGCTCTCGCTGGCGATCGCCGGGCAACGCGATGCGGCGCTGGAGGTGATCGACGCGCAGCTCCGCCGAAGCGACCGCGCCGCCTGGCGGACGCGCGCGTTCATCCTGGCGCTGGGCGGCGACCAGTCCGGCGCGACGCGCATCTCCAGCAGCATGATGCCGGGTGCGATGGTGCAGGGCATGCAGGCGTTCTTCGCACGCCTGCCGACGCTGTCGCCCGCCGAAAAGGCGTTTGCCGTGCATTTCGGCGAGGTCCGCACCACGCCGCAGCGGATCGCCGACGCGCGGCTGGCGCCGGCGCTGCCGCAACTCGCGGTGGAGGTCGCGCCCACCCGCGCCGCGCCGGTGTCCGTTCCGGTGCAGGTCGCCGCCGTCTCGTCGCGCAAGAAAAAGAAGGACCGCAAGGTGAAGCCGGGCCGGGTGCAACTGGCCGGCCAGTCGCCGGCGCCGGTGCCCGCTCCGTTGCCCGCTCCCCCCAGCTATGCAGTGGCAAGCGCGCCGGTTCCCGTTCCTCCGCCGGCTGCGCTTGCGCCGACGCGCTTTGCCGGCGCGCAGGCGGTGCCGCCGGAGCGGAACGTGCGCGTTGCGGCGGCACCGTCCACTGGCCCCGCATCGCCCGCCGCGAACCCGCCCCGGCAATACGCCTATACCAGCGGCTCGCCGGTGACGCCGCCATCGTCGCCCGTTCAGGGGAGCGGCGCGGTGCAACTGGCCAGCGCCCTGCCGTCCCGCGCCGCAGCGCCGCCCTATGCCGCCACTCCGGCCGCGCGGCCGTCGTTGCCGGTGCAATCGGCCGTGCGGCCGTCGTTGCCGGTGCAAGTCGCGGGTGCCGCTCAGGGGGCGGGCTTGCCATCGAACACGGGCGCCGCGACGCAGGTTCGATCGCTGCCGGTCGAGCAGAACGTTCGGGTAGCGACCGGCGGCGCGCAGGTGCCGATCCAGCCGGCAACTCCGGCGCAGGTAGCGAGCGCAAGCCCTTCGACAGCCGTGCCGGCGACTCTGGCGCGCTCCCCGTGGGCCGCACCCGGTGCGTCCCTCCCGAACCCGGCGAACGGCGCACCCGCGCCCGGGGCGCAGGCGAGGGCGGCATTGCCGCAGCCCGGCTTCTCGCCTGCCGCGACCGCTTCGCCCGCACCGAGCGGAAGCGCGGGCGGGGCGCCCTCCGCGGCTCCCGCAGCGTCGCCGCCGACCTATGCGGCGGCGGTGCAGGCACTGGCCCAGGCGCCGACGCCCGCGGCGGAGGCGGACATGCGGGTCGCCGCCGTGGCACCGCCCACGGCCCAGCCTGGGACCGCCGGCGAAGCGTTGCCGCCGTCTGCTGCCGCGGCGGTGGCGCCGGCCACGCCGCAGCCGGGTATCGCTGCCGAGGCGGTGCCGCCGTCCGCTGTGGCCGACACGGCGCCGGCCGCGGGCACGGCCACCGCCGCCGCCAGCGAGGAAACGGTGATCGCACGTCTGGTGTCGCCGAGCGCTGCGGCGCAAAGCGCAGCGGCTCCGGCGGCAGGCACGGCGCCACGCCGGCCGGTACAGGTTGCCGCGGCAGCGCCGGTGCGCACCGCCGCTGCCGAGCCCGCGGAAGCGGCTCCGGCGCGCAAGCCCGCGGTGAAGGTGGCGACCGCCGATCCGGTTCCCTCCGCGCGAGGTACGCGGGGCGCGAGCGAAGCGGAGGAGCCGGCAGCGCGGCCTGCCCGCGGCAAGGCGCTGGCCTCTGCGGCGAGCAGCCGGTTGGCGCGGGCGCAGCGCGTCGTCGAGGACGCGGGCGACGATGCGGCGGTAAAGGGCAAGTCGCCGGCCGTCGCAGCGCGCGGCAAGCGAGCCGCAGCGGAGGAGGAGGAGCCCGTCGCGGCCAAGGGCAGGAGCAAGCCCGGCGCGGGTGCCGCCCGCTCGAAGGGCGCCGCAGCGGAGGAGGAGGATGCGCCGGCCGCGAGCAAGGCGCTCGCCTCCACGCGCGGCAAGCGGCGCACGGCCGAGGCGGACGAGCCGGCGACGTCCCGCACGCGGGCAGCGGCGGCGAAGGCCAAGGCGAAGGCGCCCGTCGCGAAGCCGGACCCGGAGCGCTACTGGGTGCAGGTGGCGGGCGGGGCCAACCAGGGCGATCTTTCCAAGGCGTGGAAGAAGGCGCAGGGGTCCAGCCCCGCGCTGAAGGGGCGGCAGGGCTATGCCACGCCGCTGCGCGCCACCAACCGCGTGCTCACCGGCCCGTTCAAGAGCGCGGACGAGGCGCAGGCGTTCGTCAACAAGCTCGCCGGCTCGGGCATGTCGGCCTTCACCTTCACCAGTTCGGCCGGCCAGAAGGTCGAAAAGCTGCCCACGCCATGAGCAGGGCGGCGCGCTGATGACCGGGCGGGCGCCCTGGGCCAGCCGGCCTGACGCCAGCCGAGGTCGCCTGCACAAGGAACAGAACGAGACCGAGCGGGGGCCGCGCGATGCCTTCCAGCGCGACCGCGACCGCATCATCCACTCGATCAGCTTTCGCCGGCTGCGCGGCAAGACGCAGGTGTTCCTGGCGCCCGATGGCGACCATTTCCGTGTCCGCCTGACGCACAGCCTGGAAGTGGCGCAGATCGGGCGCACCATCGCGCGCACGCTGGGCCTGAACGAGGATCTGACCGAGGCGCTGTGCCTGGCGCACGATATCGGCCACCCGCCGTTCGGCCATGCCGGCGAGGATGCGCTGAAGGCGGCGCTGCGCGAGCAGGGCGGGTTCGACCATAACGGCCACACCCTGCGCGTGCTGAGCGAGGTGGACAGCCCCTATCCGCGCTGGCGGGGGCTGAACCTCACCTGGGAGACGCTGGAAGGGCTGGCCAAGCATAACGGGCCCGTGCGGCACCCCGGCTGGGCCTTGCGCGAGGCGGATGCCGGCTTTCCGCTGGAGCTGTCGCAATGGTCCAGCCTGGAGGCGCAGGTGGCGGCGATCGCCGACGACATCGCCTATGACAATCACGACATCGACGACGGCCTGCGCGCCGGCCTGTTGACGCTGGACCAGATCCTGGCCGTGCCGGTGGTGGCGGCCGGGTGGGACGAGGTGCGCCGGCGGTTTCCCGACCTGGAAACCGGGCGTCTCGTCGGCGAGCTGATCCGCGGGCAGATCGGGCGCATGGTCAACGACCTGATCGCGGAAACGCGGCGGCGCGTGCGGGCGGCGGACGTGCAGAGCGCGGCCGAAGTGCGCGAGGCGGGGCAATGCCTGGCGGGTTTCTCCGAGGAAATGCGGCTCGCCGAGCGCGATCTGAAGCGCTTCATGTACGCCAATCTCTACCACCATCCCGTGCAGCTTGCCGCCGCGCAGGCCGCGCACGGCATCGTCGCCGGCCTGTTTTCCGCCTATCGCGACGATCCGCGCCGCCTGCCGGAAGGCTGGGCGGAGCGGCTGCCGCCCGAGGAGCCCTGGCGCAGCCGGCACATCGCCGACTTCATCGCCGGCATGACCGACCTTTATGCCATCGCCCGCTACCGCGAGCTGGTCGGCCCGATCGACCTGCCGGACGGGTTCTGACCGACCCCGCCCTGACTTGAACCTGGGTTGGCGCGCGGCGTGTCGCCATATGCTGTTCCGGTGAGCTGCCCAACCATGTCGTGGCGCGGGATGGCCTGATGCCGATGCGCGGACAGGACCGTGTTCCCACGCTCACACCGGAACGCGCATCGGGATTGTCCCAGTTTCTCCTGGAGCGCGCCGCCGAAGCCGCGGGCAGGGACGCCCGGCGGCGAAACTGAACCGCCCGGCTGCCGGCGCGTTGGTATCCGTCGCTTGATCCGCCTCCACGGTATCGGAGGATATAGTCAGGAAGGCCGGAAATGCCCGAGGTCGAGAAAGAGCCCAGCACGGTGACGGCCGAAGATGGCCATGTTTTGGTCAAAGGGCCGGATGCGGTGGCGGTGAAGATGGAGCCGGAGGCCGCCGTCGAGACGGCCAACCGCCTGGCGGCGGCCGCCGCCGAGGCCGCGGGACACCGGATGATCGAAGAGGAAGCCGACCGCCGTCGCTGACGGACGGCGAAAGCGACCGGTCGGGGTGCCGCCGCGAACTCGGAGCAGAGGGTCGCGCCCGGCCGCCCGCGGTCACCCGATGAGCGTACTCCAATATTCCCGGTGGTCGCCGTCATGCCCGGGCATGCCCGGCCGGGTCAGGTAGCCGCGCGCCTCCGGAATGTGGCTGTAGATCATGCGCAGCGGCTTTTCGTGCCATTGCAGGTGGAGCATCCAGCGCTGCGGAAAGAACTCCATCGACGAATAGGGCAGGTGGTCATGGATCCACCAGGCCAGCCGCTTCCAGTCGTCCGGCGCGGTGAAACGATCGGCAAAGGCGGGAACGATGATGCCGGCGGTGGCGCCCATCTGCCCCGCCGCGTCGCGCTTGTCCCAGATATGGCCTGCCAGCGAGCGCTCGTTCGACGCGGGGCCATAGGCCTTGGCGGCGCCCAGCGCGTTCACCTCGGCGGTGCGCAGGCCGGACACGATCTGCAACGGCCCGAACGCCTCCCGAAGGGGTTCGAGCAGGTCGGTGCACAGGCGCGTGCCGGCGGCGATCGCCAGGTCCGGATCGTCGGGCACGTTGGACAGGCCGTGCATGGCCGCGATCTCCGAATACAGGAAGTCGCGCAGGAGAAAGCCCTGCGACAGCTGCACCCGGCCGAGTTCGACGAGCTTGGCGACGGTTTGCGGTTTCTTCATGCGGTTCCTTCCGTCGCCACCCTAGCGCGCCATCGTGAAGGCCCGCCTAACTGCCGAACACCCGGGCGAAGATCGTGTCCACATGCTTGAAGTGGTAGCCGAGGTCGAACCGTGCCTCGATCTCGGCGGGCGGGAGCGCGGCGGTGACGTCGGGGTCCGCCTTGAGCAGGTCGAGCAGCGACAGCCGGCCGTCCGATTCCCACACCTTCATCGCGTTGCGTTGAACGAGGCGATAGGCGTCCTCGCGGCTGACGCCTGCCTGGGTGAGGGCGAGCAGCACGCGCTGCGAGTGGACGAGACCGCCCATCCGGTCGAGATTCTTCTGCATCCGCTCGGGATAGATGACGAGCTTGTCCATCACCCCGGTGAGCCGCGCGAGCGCGAAATCGAGCGTGATCGTGGCGTCCGGCCCGACATAGCGCTCCACCGACGAGTGCGAGATGTCGCGCTCGTGCCACAGGGCGACGTTTTCCAGCGCGGGCGTCACATAGCCGCGCACCATGCGGGCAAGCCCCGTGAGGTTCTCGGTGAGCACGGGGTTGCGCTTGTGCGGCATGGCCGACGACCCCTTCTGGCCGGGCGAGAAATACTCCTCCGCCTCCAGCACCTCGGTCCGCTGCAGGTGGCGCACCTCGGTGGCCAGCCGCTCGATGGAGGAGGCGATCACGCCCAACGTGGCGAAGAACATGGCATGCCGGTCGCGCGGGATCACCTGGGTGGAGACGGGCTCCACCGCCAGCTCCATCTTCTCCGCGACATGCGCCTCCACGCGCGGGTCGATGTTGGCGAAGGTGCCCACCGCGCCGGAGATGGCGCAGGTGGCGATGTCCGCCCGGGCATGAACCAGCCGCTCGTGGTTGCGCGCGAACTCGGCATGCGCCTGTGCCAGCTTCAGGCCGAACGTCACCGGCTCGGCATGGATGCCGTGGCTGCGGCCGATGGTGGGCGTGTATTTGTGCTCCATCGCCCGCCGCTCCAGCACCGCGAGCAGCGCGTCGAGATCGGCCAGCAGGATGTCGGCGGCGCGCGCGAGCTGCACCGCCAGGGTGGTGTCGAGCACGTCGGACGAGGTCATGCCCTGGTGCATGAAGCGCGCCTCGTCGCCCACCTGCTCGGCGACCCAGGTGAGAAAGGCGATCACGTCATGCTTGGTGACCGCCTCGATCGCGTCGATCGCCTCCACGTCGATCGCCGGCTCCGTCCTCCACCAGTCCCACAGCGCCTGCGCGGCGGAAGCCGGCACCACGCCGAGATCGGCCAGCGCCTGCGTGGCATGGGCCTCGATCTCGAACCAGATGCGGAGCCGCGCTTCCGGGGTCCAGATCGCCGTCATGGCAGGGCGCGAGTAACGAGGAACCATCGGAAATCCTTGGAAAAGTGGAAGGCGACGCCAATCGGACGAAGCGGGGGTTAGCAGGGACGGGACGAGGGTTCAAATCGGCTGGGGGGAACCCAAATACACAGTTGATGGTTGAATTGAGGCAAACGCGATGAAGTGCTGGCCTCATCAGCCTTCAGTTGCACAACAGTAGATCAGACGGAGAGAGGTCATGCTGAAATATGTTCTTCTTGCCGGCGCCATGACGGTTGCTGCTCCTGCTCTTGCGCAGAGCCAGACGCCCGGCGGATCGGCTGGCGCTACAACTGCCGCGCCGCAGCAGCAGGGCACGCCGGGGCGCGCGCCCATCGGCGGCGACTCGGCGCCGCCCGCCCCGGACAGCGCCACCGCGCCGACGCAGCAGGTGCCGGCGAACCCGGCAACCGGCGCCACGCCCGCCTCGCCATCGGCGGCGACGGACAATGCCCAGACCACCGACACGCCAAGCAGTTCGGGGGCGACCACCGGAGCGACGCCGGGCTCGCCGCAATCGTCCGCTGCGCCGGTGAACAAGGCCGATCAGGTCGCGCAGGTGGTGCAGGCCGAATTCCCGTCTTACGACAAGGACGGCAACGGCTCGCTCAGCAGCACCGAGTTCGGCGCGTGGATGGTGGCGTTGAAGAGCGCCAGCGATCCGAACGCCAAGGCCGACGATCCTGCCACCAGGACGTGGGCGGGCCAGGCCTTCGCCCAGGCGGACAAGGACAAGAGCAAGTCGGTGAGCAAGACCGAGCTGCAAGGCTTCCTGTCGCAAGCCGGCTAAGCGAGGCTTCTGTCTCAGGAGCGGCCGCCGTACCGATGGGTGCGGCGGCCGTTCTGTGTCTCCGGACGCGCCAAGTCCGGTTGCTTGCCGATGCCCCTCAGATCAGCCCCTTGGCGCGTAGCGAGACGTGCCCGCTGGTGCCCATGATGATGTGATCGTGCACCGCGACGCCCAGCCATTTGCCGGCCTCCGCCACGTTGCGGGTGAGGTCGATGTCCGCTTTGCTGGGCGACGGATCGCCGCTGGGATGGTTGTGAACCAGGATCAGGGCGGCGCTGCTCAGCTCCAGCGCCCGCTTCACCACTTCGCGCACGTAAAGCGGGGCGGCGTCGATCGAGCCCTCGGCGACCAGCTCGTCGCGGATCAGCATGTTCTTGGTATTGAGGTGCAGCACGCGGATCCGCTCGATCGGATGATGCGCCATGTCGGCGCGCAGATAGTCGAGCAGCGCCTGCCAGTTGGACAGGATCGGTCGCGTCTTCACCGGCGACTGGACGAGGCGGATGGCGGCACCCTGCGCGATCTTGAGCGCGGCGATCGACGTCTCGCCGAGCCCCTCCACCCGCTTCAGCTCGCCGGTATCCGCCGTCAGCAGCCCGGCAATGCCGCCGAACTCGTCGAGCAGCCGCTTGGCGAGCGGCTTGGTGTCGCGGCGCGGGATCGCCAGCGCGAGCAGATACTCGATCAGCTCGTGATCGAGCAGTGCGTCGCCGCCGCCATCGGCCAGCCGCTGACGCAACCGGGCGCGATGGCCGCTATTGTCGGGCTCGGAACCGTTCATAGGGCGTAACGATTAGATTTGCCGGGCCGGCCGTGCAATGATGCCGTGACGGTTGCGAAGGAGCAGAACGGGATTGCCGGGCGCGTGATGGAGACCGAGCACGCCGCCCCCGTTCGCTCCCGCCGCCGCGTCGTGGGCCGGGCGGTGCTTGTCCTTGTGCTGCTGGTGGTGGCGATCCTCGCGGTCGCCTGGATGGCGCGCAGGCCGATCGCCGCACGGTACGTGGACCGTTACCTTGCCGCGCATCATATTCCCGCGCGATACCGGATCGTCGACCTGGGGCTTTCCCGGCAGCGGCTGGAGGACGTGGTGATCGGCGATCCCGCGGCACCCGATCTGGTCGCCGACTGGGTGGAGGTGCGCACCCGGCTGACGCTGTCCGGCCTGTCGGTGCCGGACCTCCGTGCGGGGCGTGTCCGCCTGCGTGGGCGGTGGGCGAACGGGCGATTGTCGCTGGGCGCGCTGGATCGGCTGATCCCCGCCTCGACTGCGCCCGGCAGGGGCTTCTCGCTGCCGGCGATCTACCTTGACGTAGGCGACGCGCGAATGCGGCTGGAGACGCCGGCGGGCGCGATCGGCCTGAAGGCGAGCGGGCGCGGGCGGATGGACGATGGCTTCGCTGGGACGCTGGCGCTCGTCTCGGATCGGCTGGAGGCGGGGGCGTGCTCGGCGCAGAACGTCTCGCTGGCGGGAGACGTGCGAACCTCGCGCGGCGCCCCGCGTTTCGTCGGGCCGCTGCGCACGGCCGCCGCTGCCTGCGGCAGCACCCGCCTGCGCGGGCTGGCGGCGAGCCTGCGGCTTTCGACCGACGCGACGCTCCGCCGCTTCGCCGGGCAGGCCGAAGTCGCGCTGGCGGGCTTTGCCATGCCGCAGGGGGATGCGCAGGCGATTGCCGGCACGATCCAGGCGAGCGGCAGTGCCGCAGAGGTGGCTGCCGATATGTCCCTTGCCTCGGGCCGATGGGCGGCCGCAGGGGTGCGAGGCGGTGGGGCGACGGTGCGCGGTCCCATAGCCTGGAGCAGCGGGAGCGGCGTGCGCGTGGGCGGCGAGCGGCCCTTGCACCTGGCCGTGCGGGATGCGGCCCTGCCACGCGCATGGCTGGACCGCGTGCCCGATCTCGGCGGAGCGGCGCAGGGCACGCCGCTGGCGCCGCTCGCAGCCCGGGCCGACGCAGCCGTTCGCGCGGCGGGCCGCCGGTTCGACCTGCAGGCCGACCTGACCGGAAATGCCGGAGCCGTGGAGATCGCCGCCGCGCGCCTGTCGGCGGCATCGGGCGCGCAGGTCACGGCCGCCGGGCCGTTCCGGATTTCGCAAGGCCGCGTGCGGCTGAACGGCCGGATGGACCTGCGCGGCGGCGGCTTGCCGGCGGTGGCCTTGTCGCTGCGGCAAGCGGAAGCGGGCGGGCCGGTGTCGGGCGTGGCCGAGGTGGCGCCCTATGCGACGAACGGCGCGCGTCTTGCCCTCGATCCGGTCCGCTTCACCGCCACGCCGCGCGGCAACACGCATGTGCGCACGACGGTGACCCTGAGCGGACCGCTTCCGGGTGGGCGGGTGGACGGGCTGCGCGTGCCGGTGGATGCGATATGGGACGGTGGGCGGCGTCTGGTGGTTAACGCCGATTGCGCGCCGCTGTCGTTCGAGCGCTTCGCCCTGTCCGGCCTGCGCCTGGCCGCGACGCGAACCATGCTTTGCCCGCTCGACGGCGCGCTGGTGCGGGTGGAGGCCGGCCGGATCGGGGGCGGCGCACGGCTGGGCGCGCTGCGGCTGGCGGGGAGCATCGGCTCCAGCCCGTTGCGGATCGAGGCCGCGGGCGGGCGGTTGCGCCTGGCGGACCGGACGTTCGCGGTGGAGCGGCTCGGCGTTCGCCTAGGCGCGCCGGACCGCGAAACGCGGCTCGCCTTCGCCACGGTTGCGGGCTCGGCGGCGACGCTGTCGGGCTCCTATGACGGCGGGGGAGGCCAGATCGGCAACGTGCCGCTCCTGCTGTCGGAAGCCGCCGGCACCTGGCGGCTGCGCGGCGGCGCTTTCACCACCTCGGCGTCGCTGGCCGTCTCCGACGCCAACACCGCGTCGCCGCGCTTCGTCCCGATGCAGGGGCAGGGCGTCACGATGACGCTGGCCGACAACCGGATCGAGGCGCAGGGGCGTCTGGTCACCACAGGCGGTGCATCCGTGGCCGGTGTCGCCATCCGGCACGATCTGGGCAGCGGGCAGGGCCGGGCCGATCTCGACGTGCCCGGCATCTCCTTCACCCCCAAGGGCCTGCAACCGACCGACCTGACGCCGCTGACCAGGGGCGTGATCGCCGATGTCGACGGCATCGTGAAGGGCGCAGGGCATATCCGGTGGAGCGGGGAGGGCGTGACGAGCGACGGCACCTTCTCCACGGCGGGCATGAACCTGGCCGCCGCCTTCGGCCCCGCACAGGGGATCAGCGGCACGATCCGCTTCACCGATCTCCTCGCGCTGGAAAGCGCACCGGGGCAGGTGGTGACGATCGCCAGCGTGAACCCCGGCATCGCCGTGACGGACGGCACGATCCGCCTTCAGACGCTGTCCAATGCGCGCGTCCGCGTCGAGGAAGGGCGCTGGCCGTTTGCCGGCGGCGCGCTGGTGCTGGAGCCGACGCTGCTCGACTTCGGGCAGTCGGCCGAGCGGCGCATGACCTTCACCGCCACGGGCGTGAACGCCCGCCAGTTCCTCCAGCAGTTCGATTTCGAGAACCTCGATGCGACCGGCACCTTCGACGGCACGCTGCCGATGGTGTTCGACACGCGCGGCGGGCGGATCGAGCAGGGGCATCTGGTGGTGCGCCCCGGCGGGGGCTCGATCGCGTATCTGGGCGAGTTGACCCGGGAGGACCTGGGCGTTTGGGGCAATCTGGCGTTCCAGGCGCTGCGCTCGCTGCGGTATCGGAGCCTCGACATCGTGATGAACGGGCCGCTCGACGGCGAGATGATCACCGCCGTGCGCTTCGCCGGGGTGAGCCAGGGGGAGGGCGCGAAGAGCAACTTCCTGATCCGCCGGCTGCAACGGCTGCCGCTCGTGTTCAACGTGAAGATCGCCGCGCCTTTCCGGCAGCTGCTCGATTCGGCGCAAGGCTTCTACGATCCGCGCCGCCTGGTGGAGCGCAATCTGCCGACGCTGATGCAGCAACAGCAACGGGAGGGCTTGCCCGTTCAGCCCAAGGAAAGCAGGACTGTGCCATGAACAATTGCGTGATGCGGGGAGTCCTGGCGGTGCTGGTGGCGACGGGCGGGGGCGGATGCGTCAACGTTTCGGCGCCGGACAAGCCGATCGAGATCAACCTCAACATCAACGTCAAACAGGAGGTCGTCTACCGTCTCGACGGCGAGGCAAAGGCGACCATCAAGGAAAATCCGGGGATCTTCTGATGAAGCACCTTCTCCTCACAGGCATGGCCCTGCTGGCCGCTGCGGCGGCACCGGCGCTGGCGCAGCGCGATCCCGCCTATCAGGCGGCGCGCGCGGCGGGCGAGATCGGCGAGCAGCCGGACGGCTATCTGGGGTTCGTCGGCACGCCCTCCGCCTCGCTGCGGGCGCTGGTGAACCAGATCAACATCCAGCGGAAGGCGACCTATACCGAAAAGGCGCAGGCGGCCAACGTGACGGTGGCGGATCAGGCGTTCACCTTTGGCTGCAACCTCATCCAGCAGACGCAGCCGGGCGAGAAATACCGCACCCCGGCGGGCGAGTGGAAGACCCGCACGGGCGCCGCGCCGGAGCGGGATCCGCGCTGCCTCTAGCCTGGGTTGCAGCGGAAGCAGCGGGTTGCTCCGGCGATCGGGCCGGAGCGGTCGCACGCCGGTTGACTTGACCCGGTGCTGTTCCTAAACGCCTGTCGAACGGGGGTCTTTCGATCCCCGGCTGTTCGCCCCGTCGCCGGTGTTTCCGGCGACGTTTTCTTATCAGGAACTGCCGCTTGGCCGACGATTCGCCCCTTCACGATCTCGACAACCGCATCGCCCGGGCGCGTGCGGCCGAGGACGTGCGCGCGGGCGCAACGCCGGCGCCCCCTGCGAAGGGCTATTCGCAAGGGTCGCGCGTGCTGGCGGAGCTGATCGGCGCGCCGCTGGGCGGGGGCATCATCGGCTGGGCGCTGGACAAGTGGTTCGGCACGTTTCCCTGGTGCTTCCTGGTCCTGCTCGTGCTGTCGATCGTCGTGGCGGGCCGCAACATCTACCGCATTTCACAGGAGCGCGCGGAGTGAGCGCCGGCAAGATCAATCCGATGGAACAGTTCGAGGTGGCGCCGATCTTCGGCCAGCGCCTGTCGCTGTTCGGCTACGACGTGTCGTTCACCAATTCCGCCCTGTTCATGGTGGTGGTGTTCGTGCTGCTGGCGCTGTTCATGTCCGGGGGCATGAAGCGGCAGCTGGTGCCCGGCCGCTGGCAGATGATGGTCGAGGGCGCCGTGGGCTTCATCGACAATCTGGTGCAGGTGAACATCGGCAAGGGCGGCAAGAAGTTCGCGCCGTACATCTTCTCGCTGTTCTTCTTCATCCTGTTCGCCAACCTGGTCGGCATCCTGCCGCTGGCGGTGATCCCCGGCCTGCACACGTTCGCCGTGACCAGCCACATCACCGTCACCGCGGTGCTGGCGTTCGTGTCGTTCGGCATCGTGCTGTTCGTCGGCCTGGCCAAACATGGCTTCAAGTTCTTCTCGCTGTTCGTGCCGCACGGCGCGCCCGGCTGGCTGATGCCGGTGATCGTGCCGGTCGAGTTCATCTCGTTCATGGTGCGCCCGTTCAGCCTGGGCCTGCGACTGTTCGTGGCGATGACCGCGGGGCACATCCTGCTCGAGGTGTTCGGCAGCTTCGCCGTGCAGGGCATGTCGGCCGGCACCAGCGGCAGCCCGATCGGCTGGCTGGTGTGGATCGCCAGCATGGCCATGATCATCGGCGTGTCGGCGCTGGAACTGCTGGTCTGTGCGATCCAGGCCTATGTGTTCGCGCTGCTCACCTCGCTGTACCTTCACGACGCGGTGCACCTGCACTGAGTTCGAAGACACAAAGATAATCGTTCGTTTTCCTGGGAGTTTTGAAATGACTGATCTTGCTGCGGTTTACATCGGTGCCGGCCTTGCGGCGATCGGCTGCGGCCTGGCTGCGCTGGGCGTGGGCAACGTGTTCGCCAAGTATCTCGAAGGCGCGCTGCGCAACCCGGGCGCGGCCGACAGCCAGCAGGGCCGCCTGTTCATCGGCTTCGCCGGTGCCGAGCTCCTGGGCCTGATCTCGTTCGTGGTCGCGGTCCTGATCCTCTTCGTCGTCCGCTAAGCGACGCAAGAGGAGGTTCGTTTATGCCGCAGCTATCCCAGATCGGCGAGATCTACGCGTCGCAGGCTTTCTGGCTCGCGATCGTGTTCGCGCTCATCTATTTCGGGATCGGCAAGGCCATGGTCCCCAAGATCGAGCGCACGATGGAAGATCGCAGCGCCCGCATCTCCGGTGACCTGGCCGCGGCGCAGGCCGCGCGCGACAAGGTGCGCGGTGACGAGGAAGCCTATCAGCGCGGGCTGGACTCCGGTCGCTCCCGCGCCCTGCAACTGACGGGCGAGGCCAAGGCGCAGGCGAGCGCCGCGGCCGAGGCGCGGGTGAAGGCCGCCGATGCGGCGGCCGAGGCCCGCGCCAGCGAGGCGGCGGCGCGCATCGCCGCCACCAAGCGCTCCGCCCTGGCGGAGATCGAAGGCGCCACCGCCGATGCGGTAACCGAGATCGTCGCCAAGCTTTCGGGCGTGACGATCGACCGGGCCGTGGCGGAGCAGAAGGTAAAGGCGGAACTGGCGCATGGCTAATCCTGAGACAGGACACGGCGCCATGATCGCCCGGACCGGCACCGCCGAGCTGCACCACGAGCCGACCGCGCTGGGCATCTCGGCCCCGGGCTGGGTGGCGCTGGCGATGCTGATCGTGGTGGGCATCGCGCTGTGGCAGAAGGTGCCGGCGCTGATCGCCCGCATGCTCGACGGCCAGATCGATGCGATCCGGCGGCAGCTGGACGAGGCGTCCACGCTGCGCCGCGAGGCGGAAGCGGCGCTCGCCGAGGCGCAGGCCCGCAACACGGCAAGCCGGGGCGATGCCGCCGCCATTGTCGAACATGCCGAGGCGGAAGCGCGCGCGCTCCTGGCCAAGGCGGAGGCCGATGCGGCCGATCTGATCGCCCGCCGCCAACAAATGGCGGAGGACAAGATCGCCGCGGCCGAGCGCCAGGCGGTGGCCGAGGTTCGCGCCCGTGCGGCCGATGCCGCGGCCCGGGCGTCGGCAGCGATCATCGCCGAGCGGCATGACGCGGCGGCCGACCAGGCGCTGGTCGACCGCACCATCGCCGGCATCGCCCGCGCGCACTGACCGGCGGGCCCGTTCGGGCGCGCGCCGGCTCGCCAATCAACGGCTTTCGCCGCGACCGGCGGTCGGCTACATCCCCTCTGCGGACGGCATTCCCAGCCGTTCCCCGGAGGGGATTTCCATATGAAGCGTGCTCCTATCGCCGTTCTGCTCGCCGTGACCGCACTTCCCGCATTCGCGCAGACGGCGGCTCCCGCGCCGTCGCCGGCGCCCGCAAGCGCTGCCCCGACCGCAGCCTCGACACCCGCCCCGACTTCGGCGTCGTCGGCCGCGGCAAAGGTATCGCTGGACACGCCGATCGAGGCGATCGTCGCCGATCCGAAGGCGAAGGCCGTGCTGGACAAGGACTTCGGCGGCGACCTGACCCAGCATCCGATGTACGACAGCTTCAAGGGCATGAGCCTCAACCAGGTGGCGCCGATGTCCGGCGGCAAGGTGACGCCCGAACTGCTCCGGAAGCTCGACGCCGACTTCAAGGCCATCAAATAACGGTCGAAATCCGGTCGGGGGTGCTGGCTCAACGCGCCTCCAATCCCTAGATTCAGGGCATGTCCGCCCCGAATGCCCCCGACCGTTTCAACGAAGAGAAATCCACCTTCACCATCCGCGGCAGCGGCGACACGCCCGACCTGAAGGAGGGAGTGGCGGCGATCCGCAACGTGCTGAAGACACTGCCGCTCAAGCCCGGCGTCTACCGCATGCAGGATGCCCGCGGCGACGTGCTGTATGTCGGCAAGGCGCGCGCGCTGAAGAACCGGGTGGCGAACTACACCCAGGTGGAGCGGCTGCCGAAACGGTTGCAGCGCATGGTTTCGCAAACGCGGTCCATGACGATCGTGACGACCAACAACGAGGCGGAAGCGCTGCTGCTCGAGGCGCAGCTCATCAAACGCTATCGTCCCGCGTACAACGTGCTGCTGCGCGACGACAAGAGCTTCCCCTTCATCCTGCTGCGTGCCGATCACGACTTTCCCCGCATCCAGAAGCATCGCGGCGCGCGGCGGGCGAAGGGCAATTACTACGGCCCCTTCGCCAGCGCCGGCAGCGTCAACAACACGCTGAACGCGCTGCAGAAGCTGTTCCTGCTGCGGTCATGCACCGACAGCTTCTTCCGCACGCGCGACCGGCCGTGCCTGCTGCACCAGATCAAGCGCTGCTCCGCGCCGTGCGTCGGCCGCATCGACCAGGCGGGCTATGCCGAGCTGATCGAGGACGCCAAGGACTTCCTCGCCGGCAAGTCCACCAAGGTGCAGGCGAAGCTGGGCGACCAGATGCAGGCGGCGGCCGAGAACATGGACTTCGAGCTCGCCGCGGTGCTGCGCGACCGATTGAAGGCGCTGACCTTCATCCAGGGCACGCAGGCGATCAACGCGGAAGGGGTGGGCGATGCCGACATCTTCGCGCTCGCGGCAAAGGACGGGGTGATCGGCATCCAGGCCTTTTTCATCCGCGGCGGGCAGAATTGGGGGCATCGCAGCTTCTTTCCCGCGCATACCGCCGACGTGCCCGAGGAGGAGGTGCTGAGCCTGTTCCTCATGCAATTCTACGAGGAGGTGCCGCCCGCCCGCACCGTGTTCGTCGACCGCGAGCTGCCCGAGGCGGAGGCGCTGACCGAGGCGATGAGCGCGCAGGCGGGGCGCAAGGTGGAGCTGTCGGTGCCGCAGCGGGGCACGCGGCGGCGCCTGCTCGAACAGGCGACCCGCAACGCGCAGGAGGCGCTGGAGCGGCGGCTGGCCGAGTCCACCACCCAGGCCAGGCTGCTGCGCGAGGTGGCCGACCTGTTCGACCTGCCCGAGCCGCCGAACCGCATCGAGGTCTACGACAACAGCCATATCCAGGGCACCAACGCGCTAGGGGCGATGATCGTCGCGGGGCCGGAGGGGTTTCGCAAGGGCCAGTATCGCAAGTTCAACATCAGGCAGGCCGCGACCGACGACGATTTCGCGATGATGCGCGAGGTGTTCGGGCGGCGCTTCGCTCGCGCCCAGGCGGAGGACCCGGACCGCGACAGCGGCGACTGGCCGGACCTGGTGCTGATCGACGGCGGGCGCGGGCAGCTGAACGCGGTGCGCGGCGTGCTGGAGGATCTGGGCATCGAGGACGTGCCGCTGGTCGGCGTGGCCAAGGGGCCGCATCACGGCCGCGAGGGACGGGAAGTGTTCCACCTGCTCGACGGCCGCGAGATCACGCTGCCGACCAACGCGCCGGTGCTGTTCTACCTCCAGCGGCTGCGCGACGAAGTGCACCGCTACGTGATCGGCGCGCACCGGGAGAAGCGCGCCAAGGCGATGGGGGCGAGCCCGCTGGACGAGGTGCCCGGCATCGGGCCTGCCCGCAAGAAGGCGCTGCTGATGCATTTCGGCACCGCCCGCGCCGTGCGCAACGCGAGCCTGCGGGACCTGCAGCAGGCGCCGGGCGTATCGGCCGCGGTGGCGCAGCAGGTGTACGATTTCTACCACGCGAAGTGAGGGGTGGTCCCGAGGGGCCGCCCGGGTCGGAAGACCGGGTGTGCCGGGTGGAGAGCGGAGCGTCCGCTTGCGCACGGACGCTTGGGGTCGCTGCCGTCCCGAAAATGGGTGGTGAAATGGGAATGGCTCTGGTGAGTTGAGGCCCGGTCGGTAGGAGGGGGTAAGCCAAAGCTGACTGGATCGGACATGCCTCTTATCGATCGTTATGTCGTCCATGCCGATTTTCGGGAGCGCCACGCGACCAACGTGAACGCCGATGGGAAGATCGTGTTGGCAAATGCCATCTCCAACAGGACGGAAGACGATCCTTTTTTCAGGAGAATGATCGGTCTCCGGTAACTCCCCACGCGGATGACACGGAAGATTTTTGGTGGAGCTGGCGACAGTCAAGGAGGGTGGGTTCTCGCGAAGGCGCGAAGGCGCGAAGACGCGAAGAGAAGGGGCAGAAGAAGAGGGTTCACGCGGAGGCGCGGAGGCGCGGAGGCGCGGAGGAGGTTCGGTGTCGGGTGAGCGGGTGGCCGTCCTCATCGCATTTCTGACGCGCTTTGCGCGTCGACTCCCATCCTCTCTCTCTCTCTCTCTCTCTCTCTCTCTCTCTCTCTCTCTCCCTCTGCGCCTCCGCGCCTCCGCGTGAACAAACCTTGTTCGCGCCCTCGCGTCGTCGCGTCTTCGCGCGAACAAACCTTCTCCGCCTCGCCTTCGTGCGAAATGTCGGCTGGCTCCGCTTGCCCCCGTTAGCGGCTTCGCTATCCTGCGCGGCGGGGAAAAACAGGGGGTTGCACGATGAAGCGTCTGGCGTTGGTCACCGGGCTGTTGCTCGCGAGCACGGCTGTCGCTTCGGGGGCGCAGGCCAGCGACAAGCCGCTGTATCAGCCTGCGCCCGCCTGGGTGAAGGCGGGGCCGCCGATCGAGGTGGCGAAACTGCCCAAGGACGCGCCGGTGCTGCTCGTGATGGACAACCAGCAGAAGCTGGAGGACGGGCAGGTGTGGACCTACATGGAGACGGCGACGCTCGCTTCCTCCGCGCAGGTGCTGGGCGCGATCGGCACGATCCAGCTGCCGTGGCAGCCGGCGCAGGGCGACCTGATCGTGCACAAGGCGGAGATCCTCCGCGGGGCCGAGCATATCGACCTGCTGAAGGGCGGCGCACCGTTCCAGGTGCTGCGCCGGGAGGAGCGGATGGAGCAGCGCATGCTCGACGGCATGCTGACGGCGACCATGCCGGTGCAGGGGCTGGCGGTGGGCGACGTGCTGCACCTGGCGGTGTCGATCACGCGGGCCGACCCCACGCTGAAGGGCGACCTGCAGACCTATGCGCCGCTGATGTTCCAGCCGGTGCGCTCTCAGTTCGCGCGCGTGCGCCTGTTGTGGCCGGCCAAGTCGGACATCCGGTGGAAGGCCTATGCCGACAAGCTGGACGCAAAGCCGGTCGACCTGCCCGGCGGCTATCGCGAGCTTGCCATCACGCTGCCGCTGGACAAGCAGCCGGAGATCCCCGGCGACGCGCCCACCCGCTTCCAGAAGCTGCCGATCCTGGAGGCGACGTCGTTCGCCAACTGGGCAGCGGTGTCGAAGGTGATGGCGCCGCTGTACGCCACCGAGGGGCTGATCGCGCCCGGCAGCCCGCTCGCCGCCGAGGTCGCGCGGATCAAGGCGGCCTCGGCCGATCCGATGACGCGGACGGCGCAGGCGCTCGCGCTGGTGCAGGACAAGGTGCGCTACCTGCTGATGGGCATGGACACCGGCAACTACGTGCCGCAGCGGCCGGCGGACACCTGGACGCTGCGCTATGGCGACTGCAAGGCCAAGGCGCTGCTGTTGCTGGCGCTGCTGCGCGCCCTGGATGTGGAAGCGGAGCCGGTGCTGGTGAGCGCGCAGCTGGGCGACCTGGTGCCCGAGCGGCTGCCGGGGGCGGGGGCATTCAACCATGTGATCGTGCGCGCCACCGTGAACGGCGAAAGCCTGTGGCTGGACGGCACGGCCGGCGGCACGCGGCTGGCCGACCTGCGCGACACGCCGCCGTTCGCCAACGCGCTGCCGGTGCGGCCGGCCGGCGCCGAGCTGATCAAGATCGCGCGGCATGCCAATGCCCGGCCGGACACGGTGCTCGACCTGCAACTGGACGACAGTGCCGGGATCGGCATGCCGACGCTGTTCCATGCCGACGTGACGGTGCGCGGGCAGCTCGCGGAGATGATGAACGCGGCCGGCGCGCAGGCCAGCGACAAGGACAAGCGCGACATGGTCACGCGCATGCTGTCCGAGACGATCGGCGAGGCGCAGATCGGCGACTGGGCGCTCGCCTACGATCCCGCCGCCTCGATCATGAAGGTGACGGCGGCGGGCGTCATCACCACGCGGTGGAAGAAGGAAGGCCAGCGCTATCGCCAGTCGCTGGACACGGCGGTGACGCAGATCGACTTCTCGCCCGACCGAGCGCGGCCCGCATGGCAGGCGATCCCGGTGGCCACCGGCGGGGTCAACAGCGCCGTGTATCGCACCACGCTGAAGCTGCCGGCGGGTGGCGCGGGCTATGCGCTGGAAGGCGACACGAAGCTGCCCGCGACGCTGGGCGGCGTGCAGGTGGCGCGCCGCGCAGGGCTGGCGAACGGCGTGGTGACGGTGGAGGACCGGCTCGATTTTGTCGGGGCGGAGATCGCGCCGGCCGATCTGGTGGCGGCGCGCACCGCCTTTGCCGGCGCCAAGGCGCGGCAATTGCGGGTGATCGCGCCGGCCGATGCGCCGTCGCGGGTGGCGGTGGCGCTGGCGGCGGCGAAAAGCGGCGCGCTGAAGCCGATCGAGGCGATGTTCGCCAAGGCGATCGCGGCGAACCCGGAGGAGGCGAGCGGCTATCGCTCGCGCTACAGCTTTCGGGTGGGCACGCTGGACCGCAAGGGCGCGATCGAGGACCTGACCAGGCTGATCGCGCTGGAGCCGCAGGCGGGCGACTATCTCGCGCGCGCCAGCCTGTATGAGGCACAGGGGCAGAAGGACAGGCAGCGAGCCGATATCGAGGCCGCGCTGAAGCTCGATCCTGCTTCGGTGTGGGCGATCGGCTCCATGGCGTCCTTCAAGGCCGATGGCGGCGACGTGGCCGGCGCGCTGGCGCTGCTGGACGAGCAGATCGCGAACGGCGGCGAGAACAAGACGGGCTATTTGTCGCAAAAGGCGACGCTGCAGGCCGAGCACGGGCAGAAGGAGGCGGCGCTCGCGACATTGGAGGCGGCGCTGGCGGAGAAGCCGGGCGACCCGGTGCTGCTCAACGATCGCTGCTGGATCAAGGGCACGCAGAACGTCGCGCTGGACACCGCGCTGAAGGACTGCACCAAGGCCATCGAGCTGGCCGACAATCCCGCGGCAATCCTCGACAGCCGGGCGATGGTCTATTTCCGGCTGGGCCGGATGGACGATGCGCTGGCGGACCTGGACGCGGCGCTGGCCGCCGAGCCGACGATGGGCGCGAGCCTTTACCTGCGTGGCGTGGTGCAGCGGCGGATGGGCAAGGCGGCGGCCGGCGATGCCGACCTGCTGCTCGCGCGTGCGATCAACCCGTTGTCCGACGAACGCTACGGCAAGTTCGGCATCCGGCCCTGAGCTGCTCCTGCCGCCGTTTGTGTGGTTTTCCGCACACCGGGCGGCGGCGCTGGACGGAGACGGTGGCAGGTCCGGCGTCGCGCCAAGGGCAGGCGCCGGGTTGATCCCGCGCGTCCGCTCCGCCACACACGGGCCGAGCCCCGGGAGTGAAGTGCATGTCCGAAACCAACGTCCAGTTCTCCGAACGCGAGGCGCTGCTGTTCCATTCCGAAGGGCGGCCGGGCAAGCTGGAGATCGTGGCGTCCAAGCCGATGGCGACGCAGCGCGACCTGGCGCTGGCCTATTCGCCGGGCGTCGCCGTGCCGGTGCAGGCGATCGCCGACGATCCCGCCGCGGCCTACGACTATACCACCAAGGGCAATCTCGTTGCGGTGATCTCCAACGGCACCGCGATCCTGGGCATGGGCAATCTCGGCGCGCTTGCCTCCAAGCCGGTGATGGAAGGCAAGTCGGTGCTGTTCAAGCGCTTCGCCGACGTCGATTCGATCGACATCGAGCTGAAGACGGAGGACGTGAACCGCTTCATCGACGCCGTGGAACTGATGGAGCCGAGCTTCGGCGGCATCAACCTGGAGGACATCAAGGCCCCCGAATGCTTCATCATCGAGCAGACCCTGCGCGAGCGGATGAACATTCCGGTCTTCCATGACGACCAGCACGGCACCGCGATCATCACCGCCGCCGGCCTCATCAACGCCTGCCTGCTGACCGGCCGCAGCCTGCAGGACGTCAAGGTGGTGGTGAACGGCGCGGGGGCCGCGGCGATCGCCTGCACCGAGCTGATCAAGGCGATGGGCGTGCGGCAGGACAACGTCATCATGTGCGATCGCACCGGCGTGATCTACCAGGGCCGCGACGACGTGAACCAGTGGCAGTCCGCCCATGCCGCCGCCACCGACCGCCGCACGCTGACCGAGGCGCTGCACGGCGCCGACGTGTTCCTGGGCCTGTCCGCCGCGGGCGCGCTGAAGCCGGAGATGGTGAAGGACATGGCGGCCGCGCCGATCATTTTCGCCATGGCCAATCCGGAGCCGGAGATCCGCCCCGAACTCGCCAAGGCGGCGCGCCCCGACGCGATCGTCGCTACCGGCCGCTCGGATTATCCGAACCAGGTCAACAACGTGATCGGCTTTCCCTTCATCTTCCGCGGCGCGCTGGACGTGCGCGCGACGGGCATCAACGACGAGATGAAGATCGCCGCCGCCCGCGCCATCGCCGAGCTCGCCCGCCAGCAGGTGCCGGAGGAAGTGGCGATCGCCTACGGCACGCAGCACAGCTTCGGCCCGGAATATATCATCCCCGCGCCGTTCGATCCGCGGCTGATGGAGCTGGTGCCGTCCGCCGTCGCCCGGGCGGCGATGGATTCGGGCGTCGCCCGCAAGCCGATCCTCGACATGCAGGCCTATCGCCAGCAGCTGCGCGCGCGCCTGAACCCGACCACTTCCGTGCTGACGCTGGCCTATGAAGGCGCGCGCGCGCATCCCAAGCGGGTGCTGTTCGCGGAGGGCGAGGAGGAAGTGGTGCTACGCGCCGCCATCGCCTTTCGCGACGGCGGTTACGGCACGCCGGTGCTGGTCGGCCGCGAGGACGTGTACGACCGGCTGGCGGCGCTGGGCGTTTCCGATCCGCAGAGCTTCGAGGTGCACAACAGCCGCGTCTCGCCGCTGGTGCCGCGCATGGTGGACTTCCTCTACGCCCGGCTCCAGCGCCGCGGCTATCTGCGCCGCGAGGTGGAGCGGATGGTCAACCAGGACCGCAACATCTTCGGCTCGCTGATGCTGCAGCTGGGCGAGGCCGACGCGATGATCACCGGCATCACGCGCACCTGGGCGCAGACCATGCGCGAGGTGAAGCGCGTCATCAATGCCGAGCCGGGCCGCACCCCGTTCGGCATCCACCTGCTCGTCGGGCAGAGCCACACCGTGTTCATCGCCGACACCACGGTGAACGAGCGGCCGACCGCCGAGGAGCTGGCCGACTTCGCCGAACAGACCGCCGCCGTGGCCCGCCGCATGGGCCACGAGCCGCGCGTGGCGTTCCTCAGCTATTCCACCTTCGGCAACCCCAAGGGCGAGTGGCTGGACAATGTGCGCGACGCGGTGACCGTGCTCGACGGGCGCCAGGTCGGCTTCGAATATGAAGGCGAGATGCCGCCCGACGTGGCGCTCAACCCGCGCCAGCTGGCCAACTACCCCTTCGCGCGGCTGTCCGGCCCGGCCAACGTGCTCATCATGCCGGGCCTGCAATCGGCGCATATCTCCGCCAAGCTCCTGCGCGAGCTGGGCGGGGACAGCGTGATCGGCCCGATGCTGATCGGCTTGGAAAAGCCGGTGCAGATCGCCCCCATGACCTCGACGGCGGGCGAGCTGGTGACGCTGGCGGTGCTGGCGGCGGGCGGCATCGCCCGCTAGGGCGTGTACTCATAACCGGCAACGGTCGGGACGGAGCCGATTTTGGCGCCAGGCCAGGAGCAAGGAGAGAGCGATGCACAAGCATCGTGATCGACGCGCGACGCCGCCTGGCGCCAAAAGCGGCCCGCCGCGAAGCGGTCGCCCGAGAAGGGCCATTGCCGGTTATGAGTACACGCCCTAGGGCGCGCCGTCCCGGGCCGGGACGCGGTTAACCACAGGACGCGCGGGGCAGAATCGTAAACGAGGCGTTAACGTCTCACCATGCCGACGCACTTCACGCCTCGCTCCGCCGCCTCCGGTCACCCGTTCCGCCACCGGCTCGGGAAGCGCGGCCACCCGTTTCGCCGCACCGTGCGCGGCGGGGGGCACCCGATGCGCCGCCTGCTGAAGAACAAGCGCGGCGGCGTGTCGCTGTCCACCCGCGACGAGGATCAGGACCTGAAGCTCTTCGTGCTGAGCTTCACCGCCTTTTTCATCTGCTTCGCGACGTTCATCTTCTGAACCTAGCCGGCGGTCCCGGCCAGGGCGGCGGTCACCCGGCCCAGCGTTCCGCCGAGAAGGCGCAGCATCTCCGTGGCGAGCAGCAGCGCGCCGCCCCCCACCGCGCCGGTCAACAGCACGAACTGGAACAGTCGCGCCGTCGTGCGGCTGCGCTCCGCGCGCTCGGCGATGTCACGCTGCGTCAGCGCGCGGGAGGTGTTGCGCCGCTCGGCGTCCTCCTGCACGGCAGGAGGACGATCCGGCGCCCGGGCGGCGATGATGCCGTCGATGTCGATCCGGTCCTGCGTGCGCACGCCGACGGAGCGGCCGCGCGCCCACACCACGCGCCCGATGATGATGTGGTGAACGCGGCGGATCTCGATCACGGCGCCCGGACGCAGGGCGCGCGCGCAGCTTGCCAGCAGGCCGCGGGAGGACATGTTGTGGATCACCACGTCGGTCCAGTCCGCGCCATCGCGCATCCGCGCCTTGACCAGGCAGGGGCGGCGGGGCTCGCGCTTCTTCACGGCCCCGGCCTTCGCCGACGGGCGCAAGCATGGCGGTGGCGACCTTCGCGCAGCTTTCCGACGAATGTACGCGCGCCCATCGCTGTTACACCCAGACCACCGACAATGGTCTGTTTTTGCAGCGGAAACCTAAGGAATTCTTGCGTTTGGGACCGGATCGGCCACGGCGGCGGGCGGCTCAGTCGCAGGCGCGGTGGAGCTTCTGCGCGAGCCAGGCGGAATACAGGCACATGGCGGCGACTAGGAACAGCATGTCCTCCGGCTTCACGCCGAACCCGGTGATGATGAGCACCGCCGCCGCCCCCAGCGTCATGGCGCCCGAATTGACGACATTGTTCGCCGCCACGGTGCGCGCGGTCTGGTCCTTGGTCACGGTGGTGGTGAGAAAGGCGTAGAGCGGCACCACGAACATGCCGCCGGTGATCGCGATGGCCAGCAGGACCAGCAGGATGCCGACGGCGCGCGGCTGTGCCAGGAACTCGGCCACGCCGTAGAAATGGCCGGGCGCGGCGGGCGTCCAGCTGCGCGCGATCAGCGAGAACAGCACCACGAAGGCGCCCATCATCAGCACGCTGGCGGGGGCGTATTTCGCCGAAACCTTGCCCTTCAGCATGGTGTTGATGACCACGGAGCCGATCGCCACGCCGACGGAGAAGATCGCGATGGTGAGGCTCGCGACGCGTTCGTCGGCGGTCAGCACGTTCTTCACCAGCGGCGGGAAGATGATGATGAGCACGCTGCCGATCGTCCAGAAGAAGCTGATCGCGCAGATCGCCAGGAACAGGCGGGGAATGTGCAGGGTGGCGCTGATGAGCCGCCAGGAGGAGGTGAGCGGGTTGAAGTTGATCTTCAGCTCGGCGCCCTCGCGCGGCGCGGAGGGCACCATCCGGCCGGTGAAGAAGCCGACCACCGCCACCAACAGCACGGCCACCGCGGCGACATCGGTGTTGATCCAGCCGGCCAGCACGGTGCCGGAAAGGATGGCGAGATAGGTACCCGCCTCGACCAGGCCGGTGCCCGCCAGCACCTCGTCCTCGCGCAGGGCCTGGGGCAGGATGGCGTATTTGATCGGGCCGAAAAAGGTGGAATGCACGCCCAGCAGCAGCACCGCGCCCAGCATCAGCCCCATGCCGAGCTGGCCATGCCCGGCCCGCGCCAGCACCAGCCCGCCCGCGCCGACCAGCATGATGCCGATCTCCGCCAGCTTCACCAGCCGGATGATGCGGGCCTTGTCCGTCGTGTCCGCCAGCTGGCCCGACAGGGCCGACAGGAGGAAGAACGGCAGGATGCCGAGGCCGGTGGCCAGCGCGTTGAAGTTCGATTCCTTGCCCGGATCGTTGAAGATCTCATAGGTGGCGAACAGCACCATGGAGGTCTTGAACAGGTTGTCGTTGAACGCGCCCAGGAACTGGGTCGCGAACAAGGGCAGGAACCGGCGCTCCTTCAGCAGGCCGAGCGCATTGAGCATGGGGGAAGGAGGGCCTTTGATCGTGGCGATGCTGGGCGCGTGTCTAGCCGAGCCGGGCCGGCGGGGGCAACTTCTCTATTCGCGCCGGTCGCGTTCCAGTTCGAGCTCCAGCAGATCGCGGCGGATGCGGATGGCCGACAGCGACAGCCGCACCTCGATCAGGAACGCCGCGAGCGCCGCGACGAGCAGGCCCATGGCGACAATGAAGCTGAGCGCGATAGCCGTGCCGATATGCAGCTTCACCAGCTCCGCCAGGAACATCATCGCCACCAGGATGCAGGTCATGATCGCGGAGGAAACGCCCAGCACCAGCGAGCCGTTGATGACGCTCATCCGCCGATCGAGCAGGCGCAGTTCCCGGACATGGCGCTCATGCTCGCGCCCTTGCGTGCGCGGGTGCAGGTCCTCCAGCGCGCGGGCGCGGTCCACCACGCGGGAAAGCCGGCCGGCGAGCACGTTGATGAGCGCGCCGATGCCCGCCAGCATGAACACGGGGGAAAGCGACAGCTGGATCGCCTGCTGGATGGTGGAAATCGCCGGCGTGGAGAACATAAGCCGGGAGGATGCGAAAGCGCGGGCGCGGATGCAAGCCTTGCACACCCCGGTAAGGATTCGTTGCTAGCGCCGGCGGTGGATCATGACCAAGCCGATGCGCCTCGAGGAGTTCACCCGCCTGCGCCCGCTGGTGCGCGGGCAGGTGGTGGATGGCCTGTCCGGGCTGATCGACCGGGTGGCCGCCGCCGCGCCGCCGGCCTACCGGTTCCTGCGCTTCCAGTGGTTCGCCGCGGCGCTTGCCGCCTATGGCGGGCACGCGCGAACGGTGCTGGTCGAGGCGGAAGGCGAGCCGATGGCCGCGCTGCCGGTCGTGGCGGTCGGCCCCGCCGTGCTGCGGATGGGCGCCGTGCCCGGATGCTATTGGCCGTTTCGCGGCTTTCCGGTGGCCCGCCATGCCGATCCCCGCGTCTTTGCCGTCCTGGCGGACACGCTGGCGCACGAATGGCGCGCGGTGCGGCTGGGGCCGGTCCAGGACGGCGATCCGGCGGCCGAGGGGCTGCTGGCGGCGGCGCGCGACCGCGGCTGGGCGGTGCTCGACCGCTTCGTGGCGGACAGCTACCTGCTCGACATGGCCGCCGCCCGGGCCGAGGGGCCGTGGCCGCGCACGTCCACGCTGAAGAAGAACCGCTTTCACGAGAAGCACCTCGCGAGCCATGGCGCGCTCGACTGGTCGTTCGTGTCCGGCGCGGACTGGAACCACGATCTGTTCGATGCGCTGGCCGCGGTGGAGGCGAAGAGCTGGGTCGCCGCGCGCACCTCCGGCCGCGATGCCAAGTTCACCGACACCGGGCATGGCGCGTTCTGGCGCGCGGCGGCGACGGATCCGGTGCTGGCGGACATGATGTGGGCCGCGGTGCTGCGCATCGACGGCCGCCCGGCGGCGTTTTCGTTCGATCTCAACGCCGGCGCGCTGAAATACGCGATCGCCAACAGCTACGATCCGGATGTCGCCAGGCATTCGCCGGGGAAGCTGCTCTACTGGCGCAACCTGGTGCGGGCGGCGGAGGATGGCATCACGGCGGTGGACTGGGGCGCGGGAGACAGCGGGTACAAGAGCGTGATCGGCGCGACCGCGGGGCCGGCCCTTCGCGACTGGCTGTTGCTGCGTCCGGGCGTGCCGGCGCTTGCCGGACGGGCGCTGGGCGGACTGTGGCGGCGTTCTGGACGGTGACGCGGCGCTAGTCGCGGCCTAAAGGCCGGATCATGCCCGTGACCGACATCGCCACCCGCGTCTGGAACCACAATTGGCGGCTCGATCCGATCGTCCGCTCGCTGCTGGACACCGACTTCTACAAGCTGCTGATGCTGCAGATGATCTGGCTGAAGCATCGCGAGGTGCAGGCGACCTTTCAGCTCATCAACCGCTCCACCCATGTGCGGCTGGCCGACGAGATCGACGAGGGCGCCCTGCGCGAGCAGCTCGACCATGCCCGTACGCTGCGGCTGGCGAAGAAGGAGCTGATCTGGCTCGCCGGCAACACCTTTTACGGCGAGACGCGGATGTTCTCGCCCGACTTCCTCGCCTGGCTCGCCGAGGTGCAGCTGCCCGACTACGAGCTGCGCCGGGTGGACGGCCAGTACGAGCTGCGCTTCGCTGGCCCGTGGACGCACACCACCTTGTGGGAGGTGCCGGCGCTCGCCATCGTCAACGAGCTGCGCGCCCGCGCCGTGCTGAAGGACCGGGCGCGCTTCGAGCTGGACGTGCTGTACGCGCGCGCCAAGGCCAAGCTGTGGGAGAAGGTGGAGCGGCTGCGCGACCTGCCCGATCTCGTCCTGTCCGATTTCGGCACCCGGCGGCGGCACGGCTTTCTGTGGCAGCGCTGGTGCGTGGAGGCGCTGAAGGAAGGGCTCGGCAGCCGCTTCATCGGCACGTCCAACGTGCTGCTGGCGATGGACAACGACCTGGAGGCGATCGGCACCAACGCGCACGAGCTGCCGATGGTGCTCGGCGCCCTGGCCCCGGACGATGCCGCGCTGCACGCCGCGCCGTACCGGGTGCTGGAGGAGTGGCGGCAGCTGTACCGCGGCAACCTGCTGGTCGTCCTGCCGGACGCGTTCGGCACCGCGGCGTTCCTGCGCGACGCGCCCGACTGGGTCGCGGGCTGGACCGGCTTTCGCCCGGACAGCGCGCCGCCGATCGAGGGGGGCGAGCATATCCTGTCCTGGTGGCGCGAAAAGGGGCAGGATCCGCGCACCAAGCTCCTCATCTTCTCCGACGGCATGGACGTGGACACGATCGAGCAGACGTACCGGCATTTCCACGGTCGCGCGCGGATGAGCTTCGGCTGGGGCACCAACCTGACCAACGATTTCCGCGGCTGCGATCCGGCCGGCGGGCACATGCTGGAGCCGATCTCGCTGGTGGCAAAGGTGGTGGAAGCGGACGGGCGCCCGGTGGTGAAACTGTCCGACAATCCCGCCAAGGCGACCGGCCGGCCCGACGAGATCGCCCGCTACCTGCGCGTTTTCGGTGCGGAGGGCAGGGCGGAGCGCCGCGTGGAGGTGTGACGCGGCCGGAACATCGCCGGCGACCCCTCGTTCGCCGGGAATGCCGCTAGCCAACACCGCTTCCTACCCGATCTGGGTCAACGTCCTCCTGTTCCTCGCGGCGGGGCTCGTCATCTGGTTCGCCGGCGGGCGGCTGACCACGGCGCTGGACGCGGTGGCGGCCAAGACCCGGCTCGACCATGCGTTTGTCGGCATGCTGCTGCTGGGCGGCATCACCTCGCTGCCGGAGGTGGCGAACACGATCACCGCCGCGTCGATCGGCAAGCCGGCGCTGGCGATCAACAACCTGCTCGGCTCCGCGGCGATCAACGTGCTGCTGCTGGCGGTGGTGGACGCGTTCATCGGGCGCCAGGCGGTCACCTCCATCGTTGCCAAGCCTTCCACCATGATGATGGCGGCGACGTGCATGATCGTGCTGATCGTGATCGCGGGGCTCATCACGGTGGGCGATGTGCCGGTGGCGGGATTGGGCGCGGGCAGCATCGCCATTGCCGTGCTCGCGGTGCTGTCGTTCTGGCTGTCGGCCAGCCACGACAAGCGCTCGCCGTGGATGGTGGACGAGGACGGGGACGGCAAGCCGGACACGGCGGAGGACGATCCCGCGCCGCAGGCCAGCCTGACGCGGTTGTGGGTGGAGATCGCGATCACCGGCGCGGCGATCTTCGCGGCGGGCTACACGCTGTCGGAGGTGGGCGACGGCCTGGCGACGCAGCTCGGCCTGACCAGCGCGGTGGTCGGCTTTGGCCTGATCGGCACCGCGACCTCGCTGCCCGAGCTGGTCACCATCATCGCCGCGCTGAAGCTGAACCGCCCGGAAATGGCATTCGGCCAGGTGCTCGGCACCAATTTCGTCAACCTGGCGCTGTTCCCGCTGAGCGACGCCTTTTTCCGCGGCGAGCCGGTCATCAACACGCTGGGCAAGTTCGAGACGGTGTCCGCCCTGCTCGGCGCCACGCTGATCGGCATCTTCATGGTCGGCCTGCTCGAGCATCGCGACCGCACCATCTTCAAGATGGGCGTGGATTCGGCGGCGGTGATCGTCGTGTTCCTCGGCGGGCTGGCGGTGCTGGCGCAGCTGTAGCGATCAGAGCCGCGTGTAGCGGAAGTACCACACCTCGTGCCCCTTGCGGCGCGCCTTGCGCTCGTAGCGCGTTTCCGGCCAGTCGGCGGGGCGATCGAGAAAGTCGCGCGGGGTCTCCGCCCGCCACTCGAAGTCGCGACGCTGGTCCATGACCATCATCGACCAGCGGCAATAGGTCGGGTCGTCGGTGCCCAGGCGGAACTCGCCGCCCGGCTTCAGCTTCCTTGCGACGAGGTCGAGGGGCCCGTGGTTCATCATGCGGCGCTTGGCATGGCGGGCCTTGGGCCAGGGATCGGGATGGAGCAGGTAGAGCCGGTCCAGGCTGGCATCGGGCAGCCGCTCCAGCACCTCCAGCGCGTCGCCCATGTGCACGCGGACGTTCTCGAGGTTCTCGTCGCGCACGTGCAGCAGCGCGCCGACCACGCCGTTCAGGAACGGTTCGCAGCCGATAAAGCCGGTATCCGGGTTCGCCTTGGCCTGGCCGGCAAGATGCTCGCCGGCGCCGAAGCCGATCTCGAACTGGAGCGGGCGGTCGCTGCCGAACAGGCGTGCCGCGTCGAGCGGGCCGTCCTCCGGCACGCTGATGCGCGGCAGCAGTTCCTCGACCAGCCGCGCCTGTCCCTCGCGCAGCTTGTGTCCCTGGCGGCGGCCGTACAGGCGGCGGATGGTCGTCGGATCGTTCATGGCGCGGGGGTTTAGCGCCCGCGCGGCACAGGGCAACCGCCAACGCCGCCGCCGGTTATGCAAGGAGGCAGGAGACGCGCATGACCGACAAGCACCGCAAGAAGAGCAAGGCGGAGAAGCTCGACGCCGCGCTGTCCGACCGGCTGGCCGCGTCGGACGCCGCGGTGATCCGGCTCGGCGGCGCGGCGAGCGAGCTGACCGACCAGCCGCCGCTCGTCCTGCTGTCGCTCGGCACGGCGGCGGTGGGGGCGCTGCGCCGGGATCCGGCGATGGTGCGCGCCGGCGCGCGCATGCTGCTGGCCCATGCCATCGCCACCCAGGCCAAGGCCGCGATCAAGCGGCGGGTCGATCGCACGCGCCCCGATGCCGCGAGCGAGCGGGGGACAAAGGGAAAGCTGAAAAAGGGCCGGCGGTACGAGCGCAACGAGAACGCCTTTCCGTCCGGCCACACCGCCGGGGCCGTGGCGGTGGCGCGGGCCGTGGCGCGGGACTATCCGGCCGCCGCGCCGCTCGCCCATTCCGCCGCCGTGGCGGCCGCCGCGATCCAGGTGCCGCGCGGCACGCATTACCCGGGCGACGTGCTGGCGGGCGCGCTGATCGGCCTTGCCGCCGAGCCGCTGGCAAGCCGGCTGGTCGACTGGGGCGAGCGCGCGCTGCTGCGGGTCGCCCGCCGGCGCCGGCCGTCCTGAACGCAGAAGGGCGGCCCCGCAGGACCGCCCTCCATGTTCGCACCGGCCGTGCGGTCAGCGCGCCAGCGCGGCCTTCAGGTCGTCGGCCAGGTCGGTGCGCTCCCAGGGGAAGAAGTCGCCTTCCGGCTTGCGGCCGAAATGGCCGTAGGCGGCGGTCGGCCGGTAGATCGGCTTGTTGAGGCCGAGATGCGTGCGGATGCCGCGCGGGGTGAGGCCGCCCAGCTTGTCGATGCCCTTGATCGCATCCTCGATCGCGGCATCGTCCACCGTGCCGGTGCCGTGCGTGTCGACATAGAGCGACAGGGGCGCCGCGACGCCGATCGCATAGGCAAGCTGGATGGTGACGCGCGTGGCGAGGCCCGCCGCGACGATGTTCTTCGCCAGATAGCGGGTGATGTACGCGGCCGAGCGATCAACCTTGGTCGGGTCCTTGCCGCTGAATGCGCCGCCGCCGTGCGGGCTCGCGCCGCCATAGGTGTCGACGATGATCTTGCGGCCGGTGAGCCCCGCATCGCCGTCCGGCCCGCCGATCTCGAAGCTGCCGGTGGGGTTGATGTGGTACACGGTGTCGCCCGACAGCAGCTCCGCGGGCAGGATGTCGGCGACGACCTGCTTCACGTAATTCTTGAGCTCGGCTTCCTTCTCGCCCTCGTCATAGCCCCTGGCATGCTGGGTGGAGACGACGATCGCGGTGGCGGCGACCGGCTTGCCGTTGTCGAAGCGCAGCGTGACCTGGCTCTTGGCGTCCGGCTCCAGGAAGGGCGCGGCACCCGAATGGCGGTCGGCGGCCATGCGGGCCAGGATCTTGTGGCTGTAGTCCAGCGTGGCCGGCATCAGGTCCGGCGTCTCGTCGCAGGCGAAGCCGAACATGATGCCCTGGTCGCCGGCGCCCTCGTCCTTGTTGCCGGACGCGTCCACGCCCTGCGCGATGTGGGCGGACTGGGCGTGGAGGTTGTTCTCGAAGCGGAAGGTCTGCCAGTGGAAGCCGTCCTGCTCGTAGCCGATGCGCTTCACCGTCTCGCGCACGGTGCGCTCGATCTCTTCCTGCGCGCCCTCGGCCCACTGGTCGTTCTCGTACACGCCCTTGCAGCGGATCTCGCCTGCCAGCACCACCAGCTGCGTGGTGGTCAGCGTCTCGCAGGCGATGCGCGCCTCGGGATCCTTGCTGAGGAACAGGTCGACAATGGCGTCGCTGATCTGGTCGGCGACCTTGTCCGGATGGCCTTCGGAGACGGATTCGGACGTGAAGAGATAGTTGGAACGCATCGGATTTCCTTCGTTTCTGTGGAAAGCCGCGGCCGTTGCCATGCCGATATAAGGCTTTCCTTATATGTGCCCTAGAGCCGGCGGCGGCGCAGCGCAACCGCCAGCGCGGCGAGCGCCAGGACGGCCGCCACGCTCATCCACTGGCCCGCGCGCGCGAACAGCGTGGGCGGCAGCGGCTGGGGCATCGGCATCTGCAGCGCGCCGGCGCGGTTCAGGGGCAGCGCGCCGAGCAGCGCGCCATTGGCGGCGATCACCGCGGAAATGCCGGTGGGCGTCGCGCGGACGATCGGCAGCCCTTCCTCGATCGCGCGCAGCCGTGCCTGGGCGAGATGCTCCGGCGGTCCCCAGGAGCCGAACCACGCGTCGTTGGAGGGGTTGAACAGGAGGCGCGGGCGGTGCGCCTCGTCCACCACCTGCCCGGAAAAGATGATCTCGTAGCAGATCTGCACGCCGACCGAACCGAAGCCGGGCACGGCGATCGCCCGCGGGCCGGGACCGTCCGCAAAGTCGATGTCGCCCGGCACCAGCCGCGACAGCCCGATCGCCGACAGGATCGGGCGCATCGGCAGATACTCGCCATAAGGGACGAGGTGCGCCTTGTCGTAGCGGCCGTGCAGCCGCGCGTCGGCGCCCACCGCGAACACCGAGTTGGTCGCGCTTTCGATCTCGTCGTCGCGGGTGAATTGCAGGGCGGTGGACCCGGCGAGCAGCACGTCGCGCGGGCCGAGCAGCCGGGAAAGGCGCCGCCGGGCATAGCGCGGGGTCAGCCCCTCATAATACCAGTAAGGATAGCCATCCTCGAGATATTCGCGGATCACGCCTTCGGGCCACAGCACCAGCCGCGGCACCGCGTCGGGCCGGCCGGACAGGGCCGCCAGGCGTGCGTGCATCACCTCGCCGTCGAACTCGCTGCGCTCGTTCTGGCCGATGTTCGGCTGCACCACCCGCAGCAGCGGCGCGCCGGCAGGGGACGGCGGTACGGCCGGTCGCGTCAGCAGCAGCGCCGCAAAGCCGACCGCCAGCGCGCCCGCGCTCGCCAGCATCCGCCGCCGGTTTCCCGATGCCGCCAGCAGCAGGCCGGCCAGCAGCACCGTGAGCCCCGACAGGGCATAGGTGCCGATCCAGGCCGCCAGCGAGGAAAGGGGCGGGAGCGGCACCCAGATCACCGCCAGCGGGTTCCAGGCATAGCCGGTGAACATGGTCGCGCGCAGCCATTCGGTGGCGATCCAGCCTGCGCCGAACACCGCGGCGAAGGCGGCATCCGGGCGCGCCGCGCTCCGCCCGAAGCGCCAGGCGAGGCCCGCCGCCAGCATCGGATAGATGGCCAGGTACAGCGCCAGCGCGACCACCGCGAGATAGCCGAGCGCGGGCGGCATCGACTGCTGGAAATCGAAGGCGTGCTGGATCCAGTTGTTGCCGATGGTGAAATGGCCGACGCCGAACAGCCAGCCCGTGAGCAGCGCCTTGCCCAAGCCCGGCGCGCGGTAAACGAGCAGCAGCCATGCGCAGAAACAGCCGACCGTCACCGGCCAGAGATCGAGCGGCGCGAAGCCGGTGGCGGACGCGGCGCCCAGCGCCAGCGGCGCAAGCCACGCCCAGCGGCCATCGAGGAAACGTGCCATTGCCACTCCGTCATGCCGGACTCGTTCCGGCATCCACCGGGCCACGCACCGGGCGGCTTATGCGGCACGGTGGACCCGGGAACAAGTCAAGGGTGACGCGCAGGTGTGGCGGGTCTATGACACACCCATGCTCAGACCCTTCCACCTCGCCTTTCCCGTCCACGATCTTGCCGCCGCGCGCGCCTTTTACGGCGGGGTGCTCGGCTGCCCGGAGGGCCGCTCGTCCGACCAGTGGATCGACTTCGACCTGTTCGGCCACCAGATCGTCGCCCATCTCGATCCCGCCGCAAAGCCGCTGGCGGTGGCGAACGAGGTGGACGGCCACCATGTGCCGGTGCCCCATTTCGGCGTCGTCCTGACCCTGCCGGACTGGCACGCGCTGGCGGATCGCGTGAAGGCGGCGGGCGTCTCCTTCGGCATCGCGCCGCATGTCCGGTTCGCGGGGCAGGTCGGCGAACAGGCGACCATGTTCTTCCACGATCCCAGCGGCAACGCGCTGGAGTTCAAGGCGTTTGCCGACGACGCCTTCCTGTTCGCGAAGTAAGGACACCTTTATGGCCGAGCCGATCACGCTGGACATCCCCCACAAGCTGGGCCGCGACGCCGCGCGCGCGCGGATCGAGGCGGGGAGCGGGCGGATGGCGTCGTTCATCCCCGGCGGCACCGTGACCGACCATCGCTGGGAAGGAGACAGCCTGTTCTTCACGGTGGCGGCGATGGGGCAGACGGTGGCGACGCGCCTCGACGTGCACGAGGACAAGGTGCACGCGGTTCTCGACCTGCCGCCGCTGCTCGGCATGTTCGCCGAGCGGATCCGCGCCAAGTTGCAGAAGGACGCGCCCAAACTTCTGGAGTGATTCTGCCAGGGGATGGATGCGCGGCGGCGGAGGGCCCGACATAGCGCGCCGGCGTCGCCATTCCGGCACGCGCTCGACAAAGCGGGGAGGGACCGGCCGGTCGTCGCCATCGGTCCCGAGCCGGCCTATATCAGGCGTTCAGCGCCGAGAAGTCGTTGGGGGCGACGCGCTGCCGCACTTGCGGCGGAATGCAGCTGCCGCCGCCGACATGGTTCTTGTAGGTCTCCCGCGCCTGCGCGTTCGTGAGCAGGTAGAAAGTCGGCGCCAGGGATCGCAGGTCCAGTTCGATGAACAGGAAGAAATCCGCATCGCCCTTCGTCTTCATGTCGACGGGCCAGCGGGTGATTTCCGACGCGCGGTTCAGGAACTGGCGGGTCTTCACCTCGATCGACAGGGACCGGCCGGCAACCACGACGATCACGTCATGGCCGGGCGCGCCCTCCGGGCTGATATACGCCGCATGACCGAGCGAGTTCAGCCTGGCCACGGCCAGCAGCTCGCCCAGCGTGCCCGATTGCAGCGAGGACAGCTTGGTCAACATGCGGCGACCGGATCAGGCTCGCGCAGGCGCCGGATCAGCCCGCCCGCACGCGCCAGATCACGTTGCCGACATCGTCCGCGACCAGCAGCGCGCCGGCCTTGTCGGTGATGACGCCGACGGGGCGTCCCTGCGCCTTTTCATCCTTGGTGAGAAAGCCGGTCAGCACGTCCACGGGCTTGGCGCCCGCCGCCGGAAAGCCGTTCTCGCCGAAGGGCACGAACACCACCTTGTAGCCGGACAGCGGCTCGCGGTTCCACGAGCCATGCTCGCCGATGAACGCCCCGCGCGCGAATCGCTGCCCGAGCTTCGCGTCGTTCGCGAAGCTGAGGCCCAGCGCCGCGACATGGGGGCCCAGCGCATAATCGGGGCGCTTGGAATATTCCTGCAGCGCCGGGTTCGGCGGGTCGACGCGGCGGTCCGGATAGCCGCCCCAATAATACCAGGGCCAGCCGAAATGGTCGCCGAACTCCACCGCGGTCAGGTAATCGGGCGGACCGTCCGAGCCGATCATGTCGCGCTCGTTCACCACCGTCCAAAGCCGGCCGGTCTGCGGCTCGAACGCCATGCCGTTCGGGTTGCGCAGGCCCGCCGCAAAGATGCGCGCGGTCTTGGTGGCGGGCTGCACCTCCAGGATGTCCCCGCGATATTTCTCCGCCGCGATGCCGTTCTCGGCGATGTTGGAGGAGGAGCCGACCGACACGTAGACCAGCTTGCCATCGGGCGAGGCCAGCACGTTGCGCGCCCAGTGATTGCCGCCGCCCGGCAGCTTGACCACCCGTTCCGGCCGCGCGGTGATGCGGGTGTCGCCGTCCTTGTAGGGCACGCGCACCAGCGCGTCGGTGTTGCCGACATAGAGATAGCCGCCGGCCAGCGACATGCCGAACGGCGAGTTCAGGCCCGTGAGGAACGGCGTCTTCACCTCCGCCACCCCGTCGCCATCGGCATCGCGCAGCAGCGTGATGCGGTTGGCCGAAGCGACGCCGGCACCGGCCCTGCCCAGCAGCTTGCCCATCACCCAGCCGGTGATGCCGCCGCCCTCGCGCGCGGGAGAGTTGCTTTCCGCCACCAGCACGTCGCCGTTGGGCAGCCGGTACAGCCAGCGCGGATGGTCGAGCCCGGTCGCGAAGGCCGCCACCTGAAGCCCTGCGGCGGGCACCGGCCGGGCGCCGTTCTGCCAGCCGACCACGTCGGCCACGCCAACCGTGGGCAGCGTCTGCTCGCGCGGCGCGTCGATCCGCGGGCGCTGGCCCGTGACCTCGGCGACCGACCGCTGCGCCTTGTCGGGCCAGGCAAGCCACGCAACAACGCCGCCGCCGATGACGAGAACGGCGAGGAGGGCGATCAGGATTTTTCTCAGCATGGCCCCTACATAGCGCGGCCGGCGGGCGATGCCATCGGCATCGGTGCGGCGCTTACCCGGCTACCGCCGGCGGACCGGGCCGCCGCGCGCGGCGAGCGGCGGCACCCTGCTCGGCGATGGCGACGATGACGGCGGTGGAGAGCAGCACGCCTGCAACCAGGCCGCCGATCGCCAGCACGCCGCCGCTCGTCACGTCCACCCGCGCGCGCAACCAGTCCCGCCCGATCGCCAGTTCGGCGACCTGGCGGTCCTGCTTGCGCTTCTTGCCGGCGGAGGGCTTCAGGCCTTGATGCCCTTGGCCATGTTGAGGTGCGCGGTGACGATCGGCACCAGGCCCGACGCGAACGTCTTGAGCGCGGGCACGTCGCCGCTGGCCGCATAGGCCTTCAGCAGCTCCAGCGTCTCGGCATGGCCGGTCGCCTGCGCGGCGAGATAGGCGCGGTCGAAATCGGCGCCGGTCTTGCCCTTCAGGCCGTCGATCAGCTTCTGCTGCTCGGCATTCAGCGCCGGCACCGGCGTGATCGCCGGCGAGAGGCTGGCCGTGGTGCTCTTCAGCTTGGCCGTGGAGTCGGTGTGCGCGTCGATCATCTTCTGCGCAAAGGACTTCACCGCGGCCGAGCTCGACGAGGCGAGCGCCATCTTCGAGGATTCGATCTCGAACGCATCGCTTGCCGCGGCCGAGTTCGCAAACGCCTGGCCCGGCGTCACGGCCGGCGTTTCGGCGCCCATCGCAGTGGCGTTGCCGGTTTCCATCTCATTTGCCGCGCTGGTGTTCGCCGCGGTGGTGTTGGGCGCTTCGGAGCGGCCGCAGGCGCCGAGCGCCAGAGCCGAGGCGGCAGTCGCCAGAATAAGCAAGTTCTTCATGGTACATCGCTCCCCTTGGATCGTTCCTGCGCCAGAACGAGCGGGCGCGCGCGACGTTCCGCCGGACCCTTGGCCCGCCTGTTACGTTCAAGCGGCCGACCCCAAAGGAGCAAGGCAATGAGCATCTTCGGCAACATCATGGGCAAGATCTTCCACCACAAGAGCGCCGCCCCGGCGCAGGGGGCGCCCGCCGCGCCCACGCCGGCGCCCTCGGCACCCGCCGCCCCGACGCCGGCGCCATCGGCTCCCGCCGCTCCTGCGGCCGCCCCCGCCGCGGCGCAGCCGCAGGTGGATGTGGGCGCCGTGCTGTCCGAAATGGCGTCGCTCAAGAACGGCGGCGGCAATTACCAGACGTCCATCGTCGATCTGTTGAAGCTGCTCGACCTCGATTCCAGCCTGGCCGCGCGCAAGGAACTGGCCGACGAACTGGGCGTGCATGCCGCCGAGGCGGGCAGCGCGGAGCAGAACATCGCGCTGCACCGGGCGGTGATGGCGAAGCTTGCGGAGAATGGCGGCATGGTGCCGGACAGCCTGCGCGGCTGATCCTCGCCCGGCCGTGCCTCGGCAGAGACGGCGGCAAGCAAAAGCCGGCGGTGCCTGGTTGCACCGCCGGCTTCGTTTTTGCCCGAAGGCGAGGCGCTTACTTGTCGATCAGGTCGAAACGATCCGCGTTCATCACCTTGGCCCAGGCGGCGACGAAATCGCCCACGAACTGGTCCCGGGCGTCGCCGCAGGCATAATATTCGCTGATCGCGCGCAGCTGCGAATTGGAGCCGAACACGAGATCGGTGCGGCTGGCCGTCCACATCTCCTCGCCGGTGTGGCGATCGGTGCCCAGGAACTCCTCGTCGCCACTGTCATCGATCTGCTTCCAGGCGGTGGCCATCTGGAGGAGATTGATGAACCAGTCGTTGGTCAGCGTCTCGGGCCGCGAGGTGAGGATGCCGTTCCGGCCGCCCTTGGGATGCACGACGCCGAGCACGCGCAGGCCGCCGACCAGCACCGTCATCTCGGGCGCCGACAAAGCGAGCAGCTGCGCCCGATCGACCAGCAGCTCCTCGGTCGGAACCGAATGCTTGGTCGACAGGTAGTTGCGGAAGCCATCGACCTTGGGCTCCAGAACCGCGAAGCTCTCCACATCGGTCTGCTCCTGCGTCGCATCGCCGCGGCCGGAGGTGAACGGCACGGTCACGTCGTGGCCGGCCGCCTTCGCCGCCTGCTCGACGCCGACATTGCCGCCCAGCACGATCAGGTCGGCGATGCTCACCGTCCCGTCGAAATCGGCCTTGATGCGCTCATAGACCGCCAGCACCCGGGCGGTTTCGGCCGGCTCGTTGGCTTCCCAGTCCTTTTGCGGGGCCAGCCGGATGCGCGCGCCGTTGGCGCCGCCGCGACGGTCCGACTGGCGGAAGGTGGAGGCCGAATACCAGGCGGTCTTGACGAGCTGCGTCACTGACAGGCCGCTGTCGGCGATCCTGCCCTTCAGCGTTGCGACATCCGCGTCGGACAGGGCCACGCCGGCGGGGATCGGGTCCTGCCAGATCAGGTCCTCGGAGGGCGCTTCCGGGCCGATGTAGCGGGTTTTCGGGCCCATGTCGCGGTGGGTGAGCTTGAACCAGGCGCGGGCAAAGGCATCGGCGAAATAGGCCGGGTCGGCGCGGAACCGCTCCAGGATCGCGCGGTAGGCCGCATCGTCCTTGAACGCCTTGTCGGCGGTGGTCATCATCGTCGGCACCTTCTTGCCCGCGGTGTGCGCGGCAGGCGCCAGCGTTTCCTCGGGATTGCCGACCGGCTGCCACTGGTTCGCGCCCGCCGGGCTCTTCACCAGCTCGTATTCATGGTCCAGCAGCATGTCGAAATAGCTGTTGTCCCACTTGGTCGGCGTCGGCGTCCAGGCGCCCTCGATGCCGGACGTGATCGTGTCGTCACCCATGCCGCTTTCGTGGGTCGACTGCCAGCCCAGGCCCATGTGGGCGATGTCCGAGCCCTCCGGCTCGCGGCCGACCTTGGAGGCGTCCCCGGCGCCATGCGCCTTGCCGAAGGTGTGGCCGCCGGCGGTGAGCGCCGCGGTTTCCTCGTCGTTCATGCCCATGCGCTTGAACGTTTCGCGCAGGTCGCGGGCCGAGCCCTTGGTGTCCGGCTTGCCGCCGGGTCCTTCGGGGTTCACGTAGATGAGGCCGTGCTGGATCGCCGCCAGCGGGTTTTCCAGCGTCAGCCCCGCTTCCTCGTCGATGCGGGTCTGGCCGAGCCATTCCTCCTCGGTGCCCCAGTAGATGTCGCGCTCGGGCTCGAAAATGTCCTCGCGCCCGCCGGAGAAGCCGAACACCGGGCCGCCCATCGATTCGATGGCGACGTTGCCCGCCATGATGAACAGGTCGGCCCAGGACAGCGCGCGGCCGTATTTCTGCTTGATCGGCCAGAGCAGGCGACGCGCCTTGTCGAGATTGCCGTTGTCCGGCCAGGAGTTGAGCGGGGCGAAGCGCTGCGACCCGGAGGTGGAGCCGCCGCGCCCGTCGCCGGTGCGATAGGTGCCGGCCGAATGCCAGGCCATGCGGATGAAGAACGGGCCGTAATGCCCGTAATCGGCCGGCCACCAGGGCTGGCTGTCGGTCATCAGCGCGGTCAGGTCGCGCTTCACGCCTTCGTAATCGAGCGCCTTGAAGGCCTGGCGGTAGTTGAAGCCTTTGGGATGGGGGTCGGTGGAGACGCCGCCTTGCGTCAGGATGTCGATCGACAGCGATTCCGGCCACCAATGCTTGCTGGTCTGGCCCAGCAGCGTGCGCAGCGCGGCAGGCTGTTTGTTCGGATCGTTGATCGGGCTGTTCTCGGCGATCGCGTCCATGTTCTGGCTCCTCTCGAAACTACGCGCAGGCTAACCGAGCGGCGGTAATCGCCCAAGCGCGAAAAATGCGCGTTGTTGATCGCCTGAGACGATCAGCACGGCCTGTCAGAAGCGGATGGGCACCCCGACGAACACACGCCAGGTCTGGTTGTCGACATGGCGCCCATCGACGCGCAGGCCGATCCTGTCGGCGAGACGGAACTCGGCACCGGCGCCGACCAGGAAGCTGCTTCCCCATTCAAGCTCGGCGCTGTTCCCGAGGCGCGCGGTGTCGCGGACGCGATAGGCGTTGCCGCCATAGCCGGCGGCCGCATAGACCATGGCGGACGGAGCCAGCACATATCCGGCGCGCACCGCCGCCGACGCCCCGAAGCGAGGCTTCAGCGAGAGGCTGCCGAAGCTGCCGAGATCGGCCGTGTTGGTGTCCCCGCCGGCGGTGGCGCCCAGTTCCAGGCCGAGCCGCCCGCGGTCGGAAATCGCCCAGTCGTATCCGCCGAACACGCCACCGCCCACGCCGTGGCTGCGGTAATAGCGCGATTGCCGCGCCACCAGCGTGTCCGCCGCGTCCCTTTGCTCGAACTCCAGCGAGAAATGATGCTCCAGGTAACCGCCCTCGATTCCCACGACCGGTCCGGTGAACGGCCGATCCTGTGCATGGGCGGGCAGGGCGACAAAGGCGACCAGAACGGCGGCACGACGCATGAGAATTCTCCCGGCGCGCGGAACGGCGCGGGCGCTTTATTGCGCCTCCGAAATGAACTGAGGATGAGCGGCCTATTCGATCTCGGGTTCGGGCACCGGCGGATGCAGGCGCACGCGCTCCACCCTGCGCGGATCGGCCTCGATCACCTCGATGGTCCACCCGCTCGGGTGCGCCACCCGCTCGCCCACTGCCGGGACGTGGCCGGCGAGCACCGCCGTGAGGCCGCCGATCGTGTCGACGTCGTCCTCCACGTCGGCGATCTTCGGATCGATCGCTTCCGCCACGTCCTCCAGCTCGGCGCGCGCATCCGCTTCCCAGGCGCCGCCGTCCAGCGGCACGATCAGCGCGATCGGCGCGTCGTCATGCTCGTCCTCGATGTCGCCGACGATCTCCTCGATCAGGTCCTCGATGGTCACGAGGCCCTCGGTGCCGAAATACTCGTCCAGCACCACGGCCAGGTGGACCCGGCTCGCGCGCATGTCGGCGAGCAGGTCCAGCACCCCGCGCGACATCGGCACGAACAGCGGCTGGCGGATCAGCGGCTCCAGCGTCGGCGGCGGCGTCGCGCCGGTGGCGAGGATCGCGAACACGTCCTTCACGTGCACCATGCCGATGATGGTATCGAGCTTCTCGCGATAGACGGGCAGGCGGCTGTGCCCCGCCTCGGCAAAGGCCTTGACCAGCGCCTCGAAGCTGATGCCTTCCTCCACCGCGATGATGTCCGCACGGGGCACGCCGACATCGCCTGCGTTCCTCTCGGAGAAATGCAGGAGGTTGCGCACCATGGTGCGTTCGATGGGGGAAAGGTCGCCGGCCGCATCGGGTCCGGGCTCGCCCTCATGCGCGTCGATCACCTCTTCCAGCCGCGCGCGCAGCGACTCGTCGCCCTGCTCGCCGAACAGCAGGGACTTCAGCCCCCGCCATATGTTGCCGTCGTTGCTACTGTCGCCTTTCCCGGCGCTACTGGGGCCCTCGGGCATGGTGTTCGTCAGTCCTCGCGGATGAGATAAGGGTTGGAAAGGCCTAGCGAAGCGAGCGCGTCGATCTCGATCGCCTCCATCGCGTCCGCCTCGGCATCGTCGATATGGTCATAGCCGAGAAGGTGCAGCGTGCCATGCACAATCAGGTGCGTGGCGTGCGCTTCCACGCTGATCCCGCGCTCTGCCGCCTCCGCCTCGCACACGCCGTGCGCGAGCACGATGTCGCCGAGCAGTACCTCGCCATCGTCCGAATTCTGGGTGACGGTGTCGAGCAGGTCGGGCTGCACCATCGGGAAGGACAGCACGTTGGTCGGCTTGTCCTTGCCGCGATACTGGCCGTTGAGCTGGCGCACTTCGCCGTCATCGGTGAGCCGCACCGAAATCTCAACCGCGGCGGGCAGGGTGAGGAGCTCGCCCTGCGCCGTCCGCTCCATCGCCGAACGCGCCGCGCGCGCGGCAAGCGCCGCCCAGTCGGCCTCGGGCCACGGTTCCTCCCGGGAGAGTTCGATCTCAAGCACGATTGACTGTTCCCAAATCGGTTTTGCTGAAATCGTCCCCCTTGAACAGGAGGTCGGCATTCTGTGCACTGGCGCAGCCGTAGGCGAAGCAGTCGCCCATGTTCAACCGGGCCGGGTGCTTGCCCTTGCCGTAATTACCAAACGCATTCAGCGCCAGCTGGCCCTCGCGCTCGCCGATGGCGGTCATGCGCACCGCCTGGAGGTGAAGCAGCGCATCCACGCTTTCCTCGGCATAGCGCCAGTCGTAATGGTGCGAACGGTGCAAGCCGACGATGGCCTCCCAACGCGCAACAGGCGACGTAAGCCGCTCGCCATAGCGATCCAGCCGCAACGCCAACTCGTCCGCGCCTTCTTCCCCCGCGATGATCGCGACGATCGCCGACGCATCCACAAACAGCTTCATTCGTCGTCTTCATCGTTCAGCGAGTCGTAGAATGCCTTGTCTGCCACGAGCCCGGTGGAGGGGGGCAGGGGGTGGTCTCGCCAGTAGCGGACAAGCCACTCGGGCGCGGCCGGATTGCGTTTGGTGCGGTTCAGCCCCTCCTCGAACTCCCGAAGGCCGAAGCGCACAGCCTCCACTTCGGTGACGCCGAGCCGCCGCGCGAGGCGGGCAACGATGCCGCTCGTCTCGGCATCAACCTGCAACGGCCTGGACGGATCGGACTCGGCCATCAACCAGCGCCCTCATATGCCTCGACGATGCGGCCGACGATCGGGTGGCGGACCACGTCGCCGCGGCCGAAGCGGCTGACCGAGATGCCTTCCACGCCCTCCAGCCGACTGACGGCGTCGTTGAGCCCGGACCCACTGACGCCGCCGGGAAGATCGGTCTGATTCGGGTCGCCGCAGATCACCATGCGGCTGTTCTCGCCGAAGCGGGTGAGAAACATCTTCATCTGCGCCGGGGTGGTGTTCTGCGCCTCGTCCAGGATGATGAAGGCGTCGGCCAGCGTGCGTCCGCGCATGAAGGCGATGGGCGCGATCTCGATCTCGCCGCTGGCGATGCGCCGCTCCACCTGCTCGGCGGGCAGGCAGTCGTTCAGCGCGTCGTAGAGCGGGCGCAGATAGGGATCGACCTTTTCCTTCATGTCGCCGGGCAGGAAGCCGAGCTTTTCGCCCGCCTCCACCGCCGGACGCGACAGGATCAGCCGCTGCACCGATCCGGTGATGAGCTGGGCCACCGCCTGCGCCACCGCGATATAGGTCTTGCCGGTGCCCGCCGGCCCCAGCGCGAAGATCATGTCGTGGCTGGTCAACTCGCGCATATAGTGAGCCTGCGCAGGCGTGCGCGGCACGATCGTCTTCTTGCGCGTGCGAATCATCACGGAGGGCGCGCGGTCGCCGGCGTCGGCGCGCACGATGCCGTCCAGCGTCGGCTCCGCCGCCATGGCGATGGAAGCGTCCACCAGCCCGGTGTCCACGTCCTCGCCGCGCGCGATCCGTCCGTAGAGATCGTTCAGCACGTCGCGCGCCATGGCGACCTGCTCGGCCGATCCTTCCAGGCCGATGCGGTTGCCGCGCGCGGTGATGTAGACGCCCAACCGGCTTTCCAGCGCGATCAGGTTCCGGTCGTACTGGCCGAACAGCTGGGCGAGCAGCTGCGGCTTGTCGAACACCAGCTCCACCCGGCTGCGGTCACCGGTCTGGGCGGGAACGGGCTTGCGGCTCATGCGGTCCTTTCGTCGGGGTTCACGACGCAAAGGTGGCGCTTGCAAGCGACAGGAGCAAGACTCATTTGCCGACGAGTTCCACCCGGTGCACCGCCAGGCCCGGCGCGCCGAGCGGCACCGCGCCGGACGCGATCCGCGCCAGCCCTTCGCGCATGTCGCGCGCGCCGGTCTGCCAGCGCTCCCGGACGCTCGCCGGGGAAAAGTCCATCGACTTGCCCGCAACCTCGCGCCGCTGATCGGTATAAAGGACGTGCAGCAGCGTCACGGACGGCAGCGGATCGCCCGCCCGCTCCTTGAGGTCGAAGATCGTCTGCCATGCTTCCAGGGCGCGCCGCCCCTGCGTGGCGAAGCTGAGATCCTGCATGCGCTCCACCACATTGCCCAGCGTGGCCGGCCGCGGCGCCGAGAGCGGAAGGAGGTCGATCGCCACCAGCAGCAGCGGGCGCTCGCCGGTCCCGCGCGTCAGCACCGCGTCGATCGGCAGGTTGGCCGAAAGGCCCGCGTCGCCGAGCAGCCGGCCCTCGATCTCCACCGGCTGGAACGCGGGCAGCAGGGCGCCGCTCGCGCGGACGTGATCGGGCGTGATCCGTGTCTCGGCGCTGTCCAGCAGCACGTCGTCGCCCGTCTCCAGATCCACCGCGCTTGCGACATAGCGCATCGGCCCGGCGTTCAGCCGATCGAAATCGGCCAGGTGCAGGAGCGTGTCGCGCAACGGGCGGCTGTCGAACAGGCTGGGCAGGTCGGGCGTTCCGAGCAGTCCACGCGGGTGGAACAGCTGCGGACGGCCGGCCGCGATCGACCAGGCCACGGCGGCACTGCGCCGCCAGCTGTCCAGCGGGCCGTCCGCGGCGGCGTCGGCAGTCGCCGGCTGCCAGAAGGCGCGCAGCCGCGCGAGCCGCTCCTCCCGCGCATTGCCCGCGATCAGCGCGCCGTTGATCGCCCCCACCGAGGCGCCGGAGAGAAAGGCCGGCTCCAGCCCGGCCTCGTGCAGCGCCTGGTAGGCGCCGGCCTGATAGGCGCCCAGCGCGTTGCCGCCGCTCAGCGCCAGCGCAAGGGTCATGTCGGTCAACGGGAGGGCGATGCTCATCGCCCCCAAGCGCCGCACCGCGCCTTCGGGTTCCACAGGCAAGGAGCGGCTGGGGCGCGAGAGGAGCCGGGAATGGGACATCGGCAATGGCCCGGATGCCTGCCCGGAACGGCTTGTTAACCGTGCTGCGCCAAATTCCGCCGAACAGGGGGGTGACGATGCTGCGCAGGATTGATCGCGACCAGGCAAGGCTGGGCATGTTTGTCCATGATTTCGACGGACCATGGCTGCGCCATCCCTTCTGGCGGCCTCGATTTCTCCTCTCCTCTCCGCGGGATCTCGCCCGCGTGCTCGATTCCGCGCTGGAAACTCTCGTTATCGACGAAAGCCGGGGCGCCGCGCTTCATCCCGATGCTGTCGCAGGAGAGCCGCCGGCCCGTTCGGCCCGCCCGGTCACGGCGGCACCCGCGTCCTTCGCCAGCGGGATCGCGCGCGAGCATTCGTGCAGTTTCGAGGAGGAGCGGCCGCGCGCGGCCAAGCTGCTGAAGCAGTCGACGCGCGAGATGAAGCGCCTGTTCGGGGAAGTGCGCGCGGGCAAGGCGATCCGCTGCGACGACTTTGCGCCTTTGGTGGAGCAGATCTGCGCCTCCGTCACGCGCAACAGCCACGCGCTGATCAGCCTCTCGCGGCTGCGCTCGCGCGACGACTACACCTATGTGCATTCGGTGGCGGTCAGCGCCCTCATGATGCGCTTCGCCCGCAGCCTGGACATGGCGCCGGATGCGGTGTTCGATCTCGGGCTGGCCGGCCTTCTCCACGATGTCGGCGAGATGATCGTGCCCGAGCGGATCCTCACCAAGCCGGGCTCGCTGTCGGACGAGGAATTCGCAGTGATCCGCTCGCACCCGGAACAGGGCTATCGCCTGCTCAGCGGCGCTGCGGAACTGCCGGAGGTGGTTGTCGACGTGTGTCGCCACCATCACGAGCGGTCTGACGGTTCCGGCTATCCCCTTCGCCTTGCCGGGGAGGAGATCAGCGTCGCCGCCCGGATCGCGGCGATCTGCGACGTCTATGACGCGCTGACCTCCGACCGTGCGTACAAGGCCGCCTGGTCGCCCGCCGAAGCGATCACGCGCATGCACGGCTGGGCCGGGCATTTCGATCCGGAGCTGTTGTTCCGCTTCATGCGCACGCTGGGGCTCTTCCCCGAGGGGCTGCTGGTGGAGTTGCGCTCCAACCGGCTGGGCGTGGTGCTGCCCAACGGGCGGCGCGCCTCGCGCCCGCTGGTTCGCGCCTTCTTCTCGACCCGGGAGCGTGCCGCCATGCCGCTGGAGGATGTGGTGATCGACGACAGCCTGGCGCAGGACCAGATCATCGCCATCCGCGATCCGCTGGCCTGGGGCTTTCCCGACTGGGCGGTCCGGGCCGAGCAGCTGATGACGGCCACCCTCCGTCAGCCCGCCCGCGCGGCCTGAGGGCCGATCAGGCGGTCAGCCACGCTTTCAGATGCGCCGCCACCGCCGCCGGCTGCTCCATTGTCGGCAGGTGTCCCGCTTGCGGCACGATCGCCAGTGTCGCGCCCATAATGCCTGTCGCGATCTCCTCGGCGAAGGCGGGCGGGTCAGCATGTCCTGTTCGCCGACCAGCACCAGGGTGGGCACGGTGATCGTCCCCAGGGTGGAGCGCGAGTCCCTGCGGCCGATGATCGCGGGCTGCTGCGCCGCGTAGCGATGCGGCCCCACCCGCACCGACATGGCGACCACCGCCTCGCGCACCGCTTCCGGCGTGTCGGGGTGCAGCAACTGGTCGAGGCCGAACCGCGCCAGCCGGGCGAAGTCGGCATGGCCCTCGGCCGTGGCGATCGCCTGCCGTCGATAGGCGGTCTGTTCGGGCGTGTCGGGGCGGGCGGAGGTGTCGAGCAGCGCGAGCCGCAGCACCCGCTGCGGTGCCTGGCGCCAGATCTCGAACGCCAGATAGCCGCCCATGGAGAGCCCGGCCAGCGCGAACCGGTCCGGTGCGGCCGCCAGCACGCGGGCGGCCATGGCGGTCAGGTTGTCGTCGTTCAGCGTGTCGCCGATGCCCGGATGCGCGACGTCGGCAAGATCGCGCACCTGTGCGGACCACAGCGCATGGTCGCTGCCGAGACCCGGCAGCAGGACCAGCGGGATCATGCGGCGGCGCGGATGGTGGGGGCGGCGACCAGCGAGTTGGGGCCGGCGGAGGCGATCTCCACCTCCACCAGTTCGCCGATCGCGCCCGTGCCGGCCACGATCACCGATTGCAGCCAGGGCGACTTGCCGAGCAACTGCCCCGGCAGCTTGCCCGGCCGCTCCAGCAGCACCTGGCAGGTCCTGCCCACGGTGGCCGCGTTGAACGCCGCCTGGTGGCGGTTCAAGGCCGCCTGCAAGCGGGCGAGCCGGTCCTCCATCACCGCCGGCGCGATCTGGTCGGCCATGTCGGCGGCCGGGGTGCCCGGGCGGGGGCTGTACTTGAAGCTGAAACACTGGGCATAGCCGACTGCGTCGACCAGGCTCAGCGTGTCGGTGAACTCGGCCTCGGTTTCGCCGGGAAAGCCGACAATGAAGTCGCCCGACAGCGCGATGTCCGGACGCGCCGCGCGGATGCGATCGATCAGGCGCAGATAGCTGTCGCGCGTGTGGCTGCGGTTCATGGCCTTCAGCACGCGATCGTTGCCCGCCTGCACGGGCAGGTGAAGGAACGGCATCAGGCTTTCCACGTCGCGATGCGCGTCGATCAGGCCCTGCGTCATGTCGTTGGGATGGCTGGTGGTGTAGCGGATGCGGGCCAGCCCGGGAATGCGGTCCAGCGCCCGGATCAGATGGTCCAGCCCGCCTTCCGCGCCCGACCATGCGTTGACGTTCTGCCCGAGCAGCGTGATCTCGCGCGCGCCGGCGTCCACCAGCGCCTTTGCCTCGTCGACGATCGCCGCGAAGGGCCGGCTCACCTCCGCGCCGCGGGTGTACGGCACCACGCAATAGGTGCAGAACTTGTCGCACCCCTCCTGCACGGTGAGGAAGGCGGACGGGCCGACCTTGCGGCGGCGGGGCAGGCTGCCGAACTTGCTGAGCACCGGCATGTCGGTGTCGAGCGCGGCCTTGCCGTCCGCCGCCCTGGCGACGAGCTCGGGCAGGTTGTGATAGGCTTGCGGGCCGACCACCACGTCCACCTGCGCGCGGCGCACGATCTCCTCGCCCTCGGCCTGGGCGACGCAGCCGGCCACCGCGATCATCGGCTTGCGGCCGTCTGCCGCTTGCGCCTTTCGCACGCGGCCGATGTCCGAATAGACCTTTTCCGTCGCCTTTTCGCGGATGTGGCAGGTGTTGAGCACGACCAAGTCGGCACTGTCCGCATCGCTTGCCGCGGTGAGGCCCTGCGCGGCCATCAGCTCGGCCATGCGCTCGCCGTCATAGACGTTCATCTGACAGCCGAACGACTTGACGTGAAAGGTTTTCGGGGAGGATCGCATAGCCGGCGCCTGTAGCCGGAAACGAGCGCAACGTCACCCCGCCCACGGGCTGGCGCCACGGGCGCGGGGCACCGGGCGGCGATCAGTTCGAGGATCGGCGGGCGATGAAATAGCACCAGCGGCTGTTGCGCGGCCGTTCTTCCTCGCCGACGGGGGTGCCGTCCTCGCCATGCACCCGCTCCACCGCGAAGCCCGCCTCGACCAGCTGCCGGGTCATTGCCGGCACCTGCGAGAACATGAGCAACAGGCTGAAATCGTGGACGGGAGGTTGCAGCAGCGCGAAACCGGGCGGAACCCGATCGCGCATCCTTCTTGCGCGCAGGTGGACGGCGGGCCCGTTCACCAGGCAGCGTGCGGCCCAGAGCGGCAGTCCAAGCACGTCCTTGACGAAGCGCGCCGGGCCGCTTTGCGTGCGCACCGGTAACTCGATCCGGGTGCGCGCCGAGGGGCCATCGAGATTGAGGCAGGACAGGATGAAGCGGCCCCCCGGCCGCAACACGCGGCGCACCTCCGCCAGGATCAGCAGCCGCGCGTCGGCATCCACGGAATCGAGGCCGTTGAACGAGAAAACGGCGGCGTCGAAGCTTTCGTCCCGCCAGGGCAGCGCGCGCGCGTCCGCGACGTACAGGTCCGCGCCGGGATGCTGCGCGCGGGCGACGGCGATGTTCTCCTCGATATAGTCCACCCCGAAATAGCGATCGCAGCGCGGCGCCAGCAGCGGAATGGTGCGCCCCCCGCCGACCCCGATGTCGAGGAGCAAGTGCGGCGGCTCTTTCTCGAGCGCGGCAAAGGCCAGCCGCTCGCCCGGGTCCATGAAATCCTGCGCCGAGCCGTAATGCCGCACGACGTCGGACCGCCGAAAGCCGCGCCGGTTGATGTCGTCGATCGAACTGGCAATGGCCGGCACGGATGCTCTCCGCGAAAAGGGACGGGCGGCACGCTACCATGACGGTGGGTGATCTCCGCCGTTTCTTGCGGGGTAGTCCAAGAGGTTTTCGCAACCTTCCGTAACCGTCGCTTCACAGCGCGGCCGCCAAAGTGTAACGGCTTTCGGGCATGGCATGTCGCATCCACACGGGCTGCGGGGGCACGGCAATGGAAACTGTCACCAGGATCGCCAATCTGCGCGAGGTCGCCGACCTTGCGGACTTCGCCAATTCCAAGCCGGCCTTTCCCGAACGGGAGATCGAGGGTCGGGCGCAATATCGCACGATCTGGATCTCGGACGTGCACCTGGGCACACGCGGCTGCAACGCCGGGATGCTGATCGACTTTCTCGACCATGTCGACAGCGACACCATGTACCTGGTCGGCGACATCGTCGACGGATGGCGGCTGAAGAAGAAGTTCTACTGGCCGGCCAGCCACAACGACGTGATCTGGCGCATCCTGAAGCGGGCCAAGCGCGGCCAGCGGGTGATCTACATCCCCGGCAACCATGACGAGGTCATGCGGCAGTGGTGCGGCCTCGATTTCGGCGGCGTGGCGATCCGCCGCCGCGCCATTCACGAAACCGCGGACGGCCGCCGCCTGCTCGTGCTGCACGGCGACGAGTTCGACGCGATCACGCTTGCCCATCGCTGGCTCGCCCATGTCGGCGACGCGGCGTACAACTTCATGATGTTCCTGAACCGCGGCGTGAATGCGTGGCGGCGGGCGTTCAACATGCCCTATTGGTCCCTGAGCAAATACGCCAAGGCCAAGGTGAAGAAGTCGGTGGAGTTCATCTCCGATTACGAGGAAGTGATCGCCGAGGCGGCCGCCGCAGAGGGCGTCGACGGCGTTGTCTGCGGGCATATCCACACCGCCGAGATGCGCACCATCGCCGGCGTCGAATATTACAACGACGGCGACTGGGTGGAGGGATGCAACGCGCTGGTCGAGCATTTCGACGGGCGCATGGAGTTGCTGCACTGGCCGGAGGTGATCGCCGCCCGCGAGCGGGTGGCAGCGGAAATCGCGAGGTTGGCGGCCTGAAGCCCGTGCGCATCGCCATCGCTACCGATGCATGGTCGCCGCAGGTGAACGGCGTCGTGCGCACGTTGCAGTCGGTGCGCGCCGAGCTGGAGCGGATGGGGCACCAGGTGATGGTGATCTCGCCGGACCTGTTCCATTCCTTGCCGTGCCCGACCTATCCCGAGATCCGGCTGGCCTTTGCCACCACGGGGGCGGTGGGCCAGCGGCTGGAGGAGTTCAGCCCGCACGCCATCCACCTGGCGACGGAAGGGCCGATCGGCGTTGCCGCGCGCCGCTGGTGCCTGTCGCGCGACTTTCCGTTCACCACCGCCTATCACACGCAATTCCCCGATTATGTCGCCGCGCGCACCGGCGTGAGCCCGGAATGGCCGTGGCGCTACATCCGCTGGTTCCATCAGCCGGCGGAGGGCATCCTCGTCTCGACCGGCTCGATCGCCGAGACGCTGCATGCGCACGGCCTCCCCCAGACCAGGCCGTGGGGCAGGGGGGTGGACCTGTCGCTGTTCGGCGACGTGGCGCCCGACCCCGGCATCCGGGCGCTGCCCGGCCCGGTGCAGCTCTATGTCGGCCGGGTCGCCGTGGAGAAGAACCTGGAGGCGTTCCTCCGCTCGGGGCACCCGGGCACCAAGGTGATCGTCGGCGACGGGCCCGCCCGTGCCGAGCTGGAAGCGCGCTATCCGGACGCGCGCTTCCTCGGTGCCCGTTCGGGCGCGGCGCTGGCGGGCGCCTATGCCGCGGCGGACGTGTTCGTGTTTCCCAGCCGCACCGACACGTTCGGCCTGGTGATGATCGAGGCGCTGGCCAGCGGCACGCCCGTGGCCGCCTATCCGGTGCCCGGCCCGGTGGACGTGCTGGTGCCCGATGTGGGCGCCCTGCACGAGGAGCTGGACCGCGCCATCGCGCTGGCGCTCACCCGCGACCGGGCGACCTGCGCCGCCTATGGCCGCCGTTTCACCTGGGCCGCCAGCGCGCGGCAGTTCCTTTCCGCGCTGGTCCCCGGCTATCCCGAAGAACTTGCCGCCTGACGCGCCAGCCGTGGCGCTTGCCTCCGCGGGCCGCCCGCATTAGATGCAAGAATGTGACAGGCCGCTCCGTGAGGGGCGGCCCTTATTGTTTCTGACGGAGTTTCCGCCCGTGGCCCAAGACAACCGGCAGCCGCTCATGCCCCACGCGACCGCCTCCTGGCTGGTCGACAACACCGCGCTCAGCTTCGAGCAGATCGCCGATTTCTGCGGTTTGCACATCCTGGAAGTGCAGGCGATCGCCGACGACACCGCCGCGACCAAGCTCACCGGCCGCGACCCGATCCGCGCGCACGAGGTGACGCAAGGAGAGATCGACAAGGCGCAGGCCGATCCCGACTATCGCATGCAGATGACCAAGGGCCCGGAGCAGGTCCGCCGCACCAAGGGGCCGCGCTACACGCCGGTGTCGAAGCGGTCGGACAAGCCGGACGGCATCGCCTGGATCATCCGCAACCATCCGGAAATCTCGGACGGCGCGATCAGCAACCTGATCGGCACCACCCGCACGACGATCGCGGCGATCCGCGACAAGAGCCACTGGAACATCGCCAACATCACGCCGAAGGACCCGGTGACGCTGGGCCTCACCACCCAGCGCGAGCTGGACGCGGCGGTCGGCAAGGCGGCCAAGGCGGCCGGCATCGAGGCGCCGGTGGATACGCGCCTGGAAGGCGACCGCGAGGCGCTGATCGCCGAGCTGCGCCAGCAGCGCGAACAGTCCGCGCGCGACCTCGACGCGGTGGAGCAGGGCGAGGCCGCCCGTGCCGAGCCGACGGCGGAGACGCTGTTCAAGCGCTGAAGTCCGTTCGTCGCCCCGGGCTTGTCCCAGGGTGACGACACCGCGCGCTTTCCAGGCACGGTGCTGTTTGGAGCGGCGGATCGTGGCACTGGGCAGGGACGACGCATGCGGGCGAGCATCGCGCCAATGATCGCGTGACACCGGCGCGCAAGTGCCGCTAGCGCTGGCTTCATGGCCACCTTTCCCGCTTTCGCCGCCACCACGCACAAGGGCCTTACCTATCCGTTCGGCGGCGCCGCGCCCGGGACGGGCGAGGTGATGGAGGCCGCGCCGGGAGTCCGCTGGGCGCGGATGCCGGTGCCGGGGCCGCTCGGCCATGTGAATTGCTGGTTGCTCGACGACACGGACGGCGTGGTGCTGGTGGATACCGGCATGAACCTGGCCGATACGCGCGAGGCGTGGAAGGCGATCTTCCGTGGGCCGCTGGCCGGCGTGCGCGTCACGGCGATGCTGGGCACGCACATGCACCCGGACCATATCGGCCTGGCCGGCTGGATGGCGGATCACCACCAGGCGCCGGTGTGGATGACGCGCGGCGAGTGGCTGACGGCACGCATGCTCACCGCCGATGCGCGCGACGGGGTGCCCGGCGAGATGATCGCCTTCTGGCGCGGGGCGGGCTGGGACGATGCGCAGGTCGCGCATGCCAGCGCGCGGGGCTGGTCCGGCTTTCGCCGCATCGTCACGCCGCTGCCGCTCGGCTATCGGCGGCTGACGGACGGCGAGCGGCTGCGCCTCGGCGGGACCGAGTGGCAGGTGGTCACCGGATCGGGCCACAGCCCCGAACATGCCTGCCTGCTGAACGAGGCGGGCGGCGTGCTGATCGCCGGCGACCAGGTGCTGCCGCGCATCAGCCCCAACGTGTCGCTCGGCGTGACCGAGCCGGAGGGCGATCCGCTCGGCGAGTGGCTCGCGTCCATCGCCAGGCTGCGGCAATTGCCGGCCGACCTGCTCGTCCTGCCCGGCCATGGCGACCCGTTCACCGGGCTGCACACGCGCCTCGACGCGATGGATCGCGAGCATCGCGAGCGGCTGGACGAGCTTGCGGTCTTCCTGGCGGAGCCGCGCCGCGCGGTGGACTGTTTCGGCCGCCTGTTCCGCCGCGCGATCGGCCCCGACCTGCTCGGCATGGCGACGGGCGAGGCGCTTGCGCATCTCCGCCGCTTGGAGCTGGAAGGCAGGGCCGTGCGCGACGAGGCGGACGGCGTGTGGTGGTGGCGCGCGGCCTGAGCCTGGGTTATGCTTCCCCGAGACGATCGAGGAGAGCCGCATGTGCGATGAACTGACGGCCGAGGACAATCGGCACCTCTCCCGCCGCGCGTTCGGCATCGGCATGTCGGCGGCCAGCCTTGCGCTGCTGCTGCCGAGCCCCGCGGAGGCGGTGGCGGTGTCCGGCCGGGCGGTGCGCATCCGCACGCCGGACGGCACGGCGGACGCCTTCTTCGTCGCGCCCGCCACCGGCCGGCACCCGGCGGTGCTGATGTGGCCCGACATCATGGGGCTGCGTCCCGCCTTCCAGCAGATGGCGCGCCGGCTGGCCGAATCCGGTTATGCGGTGCTGGTCGTCAACCAGTTCTACCGCTCCACCAGGGCGCCGTTCCTGAAGGCGGGCGAAAGCTTCGACCAGCCCGAGGTTCGCGCGAAGATCGGCCCCTGGCGCGAGGCGCTGACGCCGGAAGCGATCACCCGCGACGCAAACGCCTTTGTCGCCTTCCTCGATGCGCAAAAGGAGGTCGATCCGAAGCGGCCGATGGGCAGCGCGGGCTATTGCATGGGCGGCCCCTTCGTCCTGCGCACCGCCGCCGCGCGCGCGGACCCGCTCCGCGCCGGCGCCTCCTTCCACGGCGCGCAACTGGTCACGGACGCACCCGACAGCCCGCACCGGCTCGCCGCGAAGGTGAAGGGCGGATATCTGTTCGCGATCGCCGCCAATGACGACGGCCGCGCGCCCGGCGACAAGACGGCGCTGCGCGAGGCCTTCGCCGCCGCGGAGGTGCCCGCCGAAATCGAGGTCTATGCGGGCGCGATGCACGGCTGGTGCCCGCCCGACAGCAAGGCCTACAACCAGGCCCAGGCCGAGCGCGCCTGGGGCCGGATGCTCGACTTGTTCCGGCAACAGCTCGCCTGAGGAGACGTTCGATGGCGCTGACCTTCTACACCAACCCCCTGTCGCGCGGCCGCATCGCCCGCTGGATGCTGGAGGAGGTCGGCGCGCCGTACGAGACGGTGGTGCTCGGTTACGACGCGGCGGGCATGAAGGCGCCCGATTACCTGTCGATCAACCCGATGGGCAAGGTGCCGGCGATCGTCCATGACGGGCGCGTGGTGACGGAGGGCGCGGCGATCTGCGCCTATCTCGCCGATGCCTTTCCCGCGGCGAACCTCGCCCCGCCGATGGCCGATCGTGCGGATTATTACCGCTGGCTGTTCTTCGCGGCAGGCCCCGTGGAACAGGCGGTCACCAACAAGTCGCTGGGCTTCACCCCCAACGAGGATCAGGGGCGGCTCGCCGGATACGGCAGCTACGACCGCACCGTGGATACGCTCGAAAAGGCGCTGGCCGGGCGGACATTCGTCGCGGGCGACCGTTTCTCCGCCGCGGACGTCTATGTCGGGGCGCAGGTCGGCTGGGGCCTGCAGTTCGGGACGTTGCCGCAGCGGGAGGCGTTCACCGCTTATTGGGCCGGGCTGGAGACGCGGGAGGCGTACAAGCGCGCCGCGACCATCGACGATGCACTGATCGCGGAGGCTGCGGCCTGACGGCAGGCGCGCGCGCAGGCGGGGTGCAGCGCCGCTGCCTGACGCTCGATCCGCCAGGCCTCGACTGACGGGTCAGCCGCCAGGCTTGCGCCGGGCGAGGTCCGCCAGCACCCGCGCCCGCCACTCGGGAGAGCCGGCGGTCCAGCCGGCGATCTCCGCCACGGTGCGGCGGCACCCCTCACAGAGCCGGTCCGCGCCGATGCGGCAGACGTTGGTGCACGGGCTCTCGATCGCGACCACCGGGACGATCTCGAACCCGTCCTCCTCCTCCACGGGCGCGGCGCTCAGGCGCCGAGCTTGTAGCTCAGGAAGTCCGGGATGGGGCCGTTCCAGCCCTCGTCCGGTCCGTCGCTGCGGAACGAAGACGACGGGGCCGGGACAGGGGCGCGCTCCGCGCGAGCGGGGCGCTCGGCCTGCTCGGGGCGGCGTTCGCGGCGCGGCGCGGCTGGCGCGTCCTCGCTCGCGACAGGAGCCGGCGTCTCGTCCCGGCGCTTGCCCCGGCCCTTGCGCGGCGCCTTCTCTCGCGGCTCGGCGGAGGCGGGGGCGGGGGCAGCCTCGACCTCGGCTTCCGCGCCCCCTTCCCAGCGCGGGATCCTGGTGCCGGTCAGCTTTTCGATATTCTCGATATTCTCGGCATCGTCCGGCGTCATCAGCGTGAAGGCCACGCCCGTCGCACCGCCGCGCCCGGTGCGGCCGATGCGGTGGACGTAGTCGTCCGGATGCCACGGCGCGTCGTAGTTGAAGACGTGGGACACGCCCTTGATGTCCAGCCCGCGCGCGGCGACGTCGGAGGCGACGAGGATGTTGATCTCGCCCGACTTGAAACGGTCCAGCTCGGCCAGCCGCTGCGGCTGTTCCATGTCGCCATGGATCTCGCCCGAGCGGAAGCCGTCGCGCTGCAGGCTCTTGTTGAGCTCGCGCACCGTGGTCTTGCGGTTGGAGAAGATAATGGCGGTGGTCACGTCCTCCGCGCGCAGCAGCCGCTCCAGCGTGGCGCGCTTCTTCTGGCCGGATGTCGGCACCAGCCATTGCGTGATCGACAGGTTGGTCGAAGCCGGACGCGAGACCTCGATGGTCTTCGGGTTGGACAGGAACCGGTCCGCCAGCTTCTTGATCGGCGGCGGCATGGTGGCGGAGAACAGCAGGGTCTGGCGCTGCGCCGGCAGCTTGGTGCAGATTTCCTCGATGTCGGGGATGAACCCCATGTCGAGCATCCGGTCCGCCTCGTCGATCACCAGCAGGTTGCACCCGGTGAGCAGGATCTTGCCCCGCCCGAACAGGTCCATCAGGCGGCCCGGCGTGGCGATCAGCACGTCCACGCCCTTTTCCAGCGCCTTCACCTGGTCGCCCATCTGCACCCCGCCGATCAGCAGGGCGACGGACAGCTTGTGGTTCTTGCCGTACTTCTCGAAATTCTCGGCCACCTGTGCGGCGAGTTCGCGCGTCGGCTCCAGGATCAGCGAGCGCGGCATGCGCGCGCGGCTGCGCCCGTGGGCGAGCACGTCGATCATCGGCAGCACAAAGGCGGCGGTCTTGCCGGTGCCGGTCTGGGCGATACCGATCAGGTCGCGCATCATCAGCACGGACGGGATCGCCGACGCCTGAATCGGCGTCGGCTCGGTATAGCCCGCAGCCGTGACGGCGGACAGGAGTTCGTCGGAAAGGCCGAGATCGGCGAAGGTCATGCAGGTTCCGGAAAAAGGACCAATACGCAAGGTACCGGCCAAGCGCTTCCGCGCTTTCCGGAACTGCCCCGAAAAGTCAAGAAAAGAGGCGGTGCCTTAGCGCCTGGCGACGAGTTTGCGGAACGTGTCGATGCGGCAGCTGCCCCCCGACCGTGCCCGGATCGAATCGCGCCCGGCGCATACCATGCCGTCGGCGGTGGGCTTCAGATAGAAGCCGGAATAGAAATCCATGGGCGAGCAATCGTCGTCCAGCACGGCGCGGAAGCGATCGTCTCCGTCGGCGATCAGGTCGATCGCGTTGCGCCCGGCAAGCGAGGCGCCTTGCAGCCCGTCCACCGGCAGGCATTTCGGCCCCTTCTTCTCCTCCCAGCGGATCGGCGGAGCATCGAGCGGCTGGCGTCCGATCGGCAGGCGGGGGATGCGCACGATGATGCGCTGCTGCACACGAAGCTGCGCCACCGCCAGGTCGGATCGCGATCGTCCGTCCTGGCCGAGCACGGGCGCCGCGGCGAGGAGGAGCGGAAGATAGGCGAGCGAATGCGGCATGGTTTCCTCGCGCGTTACCGCTTCCGGTTGAACAACGCATGAATTACCGCCACTTGGCCGGCATGACTCCTGCCCAATCGCGCCTTGTCGCGGCGGCGCGCGACGCATTCGGGCCGCGCGCGGCCGTGACGGACCCCGACCTGATCGAGCCCTGGCTGCACGACTGGCGCGGCCGTTTCCACGGCGCTGCCCCGGCGATCCTGCAGCCGGCGTCCACCGCCGAAGTGTCGCGGCTGGTCGCGCTGGCGCGGGAGGAGGGAGTGGCGCTGGTGCCGCAAGGGGGCAACAGCTCCATGGTCGGCGGGGCGACGCCGCCTTCGGACGGCTCGGCGCTGATCCTGTCGCTGCGGCGGATGAACGGCGTTCGCGCGATCTCCGCCGCCGACAACCTTGCGGTGGCCGAGGCCGGGGTGATCCTGTCCGACCTGCACGAGGCGGCGGCGACGGTCGGGCGGCGCTTTCCCCTGACGCTGGGCGCGCGGGGGACGGCGACGATCGGCGGGCTGTGCTCCACCAATGCCGGCGGAACGCAGGTGCTGCGCTTCGGCACCATGCGCAGCCTGGTCGCCGGGGTGGAGGCGGTGCTGCCGAACGGGGCGGTGCATGACGGGCTGGCGGCGCTGAAGAAGGACAATCGCGGCTATGACCTCGATCAGCTGCTGATCGGCGCGGAGGGAACGCTGGGCATCATCACGGCGGCGAGCCTGCGCCTGTTCCCTGCGATCGCTGCGCGCGCGGTGGGCTGGCTCGGCCTCGACAGCCCGGAGCAGGCGCTGCGCGTGCTGCGCCGGCTGGAGGCCGACACCGAGGCGATCGAAAGCTTCGAGATCCTGCCGGCAGGGTCGCTGGCCGCGGCGCTCGCCTACCTGCCGGACGCCCGCGCGCCGCTTGCCGGGCAGCACCGCTGGCACGTGCTGGTGGAAGCGGTCTCGACGACGGCGCAAGGGGAGGGCCCCTCCGCGCTCCTCGAACGACTGCTGGAGTCGATGCTGGCGGAGGGCCTGATCAAGGACGCGGCGATCGCCGCCAGCGAGGCGCAGGCGGAGGCGCTGTGGCAGCTGCGCGACGCGTTGTCGGCCGCCGAGCGCGCGCAAGGACCGGCGGCGCAGCACGACATTTCCGTGCCGGTGGCCGCCATGCCGCGGTTCATGCTGGAAGCGGCGGCCGCGTGCGAGGCGCGCTTCCCCGGCACCCACGCCTCCGGCTTCGGCCATCTCGGCGACGGCAACATCCACTTCCACGTCCGCGCCGCGCCCGGCATGTCGGCAGGGCAATGGTACCGCGAGCTCGCGCCGGAGGTGTCCCGCTTCGTTCACGACCTGGTGGTGGCGGCCGGGGGATCGATCTCGGCCGAGCATGGCATCGGCCAGATGAAGCGCGCCGAGCTCGAACGGCTCGCCGCGCCGGGCGACCTTGCGGCCCTGCGCGCGATCAAGGCGGCGTTCGATCCGCACGAGCTGCTGAATCCGGGCAAGCTCGTCACGCTTGCGCCGGCCGGAGCCACAATCTAGGGCGGAAATCCTCATGCGCGGGCGGGGGCCGGCGCGAGATTGCACTGAAACCGGAGAGACCTGATGGCCAGCGCGCCGAATTCGCAACTGCCGCTCTTCTACAACGCGCTGGAGCCGCTTTCGAGCGACGCGCACGCCAACTATCGCCTTCGTCCGCTGGACAAGGCGCCGTTCCTGGCACAGCACCATGCCGTGCCGGTCACGGTGGACGAGTTCAGCCTGGTGCAGCGGCACCTGCCGATCGTCTTCACCGTTGGCGACGATGCGGTGCCGATCGCGCTGATGGGCCTGAACGAGGGCGTGAACACCTTTGTCGATGACGAAGGCGCGCTGATCCAGAACGACCTGTACGTGCCGGCCTATATCCGCCGCTATCCGTTCATGCTCGCGCGGCTGCGGCCGGATGCGCAGGAACTGTCGCTGTGCTTCGACCCGACCTCCGGCGCGATCGGCGCCTTCGAGGAGGGCGAGGCGCTGTTCAACGGCAGCGAGCCGAGCGAGACCACGCGCAACGTGCTGGCGTTCAACGAATCGTTCGAGCAGGCCGGCGCCCGCACCGCCTCGTTCATGCAGGAACTGCGCGAGCTGGACCTGCTGATGGAGGGCGAGGTGACGATCCAGCCGAACGACAGCGACCGCCCGTTCGTTTATCGCGGCTTCCAGATGGTGAACGAGGAAAAGCTGCAGAACCTGCGTGGCGACCAGCTGCGCAAGATCCACCAGTCGGGCCTCCTGCCGCTGGTCTATGCGCACCTGTTCTCGCTGTCGCTGATCCGCGAGGTGTTCGCGCGCCAGGCCGCGCAGGGCAAGATGCCGCTGCCGACGCTCGCGCCGGTCAACTGATCGCGCGAAAGCAACATTTCGACGCACTGTGAGGGCGGCCCTTGAACCCAAGGGCCGCCCTCCTATATTTGGTCTACGCGGCCTTCGTGTCCCCCCCTTTCGCGGAGCCGCGCCGCGCCCTTTCAGGGCGCTCCTCCCTGAACCTCGGCCACCTCGCGCTCCCAGCGCGGGGTGGTTTTTTTATTCGGCGGCCAGCGTGGCGCCGCCGCCCAAGGCCTCGTCGGCCACGGCGCGGATCATCGCGCGCAGCAGCTCGGCGGTGCGCTCCAGCCCCGGGCCGGGTTGCGCCAGCGTTCGGTCGAGATAGAGGCTGCGGTCGAACTCGATCTGCACGGCATGCACGCCGCCGGCCGGCGCTCCGTGGCGATCGAGGATGTGGCCGCCCGCATAGGGCGTGTTGACCGCCGGGCGCAGGCCATGGCCGATCACGGCCGTCTCCAGCCGGTGGACGAAGCGCGCCGCGGCTGCCCGGCCGAACCGATCGCCCAGCACGATCCGTGCAGAGCCCTTGCCGGGCAGCGGCGGCATGGAATGAAGGTCGAGCAGCACCGCCGTGCCGAACCGTGCACGGGCCGCCGAAAGCGCCGCGGCGACCGCCGCATGATAGGGGCGATGGTCCTGGGCGATACGCCGTTCGATCTCGCCCGCCTCCCATTTGCGCCGCCACAGGTCCCCCGTGCCGCTGGCGCGCCGCGGCACCAGCCCCAGGCCCGAGCGCAGCTTCGCCGAGGCGAGCGGCAGCGGGAGCCTGTCGGCGCCGTCGTCCACCGCCGGATCGCGTTCGTTCTCGGCGCGGTTGAGGTCGATCCAGGCGCGCGCATGCTGCTGCACGACGGTGGTTTCCACGCCCCGCGCGGCGAGCGCCAGCACGTCCATGTAGCGATCCTCCAGCGGCAGCAGCGCGGCTTCCGGCACGCGCAGCGCGGCGCGCAGCGGCAGCGGGTAGACGCGCCCCGCATGCGGCACCGACAGCACGACGGGGCTCGCCGCGCCGCCGTCCAGGATCGAGAAGGGCGGGGCACCTGTCATCCGTCGGGAGCCTAGGATGTGCCACGGCAGGCCGCAATCGCCCGCGTCGCTCGCTGGAAAATGTTAAGCGCTTGGCGCATAACCCGGCGCTGACCGAAATGCGGGGCACCATGATTAGAATTCTGCTGGCCGAGGACGACCAGGTCATGCGCGAGTATCTGACCCGCGCGCTGGAACGCTCCGGCTATGCCGTCAGCGCCGTGGACCGCGGCACGGCGGCGATCCCGCTGCTGGAAAGCGAGCATTTCGACCTCCTGCTGACCGACATCGTGATGCCGGAGATGGACGGGATCGAGCTGGCGCAGAAGGCGGCGGACATGGCGCCGGACCTGAAGGTGATGTTCATCACCGGCTTCGCCGCCGTGACGCTGAAGACCGGCAAGCCGATGCCGCAGGCGCGCGTCCTGTCCAAGCCTTTCCACCTGCGCGACCTGGTGATGGAGGTGGATCGCCTGTTCGACACGGAAAGCGTGAGCGGCGGGCTCTGACGGATGCGCTTTCCCTGAAAAGCCGGCTTGCGTCGCCGCGCACGGGCGGCTAAAGGCCCGCTTCCCGTGGGCGTGTAGCTCAGTGGTAGAGCACTGTGTTGACATCGCAGGGGTCGCAAGTTCAATCCTTGCCACGCCCACCATGAAAGCCCGCCAGGTCGCCGACCCGGCGGGCTTTTTGTTGGCCCGCTCCTGGGCGCCCTAAAGGCCGGTGCCGATCACCTGCGCGGCGAAGCGCTCCATTTCCTCGGCCTGCGGGCTCATCTGGAGCAGCAGCAGGTCGAGCCCGGCCGCCTCGTATTCGGCGATCCGCTCGCGCAACTGCTCGGGGGTGCCGACGAGGTTGGGGCGCAGGCCGCGGTTGGAGACGGAATATTCCTGGATCTTCAGCTCGCGCTCCAGCTGCGTGCCCGACAGCCACTGGTCGAAATTGGCATAGCCGGCGGGCAGGTCGGTGACGGTGGTGATCCGCTCCAGCTCGCGCTTCGCCTCCGCCTCGCTGTCGCGCACGATGGCATAGGCGGCCATGCCGTACTGCATGGGGGCGCGCCCTGCTGCTTCCCGCCGCGCGGCCATGTCGGCGATCTTGGGCGCGATCGCGGCGGCGGGGTCGCCGTGCATGACATAGGCGTCGCACTGCGCGGCGATCATCGCCTTGGCCTTCTCGCTTTCCCCGCCGGCATAGACGGTGGGGCGCCTGGCCGGCTTGGGCGCGCAGATCGCGTCTTCCGTGCGATAGAACCGGCCTTCGAAGCTGAAGCGCTCCTCGGTCCACAGGCCGTCCACCACGCGCAGCCACTCCTCGGTGCGGGCATAGCGGTCGTCATGCTGGTCGAATTGCAGGCCGTACTGCTTCGCCTCGTCTGCCCACCAGGAGGACACGACGTTGAGCGCGAGGCGCCCGCCGGCGATGCGGTCGATGTTCGCGGCCGCCTTGGCGAACAAAGCGGGGTGGTGGAAGTTGGGGCGGACGGCCACCATCAGCTCGATCCTCTCCGTCACCGCGGCCAGCGCGGCGGCGGTGGACCAGGCATCCAGCGCGGGCTGCTCCACGCCCTTGATGTCGTTGAGGTTGAGCTCGGCGATCAGCGTCAGGTCGTAGCCGATCTGCTCGGCGCGTTGCGTCAGGCGGCGGGTATAGTCCCAGCTCGCCTCCATGCCCTCGTCCGCGACATTGCGCAGCCAGCCGCCGAACACCGGCGTCCAATATCCGTACCGCATCAGCGCGCCTCCTTCATGACCTGTACCAGATAGTCGACCAGCGGCTCGTGCGGATCCCAGCCGAGCACGTCCAGCGGCCTGGCGACGAAGTTCGACAGGGCGTTGATGTCGTAGAAGCGCGGCACGCCGTCGCGGTCGTCGATCATCACCTCCACGCCGCCGACATCCAGGTCCACCGCACGAGCGATCGCTTCCGCCGCCTCGCGCAGGCCGGCGGGAGGTTCGGCTGAAACCATGGGGATCGGCGCGCCGGGCACCTGGCAGGCGTCGGCCGGGCACAGGTCGAACGTGCCGCCGCCGGCGATGTCGAGCGCGTAGAGGAAGCGCCGGTCGAGTGTCTCGATCCGCGTCACCGTGCCGCGGCGCGCGGGCACATAGTCCTGCACCAGCAGCACGCCGTCGATGCTGGTCGGCAGCGTGCGGTCCGCCACCGCGGCGCGCAGTTCGTCGGTCGAGTCGAACCGGACGATCCCGGCGCCCGAGCCGCCGATATTGGCCTTCACCACCAGCGGGAAGGCGAGGCTGGCCGCCGCCGCCTCGACATCGGCCACACGGTGCACCACCCGGGTGGCGGGAATCGCGAGCCCGAGCCCGGCGATCAGCGACAGCTGCCGCGCCTTGGACGAGTCGATCGCCAGTACCTCCGGCCCGTTGACCACCCGCGCCCCGCCGCGTCGCCAATGGTCCAGGAGGGCGGCGGCGTGGAAGATCGGGTGCTCGTCGTCGCGCAGAAAGCTGGACATGGCGATGCGGTTGAACACCACGCGGGCGGGCGGCGTGCGATCCGCCGGGTCGAAGCTGCCTTCCGGCCTCAGCGCCAGATGTTCGATGCCACGCCGGTCGAGCGCGTCGATCAGCGGCGCGAACCAGGTGGGGTGTTCGTAGAGAAGGGCAAGATCGGTCACGATGGCGGGTTCTCCGGGAAGGCGGCTCGGTGGCATCGGCCCGGCGATAACGCCAGCCGCCTCCCGCTTCAGCAAGGAAAAGCAGAAGTTTCCGCCCCTTGCGTCGCCATGCTGCACGTCCGCCACGGTTATGGACCTGTTGCGCCCGGCCCGGCGTTCTGCCGCGATGGCCGAAGATGAAGAGTTCAGCGCGCGGCGCCAACACCGCGCCGTGCCCAGCGGGCGACTGGCGCGGCTCGGCGGCTTCGGCCGCCTTGCCGGCGGGGTGGCCGGCGGCATGCTGGCGGAGGGCGCGCGTCGGCTGGCGAGCGGCGAGCGCCCGCGCATGGGCGATCTCCTGCTGACCCCCGCCAACGCGACGCGGGTGGCCGACCAATTGTCGCACCTGCGCGGGGCGGCGATGAAGATGGGGCAGATGATTTCGATGGACGCGGGCGACCTGCTGCCGCCCGAGCTGTCCACCATTCTCGCACGCCTGCGCAACCAGGCCTATCGCATGCCGCCGGCGCAGCTCGACCGCTTGTTGCGGGAGGAATGGGGCGCGGACTGGCGGCGGCGCTTTCGCCATTTCGACGCCTCGCCGCTGGCCGCCGCCTCCATCGGCCAGGTGCATCGCGCGACCCTGCCGGACGGGCGCGTGCTGGCGATCAAGGTGCAGTATCCGGGCGTCGCCGAAAGCATCGACGCCGATGTGGACAATGTCGCCACGCTGCTGCGCGTCACCGGCCTGCTGCCCGCCTCGCTCGACCTCAAGCCGCTGCTCGCCGAGGCCAAGCGGCAACTGGCGGAGGAGGCCGATTATCTGCGCGAGGGCGAGCAGATGCGCCTCTATCGCGAGCGGCTGGCAGGCGATCCGCGCTATGTCGTGCCGGTGCTGGAGGAGGCGCTGACCACCCGGCGCGTGCTGGCGATGAGTTATGTCGAGGGGCGACCGGTGGAGGCGCTGGAGCAGGCTTCGCAGGCCGATCGCGACGCCGCGATGGCCGCCTTGCTGACGCTGGTCCTGCGCGAGCTGTTCGAGTTCGGGGTGATGCAGACCGACCCGAACTTCGCCAATTATCGCTGGCAGCCGGAGAGCGGCGCGTTGGTGCTGCTGGATTTCGGCGCCACCCGAACGGTGCCCGCCGATACCGCCGGCGCCTATTGCCGGCTGATCGAGGCGGGGCTGGCGCGCGACCGGAACCGCATTCGCGAGATTGCGGTGGAGACCGACTTCCTCGGCCCGGCGGCGGCCGCGGCGCATCGCGGGGCGGTGGACCGCATCATCGCGTCGATCGACGAGGCGCTGAACCGCCCCGGACCGTTCGACTTCGGCGACCGCGCCTTCGTACCCGTGGTGCGCGAAGAGGCAAAGGCGATGATGGCCGATCGCGACACCTGGCACGTGCCGCATGTCGAAACGCTGTTCGTGCAGCGCAAGGTGAGCGGCACGGCGCTGCTCGCCGCCCGGCTGAAGGCGCGGGTGGACGTGCGCGGGCTTGCCGGCGCGGCCATTGCGGACCATCCCGCGGCATGACCCGCAACCGGTATTATCAGGGGCCGCCGAGCGATCATTTCGACGGCACCCGCTTCTTCAACCCCGGCCAGCCTGCCACCGATCGCGGCCTGCGCGACATGCTGCGCTGGAAGCTGGCGGGCGGCGCGGCGAAATGGCCGAGGTCGGTGCCGGTGACCCCGGCGCGGCCGGAGGCGCGCGTCGCGGGCTTGCGGATCACGATGGTGGGCCATGCCTCCCTGCTGATCCAGGCGGCGGGCGCCAACATCCTGACCGACCCGGTCTGGTCGGATCGCGCCAGCCCGTTCCGCCGTGTCGGGCCCAAGCGGGTGACGGCGCCGGGCATCCGGTTCGAGGACCTGCCGCCGATCGACGCGGTGCTGCTGAGCCATGGCCATTACGACCATCTCGACGTCGCCACCTTGCAGCGGTTGCAGGCACGCGACGCCCCGCTGATCGCGCTGCCGCTGGGCAACGATACGGTCGTGCGGGAGGCGGTACCCGATGCCCGCTGCCTCGTCGGGGACTGGTGGAGCCGCCTGCCGCTGGGGGACGGCTTCGCCACCACGCTGACGCCGGCCTGGCACTGGTCCAATCGCTGGCCGAGCGACGCACGCATGATGTTGTGGGGAGGCCACTATCTGGAGACGCCCGCCGGCTCCGTGTGGTTCGTCGGGGATACCGGCTATGGCGACGGGCAGCTCGCCGGCACGGTGCGCGAGCGCCTGGGCGCGCCCGACACGGCCTTGATCCCGATCGGCGCCTATGAGCCGCGCTGGTTCATGGCGGCGCAGCACGTCGATCCGGAGGAAGCGGTGCGCATGTTCGAGGAGGTGGGCGCCGGCCGCGCGCTCGGCATCCACTGGGGCACGTTCCAGCTGACCGACGAGGCGCGCGACGCACCGGTGGAGGCGCTGGCGGCCGCGCGGGAAGCGGCCGGCATTGCGGCGGAGCGCTTCGTTCCGGCGCAACCGGGCACCGCCTACGACTTTCCCTGACGCCTGCATCCGGATAGGAGCCTGCGCCAGGAGAGACAGACATGACCGATTTCGACTTCGCGCTCGGCGAAAGCGCCGACATGATCCGCGAGAGCACGACCCGTTTCGCCACCGACCGCATCGCGCCGCTGGCCGCGCGCATCGACGCCGAGGACTGGTTCCCCCGCGAGGAGCTGTGGCCGGCCATGGGCGAGCTGGGCCTGCACGGCATCACCGTGGAGGAGGAGTTCGGCGGGCTCGGCCTTGGCTATCTCGAGCATGTCGTCGCGCAGGAGGAGGTTGCACGGGCATCCGCCTCGATCGGCCTGAGCTACGGCGCGCACTCCAACCTGTGCGTCAACCAGATCCGCCGCTGGGGCAATGCCGAGCAGAAGGCGCGGTACCTGCCCAAGCTGATCTCCGGCGAGCATGTCGGCTCGCTGGCGATGTCGGAAGCAGGCGCCGGTTCCGATGTCGTGTCCATGAAGCTGAAGGCCGAGAAGAAGGGCGACCGATACGTCCTCAACGGCACCAAGTTCTGGATCACCAACGCCGCTTATGCCGACACCTTGGTGGTTTACGCCAAGACGGGCGAGGGTAGCCGCGGGATTACCACCTTCCTTGTCGAACGCGGCATGAAGGGCTTCTCCATCGGCCAGAAGATCGACAAGATGGGCATGCGCGGCAGCCCCACGTCCGAGCTGGTGTTCGACGATTGCGAAGTGCCGGAAGAGAACGTCATGGGCCCGCTGAACGGCGGGGTAGGCGTGCTGATGAGCGGTCTCGACTACGAGCGCACGGTGCTGTCGGGCATCCAGCTGGGCATCATGCAGGCCTGCCTGGACGTGGTGTTGCCCTACCTTCGCGAGCGCAAGCAGTTCGGCCAGCCGATCGGCGGATTCCAGCTGATGCAGGCCAAGGTGGCCGACATGTATGTCGCGCTCAACTCCGCGCGCGCTTATGTCTATGCCGTCGCCCGCAACTGCGATGCCGGGCGCACCACGCGCTTCGATGCCGCGGGTGCGATCCTGCTCGCCTCGGAGAACGCCTTCCGCGTGGCGGGCGAGGCGGTGCAGGCGCTGGGCGGCGCGGGCTATACCAGGGACTGGCCGGTGGAGCGCTTCTTGCGCGATGCCAAGCTGCTCGACATCGGCGCGGGCACCAACGAGATCAGGCGCATGCTGATCGGCCGCGAGCTGATCGGCGCGGGCGAGCGGGTGGCGCAGTGAGCGCACCGGTACTGGAAACACGAATCGACCGCGAGGCTGAGCAGTTCCGCGCCAACACCGCGCACAACCTCGCTCTGGCGGAGCGGCTGCGCGACGACGTGGCGCGGGCGGCGCTGGGCGGCAGTGAGGCCTCGCGCGAGCGCCACGCCGCGCGCGGCAAGCTGCTGCCGCGCGACCGGGTGGAGCGATTGCTGGACCCCGGCTCGGCCTTTCTGGAGATCGGCCAGCTCGCCGCCAACGGCCTGTACGGTGACGAGGTGCCCGGCGCCGGCGTGATCGCCGGCATCGGCCGGGTGAGCGGGCGCCAGTGCATGATCGTGTGCAACGATGCGACGGTGAAGGGCGGCACCTATTACCCGCTCACGGTCAAGAAGCACCTGCGCGCGCAGGAGATCGCGCTCGAGAACCTGTTGCCGTGCATCTACCTGGTGGATTCCGGCGGCGCGAACCTGCCGCATCAGGCCGAGGTGTTCCCCGACCGCGAGCATTTCGGCCGCATCTTCTTCAACCAGGCGCAGATGTCGGCCAGGGGCATCGCGCAGATCGCCTGCGTCATGGGCAGCTGCACCGCCGGCGGGGCCTATGTGCCGGCGATGTCCGACGAAACGGTGATCGTGCGCGGGCAGGGCACCATCTTCCTGGCCGGGCCGCCGCTGGTGAAGGCGGCCACCGGCGAGGTCATCAGCGCGGAGGAACTAGGCGGGGCGGAGACGCATGGCCGCCGCTCCGGCGTGGTCGATCACGTCGCGGAGAATGACGAGCATGCGCTGACGATCGTGCGCGACATCGTCTCCACCCTGCCGCCGCAGCGCGCGCCCGGGGTGAACCTGCGCACGCCGGTGCCGCCGCGCTACGATGCGGCGGAGCTGTACGGCCTGATCCCGCAGGACGTGCGCGCGCCGTACGACGTGCACGAAGTGATCGCGCGGCTGGTGGACGGGTCCGAGTTCCACGAGTTCAAGCCGCTGTACGGCGCGTCGCTGGTGTGCGGCTTTGCCCATCTCGGCGGCATGCCGGTGGCGGTGCTGGCCAATAACGGCGTGCTGTTTTCGGAATCCGCGCAGAAGGGCGCGCATTTCATCGAGCTGGCGTGCCAGCGGCAGGTGCCGCTGCTGTTTCTCCAGAACATCTCCGGCTTCATGGTCGGCGGCAAATACGAGGCGGAGGGCATCGCCAAGCACGGCGCCAAGCTGGTAACGGCGGTGGCGACGGCCAGCGTGCCCAAGATCACCGTGCTGATCGGCGGCAGCTTCGGCGCCGGCAATTACGGCATGTGCGGGCGCGCCTATGACCCGCGCTTCCTGTTCACCTGGCCCAATGCCCGCATCAGCGTGATGGGCGGGGAACAGGCCGCCTCCGTGCTGGCGACGGTGCACCGCGACGCCGCGACGTGGACCGCGCAGGAGGCCGAGGCGTTCAAGGCGCCCGTCCGGCAACGCTACGAGGACGAGGGCAATCCCTGGTACGCCACCGCCCGTTTGTGGGATGACGGCGTCATCGATCCCGCGCAGACCCGCGACGTGCTGACGCTGGCGCTGACGGCGGCGCTCAACGCTCCCATTCCCGAGCGCCCTGCGTTCGGCGTGTTCCGGATGTAGGCCGCCATGATCCAGTCCCTCCTGATCGCCAACCGGGGCGAGATCGCCTGCCGCATCATCCGCACCGCGCGCGCGCTGGGCGTGCGCACGGTGGCCGTCTATTCCGATGCGGACGCCGATGCGCTGCATGTGCGCGAGGCGGACGAAGCGGTGCCCATCGGCCCGGCCGCGGCGCGCGACAGCTACCTGCGCGGCGACCGCCTCATCGCCGCCGCGCGAGAGAGCGGGGCGGAGGCGATCCATCCCGGCTATGGCTTCCTGTCTGAAAACGCCGACTTTGCCGAGGCGGTGATCGCCGCCGGCCTGGTGTGGGTCGGGCCGCGGCCGGACAGCATCCGCGCGATGGGCCTGAAGGACGCCGCCAAGGCGCGCATGATCGAGGCAGGCGTGCCGGTGACGCCGGGCTACCTCGGCGGGGACCAGCGACCCGAACACCTGGGCGAGGAGGCCGACCGCATCGGCTATCCCGTGCTCATCAAGGCCGTGGCGGGCGGCGGCGGCAAGGGCATGCGCCGCGTCGATGCCGCCGCCGACTTTGCCGACGCGCTCGCCAGCTGCCAGCGCGAGGCGGCCGCCTCGTTCGGCGACGATCGCGTGCTGATCGAGAAGTACGTGCTCGCCCCGCGCCACATCGAGGTGCAGGTGTTCGGCGACACGCACGGCAACGTGGTGCACCTGTTCGAGCGCGATTGCTCGCTCCAGCGCCGGCACCAGAAGGTGATCGAGGAAGCGCCGGCGCCCGGCATGGACGAGGACACGCGCGCCTCGCTCTGCGCCGCGGCGGTGCGCGCGGCACAGGCGGTGGACTATGTCGGCGCCGGCACGATCGAGTTCATCGCCGATGCCAGCGAGGGCCTGCGCGCCGACCGCATCTGGTTCATGGAAATGAACACCCGATTGCAGGTCGAGCACCCGGTAACCGAGGAGATCACCGGCGTCGATCTGGTGGAATGGCAGTTGCGGGTGGCCAGCGGCGAGCCGCTGCCGCTGCGCCAGGAGGCGCTGCGCATTTCCGGCCATGCGATTGAGGCGCGGCTTTATGCCGAGGATCCCGCGCGCGGTTTCCTGCCGTCCACCGGTACGCTGGAGGCGTTCGACCTGGGCGACACGGCACGGATCGAAACCGGGGTGACGGAGGGCGATGCGATCTCGCCCTTCTACGACCCGATGATCGCCAAGCTGGTGACCAGGGGGGCGACCCGCGAGCAGGCGCGGCGTGCGCTGATGAACACGCTGGAGGGGGCGGTGGTGTGGCCGGTGAAGAGCAATGCCGGCTTTCTGGTCAAGGCGCTGGCGCACCCCGACTTCGTTGCCGCCCGGCTCGATACCGGGCTGATCGCGCGCGAAGGCGAAGCGCTGCTGCCACCCGCCTTGCCGTCCCGGCAGGCGCTGGCGGATGCCGCCGCCAGCCTTGTCTCGCCCGGGCCGCTGCCCGGTTTCCGCCTGAACGCGGCGCCGCGTCTCACCGCGCGCTTCCTGGTGGGCGGCGAGCCCGCCGAGATCGACTGGTCGGAAGGCGAGGGCGAACTGGTGGAGCAGGACGATGTGCTGCTTGCCGAGGACGGCCAGACCTGGCGGGTCGAGCGGTTCCGCGCCTCGGCGGCGGCGGGCGCGAGTGCCGGTGACGGCGCGATCCTGGCGCCGATGCCGGGGCGCATCCTGTCCGTGGAGGTTGCCGCGGGTGATCGGGTGGCCAAGGGCCAACGCTTGCTGACACTGGAAGCGATGAAGATGGAACATGGATTGGTCGCGCCGTTCGACGGCATTGTCGCCGAGCTTTCGGCGAGCACCGGCGCGCAGGTGCAGGTGGATGCGCTGCTTGCCCGCATCGAACGGGCGGACGCCTGATGGCCGGCCGCTTCTATGACGAATGGACGGTGGGCGATCACCTCGTCCACGAGATCCGGCGAACGGTGACCGAGACCGATAACCTGCTGTTCTCCACCATGACGCACAACCCGCAGCCCTTGCACCTGGATGCGGAGGCGGCACGGGCCAGCGAGTTCGGCCGCATCCTCGTCAACGGCACCTTCACGTTCGCGTTGATGGTCGGCCTGTCGGTGGGCGATACGACGCTGGGCACGCTGGTGGCGAACCTCGGCTATGACGCGCTGGTGATGCCGAGCCCGGTGTTCCTCGGCGACACGCTGCGCGCGGAAACCACCGTGGAGGCGCTGAAGGACAGCCGCTCGCGCCCCAATGCGGGCATCGTCACCTTTGCCCACCGCATGCTCAACCAGCGCGACGAGATCGTCTGCCGCTGCCTGCGCAGCGCGCTGCTGCTGCGGCGGCCGGCATGAGGCTGCGCTCGCTGCTGTTCGTACCGGCCGACCGTCCGGAGCGCTTCGCCAAGGCGGCGGCGAGCGGGGCGGACGCGATCATCCTCGACCTGGAGGACTCGGTGGTCCCCGCCCGCAAGGACGAGGCGCGCGCGGCGGTGGCCGAGTTCCTGCGCGAGCCCGCCTCCGTGGTTCGGCTGGTGCGGATCAACCCGCTGGGCGCTGGCTGTCTTCCCGCCGATCTCGCCGCGGGCAGGGGCGCGGACGCGCTGATGCTGCCCAAGGCGGAAGGGGCGAGCGATGTCGACGCATTGCGCGCCGCCTGGGGGGAGGGCTGCCCCCCGATCCTGCCGATCGCCACCGAGACGCCGGCCGCGATCTTCGCGCTCGGCGGCTATGGGTCGGTGGCGGCGCAGCTGTGCGGGCTCACCTGGGGCGCGGAAGACCTGCCCGCCGCGATCGGCGCCACCACCTCGCGCGAGGCGGACGGGCGGTACACGCCGCCGTACGAGACCGTGCGGTCGCTGGCCCTGTTCGCCGCCCATGCGGCGGGCGTGGCCGCGATCGAGACGGTGTTCCCGGCAATCGCCGACGACGAGGCGCTGGCGGCCTATGCGGCGCGCGGCGCGCGGGACGGGTTCACCGGCATGATGGCGATCCACCCGCGTCAGGTGCCGATCATCAACGCGGCTTTCACGCCCTCTGCCGAGGCGGTCGCCGCGGCGCAGCGGATCGTGGACGCCTTTGCCGCCGCGCCCGAGGCGGGCGCGTTGCAGGTCGATGGCCGCATGGTCGATGCGCCGCACCTGCGCCAGGCACGATCCCTGCTCGATCGCGCCCGAACCGCATGATCCATCTTTCCCGGGCGCCGGCGATAACCGGCGCCGCCCTGTTCTTCGCGGCGCCCGCGCAGGCGCAATCCGAACCGGCATCCGGCGACATCACGGTCACCGCGCAGCGCCGCGAGGAGGAGGCGAGCCGCGTGCCGATCGCGATCACGGTGCTGGGCGGCGAGCAGATCGAGGACGAGGCGATCGCCAATCTCGATCGCCTCGGCACGAAAGTGCCCAACCTCTATCTCGCGCGCAATTTCGGCACGAGTTCGGGCGCGCTCGTCTTCCTGCGCGGGGTGGGCGAGGGAGATTCGATCTTCACCAACGATCCCCCGGTCGGCATCTATGTCGACGACGTCCTTCTCCCCCGGTCCACGGGGGCGTTGCTGGACCTGATCGACATCGAGCGGATCGAAGTGCTGCGCGGGCCGCAGGGCACGCTGTATGGCCGCAACACCAGCGGCGGGGCGTTGCGGGTGCTTACCCGGCGGCCCGATACCACCCGCACCGGCGGCGCGGCCGACCTGACGCTTGGCAGCTACGGCCGCTTCGACGTGCGCGGGACGGTGAACCTGCCGGTCACCCCGACGATGGCGGTGCGCCTGTCGGGCATCTCCCGCGTGCAGCGCGGCTGGGGGCGCAACCTCGTGGATGGCGACCGGATCAACGGCCAGCAGGTGCAGGGCGGGCGCGCCTCCCTGTTGTGGAAGCCGGGCGCCCGCGTGACGGTGTTCGCCACCGCCGACCTGACGATCGACCGCTCCGGCCCCCGCTTTCCGCAGCGTTTCGCCGCCGATCCCGCGCGGCCGGGTCGCCTGCTGCCGGCCTTCGTCGCGCCCGATGGCGACCTCGACAACTTCCTGTCGGCGGACACGCGGCCGCTGGGGGACACGGATACGGGCGGCGCGTCCCTGCGGGTCGACCTCGATCTGGGCGGCGCGACCTTGTCGTCGATCACCGGCTACCGCGCGCTGCGCTCCCGCATCGGCTTCGACCAGACCGCCACCCCGCCCGGCGAGGGCAACGTGATCCTGTTGCAGGATCAGCGGCAGCACAGCACCAGCCAGGAGGTGCAACTCACCGGCACCGCATGGGACGGTGCGGTGGATCTGCTCGCCGGGCTTTATTATTCCGGCGAGCACAACGATCAGTTGACGGCGTTGAGTTCCGCCGTGCCGGCCGGTTCCGCCGGCGCGCGCTTCCGCACCGACGACTTCTTCGTGGCGCCCTCGCGAGGGGCGGGCACGAGCGGCAACTGGTCGCCCTACGAGCCGCGCCTCGATACCGACAGCTATTCGGCCTATGGTTCCGCCACCGGGCATCTCGGCGCCCGCGCCACCCTGACGGCGGGGTTGCGCTTCACCGACGAGCGCAAGCGCTACGATGTGCGCTTCCTCACCGCTCCCGGAACGGTGCTGGTCCTGCCCGATGGCAGGCCAGCCCGGCGCACGCTCGCGCGCCGCTGGACGGACGTGTCGCCCCGCCTCGCGGCCGATTACCTGGTGCAGGGCACGGGCTGGCAGGCGACCGCCTACGCCTCGCTGGCGAAGGGCTTTCGGAGCGGCAGCTTCGACGGGCGCGCGCGCAACATCGATTTCGTGCTGAACCGGCAGGACGCGATCGCGCCGGAAAAGGTGTGGAGCCGCGAAGTGGGCGTGAAATCCCGCCTGTTCGATCGGCGCCTGACGCTGAACATCGACTATTTCGTCAACAGCTACACCGACATCGCCTTTTCCGCCGCGCGCGCGAACACCATCCCGCCCGACATCTTCCGCCAGAATGTCGGCGATGCGCGGATCTCGGGGCTGGAGGCGGACTGGTCGTTTCGGGTGCTGCCGGGGCTGGAGCTTGGCGGCTGGGCAGCGACGCTAGCTGATCGGTTCACCCGGCTGGCGGCGAGCCCCGGCTGTACCGCGTTCGTGGCGGACGAGCGACAGCTCGACCTGCGCTTCACGCCGGCGTTCCGCTACCAGCTGAACGCCAGCCTCGTCCGACCGCTCGGCAAGGGGCAATTGCGTCTTGGTGGAGAGTATAGCGGCTCCTCCCCCTACGACATCGCCCTGTGCAACGAGCCGCAGCACCGCGTCGACAATGCGGAAAGCGCCAATGCACGGATCGGCTATGAGCTGGGCGACTGGGCGGTCATCCTGTCCGCCACCAACCTCACCGATCGACGCTACAACAGCGGCAGCGTCGGCTCGATCGGCTATCCGGTCGCGCCGCGCGAGGTGCAGGTGCAGGTGCGCCGCCGCTTCTGAGCCCTTCTGTAACGTTTCGTGACCGGGTGGACAGGGGCGGGAGCCCGCCCTAGCCCCTGATGGTGATGCGACAGGCGATCGGCATGCTGCGCGGACGGGCAACCGTGCCGCTGCTCCTGGCGCTCGCCGGATGCAATCAACAGCAGTCCGCGCTGGTGCCGTTCGGCGAGGAAGCCGCCGTGCTGCGCCATCTCACGGTGGTGATGGTGGCGGGAGCCGTGGTGATCGCCCTGGCGCTTGCGGCGCTGATGGCCTGGGCGGTGCGCGCGCCGGAGGGCAGGCTGGGCCTGCGCGGGGGCGAGCGGTTGATCCTCGTCGCGGGCGGCGTGCTGCCGACGGTGCTGCTGCTCGGGCTGCTCGCCTACAGCCTGCCGGCGATGCGCCCGCGCGCGGTTGCGCCGGCGGACCTGCGCATCGCGGTGACGGGCGAGCAATTCTGGTGGCGGGTCCAATACGAGCCCGCCGGCGCCGCGCCGGTGACCAGCGCGAACGAGATCCGCATCCCCGTGGGCCGCACCGTGCTGTTGCACCTGGAAGGCCGGGACGTGGTGCACAGCTTCTGGATTCCCGGGCTTGCCGGCAAGACGGACATGATCCCGGGGCGGCGCAACGTCATGGCCGTGCGCGCGACGCGCGCGGGCCTTTTCCGTGGCCAATGCACCGAGTTCTGCGGCCTCAGCCACGCGCTGATGGCGTTCGACGTGGTGGCGATGCCGGCGGCCGAGTTCGATCGCTGGCTGGCCGCGGAACGCCAGCCCGCCGTCGCTCCGGCCGGTGCGGGCAAGGCGCTGTTCCTGGCGAACGGCTGCGGCGGATGCCATGCGATCCGCGGCACGGGGGCGGCCGGCGCGATCGGTCCGGACCTGTCGCACCTTGGCGGACGCACGACGATCGCGGCCGGCATGTTGCGGCCCACCGAGGCAAACATTGCGGCGTTCGTGCGCCATCCCGAACGGTTCAAGCCCGGCGTGCGGATGCCCGCCTTCCCGCAGATGTCCGAGGCCGAGGCGCGTGCCATCGCCCGCTACCTGAAAGGGCTGAAATGAGCCTCCACGCGCAGGACGATCCCGGCTTGCGCCATGCGCAGGAGGAGCGGCTGCGCGCCGCCTGGAAGCCGCCGGAAGGCTGGCTCAGGCGCTGGACGGACGTGAACAACAACCGCGTCGGCGTGTGGTACACGCTGACCGCCTTCGCCTTCATGCTGTTCGCCGGCGTGCTGGCGCTGATCATGCGCACGCAGCTCGCCGTGCCGGAGAACGACCTGGTCGGGCCGAACACGTTCAACCAGCTGTTCACGCTGCACGGCTCGGCAATGATGTTCCTGTTTGCCGTGCCGATGTTCGAGGCGGTGTCGATCATCCTCCTGCCGCAGCTGCTCGGCGCGCGCGACCTGCCGTTCCCGCGGCTCTCCGCCTTCGGCTATTGGAGCTTCCTGATCGGCGGCATCTTCGTGCTCGGCTCGATCTTCTTCAACGCCGCGCCGGACGGCGGCTGGTTCATGTATCCGCCGCTCACCACCCGAACGGACCTCAGCGGGCTGGGCGCCGACATCTGGATGCTCGGCCTGTCGTTCATCGAGGTGAGCTCGGTGGCGGCGGCCGTGGAGCTGATCGTCGGCGTGCTGAAATGCCGGCCGCCGGGCATGCGGCTGAACCTGATGCCGCTCTACGCCTGGTACATCCTGGTGGTGGCGGTGATGATCCTGTTCGCCTTTCCGCCGCTGATCGCGGGCGACGTGCTGTTCGAGATGGAACGGCTGCTCGGCTGGCCGTTCTTCACGGCCGAGAAGGGCGGCGATCCGCTGCTGTGGCAGCACCTGTTCTGGATCTTCGGCCATCCGGAAGTCTATGTCATCTTCCTGCCGAGCATTGCGCTGTTCGCGATGCTGATCCCCACGTTCGCGCGGCGGCATCTGCTGGGCTATCCGTATATCGTGCTGGCGGCGGTGGGGACGGCGTTCCTAAGCTTCGGCCTGTGGGTCCACCACATGTTCGCCACCGGCCTGCCGAAGATCAGCCTGGCGTTCTTCTCGGCGGCATCGCAGGCGGTGGTGATCCCCACCGGCGTGCAGATCTTCGCCTTCATCGCGACGCTGGCGGCCGGCCGCGTGATCTTCTCGACGCCCTTGCTGTACGCGACCGGCAGCCTCGCCATCTTCGTCATCGGCGGGCTGACCGGCGTGATGGTGGCGATCGTGCCGTTCGACTGGCAGGCGCACGACACGTATTTCGTCGTCGCGCACCTCCATTACGTGCTGATCGGCGGCACGCTGATGCCGCTGTTCGCCGGCCTTTATTATTACTGGCCGCTGGTGACGGGCAAGAAGCTGTCGGACCGGATGGGGCGCACGGCGTTCTGGATGCTGTTCGCCGGCGCCAACCTTGCCTTCTTTCCCATGCACCTGTCGGGCCTGATGGGCATGCCGCGGCGCGTGTTCACCTATCCGAGCGAACTGGGGCTGGGCGGGCTCAACCTGGCGTCCACCCTCGGCGCGTTCCTGTTCGCGGCGGGCGTGCTGGTGGTGGTGGTCGACATGGCGCTGTCGCCGCCGCGGGCCAAGGCGAAGCGCAATCCATGGGATGCCGGCACGCTGGAATGGCTGGCGCATCCCGATGACGAGGATTGGGGCATCCGCTCCGTGCCGCTGATCGAGACGCGCTACCCGATCTGGGACCAGCCCGGCTTCGTCGCCAAGGTTGACGAGGGCCGCTTCTTCCTGCCCGATGCCGAGGAAGGCCGGCGCGAGACGATCATCACCTCGGTGCTCGACGCGCGGCCGGTGGCGGTGCTGCGGCTCGGCACGCCGAGCTTCGTGCCGATGCTGACGGCCATCGCGGTGGGCGGCGTGTTCATCCTCACCACCTATCACCTGTACTGGTGGGCGCTGGCGAGCGGCGTTGTCGCGCTCGGCTTCATCCTGCGCTGGCTGTGGAGCACGGCGGAGATCCCGGAAAAACCGTGCAAGCCGATCGGGCACGGGCTGGAGCTGCCGCTGTACATCGCCGGCCCGCAGGCGCCGGGCTGGTGGGCGATGTTCATCACCATGCTGGCGGATGCCACGGCGTTTTCCGGGCTGGTGTTCGGCTATTTCTTCTTCTGGACGGTGCATACCGGCTTCCCGCCGCCCGGCGCGGGACCGGGTGCGGCATGGCCGATGATCGCGCTCGCCCTGACGGCGGCGAGTTGGGGCGCGACCCTTGCCGCGCGCGAGCTGCATCGGCGCGGCGGCGTGGCGCCGGCGCGGCTGCTGCTCGGCGCAGGAGCGCTGCTGTCGATCGGCTCGGTGGGGGCGGGGCTGGCGGGGCCCTGGCTGTCCGGGCTCGACCCGGCAGCGGCCGCCTATCCGGCGATCGTCTGGACGCTGGCGATCTGGACCGCCGCCCATGCCGGCATCGCCGCGATCGCGCAGCTCTACGCGCTCGCCCGCAGCCTGGCGGGGCGCACCACACCGTCCCACGACGCCGACGTGGGCAACGTGACGCTGTACCTCCATTTCCTGCTGTTCACCGCCGTGGTCGCCTATGCCACGATCGGCCTGTTCCCGGAGGTCGCATGATCGAGCGCCTGCGTGCCCGCGCCCGCTCGCTCAACGTCACCTTGTGGACGCTGATCGTGCCGCCGACCGTGTGGGCGGCGCATTTCCTGTTCTCCTACCTGTGGGCGGCGATCCGCTGCGCCAAGACCGGCAGCTTCTCCACCGCGCCGGGCGTGTTCTGGGCCTGCACGATCCTGGCGCTGCTCGTCATCCTTGCCTCCGGCTGGATCGCGCGGGTGCAGTCGCGCACGCCCGGCGATCATCCCCCTCACGAGGAGGGCACGGAGACCGACCGGCTGCGCTTCCTGGCCTATGCCACCATGTTGCTGGCCGGCCTCAGCTTCGTCGGCGTGCTGTTCACCGCCGCGCCGGTGCTGTTTCTGAGCGATTGCCGGTGAAGCGATCCGCGATCCTTGCTGCGGCTCTCGTGGCCCTGGCCATCGCCGCCGGCACGCGCGGGATGACCGGGCACATGGCCGCGCACATGATCGCCGTCGCCCTCGCCGCGCCGGCGCTGGCGCTTGCCCTTCGCGGCAGCCGGTGGGAGCCGGCGGCCCTACTGGCAAGCCCGCTCGCCTGGTCGGTGCTGGAGCTGGCGACCGTCTGGTTGTTGCACCTGCCGCAGGTGCGCATGGCGGCGGGTCATGCGACGGTGGCGATGGTAGCGGAGATCGGCTGCTTCCTGCTGGTGGGCACCGGTTTGTGGTCGGCGGTGCTCGCGCATCGAGGGCAGGCGGGCGCGGCGGGCATCGGCGCGCTGCTGCTGACGTCCATGCACATGACCCTGCTCGGCGCGCTGATCGGGCTGGCGCCCCGGCCGCTTTATGCGGGGATGGCGCATGGCGCGCCTTGGGGGCTGGGCGCGTTGGAGGATCAGCAACTGGCGGGTGTGGTGATGCTGCTGGTCGGCGGCGCGAGCTATCTGCTCGGCGCGCTGGCGGTGCTGGCCGGCATGTTGCGGCAGGGGGAGGCGCAGGCGGCATGACGGTTCGCATCACCTGGAAGCGCGTGCTGGCGGCGTTGCTCGCGCTGGCGCTGGCCGGATTGGCGGTCGGCTGGTCGGGCGCGGTGAACGTCGCGGCGTCCAGCGGCCATTGGCCGGTCACCGACTGGTTCCTCCACTGGGTGATGCGCAACTCGGTAAAGACGCGCAGCCATTTCGATGCGCCCAAGCAGCCGGCCGACGCGACCGGCCTGGTCAGCGCCGCCGGGCATTTCGCCGCTTCCTGCGCGGTGTGCCATGGAGCCCCCGGGCTGGGCGCGTCGCCCGTCGCGCGCGCTGCGACACCCCCGGCGCCGGACCTGTCGGTGAACGCCAGGGAGTGGAACGACCGCCACCTGTTCTGGATTCTGAAGCATGGCGTGAAGTTCAGCGGCATGCCCGCCTGGCCGGCGCAGGACCGGGAGGACGAGGTCCGCCGCATGGTCGCGCTGGTCCGTCGGCTGCCGGGCATGACGCCGGAGATGTTCGCGCAGCTGACGGGCGGGGCGGCGGCGATCGCCGGCTCCAACCGGTTCGAGACGTGTGCCGGTTGTCACGGCAGCGATGGGCGCGGGCGCGGGCAGGGCGACATTCCGGTGCTGGGCGGGCAGCGCTTCGAGTATCTGCTGGCCAGCCTCAAAGCCTATCGCACCGGCGATCGACACAGCGCGGTGATGGGCAATGCCGTTGCGCGGCTGAGCGAGGCGGACATGCGGGCGCTGGCGGCGCGGTTCGCGGCGATGCCGGGCCTTGGTGCGCCGGCCGGGGGCAGCGACCCGGAGGCGGAGCGGATCGTGCGCGAAGGGCTGCCGGATCGCGAGCTCCCCGCCTGTGCGAGCTGCCATGCGCCGAACAAGCCCTATCCGGTGCTGAACGGGCAGAAGGCCGCCTATGTCGCCGGGCGCCTGCGTCGCTGGCGCGGCGACGAAACGGTGGTGGATGCGCGCAAGACCCACGCCACCATGCCGGTGATCGCACGGCGCATTCCAGAGGAGATGATCGACCGGCTCGCCCGATACTATGCCGGGCAGGCGCGGAACTAAATCTGCATCAACCCGTTTGCGGCCAGTCCGGGTTCGATCCCGGTGCACCCGAAAGCGGGGGGAACCCAGAACATGATCGTCAACGGCATCACCGTGTCGCCGCCCGCGGACCCGCGGGTTTCGCTGCTCGACCTACTGCGCGAGGAGCTGCACCTGCCCGGCACCAAGAAGGGCTGCAACCAGGGCGCATGCGGCGCCTGTACCGTGCTGGTGGACGGTGAGCGCATCCTCTCCTGCCTGGCGCTGGCGGTGCAATATGAGGGGCGGGAGATCACGACGATCGAAGGGCTCGGCGCGCCCGGCGCGCTGCATCCCTTGCAGGCCGCCTTTGTCGAGCACGACGGCTTTCAGTGCGGCTATTGCACGCCCGGGCAGATCTGTTCGGCCGTCGCCATGGTGGAAGAGGTGCGCCGCGGCGTGCCCAGCCACGTCACCGCCGACCTTGCCGCCGAGGAGCTACTCCTGACGCCGGAGGAACTGCGCGAGCGGATGAGCGGCAATCTATGCCGCTGCGGCGCGCACAACGGCATCGTCGCGGCGATCACGGAGTTTGCGGAGGCCGGCCGATGACTCCGTTCCGCTACACCCGCGCGGTCGCCGCCGGCGATGCGCTGCGCCAGGGCGGGCAGGCAGGCGCGCGCTATCTGGGGGGCGGCACCAACCTGGTCGATCTGATGCGCGAGACGATCGAGCGGCCGGAAGCGCTGGTCGACGTGACCGGCCTCTTCCACGCGATCGAGGAAACGGCGGACGGCGGCCTGCTGATCGGCGCCGCGGCGACTAACACCGCGGTGGCCGAACACGCGCTGGTCCGCCGCCGCTACCCGCTGTTGTCCCGCGCCATCGTGGCGGGCGCCTCGGCGCAGATCCGCAACATGGCGACGGTCGGCGGCAACCTGCTCCAGCGCACGCGCTGCACCTATTTCTATGACAACGAGGGATCGCGCTGCAACAAGCGCCGGCCGGGCGAGGGATGCGACGCGATCGGCGGGTTCAACCGCATCCACGCGATCCTGGGCGCGTCGGCCGATTGCGTCGCGACGCACCCGTCGGACATGTGCGTCGCGCTGGCGGCGCTGGACGCGACCGTGCACCTCGGCAGCACGCGCGGCGATCGTCGCCTGCCGCTGACCGACCTCCATCGGCTGCCCGGCGACCGGCCCGACGTGGAGACGATGCTGGAGCCGGGCGAGCTCATCACCGCGATCGAGCTGCCGCCGCTGCCGCTGGCGGCGCGCTCCACCTACCGCAAGGTGCGCGACCGGGCGAGTTATGCCTTTGCGCTGGTTTCCGTCGCCGCCGCGCTGGAGGTGACGGACGGACGGGTGCGCGACGTGCGCCTCGCGCTCGGCGGTGTGGCGCACAAGCCGTGGCGCGCGTGGAAGGCGGAGGAAGCGTTGCGCGGGCAACCCGCGACGGAAGAGGCCTTCACCGCGGCCGCGCTCGCCGAGCTGGCGGACGCGCTGCCGCTGAAGGACAACGGGTTCAAGATCGAGCTTGCCCGCCGCACGATGGTGGCGGTGCTGGGCGAGCTGGCGGGAGCGGGCGCATGAGCATGCTGGAAGATGCCAAGCAGGCCGCCAAGGGCATGGCGCAGCAGGCGGTGGGCAAGGCGATCCAGCTCGCGCCCGACAGCTGGATGCCGGGCGGCCGGCCCGATCCGCTGATCCGCGAGCAGCACGGCCAGATCGGCCGGCCCGTCTCGCGCATCGATGGCCCGCTGAAGGTCGGCGGGCAGGCGCGCTATGCGGCGGAGTTCGCGCTCGACGGCATGGTCTATGCCGCGCTCGCCTACAGCACGATCGCGCGCGGGCGGATCCTGGCCATCGACACGAAGGCGGCGGAGGCGGTGCCCGGCGTCGTGCTGGTGATGACGCACGAGAATGCGCCGCGCATGAACAAGGTGCCGTTGTTCCTGACCGACCAGAAGGCCGCGGGCGGCGTCGACCTGCCGATCTTCCAGGATCCGGAAGTCCATTGGAACGGCCAGCCGGTCGCCGCCGTGCTCGCCGAAACGCAGGAGCAGGCGGACCATGCGAGGTCGCTGCTGCGCATCACCTATGAAGAGGTGCCGGCGATCACCAGCTTCGCGGGCGCCAAGGCCAAGGGAAAGCATCCGGGCGTGTTCATGGGCAACCCGCTCAACATCCGCATCGGCGACGCGGAGGAGGCGCTGGCTGCCGCGCCCTTCAGGGTGGACCAGGCCTATGAGACGCCGCGGCACAGCCACAACGCCATCGAACTCCACGCCTGCACCGTGGCGTGGGAGGGCGACCGCCTGCGCGTGCACGATGCGTCCCAGCTGGTGGCGCACACCGCCTGGAGCCTGGCGCAGGTGTTCGGCATGGAGGAAAGCCAGGTCCACGTTTCCTCGCCGTTCGTCGGCGGCGGGTTCGGCGGCAAGTGCCTGTGGAACCACCAGGTGATCGCCGCCGCCGCCTCGAAGCTGGTGGATCGCCCGGTACGCCTGACGCTGTCGCGCGAGGGCGTGTACCGCGTGGTCGGCGGGCGCACCTCCACCGAGCAGCGGGTGGCGATCGGCGCATCGGCGGACGGCACGTTCGAGGCGCTGATCCATACCGGCACGGTGGCGATGAGCCCGCACAACCAGCTGCCCGAGCCCTTCATCCTGCCGGCGATGAGCGTGTACGGCGCGAACGCGTTCAAGCTGGAGGTGGACGTGGCCTATATGGACATGCTCGCCAACACCTTCATGCGCGCGCCGGGCGAGGCGGTGGGCACGTTCGGGCTGGAATGCGCGATCGACGAGCTGGCCGAGGCAATCGGCATGGACCCGATCGACCTCCGGCTGAAGAACGAGCCCGACAAGGATCCGGTGACCGGCGCGCCCTTTTCCATCCGCGAGGTGGAGAAGATGTGGCGCGACGGGGCCGAGCGCTTCGGCTGGTCGGATCGCGCGCCCGTCGCCAGCCGGCGCGAGGGCGAGTGGCGGATCGGCACGGGCGTGGCCGGCGGCACCTATCCCTATTACCGCATGCCCGGCGGCGCGGCGCGCATCACGCTGCGCCAGGACGGGCACGCCACCATCGACATCGCCGCGCACGACATGGGCATGGGCACCGCCACCGCGCAGACGCAGGTCGCGGCGGACCGGCTCGGCCTGCCGATGGACGCCATCACCTTCAACTATGGCGACAGCACGCTGCCCGGCGTGGTGCTGGCCGGCGGATCGCAGCAGACCGCCTCGATCGGCGCGTCCGTGATCGCGGCGCACCGCCTGCTGGTGAAGGAGCTGCTGCAGCTCGCCGGCAACGACTCGCCGCTCGCCGGCCTGTCGGTGGAGGAGGTCGGCGGGCTGGACAACGGGCTCGCCAGCCTGGCCGACCCGTTGCGGCACGAGACCTATGCCTCCATTCTCACCCGCGCACAGCGGGGCACGCTGGTGGTGGAAGGCACGCCGCCGCCGCCGCTGGAGACCATGCATTGGTCGATGCACAGCCATTCCGCGCTGTTCTGCGAAGTGGGGGTGAACGCAGTGACCGGCGAAGTGCGCGTCCGCCGCTTCCTCGGCTCGTTCGATTGCGGGCGCATCCTCAACCCCAAGACGGCGGCCAGCCAGTTCCGCGGCGGCATCATCATGGGGCTGGGCATGGCCTTGATGGAGGAAACGCAGTTCGACGAGCGCAAGGGGCGGATCATGAACCCCAGCCTCGCCGAATATCACCTGCCCGTGCACATGGACGTGCCCGAGATCGACGTGATCTGGACCGACGTGCCCGATCCGCACGCCCCGATGGGCGCGCACGGGGTGGGCGAGATCGGCATCACCGGCGTCGGCGCGGCGGTGGCCAACGCGATCTACAACGCCACCGGCAGGCGGGTGCGCGACCTGCCGATCACGCTGGACAAGCTGCTCTAGCGCCGCGACCGTCCTTGCGAGCGTAGCAAAGCAATCCAGGGTTCCGCGGGTTGCCCTGGATCGCTTCGCTGCGCTCGCAACGACGAGTGAGCCAGCCCCATGTCATCCTGCTCTAGCCAAGCGGCGCCGGCGGCAATATATACCGCGCGTTATGGAAAGTGCCGTTTTGCCAGCGCCCAAGGGTCGCCCGCGCGAATTCTGCGTCGATGGAGCGCTTGCGGCCGCGCTCGGCGTGTTCTGGGCCAAGGGCTATGAGGGCGCATCCATGGCCGATCTCACCGCGGCGATGGGCATCACCAAGCCGAGCCTCTATGCCGCGTTCGGCAACAAGGAAGCCCTGTTCCACAAGGCGCTGGACCTCTACGAGGCCGAAAAGCTCGCTTATACCCGCGAGGCATTGCAGCAGCCCACCGCGCGCGCGGTGGCCGAGCACCTCCTGCGCGGCGCGCTGGAGGCGATGGCGGGCGGATGCGACCCGAAGGGCTGCCTGGGCGTCATCAGCTCCACCGCCTGCGGCGCGGAGGGCGAGTCGATCAAGGCGCATGTCACCGAGCGGCGGCTGTCGTCCCAGGCGGCGATGGCGGCGCGTTTCGAGCAGGCGGCGGCGGACGGCGACCTGCCGGCGGAGGTCTCCCCCGAATCGCTGTGCCAGTATCTCTATGCCATCCTGCAGGGCATGGCCGTGCAGGCCGGGGCGGGGGCCAGCCATGCCGATCTCGAGCGGGTGGTGGAAACCAGCCTGATGATCTGGCCGGGCAAGTAGGCGCGGGCGACCGTTTTCCTGAAAACGTACTGAGCGGTACAGAAAGCGATTGACGGACGCCGGTCCGATTTCTATACCGACCAGTATAGAAGATTGGCAGCTCCTCTTCGTTCCGTCGCTCCGGGTATCGGCCCTGCGCGGCCGTCGAGTTGCGCCCAGCGAAGGGGAAACACGCATGGCCTATGTCGCATTCAACGAGCCCGGCGCCGCCGCCCTGGCCGATGCCGTCGCGGGAACGACGATCGCCCCCGATGAGGGCCGCCTGAGCGCGCTGGAATGGTCGGTGGTGGCACTCGCCCGCCGCGACAGCCTGAGCTCGCTGCGCACCCCCGGCCGCATCGCGGTGGCGATGCGCGTGGTCCTCAAGACCCCCAACCCCCGCCTCGCCGACGAACGCCTGGAAGCGCTCCGCCGCATGGCCGTGCTGGCGTGGCACCACAACTATGCCGTGCCCGGGCACGAGGTGAAGGCGTTCCTGGCGGCGGGGTTTACGCTGGCGCAATACGATACGATGATGGCGAGCCTGTCGGCGGCACGGATGTCGATCAAGCAGTAGCTCTCTTCGTGGTGAGCCTCCAGACTTACCTAAAACTCAGTTCAGGCGCTACAAATCCCTTAAAGTCTTGAGGACGTCTTCTACGCGGCCCTCAGTAGTCTTCTGCCCAACCAGTTCGTATAAATTGCGAAGTTTTATTGCGAAATCTATGGCTGGATAATCCCTAAATTTATATAGATCGGCAGACGCTACATTATCAATCAAATTTAGTTCTTTGTCGAATAACCATAATTCAAACTCACTCCCACTATCTCTCTCATGATCTATATGGACGATATACTCGCCGACCAGGGCTTCGTATGAGTTTGCAATTGTTCGGGACGACCACTTCAGCGCGCCTGATCTGGTTTTTTGATCCAAAGAGGATATTAGCTCTTTGTAGCTAGACTCACTGCTGTGCATTTTGCACTTCCTTCTGAGCTGTTACGATTGTATGCTCAAGAATATTAACTTGTATTCTTATGCTTTTTATTATGTCGGAAGAATCGAAACCTTTGATGCCCTTACTTGAAATATCCTGCAGTAGTTGGATTGACTCGAGAAATGTTTGAAGGTTGCGGTCTGTAAGCTTATCTTCACCGCCAGTATATTCGAGATCGCCTTTTAGTCTATGTAATAGGCTTTGCCCTTCCCAGAGGCTATCAGAAGCAGAAATCCAATCGTGATTTCGCATATAGATAATAGATTTTTCAAAATATTTGATCACCCTGGCCGCTTCTACAGAGGCATCCGAATGTTTTAGCCTAGTTTTGAAACTTTCTAGTGCAATCGATACGGAGTCGGTTGCAGACTTTGTTCTTCTAATTTGCCAAAGCGTAATGACAAAACCGAGAACTGAAATCACCAGACCTACTATGGTTAATATAAGGCCCCAACCGCCAACGAGATAGCTGTTGTTTGGATCAAAGACCGCGTGCATTCCGCTTTGATGCCAGAAAAGCCTCCAAACGCAATAGCTACTCCGCCGCCACCTGCTCCACCTTCGTCCGCAACAACGGCGCCAGATACTTCCCCGTAAAGCTCCGCGGTTCCTTCACCACCGTCTCCGGCGTGCCGACGGCAACAATCTCGCCGCCCTTCACGCCGCCTTCCGGCCCCAGGTCGATGATCCAGTCGGCGGTCTTGATCACGTCGAGATTGTGCTCGATCACCACCACGGTGTTGCCTTGCTCGACCAGCGCGTGGAGCACCTCCAGCAGCTTGCGCACGTCCTCGAAATGCAGGCCGGTGGTCGGCTCGTCGAGGATGTAGAGCGTGTTGCCGGTCGCGCGACGCGCCAGTTCCTTGGCGAGCTTCACGCGCTGCGCCTCGCCGCCGGACAGGGTGGTCGCCTGCTGGCCGACCTTGACATAGCCCAGGCCCACCTCGACCAGCATCGCCATCTTCTCGCGGATCGGCGGCACCGCCTTGAAGAACTCGGCGGCGTCTTCCACCGTCATGTCCAGCACGTCGGCGATCGACAGCCCCTTGAACTTCACCTCCAGCGTTTCGCGGTTGTAGCGCGCGCCGTTGCACACGTCGCAGGTGACGTAGACGTCGGGCAGGAAGTGCATCTCGATCTTGAGCACGCCGTCGCCCTGGCACGCCTCGCAGCGGCCGCCCTTGACGTTGAAGGAGAAGCGGCCGGGCTTGTAGCCGCGCGCCAGGCTCTCCGGCAGGCCCGCGAACCAGTCGCGGATCTGGGTGAAGCTGCCGGTATAGGTTGCGGGGTTGGAGCGGGGGGTGCGGCCGATCGGCGACTGGTCGATGTCGATCACCTTGTCGAGATGCTCGAGCCCGGTGATCCTGTCGTGCTTGCCCATCAGCACGCGCGCGCCGTTCAGCTGCCGCGCGGCGGCGGCGTAGAGCGTGTCGAGCGTGAAGCTGGACTTGCCGGAGCCGGACACGCCGGTGATGCAGGTGAAGGTGCCCAGCGGGATGCTCGCGCTCACGCCCTTCAGGTTGTTGGCGGTGGCATTGTGCACCGTCAGCTTCTTGCCCGTGCCCTTGCGGCGCTTGGCCGGCACCGGCACCTCGCGCACGCCGTTGAGGTAATCGGCGGTGACCGAGCCTTCGTGCGCGAGCAGTTCGGGCAGGGTGCCCTTGGCGACGATCTGGCCGCCGTGCACGCCGGCGCCCGGCCCCATGTCGATCACGTAATCGGCGGTGCGGATCGCGTCCTCGTCATGCTCGACGACCAGCACGGTGTTGCCGAGGTCGCGCAGGCGGCGCAGCGTCGCCAGCAGCATGTCGTTGTCGCGCTGGTGCAGGCCGATCGAGGGCTCGTCCAGCACGTAGAGCACGCCGGACAGGCCGGAGCCGATCTGCGAGGCCAAGCGGATGCGCTGGCTCTCGCCGCCCGACAGCGTGCCGGAGGTGCGGTCGAGGTTGAGGTAATCGAGCCCGACATTGTTGAGGAAGCCGAGCCGCTCGACGATCTCCTTCAGGATGCGCTCGGCGATCGCGCGCTGCTGGTCGTTGAGGTGATCGGGCAGCGACTGGAAGAAGGCGAGCGCATCCACCACGGAGAGGTGGGTGGCGTGGCTGATATCCTCGCCGGCGATCTTCACCGCCAGCGCCTCGGGCTTCAGGCGCGCGCCGTGGCACGTCTCGCACGGCTTGGCCGATTGATACTTGCTCAGCTCCTCGCGCATCCAGGCGCTCTCGGTCTGGAGCATGCGGCGGTTGAGGTTGCCGATCACGCCCTCGAACGGCTTCTTCACGTCGTAGGACTTCTTGCCGTCCACGAAGGTGAGGGTGACGGCCTTGCCGCCCGTGCCGTGCACGATCGCGTGCTGCACCTCGGGCGCGAGGTCCTTCCACGCGGTGTCCAGCGTGAAGCCGAGCTCGCGCGCCAGGCTGCCCAGCACCTGCATGTAATAGGGGGAGGGCGGGTTGCTCTTCGCCCAGGGCACCACCGCGCCCTTCTTGATCGTCAGGTCGTGATTGGGGACGACCAGGTCCTCGTCGAAGATCAGCTTCTCGCCCAGGCCGTCGCACACCGGGCAGGCACCCTGCGGCGCGTTGAACGAGAACAGGCGCGGCTCGATCTCGGCGATGGTGAAGCCGGACACGGGGCAGGCGAAGCGTTCGGAAAAGACGATGCGGTTCTCCGGCACGCCGGCGCCCTTCATCTTCTTGGGGCTGTCGGCGCCCGGCCCGATCGGCGCTTCGCGGACGTGCGGTGCCGTGGCGACCGCTTCGGCCACCGTCGTATCCGCCAGATCGACATAAGCGAGCCCGTCGGCGAGCTTCAGCGCCGTCTCGAAGCTGTCGGCCAGCCGCGTGCCGATATCGTCGCGCACGACGATGCGGTCGACCACCACCTCGATGTCATGCTTGAACTTCTTGTCGAGCGCCGGGGCCTCGTCGATCTCGTGCAACTCGCCGTCGATGCGCACGCGGGTGAAGCCGGCCTTCTGCCATTCCAGCATCTCCTTGCGATACTCGCCCTTGCGCCCGCGCACGACCGGCGCGAGCAGATAGGCGCGCGTGCCCTCCGGCAGCGCCAGCACCCGGTCCACCATCTGGCTGACGGTCTGCGCGGCGATCGGCAGGCCGGTCGCGGGCGAATAGGGCACGCCCACGCGCGCCCAGAGCAGGCGCATGTAATCGTAGATCTCGGTCACCGTCGCCACCGTCGAGCGCGGGTTGCGGCTGGTGGTCTTCTGCTCGATCGAGATGGCCGGCGACAGACCCTCGATATGATCGACGTCCGGCTTCTGCATCAGCTCCAGGAACTGGCGCGCATAGGCCGACAGGCTCTCGACATAGCGCCGCTGCCCCTCGGCATAGATGGTGTCGAAGGCGAGGGACGACTTGCCGGAGCCCGACAGGCCGGTGATCACCGTCAGCGTGTCGCGCGGGATGTCGATGTCCACGCCCTTGAGGTTGTGCTCGCGCGCGCCGCGGACGGAGATGTGGGTCAGCATGGAGTGGCGTGTTCCAGATTTGTTCGGATCGGGCAAGATCGGGAAAGGCGTTCTCGTCAACGCCGTTGCGCACCCAGATGGTTCCGCGAGCGGCACTCTTCAATTGCCCGGGCGGCGCCATGTGATTGTCGCTGGCGCGCCGCTGCGGTAGGTTGCGCCATGCTGTTTCCGATCCTTGCCGCCTTCGGCCTGCTGCCCTCCATTCCGGGGCAGGCCGCCCCGCGCCCGGCCTGCACTGCGCCCGCGCCGGTGCCGCGCGAGCTGGCCGGCTGGGCCGCGGCACGCCCCCTCAAGGCCGCGGCGCGCGCGACGCAGCTCGGCACGGCCGAGATCGAGGTGGGGGTCGGCTATCGCCTGGCGCTGGCGCCACAGGCGCAGGCCACGCTGCCGATCGCACCGGGCAAGGCGCCGGCTGCCGATGCGAGCGGCGGGCTGCTGGGCTTCACCGTGGTCCGCGCGGGCCGCTACCGCGTGGCGCTCGGCGCGGGCGCGTGGGTGGAGGTGGTGCAGAACGGACAGGCGCGTCCGTCCGTGGCGCATGGTCACGGTCCGGACTGCACCGGCATCCGCAAGATGGTGGATTACGACCTCACGCCGGGCCGCTACATCCTGCAACTGTCCGGCAGCCCGCAGGCGGGCGTCACCGTGCTCCTCGCCGCCCTCGATCAGCGGCCCAGCGCATAGACCACCCGCACGCCGGCATTCTCGATGCCGGGGTTCTGGCGCGAGAACAGCCTGGCGTGGCTGTAATGTTCGTAGGCGATTTCCACCGCCCAGCGCCGGTCGAGCCGCAGGCCCAGCGAGAGGTTGGGGTTGAACAGCACGCTGGAGCCGAAGGACGTGCGGTTCGCATAGACCTCAAACCGGTCGAGCCGTTGCTGCCGCGTCAGCCCCGGCGCAAAGGGATCGGGCGTGAAGCGGTAGCCGGTCTGATACGCAATGCCGACGCCGCCCTGCAGGTAGAGCGAGCGGGCGAGCGATTGTCGCCATTCCAGCCCCCCGGAGAAGAAGCTGGTCCGCCCGTCCGTGTTGATCTGCGCCTTGGCCACCGCATGCGGGCGCGCCAGCCAGCGGAGCCGGTCGAAGCGCCTGCTGCGCCAGCCCAGTTCCACATCCACCGTGCCGCCTTCCTCGGCGCTTTCCAGCAGATAGCCGTCCGGCACGCTGCGCCACAGCGTCAGGCCGTGCGCGAGCACGCCGCTGAACAGTTCCGGGCGCGACGGAGCGGCCTCCTGCGCCGCTGCAGGTGCGGCGACCAGCGCCAGCACCAACCCCGCCCATCTCGTCCGCATTCCCTTCTCCCGCCCGTCCTGTCGAGAGTGGCAGGCTGTGCCGCGCCGCGCTAGGCTTCCTGAATGCTGACCCGTCGCTCCCTTGTCGCCGCCGCCGCCATGGCTGCCCTGCCGCTCCCCGCAAAGGCCGCCGCCGACGAGGACTGGGCGGCGCTGGCCGCCGACGTGAAGCGCGAGATGGCCTGGGCGTGGAGCGAGTATCGCAAGGTCGCCTGGGGGCAGGACGAGGTGAAGCCGGTGTCCGGCACCGGACAGAGCTTCCTGATCCCGGGCGCCAGCGTCGGCCTGTCGATCGTCGAGGCGCTGGATACCTTGTGGCTGATGGGCCTGGATGCGCAACTGGAGGACGGCATGCGGTGGATCCGCGAAAAGCTGCGCTTCGATCTCGACGGCGATGCGCAGGTTTTCGAGGCGACCATCCGGCTGGTCGGCGGGCTGCTCTCCGGCCATCTGGCGACCGGCGACAAGCGGCTGCTGGAACTGGCGCACGATCTCGCCACGCGCATGATGCCGTGCTTCGACACGCCGACCGGAATGCCGATGCGCTACGTCAACCTGGTCACCGGCAAGACCCGCGATCCGCAGAGCTTTCCGGCGGAGGTAGGCGGCGGCATGGCCCCCGAGTTCGTCACGCTTTCCCGCCTCACGGGCGAGAAGAGGTTCGGCGAGGCGGCGATCAACGCCATGCTGGCGCTGCATGCCAAGCGCTCGAAGCGCAACCTCGTGGCGGACAGGATCGACGTGCAGACCGGAGCCTGGCTGTCCCGCCGTGCCACCGTCGCGCCGCCGACCGACAGCTGGTTCGAATATCTCTGGGATACGTGGCGGCTGACCGGCGACACCCGGCTGCGCGACGCATACCGGGTGGAGACCGCGGCGGTCCTCGCCAACTGCGCCGACCGCACCACGGGCGACCTGTGGTTCGCCAATGTGGATGTCGAGACCGGTGCCAGGCTGAACCTGCGACAAAGCGAACTGTCGGCCTTCTACCCCGGCCTGCTTTCCGAAGGCGGCGACCATGCCGCCGGTGTCGCGGCGATGGCCGGTTGGGAGAAGGCGCAGGCGCGCTGGCCCGTGCTGCCCGAGGCCTTCGACCCGACCGACTGGTCGATCCGCGCGGCCAGCAACGCGTTGCGCCCGGAGGTGGCGGATGGCGCCTTCACCTTGTGGCTGAAGGACCGGAGCCCGCGCTGGCGCCGGCTGGTGCGCGATCATTTCCGGGCCATGCAGAAGCACAACCGGGCCGCGCACGGCTTTTCCGGGCTCACCGACGTGACCACCGGCGCGCAGGACGATGCCTGTCCCGGCTATTGGTGGTCCGAGCAGATGAAATATTACTGGCTGATCTTCAGCGACACGAAGCGCTTCGACTATCGCGACAACTACCTTTCCACCGAGGGCAACGTGTTGCGTGGTTTCCGCCGCTGAGCCTCTGGCGGCGCAGGCGGGTGTGTCTTACATGTGCGACACACGAAGGAGTCCTCATGGCCAAGAAGAAGCCCAAGCTGAAAAAGACCATCGCCGGCGTGAAGGTGCCCAAGGAGCTGCGCAAGAAGGGCGCGGAAATCCTGGAAACCGCCAGCAGCCCGGGCGGGCGTGAGCTGATCGCCACCGGCATCGTCGCGCTGGCCGGTCTGGCGGCGACGAAGAAGGGCGGTCCGCTGGCCGCCGCGATCGGGCGCGAAGGGGGCAACCATGCCCGCACCATCGCCAATGCGATGGGCGATGCCGCCGGCGTGCTGATGGAGAAGCTCAGCAAGTAATCGCGCGCAGGGCCCGGGCCGGGCCGGCGCACCGCCTGTTCAATCCCGCAGCTTGCCTCGCCAGGCGAGGCTCTGGCGGTTGAGGGCGACGAGGTCCGCCTCGTTCGCGATCACCGCCCGGCCCAGGGCGACGGCGCGGGCGAGCAGGGGTTCGGCGATGTGGCGATAGGCCGGCCGCTCGCGCACCACATCATACCAGCGACCGCCCACCGCCGCGTCCAGCAGGATGCGCTGGAAGCAATGGTCGGCCCGCACCGGCCAGCGCCGCTCGCCGGCCAGCGCGGGCAGGCGGTCGCGGGTGAGCGACAGCCATTCGGCCTCCAGTTCGGCGCGCGTCATCACGGTCCAGCGCGCCGGAAGCAGGGCGGTTCCTCAACCCTGGGCGGTGCCGGACAGGGGCATGCAGGCGCGCAGGGCCGCTTCGCATTGCGGACGCTGCAGCAGGTGGAAGTGTCGCGGCGTCATGCCCAGGAACGTATGCGCATCGCGCAGGAAGTGCGAAACGTCGTAGTAGCTGGGATCGATCGCGCGATAGTCGGTGGCGGCCGACAGGCGCGTCACCCGCTGGTACGAGCGCAGGAAGCGCGCCCGCCGCAGCAGCACCTTGGGCGTCATGCCGAAATAGCGAAGCGAGAGGCGGCGCAGGGCATGGGGCTCCACGCCCAGGCGGGTGGCGACCTCCCCGATCTCGGCAAAGCTGTTTTCCAGGATCATCGTGGTAAGCCCGCGAAGGATCGCCTCGTCCGGGTTGGGCGGGCCGAGCAGATCGGGCAGCAGCCTGTCCAGTGCAGGCTTCAGCTGTTCGGCCGGCACCGTCGCCAGTTCGGCGGCGAGCCGTTCCGCCACCCCGGCACCCAGCATTCGTTCGGCCGGGGTCACCTGGTTGTGCAGATCGCTGGCCCGCCAGCGCGTAAGCCGCGCCCAGCCGAGCGCGCTGATCCCGAACCCGATCGTCACCCCGCCGCCCTCGCGCACTTCCATCGCCTTGCTGGTCGGCCCGTACAGCGCATACTGCGGCACGGGATCGATGTGGCGGCCGCCGATCGTCACGGCGGTGGGACCGTCTATCCGCAGCATCAGGCGGATATAGGCGGTGCCGGGCAGGATCCAGCTGGTCCGCTCATCGGCGGCGGCCTGCGGCACTTCATAATGATGATAGGCGGTGAACCAGTCGGCCACCGATGCGTCCGGACGATCGTAGCGGATCGCCGACGCCACCGATTGCGCCGGAGCGCCCGGCAGCCCGGTGTCAGACGGAAGCATTTCGTTGAGCTGCAACAACGACATACGATCTCCCCCGTTCGCCGATTCCCCCGAGGGCGAACGGGTTTTTGTACAGATCGTAAGACCGCGCCGGTCAATATCCCGAACGGAGTACGCATCCGGTTTGGACGCGTTCAATGCCCCGGCGCCGGATCAGACGTGGATCGGCTTGCCCGTCACCGCCATCGCCGCTTCCTTGATCGCTTCCGAATGGGTCGGATGGGCGTGGCAGGTATAGGCGATGTCCTCGCTGGTCGCGCCGAACTCCATCGCCTGCGCCGCCTGCGCGATCATCGTGCCGGCGACGGAGGCGATGCACCACACGCCGAGCACGCGGTCGCTCTTGGCGTCCGCGATCACCTTCACGAAGCCGCCGTCCTCGTGATTGGTCTTGGCGCGGCTGTTGCCCGCCATCGGGAACTTGCCGACCTTGATCTCGCCGTTCGCCTTGGCCTGCTCCTCGGTGAGGCCGACGCCGGCGATCTCGGGCCAGGTGTAGACGACCGAGGGGATCACGTCGTGGTTCACGATGCCGTGCTGGCCGGCGATGTTCTCGGCCACCGCGATGCCCTCGTCCTCGGCCTTGTGCGCGAGCATCGGGCCGGGCACGACGTCGCCGATCGCCCAGACGCCGTCCGCCTTGGTGCGGAAGTCGTGATCGATCTCGATCTGGCCGCGGTTGTTCACCTCGATCCCGATCTTGTCGAGTGCGAGGCCTTCGGTGTTGGGGCGGCGGCCGATCGACACGAGCACGCAGTCCGCCTCGATCGTCTCGGCCGCGCCGCCGGCGGCGGGCTCGACGGTGATCGTCGCCTTGTCGCCAGCGACCTGAACGCCGGTCACCTTGGTCGACAGCTTGAACTCGAGGTCCTGCTTCTTGAAGATCTTGTTGGCTTCCTTGCGCACTTCGCCGTCGAAGCCGGGCAGCACCTGGTCGACATATTCGACCACCGTGACCTTCGCGCCCAGGCGACGCCACACCGAACCGAGCTCCAGCCCGATCACGCCGCCGCCGATCACGACGAGGTGCTCCGGCACCTTCGGCAGCTCCAGCGCGCCGGTGCTATCGACCACCACCTTCTGGTCGATCGTCACGCCGGGCAGGGCGGTGACGGAGGAGCCGGTGGCAATGACGATGTTCTTCGCCGTCACCCTCTGGCCGGCGACGTCGACGGTGTGCGCATCCTCGAACGCGGCGCGGCCCTTCAGCCACGTCACCTTGTTCTTCTTGAACAGGAACTCGATGCCGCCGGTCAGCTGCTTCACCGCGTCGCGGCGCTGCCCGTGCATCGTCTCCAGATCGAGCTCGGGCGTCACCTTGATGCCCATCTTGGCCATCGCGCCGTTCGCCGCGGCGTCGAAATACTCGCTCGCGTGCAGCATCGCCTTGGACGGGATGCAGCCGACGTTGAGGCAGGTGCCGCCCAGCGTCTCGCGGCTCTCGGCGCAGGCGGTCTTGAGCCCCAGCTGCGCCGCGCGGATCGCGGCGACATAGCCGCCGGGGCCGGCACCGATCACCAGGACGTCATAGTCGTACGTTGCGTCTGCCATTTTCATCTCCGTTCCCCGGCGGAGGCCGGGGTCCAGTTGCGGGGCAGATGTGGTGATCGCTGCGCCCGGTTACATCTGCCTTCCCAACTGGGCCCCGGCCTCCGCCGGGGAACAGGCACTTACAGGTCGATCAGAATGCGCGTCGGGTCCTCGATCGCGTTCTTGAGCGCGACCAGGAAGGTCACCGCCTCGCGGCCGTCGATCAGGCGGTGGTCGTAGCTGAGCGCCAGGTACATCATCGGGCGCACCACCACCTGGCCGTTCACCACCACCGGGCGATCCTCGATCCGGTGGAGGCCCAGCACGGCCGACTGCGGCGGGTTGATGATCGGCGTGGACATCAGCGAACCGAACACACCGCCATTGGAGATGGTGAAGGTGCCGCCCTTCATCTCGTCCATCTTCAGCGTGCCGTCCTTGGCGCGGCGGCCGAAATCGCCGATCGTCTTCTCGATGCCGGCGACCGACAGGTTCTGCGCATCGCGGATCACCGGCACGACCAGGCCGTTCGGCGCGGACACGGCGACCGAGATGTCGGCATAATCGTGGTAGACGATCTCGTCGCCCTGGATCTGCGCGTTGACCGCGGGAATGTCCTTCAGCGCCATGGTCGCGGCCTTCACGAAGAAGCCCATGAAACCCAGGCGCACGCCGTGCTTCTTCTCGAACAGGTCCTTGTACTTCGCGCGCGCCTCGATAACCGCCGACATGTCCACGTCGTTGAACGTGGTCAGCATCGCGGCGGTGTTCTGCGCTTCCTTCAGGCGCTTGGCGACCGTCTGGCGCAGGCGCGTCATCTTCACGCGCTCCTCGCCACGACCCGAGGAAGGCGCAGCGGCCGGCGCCGAGGCCGGAGCCGACGGGGCGGGCGCGGTCGTCTTGGCGCTGGCGGCGGCGGCGATGTCTTCCTTGGTCAGGCGGCCGTCGCGGCCCGAGCCGGTGACGGTGGACGGATCGACGCCCGTCTCCAGCACCGCGCGGCGCACGGAGGGCGACAGCGCGGCAGGCGCGTCGCTTGTCACCGGGGTGGCGCCATGGTTGCCGTAGCCGCCGGCCACCGGCGGGGTTTCGCCGGACGGGGCAGCCGCCTTCGGGCTCTCCGTCACGGCCGGCTGCGGGGCGGGGGCTTGCGCAGGCGCGCCGTCACCGGCCTCGATCGTCGCGAGCAGCGCGCCGACTTCCACCGTGTCGCCCACCTGCACCGCATGCTGGCCCATCACGCCGGACACGGGGGAGGGGACCTCGACCGAGACCTTGTCGGTCTCCAGGCTGGCGATCGGCTCGTCGGCCGCCACCGCGTCGCCGGGCTGCTTCAGCCACTCGCCGACGGTCGCTTCGGTGATCGACTCGCCCAGCGTGGGCACGTTCACTTCGGTTGCCATCACGTAAGTCCTTTAGCTGCCCGGCGCCTGCGCGGGGCGCGCGGCAGTGGTGGTGGTGGTGTTGCCCGCCGTACGACGGAATTCCTCGCGGACGTCATGGCCCAGCGCATTGGCGACGAGTGCCGCCTGTTCGAGCTGGTGCCGCTTCATCAGGCCCGTCGCGGGGGAGGCGGCGGCGGCGCGACCGGCATAGCGCGGGCGCTGCGGCTTCACGCCGGCCTTGACCATCGCGTCCTCGATGAACGGCTCGACGAAGAACCAGTATCCGTTGTTACGCGGCTCTTCCTGCGCCCAGATCACCTCTTCGAGGCTGGTCATGCGCTTCAGGCGCTCGACCAGCGGCTCCCCCGGGAAGGGGTAGAGCTGCTCGATGCGGACGATCTCGGTCCCGGTGTCGCCGGCGGCGTCGCGGGCCTCGAACAGGTCGTAGGCGACCTTGCCGGTGCACAGGACGAGGCGCTTCACGTCCGCATCCGCCGGCTTGTTGGGATCGGAGAGGATGCGGCGGAAGTGGCTGTCGCCCAGGAACTCGTCCGCGCTCGATACCGCCGCCTTGTGGCGCAGCAGCGACTTGGGCGTGAACACCACCAGCGGCTTGCGGAAGCTGCGATGCATCTGCCGGCGCAGCAGGTGGTAATAGTTGGCCGGCGTGGTGCAATTGGCGACCTGGATGTTGTCCTGCGCGCACAGCTGCAGGAAACGCTCCGGACGCGCCGAGCTGTGCTCGGGGCCCTGACCCTCGTAACCATGCGGCAGCAGCATCACCAGGCCGTTGGCGCGCAGCCACTTGGACTCGCCCGATGCGATGAACTGGTCGATCATGATCTGCGCGCCGTTGACGAAGTCGCCGAACTGCGCCTCCCACATCACCAGCGTCTTGGGGTCCGCCAGCGCATAGCCGTATTCGAAACCGAGCACGCCATATTCGCTGAGCGGCGAGTCGAGCACTTCGAAGCGGCCGTGCGGCAGCGTGGTGAGCGGCACGAACTTATGCTCGTCATTCTGGTCGACCCACACGGCGTGGCGCTGCGAGAAGGTGCCGCGGCCCGAATCCTGGCCGGACAGGCGCACGCCATAGCCCTCGGACAAGAGCGAGCCGAACGCCAGCGCCTCGCCGGTCGCCCAGTCGAACCCCTGGCCGGAGGAGAACATCTGCCGCTTGGCGTCGAGCACGCGACCCAGCGTCTTGTGGACGGTAAGGTCTTCGGGAACGGTCGTCAGCGTGCGGCCCAGGCTGTCGAACAGCTTGCGGTCGATGCCCGTCTCGACGTTGCGGCGCGCGGTTTCGGCATCGGCCGGGGCATGGAGGCCCGACCAGCGCCCGGCGAACCAGTCCGCCTTGTTCGGGCGGTAGCTGGCACCCGCCTCGAACTCGCCTTCCAACAGGGTCGTGTATTGCCTGACGTTGTCGTCGATCCACGCCTGGTCGACCACGCCCTGTTCGATCAGCTTGCCGCCATAGATCTTGCTGACCGGCGCATGGCTGCGGATCGCCTTGTACATCAAGGGCTGGGTGAAGCTCGGCTCGTCGCCCTCGTTGTGGCCGAAGCGGCGATAGCACCACATGTCGATCACCACGTCGCGGTGGAACTTCTGCCGGTATTCGATCGCCATCTTGGTGGCGAAGGTGACGGCCTCGGGATCGTCGCCGTTGACGTGGAACACCGGCGCCTGCACGCCCTTGGCCACGTCCGACGGATAGGGGCTGGAACGCGCGAACTGCGGGCTCGTCGTGAAGCCGACCTGGTTGTTGATCACGAAGTGAACGCAACCGCCGGTATTGTAGCCGCGGATGCCGGAAAAGCCGAGGCACTCCCACACGATGCCCTGGCCGGCGAACGCCGCGTCGCCGTGGATCAGCACCGGCAGCGCCATCTTGTGCTCGGTCAGGTCGCCGGCGATCGTCTGGATCGCGCGGGTCTTGCCCAGCACGACGGGGTCTTCCGCCTCGAGGTGAGAAGGATTGGCGACCAGCGACATATGCACGCTGATGCCGTCGAACTCACGGTCGGTGGAAGTGCCGAGATGGTACTTCACGTCGCCCGAGCCCGCCACGTCCTCCGGGCTGGACGAGCCGCCGCCGAACTCGTGGAAGATCGCGCGGAACGGCTTGCCCATCACGTTGGACAGCACGTTCAGCCGGCCGCGATGCGCCATGCCGAACACGATCTCGTTGACGCCGTACTGGCCGCCATATTTGATGAGGCTTTCCAGCGCCGGGATCATGCTCTCGCCGCCGTCCAGGCCGAAGCGCTTGGTGCCGACATATTTGCGGGCGCAGAACTTCTCCCACTCCTCGGCTTCGATCACCTTGTTGAGGATCGCCTTCTTGCCGAGCGGCGTGAAGTCGATCGCCTTGTCCTTGCCCTCCATGCGCTCCTGAAGGAACACGCGCTCCTCAACATCGGCGATGTGCATGTATTCGAGGCCGACATTGCCGCAATAATTGGCGCGCAGGATGTTCACCAGCTCGCGGATGGTCGCCCATTCCAGGCCCATCGTGCCGCCGAGATAGACCGGGCGATCGATGTCCGCGTCGGTGAAGCCGTAATATTCGGTCTTGAGGTCCGCCGGCAGCTCGCGCAGCCCCGACAGGCCGAGCGGATCGAGGTTCGCGGCGAGGTGCCCGCGCACGCGATAGGTGCGGATCAGCAGCTGGGCGCGGATCGCGTCGCCCGCCGCCTTGACGATATCGTCCTTGCTCGGCGCAGGCGCGGCCGGCGCCGCGGCGGGAGCGGGCTTGCCGCCGCCCTTCGCGGGCTTGGGCGCGGGCTCCATCTGCGTCGGATCGAGCGCGGCGGTGAGGTCGTCGGTGGTGGTGAGCGGCCAGTTGGACTTGCCCCAGCTCGGCCGCTGCGCCTGTCCCTCGAGCCCGTCGAAGAACTGCCGCCAGCCGGCCTCCACGCTGTCCGGCGCCGACTGGTAGCGCTGGTAGAGCGTTTCGAGATAGGCGGGGCTCACGCCGCCGGCGATCTCGCCGAAATCCAAACCTTCAAGGCCCATCACTCACGTCCTTCCGGCATCCTGGGGAGGAATGCCAAGGCGGGCGCGGGAGACGAAAACGCTTCTCCCGCGCCGCGCATTTTACCCCTTCAACACTTCCAGCAGCGTGGAGCCCAGCTCCGACGGGCTTGCCGCCACCTTGATGCCGGCCGCTTCCATCGCCGCGATCTTGCTTTCCGCGTCGCCCTTGCCGCCCGACACGATCGCGCCGGCATGGCCCATGCGACGCCCCGGAGGCGCCGTGCGGCCGGCGATAAAGCCGGCCATCGGCTTGCTTCGGCCGCGCTTGGCCTCGTCGATCAGGAACTGCGCGGCCTGCTCCTCGGCGTCGCCGCCGATCTCGCCGATCATGATGATGGATTCGGTCGCGTCGTCGGCCAGGAACAGCTCCAGCACGTCGATGAAGTTGGTGCCGTTCACCGGATCGCCGCCGATGCCCACCGCGGTGGTCTGGCCCAGGCCGGCGTTCGAGGTCTGGAACACCGCCTCATAGGTCAGCGTGCCCGAGCGCGAGACGACGCCCACCGAGCCCTTCTTGAAGATGGAGCCCGGCATGATGCCGATCTTGCACTCGCCCGGCGTCAGCACGCCCGGGCAGTTCGGGCCGATCAGGCGGCTCTTGGAGCCGGACAGCGCGCGCTTGACCTTGACCATGTCGAGCACCGGAATGCCCTCGGTGATGGCGACGATCAGCGGCACCTCGGCGTCGATCGCCTCCAGGATCGAGTCCGCGGCAAAGGGCGGCGGCACGTAGATCACGGACGCGGTCGCGCCGGTCTTCTCGACCGCCTCGGCGACGGTGTCGAAGTTCGGCAGGCCGAGCTCCTCATGGGTGGTGCCGCCCTTGCCCGGCGTCACGCCGCCGACCATCTGCGTGCCGTAGTCCAGCGCCGCCTTGGTGTGGAAGGTGCCGGTCTTGCCGGTCATCCCCTGGGTGATGACCTTGGTGTTCTTGTCGACGAGGATGCTCATTGCTTCTCCTTGTTCCCCGGCGAAGGCCAGGGCCCAGTTGGGGAGGCGGTCATGGTTGTGCGATCCGATCGAACAGGTCTTCCCAATCCGGGTTGAGCCCTTCAACTTCCCGCAGCTTCCAGTCCCGCTTCCACTCCTTCATCCGCAGCTCGCGCTGCCGTGCTGACTCGATGCTGTCATGCGCCTCATACCAGACCAGGAGCTTGCAGCCGTGCTTCTTCGTGAACCCTTCGATGATCCCGGCGCGATGTTCCAGGACGCGCTTGAGCAGATTGCTCGTCACGCCGATGTAGATCGTTCCGTTCCGCCTGCTCGCCATGATGTAGACGAAGCCGGGCGTGCCCATTGTGGAGGTTCTCCCAACTGGACCCCGGCCTTCGCCGGGGAACAGATCAGTTCAGCGTTTCGTCGATGCCCTTGCAGGCGACCAGCAGCTCCTTCACCGCGTCCACCGACACGGTGAGGTTCTGCTTGGCCTCCTCCGACAGCTTCACCTCGACCACCTTCTCCACGCCGCCGGCGCCGATCACCACCGGCACCCCGACATAGAGGTCGTCCACGCCGTACTGGCCGGTCAGGTGCGCCGCGGCCGGCAGGATGCGCTTCTGGTCGTAAAGGTACGCCTCGGCCATCGCGATGCCGCTGGTGGCGGGCGCGTAATAGGCCGAGCCGGTCTTGAGCAGCGCGACGATCTCGCCGCCGCCGCCGCGGGTGCGCTTGATGATCTCGTCGACCTTCTCCTTCGTGGAGAAGCCCATCTCGATCAGGTCGGCGACGGGGATGCCCGACACCGTGCTGTATTCGAGCACCGGCACCATCGTGTCGCCGTGCCCGCCGAGCACGAACGTGTTCACGTCCTTCACCGACACGCCGAACTCCTCGGCAAGGAAGTGGCTGAAGCGGGCCGAGTCGAGCACGCCGGCCATGCCGACCACCTTGTTGTGCGGCAGGCCGGAGAATTCGCGCAGCGCCCAGACCATCGCGTCGAGCGGGTTGGTGATGCAGATCACGAAGGCGTCGGGCGCATTGTCGCGGATGCCTTCGCCGACTGCCTTCATCACCTTCAGGTTGATGCCGAGCAGGTCGTCGCGGCTCATGCCCGGCTTGCGGGCGACGCCGGCGGTGACGATGATGACGTCGGCGCCGGCGATGTCGGCATAATCGTTGGAGCCCTTGATGGAAGCGTCGAAGCCTTCCACCGGGCCGCACTGCGACAGGTCCAGCGCCTTGCCCTGCGGCACGCCCTCGACCACGTCGAACAGGACGATGTCACCCAGGCCCTTGAGCGCAGCGAGATGGGCGAGCGTGCCGCCGATATTGCCGGCGCCGATCAGCGCGATCTTCTTGCGGGCCATGAGAGTCCTTTCCCGTTTGCCGCCCCGCGGCGGTGCGGGCGGGTGTCGCGCCGCGGCTTAGGCCCTTCTTGGCCGCGGGGCAACCGCAAAAGGAGACAATCGCGCCGCTTAATGCAAAGAGATCGCAGTAGCAATAGGCCGACCTTCGCGGACCGTGGCAGCGCGGGAAATCACGCGGTGCAGGGTTCGTGCCGTCGCGAGGGATGCGGAACCCTGCGGGCCGTTTAGGGCGGCGAGCAGTCGCCGGCCGGCAAGAAAGCCACTGGACGAAGAAAAGGTCGACGCCGAGCCAGCCGGGGCTGAGCGACGCGCGGAAGTGGAGGCCGGGCACCGCAGCATCGCCAGACCGCGCAACGCATCAAGCATCGGCTGGCGGGATGGTCCATGCGGCGCCGTCCAGGGCAGCAGGATCTAAGAAGCGGTAGCGCCCGTTCCGTGGCCCTGGGCGAGATAGTCCTCGGAGCGCATCTCCTCCAGCCGGCTGACCGTGCGCTGGAACTCGAAGGCGCCGTCGCCGCGCTCGTACAAGGCGTCCGGCTCGGCATCGGCCATGGCGAGCAGCTTGACCTTGTGCTCGTACAAGGCGTCGATCAGCCCGACGAAGCGCGCGGCCTCGTTGCGGTTGTCGGGTCCGAGACGGGGGATGCCGACGAGGATCACGGTGTGGAAGCGCCGGGCGATCGCCAGGTAGTCCGGCGTGCCGCGCGCCTCGCCGCACAATCGCTTGAAGGAGAAGACGGCCACGCCCTTCAGGCTCTTGGGTACGTGCAGGGTGCGGCCGCCGGGCACCGCGATGTCCTCGGCGGGAACATGCTCGCGGTCCTCCGGCGCGAAATCGGTCAGGCGGAAGAAGGCGGCGGAAAGCGTCGCGGTGTTGGCGGGCGAGTTGGGCACCAGCCAGGTGTCCATGCGGCCGAGCCGGTCGCGGCGGTAATCGATCGGGCCGTTCAGCGCGAGCACGTCCAGCCGCTGTTCGATAAGGGCGATGAACGGCAGGAAATGCTCGCGGTTCAGCCCGTTCCTGTAGAGCTCGGACGGGGCGCGGTTGCTGGTCGTCACCACCGTCACGCCGTGTTCCAGCAGCGCGGTGAACAGGCGCGAAAGGATCATGGCATCGGGCGAGTTGTTGACGATCATCTCGTCGAACGCCAGCACCCGCGTTTCGGCGGCGATGGCCGCGGCGGTGGGCAGAACGGGATCGCCGATCTCCTTGCGGCGCTCGACGCCCAACCGCTCGTGCACCTCCAGCATGAACTCGCCGAAATGCACCCGGCGCTTCTTCTCGACCGCAAGGCAGGAGAAGAACAGGTCCATGAGCATCGACTTGCCGCGACCCACGCCGCCCCACAGATACACGCCGCGCGGGGAAGGCGGCGCCTTGCCGCGCAGGCGATCGAACAGGCCGAGCCTGGGCGCGCCGGCTTCGAGCTCGCGCTGGAGCCGGTCGAGCCGGGCGGCGGCGGCGGCCTGTTCGGGGTCGCGCTTCAACTCGCCAGCGGCGATCAGCTCTTCGTAGCGGGCGAGGACGGAGGTCATTTCTGTTCTCCCGCGACGGCGGGAGTCCAGGGCCGCGAGCGATGCGCCTGCGGCTCTGGGTTCCCGCCTGCGCGGGAACACGGTTGAGGCCGGTTCATCCGGCAGCGCCCGACGACTTGCGCAGCGTGCCGGAAAAGCTCGCCACGGTGCCGATGCTGTCCTGCACGATCAGGCCGCGCAGGAAGAGCATGCGGCCGGTTTCGCGAAGAAGCTCGATCCGCGCTTCCAGCGGCTCGCCGACCTTGCCGCCGGCGATGAACTGCGACGACAGGTCCAGCGTCACCGCGCGGCCCGCGCCGAGCGAGCCAAAGGCGCGCGCGGCGGCGAACAGGGCGACGTCCATGAACCCGAGCAGCGCGCCGCCATGCACGTTGTCGCCGAGATTGGAATGCTTGTGCTCCGGCGTCATCCGCACGCGCGCCACGCCATCGTCCACCCGTACCAGCAGCGGGCCGAGAAAGGCGTTGTAGCGATCGGGATCGGCCAGATCCCACGCCATCCAGCCGGGGTGGTCGGCGGAAGGTTCGAAGCGGAAGCGGGGCGTGGCCTCGGAGGAGGGGCTCAAAGAACCCGCTCCACCTCCATCTTCTTGATCTCGGCGATCGCCTTGGCCGGGTTCAGGCCCTTGGGGCAGACGTTGGCGCAGTTCATGATCGTGTGGCAGCGGTACAGGCGGAAGGGATCCTCCAGCTCGTCCAGCCGCTCGCCGGTCATCTCGTCACGGCTGTCGGCCAGCCAGCGATAGGCCTGGAGCAGGATCGCCGGGCCCAGGAACTTGTCGGCATTCCACCAATAGCTGGGGCAGGAGGTGGAGCAGCAGGCGCACAGGATGCACTCGTACAGGCCGTCCAGCTTCTCGCGATCCTCCGGCGACTGCAGCCGCTCCTTGCCGGCGGGCGCGGGCGTGACGGTCTGCAGCCACGGCTTGATGGAGGAATATTGCGCGTAGAAGTGCGTGAAGTCCGGAACGAGATCCTTCACCACGTCCATGTGCGGGAGCGGCGTGATGCGCACGTCGCCCTTGCAGTCCTCGATGGCGGTGGTGCAGGCCAGGCCGTTGCGGCCGTTGATGTTCATCGAGCACGAGCCGCAGATGCCCTCGCGGCAGGAGCGGCGGAAGGTGAGCGACGAATCCTGCTCCGACTTCATCTTGATAAGCGCGTCGAGCACCATCGGCCCGCATTCGGCCATGTCGATCTCGAACGTGTCGTAGCGCGGGTTCTCGCCGCTGTCGGGATCGTAGCGATAGACCTTGAACGTCTTCACGTCCTCGGCGCCCGCCTCGGCCTTGTGCACATGGCCGTTCTTCTTGATGACGCTGTTCTTCGGAAGCGCGAATTCGGCCATCGCCAAACAATTCCCTCTAGGCTTTCGTCCAGCGGCTATGCCTTTCGCAGCCGCAGCGCAAGCCCTTCACGCCGGCCGGTTGGCCAGCACGCTGTCGAGCAGGCCGGGGAAGCGCGCGTCGAACTCGGCACGGCGCAGGCGGTTTCGCTGATCGCGGCCGTCCGCGCGCGACTCGATCAGCCCGGCGTTGCGCAGAACCTTGAAGTGGTTGGACAATGTGCTCTTGGGCACGGAGCAGGCGCCGGTTCCCGCACAATTGAGGTCCGGCGAACCGGCCAGCGTGGCTACCATGTCCAGCCGCACGGGATCGGCCAGCGCGTGCAGCGCAGCGGCGAGGCTCACATCGGTCAGGCGGGGATGCACGAAATCGGACATGGGCCCGATGTAAGAGAGAATGTCACAGTTTCATAGTTCGGAACTATTGAACTAACTGGACGGCCTCCCAGATGAGCGTCCGCCGGCAGCGGGCCTGAAGGGCACACGCGGGCATCTGGAGTTTCGTGTCATGAGCTTGAAGGGCAAAAAGGCGATCGTCACCGGCGGGTCGCGCGGCATCGGGGCGGCGATCGCGCGGCAACTGGCCGCGGAGGGCGCGGACGTCGCGATCACCTATGCCGGCAACCGCGAAGGCGCCGAGGTGACCGTCGCGGCGATCGAGAAAGCGGGCGCGCGCGGCTTCGCGTTCCAGGCCGATGCGGCAAACTCCGCCTCGCAGCAGGCCGGGATCGAGCAGGCCGCCGCGGCGCTCGGCGGGATCGACATCCTGGTGCAGAATGCCGGCGTTGCCGCCTTCTCCACGCTGGACACCGACACGGACGACGCGTTCGACCGCATGTTCGACACCAACGTGAAGGGGCTGAACGTGGGCCTGCGCACCGCCCTGCCGCACCTGGGCGAGGGTGGGCGCGTGATCCTGATCGGCAGCGTGGTGGCCGACAAGGGCTTTGCCGCCAACGGCATCTATTCGGGCACGAAGGGCGCGGTGAAGGCGATGGGTCGGGCCTGGGCGCTGGAGCTGGCGCCCCGGGGCATTCTGGTCAACGTCGTCCAGCCGGGCGCGACAGATACCGACATGAACCCGGCCGATGGCGAGTTCGCCAGGCAGGTGACGAGCATGGTGCCGCTGGGCCGCTATGGCCGGCCGGAGGAGATCGCCAACGCGGTGACGTTCCTGGCGAGCGACAAGGCGTCGTACATCACGGGCACCACCCTCAACGTTGATGGCGGGGTGACCGTCTAGATCACGTCCAGCACGAGGCCGAGGTCGCGCGCTTCCTCGGCCTCCATGTACCAGTTGGTTACCGCCTTTTTCTGCAGCTCCTCGAAGCTGATCCGGCTGCCGGCGACGAGATCGCGAAAGCCTTCCTCCTCGATGCGGATCGACTCCTCCAGCTCGTGCAGCTTGCCTTGCACGATGGTCACGGCGGCGCGCAGCGGGCCGACAAGCGCGAGCTGGCTGGTCATCTGCCGCTCGTGCAGCATCAGGCGGGTGCCGCGGGTGAGAAAGCGCTTGTCGGCGGGAAAGGACGCCATGAACGTCGCGCCGGCGGAATAGACCGAGACCTTGCCGAGGAACAGCGTCTCGCGGCCGGTATATTGGCGCAGCAGGCGCAGGTCGTCGCCCATCGCGCGCGCCATCTCCGGATCGCCGCCCAGCGTGGTGAGGGAGACGACGATCGGGCCGTCGGCGGGCACGTTTGCCAGTTGCTGGCGGAAGCTCGAATACATGGTGTCGTCCACCTGGCCATGCAGGTGGATGTGCGGCAAAGCGAGCAGCGGATAATCGGTCGGGTGGCTTGTCGCGGCGGCGGTGTCGGTCATGGAGCGCGCAACCGCCGGCACGGGCGGTGGTTCCCGCTACATCCGGTCGAGCAGGGTCACCGCGGGCGTGCCGACCGGCGCGGTGGCGGCTTTCGGAGCCCGCCGGTCCAGCGCATCCAGCCAGGCGCCCGCGCGCGAACCGATCGCGACCTGCGGCTGCGAGGGCTCGAGCTTGCCCTTGCCCTCCCACGCCGCGATCAGGCCGGAGGCTTCCCGGGCGGCGACGGCGAGCGGCTGGGCCTTGCGCAAGCCATGGTTGACCAGCGCGTCGCCGAAGAAGGTCCAGTCGCTGTCCGCCTGGCAGCCGAACGAGCTGCGGGTGGCGGAGGCGGCGGTCAGGATCACGCTGTCGTCGCTCGCCAGCATCGGCACGAACACGCCGGAAAAGCAGGCCGACAGGATCACCAGGCGACGGCGCAGGTGCAGGTCGTCCAGCATCGACCAGAGCCGTGCCGGGCTGATCGCGCCATAACCCTCGTCGCCGTCGCTGTAGACGATGCCGAACGGCGCGCCGTGGCTGGTGGTGTAGAGCACCAGCACGTCCTCGGCCGGGTCCATCAGCTCGGCGATGCGCGCCAGCGCCGCCTCGATCGCGGGCGGCGAGCCGATCGGCAGGGGCGAGGGCGCGGCGCCGTCGCTGCCCGCCAGCGTGACGGTGCGCCCGGCCGCGTCGTAGCGGCGCGACAGCACCCTGGCCGCCTCCCGCGCCTCGCGGCCGAACACGGGATCGCTGTCCAGCGCGACCGAGAGCACATAGGCGTCCACCACGCCCTTGCGCTGCGGCAGGAGCGGGGCGAGCGCCTTGTCCAGCCGGCGATGCTCGGCCAGCGCCCAGCCGGCGGGGCGGCCGCGCTCGGTGGACAGGCCCTGGTCGGCGAGCCGCTCGAACGCGCCGATCGGCGGCGGATCGGCATTGTGCTGCGGCGGCGTGTAGCCGGCCTGCTGCGCGGGGGCGCGCGGGGGCGCGGACAGGGGCGCCGAAAGCGCCGACCCGCACGCCAGCGCCACCAAGCCGCACGCCAGAACCCGCCTGATCCGCCGCATCGTTCCCGCCCCTGTTGCGGCGGCGATGGTTCAGGGAAGCGGGACGATTGTCAATGCGGGGTGGATTGGGGCGATCAAGGCCCGGGGCGGGCGGAAAGCGGACCTTTGGCTGCCCGGCGGCACATCTGATTTTCGGCACCGCCTGCGCCCGCGGACCCGGCCCGGCGGTTTTCGCGTTGGGGGGTCATGCGTCTGTCGATGAAGACTGTCTCCCTTGCCGACGCCACGTCCTGGATCGTTATCGGCGGCTTCGCGCTCGCCTGCCTGCTGCTGAGCCACGCCCTGGGTTTCGGCGTGCTGCCGGCGCGCGCCATGCTGCCTGCGCTTGGGGTGGCGGTGCTGGCGGGAGCGCTGGCGCTGGGAAGAAGGCGAGGGGACGCCCGGCTGGTGGCCGGAGCCACCGCGTTTCTGCAGATGACGTTGTTCACGATCCTGGGCGTGGTGCTCGCCTATCTGCTGGCAGCGCGCAACGGGCCGTTATGGGATGGGTGGCTCGCCGCGGCGGATGCACGGCTGGGACTGGACTGGCCCGCGATCCTCGCCGCGTCCGACCGGCTGCCGGCGCCGCTGCTGCTGGTCGGCGGCGTCGCCTATCACAGCCTGGTTCTGCAGATGGTGGGATGCATCGTGGTGCTCGCCGGCACCGGCCGGAGCGAGCGGCTGCGCACAACCGTCGCTGCCGCAATCCTGGCAGGCGCGGTGACGATCCTGCTGTCGGGACTGCTGCCGGCGGTCGGCAACCTGTTCGATCCCGATCGCTACCGCACGTTATGGCCATCCGTCGCCTGGCGGGATCACCCGTTGATCCTGGGTCTGCGCACCGGCGCCGTCCGGCAGGTGGACCTGTCGCACATGACGGGGATCGTCAGCTTTCCCAGCTATCACGCGGCGCTGCCGGTGATCCTCGTCTGGGGGCTGTACCCGGTTGCCCGCCTGCGCGCTCCGGCGGCGATCTGGGCGGGGCTGACGATCCTGGCAACCCCGCTGTTCGGCGGCCATTATGTCGTCGACGTGCTGGCGGGCCTGCTGCTGGCGATCGGTGCCCTTGCCGTCGCCGCGCGGCTGGCCGCGCACGTCCCCGCTCCAAATGGACTGCGCTCGCCCGCTATCCGTGCTACACGTCCCGCACGCGCCATTGGCCCGGGCTGTGCCGGCCGCACGCAGGGCGCCGAGGTAGTTCATGACCTGGTATGAGAAACTGCTGATCGTCCTGGCCATGGTGCTGTTCATGGAAGTGTTCGCCTGGGCGACGCACAAATATGTCATGCATGGCTGGGGCTGGGGCTGGCACCGCTCCCACCACGAGCCGCGCGAGGGCGCCTTCGAGCGCAACGACCTCTATGCGGCGACCTTCGCGGTGATCGTGATCGCGCTGTTCGCCCTCGGCACCGTCTGGGAGCCGGTCTGGTGGGTCGCGCTCGGCATCACCGTCTACGGCGCGATCTATGCCTTCGTCCACGACATGCTGGTGCACCAGAGGTTCGGGCTGCGCTGGGTGCCGCGGCGGGGCTATTTCAAGCGGCTGCACCAGGCGCATCGGCTGCACCATGCGGTGAAGGGCAAGGAAGGCGGCGTCAGCTTCGGCTTCCTGTTCGCACCCGATCCCGTCCGGCTCAAACGTCGGCTGGCCGAACGCGCCGAACGATGAGCCGGGAACGGCACGGGGGCGATGCGCGGCATGGCCTGGTGCTGGCCGCGGCGATCGGCGGCGCGTGGGCGGCGGTGCATGTCGGCGGCATCTTCTTCTGGCGGTGGAGCCCCGTTTCCGCGCTGCTGGCGCCGGTCGTCGTCCTCGCGCAGGCCTGGTTGAGCACCGGGCTGTTCATCATCGCGCACGATTGCATGCATGGCTCGCTGGCGCCGGGACGGCCGCGGCTGAACAGGATGGTGGGGACGCTGTGCCTGGGCGCCTATGCCGGCCTGTCCTACGGCGCGCTGCTGCCCAAGCATCACGCGCACCACGCCGCCCCCGGAACGACGAGCGATCCCGACTTTCATGCCGGCGCGCCGAGGCGGGCGCTGCCGTGGTTCGGGGCCTTCTTCCGCAATTACTATACGCATGGACAGATCGCGCGGATCACCGCCGCGGCGATCGTCTACCTGCTGCTGGGCGCTTCGCTTCTCAACATCGTGATCTTCTGGGCGATCCCCGCTCTGCTGGCGCTGGGACAATTGTTCGTGTTCGGCACCTATCTGCCGCACCGCCATGACGACCGGCCCTTCGCCGATGCGCACAATGCTCGCAGCAGCACGCTCAGGCCGCTCCTGTCGCTGATGACCTGCTTTCACTTCGGCGCCTATCACCACGAGCATCATCTCAGCCCGGGCACGCCGTGGTGGCGGCTGCCGGCGTTCAGGCGGGAGACGCTAGCGCGGCGGTGATGGCGGCCGCTGCGCCGGCTGCGCCACCCCCGGCGGCGATCTCGGCGGCGAGGCCATGCGCGGCCCGGGCGTAGCCCGGCCGGTCGATAACCTCCCGCAACGCGTCCGCCAGCGTTCGCGCGCTCAGCCGTCGCGGGGACAGCGTGCGGCCCGCCCCGATGCGAACGAGCCGGGCGGCGGTTGCCGGTTGCTCGAAGCCGATCGGCAGCGCCACGATCGGCACGCCTGCCGCCAGCGCATCGAGCACCGAGTTGAAGCCGCCATGCAAGATCGTCGCGGCGCACCGGCGCAGCACCGCCGCCTGCGGCCAGAAGGCGCGCACCAGCGGATCGCCGGGCAGGGCGGCTTCCTCCTCCCGCGACAGGCCGCCGCCATGGCCGATCACCGCCCGCGCGCCGATCATCGCGCAGGCCTGCGCCATGGTCGCGAACAACGCCCGGCGCGAGCCCTGGAGCGTGCCCAGCGAGCAGAAGACGAGCGGCCGGCCATCGTCGGGCAGGGGCGGCCCCTCCGCCTCCCCCGACCGCCAGGGCGAGCCGTAGCGGAACGTCGGCGGCAAGGCGCGGCGCGGGTAATCCAGCCCCTGCGGGCATTGCGCGACCTGCACGCGGGGCGGCTCGCCCGGCGCGGCGAGGCCCCATTCGCGCCGGTGCGCCTCCAGCACGTGCGCGACCGGCCGCATCAGCCAGTCGGTCACCGCATAGCCGCCCCGGTTCCGGAACCTGCCCAAGGCGTCGGGGCGATAGCGCCAGCCGAGAAAGGGCGGCGGCACGTCGGCCTCCCCCAGCAGCGGCAGGCCGGTGACCGCGACGGCATGCGGCAGGCCAAGCTTCCGGGCGATCAGCGCCCCGGCGGGCTCGACCGCATCGGTCAGCACCGCCGTGGCGCCGATCCGCTCCAGCACCGCCGGCGCTTCGGCCAGCAGGCGATCCGTCATCGCGGCCGTGGCGCGGATCATCCGGTTCAGCCGAACGGGTCCGTTCGGGTCCACCAGCGCCGCCAGATACGCGTCGAACACCGCCTTCGTCCCGCCTGGCAGGGGCGAAAAGCCGAGTGCGGGGTCGGTCACGAAATGCCGCGCCGGCTCCATGTGCACCATGGACACGCGCCAGCCCCGGCCGACCAGCTCTCTCGCCAGGACCCCTACGGGGTTGAGATGGCCCGGCACCGGCGCCGTGATGATGGCGAGGTGCCCTGCCGTCGACGGGCCGTTTCCAAGAGAGCCACTTTCGCGCATTTCGGGTGAGCATGACCGCACGGAAGTTCGGCGCGCAAGGGTGAAAGCACGTCGCCAGCTATACCCGGCACGGCTCGATTAAGGGATGTGTCGGCGGCGCGGTGAACGGACTGTTGGGAACAGGCAGACGTTTTCGAGGTTGCAGGTACGAGCGGGGTCGCTTGCGGGGACGCCCCTCCACCAGCCTTGCGGCTGGTCCCCCTCCCCGCGGAGCGGGGAGGATCGAACGACGAATAGCGGGCGCGCGTGTACGCGGCCCGTGAACACGAGGGAAAGGGATCGACCGGCGCGTCCTAGCCACGGTTTTGCACCCGGGGCTCGACGACTTTTGAGACACTCGCTGTAACTACGAAGCGTCGAGACTTCTTGTGTCTGCCGGGTATCGGCGACGCCCCCGGTACTCTGCCGCACCGGCTCTGGCATGGAGGGATGGTCTGGCTGCTCTCACCTAGCCAGCCCGTCCCTCCGGACGTCTTCAAACCTTCCCCGACCCTGATGAACGGACATCCGACTTTAGTCCCGGATGGCTCCGCGCCGGTCGATCGCCGGGCATGGTGCTTGTGACGGCACCACCACCGGCTGCTTTCGTCCAACCCCGCCGCAGGCCCTTACCGCGGTTCTGAACTGCGGCGGCGTATAGCCATATGGGTTCGTTGTGTCAAGGCCCTTGTTCCCCGGCGGAGGCCGGGGTCCAGTTGGGGGCGGGTGGTTGGGGGTCGCCGCGCTATCACTCCGGCCATCCCAACTGGGCCCCGGCCTTCGCCGGGGAACAGGGAGAAGGGTTGGTTCACGCGAAGACGCGAAGACGCGAAGAGAAGGCAGAAGAATAGGGTTCACGCGGAGGCGCGGAGGCGCGGAGGAGGGTGCGCTTGAGGGGAGCGGGTGGCCGTCTAACGGGATTACTGACGAGCTTTGCGCGTCGACTCCTCTCTCTCCTTCTCTGCGCCTCTGCGCCTCCGCGCCTCCGCGCGAACAACCTTCTTCGCGTCTTCGCGGTTTCGCGTGAACGGATCGCGCTACTTGCGCAGCTGACCGTCTTTGTCGGGCTGAGGTGCGGGCGCGATCGTCGGGGCGCACTGAAGTGCGTCATGGGCGGAGCCCATGACGTCGGTCGCCGCTATCGCGGCGCCGGCCGGAGCGCCGCCAAGCGCGGCCGAGCCGTCAGGCTCGGCCTTGCGCGGCGCTTAGTACACCCGCTTCTTGGGCTTGATATAGTCGACGTCGTCGGTGAGCGTATAGTCGTGGACCGGGCGGTAGCCGATGTCCACCGCGCCGCCGGTGCCGCCCCAGCCGGTGAAGGTGGAGGTGGTGTGCTTCATCCACTCGGCGTCGTTTCGCTCGGGGAAGTCCTCGTGCATGTGCGCGCCGCGCGATTCCTTGCGGTTGGCGGCGCTCTGGATCGTCACCATGCCCTGCGCGAGGAGATTGTCGAGCTCCAGCGTCTCGACCAGGTCGGTGTTCCAGATGAGCGAGCGGTCGGTGATGCCGACGTCCGCCAACGAAGCATAGACCTGCTTCATGTGCTCCACGCCCTCGTTGAGGAGCGCGGTGTCGCGGAACACGGCGCAGTGGCGCTGCATGGTGCGCTGCATGTCGGCGCGGATCTTCGCCGTCGGGAGGCTGCCCTTCGCATTGCGGAAATGGTCCAGGCGGGAAAGCGCCAGCTCCTCCGAGCCCTTGGGCAGCGGATTGTGCGGCGTGTTCTGCTTCAGCGTTTCCTTCAGGCGCAGGCCGGTGGCGCGGCCGAACACCACGAGGTCGATCAGCGAGTTCGAGCCGAGGCGGTTGGCGCCGTGGACGGACACGCAGGCGGCCTCGCCGACGGCATACAGGCCGGGCACGATGCTGTCGGGATCGCCGTCCTTCAGGCGCACGACCTCGCCGTGATAGTTACACGGGATGCCGCCCATGTTGTAGTGGACGGTGGGCACCACGGGCAGCGGCTGGCGCGTGAGGTCGACGCCGGCGAAGACCTTGCCGGTCTCGGTGATGCCGGGCAGGCGCTCGTGCAGCACCTTGGGATCGATATGGTCGAGGTGAAGGAAGATATGGTCCTTCTCCTTGCCCACGCCGCGGCCTTCGCGGATCTCCATCGCCATCGAGCGGGCGACCACGTCGCGCGACGCCAGGTCCTTGGCGGAGGGGGCGTAGCGCTCCATGAAGCGCTCCCCTTCGGAATTGGTGAGGTAGCCGCCTTCGCCGCGGGCTCCTTCGGTGATGAGCACGCCCGCACCGTAGATGCCGGTGGGGTGGAACTGCACGAATTCCATGTCCTGCAGCGGCAGGCCGGCGCGCAGCACCATGGCGTTGCCGTCACCGGTGCAGGTATGCGCCGACGTGGCGGACTGGTAGACGCGGCCGTACCCGCCGGTCGCCAGCACCACGGCATGGCTGCGGAAGCGGTGGATCGAGCCGTCCTCCATGCAGAGCGCGATCACGCCCCGGCACTCGCCGTTCTCCATGATGAGATCGAGCGCGAAATATTCGACGTAGAAGGTCGCGTCATACTTCAGCGACTGCTGGTAGAGCGCGTGGAGCATGGCGTGGCCGGTGCGGTCGGCGGCGGCGCAGGTGCGCTGCACCGGCGGGCCTTCGCCCATGTTCTGCATGTGGCCGCCGAACGGGCGCTGGTAGATGGTGCCGTCCTCGTTGCGGCTGAACGGCACGCCCGCGTGCTCGAGCTCGATCACCGCCTGCGGCGCCTCGCGCACCATGTATTCGATCGCGTCCTGGTCGCCCAGCCAGTCGGAACCCTTCACGGTATCGAACATGTGCCAGGACCAGTGGTCCGGCGAGTTGTTGCCGAGCGACGCGGCGATGCCGCCCTGCGCCGCCACCGTGTGGCTGCGGGTGGGGAACACCTTGGTGATGCAGGCGGTCTTCAGGCCCGTCTCGGCGATGCCCATGGTGGCGCGCAGGCCCGAACCGCCCGCGCCGACGACCACCGCGTCATAGGTGTGGTCGATGATCTTGTAGGCTTCAGCCATTATGCCGCGGCTCCGGTGGTCGCCGTGAAGGCGATCTTGAGGATGGAGAAGATCGCGATGGCACCCATGCCGACCGCAAAGAAGTTCAAGAGGATCATCAGCACGGTGCGGCTCTCGTCATGCTGATAGTCCTCGATCACCACCTGAAGCCCCAGGCGGAAATGGTAGAAGACCGAGATCACCAGCAGCACGAGCGGCACCGCCACCCACATGGAGCCGAGCCAGGCATGGACGCCGGCATAATCGAGCGCGGGCAGGCGCGCGAGCGAGAGCATGAACCAGCCCATGAGGAAGAAGTTCGACGCCGAGGTGAGGCGCTGGCGCCACCAATGGTGCGCGCCGTGCTTGGCGCTGCCCAGGCCGCGCACGCGGCCGATCGCGGTTCCGCGTCCCATCACTTCACCCCCAGGATATAGGCCCAGAACACGGCGGTGAGCACAACGGACACGACCATCGTCGCCATCGCGCCGGTCTTGTTGGTCTTCAGCTCGTAGCCGGCGCCCACGTCCAGGATCCAGTGGCGCACGCCTGTCGACATGTGCTGGAAGAACGCCCAGCTCAGCCCGATCGCCACCACATAGCCGATCGCCCCGCCGGCCAGCTCGCGGAAGAACCACAGCCAGGTGGCATAGGCCTCCGGCCCGGCGGCCTGTGCGGCGAGCCACCAGACGAGGCCCACGGTGCCGCCCAGTGCCATGGCGGTGCCGGTGGCGCGGTGCAGGATCGAGACCAGCATGTGCGGCCCCCAGCGCCAGATCTGCAGATGGGGACTGAGCGGTCGATTGATCGGGCGGCTGGCCAAGGCGTGGATCCTTGCTGAAGCGACAGGGCTGAAAAAGCAGGCGGAATGGCGACCTATTATCGCCCGGGCGGCATGATGCAAGGTGCATCGCGGCAACGCACCATGGCCGTTCACTAACCCGGCCTTAACCAGCACGCGGTTACCGCAAGTGCCAGACAGCCGGCCGGTGGGGCCCGGAACGGTCTACAACAGGGAGCTTCCGCCTTGCCTTCTGACCTGCCTGCCAGCGGCACCATCGCGGCCAAGATCGATCTCGGCACCCGGCTGAGGGCGTTCGATTTCGACGGCACGCTGCAAGGCGCCGCCCGCGACGTGTGGACGGTGATCGAGCCGGAAGCGGGCAAGATCGCCATGGCGTTCTGGCATCAATGGCGCCGCGCCGCCCCCGGCGTGCGCGACTGGCAGCCGCATGACGAACCGCGCATGGTGGAACTGGGCATCGCCTATCTGCGCAACCGCTTCTGCGACGTGACCGGCCGCGCCTGGGTGGAGTCAATGGAGCGTTCGGTCACCGCCGGCTATCAGGCGGGCGTGTCGACCATGGCGCTCCTGTCCATGACCTGCGCCAGCGACCGGGCGGCGCTCGATATCCTGCTCGGCCGCCTGAAGAGCGACGACCCGCGGCTGGCGACGATGATCGACACGCTGATGCGGCTGACCGGGCTGGAAAACGACATCACGGTGGAGATCTTCAACGCGCTGCGCGGGCGGGCCTCGCGCGGCGAGCGCGACCGGCTGGCCGTGGCCTTTCGCGAGGACATCGCGGCGGCGGTGGAGAATGCGACGCAGGAATCGGGCAGCCTGCGCGATCAATCGGTGCGCACGTCCAACGCGGCGCGCGGCATGCTGGGCAAGACCAGCGAGGTCGCGGCCGCCGCCGAACAGTCGGCGGTGGCGATGCGCGAGGCGGCGCAAACCGCGGCGGGGCTGATCCGCGCGATCGAGGATGCGCGGGGCGAAGTGGAGGTGGCGGCCGAGATCGCCAACCGCGCCAGCGACCAGGCGGGGCAGGCGGTGGGCATGAGCGAGGCCCTGAGCGACCATGCCAAGTCGATCGAATCGATCCTGGGCCTGATCCGTGACATTGCCGGGCAGACGAACCTGCTGGCGCTGAACGCCACGATCGAGGCGGCGCGGGCCGGCGATGCGGGCCGCGGCTTTGCCGTGGTGGCGCAGGAGGTGAAGAGCCTCGCCAGCCAGACCGCAAGGGCCACCGACGATATCGCTGCCAAGATCGCGGCGATCCAGTCGGCCACGCGCGGCACGGTGGAAACCAATGCGGGCATCAAGGCGACGGTCGCCGAGGTGCAGGAATCGGCGCAGCGCATCCGTTATGCCATGGAGGCGCAGGCGCAGACCGTAACGGCGATCACCGCGGCAGTGGACGAAACCGCGCTGGCGGCGGATTCGATGAGCAACACCATCGCGGCGATCCGCGAGGACACCGAAGGCGTCGCCACCGAGATCGAGGCGGTCGGCCAAGGCTTCGATGCACTGGATGGGCGTCTAGGCACGCTGAAGAACAGCGCCGGGGACTTCGTGGCAAAGGTCGCCGCTTAAGGAAAGTCGGAACGAGGATGGCGGAAAACGGGCTGGAGCGCTCCGGCACAAGCGCGGCGGCGGAGCGATCCGCGGCCACCCGGCTGCGCGCCTATGATTGGGACGGCACGCTGGCGGCGTCGCTGGCCGAGCTGCCGCCCTTGCTGGAAGGGCGGCATGAGGAGATCGCCGAGGCCTTCTGGGACGCGTATCTCGACCTGCCCGACACCGCGCATCTCCGCCGGTTGCTCGCCGATCCGGCACGCCGCGCCGCGCAGATGACGCGCAGCGCCGAGTATAGCCGCCAGAAATATACCCGCCCGTTCGACGATGCCTGGATCGGCGGCGCGTTCGACAATGCGCGGCAATCCTATGTCGCGCGGGTGCCGCTGCCGCTGCTGACCGCCGCGCTGTCCCGCGCGCACGGCAAGGCGCTGGAGGTGCTGGCGGAGCGGCTGGCGGGCGACCTGCCGCGGTTCCGCCGGCTGGCCGACGTGGTGCAGCGCCTGGCCATGCTGGAAGCGGCGGTGATGTCTGAATTCCTTGCCGCGCAGGCCGAAGGGCAGGCCGCGCGCGAGCGGCGGACCCGGGGCGAGGCGTTCACCGGCACCATCGCCGGCGCGATCGAGCGGATGGCGGTGCTCGGCCGGGGCATCGACGTGCAGGCGCACCAGGTGGCCGAGGCGGCGCAGGGAACGCTGGTGCGCACGAGCGAGGTCGCGGCGGCCGCCGAACAGTCGGCGGTGGCGATGCGCGAGGCGGCGCAGACCGCGGCGGGGCTGATCCGCGCGATCGAGGATGCGCGCGGCGAAGTGGAGGTGGCGGCCGAGATCGCCAACCGCGCCAGCGACCAGGCGGGGCAGGCGGTGGGCATGAGCGAGGCCCTGAGCGACCATGCCAAGTCGATCGAATCGATCCTGGGCCTGATCCGCGACATTGCCGGGCAGACGAACCTGCTGGCGCTGAACGCCACGATCGAGGCGGCGCGGGCCGGCGATGCGGGGCGCGGCTTTGCCGTGGTGGCGCAGGAGGTGAAGAGCCTCGCGAGCCAGACGGCGCGCGCGACGGACGACATCGCCGCCAAGATCGCCGCGATTCAGTCGGCCACCCGCGGCACGGTGGCAACCAATGCCGGCATCAAGGCGACGGTGGCCGAGGTGCAGGAATCGGCGCAGCGCATCCGTTATGCCATGGAGGCGCAGGCGCAGACCGTCACCGCGATCACCGCGGCGGTGGACGAAACCGCGCTGATCGCCGACGGCACTGCCGACACGGTGGCGGCGATCCTTTCCGAAACCGAGCAGGTGGCCGGCGACATCGCTGCCGTGCAAGCGAGCCTGATGGAGATCGGGCAGCGTTTCGACACGCTGAAGGACGCGGCGGAGCGGTTCTCGCAGACGGTGGCTGCCTGATCCTTCCGCCGTGACGCCGGCGCGGCGCCGCGCTACTTTCGATCCATGACCCGCATTCTCGCAACCGGCACCAGCCGCGGCATCGGCGCCGCCATTCTCCACTCGCTGTCCGACCAGCAGATCGTCGGCCATGCCACCCGGCCCGACAACGGCACCGCGATCCCGGCCGACTTCGACGAGCCCGGCGCGGCGAACGCCCTGTGGGACGAGGCGCTGGCGCGGCTGGGCGACGTGGACGTCCTCCTCAACAATGCCGGCATCTTCGAGGCGGTGCCGCTGGACGATCCCGACTGGCTGGCCGGGTGGGAGCGGACGATGCGGGTGAACCTGACCGCCTCGGCCGAACTGTGCCGGCGCGCCGTGCTGCACTGGCAGGCGCGGGGCCGGGGCGGGCGGATCGTCAACATCGCCAGCCGCGCCGCCTATCGCGGGGACAGCCCGGCGCACTGGCATTATGCCGCCGCCAAGGCCGGCATGGTGGCGATGACCAAGACCATTGCCCGCGCCTATGCGCGCGACGGCATCTACGCCTTTGCGATCTGCCCCGGCTTCACCATGACGGGCATGGCCGACGACTATCTGGCGAGCCGCGGCGGGACCGCGCTGCTGGCCGACATCCCGCTCGGCCGGGTGGCCGAGCCGGCGGAGATCGCCGCCATGGCCCGTTTCTGCGCGCTGGATGCGCCGCCGTCGATGACCGGCGCGGTGCTGGACGCCAACGGGGCCAGCTACGTGCGGTGACTGTTCGTATCCTCCCCTGCAAAGGGGAGGGGGACCGCCGCCGAAGGCGGGGGTGGAGGGGCGATGCCAGGAGCGCAGCGTCCGCGGCCGCGCCCCTCCACCAGCCTGCGGCTGGTCCCCCTCCCCGGGCCGGGGAGGATCCTTGTGCCTGGGCTTCGTTGGGGGTGATGAAAGGGGCTTGCGCTACTCCCACAGGTCTATTGACTACGGCTGTAATCGGCGTACGACTACAACCATAGTCAATACGGGAGCGAGTCGAATGGCCGAGCGGATCAGCGACGCGGAACATGCCGTGATGGAGGTTTTGTGGGACGAAAGCCCGCTCACCGCGCAGGACGTGGCGGAGCGGATTTCCCCGGCGCGCGACTGGTCCGCCAACACGGTGAAGACCCTGCTCGGGCGGCTGCTGGCCAAGAACATCATCGCGCATGAGGAGGACGGCCGGCGCTATCGCTATCGCCCGCTCGTCGCGCGGGGCGACTATGTGGAGGGCGAGAGCCGCAAGCTGATGGACCGGCTGTTCGGCGGCAAGCTGACGCCGCTGGTCGCCCACCTCGCCGAGCGCGATGCCCTGACCAGCAAGGACATCGCCGAGCTCGAAGCGCTGTTGAAGGACCTGAGGCAGTGACCGCCCCCCTCGTGCAATCCGGTCCGCTGATCGCCTGGGCGGTCGAGACCCTGGCCGCGTCCAGCGTGCTGATGGCGCTGGTGCTGCTGATCCGCGGGCGCGTGCGCCGGGCGTTCGGGCCGGACGTCGCCTATGCGCTGTGGGCGCTGCCGCTGCTGCGCATGGTGCTGCCGCCGCTGCCCGCCGCGTGGAAGAGCGCCGCACCGGTGGCGGCGGCGGGCGACACGATCACGGTCTACGTGGTGGAGCCGCTGAGCGGCGGGCAGGTCGCCGCCGCGACGGCCGCGGCCGCCTTTCCGTTCGGAACGGTGCTGCTGGGCCTGTGGCTGGCCGGCGCGCTGAGCTTTGCCGGCTGGCACATGGCCAGCCATGCGCGCTTCTGCCGGCGCCTCGTCGGCACCGCGGCGCGCGAGACAATGGTGGACGGCGTGCACCTGATCGAGAGCGACGCGGCCAGCGGACCGCTCGCCTTTGGCCTGCTGCGCCGGTACGTCGCGTTTCCGCGCGACTTTGCCGAACGCTACGAAAGCGACGAGCGCGACCTGGCGCTGGCGCACGAGCTGGGCCACCACCAGCGCGGCGACCTGCTGGCCAACTGGATCGCGCTGGCGGTGCTTGCCTGCCACTGGTTCAACCCGCTCGCGTGGCGCGCCTTTCGCGCCTTTCGCGCCGACCAGGAGATCGCCAACGATGCGCGCGTGCTGGCCGGCTGCAGCGCGGTGACCCGGCATGCCTATGCCTGCGCGATCGTGAAGGCGGCGCATGGCGGGGCGGTGTCCGCCGCCTGCCACCTCCATACCATCGAGGATCTGAAAGGGAGACTGACCATGCTGAAATCCGCTCGTCCCTCACGCTCGCGGCTGATGGCCGGCGGCGCGGCCGTGGCCTCCCTGACGCTGGCGGGGCTGGCGATCACCGCGTCCGGCACCGCCGCGGCCGAGCGGGTGCGGACGTCGGTGGAGACGGCAACCGGCGTCGAGCTGTCGCAGATCGCCGCGCCGGCAGCGCCGGCCGCGCCGCCCGCGCCGATGACGGTCGCCAGCCCGGCCACCCCTGCGCGGCCGGCGGCTCCCGCGCTGGCGGCCCCGGTGGCGCCTGCCGCCTTCTCGGCCGCGCTGGCAACGCCCGCCGTGCCTCCGGTACCCGCCGCGCCCCCGGTGCCGCCCGCGCCGGTTGCCGGCGAAAGCCGCTCCATCCAGGTGACCAGCACCGACGGCGGGCCCAAGAAATACCGCATCGTCGTGCAGAAAAGGGACGGCAGCGTGGAAACCCGCGAGGGCGTGGGCGATCCGGCGGCGGCGCTGGCCGGCATGCCCGAGGTGTCCGAGCAGAACTGCCCCGGCACCGATCGCGAGAAGATGGTGCGGCACGACAGCAGCGGCGGCCGCAACCGCATCGTGATCTGCACCAACCATATCGAGGCGGCGGCCAGCGAAGGCGCCAAGGTGGCCGTGAACGCCGCCCGGATCGAGCGCAACGCGATGCGCGCCGCGCGCGACAGCCTGCGCCAGGCGCGCAGCTCCATTGCCGCCAACCGCGACATGGGCGCGGCGCAACGGGCCGAGGCGCTGAAGGGCATCGACGAGGCGATGGCCGAACTGGACAACGAAAAGGATTGATCGGCCGATAGCGCCGGCCGCTCCTCCGCGAGCGGCCGGCGTTCGTCGCACGGCTTTACCTTTCGTTTACCGCTGCCGCCCGAAACCGGCACCCATGATCCACGATCGCACGCTGGAGCGCATCGCGCGCAAGATGCGCTCCGCCGAACCGCCCGCCACGGCCGAGCAGGTGCGGCTGCCGGACCTGCTCGCCCGGTTGCAGGCGGAGCTGGCGGCGCGCGGGCGGTAGCGACGGTTCGGGTTTGAGCTGACCGTGTGGAAGCTCACCGTCATGCCGGACTTGTTCCGGCAACCATCGTTCCGCCCCCATAGCAGTCGTGGTCTGCGTCCCACTGTGGACCCCGGAGCGGGTCCGGGGTGACGACACGTGCCGGGTGGCGCCCGGATCCTTGCAAGGGTCTGGCACAGGCCAGGGCCACTTGGGACGATGCATGTCACAAGGCGCTACCTGCATCGCGTCTGTCCCCCAGCTGGGCCCCGGCCTTCGCCGGGGAGCCGATGGTGTTTGTGGCAGGCGTCGGGTGATCGTGGGGCTTGGCTTGCCATCTGCGCGCCCCGCCGCCATCTCGACAGGATGAGCGATCAAACACCGGGCGTTGCCGAGCAGCTGGAGCCGCTGGTGGCGCGCGTGCTGGCGAACAACCCCTCGCCGTTCACGCACACGGGCACGCAGAGCTACATCGTCGGCACCGTCGACGTGGCGGTGATCGATCCGGGCCCGGAGGACGGCGCACATGTCGCCGCCTTGCTGAAGGCCATTGACGGTCGGCCGGTGCGGGCGATCGTGCTGACCCATACGCACCGCGATCACAGCCCGGCGAGCCGCCCGCTGGCGGCGGCGACGGGCGCGCCGATCGTCGGCTGCGCAGCCCTGGCGTTCGACGATCTCGGGCCGCGCGCCGATGCGTCGTTCGATCCCGATTACCGGCCGCAGCGGGTGCTGGCGGAGGGCGAGAGCGTGGAAGGCGAGGGCTGGACGCTGGCCGCGCTGGCGACGCCGGGGCATACGTCCAACCACCTCGCCTTTGCCTTGCCCGAAACGGGCGCGCTGTTCAGCGGCGACCATGTGATGGGCTGGTCCACCAGCATCGTCTCGCCGCCGGACGGCAACATGACCGACTATCTCGCCAGCCTGGAAAAGCTGCTCGGCCGCGAGGACCGGGTCTATTATCCCGGCCACGGCGATCCGGTGAGCAATCCGCAGCGGCTGGTGCGCGGGATGCTGGGCCATCGCAAGCAGCGCGAGGGGCAGATCCTGCGGCTGGTCGGCGAAGGGGTGGCGACGATCCCGGCCATGGTAGAGCGCATGTATGTCGGCGTGGACCGGCGGCTGTGGCCCGCGGCGGAGCGGTCGGTGCTGGCGCACCTGCTCGATCTGGAGGGCAGGGGGCTGGTGCGGCAGGACGGCGGCGGGTGGGCAGCGGCATGAACGGTCGCGCGATCGTGCAGGTGGTGGTCGGCGTGCTGGTGATCGGCGCGCTGCTGCTCGCGGCCCGGATCGGCTATGACCGCTACACCGAGCATTATGTGGTGGAGCGGCGCGACGACGGGCAGGCGGTAACGAAGGTGGTGGCCGCAACCTTCGCCAGGGCCAGCGCGCTGAAGGTGGGGCAGTTGTCGGGCACCGTGCAATCCACCGCCAGCGACAGCCGCCTGTGGGGCATGCTGTCGTCCGACAAGGTGGTGAAGGCGCCGTTCCAGGTGGACTATTTCGTCGACGTCTCGCGGCTGGGGCGGGATGCGTACCGCTGGGACCAGGCGAACCGCACGCTGACGATCGACGCGCCCGACATCCATGCCGGCAAGCCCAACGTGGACGAGGCCGCCGCGACGCTCAGCCAGACGCGCGGGCTGTTCGTGACGCGCAAGGCCGCGGACCAGCTCGCCCGGCGCGCGTCGGGCGCGGCGCAGAACGCGGCGCGCGCGGAGGCGGCGAAGCCCGAGCGGGTGGCGCAGGCGCGCGACAATGCGCGGCGTGCCTTGGGCCAGCTCGTCCGCGCGCCCCTGGAGGCGGCGGGGATCGCGGGCGTGCGGGTGATCGTCACCTTTCCGTACGAGCGGGGCGGCGACACTGAGCGCTGGGACGTGTCGCGCTCGATCCCGGAGGTACTCGCCAACGCGCGGTAGCTTTCCAACATTCCTGCCGTCACCCCGGACTTGTTCCGGGGCCCACCGTGCGGCATGCGCGGGGGGAGTGGCTCGGAGCGCAGGATCGGCGGCTCCGTGAACCCCGGCACAAGGCCGGGGTGACGGTTGAGGAGCAGGACGGGAATGGACGCACGTAACGGTTTCGGTGGCTCGCTGGCCGGCACGGACCTGCTGGCCGAGATCGACCGGCTGCGCCGCGAGCGCAAGGCGGTGATCCTCGCGCATTATTACCAGAAGCCGGAGATCCAGGACCTGGCCGATTTCGTCGGCGACAGCCTGGACCTTTCCCGCAAGGCGGCGGAAACCGATGCCGAGGTGATCGCCTTTTGCGGCGTGCGCTTCATGGCGGAAACGGCCAAGATCCTGAGCCCGCAGAAGACGGTGGTGCTGCCGGACATGAACGCCGGCTGCTCGCTGGAGGACAGCTGCCCGCCCGAACAGTTCGCCGCCTTCCGCGCGCAGCATCCCGAGGCGATCGCGCTGACCTACATCAACTGCTCGGCCGAGGTGAAGGGCCTGTCGGACGTGATCGTCACCTCCTCGTCGGCCGAGAAGATCCTGTCGCAGATCCCGAAGGACCAGCCGATCATCTTCGGGCCGGACCGCAACCTCGGCGGCTATCTGGCGCGCAAGACGGGTCGCGACCTGATCCTGTGGCCGGGCGTGTGCATCGTGCACGAGGCGTTCAGCGAGACGGAGCTGCTGAAGCTGAAGGCGCAGCATCCGGGCGCGCCGGTCGCCGCGCATCCGGAATGCCCGGCGGTGATCCTGGACCATGCCGATTATGTCGGCTCCACCCGCGGCATCCTGGATTATGCGATCGCCATGGCCGGCGACACGCTGATCGTCGCCACCGAGCCGCACATCATCCACCAGATGGAAAAGGCGCTGCCGAACAAGACCTTCATCGGCGCGCCGGGGGCGGACGGGAACTGCAACTGCAACATCTGCCCGTACATGGCGCTGAACACGATCGAGAAGCTGTACCTGGCGCTGCGCGATCTGGAGCCGCGCATCGAGATCCGCGAGGACCTGCGGCTGCGGGCAAAGAAGAGCCTGGATGCGATGCTCTCCATGGCGAGCGCCACCGTCGGCATGGGCGATCTGGGCCCGGCAAGGGTGACGGGCGACTGACCGGTGGAGGTCGCCGCCGCCGACCTGGCGCGGGAGCGCGGCGTTGACCCCAAGCGGCTGCGCGCCGCGTTGCGGGCCGAGGGGTTCGACTGGCACGAGCACCACGGCCGCTGGACGGCCGAGACCGGGAGCGAGCAACACCGGCAGATCGTCGCGGTGCTCGACCGGTTGACGGGGCGTGACCGCGGAGAGATGCGCGCGCTGGTCGTCTCGGCGCTGTCGGACGATCTTTCCGGCACCGCGCCGGCGACCGTTGCCGCACCGGTTCGCGGGCCGGAACAGGTGCTGGTGCGGGTGCGCGCGGCGTCGCTCAACTATCCCGACCTGCTGATGACGCGCGGGGCCTATCAGCTGAAGCCGCCGCTGCCCTTCGTGCCGGGCATGGAAGTGGCGGGCGAGGTGATCGAGGCGGCGGCCGGGACCGGCTTTGCGCCCGGCGACCGGGTGGTGGCGGCGACGCGCACCGGCGGGCTGGCGGAGCAGGTGGCGGTGGACGCCGCGCGGGTGCGGGCGCTGCCGGAGGCGCTGGATTTCGCCACCGCCGCGAGCATCGGCGCGGTTTACCTCACCGCCTATGTCGCGCTGGTGCGGCTGGCGCGGGTGCAGCCGGGCGAGTGGGTGCTGGTGCATGGCGCGAGCGGCGGGGTGGGGCTCGCCGCGCTGGACCTGGCGCAGGTGCTGGGCGCGCGGGCGATCGCCACGTCGCGATCGGCGGAAAAGCGGGCGTGGATCGCGGAGCGGTTCGCGGTGCCGGTGCTGCCCGCGACCGGCTTTCGCGCGGCGGTGAAGGAACTGACCGGGGGCGGCGCGGACGTGGTGGTCGATCCGGTGGGCGGCGACGTTTTCGACGAGAGCACGCGCTGCATCGCTTTCGGCGGTCGATTGTTGGTGACCGGGTTCACTTCTGGGCGGATCGCGACCGTGCCGAGCAACATTCCGCTCATCAAAGGCTTTTCCGTGATCGGCGTGCGCGCCGGCGAATATGCACGCCGCTATCCGGAGCGGGGTGCCGAGAACGAGAAAGCGATATGGGACATGGCGGCGCGCGGGCTGCTGCGCCCGCACGTCGATGCCGCCCTGCCGCTGGCGCGGTGGCGCGAGGCGTTCGAGAGCCTGCAAGGCAGCCGCCACCGCGGCAAGCTGGTGCTGCTGCCGTGAGCGACCTGCGGGGCGCCATTGCCGGGCAGGTGCGCGGCTGGGTGGGTTCGGGCGAGATCGACCTGACGCGCCCGCCCGGCGACGACGGGCTGTTCGGCCCGGGCTCGGCGGCGTGGGAAGTGCATGGCGACTTCACCGCCATGATGATCGGCGGCATTTCCGCGCTGCTGCTCCAGATGCTGCATCCCGGCGCGCTGGCGGGCGTGTGGGACCATTCGGACGTGAGCGGCGACATGTCCGGCCGGCTGAAGCGCACGGCGCAGTTCCTCAGCGTGACGACCTTCGGCTCGACCGCGGCGGCGGAGTCCATGATCGCCCGCGTGCGCGCGGTGCACGATCGCGTCACCGGCATGCTGCCCGACGGCACGCCCTATTCGGCGAGCGATCCGGACCTGCTCGAATGGGTGCACGTGGCGGAGGCGGACAGCTTCCTGCGCGCGCATCTGCGCTACAAGGACGCGCTGATGCCGCGGGCGCGGCAGGACCACTATTTCGAGGAGATGGCGCTGGTGGCGGCGAAACTGGGCGCGCCGGACGTGCCGCGCAGCCGCCATGCCGCGGAGCGCTACCTTGCGGCCATGCGCCCCGCCTTGCGCTTCGACGCGCGGACAAAGGCGGTGCAGGAAGCGGTGCTGCGGCAACGCGCGCCCTATGCCGCGCTGGCGCCGGCGACCACGCTGATGCTGCAGGCCGGCGTGGACATGCTGCCCGCCTGGGCGCGCGCCATGCACCGGCTGGACGTGCCGCTGCCGGGCCGCCCGGTGGTGCGGCTGGGCGCGCTGGGGGTGGGGCGGGTGCTCAGGTGGGCGCTGAGCGGGTAGGGCAATGGTGCTGGCGGGAGCGGCCTATTGCGGCACCTGCGTCTGCTTGACGATCGAGCGGACGATGGTGTGCGTTTCGGTGATCGCCCTGCCGTTCGGCCGGGTCCGGTAGAGCCCGCGCAGAAAGCCTCTGTCGACATCGGTCATCTGCGCCGGCGGCGGCGGCCCGTCGTCGAACAAGGTGAGGATCGTATCCGGGCCGCCCGGCCTTTCGGGCGGTCGGGCGCCCGCCAGGGTCCGCATGGCGGCATAATCCGCGAGCTGGGTCAGTGTCTTTCCGGCAAGCGCCTGCGCGTTGATGACCAGAACGGAACGCCAGACCACCTGCTGCGTGGTTTCGAACATGCGGGAAGCGCGCCGCACCACCAGGATCTTCACGCCCTCGTCGGTCGCTCCGCTGATCCGCTCGCCGTCCTCGTTCTGCACCTCCACGCTGTTCCAGGCGTGAACCGGACCGCTCTTCAGGGCGCGGCTGAGTTCCGCAGCGGGAAGATCGTTGAAGATGCCCGGCAGGCGGCGGCGGGTGGCCGTCACGAAGGCGTCGGCATCCTGCGCGACCACCAGCAGGAGATTGGCGGCGCATTGCGGCTTGCCCTGCTTGACCGACGCCTCCGCCGCGACTTGCCGGATACGGTTCTCGATCGCAGCATTGGACGGGGGCGCCAGCCCGACGACAAGCGGGCAGACCGGCGCGGCAAAGCGGGAAAGCTGCCCCTCCCGCGCGGTTGCCACCTGCCGCACGAAGCGCCGAGCCTCCTGCGCGGTGCGCCCGTCCGGCGCGCGGACGACGATGTCCTTCTTGGGCGCCTCCTGTTGCGCAGGCGCGGTGGCGGGCTGAACCGCGAGGAGCACCGCCAGAGCGGGCAGCCAACCGGAAGGCCGACCGGCGCGCATGCGGCGCCTACGGCGCAACCGGCACGCAAGGAGTGCCCGGAACACCCGCCTTCACGCCCGCACAGACCTTGGCCACCGCCGCGGAGGAGGCGAAGGGTCCGGCCTGGAGCCGGGTGAGGCTGCCGGCATGGACCAGGAACGGCTGCGCGCCGGCCAGCGCGGGAACGCCGGCCTTGAGCTGTTCCCACAGCGCCTTAGCGTTTGCTTCGTCGCGAAACGCGCCGAACTGCACGCGCCAGCCCTTGCCGCGGACGGGCACCGGGGCCGGCGCGGGAGCGGGCGCGCGCGGCGCGGGGCGGGTGGTGACGACCGGACGGCTCGGCTCCGCCGGCGGCGGCACCTGGCCGCTGCCGTACACGCCGGGGGCGGGGCGCGAGACGGCGCCGCGGCCGTCCCTCGCGGGTGCCGGGATCGGACGGGGGGCGGCGGTCACGCCCTCGTCCACGGCGGCCGAAGGGGGCACCGGCTGGCCGCGGATCGGGCGGGATGGCGGCGGAGGGACGTTCTGTGCCATCGCGACCGGCGGCAGCGCCGGGCGCTGCGCCTGCGCCTCGTACTGGCGGGCGAGATCGAGGCCGGCGCGGCGCTGATCCTCCGGGATATACTGGTCCATCTGCGCGCGCACCTGCGTCGCCTGTTCCATGCCGGAGCCGGACGCGCGGACCATCAGCGCATAAGCGCGGGGCCAGTCGCGGGGCACGCCGTCGCCATTGTAGAGCATGGTGCCGAGCACCAGCTGCGCGCGCGGCTCGCCGCGGGCGACCGCCTTTTCCAGCCACGGCCGCGCCTGGTCGCGCTTGCCGTTCTGGAACAGGATCAGGCCGTAATTGGTCTCGGCATCGGGATGGCCCTGCGCGGCGGCCTTCTGGTACCAGCTTTCCGCGACCGGCAGGTCCACGGGCACGCCGCGGCCGAGCTTGTAGGCCTGGCCGAGATTGAACTGCGCGTCGGCGTCGTTCGCCCTGGCGGCGGCGCGCCATTCGTTGACGGCGGTGCGATAGTCGCCGCGCTGCCACGCCTCGACGCCCGCCTTGGTGTCGGCCAGCGCCGGCCCGGCCGACGCGAGCAGCGCCGCTGCCGCAATGATGGTTCCCGCCCGCATGATCCTGATCCCGCTGTTTCTTGCCGTTCGCCGCCATAATGCAGCGACGGGCCGACATGGCAAAGATTTCCTTCACCAGCGACCCGTTTCGCCGGCCCGCGGAGCTCCGTTAACCTCTTCTTGATGCCTCCCGTGTCACTTCGGCAGCGTAGACGGGGCAAATCAGGGGCATTCATGCGCGTTCTCGCCATGGCATCACAGAAAGGCGGATCGGGCAAGACCACCCTGTCCGGCCATCTCGCCACCCAGGCACAGCTGGCCGGCGCCGGCCCGGTGGTGCTGATCGACATCGATCCGCAGGGATCGCTGTCCGATTGGTGGAACGAGCGGCAGACCGAGTATCCGGCGTTCGCGCAGACCACCGTGGCGCGGCTCGCCGCCGACCTGGAGGTGCTGCGCCAGCAGGGCTTCAAGCTGGCGATGATCGACACGCCGCCGGCCATCACCATGGCGATCCAGAGCGTGATCGCGGTCGCCGAGCTGATCGTGATCCCGACCCGCCCCAGCCCGCACGACCTGCGCGCGGTGGGCGCCACCGTTGACCTGTGCGAGCGGGCGGGCAAGCCCTTGCTGTTCGTGGTGAACGGCGCGACGCCGAAGGCGAAGATCACGTCCGAAGCCGCGGTGGCGCTGTCGCAGCACGGCACGGTGGCGCCGGTCACCCTTCACCACCGCACCGATTTCGCCGCCTCCATGATCGACGGGCGCACGGTGATGGAAGTGGACCCCAAGAGCCGCTCCGCCGGCGAGGTGCAGGCCTTGTGGTCGTACATCTCCGACCGGCTGGAGAAGAATTTCCGCCGCACCGTGTTCTCCGCGCCCAGCGCGGCGAGCTTCGGGGCGCCGCGCAACGCCTCGGGCGGCTTCGGCCGCCGCGTGGTGAGCTGAGGAGGGTGGCGATGTTCGGACAGCCAAAGCCACTCGCCTCGCTTTCCTCGGGTTTGCTCGCCCGCAAGGGGCAGGCCCGCCCCGCCATGCGCCCGCAAGGGTTCGGCGGGTTCGGCGGACCTGGCGAAGCGCTCGACGATCTCGGCTGGAACGACATGGGCGATGCGTCCGCGTCGGAGCCGACGCCCGCGCCCGCAGCCGAGCTGCCGGCGGAAGCGCCGGTGCCGCCGGTGCTGCGCCAGCGCGAGGCGCTGGAACACGAGTTCGCTCCCTCCGCGGCGGTCGCCGAGCCGGAGCCGGAGCCTGCGGCCGCAAACACCGCCGAGCCGGCCAGGCCGCGGATCGCCCGTGCGCCCGTGACGCGCGGTGCCAAGGCCGCGTTCACCCTGCGCCTGGATGCCGAGCGCCACCTGCGCCTGCGGCTGGCCAGCGCGACCCGCAACCGTTCCGCCCAGCTTCTCGTCACCGAGGCGCTGGACCAGTTCCTCGCCACCTTGCCCGAGATCGAGGAGCTTGCACGCCAATGTGCCGAACCGGGCAAGTCCTCGGGAGAGACTCGATGACCCTTCGTGCCGCCATTGCCCTGGGTGCCTCGGCGCTCGTTCTCGGCGGGATCGCCGCTGCCGGTGTCACCGCCGCCGATCACGGGGACGCCAAGACGCTGAAGGCCGCGCGCCAGGAAGCGGGCCGCGCGGGCAAGCTGCTCGACAAGGCGCGCGCCGAAGAGGCGGTGGCGCATGCCGAGGCCGCGGTGCGCTTCGCGCCGCAGGTGGCGAGCTATCGCACGCTGCTGGGCCTCAGCTACATGAAGGCGGGCCGCTTCACCTCCGCGCATTCCGCCTTTGCCGATGCGCTGACGCTGGACCCGCAGGACGGTCGCGCGGCGCTGAACCTCGCGCTGGCGCAGATCGCCGAGGGGCAGTGGAGCGCGGCGCGCGAGACGCTGGACGCCAATGCCCGGACGATCGCGCCGAGCGACCGCGGCCTTGCCATCGCGCTGGCCGGCGACCCGAGCGCTGCCGTGGAGATCCTGGGCGCCGCGGTGCGTGCGCCGGATGCCGATGCCAAGACGCGGCAGAATTTCGCGCTGGCGCTGGCGCTCGCCGGCCAGTGGCAGATGGCCAAGACGATGGTTTCGGTCGACCTGCCGCCCCTGGAGGCGGACAAGCGCATCATGCACTGGGCGCAGTTCGCCAAGCCGAAATCCGCGTCCGACCAGGTGGCAAGCCTGCTGGGCGTGCAGCCGGTGATGGATGCCGGCATGCCGGTGGCGCTGGCGCTCAACGCGCCGGTGGGCGTGGCGGAGGCGGCGCCGGTGGAGGCGTTCATGCCCGGCCAGTCCGCGGGCAAGGCGGTGGTGGAGATCGCCGTGCCGGCGCCCGCGCTGCCGGGCAAGCCGGTGGAGGTCGCCGCCGCGCCGGCGGAGCTGAACGCCGCCGCCGTGGCGATCCGCTTTGCCGCGCCGCGCGAAGTGCTGCAGGCGCTGCCAGCGCGCAGCGCGCCGGTGCTGGTCGCCCGCGCGCCCTACAAGGCGCGGCTGGCAAGCGCTCCGTCGCTGGCCACCGTGGCGACCGACGCGCCGGCACGGGGCAATTATTACGTGCAGCTCGGCGCCTTCCAGAGCGCGTCGGTGGCCCGCGACCGGTGGGCCGCCATTCGCAGCCGGGCGCCGCTGTTCGCCGCCTATCAGCCGCAGGGCGTGAACGCGTCGGTGAAGGGGGGCAGTTTCTACCGGCTGTCGGTGGGCGGGTTCCCCCGGGGCGAGGCGACGCGGCTGTGCGCGTCGTGGCGCGCCAAGGGCGGCAAGTGCTTCGTGCGCATCGGCGCCGGCGACCAGATGGCGGCGTGGCTGAAGGCGGGCATGCAGGTCGCCTCGCGCTGAGGCGGCGGACCCGAGCCGTCCTTTAGCGGTCAGGCCAGCGCCCGGCCGCCCTTGAACAGCTGAACCACCTTGCCCTGCACCGGCAGCCCGTCGAACGGCGTGTTGCCGGCCCTGGCGCGGAAGCGGTCGCCGTCGATCTGCCACGGGGCGTCGCGGTCGAAGACCAGGAGGTCGGCCGGCCGGCCCACTTCCAGCGTGCCCGTCTCCACGCCCAACAGACGCGCAGGATTGGCCGCGAGCAGCGCGAACAAGCGGTCCAGCGACAGCCGCTCGTCGCGCACCAGCCCCAGGCTCAGGGCGAGCAGCGTTTCCGCCCCCGCCATGCCGGGTGTCGCATCCGCGAACGGCAGGCGCTTCTCCTCCGGACCGCGCGGGTCGTGGCCGGAACACAGCACGTCGATCGTCCCGTCCGCCAGCGCGGCCAGCGCCGCCTGCCGATCGCTTTCGTCGCGCAGGGGAGGGGACAGGCGCAGGAAGGTGCGGAAGTCGCTCATCGCGATGTCGGACAGGAGGAGGTGCGCCGGGGTGATGCCGCAGGTAACGGCCACGCCGCGGCGCTTGGCGGCGCGCACCAGCTTGAACCCCGCGGCGGTGGTCACCTCGCGCAGGTGAAGCCGGGCGCCGGTTTCCTCCGCCAGCAGGAGGTCGCGGGCGATCGCCAGCGGCTCGGCCAGCGAGGGTGCGGAAGGCAGGCCCATGCGCGTCGCCGTCTCGCCGGCGGTGGCGACGGCGTTGCCGGTCAGGCCGCCATCCTCGGCATGGGCGATCACCGGCAGGCCAAGGTCGGCGGCATAGGCCAGCACGCGCCGCATCACGCCCGAATCGGCGATCCAGCGCGCACCGGTGCCGACCGCGCGCGCGCCCGCCGCGTGGGTCAGCGCCATTTCGCCCAGCTCCACCCCGGCCAGCGCGCGGGTGGCGGCGGCGATGGGATGGATCCACAGGTCGGGCCGGCCGATCAGCGCGGCGCGCTGCACCGCGCCGGGCTCGTCCAGCACCGGCGACTGGTCCGGCATCAGGCCGACGCGGACGATGCCGCCGGCATGAAAGGCGGGCAGGTCGATCGCGCGCACGCCGAGGTCGACGATCGCGGGGGCGAGATGCGCGCCGTTGCAGTCGATCACCTCCGCATGCGACGGGATGTCGATCGTGCCCGTCGCGGCGATCGCCTCGTCCACCACCAGCAGCGCGCCCTCGCGCTCGCCACCGGCCGGGCAGACGAGCCGGGCGTTGAGAAAGGCGAGCGGCCTCATGCCCAGCCCTCCACGCCGCGCGCCGACCTTGTCAGCACGTCCAGGCAGGCCATGCGCACCGCCACGCCCGTCTCCACCTGCTCGGTGATGGCGGAGCGCGTCTTGTCGTCGGCAACGGCGGAGGTGATCTCCACCCCGCGGTTCATCGGGCCGGGATGCATGACCAGCGCATCGGGCGCGGCGCGCTTCAGCCGCTCCTCCGTCAGGCCATAGCGCGCGGCGAACTCGCGGTTGGAAGGGAGAAAGCCGCCCGACATCCGCTCGTTCTGCACGCGCAGCATCATCACCACGTCCGCTCCTTCCAGTGCCGCGTCGAAATCGGTGAACGGCGTCACGAACATGCGCTCGATCGCCGCGGGCATCAGCGTGGAGGGCGCGCAGACGCGGACGTCCGCCGCCAGCGCGGTGAGCGCCAGGATGTTGGAGCGGGCAACGCGGCTGTGCAGGATGTCGCCGCAGATCACCACGCGCTGGCCGGCGACCGAGCCCTTGCGGCGGCGGATGGTCAGCGCATCGAGCAGCGCCTGCGTCGGATGTTCGTGGCTGCCGTCGCCGGCGTTGAGCACGGGGCAGTCCACCTTGTCGGCGATCAGCCGCACCGCGCCCGACGACTGGTGGCGAATGACGATCACGTCCGCGCGCATGGCGTTAAGCGTGATGGCGGTGTCGATCAGCGTTTCACCCTTCTTCACCGAGCTTTGCCCGACATGCATGTTGACCACGTCGGCGCCGAGCCGCTTGCCGGCGATCTCGAAGCTGAGCAGCGTGCGGGTGGAATTCTCGAAAAAGGCGTTGATCTGGGTAAGGCCGGCGAGCCGCTTGTCCGGTTCGGCGCGGCGGCGGTTCAGCTCGATCCAGCCTTCCGCCTCGTCGAGGAGAAAGGTGATCTCGTGCGGCTGCAGCCCCTCGATGCCGGTGAGGTGCCGGTGCGGGAAATGGAGGCGGCCGGAAGAAGGGGCCGCGGCGGGCTGGGGCATCGGCGGGTCCGCATGGCAGGAGGAGGATGGGAGGGCGGGTAGCGCCAATCGCCCGCATCGTCCACCGCGCGCTTGCCCCCTTCAGGGGCGCTGCGCGAACCAGAGATGGTGGCGCAGGCCCCTGGCGCCGCCCCGCGCGCGCACCGGGGCTTCCTCCACGACGAAGCCGGCCTGGGCGAGCCGCCGGGTGAAGCGCGGGTCGGGCGCTGCGGACCAGACCGCCAGCACGCCTCCGGGCGCGAGCGCGCCGCGCGCGGCGGCAAGGCCGGCGGCGGAGTAGAGCCCGTCATTGGCCGCGCGGGTGAGGCCGTCCGGGCCGTTGTCCACGTCCAGCAGGATCGCGTCGAAATCCTGCCGCGCGGCGGCGATCGCGGCGCCGACATCGCCGACGACCAGCCGGACGCGCGGATCGTCCAGCGCCTCCCCGGTCAGCTCGGCCATCGGCCCGCGCGCCCAGTCGAGGATCTCCGGCACCAGCTCGACGACGGTGACCGCGGCTTGCGCCGGCAGCACCGCCAGTGCCGCGCGCAGGGTGAAGCCCATGCCATAGCCGCCGATCAGCAGCCGGGGCGCGGGCGCGGCGAGGCGGGCGACCGTCATCGTCGCCAGCGCCTCCTCCGATCCGCTGGACCGCGTGGTCATCAACTCGTTGCCGCCGAGCAGGATCATGTGCTCGCCGCCGCGGCGATACAGGCGCAGCTCCCCGCCCTCCGCGCCCGGCACGCGCGCGACGGCGATGCGTTCGCGCGGGATCATGCGCCCGTCCCCAGGAGACGGTCGATGGCCCCGATCGCCAGCCGGGTGTCGCGGCGCAGGCCGAACCGCTCGCCGCGCCCTTCCGAATGGTCCAGCCAGGCACGGCCCAGCGTGGTGAAGCCCAGCGTGCCCGCGATGCCCGCCACGCGATGCGCAAGGCCGACCGCCTCGCCGGAGGCGGTCGCCGCCAGCCCTTCGACCAGCAGATCGCGGAAGCGCGCCAGCAGCGCGTCGATCTCCGCCCGCCCGAAGACGCGCTGGAGCCAGTCTGCCTCCACCCCTTGCGCGCGCGGGCGCCACCGTTCGGCGCAGGCCAGCAGTTCGGCCGCGGTGCAGGGCTTGGCGAGGTAATCGTCGAACCCCCGCGCCAGCAGGGGCGCCACGTCCTCAAGCCGGGTCGCGGTGAAGGCGATCACCGGAACCGCGGCGTTGCGGGAGGCGGCGCGCATCGCCGCAAGGGTGGCCGCGCCATCCATTCCGGCCATGTGCAGGTCGAGCAGCACGAGCGCCGCCGGCTCGTCCAGGGCGGCGACCGCGGCCGCGCCCTCGGCCACGGCCTCCGCCTGCCACCCCGCGGCGGCGAGCACGCGCTGCGCAAAGCAGCGCTGCAGCGGCTCGTCATCGACGATCAGCACGCGCGGCCGGGGTGGTAAATTCAACATTGCGCCAGATCGGCCCTATTACGCATGGATCATTAACACCGGGAGAATAGTTTTGTCTCCTACGGCAGAGCATATAGCCGGCCACACAGGGCCGAGAAAACAGGGGTTATTGACGTGGCAGGGCGCATCCTTGTCGCAGATGACCATCCGCTTACCCGCGAGGGGATCGCTCTGGCCGCGCGCGCGGCGCTGCCGGGGGCGACGGTGGTGGGGGTGGGGTCCATCGCGGACGCCGCGGCGGCGATGAACAGCCGCCCGCCCTTTCGGCTGATCGTGCTGGATTTCCAATTGCCGGATGCGCACGGCTATTCGGGGCTGCTGAAGCTCCAGCATCGCGACGCCTCCATCCCGATCGTGATGGTAACGGCGCGCGAGGACGCCTCCCTGGTCGAGGCGGCGCGCGCGCTGGGCGCGGCCGGGTTCGTCTACAAGAGCCTGCCGCTGGACGAGATTGCCGCCGTGTTCCGCCGGCTGATCCTGGGCGGTACGTATTTTCCGGTGGCCACCAATGTAAGCCCCGGCATTGCGGCGGCGCGGGCGAAGATCGCCGATCTCACCCCGGCGCAGCGCGACGTGCTGCTGGCGCTCGCCGATGGCCGGTCCAACAAGGAGGTCGCCCGCGACCTGTCGATCACCGAAGCGACGGTGAAGGCGCATCTTACCGCTGTGTTTCGCAAGCTCGGCGTGTCCAATCGCACGCAGGCGCTGCTGGCGGTGCAACCCCTGTTCGGTGCGGAGCGTCCGGGAATGGCGGTGTGACGGCGGGCGAGCGCTGGTCGGCATGGCAGGTGCGCGGGCCGCGCGCCTGGCCGTACATGGCGGTGGCGGTGCTGGTCACGATGGCGCTGGTCACCACCCTGGTGGTGCAGCGCAACCACCTCCAGCGATCCGAAGCGTTGCGCGCGGCGGCCGAACGCTCCTTTGCCCGCCGCGAGCAGCAGGCGGACCTGCTTTCCATCCTGCGCGATGCCGAATCGGCGCAGCGCGGTTATCTGCTGACGGGTGACCCCTCCTTTCTCCGGGCGTATCGCGCGACGCGCAAGAGCATCGCTCAGTGTCTCGCCTCGCCCGCCAAGCCCTTTGCGAGCGCGCCGCAGATTGCGGGACTGGTGGCGATGCGCATCGACATTCTCGACCGTGCGGTGGCCCTGGCGCAGGCGGGGCGCCATGCACAGGCGGTCGCGATCGTCGCGGACCGGCGCGGGCGACAGGTGATGAACCGCCTGTGGCGCACCATTAACGAGGCGATGGGGCGCGAAACCAAGGGCAACGAAGACCGCCGCCGGGATGCGTCAACGAGGCGCAATCGGCTGTATCGCAGCACGCTGCTGGCGGGGGCCGGAACCATGCTGCTGTTCGGCGCCCTCTACATGCTGTGGCAACGCCGCCGCCTTCGCCATGCGCGGCAGGTGGCCGATGTGGAGGCGGCGGCGCGCCACACCACCATTCTCGACAGCACAATCGACGCGATCCTGATCGTCAGCCCCGCGGGCTCGATCGAGACGATGAACGCGGCGGCCTGCACGATGCTGGGCTACCGGACGGTGGAGATGCGCGGCCGCGACATCAACACGATCGTGAACATCGCGCCGGGGGAGGGCAGCTTCGACCAGCGGGTCGGGCTGAGGAACGGCGAACTCGGCCGCAGCTATCTCTCGGACCGGCCGGCGCGACAGCGGGACGGGCAGGTCATCCCCGTCGACGTCGCGCTGGGCGTCATGCGGCTGCCGGGCGGCGATCATCTGATCGTGTCCCTGCGCGACATCACCGAACGCAAGCGGGTGGAGAACGCCAAGGATGAGCTGATCTCCACCGTCAGCCACGAGTTGCGCACCCCGCTGACCTCCGTTGTCGGATCGCTGGGCCTGTTGCGGGCGGGCGCCGCCGGGACCCTGCCGCCGGGCGCCGCGCGGCTGGTGGAGATCGCGGACAGCAACTCCCGCCGGCTGATCCGCCTTATCAACGACATGCTGGACATCGAGCGGGTGGAGTCCGGCTGTCTCACCTTCGACCGCGGGTTGATTGACCTGCGCCATGTGGTGGAACAGGCCTGCACCGGCAGCGAGGGGCTGGCACGCGGCAGCGGCCTGGAGCTGATCTGCGAGGTTCCGGACGAGCCGGTTCCCGTGCACGGCGACGAGGGCCGGCTGGTGCAGGTGGTGGGCAATCTCGTCTCCAACGCGATCCGCGTCTCGCCTGCGGGCGCGCCGGTGCGGATCGACCTTGTTGCCGATGGTCGCGGGCGGGCGGTCGTGCGGGTGGAGGATCGGGGGCCGGGCGTGCCGTTCCAGTTCCGCCAGCGCATCTTCGGACGGTTCGAGCGTGCCTTTCCGCATGATGGATCCGCGGGCACCGGCCTGGGGCTCGCCGCTTTCGGTCTTGTATGTGGACGACGACGCGGACATCCGGTTCATCGTCGACCTGGCCTTTGCCCGCGACCCGGCGATCACCCTGCGCTGCGCCGCCACCGCGGCCGAGGCGCTGGAGATTCTCGAGGGCGGGTGGCGGCCGGACGTGGCAATGCTGGACGTGATGATGCCCGGGGTCGACGGCCCGACATTGCTGGCCAGCCTGCGCCATTCGGCGAACACGGCGACCCTGCCGGTGATCTTCGTCACCGCGCGTTCCCGCCCGGGCGACGTGGCGGCCTACAAGGCCGGCGGAGCGGTGGGCGTGATCGTTAAGCCGTTCGATCCGCTGACCCTGGCCGAGGACGTGCGCGCGCTGCTGTCGGCGGGGGCGGATCAGGGCGCGATCACGCGGTAATGCAGGGCAAGCGAGTAGAGCACGCTGGCTTCACATTCGAGCCGCTCCTCGAGGGTGGCGAGCATCGCGCGGCTTTCCGCGGCGAAACCGGACCAATCGGCGGCGATCCGGTCCCCGGTCCAGCGAGACAGGCAGGCGGACCAGCTTTCGCGCAGCAACTGGAACTCGCGCTCGAATCGGGCGGCCAGCTCGGCATGTCGATCGCCGGCGGCGGCCTCCCGCGTGCTGCGGAACAGGGGCGCTTCCCCGTCGATATGCTCTAGCAGCAGAAGTGCGAGTTCCTGCAGCAGTGCCGCGGCGGCCTTCGCCCGCGGATGGCGCGACGCGACGCAGTTCCGCAGCTTCCGCGCCGATGCCTTGATGGCGGCGTGGCCCGCGACTAGCTCGGTATAGGTCAAGCACGCTCTCCGACCGGTGGCGTTGCGCGCGGCTCCGCGACCCACGCCAGCGCTGCTCCCTCCGATTCGTTTCACATCATGGGACGAATGCCGGAATTAACATAGCCCAATGACGTGGTTTAGCGGATCTGCGCCGGTCCGATGCCGGCGCACCACCGGCAGCCCGGATCCTTGGGCAGCGACAGAGTGCGGAAGCGCAGGGAAAGCGCATCGGCGAGCAGCAGCTTGCCGGCGCTGTCGTCCCCGAACGGGACAATGCAGCGGATGACCTCCAGCGCGGCCAGCGTTCCCAGGACGCCGGTCATCGCGCCCAGCACCCCCTGTTCGGCGCAGGTGTCCTCTTCACGGCCGGGCGCGTCGCCGACGAAGCACCGGTAGCAGGGGCGGTCCGGTTCCCAGCCGCGGAAAACGCCCAATTGCCCTTCGAACTGGTTCACCGCGGCCGACACCAGCGGGATGCGCGCGGCAAGCGCCGCGTCGGCGACGGCAAGGCGGGTGGCGAAATTGTCGGTGCCGTCGATCACCACGTCCATGCCGGCAATCAGTTCGGCCGCACCCGCGGCGCCGACGATGCGCGCCTGGCGGGCTTCCACCTGGACGAGCGGGTTGATCCGCGACGCGGCACGGGCCGCTGCCTCGACCTTGGGCGCGCCGAGGTCCGCATCGCCGAACACGATCTGGCGCTGAAGGTTGGAGAGTTCCACCCGGTCGTCGTCGATCAGGCGCAAGGTGCCGAGGCCGGCGGCGGCGAGATACTGGATCACCGGCGCGCCGATCCCGCCGGCGCCGATCACCGCGACGCGCGCCGCCTTGAGCCGCCGCTGTCCCCGCCCGCCGATCTCCCGCAGCACCAGGTGGCGGGCGTAGCGATCGAGCTCCTCGTCGGTGAGCGCGATCACCGGAGCGTTATTTCCACGTGAAGTTCATCGCCGTGCGATACCAGCCATCGCCCTGCATCGATGCCAGGCGGACGTTGCCGCGGGTGAGGTTCTGCACCAGCCCCACCGTATATTGCTCCACCGTGGGGCAGCCGATGGCGGCGGGCACCATCCGCTTCACCGTGCCGGTGGCGCTCAACTGCACCACCAGCGGCACGCGCACGCGAAAGGTGCCGTCGGCATCCGGCGCGATGTCGCATCGGCCGCTGCGCACTTCCTCCACCACGAAGCGGACATAGCTGCCGCGAAGGCGCGGCACGTTGACATAGGGCAGCTCGGCCAGCGCGCCCCAGTCGGTCGGCACGTCGCCGGCAACCGGGGCCGGCGCAGGGCCGGGCGTGGCTTGCAGGGCAAGAACGGAGGCGAGCAGAAGGGCGGTCATCGTCCCGTCGATCCGAAGCCGCCGATGCCGCGGGCCGTGTCGTCGAGCTCGGAAACCTCGACCATGCGCGCAGGCTGTACCCGCGCCGGCACCAGCTGGGCGATCCGCTCCCCGCGGCGCACCGGGAAGGACCGGTCGCCCAGATTGGCGAGGATCACCTTCACCTCGCCGCGATAGTCGCTGTCGATCGTGCCCGGCGTGTTGAGGCAGGTGACGCCATGCTTCAGCGCCAGACCGGAGCGTGGGCGCACCTGCACCTCGAAGCCGGCGGGTATGCCCAGCGCAAATCCGGTCGCCACGGCATGGCGGGCACCGGGCGCGAGATCCACGTCCTCCGCCGCCACCACGTCGAGCCCGGCGGCGCCGGAGGTGGCATAAACAGGCAGCGGCAGGCCGGCGCCGTGCGGCAGTCGCTTGATCGCGATCGGCAGCGTTTCGCTCATGCCACGGGCTATAGCGGCAGCGAAACGGTTTGTCGAAACCGTCAGGCCTTGTCGCGGCTCAAGCCAGGCTTTCGCCCGAAAGCGCCGCGGCGATCCGCTCGGCCAGCCGCGTCGCCACCGCGGCCTTGGGCAGTTGCGGCCAGCTGTCCACGCCGGCGGCGGTGACGATGTGGATCGCGTTGGTCTCGCCCCCCATCACGTCGCCGGACACATCGTTGGCGACGATCCAGTCCGCGCCCTTGCGCGCGAGCTTGGCGCGGGCATTCTCGACCACCGTGTCGGTTTCGGCCGCAAAGCCGACAACCAGGCGCGGGCGGCGGGCGGCATGGCCGATCGTGGCGAGGATGTCCGGGTTCTCGACCAGGGCGAGGGCGGGCGGGGCGCCTGCGCCTTTCTTGATCTTGCCCGCGGCCGGCTCCACCCGCCAGTCCGCGACGGCGGCCACCATCACCGCGGCATCCGCAGGCAGCGCGCCTTCGGCCGCGGCGGCCATCTCGCGCGCGGTCTGCACGTCGATGCGCGACACGCCCGCCGGGGTCGGCAGCGAGACGGGGCCGGCGACCAAGGTCACGCGGGCGCCCAGCGCGACCAGGGCTTCGGCGATGGCGAAACCCTGCTTGCCCGAGGAACGGTTGCCGAGAAAGCGCACCGGATCGATCGGCTCGTGCGTGGGGCCGGCGGTGACCAGGATGTGGCGGCCCGTCAGGCTTTGCGGCGCCGGTGCGAGCCGGCGCTGGATCGCGGCAAAGATCGCCTCGGGTTCGGGCAGGCGGCCGGGGCCGAACTCGCCGCAGGCCATGACGCCTTCGTCCGGCGCCATCACCTCCACGCCGTCGGCGCGCAGTTGGGCGACGTTGCGCTGCGTGGCCGGGTGCAGCCACATGCGCACGTTCATCGCCGGCGCGGCGAGCACGGGCGTGTCGGTGGCGAGCAGCACGGTGGTGGCGAGATCGTCGGCGATGCCGGCGGCCATGCGCGCCATCAGGTCCGCGGTGGCGGGGGCGACCACGAGAAGGTCCGCCTCGCGGCTGAGCTGGATATGGCCCATCTCCGCCTCGTCCTTGAGGTCCCACAAACTGGTGAACACCTGGTTCTCGCTGAGTGCTGCCAGCGTCATGGGGGTGACGAAATGCTCCGCGCCCGCCGTGGTGACGCAGCGCACGGCGATGCCGGCGCGGCGGCACAGGCGGATCAGCTCGCAGGCCTTGTACGCGGCGATGCCGCCGCCGACGATCAACAGGATGCGCTTCATGGCTGCACTCGCGTCACGGTGATGCGCCGCCCGTCGCGCGCGGCGGCCACTAGGTCGCGCAGGCCATCGGGCAGGAAGGCGAGGCCGAGGAGGAGCGTGGGCGCGACCATCAGCCCCCAATAGAAGGTGTCGGTGCGTCCGAACAGGGACAGGAGCAATGCATAGCCGGCCAGCGTGGCAAGCACGCGCAGCGCCGTGCCGCTTGCCCAGCAGAACCAGCCGAACAGGGCGAAACCGACCAGCAGCGCGGCCAGCAATGCCGGCGCCAGCGCCAGCGCGGTGGACAGGGTCATGGTCTTTACGAAGAAGCCGAAGCCGAGCATCCCGGCCCAGCCCGGCGAGGCGGGATCGAGCGGGCGGACCACCTGCTCCACGGCGCGGGCGTGGAGCACCACCACCACCGCGAACACGGCGAGCGCCCCCGCCCAGCCGCCCGCTTCGCGCCCGCGGCCCTCCAGCAGGGCAAGGCCGAGCATGATCGCGACATACAGCGCGGCGGTTTCCCGGATCAGCATGGCGACGAGGCCCAGCGCGACCGCTTCGGTCCAGCGATCCTCGCGGCGCACCGCCAGGCCGAGCGCGATCAGGAGCCCGGCCCAGACCTCGTGAAAGGTGGCGAGTTCCGCCTGCACGAAGGCCGCCATGCCGGCGATCAGCAGCACCAGCGCCACCGCAAGCGGGGGCGGACGGACAAAGGCGGGGCGCAGCCGGCCGTACCATGCGGCGACGACCCCGGCCGCCAGCGCATATAGCAACAGCGGCACGGCAAAGGGCGGCAGATGCGCCTGCACCACCGCCAGCGTGGGCAGGCGGAAGGTCACAAAGGGGCGCAGCGGGTAATTGCCGGCGCGCAGCGCGTGCGCGGCGACGTCGTAATATTCCCCGCCATGGCGCACGCCGGAGACGATGCCTTCGTACAGCACCACATCGGCCTGGTCGTTGCCGCGCTGCGCCGGATCGTGGCTGACCGGCGGCGGCCCGGGCGAGGCGAGCGCCGTCAGGCAGGCGGCGAGCAACAGTGCAAGCAGCGCCAGCACCAGCCGCGCGCGCGGGCGCGACAGGCCGGCAAAGCGGCTGCCCTCCGCCAGCCACAGCGGAGGCAGGCGCCGCGTCAGCCGAGCACCAGCCATGTCGCCAGCACCGCCAGCGCGGCGCTGAACAACGCCACCGCGACATAGCGCCAGCCGGAGCCGATCCGCACCACCTCGATCTCGCGCAGGGGCGGGGCAGGGGGCGCGCCGCCGGGCGCGGGATAGCGCGCCTCGATGTTGCGGATGAGGTCGGGCAGGCGCGCAAAGGTGCGCAGGTCGGTGATGAGCCGGTCGGCGATCGCGGCCTCGGGGCCAAGCTCCGTGCGGATCCACTCGCGCACGAACGGCGCGGCGGCGTTCCACAGGTTGATATCCGGATCGAGCGCGGTGGCGACGCCTTCCACCATGACCATGGTCTTTTGCAGCAGCAGCAGGTGCGGCTGCGTTTGCATGTCGAAATCGCGGGTGATGGAGAACAGGCCGTCCAGCATCATGCCGATCGACATGTCCTTCACCGGCAAGCCGCGCATCGGCTCGCCCACGGCGCGCAAGGCGGTCGCGAACTCCGCCACGCTGTGGTGCGGCGGCACGTATCCGGCCTCGAAGTGGATCTCGGCCACACGCTTGTAGTTGCCGGTGATGAGGCCGTAGAGGATCTCGGCCAGCCACACGCGGGCGCGCCGGTCGATCCGGCCCATGATGCCGAAATCGATCGCGGCAATGCGCCCCCGCCCGTTGGCACCGGGCAGGGCGAACAGGTTGCCCTGGTGCATGTCCGCGTGGAAAAAGCCCTCGGCGATCGCCTGGCGCAGGAACGCGTGGACGAGCGTGTTGGCCAGCCGCGGCAGGTCATAGCCCGCCTCGATCAGCGCGGTGCGGTTCGACAGCTTGATGCCGCCGATCCATTCCAGCGTCAGCACCTTGCCGCTGGTGCGCGCCCAGTCGATCTCCGGCACGTGGAAGTCCGGCTCGGCGGCCATCGAGTCCTTCAGCTCGGAGGCGGAGGCGGCCTCGCGGCGCAGGTCCAGCTCGCGCGCGGTCCAGCGCTTGAACGTCTCGATGACTAGGCGCGGGCGCAGGCGGGCGAGCTCGCCGCCCATGCCCTCGATCTGCGCCGCGGCCCATTGATAGGTGTCGATCGCGCGGGCGAAATCCTCCTCCACGCCGGGCCGCTGCACCTTCACCGCCACGGTGCGGCCATCGGTGGTGATCGCCCGGTGCACCTGCGCAATGGAGGCCGCGCCGACCGGCTGCTCCTCGATGCGCGCGAACAGGTCCATCGGATCGCGCCCGAACGCGGCGGTCATGGAGGCGTAAACCGTCTCGAACGGCACGGAAGGCAGGTTGTCCTGCAGCCGCTGGAGGTCGAGCGCGGCGGCTTCGCCGATGATGTCGGGCCGCGTGGCGAGCGTCTGGCCGAGCTTCACCGCGGCCGGGCCGATCGCCTGCAGCGCATCGGCATAGCGCGGCACCTTGGGCACCCGCGCGCCAAAGCGGGCGAGGCGCAGCAGGCGGCGCAAATTGGGCGGCGTGTTCGGATCGCGCTCGATCCCGCGCAAGGCGCCATGCCGCGCGAGGATGCGGCCCCATTTCAGGAGCCGCCAGGTATGGACGACGGGAGAGGTCACGCCCTTGATCCTCCCCCGGAGGGGGAAGGGGACCGCCGCCGCAGGCGGTGGTGGAGGGGTAGCGCGCTATCGAGAGGTGGATACCCCTCCACCACGCGCTGCGCGCGCGGTCCCCCTCCCCTTGCAGGGGAGGATCGAATTGTGGCCACCCTCAAATCTTCCAGCCGCTGTGAATGGCGACAAGGCCACCCATGATCGGCTCCACTCTAACCTGCACGAAGCCGGCCTCGGCGATCATCGCCTTGAACTCGGGCATTTTCGGGAAGCGGCGGATCGATTCGATGAGGTAGCGATAGCTGTCGGCATCATTCGCCAGCAGCTTGCCGATCTGCGGCACCAGCTTGTGCGAATAGGCGTCGTACACGTCGCCAAAGCCCGGCCATTCGGTGGTGGAGAATTCGAGGCAGAAGAAGCGCCCGCCGCGCTTCAGCACGCGGTGCGCCTCGCGCAGGGCGGCGGGGATGTCGGTCACGTTGCGGATGCCGAACGCGATCGTGTAGCCGTCGAAGAAGCGATCGGGGAACTGGAGCGTCTCGGCGTTCGCCTCGGTCCAGACGAGGCCGTCCAGCCCGCGCTTGGCGGCGCGGTCCATGCCGACCTCCAGCATCGCCGGGTTGATGTCCGCCACCGTGACGCTCGCGCCGGAGCGGGCGATGCGAAAGGCGATGTCGCCGGTGCCGCCGGCCATGTCGAGGATCTGCTCGCCCTCGCGCGGTTTCAGCTTGGCGACGAAGCGGTCCTTCCACAAGCGGTGCATGCCGCCGGACATGGCATCGTTCATGAGATCGTATTTGGCCGCCACGTTGGTGAAGACGCCGCCGACGCGGGCGGTCTTCTCCTCGGGGGAAACGTCCTGGTAGCCGAAGGAAACGGTGTCGCTCATGGCCCGGCTCTAGCGGGGCCTTGTGGGCGGAGCAAACGCAACCTAGCGGGAAGGCGTGCCGGAGCTACCCGAAGTCGAGACAACCGTGCGCGGCCTGCGCCCCGTGCTGGAAGGGCAGCGCCTCCTGCTCGTGGAGCCGCGCCGCGGCGATCTGCGTCATCCGTTTCCGCCGGATCTGCGCCAGCGGATGACGGGGGCGACCGTCACGGCGCTTGCCCGGCGCGCCAAATACGGGCTGGTGGAGACGGATCGCGGCGACACGATGATCTTTCACCTGGGCATGTCGGGGCGCTGGCGCGTCGATCCGGTCGAGCTGCTGCCGCACGACCATCTGGTGATCGAGACGGCGGGCGGGTGGCGGCTGGCGCTCAACGATCCGCGGCGATTCGGCTTTGTCGATCTCCTGCCCACGAGCGGGCTGGCCCATGCCTATCCGCCGTTCCGCGCGCTGGGGCCGGAGCCGCTCGGGCCCGAGCTGACCGCGGCGCACCTCCATGCGGCCTTTGCCGGGCGGAAAACATCGGTGAAGCAGCTGCTGCTGGACCAGCGGATCGTCGCCGGGCTGGGCAACATCTATGTCTGCGAGGCGCTGTACGAGGCGCGCATCTCGCCCAGGCGCGCCGGCGGGCGAATCGCGCTGGCCCGGCTGGAGCGGCTGGTGCCCGCGATCCGGCTGGTGCTGGAACAGGCGATCGCGGCCGGCGGCTCCACCCTGCGCGACTTTGCCGCGCCCGACGGGGAACTGGGTTATTTCTCCAAGCAGTTCCAGGTCTATGGCCGCGAAGGACTGCCCTGCGGCTGCGGCGGCACGGTGAAGCGCTACACGGAGGGCGGCCGCTCCACCTTCTGGTGCCCCGCTTGCCAGACGTGAGTTGACCGCGCGGGTGCTTCTCGCTAAGGAGCCGCACTTTCCGGGGCCGGGAGCAACTCGCGGCCCTTTTCCATTTGCACCGGCATAGAGGTTTTCATGGCGAACACGCCGCAAGCGAAGAAGCGCATCCGCCGCAACGACCGTCGCGCGGAGGTCAACGGCAACCGCGTTGGCCGTATCCGTACCTTCATCAAGAAGGTGGAGGCCGCCCTGGCCGCCGGCGACAAGGAAGCGGCCACCACCGCGCTTGCCGCTGCACAGCCGGAGCTGGCGCGCGGCGTCGCCAAGGGCGTGTTCCACAAGAACACCGCCAGCCGGAAGTTCTCGCGCCTGACCAAGGCGGTGTCCTCGCTCGGCTGAGCCGATCGACTGCCGGATGAAAGGCCCGTCGGGAGCGATCCCGGCGGGCTTTTTTCGTGCCCGTGACGGCGCAAAACGGAACCTTCCGGGGCGCGCCAATCGGCTGCGGAGAACGAATCTAGAAAACGCAGGATTTACAACGATTCGAGTTGCAGGGCATTTCGCCGGGTCTCCAAAAACTCAGCGAAAACAATGCCTTGTAAGTTTTTCAACGCGTTTCTGCGGCGGAAGTCGAGTCAACATCCTTTATTTCAGTAATGTGGCGTGTCGGGCTCTTGATCGCTGCCCGCCGTTCTTCATACATCGACCTCGCAGCGGCGTTCTGTCGCCGGCTCTTGCACAAGAGCGTTGGCTGGTTCGGGACGAGGCGGGGGCCGCGTCCAGGGGACTGTAGGCATTGAAACCAAGCGCGACGGAGCACCCGCTTCGCCGCATGGAGAGGAGTTGCGCGTGCTGGCCAGGGCTGGAGACCGGATGAGCGACACCGCACGTGCCTGGGCGATCGTACGCCAGCACCTGCGCGAGTCGGCCGGTGCCCGGCTGTTCGAACAGTGGCTGAAGCCGATGGAGCTGATCGAGACCGGCGACCCGGAGCACGTCCGCCTGGGCCTGCCGTCCGCATTCATGACCAACTGGGTGCGCAATCATTATGCCGAGCGCCTGCTGGCCGAATTCCGCCAGCAGCTGCCCCAGGTGCGCAGCGTGGAAGTGGAAACGCGGATCGCGCGTGCGACGCCGCAGGTGCTGACCGCCGCCAACGCGCCGGAGCCCGCGGACGTCGCGGTCGTGCCGGGCCTCGCCGCAGCACCGTCGCCGGCGCCTGCCGCCGCGCCTGCGGTGGTGGCGAGCATCGCCCCGGACGAGCGCCCGCCGCTGGATCCGCGCTTCACCTTCGAGCGGTTCGTGGTGGACGCCTCCAACATGGTGGCGTTCAACGCCGCCAGGGCGCTGGCCGAGCCCGGCGTGCCGCGTTTCAGCCCGCTGTTCCTCCATTCGGGCACGGGGCTCGGCAAGACGCACCTGATGCACGCCATCGCGCACGCCTATCTGGAGGCGGTGCCGGCGGCGCGGGTGATCCTGATGTCGGCCGAGCGCTTCATGTTCGAGTTCGTGCAGGCGCTGCGCAACCGCGACACCTTTGCCTTCAAGGCGCGGCTGCGCTCCGCCGACGTCCTGATGATCGACGACCTGCAGTTCATCGCCGGCAAGGACTCGACGCAGGAGGAGTTCTTCCACACGATCGCCGAGGTGATGGCGGCGGGCAAGCGGCTGGTCATCAGCGCCGATCGCTGCCCGCAGGGGCTGGACGGGGTGGAAGCGCGGATCACCTCGCGCCTGTCCGTCGGTCTCGTGGCCGACATCAAGGCGCCCGACGCCGCGATGCGCCGCGCGATCCTGAACGCCAAGCGCGCCGACCTGCCCGAGTTGCGCGTGCCGGAAGAGGTGATGGAGCTGCTGGCGAGCCGCATCAGCGCCAGCGTGCGCGAGCTGGAAGGCGCGCTGAACCGCGTGATCGCCTATTCGCAGCTGACCGGGGAGGCGATCACGCTGGATTTCGCGGTGGCGACGCTTGGCGAGCTGCTGCGCGGGGCCGAGCGGCGGGTGACCATCGACGAGATCCAGAAGGCGGTGTCGCAGCATTTCGAGCTGAAGCCGCTTGACCTCGTCTCCGCGCGCCGCGCCGTGGTGGTGGCACGCCCGCGCCAGATCGCCATGTATCTCGCCAAGCGCCTGACAACGCGCTCGCTGCCGGAGATCGGCCGCAAGTTCGGCGGGCGCGACCATTCCACTGTGATCCACGCCGTGCGCCGCATCGAGGAGCTGCGCGACAAGGACCGCGACGTGGACTCGGCGGTGCGGGTGCTGCTGCGCCAGCTGGAGGGCTGAGGGCTAAGCCCTCGGGATCAGCGAGTCGGTGCCGCGCACCGCCCCTCCATCGACCCCTCGCTTGTTTCGCTCATGGTGCAATGGGGCGAGGCCGAGATCAAGAATCTCGGGCGCCCAACGTGGAAACCTGCAACCCCATGGTCCGCTGCACGTCCAGCAGCAGCGGCGCGGCGAGCGCGCGGGCGCGTTCGGCGCCGGCCTCCAGCAGCCGGCCGACCTCCGCGCGGTCGTCCAGCAGGCGCAGCATGCGGTCGCGGATCGGGCCGAGCGTGGCGACGGCAAGGTCGGCCAGCGCCGGCTTGAACGCGCCGAAGCCCTGCCCGGCGAACTCGGCGAGCACCGCATCCGGCGTGGAGCCCGAGAGCGCGGCATAGATGGTGACGAGGTTCCTCGCCTCCGGCCGGTCGGCGAGGCCGGCAACGCTGTCCGGCAGCACGTCTGCATCGCTCTTGGCCTTGCGGAACTTGGCGGCGATCGTGTCGTCGTCGTCGATCAGGTTGACCCGCGCCTGTTCGGAGGGGTTGGACTTCGACATCTTGGCGCCCGGATCGCGCAGGCTCATGACGCGCGGCGCCTCCGTGCTGACCATCGGTTCGGGCAGCACGAACAGCTCGCGGCGGTAATCCTGGTTGAACTTGGTGGCGATGTCGCGGGTCAGCTCCAGATGCTGCTTCTGGTCCTCGCCGACGGGCACGTGGGTGGCGTTGTAGAGCAGCACGTCGGCCGCCATGAGCACCGGATAGTCGTAGAGGCCGACGGAGGCGCCTTCGCGGTTCTTGCCGGCCTTGTCCTTGAACTGCGTCATGCGGTTGAGCCAGCCGACCCGCGCGACGTTGTTGAGCAGCCAGGACAGCTCCGAATGCTGCGGCACGCGGGCCTGGTTGAACAGGATCGACCGGGCGGGGTCGATCCCGGCGGCGATCAGCGCGGCGGCCATCTCGATCGTGTGGCCGGCGAGCTCCTCCGGCGCGATCCACTCGGTCAGGCCATGGAGGTCGGCGATGAAGAACAGGCTTTCGCCGCCTTTCGCGGCCACATCGTCCTGCATCACGACCCATTGCCGGATCGCGCCGAGATAGTTGCCGAGGTGCAGGTTGCCGGTGGGCTTGATGCCGGAAACGACGCGCATGGTGGTCATCGGGAAGAGGCTCTGCGACGAAGGAGGGACTTGAGGTCGGACAGGCGATAGGCGCCGGTGACGACGCAGGCGAGGCCATAAACGGCAACGCCTGCGCCGACCAGAGCGCCAAGCGCCAGGCCGCGGCGCACCAGCGAGCCGGTGAGGTGCGGCTCGATCCACGGCGTCACCAGCAGCAAAGCGGCGCCCATCAGCAGGGCGGCCAGTGCCAGGCGCGGCACCTTGCGGCGCACCGCCTGGTCCAGCACGAAATGCCCGCGCCGGGCGAGCGTGACATACAGCGCCGCGACGTTGACGGTGGAGGCGATCGCGGTGGCCAGCGGCGGGCCGACCTGGCCGATGTCGTGGCGGCCGAGGAGCGGGATCAGCAGCAGGTTGCCGACCAGGTTCACGCCCACCGACCAGAGCGCCAGCCGCACCGGCGTCCTGGTGTCGGCCCGGGCGTAGAAGCCGGGGGTCAGCACCTTGACCAGCACATAGCTGGGCAGGCCGAGCGAAAAGGCGGTCAGGGCGAGCGCCGCGCGGCGCGTGTCGGCCGCATCGAAGGCGCCATGCTGGAACAGTCCGCGCACGATCGGCTCGGCTGCGAAGACGAAGGCGGCGGTGGCGGGCAGGGTGAGGAACAGCGCCAGTTCCAGGCCCCGGTTCTGCGTCTCCATCGCTTCGGCCTCGCGCCCCTCGCTCAGCAGGCGGGACACGACCGGCAGCAGGATGGTGCCCAGGCCGATGCCGATCATGCCGAGCGGCAGCTGGTTCAGACGGTCCGCATAATAGATGGCCGAGATCGAGCCGGCCGACAGGAGGCCGCCGGCAAGCGCGGTGGAGATCGCAAGGTTGATCTGCGCCGCGCCCGCGCCCGCCGCCGCCGGCACGATCAGGCGCAGCAGCTGGCGCACGTCGTCGTCCATGCGCGGCAGCCGCAGGCGGAGCTTCACGCCGGCGCGGGCGCAGGCAAAGGCAAGCCAGACCAGCTGCAACGCCCCGCCCACCGTCACGGAGATCGCCTGGGTGCGGGCGGTGGCATAAGCGTCCGCGCCGTGGAAGAAGACCAGCCCCCCGATCATCGCCACGTTGAGCAGGACCGGCGCCGCCGCGTTCACCCAGAAGCGGTTCAGCGAATTGAGAATGCCGCCCAGCAGGGAAACCAGGCTGATCAGCATCAGATAGGGAATGGTGCAGCGCGACAGCGTCACCGCAAAGGCGAACTGTTCGGGCGTGGGGTGCTGGCGCTCGAACCCGCCGGAAAGCGCCCAGGTGATCGGTCCGGCCGCGATCAGCATGGCGACGGTGAACAGCGCCAGCACGGGAAAGAGCACGGCCAGCGCGCGCTCGGCGAAGTCCACACCCGCGGGCGTGCCGCCGCCTTCCGCCACCTTGCGGTTGAACAGGGGGATAAAGGCCGCGGAAAAGGCGCCCTCCGCGAAGAGGGCGCGAAACATGTTGGGCAGCCGGAACGCGACAAAGAAGGCGTCGGAGGCGAAACCCGCCCCGACATAGCTCGCCTGCAGCGTGTCGCGCACCAGCGCCAGCACGCGGCTGGCAAGCGTGAGCCCGCCCACCGAGCCGAGCGCGCGGCCAAGATTCATCGTCGCGCGCCCGAACCCGCCCGGTCAGCCCCGATCAGGCCTGACCACTCTGTCCGGCGATGCTGATCCCGTCCGCCTCGGCCTGCTGGAGGTAGAGCGAGGAGAAGTCGATCGGATCGAGCATCAGCTGCGGGAAGCCGCCGTCGCGCACCGCATCGGCCAGCACGCGGCGGGCGAAGGGGAACAGGAGACGCGGCGCTTCGCCGAGCAGGAACGGGCGCAGATGCTCTTCCGGCACGTTGCGGATGCCGAACAGGCCGGCAAAGGACAGGTCGACGATGAACGCCACGGTGCCCTCGGCCTCGGCGCGCGCCTCGATCTTCAGCACCACTTCGTGCACGTCGTCGCCGACCTGGCTGGTGCCGATGTTGAACTGCACGTCGATCGCGGGCTGTGCGGCCGACTGGTAGATGGCCGGCGCGTTCGGGTTCTCGAACGACAGGTCCTTCACATATTGCGAGATGAGGCCGATCGCCGGCGCGGTGTCGGCGCCGTTGGCCAGCGGCTCCGCGAAGTTGATGCCGTCCGTCTCGTCTGCCATGCGTGCTCGTCCTGTTCGTGAAAGCGCGGCGACTAGCAGCCGCGCCGCGCTTGTTCAACGTTCCTGCTGCCTTGCGCATGCGGCGATTTGAACATGTCGCGCGTTGCGCCTATGTACCGGGAAGCTCGAGGTGCCCGTTTATCATGTTCTACGTCGTTGTTCTCGCCATGGTGGCCATGTTCCTCGCCCTTCGCCTGTACACGGTGCTGGGCAAGCGCACCGGCCATGAGCAGCCGCTGCCCAAGGCCGCGGAGGATCGTGCGCCGATCACCACGCTGCCGCGCCCGATCGAAACGGTGCCGGAAGCGCGCGAGGCCGCCAACCGCAACATCGAGCGTGGCGCCGAGGCCGGCCTGCGCGCGATCGTGGCGGCGGAGCCCGGTTTCGACCTGACGCGCTTCCTGGAAGGCGCGCAGGGCGCCTATCGCATGGTGCTGGAGGCGTTCTGGCAGGGCGACGAACGGCAGCTCGACTGGCTGGCCGCGCCGGACGTGCGCGACGCCTTCGTGGCGGCCATCGCCGAGCGCAAGGCGGCGGGCCATGTGCTGGACAACCGCCTGGTCTCGATCGAGCGCGCGGTGGTGAGCGATGCGACGCTCAACGGGCGCGAGGCGCGGATCACCGTGCGCTTCGATGCGGACATCGCCGCGGTGACGCGCGACGCGGACGGCAACGTGATCGCCGGATCGATGACCGATGCGGTGGAAACGCATGACGTGTGGACCTTCGCCCGCACGCTGAAGAGCAGCGATCCGAACTGGAAGCTTGCCGACACCGACGAGGCCTGATCGTTGTTCCGGGGGGAAGGGGCGGCGCGCAGCCGCAGCATTGTCGCATCGCTCGCCGCGCTGGCGCTCGGCGCCTGCGTGAGCACGGTGGAGCCGCCGGCGCGTCCGGCCGGCCGCACGCCGGTCGTGGGGCGCCCTCCTGCGGGCCGTCCGTCCGCATCGATCCCCACGCCGCCTGTCCGCCAGCCGATCCCCTCCGTGCCGATGGCGCCGGTGCCGGTGGTTGCGCCGCCGAGCCCGGCCAGTGCGGCGGGCGCGGGCGTGGTGCCTGGACCGGCGATCGAAAGCCTGCCGCTGACGGAGGCGCAGGCCGCCGCGGCGCTGGCCGGCTTTCGCAATTCGTGCGCCTCCCTCGTGCGGCGGGCGGACCTGTCCGGGCTCACACAGGGGGCGGACTGGCAGCCGGCGTGCACCGCCGCGCGCACGGTGCCGGCGGGCGGCGCACGCGCCTTCTTCGCCACCTATCTGGAGGCGGTGCAGGTGGGCGACGGCAAGGCGTTCGCCACCGGCTATTACATTCCCACCATCGCCGGTTCTCGCGATCGGCGGGAGGGCTATGAAACGCCGGTCTATGGCCGCCCGCGCGACCTGATCGACGTGGATCTCGGCGCGTTCAACCCGGAGCTCGCCGGCAAGGCGGTGCGCGGGCGGGTCGAGGGCAGCAAGCTGGTACCCTATTTCGACCGCACGCAGATCGAGGAAGGCGCGCTGCACAACCGCGCGCCGATCATCGCCTGGGCCGCGGACCCGGTGGAGCTGTTCTTCCTGCAGGTGCAGGGCTCGGGCGAGCTGCAGCTGCCCGACGGCGGCACCATGCGCATCGGCTACGACACGCAGAACGGCCGCGGCTATACCGGCATCGGCAAGCTGATGCTGGATCGCGGGCTGGTGGACCGCAGCCAGGCCTCCATGCAGGGCCTCGTCGCCTGGCTCCACGCGCATCCCGAGGAGGGGCGGCAGGTGATGCGCGAGAACAAGAGCTATGTGTTCTTCCGCGAGCTGGCGGGAGCGCCATTGGGCGCGCTCGGCCTGCCGGTGCTGGGCCAGGTGACGGTGGCCGCCGATCCGAAGTTCATCCCGCTGGGCGCGCCCGTGTTCCTGTCCATGGACCGGGCCGACGCGAACGGCCTGTGGGTGGCGCAGGATACCGGCGGCGCGATCCGCGGGCCCAACCGGGTGGACACGTTCTGGGGCGCGGGTGCCGACGCGCGGGCGATCGCCGGCGGCATGTCGGCGCGCGGCACCGCCTTTCTCTTCCTTCCGCGTGGCACTGCGGCCCGGCTGGCGGGCAGCCGCCCGGCGCCGCGGCCGGATCTCGGCGCCGCGCTCGGCATTTCGGGCGGCAATGGCGGATCGTCCGCTCAGCCCTGACGAGCGCGCGCTGTGGGCGCGTGTGCTCGTCAGCGTGCGTCCGCTGCACCGCACGGCCTTGCCGGTGAGAGCCGCCGCCGCGACAACGGCGCAGGCCAGGCCGGTGGCTGCCCCGCCGCCGGCAAGGGCGGCCAAGGCGAAAGCAGGGCGCGTGCCGGCGGCGGCTCCTGCGCCGCCTCCACCGCCGCCCGCCGCGCGCCCGCTGGACAGCGCGACGCTGGACGGCAGCTGGGACCGGCAGGTGACGCGCGGGCTCGTTGTTCCGGATCGCACGGTCGACCTGCACGGCCACAATCTGCATTCTGCCTATGGCCTGCTCGACGATGCGCTGGAGCGGGCGATCGCGGCGGGCGATCGCGTGATCCTGCTGGTCACCGGCAAGCCGCCGCGCCCGGAAAGCGAGCGACCGCATGCGCGCGGGGCGATCCGCGCGGCAGTGAACGACTGGCTGGCCGGATCGCGCCATTCCTCGGCCATTGCCGCCGTTCGCGGCGCGCATCCGCGCCATGGCGGCAGCGGCGCCCTGTATATCGTCCTGCGCCGCGCGCGCGACCCGCGCCGCTGACACCACCCCGCGTCTCTGTCGAGCGGGCAGGGCAGGGCGATTTCTTTGCCCGCCGGCGGCGGTTGGAACGACTTTCTTAACCTTTGCCCTCCATTTTCGATCGTGCCCGAACTGCATCGGGTGTTTGCCGCAGGGGCGGAACAGCGATCAGATGGAAGGCGTAACGTTACATTCGCGCGCCGTCCGCTTTGCGCTGGCCTCGGGCGCAGTGGCGTTCTTCCTTGCGCTGCTGGCGACTTCCGCCGGCGGGTCGATCGGCTGGGCCAATATCGGCTCCGCGCTGATCCCGGCGATCGTCTGCGCCGTGTTCTGCTGGGCGTCGGCCGAGCGGGCGATCTCCAACACGGCGGGAGCGATCGATGCGGCCATTGCGCGCCTGTCGCGCGCCGCGCACGGCGATCTCGAAAGCGAGGTGCCGGCGGAGATCGGCGAAGCGGTGCCGCAGCTCGCCGACGCCATGCACGGCCTGTTCGCGCAGCTCCACGCCAATCTGGAGAGCGTGCACCGGCTCGCCATGTTCGATCCGGTCACCGCGCTGCCGAACCGCACCAATTTCCGCCGTTCGGCCGAGCGGATGCTGGCGGAGATGCCGCCGGACCAGACCGGGGCCTTGTTCTTCATCGACCTCGATCGGTTCAAGTCGGTCAACGACACGATGGGCCATGCCATGGGCGACATGCTGCTAGGCATGGTGGCCAACCGGTTGCGGGCGGTTGCCGACCGGTTCTGCGCGGAAACGGACTCGCCGGTGCCGCTGATCGGGCGGCTGGCGGGCGACGAGTTCACGATGTTCTTTCCCAACGTGCGGGACGCGCGCGAGGCGGCGCGGATCGGGCGCGGCGCGCTGTTCGCACTGGGGGAAACCTTCGACCTGATGGGCACGGATGTCGAGATCGGCGCCTCCATCGGCATCGCGCTGCGCCCCGACCACGGCGAGAACCTGACGGACCTGATGCGCGCGGCCGATGTCGCCATGTATCATGCCAAGGCCAATGGCCGGGGGCGGGCAGAGCATTTCACGGCCGCGCTGGCCGCGGAGATCGCCGAGCGCATCCGGCTGGAGGGCGACCTGCGCGAGGCGATCGCGCGCGACCAGTTCACGCTCGTGTTCCAGCCGCAGATTTCCATGAGCACGGGCCGCATCGTGGCGGCCGAGGCGCTGCTGCGCTGGCAGCACCCGGTGGACGGCCTGCGCCTGCCCGGAACCTTCCTGCGCCGCGCGGAGGAAACCGGGCTGATCGTGGAGATCGGCGAATGGGTGATCGCCGCGGTGGCCGACACGATCGCGCGCTGGGCGAGGGGCGGGATCGAGCAGCGGCTTGCCGTCAACATCTCGGCGCGTCAGCTCGACCATGCGGGCTTCTTCCGCCGCCTGCGCGAGGCGATGATGCTGGCCGATGCGCCGGCGCGGCTGCTGGAGCTGGAGATCACCGAAACGCTGGCCATGCATTGTTCGGACGAGGTGGTCGCCGCCATTGCCGCGCTGCGTCGTGACGGCGCGACGATCGCGGTGGACGATTTCGGCACCGGCTATACCAACCTCGCGCGGCTTCGCTCCTTGCCGATCGATCGCATCAAGCTGGACCGCAGCCTGATCGAGCATATCGCCGACGAGCCGGAGGCGCGCGCGGTGGCGCAGGCGCTGGTCGGGCTGGTCCATGGCATCGGCTGCGAGGCCGTGGCCGAGGGCATCGAAACCCGGGCACAGGCCGATGTGATGCGAGTGATCGGGTGCGACGTGGTGCAGGGCTATGGCGTGGCCGAGCCGATGCCGGAGGCCGCCTTCGTCGCCTGGGCGCGCGATCTTGCCCAGCCGCTGGTGATGGTGGGCTGACCTTCGCCCGCCGGTGGAGAGGCTAACCTTCATCAACCCCGATTTTACCGGATATTCAAGGCCTTGTTCCATGAGGGACCAAGGAGGACCGATCCATGCTTCAACTCGTTTATATCAGCAGCGCGCGCAACGCGCCGGACGTGGAGGCGATCCTGGCCGTTTCCCGCCGCAACAATGCCCGCGATTCGATCACCGGGCTGCTTTATTCGGACGGGGTCCGCTTCCTGCAGGTGCTGGAAGGGCCGGAGGACAAGGTGGAAGCGGCGTTCGCGCGCATCCAGCAGAATCCATGGCACCGCGCGATCGTCGCGCGGTCGCGCCGTCACGTGGAGACGCGCGAGTTCGGCCTGTGGCAGATGGCGCACCGCTCGCCGGGCGGCGACGGCGATGCGTTCGTCGCGAAGCTGGAGCCGATGCTGGCGCGCGCCGACAAGAATGTGCGGGCGACGTTCGAGAGCTTCGCCAAGATCAAGCGCGCGGCCTGATCGGAACGGGCCGGCTTCCGCCCGGGAAAGCCGGCCCGGCGGGACTCACGCCGCGGTGAAGGCGGCGTGGATGTGGATGTTCACGGTGTCGGACACGATCGGCGCGGCGAGGTCCACGCCGAAGTCGCTGCGCTTGATGGTGGTGCGCGCGCCGAAGCCGATGTTCAGCTTCTTGCTCATCGGATTGTCGCCCGCGCCCATGAAGGTGGCGTCGAGCACGACGGGCTTGGTGATGCCCTTGATCGTCAGGTTGCCGGTGATCTTCGCCTTGGTGCCGGTGGCCACCACGGAAGTGGAGACGAACCGCGCGGTGGGGAATTGCGCCACGTTGAAGATCTGGTCGGACTTCAGGTGGTTGGCGAAGGCGGGGGCGGTGACCGATAGCTGGTCGACCTGGAAGGTGATGTCCACCTTCGCCGCGTTCGGGTTCTTCGGGTCGATCGTCAGCGAGCCCGACGAGGCCGGGAACAGGCCCTCCAGCATGGAAATGCCCATGTGGTTCACTTCCCACGCCACCTGGGTGTGGGCGGGATCGACCTGATAGGTGCCGGCGGTGACGCGGGCGGGCTGCGCCTGGCCCGGCATCTGCGGCGTGGTGGGGATCATCTGTGCGGAAACACCGGCAACGGCGGTGGTGGCGAGAATCGCGGCGAGAATGACGCGCATGGGGCAGGCTCCCTGTTGTGGTGCGCGCGTTGAGCCACATTCCGCGCGCCGGGGGAAGCGCCGCGTGCGAAACGATCGGTTTCAACGTCCAATGTCGCGGCTGGCCGGAGGCGACCGGCTACTCGGCGGGGCCTTCCACCAGATCGAACCTGATCCGAACCCAGGCGCCGACCTGCGGCTTGCCGTTGACCGTCGGCGGGCGGACGAGGAACTGCCACGCCGCCTGGCGCAGGCCGCGGGCGATGCCGGAGCCCGGCGTTTCGCCGAGTTCCTGGCAATCCTCCACATGGTATCGGTCCACCGTGCGGCAGGCGATCATGCCCCAGCCGGTCTTGCCGGCCGGCATGTAGGGCGCGGTTTGCGAGCGGGGCGGGCGGCGATACCATTGGGCGGGGTAGAGCTTCTGCCCGTTCGGGCCGCGCCCCACGCTGCCGTCGTCGTCGCTGTCGCGGGTGCCGCCGCCGGCATCGGCCAGCGCGTCGCCGGCCTTGCTGTCGCCCTTCGACGGGAAGCGGCCGATATCTGTCTTGGCGAACTCCTCGCGGCTGAGCTTCATCACGCCGGGCAGCACCCACTGGCTGGGCGGCACGGGCAGGGGCGGGGGCGTTTCGCGCGGCGTGACGGGCCGGGGAGCGGGCGCCTGCTGCTGCCGCGCGCGCTCCACGCGGGGAGACTGCCGGGCGGCGGCCTTTTCGCTCTTGCCCTCCGGGGTCACATCGAACGTGGCGAGCGGCCGGCCCTCGCCGAACCGGTCCGGCAGCACGCCGCCCAGCCGGAACAGCGCCAGCAGGATGAGAAGGACGATCCCCGCCGCCGCCACGAACGACGCCGCCCGGCTCCGGGGCGAGGAGCGGGCGGCGTAGGAGGAAGTCCGGTAGGTCGCCGCCCGCATCGTGGGGTGCTTCTACTTGGGTCCGCGCGGTGCGGCAAATGAACTTATCTTCCCCGGCACGGGGAGGGGGACCGCCGAAGTCTGGTGGAGGGGCGCTTCCGCAAGCGCCTCGCTCGCGGCAATGCCCCTCCACCACTCGCTCCGCGAGCGGTCCCCCTCCCTTTGCAGGGGAGGACAGGAAGTTAGTGGCCGCCGCCGCTCTTGGACGTGTCCACCAGCTTGTTGGCGTTGATCCACGGCATCATCGCCCGCAGCTCCGCACCGGTCTTCTCGATCGGGTGGGCGGCGGCGGCCTTGCGGCTGGCCTTGAGCTCCGGCTGCCCGGCGCGGTTGTCGAGCACGAAGTTCTTCACGAAGCGGCCCTGCTGGATGTCCGCCAGCACGCGCTTCATCTCCTTCTTCGTCTCCTCGGTGATGATGCGCGGACCGATCGTGATGTCGCCGTACTCGGCGGTGTTCGAGATCGAGTGGCGCATGTTGGCGATGCCGCCCTCGTAGAGGAGGTCCACGATCAGCTTGGTTTCGTGCAGGCACTCGAAATAGGCCATTTCGGGAGCGTAGCCCGCCTCCACCAGCGTTTCGAACCCCGCGGTGATGAGGGCCGTGAGACCGCCGCACAGCACCACCTGCTCGCCGAACAGGTCGGTTTCGCATTCCTCGCGGAAGTTCGTCTCGATGACGCCCGAGCGCCCGCCGCCCACGCCGCTGGCATAGGCCAGCGCCACGTCATGCGCGTTGCCGCTGGCGTCCTGGTGGATGGCGATCAGGCACGGCACGCCGCCGCCGCGCACATATTCGGAGCGCACCGTATGCCCCGGCCCCTTGGGTGCGATCATGATGACGTCGATGTCGGCAGGCGGCTCGATCAGGCCGAAATGCACGTTGAGGCCATGCGCGAAGGCGAGCGCCGCCCCCGGCTTCAGATTGCCCTTGAGGTCCGCCTCCCAGATCGCGGCCTGGTGCTCGTCGGGCGCGAGGATCATCAGGATGTCGGCCCAGCCCGCCGCGTCCTTGTTGCTCATCACCTGGAAGCCCGCGCCCTCCGCCTTGGCGGCCGAGGCGGAGCCGGGGCGCAGGGCGATGGCGATGTTCTTCACGCCGGAATCGCGCAGGTTCTGCGCATGGGCGTGGCCCTGGCTGCCATAGCCGAGAATGGCGATCTTCTTGTCGGAGATCAGGTTCAGATCGGCGTCCCGATCGTAATAGACACGCATGGTGGTTGCTCCCTTTTCACTGATGTCATGCCGGACTGCTTCCGGCATCCACGGAGCCGCGGGCGTGATCGCCTGAGGCGCGGTGGACCCCGGAACAGGTCCGGGGTGACGGGCTGGTTGATCGATCCGCTGACTAGATCGCGGCGTTGCCCCGCGCGATGGCGACAATGCCGGTTCGGGCGACCTCGATCAGGCCGACTTCGCCCATCAGCTCGATGAACTTGTCGATCTTGGCCGACCCGCCGGTCACTTCGAACACGAAGCTGGTGGTGGTCGCATCCACCACCCGCGCGCGGTAGACCTCGGCGAGGCGCAGCGCCTCGATCCGGTGGTCGCCGCTGCCGCGCACCTTCACCATGGCGAGCTCGCGCTCGACATGATCGCCGTGCACGGTCAGGTCGACGACCTTGTGCACCGGCACCAGCCGCTCGAGCTGGGCGATGATCTGCTCCATCACGTGCTCGCTCGCCGAGGTGACGATGGTCACCCGGCTGACCGCCTTGTCCGCGGTGATCTCGGACACGGTGAGGCTCTGGATGTTGTAGCCGCGGGCGGTGAACAGGCCGGCGATGCGGGCGAGGATGCCCGGCTCGTTGTCGACCATCACCGCCAGCGTGTGGCTGGCGGCCGCTTCTTCCTTGATCTGCATGAGCTTACACCAGCGCCTTTGCTTCGTCGTCCATGGTGCCCGACACCTCGTTGGCCTGCAGGATCATGTCGGTATGGGCGGCACCCGACGGGATCATGGGGAAGCAGTTGGCGAGCTTCGCCACCATGCAGTCCACCATCACCGGTCCGTCATGCGCCAGCATGTCGGCGATGCCCTGTTCCAACTGATCCGGCCCCTCGATGCGGATGCCCTTCCAGCCGTAAGCCTCGGCCAGCTTCACGAAATCGGGCAGCGAGTCCGAATAGCTCTCGGCATAGCGGCTCTCATAGGTCAGTTCCTGCCACTGGCGGACCATGCCCATATATTCGTTGTTGAGGATGAACACCTTGATCGGCAGGCGATACTGGCTCGCCGTCGCCAGTTCCTGGATGTTCATCTGGATCGAGGCCTCGCCGGCGATGTCGATGACGAGCGCGCGGGGGTTCCCCATCTGCGCGCCGATCGCCGCGGGCAGGCCATAGCCCATCGTGCCGAGCCCGCCCGAGGTCAGCCACTTGTTGGGTGCTTCGAACCCGAAATATTGCGCCGCCCACATCTGGTGCTGGCCGACCTCGGTGGTGATGATCGGGCTGAGATGCGCGGTGGCGGCGTGCAGCGAGCGGATCGCCCGTTGCGGCATGATCTCCGTCCCGTTCTCGGGAAAGCCGAGGCTGTCGGCCGCGCGCCAGCCGGCGATGCGCCGCCACCAGTCGGCGAGGTCCGGCCGGGGATGCTGGCGGGCCTTCCACACGCGCACCATGTCCTCCAGCGCGTGGCCGACGTCCGCCACGACCGGCAGGTCGATGCGCACGGTCTTGTTGATGCTCGACCGATCGATGTCGATATGCACCTTGCGGCTGTTGGGGCTGAAGGCGTCGAGCCGCCCGGTGACACGGTCGTCGAACCGCGCACCGAACGCGATGATGAGGTCCGCCTGGTTCATCGCCCAGTTCGCCTCGTACGTGCCGTGCATTCCCAGCATGCCGAGGAACTGGTCCGACGAGGAAGGGAAGGCGCCCAGTCCCATCAGCGTGGCGGTAACCGGTGCGCCGGTAATCCGCGCCAGCTCGCGCAGCAGCTGCGAGGCGGCCGGGCCGGAGTTGATGACGCCGCCGCCGACATAGAAGACCGGGCGCTCGGCCGCGGCGAGCATGTCGACCACCTGCTCGATGGCGTGCGGATCGGCCTTCACCTGCGGGCGGTAGGTCTTGTGCTTGATCGGGCCGGGCTTGGTGTAGCGCGCGGTGGCGATCTGCACGTTCTTGGGGATATCCACGACGACCGGGCCGGGGCGGCCGGAGGTGGCGATGTGGAACGCCTCGTGGATCACGTCGCCCAGCCTGGCGGGGTCCTTCACCAGGTAATTGTGCTTGGAACAATGGCGCGTGATGCCGACGGTGTCCGCTTCCTGAAAGGCGTCGGTGCCGATCAGCTGGGTGGGAACCTGGCCGGTGAGGACGACCATCGGGATCGAATCCATCAGCGCATCGGTGATGCCGGTAACGGCGTTGGTCGCGCCGGGGCCGGAGGTGACGAGCACCACGCCCGGCTTGCCGGTGGAGCGGGCATAGCCCTCCGCCGCATGGGTCGCGGCCTGTTCGTGGCGGACGAGGACGTGGCGGATGCGGCCGGAGCGGAACATCGCGTCGTAGATCGGCAGCACCGCGCCGCCCGGATAGCCGAACACCACCTCGACGCCGAGATCGCACAGGGCATCGATCAGGATGTCGGCTCCGCTCTTCTCTGACGTCATGGCAATCCCGCGCGCCGCGGCGCGTCCTCCTTGGTGGAAAGGCGCGCCTAGAGAGCGGCATTGCGTGCGTCAACCCTTTTCGAGCAATAAACTTTCAATTGCGGGCATTTGATCGCAACTTTCTGTAGCACTCGTCCGCACCCATTCGGACGGCGGTTGGTTGCGGAACCAGGTGAATTGCCGCTTCGCATATTGCCGCGTCGCCAGCCGGGCGCGGGCGAGCGCCTCCTCGTCGGTGATCGTTCCGGCCAGCATGGCGGCGATTTCCGGCACCCCGATCGCGCGGCGCACCGGGGCGTCCTCCGCTACATCGCGACGCGCGAGCAAAGCGGCGACTTCCCCCACCGCGCCTTCGCGGAACATCGCGGCCAGCCGCCGGTCGCAGCGTTCGAACAGCCAGTCGCGCGGGGGCAGCAGGATCGCGGCGGCGAGGTGCACGGCGCCGCCGATGCCGCCCTCGCGCGCGGCCTGCCACGCCGCCAGCGTCCGTCCGGTCGAGCGCACCACCTCGAGCGCGCGCGCCACGCGTGTCGTGTCGGCGGGCGCAAGCCGTGCAGCGGCGGCGGGGTCTTCGTTCCGAAGCGCCGCATGCGCCTCGGCGACCGGCAGCGCGCGCACCGCCGCGCGCACCGCCGGATCGATCTCCGGCACCGGCGCGATGCCGTCGAGCAGCGTGCGCAGGTACAGCCCGGTGCCGCCGACCAGGATCGGCAGCTTGCCCGCGGCGTGGGCGGCGGCGACCTCTGCCCGCGCGTCGCCCGCCCAGCGCGCCGCCGAGCAGCTGTCCGCGCCATCGACATAGCCGAACAGGCGGTGGGGTGCGCGGGCCTCCTCCGGCGAGGGCCGCGCGGACAGCACGCGCAGGTCGCGATAGACCTGCGCGCTGTCGGCATTGATGACCACGCCGTCGTGCCGCTCCGCCAGCGCCAGCGCGAGTGCGGACTTGCCGCTGGCCGTCGGCCCTGCAATGAGCGCCAGTCTCGGGAGGTGCCCTTTGTTCATCGCAACGCTGATAGCAGCCGGAACGCTCGGCGACACTGCCGCGCGCGAGGCGGAGGAGCGCCTGGCCGCCGCGGGCTGCGCGCCGCAGGGCTTGCTGGCGCTGGATACGGGCAAGGCGGCGGATATCGGCTTCGCGCAGGGCCTGGCCGCGGCACGCGCCGCGCTGGAGGGGATGGCGGACGTGGACGTGGTCGTGCAGCCCGCCGCGCACCGCGAGAAGCGGCTGCTGGTCGCGGACATGGACTCCACCATGATCACGGTGGAGTGCATCGACGAACTGGCCGATTATGCCGGCATCAAGGCCGAGATCGCCGCCGTGACGGAGCGGGCGATGCGCGGCGAGCTCGATTTCGAGGCCGCGCTCGATGCGCGCGTCGCCTTGCTGAAGGACCTGGACGAAAGCGCGATCGACCGCTGCCTTGCCGAGCGGGTGACGCTGACGCCGGGCGCGCGCACGCTGATCGCGACGATGCGCGCGCGCGGCGCCACCTGCATCCTCGTTTCGGGCGGGTTCACCCGCTTTGCGCGGCCGGTCGGCGAGCGGCTGGGCTTCCACCGCGTGATCGCCAACGACCTGCTGATTGAGGATGGCCGCCTGACCGGCACGGTGGCGCGGCCGATCGTCGGCGCGCAGACCAAGCTGGAGACGTTGCGGGAGGCCAGCGCCGAACTCCGCCTGTCGCCCGAACAGACGCTGGCGGTGGGCGACGGCGCCAACGACCTGCCGATGATCCGCGCGGCGGGGCTCGGCGTCGCCTTTCATGCCAAGCCGGTGGTGGCGGCGGCAGCCGCGGCGCGCATCGAGCATGGCGACCTGACGGCGCTGCTCCACGCACAGGGCATTCCGCGCAGCGAGTGGGTGGAGGACGACGCATGACCATCCCCGGCTTCGACATCGACGCATTCGTCGCCGCCACCTTGGCCGAGGATCTGGGGCAGGGCGGCGACATCACCTCCGCCGCGGTCATCCCGGCGGACGCGCGCTTCACCGGCGTGATGGACAGCCGCGACGCGATCACCGTGGCCGGGCTGGAGATCGCCGAGGCGTTCTTCCGCCATCTCGATCCCGAGGTGCGGATCGAGCGGCTGGTGGCGGACGGTGAGCGCATCTCGCCCGGCACGCCGCTGATGCGGCTGGAGGGACAGGCGCGGGCGCTGCTGACGGCCGAGCGGTCCGCACTGAACACGGTGCAGCACCTGTCCGGCATCGCGACGCTCACCCGCACCTATGCGGATCGCCTGCTCGGCACCGGCGCGACGCTGCTGGACACGCGCAAGACCATTCCCGGCCTGCGGCGGCTCGAGAAATATGCCACGCGGATGGGCGGGGCGACCAACCACCGCATGGGCCTGTGGGATGCGGCGATGATCAAGGACAATCACGTCGCGGTCGCCGGAACGGTGGAGGAGGCGGTGCGCCGCGCGGTGGCCGCCGGTATCGAGCGGATCATCGTGGAGGTCGACCGGGTGGAACAGATCGAGCCGGCGCTCGCCGCCGGGGCGACGCACCTGCTGCTCGACAACATGCCGCCCCCCGTACTGCGCGGCGCGGTGACGCTGGTCGGCGGCCGCGTGCACACCGAGGCGTCGGGCGGGGTGTCGCTGGAGACGATCCGCGCCATCGGCGAGACCGGCGTCACCTTTGTCAGCGTCGGCCGGCTCACCCAGTCGGCCCCCGCCGCCGATATCGGGCTGGACTTCACGGCCGCCTGAGCCGCCGCTATCACCCGCGCTGCCTGTCAGGGGAAACCGCATGCGTCCGCCGTCCATCGTCCGCTTCGATCAGCTCTACGGCGCCGCCTTCGCGCTGCAGGTGCTCAACACGATCCTGTCCTGGCAGTCGACCCAGGCCACCCAGGCGACGGTGGCGGCGCAGTTCGGCCCCTGGCTGCTGCCGGCCGCGACCGGGGTGGGCGTGGTCGTGCCGCTGCTTCTGTGGTTCTTCGTCGCCCGGCGCGCCAGCCTCGTCGCCAAGTGGATCGCGGTGGTGCTGACCGCCATTGCCGTCGCGGCGCTGGGCTTTGGCGCCGTGCGCGGCACCCTGGCGCTCGGTGCGCTCGGGCTGCTGGGCATCGCCATTACCGTGCTGCGGGTGATCGCGGTCGCTTTCCTGTTCCGGCCCGATGCGCAGGAATGGCTGGGCGAGTTCGGGGACGAACCGCTGGAAGAGGAGGCAGGCGCATGATCCCGCGCCTCCTGCTCGCCGCCGCCGCGCTGCTTGCACCGTCGCTCGCCGAGGCGCAGGCGCTGCGCTGCGACGTGCCCGCGCGCGTGCCGCGGCCCCGGCCGGACCTGCCGAGCGCCAGCCAGCCGGTGCGACGCCTGCCGATCGGCAGCTACACGCTGGCGCTCACCTGGGCGCCGCAATTCTGCTACGGCAAGGGGCGTGACGCGGCGCAGCGTTTCGAGTGCGGCGGGGGCAACCGCTTCGGCTTCACGCTGCACGGATTGTGGCCGGACGGCGTGGGCAAGGACTGGCCGCAATATTGCGCCGCCACGCCGCTGGTGCCGCAGTCGGTGATCCGCGAGCATTTGTGCAGCACGCCGTCCGCGCAGCTGCTCCAGCACGAATGGGCCAAGCACGGCACCTGCATGCCGCGCGAGACGCCCGCGAGCTATTTCGCACGTTCGGGCCGGCTCTACCGCGCGCTGCGCTACCCGGACATGGACGCGCTTTCCCGCCAGCCGAACCTGACCGTGGGCGCGTTCGCCCGCGCCTTTGCCACCGCCAACCCGGGCGTGCCGGCCGAGGCGGTCCGCGTCACCACGACGACCAAGGGCTGGCTGGACGAGCTGTGGCTGTGCCTCGACACGCGCTTTCGCTACGAGCGCTGCGGTCCGAACACCGGCGGCAAGCCGGCGGCGACGCGCCTGCGCATCTGGCGCGCGCGCTAGCCGGTCAGGAGGCCGCCAGACGGGCGAGCAGGTCCGCGTAGATGTCGGTCAGTTGCAGGAGGTCGGCGATGGCGACCGCTTCGTCCAGCTTGTGCATGGTCGCATTGATCAGCCCGAACTCCACCACCGGGCACAAGGCGGCGAGAAAGCGCGCGTCGGAGGTGCCGCCGCTGGTCGACAGCTCGGGCCTCATCCCGGTGTGCGCATGGATGACGTCCGACAGCAGCGTCGAGAAGGCACCAGGCCGGGTCAGGAACGCCTCGCCCGAAACCCGTCCCGTCACGTGCGCGCCCGGTGCCTGTTCGGTCGCCAGTGCGCGAATGCGCTCGATCAGCGCCTCTCCGCGGTGGCGGTCGTTGAAGCGGATGCTGATCCGGGCGGCGGCCCGCGCCGGGATCACGTTGTGCGCCGGATTGCCGACCTCCAGGTCGGTGATCTCGATATTGGACGGCTGGAACCAGTCGGTGCCCTCGTCCAGCACCACGCGCTCGATCGCGGCAAGGATCTGCACCAGCCGGGGAATGGGATTGTCGGCCAGGTGCGGGTAGGCGACATGGCCCTGCCGTCCGGCCACTTCGATCCCGATGTTCACCGAGCCGCGCCGGCCGATCTTGATCGTGTCGCCGAGCCGGTCGACGCTGGTCGGCTCGCCCACGAGGCACAGGTCCGGCCGCAGCCCGCGGGCCGCCATCCGCTCGATGATCGCGGGCGTGCCGAAAGTCGCGGGCCCTTCCTCGTCGCCGGTCAGCAGCAGGCTGGTGGTGCCGGCGCGGCTGCGGGAAGCGGCGGCGATGAAGGCGGCGATTGCACCTTTCATGTCCACCGCGCCCCGCCCGTAGAGCAGACCGCCGCGCACCTCCGGCGCGAACGGCGCGCTGGTCCAGCCTTCCCCGGGCGGCACCACGTCGAGATGGCCGGCAAAGGCGAGGTGCGGCCCGTCGCCCTCGCGCAGCGCGATGAGGTTCTCGACCGGACCGTCCGGCGCCGCTCCGGCAACGAAGCGGTCGACGGTGAAGCCGAGCGGCACCAAGGCCGCTTCCGCCACGTCGAACACGGCGCCACGCGCCGGCGTCACGCTGGTGCAGGCGAGGAGGTCGGTGGCGAGCGCCACGGGATCGATCATGCCGGTTACCTGTGTTTCCCCGAGGCAAGGACGAGGGCGAGGGCCGTCACTGGGCAGCGGTGGGTTGCTCGTATTTCTCGATCACCCAGTCCTCCGCCTGGGCCGCGGCGATCCAGTCCTGCAGGAACGGGTGGGACAGCACCGACTGCATGTAGGCAAGGGCGAAGCGCGGCGCGGGCAGCGAGTAGGTGACGATGCGGGTGACCACCGGCGCGAACATGATGTCCGCCGCGCCGAACGCGCCGAACAGGAAGTCGCCGCCATTGCCCCAGCGTGCGCGCGCCTGCGCCCACAATTCGATGATGCGGGTGAGATCGGCGAGCACGTCCTCGTCCGGCTGGCGCGGCGAATAGACCTGGCGGATGTTCATGCTGTGCTTGCGGCGCAGCGCCGTGAAGCCCGAATGCATCTCCGCCGCCATGGACCGCGCCATGGCGCGTGCGGCGTCGTCGTCCGGCCAGAACAGCCGACGGTCGCTCTTCTCGGCAAGGTATTCGACGATGGCCAGGCTGTCCCAGACCACCGCGTCGCCATCCCACAGGATCGGCACCTTGCCGGAAGAGGGCGCGAACTCGTCGCCCTGCCGGCGCCGGTCCCATTCCTCGTCGTACAGCGGAACGACGACTTCCTCGAACGGCAGCCCGGACTGGCGCACCGCAAGCCAGCCGCGTAGCGACCAGGAGGAATAGGCCTTGTTGCCGATGATGAGCTTCATGACGCGAGACGTTACGGGCTTCCGACGCGTCCGGCAATGTGGTCAGGAGCGTTCCGGCCGTCGCTCTTTCCGGCGAAAGAGCGGCGGCTTCTCGAAACGCGGTTGGCCAAGATCACCCTGTCTGACCATTTCCGGTTTCGAAGGTGGTCCAGCGATAGGCGGCTTCCGCGATGTACGAACGGAGGAAGGCACGCGGTGCGTCTGCCGGGAGAAGCTTGCCGTCTGTGCAACCCGTGGCGGCGCCAATCAGGAAGTTCAATGCGGCAAGCTCGCCCGGACTTCCTACCGTGCTGAACAGATACCCCTTTGTAGCTTGCGGAGCGTGGCTGACGAGACATTGGGCCAGCATGGTATAAGAACGATCATCGGACAGGGCAGGTGCTACACGGCTGCTTTCCGCCGCCCGGAACTGCGCAACCCTGGTCGGGGTCGCAGGCGACGTCGAACCCGTGCCGAGCGTTCGACGATACAAGGCTTCGGAGATGCCACCGCGCACGAAGGCCGTGAAAAGGCGATACCCACCGGGACCGCAGCCCATCGCGAAGGCGCCGAGCTGACCCAAGGCGATCCGTTCCGCGTTGCTGTTCGGTTGGGTACGCAACAGGGATCGCGCCCGGTTGCCGCTGATCGTCGAGATACAGCGCCCGAAACTTTGCGCCTGTTCATAGTTCCGCTGATAGCCAACATCTTCGACAAACGTCGGCAAGCGCGCATAATCCAGAGCGCGCGCGGTGAACGTTATTCGCGGAACGGACGCTGAAGCGGGGCTGCGGCCCGAAGTAGCCGGCGGTGGCGTCTGCCCCTGTGCTGCGAGAGGAAGGAGAACGAGACCGATAGCTGCACCGAATATCATCCGTTTCCGCATGGTATTTCTCCCGAACGTTGCCACCCGCAGCGAAATATTCAGTACGGGTTGACTGCTGTCAAGTAATCGACTCCGCCACGGCGGCGCGCAGCTCGGCCACACCCCAGCCGGCTTCGCTGGAGGTGGCGAGGATGTCCGGGTGCGCGGCCGGCCGCTTGCGGGCTTCCTCGGCCGTCTGCGCGACCACCGTCTCGAGCTCCGTCGGCTTGATCTTGTCCGCCTTGGTCAGGACGAGGCGATAGCTCACCGCGGCCTTGTCGAGCATGCCGAGGATGTCGCGATCGACGTCCTTGATGCCGTGGCGCGCGTCGATCAGGACAAGCGTGCGCTTCAGCTCCTGCCGCCCGCGCAGATAGTCGTTCACCAGGAAGCGCCACTTCTTCACCACCGCCGGCGGTGCCTTGGCAAAGCCATAGCCGGGCATGTCGACCAGCCGCAGCTGGCGCGGCTCGCCGACGTCGAAGAAGTTCAGCTCCTGCGTGCGCCCCGGCGTGTTGGACGTGCGGGCAAGCGCGTTGCGGCCGGTCAGCGCGTTCAGCAGCGACGACTTGCCGACATTGGAGCGGCCGGCAAAGGCCACTTCCGGCACGTCCGCATCGGGCAGGAACTGGAGCGCGGGCGCGGACTTCAGGAACGCGACCGGCCCGGCAAACAGCTTGCGCGCCGCCTCCAGCATCTCCTCGTCAAAGGCGGGCTTGTCCTCGCTCACTTGGCCGCCGCCACCTTGAGCTGCGGATGCCGGGCATAGAGGATGCGCTGCTGCAGGATGGTCAGCGTGTTGGAGGTGATCCAGTAGACCTGCAGACCCACCGCGAACGGCGCCATCACGAACATCAGCACCCAGGGCAGGATCGCGAAGACCTGCTTCTGCGCCTCGTCCATCGGCTGCGGGTTCAGCTTGAACTGGAAATACATGCTGATGCCCAGCAGGATCGGCACCACGCCGATGGCGATCATGTGCGGCGGGGTGAAGTTCAGGAGGCCGAACAGGTTGAGCGGCGTCAGCGGATCGGGTGCGGACAGGTCCTTGATCCAGGCGACGAACGGCTGGTGGCGCATCTCGATCGTCAGCAGCAGCACCTTGTAGAGCGCATACATGATCGGGATCTGGAGCAGGGTGGGGAGACAGCCGGCCAGCGGATTGGCCTTTTCCTCCTTGTACAGCTTCATGATCTCCTGCTGCTGGCGCGCCTTGTCGTCCTTGTACTTCTCCTGCAGCGCCTTCATCTTCGGCTGCAGCACGCGCATCTTCGCCATGGACGCGAACTGCTTTTGCGCGATGGGGAACAGCAGGAGGCGGATGGTGATCGTCAGCAGGATGATCGCCACGCCGAAGTTAGTGGTCAGGCGGAACAGCCAGTCGAGATAATAGAAGATCGGCTTCTCGACGATGCGGAACCAGCCCCAGTCGATGCCGTAGTCCAGCATCGTCAGGCCCTGCTTGTCGGTGTAGCGGTCGAGCAGCGCGACTTCCTTGGCGCCGGCGAACAGGCGCGTGGTCTGCGTCACCGCCTTGCCGGGTGCCAGCGCGACCGGCGCGCCCGAGAAGTCGGCCTGGTAGCCCTGGCGCGGCGTGGTGCGGAACTGGCCGTCGAAGCTGTGGCCCTGTTCCGGGATCATCGCCGTCAGCCAGTATTTGTCGGTGAAGCCCAGCCAGCCCGTGGTCGCGGAGAAACGCTGCGGCTCCTTGTCCACGTCCGTCCAGTTGATGTCGTAATTGGCGGAATTGTTCTCCACCGCCATCGGGCCGACCTGCACCGTCCAGCCGTCCACGTCCTTGGACTTGGCGGCGCGGTTGACCAGGCCGTAGCTGGCGACCTGCACCGGCTGCTGGCCGGCGTTCAGCACCGTCTGGCGCACGGTGAACAGGTAATCCTCGTCCACCGCGATCTGGATGCGGAAGCGCTGGCCGGTGGCGTTGGCGGCGTCCAGGGTGATCGGGGTGGAGGGGGTCAGCGCAGTGCCGCTGGCGCGCCACACGGTGTCGGCGCTCGGCGGCTGGAGGCCGTTGCCCGCCCAGCCGAAGCCGGCGAAATAGGCGTCCTGCGTGCCCGAGGGCGAGAACAGGCGGATCGGCGCCGAGTCCCTGGCGATCGTTTCCTTGTACTGGACGAGCACCAGGTCGTCGATGCGCGGGCCCTTCAGGTTGATGGAGCCCTTCAGCGTCGGCGTGTCGATCTCCACGCGCGGCGCTTCGGCCAGCACCTGGCGGCGATCGCGGATCGCGCCGGCGGTATCGGCGGTGGGGTCTGCGCCCGGATTGGGCACGACCTTGGTCTTCCCGCCTTCGATCTTCGTCACCGGCGGATTGGCGGGCGCGAAGCGGCTCGCGATCAGCTGCCCGCCGATCAGGATGATCGCCGCGAGCACCGCGAACAGGAGAAAGTTCTTCTGGTCTTCTTTCACAAACGCTTCCTGTTCGAAGGCTTAGGGCACCGGATCGGGGCCATGGCCGCCAAAAGGATGGCAGCGCGCGATTCGCTTGATCGCAAGCCAGCCCCCCTTGGCCGCGCCATAGCGTTCCACGGCGGTGATTGCATAGGCGGAACAGCTGGGCTGATAGCGGCAGCTGGGCGGCAGCACGACGGACGGGTACCGCTGCCAGAAGCGCGCAACGCCGATCAGCAGCCGCGCGATCACCGGCCTACCTTGCGCAGCGCCTTGGCGAGTTCGTCGCGCAGGGCGGAGAAATCGCGCTCGATCCCCCCGGCTCGCGCGATCAGCACATGGTCTGCCCCGTGCACGCCCGCCGTCGGCAGCAGCTCGGCCGCCAGCGCGCGAAGGCGGCGCTTGAAGCGGTTGCGGATCACCGCATTGCCGATCTTCTTGGTCACGGTGTAGCCGATGCGCACCGTTGGGTCGCCATCGGCGCGCGGGCGCATCAACAACACAAAGCCGGGCATCGGCGCGCGACGCCCGGCGTTGGCCGCCAGATAATCCTTCCGCTTGGTCAGCGTGACCACGTCGGCCCGCGGGCCGACGGACGGCTCGCTTACGCCGACAGCTTCTTGCGGCCGCGGTTGCGACGGGCGCGGATCACGTTGCGGCCGCCCACCGTCGCCATCCGCGAGCGGAAGCCGTGGCGACGCGCACGCACCAGGTTGCTCGGCTGAAAGGTCCGCTTCATGATTCATTCCCTGATCGTCAGAATAGAAAAGGGCCGCCCACACAGGACGACCGGATGAGGCGCGCATAAAAGGGGAGGGCGCAAAAGTCAACGCGGTGTCAGCGCCCGCTGGCGCCGCCGCCGCGCGCTCGGCCGCCGCATGGTGCGGTCGAGCAGCCCGCCCACCCGCGGCCAGGCCCGCTTGAACCGGGCAAAGCGCCGCATCGCCCAGCGCGAGTTGGGCAGGATCAGCGCGAGCCCGCCCGCGAACAGGAAGATGCCGCCCGGGCCGGGCAGCGGCCCGAGCACCGCCGCCCCGATCAGCAGCACGACGCCGAGCGCGAGAAAGGCGGTGCGAAGGGCAGGATGTTCCTGGCGCAGCTTCATGGAGCAGCAAGTGGGGCGGGAGGGCGGGCGAAGCAAGCGGCGCCCTCACCCGCTCCACCGGTTCGTGGTGAGTAGCGGCTGAGCGCAGCGAGGATGCGTATCGAACCATCACCCGGGCGAAAGCAGCCCTTCGATACGGCACTTCGCTCGCGCTCGGTGCCGGCTCAGGACGAACGGAGTGGAGGAAGAGGGCTGGCGCTTCCGGAGAATGGCGCTACCCACGCCATCGAACAGGGGTGGGGCAAGGTGGTCGCAAGCGTCTCGACAGTGGCGTATCTCGGGCTGGAGGCGCGCGCCGTCGAGGTGCAGGTGCAGCTGATCGCCGGGCTTCCCGCCTTCAACCTCGTCGGCCTGGCCGACAAGGCGGTGGCGGAAAGCCGCGAGCGCGTGCGCGGGGCGATCGCCGCCATGGGCCTGTCCTTGCCGCCCAAGCGCATCGTGGTGAACCTGTCGCCGGCCGACCTGCCCAAGGAAGGCAGCCATTTCGACCTGCCGATCGCCCTCGGGCTGCTCGCCGCCATGGGCGTGCTCGACGCCGAAGCGCTGGCCGAATTCGTGGTGGTCGGCGAGCTGGGGCTGGACGGCCGGGTCGCCCCGTCGCCGGGCGTGCTGCTCGCCGCGCTGCATGCGTCGGAGGAGGGCAAGGGCCTGATCTGCCCGGCCGCGCAAGGCGCGGAAGCGGCCTGGGCCGGCTCCATCGAGGTGCTGGCGCCCACGGACGTCCTCTCGCTGCTCAACCACTTCAAGGGCCACGGCCTGCTTTCCACCCCGCAGCCGGGCGAGGCGGAGGAGGGCTTCCACGGCCCCGACCTGCGCCAGGTGAAGGGGCAGGAGACGGCCAAGCGCGCGCTGGAGATTGCCGCGGCCGGCGGCCACAATCTGCTGTTCGTCGGTCCGCCCGGTGCCGGCAAGTCGCTGATGGCGGCCTGCCTTCCCGGCATCCTGCCGCCGCTCGATGCCGCGGAGGCGCTCGGCATTATGTAGCAAATGCACCAAACAAAAGACAGACGTAACCGCCCGCGATACGGTATGTAGGCCTATGGAGTGCATTTGCATTTCGTGCTACAATGCCCGTATGTTCAAAGATTTAGCCAGAGATGATATCAAGGTTCCTGGCCTTGATGATGCTATTGTTCAAGAGACAATGCGACGGCGTGAAGCTGAGCGGCGTAGTTTGGGGCAGATTGGCGAGTCTCATAAACTTGCGCCATTTGGCGAAAAAGCTTGACTTGTTCCAGTGAGCTTTCACGGCTTAATAAGCCAGCTTTCTGCATTGCTAAAGCGGAGCCTCACGCGCTTGCGCATACTAAGCCAAGTAACTCGACAATAGCGCCTAGGGCATCTTGATCTGCGGTCATTCCACTCTCCTATGGAGTTCAGAATGACAGATTACATGGTGGAAGGCCTAGCAAAAAAGCGAGCCGAGATAGCAGGCGAGATAGAGCGCACGCACGAACGGCTTAGAGCCTTGGCGTTAGACTTAGAGCATGTGGACGCCACGCTGCGCATTGTCGCACCGAATATGGCCGTAGAGACTATCAAGCCCAAGGTATTCCGCCCTCCTGCCGACTGGAGCAAGCGCGGGGAAATGACGCGGGTTGTGCTGTCCATCCTGCGCACGGCACGCCAGCCCATGACTACGCGAGAGATCGCAGAGCGCATGGTGGTGGAGCGCGGGCTTGTGGCGGATACGGCCACGCTCAACAGCATGGGCAGGCGCGTAGCGTGCGCCTTGCGCCGTCAGCGCGAATTGGGCCGCGCGCGATCAACGGAAGGCGCGGCGGGGTTCTGGCAGCTTTGGGAAATTGTACGTTAGTATCCTGCCGCCTGTTTATCCAAGCTAACGCCTTGGCAGTAAATATCCGCTGTTAGCTTGGCATTCTCGTACTCTTTTTGATTTCCTTCATGCAGATAGGCATTTGCCAGCTTTCCTTTCGCAGCGCATTTTTCATCACCTGAGCCATTTGCTTTGTAGATCATTTCCAATTCGCGCGTGGCGTTCCGGCTTTCGGAATTGCAGGCGCAAAGGGCGAGCAAGGGGAGGATGATGGCGTGGCGCATAGCGCTACCTTTCTCTTGCCCGCCATCACCCGTCAATCTAAGCCGACGATGCCACCCCAATCTTGGTCGTGAGGGGTGGCCGCATTTTTGCGTGAGCGTGAGCCGCCTTGTCGGGTGGCTCCCGGAATACAATAGCGCCTCGCGTAAATACGGGAGGCGCACTGCTCACGCTCGTGCGCGACCAACTGCCCGGCTAGCGGGTGAATGGAGCGTGGGACGTGGCAAACAACACTAAGCGAGATGTGCCGATGATCGCCATCATAGGCGGCGTTGTTGTTCTGTTGTTTGTGGCGCAAGCCACGGGCTTGGCTGGCGATCCACCTAAACCTCAGCCGACGCCCACATTCACGCATCTTGCTAGCACCGGCCCAAGCAATGCCTATCGCCTTATGATGGCGGAAACAGACGTAAAGAAGCGTTTGCGCGATCCATCTTCCGCTGATTTCAGCGCAATGACAGTGCACAACGATGTTGTTTGCGGCACCGTCAATTCGCGGAATGGCTTTGGCGGCATGACGGGCCAGCAACGCTTTATCAGCCGCATGGGGGTGATGACAGTGTTTGCCGATGACGTGGCTGGCGATGGATTTAGAGAAACTTGGAATAGAGTTTGTTAGACGCGCGCTGCTTTAATGCGAACGCGAGCCATAGTATATTACGGTATGCTGATGGATCGTCTAATGATTGATGCGCCGGAAGGATTTGCGGATGCCCTGCAAAGCCGCTTTCCTCACGGCTTCCCGCGCAATGGACTTGAGATCGCCCATAGTCCCAACGATTTCACCGCATCCCTTACAGGTGATGGGCGCGTCATCGTGGAGGTCATCGTGAAACGTAAGCCGGTTCTTGCATACAGCGCAAATTAGCGGCACTTCAAGATTGTAGGGCATTGGGCATCCTTAGTTGTGTCGCTTCACAGCGAGACTATCAAGGCGATCCCTTGGCAAAGTGCTTCCGTTGTGCTATGTAAATGCACAGGGACGAGGCACCTTGATACGCAGATCGCCTCACGATTTGCGCATTAGGCTCCGATCAGAACCCCCGGTTGTTTGTGGCTTCCGGGGGTTCGTCTTTTGGAGACTGTCGCAATACTATCTCACTTCAAGCGATTCGAAAAGCGGGGGGTCACGCCGCCCGTTGCCAATACCCCTTCCATGCCCGCGACACCGGCGCCTCCATTGCGGCGCCAGCCATCTTAGCGGCTTGCCCGCCATTATCGACGCGGCGGTTATCCTCACGCCATGCCATTTCGCCGGCATAAGAGGGAAGGTAGGGGCCTGCGATATGATGATGGACGCCAATCTCCGCGCGGCGGAGACGGGAAAAGAAACTTTCCGCCATATTCGTGCAGGCAACGCCATCCGAGTAGCTAACCGAATGGTTGATGCGATACGTTTCATGGGAGCCGTGCAGAGCATCCCAGTGCGATGCTTCATCGGCGTGTATCACAGCGCTAGACGCAACGTGCTCACGCACCACGGCAACGCCAGCGGCCTCGGACTTGCCGACGAACGTAAGCGTCTCACCGTCACGCTCGCGCATGACGACAACCGATTTGCGCTTGCCAGACTGATTAGCGACAAGGCGACGGTCGCGGCGGTTTTCGCGCTCGTTGGCGGGCTTCACGTATCCGCCGAAATATGCGCCATCGACTTCAACAATGCCGTCTAGCGTGCGGCCATGCGCCTCACGGATCATCGCTTCACGTAGCTTGTGGAACAGCACGAACGCCGTCTTGTATTGAACATCCAAGTCGCGGCTTGCCTGCAACGCTGACACGCCTTTCGCACCGTTTGCGAAGATTGCGATTGCGGCGAGCAAATCCGTGAACGCCAGCTTGCGGCTGGCGAAGATCGTGCCGCTGGTGACGCTGAATTGCGCATAGCAGGCTACGCACTTGAACCGGCGACGGGTCGTGATGTTGTACGTCTCATAACAGCCGCATTTGGGGCAAACTGCCTCGCCATCGGTTTCCGGCCAGCGCATTTCGCAGAACGTGCGATAGGCTGCATCCTCACCCATACGGAAAACCGCCTTGAGGGAAAGCGTGCGCGCCTTGGCGGAAATAAGAAAATGCTGTGCCATGCATCGTATCCAGTGCCTATGCATCTGATATAGTACGTTGCGGCGCACTTGGCAATAATAAACGTATCGCGTATAGTGCTTTTATGAACGATGACGTGACATGGGAGCGGCGCGTTAGCGCCATGCTAAAAGCCGAGTTGAAAAGAAAAGGCGTGACCTACGCCCAGCTTGCCGGAAAACTCGCGGATATAGGCGTGATGGACAGCGAGCCGAACATCCGTAACAAGCTAAGCCGGGGTAAGTTTACAGCGGTGTTTTTGGTGCAGTGTTTGCAAGCGATCGAAGTTCGTCAACTTGTGATTGAGTAAGCCATCTTTCGCTAAGAGCGTTTGAATAAACCGTTTCCATGGCTAAATCGGCCATGGATAGGCGATCTTGCGCTTCGCGCAATTTAGCTATTGCTTCGTCGTAGGATATAACAACCTGGGCTCGATCTATCCTTAATTCCTCAATTAATTGATCGGCTCTATCCATAGTTTCTTGAGCAATCGAGTTATGTTCTTCAATTTGCTCCCGCATAATTCTTTGTCTGTATCCATCTATCAGCCAAGAGCCGCAGCCAATCGCTCCTAATAGTTGCATCGAAAATATAAATGCCGCCCATCCAGCGTTGGCCGTCCAGTATGCGGGAAAGTAAGGCTGGATTAGCCTCCACAAAGGTGGAGTAACAGTCTCTATAACAAATAGAGCAATGCTAATGCCCATAAATGTCGTAAATCGGCCGGTCCATTTCGGACCCCAATACTTTTCCAAAGCCTTGAGGAAGCCCTCTAGTCCAAGCAAATCTCCCATAACCGCCCACCCGAACCACGCCAAAGACGGGTAAGGTGCATAGGCAACAACAGTTTGTCTATTCAATAAATGCACGCCCTAAGCCTCCACGCTCAAGGCACTATGCGCGATACGTTCCGCAGCGCGGGTGCTGACACCCGTAATCGCCTTGGTGCATTTGCTACATAATGCCGGAGGCGCTGGAGGTGTCGATGGTGCAGTCGGTCGCCGGCACACTGCAAGGCGGCCGGCTGACGCGCGTGCGGCCGTTCCGCGCGCCTCACCACTCCGCCTCCATGGCCGCGCTCACCGGCGGCGGGTTGAAGGTGAAGCCGGGCGAGGTGAGCCTCGCGCATCTCGGTGTGCTGTTCCTCGACGAGCTGCCCGAGTTCCAGCGCGCGGTGCTCGATTCGCTGCGCCAGCCGCTGGAGACCGGCACCGTCTCCGTCGCCCGCGCCAACGCGCACGTTACGTTCCCGGCGCGAGTTCAGCTGATCGCGGCGATGAACCCGTGCCGCTGCGGCCATCTCGGCGACGCGGCGCTCGCGTGCAGCCGCGCGCCGAAATGCGCGGCGGATTATCAGGCGAAGGTCAGCGGACCCCTGCTCGACAATAATGCGAACCTCTCAAGAGGTGTCGTATGGGTCGGGACATGGACAAGAAAGCAATCGCGGTGCTTCGGTGGAGCACCCTCGAACAAGGCAACAGTGACCGTAGCAGTGAAGTGCGGCAGGACGCCAATATCTCGCGCATGGCCGCGCTACACGGTTGGCCGATTGTTGAGCGGCATGTTGACGCAGGGCGCTCGGCATTCACGGGCGAAAACCTCACCAAGGGCAAACTTGGCGAGCTAACCCGCCGCTTCCACACCGGGGCACTCGATCCCGCCTCTCACGTCATCGTCGTGGAAGAACTGGACCGCCTATCGCGTCAATCTCCCGGCGTGATGACAGCTTGGCTCACCCCGCTTCTCAACCTTGGCCTCACCATCGCCATCGCGAACACCGGCCAAATCCTCACGCGATCCGTGATGGAAACTGATTTCGGCGGGTTCGTCACGATGATGAGCAGCGCCTTCTCCAACTACGAGTTCAGCCGCAAGCAGCGCGAGCGGGGCAACGCCTCGTGGAACAAGCGCCGTGAAGCCGCTGCGTCCGGGAAAAACCTGTCCCGGCATCGCGCCCGTGGATGGCTCCAGTGGGATGCCGAGAAGAAGGACTACATTCCGATCCCGGATCGCGTGTGGCTCGTCAAAGATATGTTCCGGCTTCGGCTCGCGAGGCAGGGCAAGGCGATGATTGCCAAGGACTTCAACGAGAAGGCGAAGACAAACCCGATCTATCGGCCATGGTCCACCAGCAAGACGCCTCCCAAAGCGTGGACGGCTTCGGCTATCGCCCGCATCGTGCAGGATCGCGCCGTCACCGGCTATGTCCAGTATCACCGCAACCCGCGTGGTGCGGAGAAGAAGGTGCCGATCGGCGACCCGATCAAGGTCTACCCGCCCGTGATCGATGAAGAGACTTGGGCGCGTGCGAACGACATGCGGCTCACCAATCAGTTGAAGACGCAGGGTCGGGGCAGGGCTGTGAGCAACCTGCTTGGCCCGCTCGCCAAGTGCCGGTCATGCGGCGGCACCATGCAGCCGCTCGGCTCGGCTCGCACGCGGATCAACAAGGATGGGAGCAAGTCACAGCACTACTTCCTCTACTGCAACACCGCGAAGATGACCAAAGGCGTGGGCTGCACGAACCAGCGTGGCTGGACCTACTCGAAGGTGGAACAGCCGATCTTGGACCGGCTCCTGTCGCTGGCGATTGATGACCAGCACTTCCGCGCCGACGATGACACGACGGCTCGGCTTGAAGGCGACGTGGTGCGGCTGCAACGGATGGTTACGGACAAGCAGGCGTCGAAGAAGCGCCTTCTCGTGCTGATCGCGGACGGTGAGGATGAGGAAGCCCATGATGCGTATGCGGCAGCAGATGCCGCCCTCAAGCGCGTCAAGGCCGATCTCACGAAGGCGCAGGAAGCGCTTGCCGAAGCCAAGGGTGCTGTGACGCCCGGTGAGCACGTCGTGCGCGTGGCGGAAGTCCGGGAGAAGATGGAGAGCGACGACGTGGACGAGCGCTTCGAGGCGCGGTCGCTGGTGAAGGCTGCATTTCAGGACGTCATCGATCGGATCGTGTTCGACCCGAAGAATGGCATGGTGATCGTGTCGTTGGTGCAGGGATTGGGTGCCATGCACATCCTCGCCGATGGCAGCGTGGGTTACCTCGATCTCGTCCGTGGCGGGAAGGACTATGGACAGGACGAGACGGTGGAAGGCTTCCTCCGGCGTCGTGACGGTCGCAACCTCACGACAGGCGTGGGAGGTTGAGCTACAAAGGCGGGCGGGCAAGGGGGTGATCGGCGTTGGCGGACGGCAAGCGGAAGAAAGAACGGTTCAAGGCGGAACACCCGTGGTGCTGCTTCTGTGGTGGGGAAGCTCCCGCAACGACGATCGACCACATTCCCGCTCGCACCTGCTTTCGTAACCGCGAGTATCCCCATGGCTTCGAGTTTCCAGCCTGTGACCATTGTCAGGGTGCAAGCCGTCTGGACGAGATTGCGTTCGCCTTTTGGGTGCGTGCCCTCGATCACAACGACGACAACCTCACCGACAAGGACTTTGACAAGCTGATCTCCGGCTTGCTGAACAATCTTCCCGACCTCGCACCACAGGGGATCGCGTCTCGGAACGGGAAGCGTCAGGCGCTGCGCAGGATGGGCTTGCGAATGGCTCCGGGGCTCACGTTAGACCATGCGCCGATCGTCAACATCGACACGCGCCTCCACGCTCATATCCATCGCTATGCCCGCAAGATCGCGCTCGCCCTCTACTACCGTGAGCAAGGTCGCATCGCGAAGGCGAGTCACCGGGTGCTGGCGACATGGGGGCAGGCGAGTGACCAGCGCTTCCTCCAGCGCGATCTCCAGCCGCGTCAACGCCATGGAGAGCAGCGCGGGTAGCTCGTTCGGCCTGAACGCCAACGGCGACTTCTCGCTCGGCAGCTTCGGGTGGGGCGCGGGTGATATGGACTTTCCCGCACTTGGAGGCGGTTTCGGCTACCTCGCTTCGAGCCGCCCCGGTGTCTACGGTAATCTCGCGTCTGCGAAGATCATCAAGGTGGCGGACCTCAACCGTGGTCTGCACCTCCAGTGCTTCTACAACGTCTACGGGAACAACTGCCGCATCTATCTTGGCCTCACTTGCTACGACGCCTCCCACAACGGGCTTGGCAACGTCTATGCTCGCGGTTCGACCGATGGTCCGGGCGGCTACCAAGTAGACTGGACCTACAAGGGCGTGATCGACGGCGCTTCGGTGCCCGTTTATGGCGTTCACGATCGCCTGCCACCCGGCACCGCCTACGTTCAGTTGATCTTCTACGCCAACTACCCGGACAGCGGTGGCCCGTTCCCCGGTGGCTACGTCCAGATTTCGCAGTTCTGGCTTGAGGAAGTCGGTTCGGTTCAGCAGGCGCGGGGGCTGATCTCGGATGAGGCTACCACCCGCTCCAACGCGGACAGCGCCTTGTCGGGTCGCGTCTCCACCACCGAAGCCAAGCTGAACCTCGATCAGGACAGCAATCTCTACGCTCGCATCCGCTCGGAAGAGACCGCCCGCGCCAACGGCGACGGAGCGTTGGCGACCCGTGCCTCCAACCTTGAGGTGAGCGCCACGGCGAGCAGCGTCAACACGCTCAATCAGAACCCCTCGTTCAGTTTCTGGACCGATCCGAATGGCCTGCCGAATGGGTGGGGCTGGTGGATCGCGCAGGGCACAGTGACGCGCAACCAGACCGACAACTCCAGCGGTGGCTATGCTTTCCGCCACAACATTCCGGCAGGTTATGAAGGTGGCATCATGCAGGGCGCGTGCCGCCTCCAGCCCGGTTGGTATGTCATGGAAGCCGATATCGAGCTTCTCGACGGCAACCTCACTGGCGCGGGTCTCACCGTCGAAGGCGTTTTCAATCTCGACTTCGCGCGAGAGCCCGACGTGAACAAGGAAGTGTCAGCAGGCGGGTGGAAGCGTCGGCGCTTCACCAAACTGTTCTACTGCGATCGTCCGCTGAACAACTGGCACGCGATGACCAATTGGGGCTCGTTCGCCCCGCTGAACTACAAGTATATGGACTGGCACTATTGCGGTGTCCGTCCTGCGACGGCTGGCGAAATCCTCGCGCAGAAGGTCGATAACGACGTGAACGGTGCCGGTGGTGCAATTGCTCGCATCGGTGCCGAAGAGACCGCTCGTGCCAACGGCGACAGCGCCTTGGCTGGTCGCACCACCGTCGTGGAGGCACAGGTCTCCAATGACAGCAACAATCTCGTCCGCAATGCGACCTTCAACGCTCCGGGTTGGGGACGCGGGAGCTATGGCATTCCGCCGTATTGGGGCGGCTGGGCACAGGACAACGGCGGCTACATCGGCTGGAACGATCGCCCGTCGAAGTATGGCGCACCGTGCCCGCTACAGATTGATCGTCAGGGCGATCAGAACGGCATCACGCAGTATTTTCCGGCTCCGATCGGGGCAGGCTGGTATGTGATCGAAGCCGATGTGGACTTCGAGGACGGCAACCATGCCGGTTCCGGCGTCCACGTCCAGTTCAACAACGGCTACGCGCGCAACCTCTCTTTCGGCACCGAACCCGACACGAACGGTGGGATCGGCAGCTTCGGCAACGTCAATCGCAAGTTCTCGACGCTGTTTTACAACGGTGCCAACTCGCCGGGTGTGAGCCTCTACCTCATGGCGGGCTGGACCGGTTTCACCGGCACTTCGTGGGGCTACGGATTCCTCCGCACCATCTGGCACAAGGTGACGTTCCGTCCCGCCAGTGAGGGCGAGATCGCCGCGCGCAAGGTGCAGGACGCCAATATCACGGCTCGTGTTGCCAGCGTGGAGAGCACTACCGCAACCATTAACGGCAAGACGCAGGCTTACTTCTCCAAGACCGCCAGCGTGCCCGGTGCCACGGCGTTCATCGCCGCGCAGGCCCTGAACGATCAAGGGCAAGCGACCAGCGATGTGGCGATCGGTGGTTCGATGATCGCGCTCTACAACACGCAGGACGGATCGGCGAAGCGTGCCATGTATCTCACGGGCGGGAACGCCGTGTTCGACGGGCAGATCACGGCTCGCACGGGCGTCCGCGTCGGCACCGGCACCTTCGCGCTGGCGCTCGCGCCTGCCGACTTCCCGGTGAGCAACGGCACGGTGATCAACTACGGCTATGACCTTGGTCGCGTTCCGGCGATCACCTTTGGCGCGTGCCCGATCGCGCTCAATCCGGGCGAAGTCTATCAGGCATATGCCGAGAATGCTTCGTCCACCGGCTTCACGGCGCGTCTGTTGATCCAGTCCGCCCCGGTCTCGTCCAATCAGTCGGTTGGACCGGGCTACAGCGTCAACGGATCGCAGGCATATGATATCGGCAAGGGCACGCCCGACGCATCGAACGGCAGCTACACCTTCAACTGCTACGGCACGCTCACCGCCTACGGCTACCGCGAGGACTACTCCGATAGCTGCGTGAGTGCGGACGCCTACGTGCCTTCGGGCAAGCAGGCATTCGAGCTTGCTCCGGGTGATGAAATGCTGGTGCTGAACGAGAGCATGGACGGCTACACCCGCGAGCGCGTGCAGCAGTCTTACGTTGCGGAGGAAGAGTCCGTCAGTATCACCACAGAGACCGGCATCACGCTCACGGCGTCGGTCTCCACCCCGATCACCCTTCGTGACGGTCGCCAAATCCGCATCCGCGAGGTGCTTGGTGAGGACGTGGCCGTGCTCGATCAGGGCACGTTCCGTTGGGAAAAGATCACCTATATTGAGGAAGTCGGTGTCCGCCGCGTCGCTCGTGTGTCGGTGAACAACAACACCTACGCGGCTGGTGATGAGCCGGAGCGGATGATCTTCACTCACAACATCATCAAGGGGCAGACGCCCGGATCGCTGTATTACGCGGAAGGCTCTGCCACGATCGGCCTGTGGACCTTGGTCAACGGCGGGTGGGTGCGGGCTGGACAGGGCTATGTGTGGGCGAACGGAACCTACTCGACCGGTGGTGCCAAGCAGCTTTCGTGGAGCCTGTCACAGGCGGTGAGCAGCGGCGGCTACGTGAGCGGCTTCCGCATCACGATCGATGCCTCCGACTATGGCGCGGCCATCGGCGCATTCCAGTCGGTGACGTGGGTGACGCAGAGCACCAGCGGTAGCCGATCGGCCACCCCGAACGGCGAGATCGTCACGGCGACTGTCCGTCCGCAGTGATGCGGCGGACAGTCTAAATACCCGATGATCAGTTATCAGGACGAATTGGGGCACGGTGCCGCCCCGCTGGAATGCTACGGGTGTGGGAAGAAAACGCCCGTTTGGGCGCTTTATCGCGGCGACCCGGCCAAGGGTGAGCCGGAAGGGTGGATTTGCGGTCTGTGTATCCAGTCCGCCCGCCGCGATCGTGAGGCAGCGGCAGAAGCCGCCGCGAAGCTCCCGGCCTCCGACTGGAACAGCGACCTTGGTATCTTCCTAAAGGCGGAACGCCTTCGCCTGCTTGAGACGTGGCGCTGGACCGTCGCCAACGACACGCCCTTGAGTGAGGCGTCCCGTGTCGAGTTCATGGCCTATCTCGCCGTCCTGAACCGGATGACGGTCGATTGCGCCGATCCCACGACGTGGGCGTGGCCGGAGGCCCCAACGCCCGCATTCGACTAAATAACGACATGGATATCAGCAACCTCACCCCGGCGCAGATTGAAGAAGCTCGTGCCATCGCGGCAGCGGCGATGGAGCAGGAGCGGGCACAGGCTGAAGCCGCTCGTCTCGCGCTTCTCGCGCCCGTCACCGGCCTCGTGAACAGCCCCTCGTTCCGCCGCGTCTACGCCGATCTCGCCACCCTGCGTTCGACCTATTCGGACAACGGCAACTTCTCCGTTCACCTGAACGCCCTCCACGAGATCATGCCGCGCCTCGCACAGGCCGCGAACATCGGGACCATCGGCTCGCCCGACCCGGAGGAGGCTGGCGATGACGAGTAAGGTGAAGAAGGGTCTTCAGACCGTCGCCCACTATGCCAAGATCATTTGGTCCGTTCCGGCTGTGCAGTCGGTGATCCTCACTCGGCTCATCCAGACGGGCATTGGCGCTTCCGGTGCCGGAATCGTGGTCGCGATCTTCGACGCCTTGGTGAAGCAGTAAGTGCCGGATAGCGTTCCGCAGGACTGGCGCGACCTTCTCATCCGTCTCGACCAACGGGTGTCGGACGGGTTCGACACCATGAATAAGCGCTTCGACGCCTATGACCGGCGAGCAGACGCGCTTGAGCGTCGCGTTGGTGAGATCGAGTCCACCCTTGCGGATCGTCCGCTCTATATCGGCCAGCACAACGCATTGATCACCCGCGTGAACGACCTCGAACGAGCACGCGATAGGGTCGATACGACCGTGAAGGTTGTGCAATGGATATTCGGCGGACAGCTTGTCGCACTCGTTGGCGGCATCATCGCATTCGCGAAAGCGATGCACGCGATTTAAGGCGATACCGAAAAAGTGGCCGCATTTAGCGCGAATAATAAGCGCGATATATAAAGCCAAACTAACGATCGCATTTAAAGCGATCAGGACAACGCCAACAAAGCCGTCGAAATTAGAAGCGAAAATAACGTCGAAAAAGCCAACGTAAAAACCAACTGAATATGTGTTGAGTTAAACTAACTTCGGAAAAGCCAAACATTGCACAGGATATTGACGTATCCGCCGCCAGAAACTGACGCGCGCGCGTTCTCTACTTGCAAAAGGGGGTTGCGCTGCGTTCGAATCGGAGTCTATGGAGCGCATACCGGGGCTGGATGACCAGCCCCGGTAAAGCCGAGCAGGAAAGGGGTGCCACCCGATCCGGCTCATCATCGCAGCCCCCGGCGTAGACGGGCAGGAGAAAGCGAGAAACCCATGTGGCAAGCCGCCTTGTTAGCGGATCGCCGGGTTTGATGGTCTATTAGACCCGGCAGGGGCGCGCGTCCAGACGGATGCGCGCCCTATTTCTTTGCGAGCTTGGCTACTTGATCCGCAGACGAGGTTCGCACTTCCACCTTCGCAGCCTCATGTGTCAGGGCAGTGCCGATCGGCTCCGCCACGTGGGCAACGCCCATGATCGCGAGGATCACCGCCACGATGTAGCGAAGGGGTAGGCGGCTTATAATTGCCACCGTCAGCGCGGATCGCGACTGTCCAGCGGCCAAGAACAGGCGCACCTGTTCCGTGGTCGGATCATCCATAGTTCGTGCCTCGATGCGCCGCGCTCCGGTTTGTCGTGAAGCAGCGCCTTCTCTGAAACGACCATAAGGCCGGTGCTGTTTCCGAATCATAAACGCGGGTTTTTTGTTAACCAACGCCATCGAATCGCTCCGGGCAACGAAATCGGGTTGAGCGGTGTTCTGCATATGTTCTACGCTGTAGGACAGGAGATTCGAGCCATGATCATCACACCCGACGTGATCGCCGACGCGATCAGCACCGCGCCTTCGTGGGCGCTCGTTGCCCTCACTGTGCCACAGGAGCGCCTTCGCGAGGACGCCCGCCGCGAGATGGCGCAGCACGTCTACAGTGCCCTCTACCAGCCCTCTCGCGCCGATATGGCGGCACAGCTTCCGCTCCCGCTTTGACCCGTGGTTCAGGCGATCCGGGACTTGGCGGAGGCCGCAAGGGCTGGCGGCACCGTGCAGACGACATGCGTTTGCGGGAACGTCGCCCTGTGGTCGCCCCATGAGCTTGATCGCTATTGGAGCAAGAAGGGTTGGGATCGATCGTGGCCGCGCTTCGCTCGCCATCTAAAATGCTCGTGCGGCGAGAGGAACCCGCGTGTCGCATGGCTGGTGAGCCCGCCGCCCCACGACGACGATCCGCCACCGCCCCGGCCACGGTTTACCCGATCAGCGTTGCCGAAGGCTCCCGCGCCGATCGACTTCGTGGCATACCGGAACCGGAAGATGGGTTAGCCCGGTAGGTAGGATGCGAGGGCAGGAAGGAACGGAGCGATGACCGTCATGTGGTTGGCGGCGGACACGAGGAAGTTAGTGTAGACTTCCTTGAAGCCTCCCGTGCCTTTCTTCTCGTCCATCTGCTTGATTAGCTCAAGCAGCGCGTCTCGATCAGCCGCGTTGTCGATGTTGTTCGTGACGGCTGATTGAAGCTGTTCGAATACGTCAATCGTGAGCGAGTTGGTGGAGGCGTCTACGCCCCCGATAGTGGTTCGGTTCTGGTGACCGTGAGTGTCGCCTTGGTGATAGTGCCCGTAGTTATTAATTTGAATATTGGGAGCGCTTTGCGCCGCCTTCTGCTTCTCGTCCACGGTGAAACTTACTCCCTCGCCAAGGATGCCTTCATTCTCAAGGTTGATTGCCCAATCCAGAATGAGGTTGCGCACGGTATCTACGATACTGACGAGCACGTTCTTGCTGAAATGAACAGCGTAGCTCGCGTTATGTCCGTGGTTCTTGATCGCGCGAGCAAGGTCCGGGTTGATTGGCATCGTGATGGTGCCGGGTTGCGAAGTAAGCAGGGCTTCGAGGCTGGCGACAGGCTCGCGAAAGAAGCTCATCGACAACATTGCGATTGAGTGGGGATCGCCAGTCGCGGGTCGGGTGCCGTGGTGGAAGGTGGTGACGTAGAGACTACCAGCCGCGACCCGATATTCGGGAAGGTCTTTATCCTCACCGCCATACCCGTTTAGCTCACTGTCCACCCAATCGAGCGTTTCAGTCAGCTTCAGCTTCGCTGCCGCGAGCTTAACCCGTCGCAGTAAGTCCGCCACGGGCACATCGCGGTTGAGTGCGCCTGCCTGTATCTCCTCCACCAAACTCAACGGCTTTGCTCCTCTCATTCGAGACGAACATAGAAGCGCTGGGCGATCCGACCAAGCGAGAGTTCACGCCTCGTTCTTCGAGATCGTGCCCCTGCCGTTCACCCACACCGGGGCACCGGAAACCGGCACGCCAGTAGGCCAACGGCGAGCCACGCAGCGCGCTTTCTCGATCCGGGTGATGCTCACGGCGTTGGACTGGTTGCCACCAAGGACGTGGTAGGTGGTCGCATCTTCTCCGACGTAGAACGCTACGTGTCCGCCTCCGGCGCGCTGGAATACCAAGATCGCACCGGGTGCGAGGCGATCGGCGCGAAGGTTGGAGCCCCATGTCGCCCACGAGCTTGCCCGCACAGCGATCGGAGCAGGCGCGATCCCGGCTTCGGCGATGCAGTGGGCGACGAACAGTCCGCACCACGCGGTTTCGTCGTCCACCACGTTGATGCCCAAGATTTTGGACCCGAGCCTCTTTGCCCATGCGAGGATGGTGGGGTTGTGCTTCGGCCCAACGATTTCGCGGGTGCCGATCAGTGAGGTGGCGATATCAAACCATTTCATCGCCTATTTAGGAAAATGGGATCGAGAGGAGCGGACGCTCTACTCTCGATCCCTGTCCACAGCCGATCGTGTCGGCAAGCTCGTGATCCTACTCACAAGCACCATATTTAGCTTCAAGAATAATGAGCGCAGCACGGCGATGAATTATTGTGGATTATGTCCACACATTACTTGAGCAACAAGAACCTACTCGCCGAAATCGCCAAGTCCAAGAACAGCTATTGCTGGTTTGCCAGCCCGGACTTCGCCACACCAACCCGATACACAAACAGCCTCTACGGACCTCACAGGGAAGGGTGTGATCCGTTCCAAGAGGGCGAGATCGTCCGGGTTTACACGTTCAGCCACATTCCAGCGTCCACCATCACCAACCGCTCCCGCGACCACGGCGCACGAGGCAAGGCCCCAATCAACTTCCCGCCCTTCCGCCAATTCCACGTCCGCGATGGCGAGCTTGTCGAAGTCGGGCGCTCGCATTGGAAGGGCGATCTCGCCACCGGTCACTTCTCCGCCGATCACGGGCGGCTCACCGATCGTCTCGGCATGGCTCTGCTGATGATTTCCGAGAAATACACGCTGAAATTCAACTGGCGCGGCTACAGCTACCGCGACGAAATGGCCGGAGACGCACTCGCCCACCTCGTGAAGGTCGCGCTCCGCTTCCATGAAGCCAAGGGGAACAATCCGTTCAGCTTCTACACCACCACCATCTACAACGAGGTGTTGCGACACCACGAGAAGGAAACCCGCGAGCGGGATATCCGGGACGATCTTCTGTTCATGATGGGCAAGACGCCCTCCATCACCCGCCAGTTGGCCGATCCGAAGCCCACTCCCGGCAAGCGTGGCCGTCCGAAGAAGATCAGGCCCGAAGGTGCGCAAATCGCAGCGTGAACAGCATCCGCTCCGTCTCGTCCGGGATAGTGAAGGTGATCCGCTCGTGATCACCCTTCACCGTCCAGCCGATCTCTTCGGTCTGCAACCAGTCCAGCACCTCGAAAGGGATGAACAAGCCCCGGCGAGCCCCGGCCACAAGGATGCAGACTTCGTGGACCAAGGGTCGGCGGGCGATCGTCACCTCATTCATTCAGCAGCCGAATGGTGGGTGCCTCCAAGGCGTCCAGAAGCTCGTTCAGGCTCACCAGCCGTCCCGCATAGGGGTGAACCGGCGCGTCATCGTCGGCGGTTACTGCCCGCGCCATCTGCGTGACCATGTAGCGGGTCCGCTCCGCACCATCGGCGAAGTCGGGAAGATCGAGGTGGAAATCCTCCAACGGCGTCGGCGTCCACCAGCCCTTCGGCTGGTAGCGTGGCCGATCGAGCGGGAGCGGCGGGAGATCATCGTCGGCGAGATCGAGATCGTCCAGCGTGAGGCCGATGCCCTCAAGGTCGAAGTTCGTGCTTTCAGGTATCATGACGACGCTACGTCCATGGCGAGCTTGAACACCGTTGCGTCATCGTCGGTGGCGAAGCTGATGCTGGCGTTGCCGTCCTGATCGAACCAAATCTCGTGCGGCCCTTCGATGTTGCGCTCGACCACGAGGAACAGCGGATAGGAGAGGTTTGGCTTGTAGCGGTCACCTTCGAGCTTTTCGATGCCCACCATGTGGACACCAAGCGCCACCGAGTGGGGCAGCGCCGACGATGCCGGGAGCTTGCCCTGTCCGCGCTTCACCGCGCGATCCACGAGACGGAGGCGGCGCTGTGCGTCTTTGAGGGTCAGCACGAGGCGTCCTCCTCGCGGAAGATGGCGTCGGCGGTGCGCTGTCCCTTGAAGGTGACGGCGACCGCATAAGCGATTTCGAGGCGACGTTCCGCGCGTTCGGCGCGGATGGTCTGGCGAACGAGTGCCGCGAACATCGTGAAAGTAGAGGCGATGCCGAGCAGCGCGACGAGAGTGATAGGTTCCATGTGTATCCTTGGTTGTTGAAGTTATTTGTCGAAAGTATTTAAGCCCACGGCCAAAAAAATCGCCGAATAAGGCTCAAGAATCGCGGTTCTTCCACTTGGCGAACTTGGCCGCGAGCGGGTCCAGCTTCTCCACCCGCGTCGCCTTCACTTCGGCGTAGCGCGCCACCGCCGCCCGGTGGGCGTTCTCCGCATCGTGATCCACGTCACTGGTGTCCCGCCCGATGCTGGACGCGAACTGCCGCCCGATGGTGGCGAGATCGTCGGCGGTGATGGCGTAGCCCTTGAGCAGCGCTCGCGTGCCGGTGCGCACGAGGAACGGGAACATGCGGGTGCCCTGTGCCCCGGTGCTCGCCTTGGCCTTGTCGATGCCGGGGCGCTTGGACTCGCCTTCGAGGTAGTCGGCGAACGACTGCCACGAGGGCAAGGCGTCCGTGACGGGGCGATTGTCGCGGACGTTCCGCACGGTGCTGTAGGCGATCATGCCATCACCCGACCGTGGAACACGTCCAGTGCCTTCGTGGCTTCGGCGATCGGCCCGACATACTGCCAGCCGTTCATCTTGTTGGTCTTCTTCGGCTGGATCGGGAAGCCCGCTTCCTGCGACGACATGCGGCGAAGCTCCGAGAGGAACCCGGCCTGTTCCAGCGCGGCCTTCTTCCGCATCACGGCGCACCAATCGCGGTAGGCGAGGTAGATTTCATCCTTGGCGATCACGCCCGTGCGGAGCGTGCGATCAACGGACCCGCCCTCGAAGCTGGACGGCACGCGGTAGCGGCCTTCGTTCGCCACCAGCGCGTCGGCAAACTCGCCCACGGACGAGCGGTTGGCGTGACGGGATTGGAGAGCCTTCATCGCCTCACGGTGCGGCTCGCACGGATCGGCGGCGAGGTGATCGACCGAACACCACATCGCCGTGAAATCGAGACCGTTGATGAAGGCAAACTCGGCAGGCCCGGAGGCGCTGTTGAAATCGATTTGGAAGAAGCGGCGGATGCCGGTGGGATCGTTGATCAACTGCTCCAGCAGCTTGTTCGACGCGCCGATGAAGCAGGCGTTCTGGTCCATGCTCACGGAGGCGTTGGTCCCCATGGGGCGGTAGGAAAGCTCCTCGCGGGTGATCACCGCCTTAACGGCGTCCATGTCGGCGCGATCCGCCTTGTTCATTTCGTCCAAGAACAGGGCGAAGTTGCGGAACAGGTTGGCTTCGCGGTTGTCGGACAGGCGGTTGAAGTCGGTGGTGGCGAACAGCGATCCAAGCTCACCAAGCAGCTTGGTGATGAAAACCGATTTACCGCAGCCCTGCGACCCGTAGACCACCGGCATGAGGTGGTAGACGATCGGGAGGCCAGCGAGGCGGCGCTTAATCTGCCAAATCAATTTCTGGAGCACCGCGATGGTGATCTCCGCCGACACGTTGGTGGTATCGAAGCTGGTGGCGATCAGGGCATCCCAATCGAACGTGGTGCCGGTCTGCGTGAGCTTTTCCAGAATGGCGGAGCGAACCTCGTGGTCCACCTTGCGCTGGAGATAGACCACTTCGTCCACGACGTTGGCCTTCTTGAACTGGTCGCCAAGCAGGTTGCGGTTCACCGACGTGGCTTCCTCGATCAACTCATCCACCGACAGGCGGACGCGGTTCTTCTGGATCGGGCTCACCCACGACAGGGGATGCGCGGCGTTGGCGTTCAGGCGGAAGGCGTAGGTATCAAGGATCGCTTCGACCAACTCGCGGGGCGTGGCGGGCACGGTGCCAAGGGCGGAGCGGATGCGGTGGGCGCGCTGTGCGGATCGGAACGCCTTCTGCCATTCCGTCTTGCTGGCGATGCCGAGCTTGATGATGGAGGCTTCGAGGTTCGGATAGGTCTCGTTGTCGAAATCGAGTTGCGCGATGATCTCGGAGAGTTCGGGCGTCGGGTTCGTGGTAACGATGAAGTTGAGAATGTCTTGTTCTGTCATGTGTTCCTTCTACTAAATGAAGGAACGCCATCCATGCCATGCGCGGCTCGCATTGTGTTGGTAGGGACGGCATTCCCTGTTGTGCTTTTATTTAGCACCACGCGCCGAACCGGTGCCATATTCATCTGCGCGCAAGAAAAAGGCCCCGGTTGGATGCCGCCAACCGAGGCCAAGTAGACAAAGAAACACAATATGAAGAGATCGGGGAGAGGTATCGAACCCCGTTCGCACTTTTATTTATACCAAGGTGCGAGTTCGCCTGTCTATTACTTCAAGCCATGAGCAAGAAAAAACGGCTTGCCTCCACTTTTTGGCCCTTTTCTCCACCTTCCTCCACCGACTATTTTTGCTTAAACCCGCAGAAATCTTTGGTTTTTGACTGGAGTGGAGGAGGTGGAGGTAGTTTTTATAGATATAGAATTTAAGAAGACAAAACACACCTAATAGCTATGGAGCATGTTGCCTCCACTCCTCCCCTTGGTGCCATAAACGGCAGAAAAACGCCATTTCTGGCTTGAGAAGAGTGGAGTTAGTGGAGGCAGGCGTCCCGCCTCATCTTGGTGGCTCTAAATAGAGGGTGACCACGAATACTTTACCCAAGCCCCGCAAGTGCTCTATCCGATCGGCCAAGGCCAAGGCGTGCCGCCTACAGAACAAGCTCCGGGACGCGATCCGCGCCGACAACCCGGACCTCGATCCCGCCGACGTGCTGTCCTGTCCAATGGGGAGCAGCGGCGCGGATATCATCCTCACCCCGGCTGCAAAACGAGTTCACCCCTACAGCTATGAGGCCAAGGCCCACGCCAACGGCTTCGCCAAAGCCTATGCGGCGATCGACCAAGCCGAACGCGGTGATGGCCTGATGCCCGTGGCGGTGGTCCAGCATGATCGCGCCAAGCCGCTGGCGATCCTCCATCTGGACGATCTCCGGGAGCTACAGCGGCTCGCCCGCAAGGCACGGGAAGCATGTCCCGTCAGCTTTCTACCTTGATCGCGTTCTGAAGCGCTCGTGCCAGCTTGAGGTTAAAGGATCGACGCATTTCAGCGAACACGATCTCTTTCGCGGCAGTGACTGCGCGCTCGTGGGAGAAAGATCGGTTTTCCGCTCGCGCACCGACTTCGAGATAAGCCTCAAGAGCCGCCGCGAGTTTTGAATGGTCTTCGCCTTGATCGTCGGCAAGCACTTTCGCTACCGCCTGCTGCGCAGTAGCGACAACCAAAGAGAGATCGCCTGTGTAGAAAAGGCTCCGGCGATCCGTGTCAAAGGTTGCCGATAAAGCAGTTTGTAGGGCTTTCTCTGCCGCTGTGAGCCCCACGGCAAGGTCGGAAGACAGCGGGGCAAGGAAGACAAACCGCCATGGAGCGTGCTCTTTCAGATTGCCGTTGTTCAGTTGGCTCAACCGCTTTGCGGCGTTGTTTTCCTGCTGGTTCTTTCCGATGACACCGGATCGATGAAGTTGAGCGGTGCCTTCCGAAGCCATGACATAGACAGCGGAGGTGACGGAAGTGAGATAGGCCCGACTGGAAAGTAGCGCCTGATCACTCCATTCATCAAAACCGCTCACATCGCACTCCAGCCCCTTGGAGCGCCTAAATAACAGGTGCCCGACAAGCCCGCCACCTTCTCCAGCCGTCCGAAGCAGCAACGCTCCAAGCAGGGCGGCTCACATGCCCTGCGGGACCGTAGCCGCGCTTACAGCAGGCTTCGCGAGCGTTTGCTGTCCGCAGAGCCCTTGTGCCGTTACTGCCGCTCCACCGGGCTTATACGGGGCGCTACGGTGCTCGATCATATCGTGGCGCTCGCGCTTGGGGGCACCGATGATCCCGCGAACCTCGCACCGACCTGCACCGACTGCAACGACGCCAAGAGCACGGCAGAGAAGCGCTTCCTCGCCAAGGGCTATGATCTCGCCGACGTGACCCGCGATCCTCACCTTGCGGATTGGCTGGCGCGAGCCGAGGCCATCATGTCGCCTCCGGTGTGATGGCGCTGCGAAACTGATTTACCCCGCTAACAGCTTCGTCAGAAGCTCAAGCGACTTCTCCGCACCCTTGCCGATGATCCCGTTAGCAAAGCCCCCTGCGAGGAACAGGAGCGTGGGAAGGGTCCACCGTGCGATGATCCCACGCTCGTCTGTCGCAAGCACGATCTCACGCGATGCCTGCAACTCCGTCAGAACGACTTCTCTCGGATACCCATCAGGGAAGGGTAGATTGCTCGTCATCACGAGCACTCGAAGCTGCGCCAACTCTCGCGCGAGTTCATCACGCGCTTTTTTGATATCGTCCGGCGAAAGCCCTTCGGCTTCGCCCGACGCTCGACCTTCCAGATGGGCGAGGGTGCGCAGACCCGCCGCGCGACGTGCCAGAGGCTCTGTCGCGCCATCCCCGAAGAACACCTTCCCGTCCGACGCTTTGCTGTAGGCGATCCATCGGCGTGTTTCGGCGAGGTAGTGGGACAACTCCACGTTCTCGGCAGGCACCTTCGCATCGATCGAGCCGGTGAACGGCGGCGCGACCCGCAGAGCCTTCGTCTTCGCCGTTCGCGCCATGGTCGAAGGTTAAACGGACTACGGGCAATCGGGCAACGATCTCCTGTAAATCAGTTTCGGCCATCGAGATTAACGCGGGTGATTCGGACTTGACCCGATTTCCGTGAACTTGGTTAACGCACCTACCAGACCCAAAAAGCAGAAAAACTTGACGTATTGGAAAAGTGTGAGACGCTCCGCAGCACGAAGGCGCTACCGGAAGTTGTTCTATAATTGATTATAGACTACACAGTTCGGTTTTTGCACAGTTCGGTCGGAATTTGCTTGTTATATTCGCAGTCTCATGAGACCTACTCGTCATCGCAAAGATGAACGGGACCAGAGATTATGCCCTACAAGATCAACTGGAACGACGACAAGATCACCGCTGTGTTCAAGAGGCCGGATGGTTCGGCGTTCGTGATCCGCGCGAAGAACGGCGGCATGGTGCAGGTGCTGCACTCCAAGACCTTTGGTCTTACGCCTCACCCCACTATCGAGAACGCGAACTACGTGGACCTCGATCCGATGATGGGCTTCTTCACCGCCATGACCATGGACGCCGACGACTTCCTTGATTGGTCGAAGAAGGTGCCGATGGGCTACGGCAAGGGACTGATCATCAACAAGCTCGAAGCCGCCTACAACAAGCCCGCTGGTCACATGGTCCACTGCGAACCGCCTTTGAAGGCGCTCATGGCTTTCATCGGCGCTATTGACGAGCGGGGCGAGGCAGACGGCACCCACGCTCGTGTCCGGGAGCGGGAGGCGGCGTGAACGTCGAAGAAATCCTCGCCCTCACCGGGGCGTCGCGATCGACCTTCTATCGCTGGCGCACAGCCCGGAACTTTCCCGCACCAACCCGGATCGGTCACTTCGATGAAGCGGCGGTGATAGGCTGGTGGGATGCCAACCGCGATCAGATGGGGCGATGGCCGCACAGCGAGCGCGCCTGATTACCCACCAAACTGAAAACCAATTTACCTGACTGGCGGGTCACCTTCGCCAGCATGGCGGAGCTATGACCTATGACTGACAAGAACCGCCGCAAGCTCGCGGCATATGGCAGCACCAAGGTGGTGGACGGCATCACCTTCACCGCGTCCGCGTTCATGATGGACGGTGAGGTGAACCCCAACTTCATCGAATGGAACGGCGGTGCCCGTGGCGGCATCGTCCGCGAGCGGGCGGGAAAGACGGCTACTGGCACCTGTGGTTTTACCCACCAGCCCCGTGTCATCGCGCTATCGCGGTTCGAATGGGAAAACGTAGGTCGCGAGACCTTCCACCCCATTGCCCGACTGTCGATCGCCGCGCAGCGCAATCGTTACCGGGAAGCAAAGACGCTCGTGGAAGCCTTCGAGGCGGAGGCCGCACGATGAACGAGCCCACCACTGCGAAACTGATCGTTGAAGACATCGTGTGGGATGATGACGGTGAGCAGACCGGTCTTCCCACCACCATCACCCTCGATTGGTGGGGCGACCACCCCAACGACGCCCCGGACGGCTTCGTGGACGAGCAGATCGCCGAACACCTCACCCGCACCTACGCATGGGTGGTGGCCGATTTCTCGTGGAGGGTTGCATGATCGATCCCGAGACCATCACCCCGGCAGAAGTCGCCGCGATCATGGAGGCGGCGGTCGCGGCCTACTGGACGCGCAAGCGGGAGACGCAGCTTCGCTCGGATCGGGCGAAGGCCGCGTGGCGTCGGCGAAAGGGCCTGCCCTGATGTGGGTGGGCAAGATCGAGAACGCGATCCTTCGGCTTCAAGCGATCATTCTGAACGCGGAAGTGGCGGCGGCGACCCGCGACCCTGCCGAGCGACGATCCTACGCCCTCCGGTTCTACCGGCAGGCTTACCTTGAAGATCGCCAGACGATGAGCCCGGACGAAGAAGCCGCCTTCGAAGCATGGCTGATGGAGACCTTCGAAGTGGACTGACACCGATCCAGCCGCCACCATCGGCGGCTATGAAGTCACACCTTCAACCATACGCGGGACCGCTAACGCCCGCACATATCACGGAGGGAATCGCCGCTGCACAGGCGAACGCCCTCCGTTTGCTTGATGACGCCAAGCTATTGCTGGAGGCGGGGCGCTACCCGTCCGCTACGGCGCTTGCGATCCTCTCCATGGAGGAACGGGGCAAGGTCATCATCCTCAAGCGCCTCGCCCTCGTGAGCGATCCCGCCGACGTGAAGGCGGCTTGGCGCGAATATCGCAGCCACCGGGCGAAGAATGCCGGTTGGATCATCCCGCAACTGGTGGGGCAGGGTGCCCGGACCATGCAGGGCTTGGCAGCAGGCGTTGACCCCGACGCCGAACACACCGGCATTCTGGACGCCCTCAAGCAGGTGAGCTTCTACACAGACTGCTTGGCGAAGCGGCATTGGAGCATCCCCACCGAAGTGATTGATGAGGGCGTTGCCCGCTCAATCGTCGCGTCTGCCGAGATCATGTGGAGCGCCCGCGCGGTCACGCTGCGCGAAGTGGAGCTATGGGGGCAGATCGTCGGACCTCACTACAACCAACCCGGCATGATGGCCGCTGTGGTCGAATGGCAGCACGCCATGGTCGCCGAGGGCTTGAGCGATACCACACCCGAGTCGCTGGCAGCGTTCATGCGAGGCGAGCCCGTGGAAGTTTCGACAGTTCGCTCTTGAAAGGTGCTCATTTCTCGACCGTATCGACCTCCATGTCGAGGTGCAGGCGGTCAGCGCCGCCGACCTCGTCCTGCCGCCGCCGACCGAGGGCTCCGCCGAAGTCGCCGCCCGCGTGGCGGCCGCCCGCGCGGTGCAGCGGGGCAGGGGCGCGCGCACCAATGCCGAGCTGGAAGGCGAGGCGCTCGACGCCGCCTGCACGCCCGACGAGCCCGGCCGCGCGCTGCTGGCGCAGGCGAGCGAGGCCATGCGGCTGTCGGCGCGCAGCTATACGCGCGTCCTGCGGGTCGCCCGCACCATTGCGGACCTGGCCGGGGCGGAGACTGTCGGCCGCCTGCATGTGGCAGAAGCGCTCAGCTACCGGCGGCAGGCGCCGCGCAGCTGAGGGGCACCCCCAATTTTTTGGGATAGTGGTGCCGCCCCGGCCTTCCTAGTCCTGCGGCCATGATCACGGATGCCCTGAAGCGGCTCGACTCGCTTACCGAGAGGGAGAAGCAAACCCTGCGGCTGATCGTGCGAGGCCATGATGCCAAGTCCATCGCCCGCAGCCTCGACCTGTCGGTCCACACGATCAACGAGCGCCTTCGCGAAGCGCGGCGCAAGGTGGGCGTTTCGAGTAGCCGGGAGGCAGCGCGAATGCTGTTCGAGGCGGAAGCAGCAGGGACGCCGCCGACCCCCGATCCGCTTGTCCGCAACGAAATCGGGGAAGCGATGGACGGATCGGGGCATCAGGAAGAGGCGGCGCCGGACGCCGGTGTGGGACAGCCGCATCGGCTTTCCCCGATCCTCTTCGGAGTTGCCCTCATGGCTCTTGTTGCTGCCTTGCTCGCCCTTGCCGTGCTGCCGCAGAATGCCGCCGCGCCCGCGCCTGCTCCCGTAGCGGAGGCACCGCAGACGGCGGTGGTGGATGCCGCACGGCAGTGGTTGAACCTGCTCGACCAATCGCGCTGGGACGACAGCTACCGCGCTACCGGTACGGTATTCCGTCGGCTGAACAGCGCAGCGGCGTGGGTGGCGGCGTCCCGGAAGGTGCGGGTGCCTCTCGGCGCAATGATGTCGCGCACGCTGGTAAGTCAGGAGAATCTGCCGGCGCCGCCGGATGGCTACGAAGTGGTGAAGTTCCGCACCCGCTTCGCGAACAAGGAGGTGGCGATCGAGACGGTCACGCTCCTTCAGGAGGACGGAGGCTGGCACGTCGTCGGTGTGACGGTCGGCTGAGGTCCGAGCTGTTCCGGCGCGAGGTTGCAGTTGCACCCCCCCGCCGCTTCCCCTATCGCCGCTTCCCACGTGCGGGTGTGGTGGAATTGGTAGACGCGCCGGACTCAAAATCCGGTTCCGCAAGGAGTGTCGGTTCGAGCCCGACCACCCGCACCACCTTTGGCTTTGTTTCCGCTGGCAATGTGTCGCGCGACGATACAATGTCGCCTCCCTGAACCACAGGGAGCTCCCATGCTGAAGCCCGTCCTTCTCGCCACCTCCACTCTCGCGTTGATCGCCGCACCGCTGGTGGCGCAGCAGACGCCCGCGCCCAAGGATGCTGCCGAGCGCGCGCAAGGAGCCGCCGGCGACATCCCCGCCAAGTTCACCCCGCCCGTGCCCGCCGCCGATTACGACAAGCGTGAGGCGATGATCCCGATGCGCGACGGGACGAAGCTCTACACCGTCATCGTCGTGCCGAAGGGGGCGACCAACGCCCCGATCGTGCTCACCCGCACGCCGTACAATGCGAAGGGCCGCGCGACGCGCAGCGAGAGTTCGTCCATGCTCGCCACCCTGCCGCTATCCGACGAGCCGTTCGTGAAGGCCGGGTACATCCGCGTCTATCAGGACGTGCGCGGCAAATACGGGTCGGAAGGCGACTACGTCGTCACGCGGCCGGTGGTCGGCCCGCTCAACAACACCAAGGTCGATCACGTCACCGACGCCTATGACACGATCGACTGGCTGGTGAACAAGGCGAACCTGCCGGAGGCCGCGCCGCGGGTGGCGATGATCGGTTCGTCCTACGAGGGGTTCACCGTCGCCATGGCGCTGCTGAACCCGCACCCCGCGCTGAAGGTGGCGGTGCCGGAAAGCCCGATGATCGACGGCTGGATGGGCGACGACTGGTTCCATCACGGCGCCTTCCGCCTCGCCAACATCGCCTGGCTGGGCAGCCAGACCGGCTACAAGGGCGCGGGCAAGGCACCGCCGACCGGGGCGGATTACGACGACTACAACAACTTCCGCGAGATCGGCTCCGCGGGCGAGTGGGCGAAGCGGTCCGGCTACGACCAGCTGCCGTTCTGGCAGCGCATGGTCGCGCACCCCTCCTATGACGGCTTCTGGCAGGGGCAGGCGCTGGACAAGCTGCTCGCCGCCAACCCGTCGAACGTGCCGACGCTCTGGGAACAGGGCCTGTGGGACCAGGAGGACATGTACGGCGCGATCCATGCCTGGGAAGAACTCGCGGCCAAGGGGAAGACCGGCAACAACTTCCTGGTGATGGGTCCGTGGCGGCACAGCCAGATCAACCGCGAAGGCCGCAGCCTCGGCCCGTTTCAGTGGAATGGCGACACCGCCGCGCAATTCCGCGAACAGATGGTGATGCCGCTGTTCCGCCAGTATCTGGAGGGCGGCCCCGCGGCGAACCTGCCGCAGGCGGCGATCTACAATACGGCCGAGAACCATTGGGACCGCTTCACCCGCTGGCCGCTGTCGTGCCAGTCGGGCTGCGCGGCGCCGCTGAAGCCGATCTGGTTCGGCGCCGACGGCGGACTGGGCTTCACGGCGGGAGCGTCGGGCGGGGACAGCTATGTTTCCGATCCGGCCAGGCCCGTGCCGCACCTGCCGCGCCCGGTGAACTTCGAGGACGGGCGCTGGGGCGACTGGCTCGTTTCCGACCAGCGCCATGCCGACGGGCGCACGGACGTGCTGACCTATCAGACGCCGGTGCTGACCCAGGCGGTGCGTGTTTCGGGTGTGCCCATGGCGGACCTGTTCGCGCGCACCACGGGCACCGACGGCGACTTCATCGTCAAGGTGATCGACGTGCTGCCGACCGAGAACCCGGCCGATCCGAAGATGGGCGGCTATCAGCTGGCGATCAGCCAGGACATCTTCCGCGGCCGCTACCGCGACGGGTTCGACAAGCCGAAGGCGATCCCGGCGGGCCGCGTGCAGGAATACAGGTTCCGGCTGCCGGCGGTGAACCACGTGTTCCAGCCGGGGCACCGCATCATGGTGCAGGTGCAGTCGAGCCAGTTCCCGCTCTACGACCGCAATCCGCAGAAGTACGTGCCCAACATCTTCCTGGCCAAGCCGTCCGACTATCAGAAGGCGACGGTGACGATCGAGCGCGGGGCGAACGGCAGCCGCGTGCTGCTGCCGGTGGTGCCGGTGGACCAGTCGGCGGCGATGGCGCGGTAAGCCGACCTCATCCGTTCGTCTCGAATAGCGATCGAGCCTGTCGAGAGCGCCTATCGAGAGAGGTGGCGGGCGACCTCTCGATACGGCGTCTCGACACGCTCTACGCCTACTCGAGGCGAACGGTGGGAGAGGGTGATGACGCCCCCCGATCGAACGCCGCCCGCGCTTCCTCGATGCGCGCAAGGTTGCGCTCCGCCCACAGCCACACGCCGCAAAACGCCTCGCCGAGGCTGAGGCCGAGGTCGGTCAGGCGATAGTCCACCCGCGGCGGCACGACGGCATGCACCGTGCGCATCACCAGCCCGTCGCGCTCCATCTGGCGCAGCGTCTGGGTCAGCATCTTCTGGCTGATGCCGGGCACCTGCCGGCCCACTTCGGTGAAGCGCAGGGTGCCGTGGTCGGCCAGCGCCTCCAGGATCAGCATCGTCCATTTGTCGGCAACCCGCCCGATCACGTCGGCGGCCAGCGCATCCACGCTCGGGTCCGCTTCGGGCCAGGGTTTGGGAGCGGGGGAACTCGATGGCTGGCTCAACGAACACTCTCCTGGCGGTGCGTAGCAATCTTTGCGGTGCCTTCTTCCGTCCGGAAACAAGGCGCCTAGGTAAGCGGCTCCATAGCCCACAGGAGCATGCCATGAAGCGCAACGGCAACACCATCCTCATCACCGGCGGCGGATCGGGCATCGGCGAGGCGCTGGCGCATCGCCTGCACGATCTGGGCAACACCGTGATCATCGCCGGTCGCCGCCTCGAAGCGCTGCAGGCGGCGGCGGAAGGGCGCGAAAACATCCACCCGATCGCGCTCGATATCGAGAACGGCGCCGCGATCGAGGCGTTCGCCGCCCGCGCGGTCGCCGAGCATCCGGCGCTCAACGTGCTGGTCAACAATGCCGGGATCATGCGCTTCGAGCCGCTGGACACGCAGCGCGACCTCGCCGACGCGGAGGCGACGATCACCACCAACCTGCTCGGCCCCATCCGCCTCACCAACGCGCTGATCGAGCATCTGTGCGCGCAGGAGGACGCCGCGATCGTCAACGTCACGTCCGGGCTCGCCTTCGTGCCGCTGGTCGCCACGCCCACCTACAATGCGACCAAGGCGGCGATCCATTCCTACACGGTGTCGCTGCGCCAGGCGTTGCAGGGCCGGGTGGAAGTGGTCGAGCTGGCGCCGCCGGCGGTGCAGACCGGCCTCACGCCCGGGCAGGAGAACCGCCCCGGCTACCAGCCGCTCGACGAGTTCGCGGACGAGGTGATCGCGCTGTGGACGCAAGCCGGGGGCACCCCGCCCGAGATCCTGGTGGAGCGCGTCCGCTTTCTTCGCAACGCCGAGGCGGAAGGGCGCTTCGACGAGACATTGGTGCAGCTCAACGAGTTCGCCCGCAAGGCGCGCGAGGGGCAATAGGCTGCTTGCGCCGGGCGACGTCGCGGGCCGCCGGGCGGCCGCCGCGCGACGTCGCCCCGCAACGAAGGCGGCGCCGGTTCGGCGGGGTCTCGCCCCGTCCGCTTGGCGCTCGCCCCGCCATCTGCTTAGGTGCCGGAATGCGTATTCCCCGCCTTCGTGCCGCCGCCGCCCTGCCGCTGTTCCTGGTCGGCGCGGCGCCGCCACAGGAAGCCTCCGCGCCCAGCGCCTACGAAACGGTGGACCCGTTCATCGGCACGGGCGGGGAGGGGCATAGCTTTCCGGGTGCAGTGGCGCCGTTCGGCATGGTGCAGCTGTCGCCGGACACCGATGCCACCTGCGAGATCCGAACCTGCTACGGCCATGCGGCTGGCTATCGCCATGACGACCCGACGATCCAGGGTTTCAGCCACACCCACTTTTCGGGCGCCGGCCATTCCGATCTCGGCGACGTGCTGGTCATGCCGCAGCTCACCGCCGGCGCGAAGCTGGAGCCCGGCGATCCCAGGGTGCCAAACTCGGGCTATCGCTCGCGCTTCAGCCATGCGCAGGAGGAGGCGCATCCCGGCTATTATGCGGTCACGCTGGCCGACACCGGCATCCGCGCGGAGCTGACCGCCGGCACGCGTGTCGGCGTACACCGCTACGGCTTCCCGGCGGGGCAGGCGGCGAGCCTGGTGCTCGACCTGCGCACCTCGCTGTACAATTATCCGGGCAAGATCCTGTGGTCGTCGCTGCGCCTGCTGCCCGATGGAACGCTGGTCGGCATGCGCGAGACACGCGGCTGGGCGCCGGCGCGCAAGCTCTGGTTCGCCATGCGCTTTTCGGAAACGATCAAGGCCCATTCGTTTCTGAACCGCGAGGAAAAGGTCGCCTATCGCGGCTTCCAGGGCCCGTTCCGCGGTCGCAGCGATGCCGCCGAGGTGCAGGGGCGCGCGCTGGTGGCGCAGCTGGACTTCGGCGCGCTTGCCCGGCCGCTGGAGGTGAAGGTGGCGCTGTCCGGCGTCGACCAGGCCGGGGCGCTCGCCAATCTGGCTGCGGAACCCGGCGGCTTCGACGCGATCCGCGCCGCCACGCGCAGCGCGTGGGAGAAGTCGCTCGGCGCGGTGGACCTCACCGCCGAGGCGCCGATGCGCAAGACGGTGTATACCGCGCTCTACCACAGCCTGCTGGCGCCCTCCGTCTATGGCGATGCGGACGGCCGCTGGCGGGGGCCGGACGATCAGGTGCACCGTGCGGAGGGCTTCACCTTCCATTCCACCTTTTCGCTTTGGGATACGTTCCGCGCCGAGCATCCGCTGCTCACGCTCGTTCAGCCGGCGACGAGGAATGCGGACTTCGTGAACTCGCTGATCGCCAGCCGGCAGGTAAGCCCCGACGGCATCCTGCCGATCTGGCAATTCCATGGCCGCGAGACGTGGACGATGATCGGCTATCACGCCGTGCCCGTCATCGCCGATGCCTATCTGAAGGGCATCAAGGGCTTCGACGCCAATGCCGCGCTCGACGCCATGGTCGCCAGCGCCGATTACGGCCCCTATGGCGGGCTGGACGAATACAAGAAGCGCGGCTTCGTTCCGATCGACAAGGAACCGGAAGCCGCCTCCAAGACCGTCGAATATGCCTATGACGACTGGACGATCGCGCGCATGGCCCGCGCGCTCGGCCGCACCGACATCGCCCTGCGCTTCGAGAAGCGCAGCGCAAACTGGCGCAACACGTTCGACCGCCGGACCGGCTTCGTCCGCGCGCGCAAGGCGGACGGCAGCTTCCGCACACCCTTCGACCCGACCGCGATCAACTACGGCTCGGACTATACGGAAGGCAATGCCTGGCAATATTCGTGGTTCGTGCCGCAGGACCAGGGCGGGCTGATCCGGCTGCTGGGCGGTGACCGGGCGGCCGTGAAGAAGCTCGACGCCATGTTCGATTACGACAATTCCAGGCTCGACTATAGCCATGCCGAGGACATCGCCGGGCTGATCGGCCAGTATATCCACGGCAACGAGCCGAGCCACCATGTAGCCTATCTCTATTCCTATGCCGGCGCCCCGTGGCGCACGCAGGAACGGCTCGCCCAGATCATGGCCAGCCAGTACAAGCCGACGCCCGACGGCCTGTCCGGCAACGACGATCTCGGCCAGATGTCCGCCTGGGCGGTGTTCACGGCGCTCGGCTTCTATCCCGTCACGCCGGGCAGCGGGCAGTATGTGATCGGCCGTCCGTTCGTGGAGGCCGCCACGCTGAACCTGCCGAACGGCCGGCGCTTTCGCATCGTGGCGGACGGCCTGACGCCGGCCAACCGCTATATCGGCCAGGTCGCGCTGAACGGCCGGCCGCTTGCCCGCGGGTACATCACCCATGACGAGATCCTGGCGGGCGGCGAGCTTCGCTTCACTATGGCCGCCAACCCCGATCGTCGCTGGGCGACCGGCAGAAACAATCGTCCTTATTCCATGACAGGTTACTGATCCCGGGTGTAAAACATGCCGTGGAACGTCGGAGAATGGATGCGGGCCAGGTGACCAAAACAAGCAACCCGGCGATTGTCGGTGATCGGCGCTTCGAACTGCTGGTGAAGGCGGTGAAGGACTATGCGATCTACCTGCTGGATCGCGACGGCTATGTGGTGAGCTGGAACGCCGGGGCGGAGCGGTTCAAGGGGTACACGGCCGAAGAGATCATCGGGCAGCACTTCTCCCGCTTCTACACGGAGGAGGATCGCGCCTCGGGCCTCCCCGCGCGTGCGCTCGCCGCCTCTGCCGAACACGGCACGTTCGAGGCGGAGGGCTGGCGCGTGCGCAAGGACGGCACCCGCTTCTGGACCAGCGTGGTGATCGACCCGGTGATCGACGAGGACGGGTCGCTGATCGGCTTCGCCAAGGTCACGCGCGACATCACCGACAAGCGCCGGATCGACCGCGAGCTTCGCGAAAGCGAGGAACGGTTCCGCCTGCTCGTGCAGGGCGTCAGGGATTGCGCGATCTACATGCTGGACCCCACCGGCGTGGTCACCAACTGGAATGCCGGCGCGGAGGCGATCAAGGGATATACCGAAAGCGAGATCGTCGGGCAGCATTTCTCCCGCTTCTACACGGAGGAGGACCGCCAGGCGGGCGAGCCGGAACGCGCGCTGCGCGTCGCGGTGGAAGAAGGCAAGTACGACATCGAAAGCTGGCGGGTGCGCAAGGACGGCACCCGCTTTCGCGCCGGCGTGCTGCTCGATCCGATCCGCAACGAGGCGGGCGAGCTGATCGGCTTTGCCAAGATCACGCGCGACCTGACCGGGAAGTGGCAGGCGCAGCAGGAGGTGGAGCGCGCGCGCGAGGCCATGGCGCAGGCGCAGAAGATGGAGGCGGTCGGCCGTCTCACGGGCGGCGTGGCGCACGATTTCAACAACCTGCTCACCGTGATCCGTTCCTCGGCGGACCTCCTGAAGATGCCGAACATCGCACCGGAGCGGCGCGAGCGGTACCTTCAGGCGATCTCGGACACGGCGGACCGCGCGGCCGCGCTCACCTCCCAGCTGCTCGCCTTTGCCCGGCGCCAGCCGCTGCGCCCCGAGGTCTTCGACGTGTCAGAGCGGGTCGCGGGCATGCGGCAGATCATCGAGGCAAGCGTCGGGGCGATCATCGAGGTGCGCTTCGACATGGATGCGCCGGATGCCGAACCCGGCAGCGAGCCGCGCATCGTCAACGCCGATCTCAACCAGTTCGAGACGGCGGTGCTGAACCTGGTGGTCAACGCGCGCGACGCGATGCCGGCGGGCGGCTGCCTCACCGTCTCCAGCCGCATCGCGGACGGCCTGCCGGCCGTGCGCGGCCATGGCGCATCGAACGCCGCCTTTGTTGCCGTCCGGGTGGAGGACAGCGGCAGCGGCATCGCCCCGGAAACGCTGAAGCACATCTTCGAGCCGTTCTTCACCACCAAGGGGCTGAACAAGGGCACCGGCCTGGGGCTCAGCCAGGTGCACGGCTTTGCCAAGCAGTCCGGCGGCGAGATCGACGTGGAAAGCCGCATCGGTCACGGCACCGCCTTCACCCTGTACCTGCCGCTGATGCAGGGCGAGCATGCGCAGCCTTCCGCCATCCGCAAGGCGGGTGCGGAGCGGATGGCGACGCAGCGCGTGCTGCTGGTCGAGGACAACGAAGTCGTCGGCCGGTTTGCGCGCGGCCTGCTCGAGGATTTGGGGCAGATCGTCACCTGGGCGCAGAACGGCGAGGCGGCGCTGGAACTGCTGGAAACCGCCGCGGCCAAGTTCGACCTGGTGTTCAGCGACGTCATCATGCCGGGCATCAACGGCCTGGAACTCGCCCGTCGCATCGCCGACCGCTGGCCCGGCCTGCGCGTGGTGCTGACCAGCGGCTACAGCCACGTCCTGGCGCAGGAAAGCGACCACGGCTTCGAGCTGCTGCGTAAACCCTATTCCGTGGACAGCCTGCTGAAGGTGCTGGGCCATCGCCCCGCAGCCGCAGCGGCGGGAGTTGTGGAGAGCTGATTCGGGTACGTATGCGTATGTGGGCGTCGTCGTCTCTCATCAAAACGCGTGGGTGAGCCTCTGTGGCTTGGCGATCACCCTGCGATCACAAGTTGTAGGTTCGCCACTCCGGCGAATGATGCGCAGGCGGCCACCAGAATTGAATCAGCATCGGATCAGGTTTTCATGTTGCCGTTGCACCGATCCCGCTAAGCTGCGCCGTAAAAAAGGAAGCAACATGGACTCTCTGCTGACACACGACCTGCTTGCCGAATTGGCAGCACAATATAGCACATCACCTGGTCGCGTCAGCGCGCTGGCTGCTATAGTTCATCAAGCCGGACCTGGTACTCGAAACTGGGATGATGTAGAAATCTGTGAGTTCTGGACCAAAGTCGATCAGCACCGTGCTGAACACGGCCTAGGCGACGCTGTAATCGCAGGACTAAGCGGGTTTGCATTCGGCAATGAAGGGAATGGTCACATCATCGAAAAGTCCGATCCGATAGGGAGGGGCTCCACCCAGCTCACAACGATGGGCGTCAAGCTCTTTCGCGCGATCGCAACGCTTCTGTCGCAAATTGAAGTTCGTTCCGAACACGGCGCAAGACGCACATCGTCGTGATCAACCTGCCGGCCCTGAGCGCTACCGGATGCAAGTAAAGATGCGCACCCTCGCTTACACCGGCAACTCACTACTTTTTGCCGGCGCGCGGAGATACTTGTAAGAATAACGATATCGCCATCTAGCGCGGCAGCACGATCGTGGCGCGGAGGCCGCCTTCCGGCCGGCTCGCCAGCACCACCTCGCCACCGGCATCGCGCGTGATCGCCCGGGTGAGCGCGAGGCCCAGGCCGATGCCGCCGGTGTCCTTGTTGCGGGAGGCCTCCAGCCGGGTGAACGGATCGAACACGTCGGCCAGCCGGTCGGCGGGGATGCCGGGGCCACGGTCCGCCACCTCGATCACGACTTGCCGTTCGTCCTCGCGCAGGCGGACTTCGGCGGCGCCGCCATATTTCAGCGCGTTCTCGATCAGGTTGCGCACCGCACGGCGCATCAGCGTCGGCCGCAGCTTCATGCGCAGGCGAACGGGCTCGTCGAACTGCACCGGCTGATCGAGGTCGCGGAAATCCTCCACCACCGCATCGACCAGCGCAGCCACATCGACATCGGTGATCGGCTCGCTGGGCTTGCCGACGCGGGCAAGGCTGAGGATGTCGTCCAGCGTGCGGTTCATCTCGTCGATCGTGTCCGCCATGCGCGCGCGATCGTCGTCGTCCTCCACCGACTCGATCCGCACGCGAAGAGCGGCCAGCGGCGTGCGCAGATCATGGCCGATCGCGCCGAGCATCCGGTCCTTTTCGTCCAGCATGCCGGTGACCCGCAGGCGCAGCGCATTGAAGGCGGCGATCACGTCGCGCACGTCCTGCGGCCCGCGTTCCTCGATCGCATCGTGCCGGCCGGGCGTGAAGTCGCGCGCGGCGGCGGCAAGGTCGCGCAAGGGGCGCGACAGGCGCCGGCCGATCCACAGCACCGGCAGCAGGATGATGCCGTACAGGATCAGCGTCTGGGCAACGAGGCCCCAGACGAAGCCCAGGTCGCCCCGTCGCCAAGGCGCACGCAGCACCAGCCAGCCGCGGCCCGGTTGCTGCACCGCGATCACGATCTCGTCCGTCGCGCGCAGCCAGCGTTGCAGCCCGCGCTGCCGCCAGCGCTTCATCCGCGGGTCGTTGGCGGCGATCGGCCGCACCTCCGTCTCGATCCTGCCGAACTTCACGCCGGTATCCGCCAGCGCGTCGCGCAACGCCGCTTCCACATCGGCGCGGTGCTCGCGATCGTTGCGGATGGGAGAGGCAGGCAGGAGGTCGATGCCGCCGTTGCGGCCGAATAGCGGCCCTTCCGCGGAATTGCCGTCCGCCGCGTCCACCAGCCGCGTGACCGCGGGCCGTGTCGCCTGTTCGATGCGGATGCGCTTGCGCTCGTTCAGCAGCAGCGCGAAATTGACCACCTGGGCGACGAACAGCGCCAGCGCGATCAGCAGCGCCATCTGCCCCGACAGGCTGCGCGGCCACAGCTTCAGCCGCATCAGGGTCACAGCCGCGTCACCTCCGCCGCCAGCGTGTATCCGCCACCCCAGACCGTCTTGATGAGCTCGGGATTCTTCGGGTCGCCCTCGATCTTCTTGCGCAGGCGGCTCACCTGATTGTCGATCGCGCGGTCGAACGCCGCCGCCTCGCGCCCCTGGGTGAGGTCCAGCAGCTGGTCGCGGGTCAGCACCTGGCGGGGCCGCGTCACCAGGGCATGGAGCAGGTTGTACTCGCCGGTGGACAGTGGCACGGACACGCCCTCGCGGTCCACCAGCGCGCGCTCGCCCGATTTCAGCACCCAGCCGGCAAAGGCGAACGAGCCGGAATCCGGCGCGTGCTGCCGCATGCCGCCGCCTGCCGCGCGGCGCAGGATCACCTTGACCCGGGCGGCCAGCTCGCGCGGCGAGAACGGCTTCACCACATAATCGTCCGCGCCCATTTCCAGCCCGACGATGCGGTCCGTCTCCTCCGACCGGGCGGTGAGCAGGATCACCGGCGTCTCGCTGGTCTCGCGGATATGGCGGCACAGGCTGAGGCCGTCCTCGCCCGGCATCATGATGTCCAGGATCACGAGATCGATGGCATAGGCCGCCAGCCGGGTGCGCGCGCTTTCCGCGTCGCCGGACTGGGTGACGCGGAAGCCCTGCTTCGTGAGATATTGCGCGAGCGGTTCGCGGATCGAGCGTTCGTCGTCGACGAGCAGCAGGTGCGGCGTGTCTCCCATGGCCTCGGGCTGTAGCATGGCGGAACCCTGAAGAAAGGGGCCGGACGGCAGGGGAGCCGCCGTCCGGCCAGGAAGCGGGCCGCTTACTGGCCCGCGGGGGATCCCTGGCGCGGCGGCATGCGCATCGCGCTCCTCTCGGCCGCGTCGATCGCGCCGTCCTTGTTCGTGTCGAGCCGGTCGAAGCGGGCGGTGGCCGCGGCCTGATCCTCGGCCTGGCTGATCTTGCCGTCGCCGTTGGTGTCCGAGCGCTGCTGCGCACGGTTCAGGCCGGTCCGCGCGGTGTCGCCCTCGCCACCGCGCATCGGTCCGGCAAGCTCGTCGCCGGACAACACGCCGTCCTTGTCGGCATCGCGTCGCGTGAAGCGCTGCGTCACCTGCGCCAGATATTCCTGGCGGGAGATCTTGCCGTCGCCATTGGCGTCCGCGCGCATCATGATGCCGCCGCCTCGCGGCCCCTGCGGTGCGGCGTCCTGCGCCACCGCGGCATTCGCGAGGAGGCCGCCGGCCAGCGCCGCGGCGAGAACGAGCGTGTTCATGGAAAAGCCTTCCCCGGTGCGACGCGGCCGATCCCGCGCCGTCACCGGCCTTTTCCCTGCAAGCTGTCGCTACGGTGTGTCGCGGAAAGCGGCAATTGTCGCAAAGTGTCGCAAGCGATCAGACGAACAGCGCCACGCTCTGCATCGCCTGCACGGCCAGCAGCCCCTCGGCATTCCACAACGTCATGTTCTGGCTGGAGCTGCCGCCCGCCGCCGCGTCCGCTTCGGCGCGGAGCAGCCACCAGCCGTCCTGCGTCTGCGGCGGGGAGGTGGTGAGGTTCAGTTGCCAGGTGAGCGAGGAAACCGGCCCGAAGCTGCCGAGCAGCTTCATCGCGGCAGGGGGCAGGGCATCGGCCACCGCCATCAGCTCCACGGCGGGATGCAGCCCCTCGCGCTCGATCAACCGGCCCCAGCGCAGCCATTCGGTCGGGCCGTGCGCCTCGGCCTTGAGGTCCAGGAACTGGAAGTTGCTCGTGAAGAATTCCGGCGGCCCCTGGTACAGCGCCTGGTCGGGCGCCGGCGGGCGGCGATCGGTGGCGAGCCCGGCATCGTGGCGGACCGCCGACTCGCGCTCCGCCATGAACACGAACGTCGCGCGCAGGCCGAGCCCCGCGTCCGAGGTGACGTCCGCCTGCACGAACGCGGCGTTGCGCCCGCGCCGCAGCTTGGTGGCGGTCACGGTCACGGCGCCTGCGAGCGGGCCGATAAAGGCGATCTGCGCCGATCTGAGCGGCGGCAGGTCCGGCTCGCAGCGCAGCGCCGCCTCCAGCGCCAGCGCGGAGGAGAAGCCGCCATATGCGGTGCGCCCCTGCAGCCAGTTGGCGGGGACGTGCGCGCGAAAGCCGCCCTCGACCGGCTCGGCGGCGGCGAGCAGCGCGGGAAGGGAGGTCATGCCGCGATCTCCTTCAACCGCTCGCGCAGTTCGCGCTTCAGCACCTTGCCGATCGCGCTGCGCGGCAACTCCTCGATCGGGTACAGCGCGGACAATCGCTGCGTCTTGCCGAGCCGCGCGTTGGTCCACTCGCGGACCTCCTCCGCGCTGGCGCCCACGCCCGTATGCGGCACGTAGAAGCCGACCGGCGTTTCGCCCCACGCCTCGCTCGGGGCGCCGATCACGGTGCACTCGGCCACCGCCGGATGCTCGCGCAGCACCGCTTCGAGATCGACCGGATAGATGTTGAAGCCGCCGGAGATGATGAGATCCTTCTTGCGGTCCATCAGGATCAGGAAGCCGTCCGCGTCGAACCGGCCGAGATCGCCGTGGCGGATGTAGCGATTGCCCTCCGAGTCATGCCATTCCGCCTCGCGCGTCGCCTCCGCCCGCCCGTGATAGCCGGTCATCATCGCCGGGGAGCGGCCGACCACCTCGCCCGTCTCCCCCGGCGGCACTTCGCGGCCGTCCTCGTCGATCAGGCGTATCTCGTGGCCGGGCAGCGGCTGGCCCACCGTGTGCAGCTTGTCCGGGAACATGCTGGCGTTCAGCCCGGTGGAGGCGCCGCCCTCGGTCATGCCGTAGAACTCGACCAGCAGCCCCGGCCAGCGCCGCACCACCTCCGCCTTCAGCGCAGCCGAGAAGGGCGCCGAGGTGGACGTCTTCAGCCGGAAGCTCGACAGGTCGAAGCTGTCGAAATCGGGCACCGCCATCAGCCGCTGGTATTGCACCGGCACCAGCATGGTGTGCGTCGCGCGGTGCGCCTGGGCCAGCTCCAGGTAGCGGCGGGCGTCGAACTTCTTCATCAGCACCACCGTGCCGCCCCAGCCGAGCGTCGGCAGGAAGCTGACCAGCGTGGTGTTGGAATAAAGCGGGGTGGAGATCATCGTCACCGCTTCGTCGAACCCGCTCGCCGCGTTGCGCCCGATATGCGCCCAGCGCATCGCGTGGCTCTGCACGATGCCTTTCGGCACGCCGGTGGTGCCGGAGGAATAGAGCAGGTTGAAGCCGTCCTGCGGGCGGATCGCCACCGGCTGCGGGCGGCTGCCGGGCGGGGCCAGCCACGCCTCGAACGCGGGCAGGTCCAGCCGCACGATCCCGGCGGTCACGCTCTGGTGCCGCAGCGCTTCGGCATTGTCGGCGTCGGCGAACAGGATCGGCGCGCCGCAATCGGCGATCATCGCCGCCAGCGCTTCGGGCGTTGCGGAAGGGGAGAGGGGCGCGGCGACGCACCCGGCGCGCACCGCACCCAGGAACACCGCGGCATATTCCACCGATGACGCCGCCAGGATCGCCACTGCCTGGCCCTGGCCGATGCCGTCGCGCTGCAAGGCCGCGGCCACCCGGTCCATGGCGCGGTCGAGCGCTGCATAGGTCATCGAGCGCTGCTCGTCGGCCACCGCCGTCCGCTCGCCGCGCTCCTGCGCATGGGCGGCGATCAGATCGGGCAGGGTGGCGAACTCGCCCAGCAGCAGATCACGCGCCGTCACCATGTTTCTCCATTCCCGTTCGCTGATTTGCTAGGCGATCGGGATAAAGAATGCCATACGCGATCTTCTAAAAACAATCCGCGTTCGGCGCGGGAAAGGGGAGGAATGCTGTTCCACGATGCCGTCAATCCGGCGCCCAATCCGCGCCGCGTGCGCATCTTCCTGGCCGAAAAGGGGCTGGAAGTGCCGATGACGCAGCATTCCATCCCGCGCGGCGAGCATCGCAGCGAGGCGTTCCTCCAGGTCAATCCGCTGGGCCAGATCCCCGCGCTGGAGCTGGACGACGGCACGGTGCTGACGGAAAGCGTCGCCATCTGCCGCTATTTCGAGGCGCTGCACCCCGATCCGCCGCTGTTCGGAACGGGAGCGCTGGGCGCGGCGCGGGTGGACATGTGGATGCGGCGGGTCGAGCTGCGCCTGATGTCGCCCCTGTCGATGGTGTGGGTGCACACGCATCCGTTCACGGCGCGGGTCGTGAAGCACCAATATACCGACTTTGGCGAAAGCCAGCGTCCGCGGGTCGTGCATGCCATGCGCGAGTTCGATGCCGCGCTGGACGGGCGCGCGTGGCTGGCCGCGGAGAGCTACACGATGGCCGACATCCTGCTGCTGACCACGCTCGACTTCGCCGCCTTCATCGGCATGCCCCTGCCGGAGGATGTGCCGCACCTGCACAACTGGCACGCCCGCGCCTCCGCCCGGCCGAGTGCGCAGGCGTAAAGGGGTAGGGGCGCAAAGGAGGTCTGTTCACGCGAAGCCGCGAAGCCGCGAAGACGGTATGTTCACGCGGAGGCGCGGAGGCGCAGAGAGAGAGAGAGAGAGAGAGAGGATCGACGCGCAAAGCGCGTCAGTAATCCCGTTAGACGGCCACCCGCTCTCCTGACGCACGCCCTCCTCCGCGCCTCCGCGCCTCCGCGTGAACCCACCCTCCTTCCGTTCCCCGGCGAAGGCCGGGGCCTAGTTGGGAAGGCCCAGGTTGCAGCGCGAGAACCCCCAACCACCCGCCCCCAACTGGACCCCGGCCTTTCGCCGGGGAACAAGGAGCTTGACAACACGAACCCATATGGCTATACGCCGCAGCGGTTCAGAACCGCGGTAAGGGCCTGCGGCGGGGTTGAACGAAAGCAGCCGGTGGTGGTGCCGTCACAAGCACCATGCCCGGCGATCGACCGGCGCGGAGCCATCCGGGAATACAAGTCGGATGTCCGTTCATCAGGGTCGGGGAAGGTTTGAAGACGTCCGGAGGGCGAGCGGAACCGGTGACAGCGGTTCAACTCAATCTCCATGCCAGAGCCGGTGCGGCAGAGTACCGGGGGCGTCGCCGATACCCGGCAGATACAAGAAGTCTCGACGCTTCGTAGTGTAGCGAGTGTCTCAAAAGTCGTCGAGCCCCGGGTGCAAAACCGTGGCTAGGACGCGCCGGTCGATCCCTTTCCCTTGGTTTTCCAGGCAGCGCACACGTGCGTCCGCCGCACGTATCCTCCCCGCTCTGCGGGGAGGGGGACCAGCCGCAGGCTGGTGGAGGGGCCGGGCCGCAAGCGACCACCTTCCGTCATTTCCGATCCTCCCCGCCCTACGGCGAGGGGAACCAGCCGCAGGCTGGTGGAGGGGCGTCCCCGCAAGCGCGCCGCCGATCCGCCATCTGCGCCGGCGCTCCGATGCAGACCCGTCCGTGTGCGTCCGCCGGCCGCCTCTCCCCGGCTAACCCTTCACGTCCGCCGCCGCCGCCACGCGTGGCAGCCCCACCGCGACGATCAGCGCGGCGAGCGCCATCATGCCGCCCGCCAGCACGAAGGCGGCGCCGTCGAACCCGGCCTGTGCGCCGGCGGCGAGGCTTTGCGCGGCGATCAGCGGGCCCAGGATCTGCGCCACCGAGTTCAGGCTGTTGAGGCCGCCCTGCAAGCCGCCCTGCCGGCTGGCGTCCACCATGCGTGTCGCCAATCCGTTCAGCGCCGGATAGGCCAATGCGTCCACGGCGACGATCACGAACAGCACATAGATCTGCCAGCTTGCGGTGACGACCGCGCAGCCGAACATGCCCACCGCGCCGGCGACAAGCCCGAGCACGCCCGCCCCGCGCTCGCCCAGCCGCCTCACCGCGCGCTCGGTCATCAGCAGCTGCACCAGCACCGTCAGGAAGCCGACCCAGGCGAGGCTCCAGCCGATCGCCGTCGCGTCCCAGCCGAAGCGGATCGCCGCCCAGAAGGACCAGGTCGCCGGATAGACCATGCTGCCGAGCTGCCACAGGAACCATGCCACCAGCAGGGGAGCGGCGCTGCCGGCGGCGAACAGCGGGCGGAACGCGCCGATCACATGCGCGTCGCGCCAGCGGAACGGCCGCCGGTTCTCGTTCGCCAGCGTTTCCGGCAGGAACAGCGCCAGGGCGAGCGCGCTGCCGCCGGCCAGGATCGCGGCCACCACGAACGGGGCGCGCGTGCCCATCGTCGCCGCCAGCCCGCCGAATGCCGGCCCGAGCATGAAGCCGATGCCGAACGCGGCGCCGAGCAGCCCGAACACGCCGGCGCGCTTGTCCGGCGCGTGGGTGTCGGCGATCACCGCGCCGGCCGAGCCATAGGTCGCCCCCGTGATGCCGGCGACCACGCGCCCCAGGAACAGCCAGGCGAGGCTCGGCGCGGCCGCCATCAACAGATAGTCCAGCGCGAACGCGGCCATGGAGGCGACCAGGACCGGGCGCCGCCCGAACCGGTCGGCAAGGTTGCCCAGCACCGGCCCGGCGAAGAACTGCGCCAGCGCGAACACCGCCAGCATCCAGCCCGAGATCCGCGTCGCGGCGGGCAGGTCAACAGGGGCCAGCTCCGTGATGAGTTCGGGCAGCACCGGCATGACGATGCCGAACCCGATTGCGTCCACCGTTACGGCGGCCAGCACGATCGGCACGGCGCGATGCTCGAACTGCATGAACTCTCCTCGGCACGGATGCGCCGCCGCGACGGTAGCGCAGCGGCAGGAGCGGCGCTATGCCGGGGTCATGAAGATCAGCGCACGCAATCAGCTGCCCGGCATCGTCACGGCGATCACGCCCGGCGCGGTCAACGGCACGGTGAAGGTGGATATCGGCGGCGGCCTCACCGTCACCGCGAGCATCACGGAGGAGGCGATCGCCGATCTCGGCCTTGCCGCGGGCGACCGGGTGACCGTGCTGGTCAAGGCCAGCGACGTGCTGATCGCCAAGTAACCGTGCGCCTCGGCCCGCTGAAGCTGAAGCTGCAGCTGGTCTGCGGCGATGGGTATGCGATGGGGCCGGGCAAGGCGGACGTGCTGGAAGCGATCGACGCGCACGGCTCGATCTCCGCTGCCGGGCGGGCGCTGGACATGAGCTACCGGCGCGCCTGGCTGCTGGTGGACGAGATGAACCGCTGCTTTGCCGAGCGCCTGGTGGAAACCGCTCCCGGCGGCGGGCGCGGCGGAGCGCGGCTGACGCAGGGCGGGCGGGCGGCACTGGCGGCCTATCGCGCGCTTGAGGCGCAATCGGCGGCCATCACCGACACCGACGCCTATCGCCGCCTGGCCGGCATGCTGCGCGACGAGCCGCTTCCGCCGAAAGCCTGAGTGCCGACGCGCTCGGCCCCGGGCTCCAGTCCTCCGAGTAGTGCCTTGGCGTAGCTGCCGACCGGCTTTGCACCTCTACCCAAAGCTATATACGGCCGGATATAGAATCAGCAGCAGGGGTACTTCATGCGTCATCACCTGGCCGGCCCGGCCATGGCAATCGTGCTGTCTGCGATCGCCGCGCCGGCGCTCGCCCAATCGGTGTCGGCCGACGGCCCGGCGCAAGTGCAGCAGGGCACGCCGGAGGAGGTGCGTGTCGGCGAGGTGCTCGTCACCGCGCGCCGCCGCACCGAGGATGCGCAGCGCATCCCCGGCTCGCTGTCCGTCGTCGGCGGCGACCTGCTGGACCGTTCGTACACGGTGAACACGCAGCAGCTGGCGCAGCTCGTGCCGTCGCTGAACTACAGCTCCGCCAACCCCCGCAACACCGCCTTCACCATTCGCGGCCTCGGCTCCAGCGTGGTCGCGGTCAGCCAGGCCAATGACGGGCTGGAACCGGGCGTCGGCTTCTACGTCGATCAGGTCTACCATGCCCGGCCCGCCACCGCGGCGTTCGACTTCAGCGATGTCGGGCAGGTGGAGGTGCTGCGCGGGCCACAGGGCACGCTGTTCGGCAAGAATTCCACCGCCGGGGCGATCAACATTACCACCCGCGCGCCCGGCTTCACGCCGTCCGGCGAGGCGGAGCTGTCCTATGGCAGCTTCGACTTCGTTCAGGCCAAGGCGGCGGTGACCGGGCCGATCGCGGGCGATGTGCTGGCGGGGCGGCTGTCCATCGTTTCCACCCGCCGGGACGGCGTGATCCACAACGTGCGCACCGGCCGCGACCACAACACGATCGGCACCCAGGCGGTGCGCGGCCAGCTCCTGTACGGGCCCTCGGAGGGGCTGTCGTTCAAGCTGTCGGGTGACTTCACCAACTTCCAGGCGAACTGCTGCACCCAGGTCTATTACCGCGTGGCTCCCACGCTCAAGCCGGCCGCGCGCCAATATCCCGCGCTCGCCGCCGGCCTCGGTTACACCGTGCCCAGCACCAACCCGTATGACCGCGTCACCGACATCGACGCCAATCTCGGCACCGACACCAACGAGGGCGGCGTCGGCCTGATCGCCGACTGGAACCTCGGCCCGGCGACGCTGACCTCGGTCACCGCCTGGCGCTTCTGGAACTGGGATGCCGACAACGACCGCGATTATACGGGCATCCCGATCCAGACGTCGCAGCACATCCCCTCCCGGCAGGACCAGTACAGCCAGGAACTGCGCCTCGCCTCGAACGGCACCGGCCCGCTGAGCGCGGTCGGCGGGCTGTATTTCTTCCGCCAGCGCGTGATCGGGCGGCCGATCTCGATCTACGGCCGGGAAGCGGCTTACTGGCTGGTCGGGCCGACGACCGGCTCGGGCGCGAGCCTCACAACCGTGCCGCGCAACCTGCTGGACGGCTATGGCACGGACGGGCGCACCGATTTTCAGTCGAACAGCTATGCCGTGTTCGGCGAGGTGAACTGGCGGCTGCTCCCCGGCCTCACCGCCACCGGCGGCCTGCGCTACACCTGGGAGGACAAGAAGGGCACGTACGACACCTTCACCTTTGGCGGGTTGCCGACGAGCAATGCGGCGCTGGTCGCGGCCAAGCTCGGAACCTTACGCGGCCAGAGCTATCGCGCGACCGTCGACGATGGCGCGCTGACCGGGCGGGCCAATCTCTCCTACGAGTTCACCGATGGCGTGTTCGGCTATGCCGGCTTCGCCCGCGGGGCGAAGTCGGGCGGGATCAACATGTCCGGCCTGCCGCTCAACAACCAGAACCTGCCTGCGCTGGGCACCGCCGTCGTCCGCCCGGAGCAGAACACCAACTACGAGGTGGGACTGAAGACCCGCACGCTGGGCGGCCGGCTGATCCTCAATCTAGATGGCTTCTACACGCGGGTGACCGACTTCCAGGCGAACGTGACCGACACGGGCGCGGCGGTGGCGCTGCGCACCTACCTGTCGAACATTCCGCTGGTGACGGTGCGCGGGTTCGAGGGCGACCTCACCGCGCTGCCGGTGCGCGACCTGTCGCTGGGGGCCTCTGTCGCCTATGCCGATGGCCGCTATGACCGCTATCCGAACGGCGGCTGCCCGATCGAGCGCACGGCCAGCGGCACCACCTTCTGCGACCTGAGCGGCGTGATGCTGCCGGGCGTGCCGAAATGGTCGGGCACGCTGGGTGCCGACTACGCGCCGCAGGTGGTGCGCGGCGGTGCGCCGTTCCTGCATCTGGATGCGCTGCTCAAGACCCGGCAGAACGGCGACCCCACCGGCTCCGCCTATACGCGCCTTCCCGGTTACACGCTGGTCAACGGCTCGGTCGGCTTCCGCTCCGAACAGGGGTGGGAAGTGGCGGTGTTCGCGCGCAACCTGTTCGATCGCGACTATATCCAGAACGTGACGGTGCAGGCGGGCAATTCCGGGCTGATCCTTGCGACGCCCAGCGACCCGCGCACCATCGGCGTCACCTTTCGCGTGCGCCGTTAGCCAACATACGCCGCCGCGGGAAAGCAGCGCTTGACCGCGGGCGCGCCGGCTGTCAGCACCATACCCGATCTTCAGAATCGAAGACAGGAGAGGATGCATGGCGACCGCCGCCGAACTCGACAGGCCAGCCAGCTCGCCGGAGGACTTCCGCCAGGAGGTCCGAAGCTGGCTGGCGGAGAACTTCCCGCCGACGCTGAAGGGCATGGACAATGCCCTGGCCTCCGTCGAGGGCCCCACCGAGGAAACGCCCGAAATGACCGCCTGGCGCCGGGCGATGGGCGAAAAGGGCTGGGGCGTGCCCACCTGGCCGAAGGAATATGGCGGCGGCGGCCTCTCGCGCGCCGACGCGCGCGTGCTGAGCCAGGAGATGGCGCGGGCCGGCGCCTGGAACCCGATCGGCGGCATGGGCGTGATGATGTTCGGGCCGACGCTGCTGGAATATGGCAACGAGGCGCAGAAGCAGGAGCATATCCCGCCGATCGCGCGCGGCGAGATCCGCTGGTGCCAGGGCTATTCCGAACCGAATGCCGGCTCCGACCTCGCCAACCTCCAGACCTTCGCCGAGGACAAGGGCGATCACTATCTCGTCAACGGGCAGAAGACCTGGACGAGCGGAGGGCAATGGGCGGACAAATGCTTCTGCCTGGTGCGCACCGACAAGTCGGACAAGCATCGCGGCATCTCGTTCCTGCTGATCGACATGGATGCGCCCGGCGTCGAGGTGAAGCCCATCCGCATGATCTCCGGCATGTCGCCGTTCTGCGAAACGTTCTTTACCAACGTGGAGGTGCCCAAGGAGAACCTCGTCGGCAAGGAAGGCGAGGGCTGGACCATCGGCAAGCGCCTGCTCCAGCACGAGCGCACGAACCTGTCGGGCGGCGGCTCGCGACTCCAGCCTTCGGGGCCGAGCCTGGCGGACATCGCGAAGAAGTTCGTCGGCACCGACGACGAGGGCCGCATCGCCGACCGCGACCTGCGCGCGCGGATCGCGAAATGGGAGATGGACTGGCGCGCGTTCCTGCTCACCGCCATGCGCGTGCAGGCGGAGTCCAAGGAAGCGGGCGGCGTCTCGGTCGTGTCCTCGATCCTCAAGACGGCGGGCACCAAGCTCGGCCAGGAGCGCGCCGAGCTGTTGATCGAGATCCGCGGCCTGCAAGGGCTGGGCTGGGAAGGCGAGGGGTTCAGCGAAGGCGAGCTCGCCAGCGTCCGTGCCTGGCTCTTCGGCAAGGCGACCACGATCTATGGCGGCTCCACCGAGGTGCAGAACAACGTGATCGCCAAGCGCATCCTCGGGATGCTCGACCACCAGTAAAGGGGAGCGGGCTCATGGCCGTACTCAGCGAAGAACAGACAATGCTGCGCGACATGGCGCGCGAATGGACGCAGAACGAAAGCCCGGTCACCGCCTGGCGCAAGGTGCGCGACGCGAACGAGGCGACCGGCTTCGACGCCGGCACCTATGGCACCATGGCGGAGATGGGCTGGGCCGGGATCGTCATCCCCGAAGCGCATGGCGGCAGCGACTTCGGCTGGCTCAGCCTGGGTCTGGTGCTGGAAGAGCTCGGCAAGACGGTGACGGCGAGCCCGCTGGCGGCGACGGCGGCGGCGGCTTCCGCGGTCGTGCTGGGCGGCTCGGAGGAGCAGAAGCAGCTCTGGTTGCCGCGCATCGCCAGCGGCGAGCTGGTCGCGGCTCTGGCGGTCGACGAGGGCCCTCGCCACGATCCCGCGACGATCAAGGCGACCGTGGCGGACGGGCGTCTGTCGGGCACCAAGGCGTTCGTCGCCGAAGGGGACGCCGCGGGGCTCTTCGTGGTCGCGGCGGGCGACGGCCTGTACCTGGTCGACGGCGGCGCCGAGGGGATCACGCGTTCGCGCCGGCACCTGACCGATTTCCGCAGCCATGCCGAAATCCGCTTCGACGGTGTAGCTGCCGAGAAGCTGGAAGGCGGCAAGGACAGCCTGCTGGACGATGTGCTCGATCGCGCGCGGGTGCTGGCGGCGGCGGAGATGCTGGGGCTGGCCGGGCAGGCGTTCGACACGACGCTCGCCTATCTCAAGCAGCGGGTGCAGTTCGGGCAGGTGCTGGCGACGTTTCAGGCGCTGCAACATCGCATGGCGGCGCTGTACGGCGACATCGAGCAGATGCGCTCCGCCGTCGAGGCGGGGCTGGCCGCGATCGACAGCGGCGGGGACACTCGCCAGGCGGCGCTGCTCGCCAAGGCCAAGGCGAACGAAGTCGGCCATGTCATGAGCCGCGAGATGATCCAGCTGCACGGCGGCATCGGCATGACCGACGAATATGACGCCGGATTCTACCTGAAGCGGATGCGCGTGCTGGAGGCGATGTGGGGCAACACCTCGTACCTGCGGGATCGTTTCGCCTCGCTCAGCGGCTTCTGAGCGAAGCCTGCCCGACGAAAAGGCCAGTCTGGCTCGCGCCGGGCTGGCCTTTTCATATTAGAAGATCGGGTTGGCCCTGTTCGGCCACTTCTCACCGCTACTCTCCTGTCTTTACTGCCTTGACGTAGCGGCAGGCTTTGTCATTATCGAGCTTGCGGTACGGAGCCGGCAAAGTGTTCTGGCCGCAAGGGAGAGGACATATGCTGAAAAAGCAGTACCTGGCCGCGTGCGCGTTTTCCGTGCTGGCGCTTGGCCTTGCGGCACCGGCTCATGCGCAGATCGCCGCCGACCAGCAGGCGCAACCCGAGCCCCCCACGCAGACCCTGCCCCGGGAGGAAGTGCAGGACTCGCAGGCGGCAGAGATCGTCGTCACCGGATCGCTGATCCGCGGCACGCCGGAAGACTCGGCGCTGCCCGTCAACGTGATCGGCGGGGATGAACTGGCCAAGATGGGCGCGCCGTCCGCCGTTGAGCTGTTCAAGATGCTGCCCACCGCCTCGGCAAGCCTGGGCGAGGCCAACCAGTTCGACAGCAGGGCGCAGGGCGCGGAGGGCATCGCCACCGCCAACCTGCGCGGCCTTTCCCCGCAGCGCACGCTTGTGCTGCTCAACTCCAAGCGGCTGGCGACGTCGGGCAACGGCGTGCCGGCGGTGGACATCAACCTCATCCCCTCCGCCGCGATCGGGCGCATCGAGGTGCTGAAGGACGGCGCGGCGGCGACCTACGGCTCCGAAGCCGTGGCCGGCGTGGTCAACTTCATCACCCGCACCGATCAGGAAGGCTTCCGCGTTTCCGGCGCGTACAAGTTCGTGCAGGACACCGATGGCGATATCGATGCTTCGGTATCCTACGGCCATGTCGGCGAGAACTTCCGCGTGCTGGCCGCCATCGGCTTCCAGAAGCGCGGCGAGCTGATGGCGCGCGACCGCGAATTCGCGGTGCAGCCGTACCTCAACAATCCGCAGGGCGGGTGGACGGGTGGCGGCAATCCGGCCAACTTCCTGGCCGTTGCGCCCACCGGCGCGCCGCTTTCCGCCGTGCAGCCGGACGCCGGCTGCACGACATTGTCGGGGGTCGTGGGCGCCAACGGCCGCTGCTACACCCAATATACCGGCTTCGACGTGATCTCCGACCTGGAGAAGCGCGGCACCGCCTTTATCGATTTCGAGGCGGACCTCACCTCCAGCACCAAGTTCGAGGTGACGGCGCTGTACGGCCGCTCCACCGTGCCGCACTATCTTACCTCGCCGTCCTATCTGTTGACGCAGTCGCCGTCGGTGGCGGCGCTGGGCGGCACCAATCCGACGCCGTTCGTCGCCGGTTTCTACGTGCCGGCGGCCAATCCCGGCCTGATCGCCTATCGCGCGGCCAATCCCGGCATCCCGGCGGCAGCCAGCGGGGTGGTGTTTCCCACCTTGCTGTTCCGCCCGTTCCTGGCCGGCGGCAATCCGGCCTTTTACGGCGACGACAAGGAGAACGGATCGTCGCGCGGCATGCGCAAGTCGGAGTCGATGCGCTTCACCGCGGATCTCACCCAGCGCCTCACGCCGGACATCGACCTCAATCTCGGCGCGACCTATCATCATTATTACCGCTACATCGACGGCTACGACTCCTTCGGCGACCGCGTGCAGCTGGCGCTGCGCGGCCTTGGCGGCCCGAACTGCAACGTCGCGGCGAACACGCCGGGGCAGAACGGCTGCCAGTGGCTGAACCCGTTCAGCAACGCGATCGGCACGAACCTGGTGACGGGGGCGACCAACCCGCAGGCGACCGCGGCGCTGGCCAACAGCGCCGACCTGGCGCGCTGGTTCTTCGTGAAGTCCTCCACCCGGGTCGACACCGAATTGTTCGTGGCGGACGCCTCGATCAGCGGCAAGACCGGGCTCCACCTGCCGGGCGGCGACGTGGCGTTCGGCGTCGGCGCCCAATATCGCTACAGCTGGTTCGACACGCGCTACGGCGCGAACAACAACCTGGCCATCAACCCGTGCCGCGAATCCCCCATCAACGGCAACACGAACCCGGCGGCCTGCGCGCCCAACACGCAAGGCCAGGCCGCCAGCCCGCCCAATGGCGCGCTCGGTTTCCTGGGCACGAACCGGGATAGCAACCTCAAGGGCGGCGTGTACGCGCTGTTCGGCGAGTTGCAGCTGCCGATCCTCCAGCCGCTGAACGTGCAGCTTGCCGCCCGCTACGAGGATTATGGCGGCGGGGTGGGCTCCACCTTCGATCCGCAGATCCGTGCCCGGTTGCAGATCACCGACTGGCTGGCGGTGCGCGGCGGCTTCGGCACAACGTTCCGTGCACCCACCCTGGCGAACCTCAACGCCAATTCGGTCACCTCGCTGCAGCTGATCGGCTCCACCTTCAAGCCGGTGGACGTGTTCGGCAACGCCAATCTGAAGCCGGAATCGTCCAAGAACTATTCGGGCGGGATCCTGCTCACCGCCGGCGGCTTCACCGCGGCGCTGGATTATTTCCGCTACGAGCTGGAGGACGCGCTGGTCACCGATCCGCTATCCTCCATGGTGGCGACCCTGTTCCCGTCCACGGGGGGCAACACCTGTGCGGCGAACCCGACGCTGGTGGCGCGGTTCACCTTCAACACCGGGCCCTGCACCGCGGCGACCACGGTGGCGAACATCTCGCGCGTGCGTACCGAGCTGCAGAACGGCGCCGCGATCACCAATTCCGGCCTCGACCTTCAGGTGGACTACAAGGCGGACTCGCTGTTCGGCAGCGACATGCGCTTCGGCGCGGGCGCGACCGTCACCTACACGCTGGAGGACAAGATCGGCCCGATCACCGTAGCCGGCGTGCAGGTGGCGCAGGGCTATGACGGCGTGGGCCTGCTCAACTATCAGACCACGCTCTACCCGCTGCCGGAATGGAAGGGGCAGGGGTATATCGACCTGGGCGGCGGGCCGGTCGATACGCGGCTGACGATCAACTATACCGACGGCCTGCACGACCAGCGGGCCGATGCACGCACCGGTCCGTTCGCGCCCGACCTGTCCGTCTCCGCGGCGGGCACCACCCTGCTCCAGGGCGCCGACATCAACGAGTTCGTCACCGCAGACTTCAACATCCAGGTGCGGCTGGCCGGCCAGGTGACGCTGACCGGCACCGTCTACAACATCCTCGACGCGCAGCCGCCATTCGCGCGCGAGGATTACAATTACGAGCCGTTCGTCGGCAATCCATTCGGCCGCATGTTCAAGGTCGGGGTCTCCGCACAATTCTGACGCGCAACACAACGACACGGGAGCGGCTTTCTTATGGCGCCTAGGATCGACAGCGAACCACCCGCCACGACGGCGTGGAAAAACCGGCAACAGCCGACACAGAAGGAGAGGTCGCCCATGTCGCCTGCCGAAACGTCGTCCGGCGAGACGCACCCGGAAATCGCCGCCACGCTGGCCCTGCGCCGGCGTGGCCTCACCCTGACGCTGCTCACCACCGCCTATTTCTTCAGCTATATGGACCGGCAGATCCTGGCGATCCTGCAGGAGCTGATCCGGGTGGACCTGCACCTCTCGGACACGCAGCTGGGGCTGCTCGCCGGGCTGGCGTTCGCGATCTTCTATGCCACCCTGGGCATCCCCGTCGCGCGGCTGGCCGACCGGGGCAACCGGGTGAACCTGATCGCCGGTGCGCTGGCGCTGTGGAGCCTGTTCACCGCGGTGTGCGGGCTGGCGCAGAACTTCTGGCAATTGCTGTTCGCGCGCATCGGCGTGGGCGTGGGCGAGGCGGGGTCGAGCCCGCCGAGCCATTCGATCATCGCCGACCTCTACCCGCCGGAAAAGCGGGCCGGGGCCATGGGCATCTACTCGCTGGGCGTGGTGCTGGGCGCGGCGTTCGGCACCATGATCGGCGGCACCGTTGCGCACCTGTATGGCTGGCGCGCGGCGATGTTCACGGTGGGGCTGCCCGGCATCGTGCTGGCGCTGCTGGTGAAATGGCTGGTGGTGGAGCCGAAGCGCGGCCTGTCCGACGTGCAGATCGTCGCGGAAGGCGAGGCGCACGGCACCATCCCGTCGATCGGCGAAGGCTTTCGCTCGATGTTCGCCAACAAGGCGGCATTCCACCTCGTCATGGGCGTCACCGTTACCTCGCTGATCGGCTACGGCCATTCGGCGTTCGGGCCGAGCTTCATGCAGCGGTCGCTCGGCATCTCGATGTTCGACGTGGCCCGCTACGTCGCGCCGATCGGCGCGATCTGCGGCACCATCTCGGCGGTCGGCGGCGGCTGGGCGGCGAACTGGGTAGCCAAGCGCTGGGGCCTGTATGCGCAGAGCTGGCTGATCGTGGTGATGAAGATCGTCGGCCTGCCGCTCGCCTTCCTGTTCTACACCGAAAGCGACCCGAAGACGGCGGTGGCGATCTACTTCGCGTCCATCCTGCTGGTGAATTCCTATCTCGGGCCGACGTTCGCGCTGATCCAGGGCCTCGCGCCGCTGCGGTTGCGGGCGTTGTGGGCGGCGGTGACGCTGTTCGTCATCAACCTGGTCGGGCTGGGCGCCGGGCCGACGCTGATCGGCGTCATCTCGGACGCGCTGAAGCCGAGCTTCGGCGAGGAAAGCCTGCGCTACGCCATGATGACCTTCGCCGCGGCGACGCCCTGGGCGCTGTTCCATTATTACCGGGCGGGCGTGCTGCTGAAGCGAGGGGCAGCCACCGCCTGACGGGGGAGCGGGGGGGGGGCGGTTCAGGCCTGTTCGGCCCGCCGCCCCTCGACCAGCTCGATCGCCTTTTCCACCGAAGCCTCGATCGACAGGAAACTGGTGTCGAGCAGCATCGCATCGTTCGCCAGCACCAGCGGCGCCGCCTCGCGCCCCATGTCGCGGGCGTCGCGGGCGCGGATGTCGGCAAGCACCTTGTCGAGGCTGACGAAGCTGCCGCGGCCGGTCAGCTCGGCATGGCGGCGCTTGGCGCGGATGCCGGGCGTGGCGCGGACGAACAGCTTGGCCGTCGCATCCGGCGCGATCACCGTGCCGATGTCCCGCCCGTCGAGCACCGCGCCGCCGGGCTGGTGCGCAAACTTGCGCTGGCGCTGCAGCAGGGCGGCCCGGACCAGCGGATGCGCGGACACGATCGAGGCGCGCTTGCCCATCTCGTCGGAGCGCAGCGCTGGCTCGTCCATCAGGCTGTCGGGGAAGTCGGTGGCGGCGACGGCGTCCGCTTCCTGCGCCGGGTCGAGTTCCAGCATGGTGACGTTGGCGGCAACCGCGCGATAGAGAAGGCCGGTGTCGAGGTGCGGCAGGCCGTAATGCCTGGCCAGCGCCCTGGCGATCGTGCCCTTGCCGGAAGCGGCGGGGCCGTCCACCGCGATGATGAGATCCGTCAATCTGCCCCCTGAAGCGCGGCCAGCGTATCGAAGAACGCCGGGTAACTGGTCGCGACCGGCGCGACATCGTCCACCGTGACGGGCGCACGGGCGGCAAGTCCAGCCACGGTCATGCTCATTGCGATACGATGATCGAGTTTCGAGGCGACCTGCGCGCCCCCCGCGATCGGCTCGCCCCCGGAGCCGGTGATGGCCAGCCCGTCTTCGAACTCCTCCACCGGAACCCCGCACGCCCGGAGCGCGGCGGCCATGGCAGCGATGCGGTCCGATTCCTTGACGCGCAGCTCCTCCGCGCCGCGGGCCACGGTGCGCCCCTGCGCAAAGGCGGCGGCGACGAACAGGATCGGATATTCGTCGATCATGCTGGGGGTAAGGTGCGGCGGCACCTCGGCGGCGGCCAGGGCTGCGTGGCGCACGCGCAGATCCGCGACGGGCTCGCCGCCCACCTCCCGCGCGTCCTGCTCGGCAATGTCGGCGCCCATCAGGCGCAGCACCTCGAACAGCCCCGCGCGCGTGGCGTTGAGGCCGACATTCTCGATCACGATGTCGGAACCCGGCACGATGCTGGCGGCCACCGCCCAGAAGGCGGCGGAGGAGGGGTCGCCCGGCACCACGATCTGCTGCGGCCGGAGCTCCGCCTCGCCCCTCAGCGAGAGGATGCGCCCCTCGTTCGTCTGCTCGACGGTCAGGTCCGCGCCGAAGCCGCGCAGCATCCGCTCGCTATGGTCGCGCGTGGCGACCGGCTCGATCACGCGGGTGATGCCGGGCGTGTTGAGGCCGGCGAGCAGCACCGCCGACTTCACCTGCGCCGAGGCGACCGGCAGCGTGTATTCGATCGGCACCGCCGGCACGATCCCGCGCACCGTCAGCGGCAGGCGGTCGCCGGGCGCGGCGGCGAAGCTGGCCCCGGTGCGCGACAGGGGATCGATGACCCGCCCCATCGGGCGGGCGGACAGCGACGCATCGCCGACGAACGTGGCGGTGACGGCGTGGCTCGCGACCAGGCCCATCAGGAGCCGCGTGGAGGTGCCCGAATTGCCCATGTCCAGCGCGCCTGCGGGTTGCAGCAGGCCGCCCACGCCGAGGCCCCAGACGCGCCACACGCCGTCCTCGCCGCGCTCGAGGGTGGCGCCCATGCTGCGCATCGCCGCCGCCGTGGCGAGCACGTCCTCGCCCTCCAGCAGCCCCTCGATGCGGCTTTCGCCCACCGCCAGCGACGAGAACATCAGGGCGCGGTGGCTGATCGACTTGTCGCCCGGCACGCGCAGCCGGCCCTTCAGCGGACCGGAGGCATGGATCTCGAGCGGACGGGAAGGGGAAGGCGCCATGGCGCGCGCGTCTTTGACAGTGCGCTTGCGCTATGGCAAGGCGCGCGCCACTTAGGGCTCCATCCCTATCTTCCCATCTCTGCTGAAAGGCACTGTCGGCACATGATCAAGCCGGAATGGGGCACGAAGCGTACGTGCCCGAAATGCGCGACCCGTTTCTATGACCTGGGCGAGGACGACCCCGTCACGTGCATCAACTGCGGTTCCAACTGGGAGCCGGAGCCGATCCTGAAGTCCAAGCAGCCGCTGCCGTTCGAGGCGGTGAAGACCGAGGCCACGGCCAAGCCGGACGCGGATCTCGCGACCGAGGACGAGGATCTGGACATCGGCGAGGACGAGGAGCCCTCGGCCGACGACGAAGTGGATCTGGGCGGCGACGACGACCTGGGCGTCGAGACGCACGAGGACGAGGACGAGCACTGAGCTGACGGCCGCCGCCCGGGCGTTCTTCCCGGGCGGCGGCAAAAAGTTTCGGGTGGCAACGCGAGCGCGCTTGCCAAACCCGCGAGGCCCCGTTAGTGGGGCCGCCTTCCCGGAGAGCACCAGCCCGGGAAACAAGGTTCGGGGCCGTAGCTCAGCTGGGAGAGCGCTGCAATGGCATTGCAGAGGTCAGGGGTTCGATCCCCCTCGGCTCCACCATTCCCGCAGGATAGACCACCGCGCGCCGCCCGCCAGGGAGAGAGGCGCGCTTTCGTGCGTTCTCCTCGCCGCACAGCGACAGGAGAGCGAGATGGCGGAAAAGACGTTCAAGGCCGGCGACCATGTGAAATGGGGCACGCCGCAGGGCGAGACGCACGGCAAGGTGGTGAAAAAGGAAACCTCCACCACCAAGGCAGGCGGCCATACCGCCAAGGCGACCAAGAGCGATCCGCAGTACCGCGTGAAGAGCGATAAGTCCGGCAAGGAAGCCGTGCACAAGCCGGGCGAGCTGAAGAAGGGCTGAGCTTCCCCCGCTTGCCGCACCGGCGGGTTCCACTTAGGCGGTCAACGTCCTAGGATGTGGCAGGTCGGATAAGAGGAAGCGGAATGGCGGATGCGCGTGGCGGCGGCTGGCGGGATACCATCCTGGCCGGGCTGGCCAACTATATCGATGCCGGCAGCATCGTCGCCGGCTCGGTCGCGCTCGCCTTCTGGAAGCAGATATACGGGCTTTCGGACAGCTTCATCGGCCTGATCGGGGCGTTCAGCGCGAACGCGATCTCGGCCGGTGTCGGCGCGCTGATCGGCGGCTTCCTGTGCGACAGGTTCGGGCGCAAGAAGATCTACCAGTACGACATGCTGTTCTACGCCTTCGGCATGGCGTGGCTGGTGTTCGCTTCCGCGCCGTGGATGATCGTGCTGGGCTTCGTGCTGGTCGGCCTGGCGGTGGGCGCCGACATTCCGGCATCCTGGTCGCTGATTGCCGAGCAGGCGCCGGACGACGCGCGCGGCGCGCATTCGGGCGTGGCGCAGATGCTGTGGTATCTCGGTCCCGTGGCGGTGCTGACCGCCGCCTGGTTCCTCCAGCCCTGGGGCATCACCGGCGCGCGCCTGCTGTTCGCGCACCTGCTGGTGCTGGCCGTGGCGCTGACCTTCCTGCGCTCGCGCATGCGGGAGTCGCAACGCTGGACGGAGGAACAGGCGGCGGCCAGGGCGACGGGCGTGCGTGCCAGCGTTCCCTGGGGCCAGCTGCTGCGCGCGCCCTATCTCGGCTCCATGCTGTTCCTGGCCGGCATGTACGGCTTCTGGAACCTGTGGGCCGGCTATAACGGCTTCTTCACGCCGTATCTCATCGCGCAGAACAACCTGCCGGCCTGGGCAGCGACGATGCTGCCGGCGAGCTATTTCCTGATCGGCATGTTCTCGATCCTGTTCATCTTCATGCGCCTGTCGGACAAGGTGAGCCAGCGCTGGCTGTTCGGCACTTCCGCCGTGCTGCACGTGGTCGGCATGGCGTTGCTCGCCGTGTTCGGCTTCCGGCTGGAGGTGGTGGCGCTGCACATCGTCATCATGGGCGTGGCGGCGGGCTTCGGCGCGCAGAGCTTCTTCCAGCTCTGGTCGGCGGAGATGTTCCCCACCTCTATCCGCTCCACGGCGCAGGGCGCGACCTTTGCGATCGTCCGCATTGGCCTCGGCATCTGGAGCCTCGCCGTGCCGAGCCTTGCCGCCAACGACTTCACGCTGCTCGCCTGGATCCTGACCGGCTTCCTTGCCGCCTCCGGCGTGATCGGACTGGTCTGGGCGCCGAGCAACCAGGGCAAGTCGCTGGAGGAGATCCAGGCGGTCCGCGCCGGCTGAACGATGCCGGCCGCCAGGTGTTCTGCGGGAGGGCACAAGGAGAACGGACATGGCGCAAGTGTTGGCAGGCCGGATCGCGCTGGTGACGGGCGGCGACAGCGGCATCGGCGCGGCGAGCTCGATCGCGCTGGCGGAGGCGGGCGCCGACGTGGCGGTCCTCTACCATTCCAGCAGCGAGGATGCGCAGGCCACCTGCCGCGAGATCGAGGCGCGGGGCCGTCGCGCGCTGGCGCTGCAGGGTGATGTCGGCGTGGAAGCCGATGTCGAGCGCGCCTTCGATCAGGTGGCGGCGCAGCTCGGTCCCGTCAGCGTCCTCGTGAACTCGGCCGGGCTGAACATGAGCGGCACCGAGGTGGCGGACATGTCGCTGGAGCAATGGGAAAAGGTGCTGGCGACGGACCTCACCGGCACGTTCCTCACCTCACGCCGCTTCGTTCGGGAGCGGCGGGCGGCAGAGGGGCCGGCCGCGATCGTCAACATCACCTCCATCCATGATCAGGCGATGCGCGCCGGCGGGGCCGATTACGGCGCCGCGAAGGGCGCGCAGCGGAACCTCACGCGGACGCTGGCGATCGAGGTGGCGGCGCAGGGCATCACCGTCAACGCGATCGCGCCGGGCATGATCCTGACGCCGATGAACCAGGAAGCGACGGACGACGCGGAGACGCGCAAGGAGGCGGAACGGCATATCCCGGCGGCTCGCGCCGGGCAGCCGGAGGAGATCGCGCGCGTGGCGGTCTTCCTGGCCGATCCCGCCAGCGCCTATATCACCGGCGCCACGATCGTGGTGGATGGCGGCCTGTCGCTGATGCAGGCGATCGGCGCCTAGCTCTTGCTGCGATCCAGCCGGTCGAGGAGCTTGCCGAGACGGCCGCGGCTGTAGGTGAGGGCGCCGTAGAGGCCGAGCGATGCCTTCGCCCAGCGGACGTAGAGCTGCGGCCGGTGCAGGCGCTCGGCCGCGGCGGCCATGCGGTGGCTGCCCCAGCTGATCCCGGCGCGGAAGCGGTAGACGAGCCGGCGACGCCACGGCAGGCCCGCCTTGCCCGGCGCCACCCGCTTGCGCGGGCGGATGCCGCGCCGCGCCCAGGTGAGGCGGTAGGCCAGCCCTTCGCGGCGCTGCCTGAAGCCGGCGGCCTGGGTGTTTACGATGAAGTCCGCATCCACCTGGTGCAGCGCCAGCCGGCCGCGGGCGATGGCGTCCTCCACCACCGAGTGGAGTTCGGGCGAGCGGACCACCACCACGTTGGTGCCGCGACCGTCGGACGAATAGGGCTCCACCCAGGCATCGCCGAAGCTGATGTCGGCGGTTTCCGCGACCACGTCGTCGCAGAAATTGCAGGCCGAGTTCTGGAAATAGCCCGCGCCCCAGTCACCATCGGCCAGGTGCCACCAATCCTGCCAGCGGGCGCTGCCATCGGCCAGGGTGAGGTGCGCGGTGTACCAGTTGGCGGGGCGGCCCGGATCCTTGCGCCGATATTCGACAGCGCGCACCTCGCCCGGATCGGCGCCGAGCTGCCAGGCGAAGCTGTCCACGAAGCGCGCGCTCTTCATGTGGCCGCAGAACAGCCCCAGCAGGTGGGTGATGCGCTCGGCGATCACCGGATCCTCGGCGCGCAGCAGATTCACCGCCTTGATGAAGCAGGGAATGCCGATCACCGCATATCGGCCCGGCACGGCGCGCACTTCCTGCAACACGGCGGCGAGGTCGACCGGATAGTAGCGGGACTTGGCGCCGCCGAGGATCGCCTCCTGCGACCGCGAGATGCGGTAGCGGAAGAACGCGCCGTCGGCCTCCCGGTCGGCCGGCGCGACATGGAGCACGCCGTCGATCTCGCCGCGGCGCAGGAGCTCGGCGGCAACCCAGCTGACCATGCCGCCCGACGATCCGGAGGCGCGCCAATCCGCCTCTTCGACATGGCCGACATAATTGGCGACCGCGCGGCCGAGGCGCGGGTCGGCGGACTGGCCGGGGAAGCGCACCGCCGCGATCGCGTCCTCATCGGCGGCGGCGGGCGAGAAGGGGCAGGTGCGCGCGAAGGCCTCGGAGGGCGCGGCAAGCTCCGCCCCGGCGGGCTTGCGCTGGCCGAAGCCGTCCCACGCCATGCCGCGATCCGGGCGTGCCGCGCAGCTGCCGCAGCCGATGCACAGGCCGGAGCGGGTGATGTCGCGCGGGGCCAGCGCCGCGTCAGGCAAGCGCGCGGTCCAGAAACGCGTCGCCGGCCTGGCGCAGGCGGGCGATGGTGGCCGGGATGGCGGGATCGAGCGGGGCACCCAGCAGCCGGCGATACGTCTCCGCAGTGGCGCTCTCGTCCACCAGATGCGCGGCCGCGCCGACCTGCGCGGTGAGGTCGCGCAGCTTGTTGCGGCGATAGGGTGTGGCGGCACAGGCGAAGGGCCGGCCATGGCGCAGCGCAAAGACGCAGCCGTGGAAGTAATTGGTCGCAACCGCCGCCGCGCCGGCCATCAGGCGGTTGAACTCCTCCGGTCCGGCGTCGATGCGCTGCTCGTCCGCCCAATCGTTGCGATAGCCGATGCTGACGAGCCGCAAGCCTTCTGCGTCCGCCCAGCCGCGCACCTGCGGCACGAACCAGTCGGGGAAGGTGTGGCCGTATACCACCGCATAGGCGCTGTCGCCCGCAGCCGTTGCATCGGGGATCTCGCCGGCGAATTGCAGGCAGGGATCGAGCACCATCGCCGGCTCGATGCCGAGCGCCTGGCTGACCAGCTGGCGGGCATTCTCGTCGCGCACGGAGATGGCCGAGAAGCGGCGGAGGAGATCGGCCCAGAACGGGTCCATGCCGGCCTGCGCGTCATGGTTGCCGAAGCTCGCGGCGTAGGAGACGAGCCGCGCGCCCAGCCGCTCGCCGAAGAACAGCGACTTGCCGCCGAACCAGGGGTGCTGGAAGTTCCACACCTCGTCGCTGCCGACGACAACGGCGTCGAACGCTTCGGTCGGTGCGCCGGTGTCGAGATCGAAGCGCCGGGACAGGGGCAGGCCTTCCTGCGCCTGGAGGAAGGTGCGGGTCTTGCGACCATATGCCGGATGGTCGCTGCGCGGTGTGCGCACGGGAAGCTGCGGCTGGAAGGCGCATCGAAGCTCGCGGCTGTTCACTTCCGGCGACACGTGATCCAGCAGCACCGCGTCGTGCCCACGCCCGCGCAGGCCTTCCACCAGGCAGCGCGCTTGCCAGTAGGAGCCGTAATTGATGCAGCGGTGAAAGGTGAGGACGCCGATCTTCAAGGACTTACCGGTCATAGATGCGATCGAGCACCTCCGCCGATCGCGCGAACTGCGCGGCGGCGGGGTCGAAGCGGGGCGAGCGGGCAAGCGCCTCGGCCCAGGCGGAGGCGGCGCGGCCGCCCCATTCCTCCGGCGGGCCGGCCAGTGGCTCGGCCGCGGTGCCGTTGAAGCGTTCGGCGGTGAAATCGTAGAAGGAGCCGCCGACGTTGCGCAGCGACGCACCGCCGCCGGTGCCGTAAAAGGCGGCTTCGATCACCGCGTCGCGGCCGGCGTGCAGCCGCCACGAACAGGCGAGGCGCACGGCGACGCCGCCGGCCTTGAACTGCGCCACGGCATAATCCTCGACCTCGCCCGGCTGCACCGGCTGGCCGCCGCTGCGCAGCTCGGCCGCGACGTCGCTGACCTCCGGGAAGCCGAGCACATGCAGCGCGAGATCGACGAGGTGGACGCCGAGATCGACCACGCAACCGCCGCCCGATTGCGCCGGATCGTAGAACCACGGCTTGTCCGGGCCATAAGCGTTGTGGAAGGTGAGATCGACCGCGAACAGGTCACCCAGCGCGCCTTCGCGCACCAGCTCGGCGATGCGCACCATGCCCGCGGTATGGCGGTAGGAAAGGTCGACGCCGAGCAGCCGGTCGGCCGTGCGCGCCGCATCGATCACGCCCTGCGCCTCACTGGCATCGCGGCCGAGCGGCTTCTGGCAGAACACCGCGGCGCCCGCCTCCAGCGCCTGGATCGACTGCGCGGCGTGCAGCGCGCTGGGCGTGGCGATCACCACCCCGTCGAGCCCCAGCGCCAGCAGGTCCGCCAGCGAGCCGACCACCTGTGCGTCGGGCGCGACCTGGCGCGCGGCATCGACGCACTCCGGCGAGGGGTCGCACACCGCCACCGCCTCGATCGCGCCGGTGGCGACCATCGCCTCCATGCGGTGGCGGCCGATCCAACCGGTGCCGAGAAAACCAACTTTCGGCTTCGTCACGCAATAACTCCGTTGAGCCGGCTCGTTCCCGGCCGTTCGTGCAGGAAGGGCGCTGCCGCGGCAAGCGCCCGAGCCGGCTTCAGGCGAATTCGATCAGGGCCTTGACGAAACCCTGCGGCTTGTCGCGCGTCGCCGCCAGCGCTTCTCCCAGGTCGTTCAGCCCGTAGCGATGGGTGTACAGCGGCGCGGGATCGAAGCGGCCGGTCGCCACCGCGTCCACCGCCTCGCGCAGGCCCTGCATCTGCACCTCCGGGTCGCGCTCGTGCGCGTTGACCACGTCGATGCCCTTCCAGTTCCAGGTCTGCATGTTCACCTGCCGCGGGCCGTCCTGATGGTAACCGGCAACCACCAATTTGCCGCCGAAGCCGACGAGCTCGGTCGCGAGGTCGAGCGGCCATTGCTTGCCTACCGCCTCGATCACGCGCGCGCAGAGGTCCTCGCCGGTCAGCGCCTTGACCTGTTCGATGATCTGCCAGTGATCGTGCATCGGGATGGTCGCGGCCGCGCCATAATGCGTCGCCAGATCGAGCGATTCCTGCCGGCGCGAGATCGCGATCACCCTGGCGCCCGCATCCGTGGCGAGCTTCGTCAGCACCGCGCCGAGAAAGCCGATGCCGATGATCGCCACCCATTGTCCGGGCTTCACGTCCGCGCGGCGGAAGATGTTGAACGCGCAGCCGAGCGGCTCGCCGGGAAAGGGCTGGCCGTCGAGCGCGGACGGCAGCTTCACCAGCCGGTCGGCGGCTGCGAGATCATATTGCGCGAAGCTTCTGCCGGACAGCGTGGCCACGCGGTCGCCGGCCGCCACGGCGGTCACCCCGTCGCCGACCGCATCGACGATCCCCCAGCCTTCATGGCCGAGCCCGCCCGCCTCGCCGGGAAAGGTGGACCAGGGCTGGCCCTGCCACGGCTCGACGTTGGACGCGCACACGCCGCATCCCTCCAGACGGATGCGCGCCTCGCCCGCGGACGGCTGCGGCAGCGGCACGTCGGCAAGCTCGAACGTCTCGGGGGCGGCGAGCACGGCCGCCTTCATGCTGGTCATGATGGTCTCCGACGCGTCAGGCGAGGGCCAGCGTGGGGCTGGCCGCCGACGCGGGCGCATAGCGCTCGATCATGGAGGCGCAGAAATCGGCGAACTGCTGCGGCTCGCGGGCGGCGCTGGTGTGATGCGGCTGGATGCCGAGATGCTCGGGCGTGAAGCAGAAGGTGACGGTCACCTCGAAGTCCTGAAGCGCCTCCATCTGACGATCGAACCAGTCCAGCGCATTGGGGCGGAAGCTGTCGGCCCAGGAAAGGCCGGTGCGCAGCTTCTTGGTGCCGAGCCGCTTCATCCACCTCACCGCATCGTCGAGCCGCGGGTCCTCGTAGTGAAACCATTGCATCAGCCCCATCTCGCCCGCCACCTTCGCATAGTTCTCGAGCGCCGGCTTGGTGCTGCCGTCCTCGCGGATCAGGCCCATGTAGAAATGGCGATAGTAGCTGGAGCCCTCCGCCTCGCGGTGGCGCGTGGTGGCGCCCCAGGCCTGCGGCAGGTCGAACAGCGAATACCAGTAGATGTTGGGCACGCGGCCGACCAGCAGCTCGGCGGTCTTCTGCACGCCGAACACCTGTACCTCCTCCGCGCCGAACGAGCCGACGCCGACCTCGGTGACCCACACCGGCTTGTCCGGCACCACCGCCTCGATCTCCGCGATCTTGGCCGGCCAGTCGTGGATCGACCACAGGTTCCAGTCGAGCGGAAAGCCATGCACCGCGACCACGTCCACCGCGTCCAGCGCGCCCAGCGAGCGCATGTGGTTCACCCAATGCGGGTCGATCGGCGACATGCCGCCCAGCACGCGCGTGACGGCAGGGTTGGCCGCGTGGATCGCGGTGCCGGCGCGGATCACCGTGTCCGCGAACATCCGCCATTCGGGGTCGACTTCCGGATCCCAATGCGACTTGTTGTTGGGCTCGTTCCAGATCATCGCGGCTTCGATCAACGTACTTCCCCCTTGGCAGGATACACCGCGGCTGGCCCGTATTTGGCATAGGGCACTTCGCTCACGCGACAGAGATAGACGTCGCCTTCCGGCTGCGCCTCGATGGTGAAGCCGGCGGCGCGCAGCATGGCGCGGCTCGCGGCGGTGTTGGGCGCCCACCAGTTGGTCCAGTCATGGGCGAACTCGCGCTCGATGAAGTGGAGCTTGGGATAACCGGGGGCGTCGAAAAAGGCCGGGGGCGTGGTCGTGCCCGGCTCGAAGAACGGATAATCGGCCGGCACGTCGAGCACCTCGGTCGAGCCCTGCTGCAGCGTCTGGAACAACATCAGGTCGCCGGCGACATGCTCCCGGATCAGGTCCAGCGCGAGCAGCGGGTGGCGCAGGTGGTAGAGCACGCCCATGAAGATCACGAGATCGAACCGCTCGCCGAGCTGGGCGACCTGATAGACGTCCAGGTTGCGGAACTCGATGCCGTCGAACTCCAGCACCTCGCAGGCCAGGCGCGCCTGGGCGAGGTAACGCTCGTCGCTGTCGATGCCGACCACGCGGGCGGCGCCCCGGCGCTTCATCTCCACCGAGTAGAAACCGGCATTGCAGCCGATGTCGAGCACGGTCTTGCCCGTCAGGTCCGCCGGAATGGCATGGGCGAACATCTCGAACTTGAAGCGCGGATAGTCGCCCAGGAAGTGGTCGGGCGCGGTTTCCACGTCGCCCAGGCGGATGTTGTGGAACCAGGGCGCCAGCTCGGCGACGCGCGCGCGGATCAACTCTGGTGCCATCTGGCTCAACGGCCGGTTCCTTCGGGGCTGTTGCCCCGCGCGGTCGGCAGGGCAGGATAGATCGTTACGCAAACGAATGGACCGTCCAAGCGTTCCGGCCGAGCTTCAACAAAGCCGCACATCGCCGGTTCCGCCACGAAAATCCATTACGCCTCGGCAACGAGGGAACCTCGCGCCTTCAGCAACATTGCTTAGGGGATGAGCGCCGAGATGCAACCTGGGGGAATGCAACAATGGACCGCGGCGATGCGCGCGGGGGACTATCCGGCCGCCTGGGCGATGTCCGCGGCGGCGATGCGCGCGCGCGATCCCGCCACGCGGGACGATCCGGCGCTGCCCTATCACCTGCGCTGGGTATGGGACGGCCGCCCGTTCGAGGGCCGCGACGTGCTGGTGCGCTGCTATCACGGGCTTGGCGACACGATCCAGTTCGCGCGCTTCCTGCCGCTGCTCGCGGACCGAGCGGCGAGCGTCACGGTGGAGGCGCCTGAACGATTGCTGCCGGTGCTGGCGACGGTGGACGCGCGGTTGCGGCTGCTGCCGTTCGACGTGGCGCACCCGCTGCCGCCGGCCGAATGCGACCTGGAGATCACCGAACTCGACCATGCCCTGCGCACGGCGCCCGACGCGGTGCCGGTGCCCTATGTCGTCGCCAGCCGGGCGGTGCTGCCGCGCGGGGCGGTGGGGCTCTGCTACAAGGCGGGCGACTGGGACGCCGGACGCAACGTGCCGCCCGATCTGCTGGCGCCGCTCACCGGCCTCGCGCCGTGCCTGACGCTGAATGCGGAGCCGACCAGCCTTGCCGTGCTCAATCCGGACGGTTGCGCGTTCGACATGGGCGCCACGGTTGCGCTGGTTGCCGGCTGCGACCTCGTCATCACCGTGGACACGATGATCGCGCACCTCGCCGGCGCGCTTGGCCGGCCGGTCTGGCTGATGCTCAAGGCCGAGCCGGACTGGCGCTGGGCGCCCGAGCGCAGCACGAGCGCCTGGTACCCCAGCGCGCGCCTCTACGTGCAGGAGGCGCCGGCCGACTGGTCCGGCGTGGTGGCGCGTGTCGCGCACGATCTTTCCGCCTTCTCGACCGACCGCCGCCAGGAGAGCCTCTCATGACCCGCTTCGCCACGCCAAGCGTCCCCGTGTCCTGGGGCGAGCTGATCGACAAGCTCACCATCCTGGAGATCAAGGCGGCGCGGATCACGCGGGCCGACGCGCTCGACAATGTCGCGCGCGAGCGGCGGGCGCTGGAGGCGATTGCCGCCACCGTGCTGCGGCTGGAGCCTGTTGCGGCGCTGCACGGCACGCTGCGCACGGTGAACGAGGCGCTGTGGGAGATCGAGGACGACATTCGCGAGCACGAGGCGGCCGGCGACTTCGGCGCCGCGTTCGTCCGGCTCGCCCGCGCCGTGTACCGGACCAATGACGAACGCGCCGCGCTGAAACGGCAGATCAACGACCTGCTCGGCTCCGAACTGACCGAGGAGAAGAGCTATGCCGACTGGCAGGCAGCGGCGCCGCGGGGGGCCGCCGGCGCGGTGCTCAACGCGCCCGCTCGTTAAGCGAGACGACCCGCAGCTCGCTGCCGTCCAGCGTCAGCCGCGTCAGCGAGGCCGGCGCGCAATCGAACGAGAACATCCGCTCCAACGGCGCGCCAAGGGCACGGCACACCAGCCCGCGGATCACGTCGCAATGGCTGACCAGCAGGGCAGGGGAGGCTTGGTCCGGTAGCGCGTGGAGATAGGCCAGCGCGCGGTCGGCCGCCTCCGCCATCGTCTCGCCGCCGGGGCAGCGGAAGCTGCCGCGCTCCGCATTCCAGCGGAACCAGTCCGGGTCGTGGTCCAGCGAGGCGAAGCTGCGTCCGGCGAACGCGCCGAAATCCACCTCGTCCAGCGCGGGGGCGGTGCGCACCGGGAGGCCGCGCGGTGCGGCCACGGCCGCGGCGGTTTCCTGCGTGCGGCGGCGGGGGCTGGCATGCACCTCCGCGATCGTCTCCGCCGCCAGCATCGCCGTCAGCGCGCGCGCTTCCTGCCGGCCGGCATCGCTCAACGGGATCTCCGACCGGCCGCTCAGCACATGGCCGACCTCGGCATGGGTGGCATGGCGCGCCAGGAGGATGGTCTTCATGGCGCGGGATCCGAAAACGGGGCTGCAACAAAGTTGAAGAAGCTTAGGAACAAAGCTCAAGAAGAAGCATTGTGGTTGGTATGAAAGCGTAACGAACGGGGAAACGCAAGCATTTGCAATGCTTGGACCCGTCGTCTGAATGGGGGAAGAAGGTTGGCGGAAACGGTTCTCATCACCGGGGGTGCGGGCTTTATCGGGCGCTTCGTGGCCGAGGAGCTGCTGCGTCGCGGCAACAAGGTGCGCGCGCTGGATGCGTTGATCCCGCAGGTGCATGGTGACACGGACCGGCCCGAACTCCTCCACCCCGACGTCGAGCTGATCAAGGCGGACGTGCGCGACGGCGACGCGGTTGCGCGCGCGCTGCAGGGCGTGGACAGCGTCATCCATCTCGCCGCGGAAGTCGGCGTCGGCCAGTCCATGTACGAGGTCGAGCGCTACACCTCCGTCAACGACGTGGGCACGGCGGTGCTGTTCGAGCGGCTGATCGACCATCCGGTGCGCCGCGTGGTCACCGCCTCGTCCATGTCGATCTATGGCGAAGGGCTGTACGCCGATGCCGACGGCGCGCTGGTGGAGAATGCCGAGCGCGGCATCGTTCACGACGGTCAGAAGGTGTGGGATCCGCTGGACGGGCAGGGCCGCCCGCTGAAGCCGATCGCGACGCCCGAGTGGAAGCGCCCCGCGCTGTCCTCGATCTATGCGCTCAACAAGTATGTGCAGGAGCGCACGACGCACATCATGGGCGCGCCCTACGGCATCGAAAGCGTCTGCCTGCGCCTGTTCAACGTCTATGGCCCCGGCCAGGCGCTGTCGAACCCCTATACCGGCGTGCTGGCGATCTTCGCCTCGCGCCTGCTCAACGGGCAGCAGCCGATGATCTTCGAGGATGGCGAGCAGCGCCGCGACTTCGTGCACGTATCCGACGTGGCGCGCGCCTTTGCCGATGCGCTGACCCATCCGGGCATCGCCGGGCAGACGTTCAACATCGGCTCTGGCCATGACCGCTCCGTCACCGAAGTCGCGCAGTCGCTGGCGCAGGCGATGGGCAAGAACGACATCAATCCGGAAATCGTCGGCAAGGCGCGGATCGGCGACATCCGCCACTGCTTCTGCGACGGCGCGCTGGCGGCGGAAAAGCTGAACTTCACCGCCCGGCAGGACTTCGTCGAAGGCCTGGCCGAGCTCGCGGAATGGGTCGGCCAGCAGACCGCGGTGGACAACGTCTCCAAGGCGCGCGCCGAGCTCGAGAAGCGCGGGCTGGTGGCATGACTGGGGCCCCCGTTCTCGTCACCGGCGGGGCAGGGTTCATCGGCTCCAACATCGCCGACCGGCTCGCCGCCGAGGGGCATGACGTCCTGATCTACGACGCGCTCAGCCGGCCGGGCGTGGAGGGCAACCTCCAGTGGCTGCAGGAGCGGCACGGCGCGCGCATCACCTCGATCGTCGCCGACATTCGCGACCGCGACGCGCTGACCCGCGCCGTCGGCGAGGCGCAGGCGGTGTTCCACATGGCGGCGCAGGTGGCGGTGACCACCAGCCTCGATGATCCGCGCGCCGATTACGAGATCAACATCGGCGGCACCTTCAATCTGCTGGAGGCGGTGCGCGAGACGCGCCGCGCGGTTCCCGTCGTCTTTGCGTCCACCAACAAGGTCTATGGCGATCTCGGCGACCTCGACTTCGCGCTCGGCGCGAACGGTTACGCCCCGGTCGATCCGGCGGTGCGCGCCCATGGGATAGGAGAGGATCGGCCGCTCGATTTCCACACGCCCTATGGCGTGTCGAAGGGGGCGGCCGACCAGTATGTGCTTGATTACGCGCGCAGCTTCGGCCTGCCCGCCGCGGTGCTGCGCATGTCGTGCATCTATGGCCAGCGGCAGATGGGGACGGAGGACCAGGGCTGGGTGGCCCATTTCGTGATCCGGGCGCTCACCGGACAACCGATCACGCTCTACGGGGACGGGCATCAGGTGCGCGACATCCTGGACGTGTCGAACGCGGTGGAGGCGTATCTCGCCGCGTGGCGGCAGATCGACAAGGTGAGCGGACAGGCGTTCAACCTGGGCGGCGGCCCGGGCAATGCAGTGTCGTTGCGCGTGCTGCTCGACCATGTGGGCGACCTGATCGGGCGCGAGGTGGACGTTTCCTTCTCCGACTGGCGCGCCGGCGACCAGCGCTACTTCGTTGCCGACACGCGCCGCGTGCGTGAGGCGCTGGGCCTGGGGGCGAAGGTGCCGTGGCGCACCGGTGTCGGCCGGCTTGCGCAATGGCTGGCGGCCGAGCGCCAGATCGCCTTGCCGCCGATCGAGGCGGCGCCGGCCCGGGCAGTCGCCTAGTGGGGAGCGACGGAAAGGCTCCCCTGCGCGTCCTGATGACGGCGGACGCGGTGGGCGGCGTGTGGCAATATGCGACGGACCTTGCCCGCGCGCTGGCGGGGGAGGGGGTGTCGGTGCTGCTGGCGCTGCTCGGCCCGCCGCTGTCCGCCGATCAGCGCCGCACGGCCGAAGAACTGCGCGGCGTGACGCTGATCGAGACGGGCCTGCCGCTCGACTGGCTGTGCGACGGCCCTGCGCCGGTGCTGGCGGCCGGCGCGCGCATCGCCGAGCTGGCGCGCGCCGAGGGCGTCGACCTGCTGCACCTGAACTCGCCCGCCCTGGCGGCGGCGGCCCCCTCCGGGCTGCCCACGGTGGCGGTGGCGCATGGCTGCGTGTCGACCTGGTGGCAGGCGGCGCGTCCCGGCCAGCCGCTCGCGCCCGAATTCACCTGGCACGCCGCGCTGATGCGCGAAGGGCTGCATGCCGCGGACGTGGTCGCGGCCCCGACCATGGCGTATGCGCGAACCGTGCGCCGGCAATACGGCCTGCGGCGAACGCCGGCGGCGGTGCATAACGGACGCCTGCCGCTGGTCGCGACGGAGGTGATGCCGACGGAGGTGTTCACCGCCGGCCGCCTGTGGGATGCGGTGAAGCGGACGGCTTTGCTCGACGGGGTCGCGGCCCTGCTGCCGGTGCCGTTCGACGCCGCCGGCACGCTCACCGCGCCGCATGGGGAAACGGTGGCGCCCCTGCATCTCCGCGCATCGGGAGCGGTGTCCGAAACCGTATTGGCGGCGCACCTCGCCGCGCGGCCGGTGTTCGTCTCGGCGGCCGGTTTCGAGCCGTTCGGGCTGGCCGTGCTGGAAGCGGCCGCGGCGGGCTGTCCGCTGGTCCTGTCCGACATTGCGGGCTTTCGCGAGCTGTGGGACGGGGCGGCGGTGTTCGTCGCCGGCGACGATCCGCGGCGATGGGCCGACGCGATCGAGGCGGTGCGCACCGATCCGGCCGAACGCCATCGCCTTTCCGCCGCCGCTGTGGAGCGCGCGGTCCGCTACACGCCCGCCGCGATGGCCGACGCCACGCTGCGCCTCTACGCCGAGGCGCTCGACGCGCGCGGCTCGCAGGGCAGGGCAGATCTGGGACAAGCAGCATGAAGATCGTCTATTTCACCCACAGCCTCGCTTCCTGCTGGAATCACGGCAACGCCCATTTCCTGCGCGGCGTGCTGTCCGAGCTGATCGCGCGCGACCATGACGTGCGAGTGTTCGCGCCGGAGAACAGCTGGAGCCTGACCAACCTCGTCGCCGATCACGGGCCGGAAGGGCTGGACGCCTATCGCACCGCCTATCCGGAGCTCGGCTCGGTCTGCTATGGCGAGGAGGACGAGATCGCCGCCATGGTGGGGGGCGCCGATCTGGTGATCGTTCATGAATGGAACGAGCACCGGCTGGTCGCCGAGATCGGGCGATTGCGCAAGGCGGGCGCGCCGTTCCACCTGCTGTTCCACGACACCCATCACCGCGCCGTCAGCGCGCCGCACGAGATGCGCGCCTACGACCTGTCCGGCTATGACGGCGTGCTCGCGTTCGGCGAGGCGCTGAGCGAGGTGTATCGCGGCTGGGGCTGGCAGGGCCGGGTGTGGACCTGGCACGAGGCGGCCGACCTGCGCCGCTTCCACCCGCCGGTGGAGGAAGGCACGCGCGAGGGCCTCGTCTGGGTCGGCAACTGGGGCGATGGCGAGCGCACGGAGGAGCTGGAGAACTTTCTGTTCCGGCCGGCGCAGGAGGTCGGCCTGCCGCTCGACATCTACGGCGTTCGCTACCCGGCCGAGGCGCTGGCGACTTTGCAGCGCTACGGCGTGCAATATCATGGCTGGGCACCGAATGCCGCCGCGCCGGCGCTGTTCGCCCGCGCGCTGGCGACGGTGCACGTGCCGCGGCGCTATTATGCGACCATCCTGCCCGGCATCCCGACGATCCGGGTGTTCGAGGCGCTGGCCTGCGGCATTCCGCTGGTGTCCGCGCCGTGGGAGGATGCCGAGCATCTGTTCCGGCCGGGCACCGATTATCTCGTCGCGCGGGACGGGGCGGAGATGGCGCGGCACCTGAACGCGCTGAAGAACGACCCGGACCTGCGGGCCAGCCTGGTCGCACACGGGCTGGAGACGATCCGCGCCCGTCACAGCTGCGCCCACCGGGTCGACGAACTGCTCGCCATCGTCGGCCAGCTCCAGCAATCCACCGTTCGCCAGAGGGAAGCGGCATGAAGCCTTCGACAAGCTCAGGGAGGCTGATCGCCTTTTACGGCTCCAGCCTCGTTTCCTCCTACTGGAACGGCGCGGCCACCTATTATCGCGGCATCCTGAAGGCGCTGGCCGCCCATGGCTACGACATCACCTTCTACGAGCCCGACGCCTTTGACCGGCAGCAGCATCGCGACATCGATCCGCCGCCTTATGCCAGGTCGGTCGTGTACCCGGCGACGACGGACACCCTGAACGAGGTGCTGCGCGAGGCGGCGCGCGCCGACATCGTCGTGAAGGCCAACGGCGTGGGCGTGTTCGACCGCGAGCTGCTGGAAGGCATTGTCGAGCACAGCCGGCCGGATGCGTTGCGCCTGTTCTGGGACGTCGATGCCGCCGCCACGCTGGACGAGATGCGCGCGGACGCCTCGCACCCGGTGCTGAAGGCTCTCCCGGACCTCGACATGGTGCTGACCTATGGCGGCGGCCCGCCGGTGGTGAACGCCTATGAGGGCTTCGGCGCGGCAACCTGCGTGCCGGTCTACAATGCGCTCGATCCCGAGACGCACCACCCGGTCGCGCCCGATCCGCGCTTCACCTGCGACCTGGCGTTCCTCGGCAACCGCCTGCCGGACCGGGAGGCGCGGGTGGAGGAGTTCTTCCTCAAGCCGGCCGCCGCGCTGCCGGAGCAGAGCTTCCTGCTGGGCGGCAACGGCTGGCACGACAAGGCGATGCCGGGCAACGTGCGCAATCTCGGCCATGTCGGCACCAACGAGCACAACGCGTTCAACTGCACGCCGCGCGCGGTGCTGAACGTGGCACGCGATTCCATGGCCCATATCGGCTTCTCGCCCGCCACTCGCGTGTTCGAGGCGGCAGGCGCCGCGGCCTGCCTCATTACCGATGCCTGGGAAGGGATCGAGCAGTTCCTGGTGCCCGACGAGGAAGTGCTGGTCGCGCGCGACGGGCAGGACGTGGCGGAGCATCTGTCGGCCCTCACCACCGACAAGGCGCAGGCGATCGGCCAGGCGGCGCTGGCCCGGATCCTGGCGGAGCATACCTATGCGCTGCGGGGCGAGCAGGTCCACGCCTTGTTCCAGGATCATTTCGCCAAGGCGCGGGAGGCCGCATGAAGCTCATCGTTCTCGGTCTTTCGCTCGGTTCCTCCTGGGGCAATGGCCATGCCACCACCTTTCGCGCGCTGCTGAAGGCCTTTGCCGCACGGGGGCACGACGTGCTGTTCCTCGAACGCGAGGTGCCCTGGTATGCCGGGGCGCACCGCGATCTGGTCGATCCGGATTTCTGCCGCCTCGAATATTATCCGGACCTCGCCGCGCTGGAGAGCTGGAAGGACGAGATCGCCGCCGCCGATGCGGTGATCGTCGGCTCCTACGTGCCCGATGGCGTGGCGGTGGGCCGTTTCGTGCAGGCGCATGCCCGCACGTCCGCCTTTTACGACATCGACACGCCGGTGACGCTCGCCAAGCTGGAGCGCGGCGACTTCGAATATCTCTCGCCGGAGATCGTCCCCGGCTATGACGTCTACCTCTCCTTCACCGGCGGGCCGACGCTCGATCGGCTGGAACGGCACTACGGCTCGCCGGCCGCGCGGGCGCTGTTCTGCTCGGTGGATGCGGACAAGTACCGCCCGCTGGATGTGCCGAAGAAGTGGGATCTCACCTATCTCGGCACCTATAGCCCCGACCGGCAGCCGACGCTGGACACGCTGCTGGTGGAAGTCGCCCGCCGCTGCCCGGACAAGCGCTTCGCCGTGGCCGGGCCGCAATATCCGGACGACATCGACTGGCCGGCCAATGTCGACCGGATCGAGCATCTGCCGCCGGTCGACCACGCGGACTTCTATTCCGCCTCCAGGATGACGCTGAACGTCACCCGCGCGGACATGATCGCGGCGGGCTGGTCGCCCTCCGTGCGCCTGTTCGAGGCGGCGGCCTGCGGCACGCCGATCCTGTCGGATCGCTGGGACGGGCTCGACCAACTGTTCGAGCCCGGTCGCGAGATCATGCTTGCCGACACTACCGAAGATGCCATCGCCGCCTTGCGAGAGGATGCCGCGGCGATGGGGCAGGCGGCGCGCGCCAACGTGCTCGCCGCGCATACCGCCGACCACCGGGCCGAAGAGCTCGAACGGCACCTGAACGAAGCGATGAACAAGAAAGGCGAGAGGATGACCCACACCACCCGGCTCAACGGCAAGCTCACCCTGGTGGCGGGCGGCGCGGGCTTCATCGGATCGCATCTGTGCGCCGCGTTGCTGGCGAAGGGGGATCATGTGGTCTGCCTCGACAATCTGCAGACCGCGCGCCCGTCCAACCTGCGTGAGCTGGAGAGCCATCCGAACTTCGAGTTCGTCGAAGCGGACATCACCGGGCCGCTGCCGGCCTCGGTCGCCGATCGGGCGCATCGCTTCGGGCGGGTCTACAATCTCGCCTGCGCCGCCTCGCCGCCTCAGTATCAGGCCGATCCGGAGCACACGATGCTCACCTGCGTTGTGGGCACGTCCCATCTGCTGCGCCTTGCCGAACAGGCGGGCGCGCGCTTCCTGCTCACCTCGACCAGCGAGGTTTACGGCGATCCGGAGATGCATCCGCAGCAGGAAGGGTATCGCGGGTTCGTCAACTGCACCGGGCCGCGGGCCTGTTATGACGAGGGCAAGCGCGCCGCCGAGGCGCTGACCTTCGATTACGGGCGGATGGGCCGGGCCGAGGTGCGGGTGGCGCGCATCTTCAACACCTATGGCCCGCACATGAACCCGGATGACGGCCGCGTCGTCTCCAACCTCGTCTGCCAGGCGCTGTCGGGCGATCCGATCACCATCTATGGCGACGGCAGCCAGACCCGCAGCTTCTGCTACGTCTCCGACATGGTCGCCGGGCTGATGGCGCTGATGGAAAGCGGGGGCGACGGGTTGCAGCCGGTGAACCTCGGCAATCCCAACGAGATGACCGTCAACGAGCTTCTCGGCCACGTGCTCGCGCTGACCGGCAGCACCGCGGCGGTGGAGCATCGCCCGCTGCCGATCGACGATCCGCGCCGCCGCCGTCCCGACATCGACCGGGCCAAGGCGCTGCTCGACTGGGAGCCGCGGGTGCCGCTGGCCGAGGGGCTCGCCGCCACCTGCGCCTGGTTCGCGGAGGAGCTTGGCGGCGCGGGCGGGCAGCCGATGGTGGCCGCCGCGGAATGAGACTTTGCCGGTGACGGGAAGAACGGCACCCCGGCTCAGGTCGGGGTGCCGTCCGCGGGCGCGTTCAGGAGATCGGCGCCGCGGGGCGGGCGGGCTCGCCTGTCGCCTCGCATTCGGGAACAGGGGAAAGGGGGCGCTTCAGCCGCCGCCCCGTCGCGTCAGTCGGACACCGGCTCCGGCTGCTCCTCATCGGCATAGGCTCGTTCGAGATAGGCGGTCGCCAGCGCGTAATGCGCCTTCACGGCCTGCGGGATGTCGGAGCGCTGGGCTTGTTCAAGTTCGGCTTCGGCACGGTTGTAGTAATAGTCTCGGTCGTCGGTCATCACATACTCAGAAGAAAACCACCGTCGTCAGCCGTTTGCCATCCTGCCGCCGTTGAGGTGAGAAACAGGCGCCCAGTGGCCCTCACGTCGCCCCGCCCGCCGTGGCAGGAAAGACGAGGCGGTTGCCGCAACGCGCATGGTAGAAGAACCGATAACCCCGCTGCCGGGTTCCTCACCTCGGCGCAGGTGCAATGCGGTTCAGGGCACGCGATGCCAGGTCTGCGACTTGCAGATCAGCCCGCCGACCAGGCAGCCGGAGATCTTCAGTTCGCCCGACGGCAGCCGCTGGATGCGCGACGAAAAGGTGCGACCCATGTCCGGCACGAACACCCGCCCGGCCCAGCTGTTCGTTCCCGTTCGGCGATATTCCTGCAGCAACTGCGTGCCGACGAGATGCGTCACGCCGCCCTTCAGCGAATCGGTCTTCGCCTTGTCGGTCGCCCAGACCACGCTGCCGCACAGCTTCTCGCCGCAGGCCGCGGTCTGCACGTGGAGGGTGCCCTTGGCATTGCTCCACACGCCGTAGACGGCTTCGTTGCCCTGCGCCGCTGCGGCACCGTTGCCGGCGAGAAGCGCCATGCCGGCAGTCGCGATCACGCGCCAGCGGCGGCCACCCGGCCCGTTCGTTCCAGCTTGCCCCATCCGATTCCAAACCCCGCGATCGCCGACGCTATGGCCTTGCACACGACCCAGTACATCAGTTGCCGATAGACGAGCCGCTGCGCAACCAGCAGGTGCGCCGGATAACGCCGTTCGCGTGGCTCCAGCCTGAACGCGATCCACCCGCAGATCACGTCGATCGCGGTGAAGGCGATCCAGAACGCGGCCATGGTGCCGACATCGCCGCGCGTCTGCGCCCAGCCGTGCTGATTGACCCGCACTGCCGTGGCGATCACCGAGGTGACCAGCGCGAGGTCGATCAGCGGCGAGATCGCGGCGAACACGATCTGGAACAGCCAGGCCTGCGGCAGACCGACGAACGCCAGCCCCTGCGGGCGCCGCTCGCGCAGGATGCCGCGATGCTTCCACAGGCATTGCAGCGTGCCGAACGCCCAGCGGAAGCGCTGCCGGGCGAGCGCCCTGAAGCTCTCGGGCGCTTCGGTCCAGGCGACCGCATCCACGTCATAGGCGATGCGCCAGCCCGCCCGCTGCACGGCGATGGTCAGGTCCTGGTCCTCGGCCAGTGTGTCCTCCGGATAGCCGCCCACCGCGTCCAGCGCGGCGCGCCGCCAGGCGCCTACCGCGCCGGGGACGACCGTCATCGCGTCGAACTGCGCCAGCGCGCGCCGCTCGACATTCTGGGCGGTGACATATTCCACCGCTTGCCAGCGGGTGGCGAGGTTCACGCGGTTGCCGACCTTGGCATTGCCCGCCACCGCCCCGATGCCGGGATCGGCGAACCAGCGGACCAGCCGGGCGACGGTTTCCGGCTCGAACTGCGTGTCGGCGTCCAGCGCGACCACGATCTCGCCGCGGGCATGGACCAAGGCGCGGTTGAGCGCCGCGGCCTTGCCGCCGTTGGCGAGCGTCAGCACGCGCACCTGCGGGTCGCCATCGAACATGGCGCGCACCATGCCGCTGGTGTTGTCGGAGGAGCCGTCGTCGGCGACGATCACCTCCAGCGTCGCGTCGGTGCTGGCGAGCACGCGGGCAATGAAGGCGCAGATCACCCGTTCCTCGTTGAAGGCCGGGATGATGACCGACAGCAGCATGTCCGGCATCGGAGGCGGCGGGACCGGCTGGTGACGCTTGTTCCACAAGGCAAGCGCGGCCATCAGCAGGGCACGGCCGATGCCGAGGGTAATGGCGGCGAAGAACAGCCAGTCGAGCAGCCAGCCGAGCCCGGCAAGCAGCGCGAACACGCCCACATCGGCGCGCACCGCCAGCAGGTCGCCGCCCGACACGCGCGGCATCACCTGAGCTTGCGAAAGCCCGGCCAGGTGCGAGACCGGCACGAAGCGGAAACCGCGCGCGCGCAGGCCCGCGATGATGCGGGGCAGGGCGGCCACCGTCTCGGCGCGATCGCCGCCGCCATCGTGGAGGAGGATGACGTTGCCCGAGCGATCGGCATTGCCCGCCGCCACCTGCGCGATCGTGCGATCGACGATCGCGTCCACGCCGGGGCGCTGCCAGTCGCCGGGATCGACGTGCAGGCCGACCACGGTGTAGCCGCGGCTCTGCGCGACGAGCGCCGGTTGCAGCTCTTCGGCGGTGGTCGGCTCGGCATCGCCGAAATAGGGCGCGCGGAACAGGTGGGTGGCGCGGCCGGTATAGGCCTCGATCAGGCGCTGCGTGGCGTTGACCTCCAGCGCGATGGCCCGGTCCGAGCTGAACGCCATGTTCGGGTGCGTGTAGCTGTGATTGCCGATCTCGTGCCCCTCGGCGACGATGCGGCGGAGCAGCAGCGGGTGCGCCAGGCCGTTTTCCCCGATCACGAAGAAGGTGGCGGGGACGTGCGCGGCCTTCAGCACGTCCAGGATGCGGGGCGTCCAGGTCGGATCGGGTCCGTCGTCAAAGGTGAGCGCCACCTCGCGCGGCACCGCGCCGGTACGCTGGACGACGAACGGGCTGGGCAGGGCCGAGAAGCGCACGTCGCGCACCAGATTCTGCCGGTCGAACGCCACCTGCCGCGCGCCGTCGCGCGGGGTGTCCGTGATGCGCAGGATCTCGCCATTGCCCTCCACATCGACATTGGCGATCGGTCGCACCGCCGACAGGTCCGGCCGCGCGCCGCCGTGGCGCCAGGCGTCGAGGTCGCTCCACACGCCCGGATCCTCGCTCCCCAGCCGCCACAACGCGACGCGCGGTGTGCCGAGCGCCGCGGCGGCGCGCAGCTGGTTCCAGGCCGAGCCCGCGTCCAGCATCCACACGTCGTGCCGCGTGCCGCCTTCGTCGGCATAGGAGAAGTGGCTGTTGCCGCTCGCCGGATCGAACACCGGCGTCGCCCCGCTATCGGTCGCGGCCAGCCACGCCTCTTCCAGCGTCAGCGCATCCACCTGACCGCCGTGCCAGTCATAGCCGTAGCTGCCGAACGCCACCACCAGCTTGCCCGCCCCGACCTGGCGGATGGCGGCGCGCAGTTGCGCCACGAACCAGGGCTGGGCGGCGATCGGTCCGGCGGTGCCGCCCTGCCAATGCTGGTCGTAATCCATCAGGTACAGCGTGTCCGCCACCCGGGCGAAAGCGGCCAGGTTCCAGGCGGGGTCGCCGGCGGGCACGGTCAGCGACACCGTGCGGTGCTGCGCGGAAAAGCGGGCACGCGCCTCGGCAAGGAAGCGGCGGTAGTCGGGGAGCGCGCGCTCGGGCAGGCTCTCGAAATCGAAGACGACACCGGCGGCGTGGCGCTTGTCGATCAGGGCGGAAAGCGCGTCCAGCGCCGCACGCCGCGCCTGCGGGCTGGCGAAGAGGGCCGCAGCGCCTGCGCCGTCCCACTGCCCGCCCGACAGGTTCTGCACCATCGGCAGCTCGGCGGGCCGGTGCCGCGCGGCGGCGAGGATCGCATCCAGCCGCGGATCGGCGATCTGCTGGAGCAGATGGTGCGGGCCGCTGATCGTGACCGATGCGGGGATCACCGCGTCGACCTGGCCGACATGCGCGCGCAGCGAGGTGGCGCTGGCCTCGTCCCACGGCACGTAGAAGGCACTGACCTGCGCTCCCGTCGCGCCCGCATGCGCCTTGCCCTGCGGCAACCAGGCAAGCGGGCCGATATGGCGCAGCCGGTGGCCAAAGGCGCTGATCCGGTCGGGCAGGGAGCGGCTCTGGGTGAAGCGGATCGGCAGCGGCGTGCCGGCCGGCACGTTCAGGATCGTGGTGGCAAAGACGCAGGCGATCGCCACCAGCAGCAGCAGGAGGGCGAGCAGGCCACGCAGCGACCACCGCCTGCGCGCGCCGGAGGGATCGAAAAAGACGGGCTTGGCCATGCTCGCCGCCTAGCGCCGGCCACTCGCCAGCGCCGTGACCCCCTCATGACAAGTTCGTCATGCGGCCGCCGGCGAAGAGCCTCTACTCGCCCAGCAGATGCGCCACGATCTCGCGCCGGTGGGGCCGGCGGCGATGCTCGAACAGGTAGATGCCCTGCCACGTGCCGAGCGCCGGCGCGCCGTTCAGGAGCGGGATCGACAGCTGCACGCCGGTAAGCGCGGTGCGCAGGTGCGCGGGCATGTCGTCCGGCCCCTCGTCGTCATGGTCGTACACGTCGCTTTCCGGAGCAAGGTGGGCGAAATACGCCTCCAGATCGGAGCGGACCTCGCGCGCGGCATTCTCCTGGATCAGCAGCGAGGCGGAGGTGTGCCGGCAGAACAGCGTCAGCAGGCCTTCGTGCAGGCCCTGTTCCTCCACCCAGCGCACCACGTCGCGCGTGATCTCGTGCAGCCCGGGGCGGTCGGTGCGGACGGTAAGGACGGTGCTGGCCTGGCGCATGGGCTGCCTAACGCGCGAACAGCTCGGGGCGACGCAGCAGCAGCGCCTGAACGAGGATCAGCGTCTTGGCATCGACCAGCATGCCCGCCGCGGCGCGATCGGCCAGCTCCGCCAGGGGCAGTTCGTGGACGGTGATTGCATTCCACCACAGCGCCGTTCGGCTGGCGCAGGGCCACGCGCCAGAGCCGGTAGAACTGGTTGTAGACAAGGGTGCGCTGGACGATGGTTCCGCTCAGGGCAGGCGCGTAGCGGACGGCACCGTCGATCGCCATGACCCAAAACGGCTGCCGCGCGTTCGGAGCCGGGATGCAGAAACTGTGGTTCATCACCAATCCGAACTCCGGCTCCGCCAGCAGGGAGAAGTGCGACGCGCTGGAGGCGGTGTTCGAGGAGCGCGGCCTGGAACTGGTCGGCCGGACCTATTTCCCGGACGAAACGCTGCCGGACGAGGCGGCGCTGGCGGACGTGGACACGGTGGTGCTGTTTGCCGGCGACGGTACGATCAATGCCGCGATCTGCCACCTGGCGGACTGGGACGGATCGATCCTGATCCTGCCGGGCGGCACCATGAACCTGTTGGCCAAGGCGCTGCACGACAGCCTGGATCCGCAGGCTATCGTCCACCTGGCGCATGAAGGCGGGCGGCGGGTGGCGCTGCCCTTCGCGGAGGCGGGAGGAAGCCGGGCGCTCGTCGGCCTCATTCTCGGCCCCGTGACGCGCTGGGCGCGGGCGCGCGAGATCGTCCGCGAGGGCCGGGTGCGCGGGCTCCTGCGCGCGGTGCGGCTCGCCTGGCGACGCACCTTTTCGCGCGGGATCCGGGTGGAGGGCGTGCCGGGCCTGCCCCAGCGTTCGCAGGCGGTGTTCGTGCATCCCGCGGAAGGCCATCTCGACGTGGCGGCGATCGATGCACGCGACTGGCGCTCCATCCTGGAACTGGGCTGGGAATGGCTGACCGGCGACTGGGTCGCGGCCCGCGCCGTCACCCAGGTGCGCACGCAAAGCCTGCGCGTGGCCGGGAACAAGCCGGTGCTGGCGTTGTTCGATGGCGAGCCCGTGACGCTGGCGGCGCATGCGCCGATCACCGGCGGCACCACCCGTCCGATCTTCGTCTCCACCAAGGGAGCATCCGCATGATCCGCCTGTTCCATGTCAGCGACGTGCATTTCGGCCGGGAGGACCCGGCGGCGATCGCCTGGTTCACGCATTGCGTGCACAACGAGAAGCCGGACGCCGTCATCATGACCGGCGACCTGACGATGCGGGCGCGCTCAAGCGAGTTCGACGCGGGGCTCGCCTGGCTGAAGAGCCTGCCGGTGCCGGTGACGATCGAGGTCGGCAACCACGACCTGCCTTATTTCAATCCGCTGGCGCGGCTGCTCAGGCCCTATCATCGCATCCGCAAGGTGGAGAAGGCGATCGAGAAGCCGCTGACCATCCCCGGCATCGCCGTGGTGCCGATGCGCACCACCTCGCGTTTCCAGTTCCGGCTGAACTGGTCCAAGGGGAATGTCACCCGCGCGGAGCTGCGCCGGGCGGTGGCGCTGGTTCAGGCCGCGCCCGACGACGCGGTGGTGTTCGTCGCCGCGCACCATCCGCTGATCGAACCGCACACACAGGCGTCGGCGCGCACCCATGGCGGGGCGGAGGCGCTGAAGGAGCTGGCGGAGGCGGGCGCCGCGGCGGTGCTGACGGGCCATGTGCACGATGCGTTCGATATCCAGCAGGACATTGACGGGCGAGCGATCCGGCTGGTCGGCGCGGGCACGCTGTCCACCCGCACCCGCGCGCAACCGCCCTCGTTCAACGAACTGCGGGTGGCGAATGGCGGGTTCGAGGTGATCTGCCGCACCATCACGCCCGAGCCCGACACGGTGCTGCCGGTGGAGCGGCCGGAACCGGCTTGACGAGCGGCGGCGGGCGCCTAGCCTCACCGCCATGCGCCTTTCCCTCCTCGTCGCTCTCGCCCCGCTGCTTCTCGGCGCGGCGGACCCGTCGCCCTACGCCGCGCGGATCGCGCGCATCCTGAAGACCACGCCGCTGATCGACGGGCATAACGACTGGGCGGAGCGGCAAGGAGAGAATGCGGGGGACCGGCGCTGGACGCTCGACCTCCAGCGGCTCGATCCGAAGCTGTACAACACGGACATTGCCCGGCTGCGCGCCGGGCAGATGGGCGGGCAGTTCTGGTCCGTCTGGGTGCCCGCGACGCTGCCCGGACCGGAGCAGGTCCGCGCGACCATCGAGCAGATCTCGCTGATGCACCGCATCTTCGCGCGCTACCCGGACACGTTCGAGCCGGCGGTCACGGCCGCGGACGTGCGGCGCATCCACAAGGCCGGGCGCATCGCGTCGCTGCTGGGCGTGGAGGGCGGAGGACAGATCGACGGCAGTTTCGCGGTGCTGCGCGCGTACCGCAAGCTCGGCGCTTCCTATCTGACGCTCACTCATTCGAAGACGATCGCCTGGGCGGATTCGGCGACCGACGATCCCAAACACGATGGCCTGACGACGTTCGGCGAAGCGGTGGTATTAGAGTTGAATCGCCTCGGCATGCTGGTCGATCTCAGCCATGTCAGCGAGCCGACGATGGTGGACGCGCTGCGCGTCTCCAAGGCGCCGGTGATCTTCTCGCATTCCTCCGCCAAGGCGGTGTGCGACCATGTGCGCAACGTCTCCGACGAGGTGCTGCGGCTGGTGGCGAGGAATGGCGGCGTGGTGATGGTGAACTATGCGCCGAGCTACGTCTCCAACGCCCGGCGGCTGTGGGAGGCGGACCGCAATGCGGAGAAGGGCCGCTATTACGCGCCCCCTTATGGCGGGCTGTATATCGGCCAGCCGGACAAGGCCAGGGCGGCGCTGGCCGCGTGGGAGGCGGCGCATCCACGGCCGGTCGTGACGCTGGCGATGGTCGCCGATCATATCGACCATATCGCGAAGGTCGCGGGCGTGGACCATGTCGGCATCGGCGGGGACATGGACGGGACCGGCGGCGACCTGCCGGAGGGGCTGGACGGGGTGGACACCTATTCCGCGCTGCTGGCCGAGCTGATGAAGCGCGGCTGGAGCGATGCCGACATCGCCAAACTTGCGGGCGGCAACGTGCTGCGCGCAATGGCGGCGGCGGAAAAGGTGGCGGCCGGGATGAAGCAGGTGCCGGCGGCCACGGGCACGATCGAGGGGATCGACGGAACAGGCCCTTCGCCGCGGACCTGAGCTATTCCTGCGCGGGCGAGCCTCGCGTCACATAGGCGAGCCCCGCCGCGATGCAGGTGGCGAACAGGGCGCCTTCCAGCGCGGCGGTGACGAGCTGGCTTGCCGCGCCGAAGCTGATCTCGCCGAACAGCCGCCCGACGCCGTCCAGCCGCAGGCGCGAGCCGGGGAAATGTGCCGACAGCAGCGCCAGGCTGCCCGCCATCAGCCGGCCGCCGGTGAGCGGGACGGCGAGGCCGGACGCCGCGCCTGCCAGGGCGGCGAGAGGAAGCGTGCGACGGAGCCGTCCCCGTCGGGCAAGCCAGGCGCCGACACCCGCTCCGGCGCCGAGCACCGCTCCCTCCGGACCGCCGGTGATCCCGGCCGGCGCGGCGCCGAACAGCAGGTTGAACGCATCGAGGCCGAGCAGCTTCACCGTGCCGCCCACGACCAGTCCGCCCACCGCGCCGCCGAGCAGCGCCTGCCACCAGCGCGCCTGCGGGTAGCCGGCAAGGACCAGCCCTGCGGTGACCCCCGCGCCGCCGATCAGCGCCATCAGCACGGTGAGGCAGAGGACGACCAGCAGGGCCGACGCCGCCCCCGCGCCGGGCACCGCGGCTGCCGCGATGCCGTAGAGCAATCCTCCGATCACGCCCGCGCCGCCCGCGCCCAGCGTCCCCCCGCTGGCCAGCAGCAGGCGGCTGTCGCGGGCAGGCGGGGCCGCCGGAACGCCGGACGCGGGCTCATCGCGGCAGACCGGGGCGATGAAGCGATAGCCGTGCTTGGGCACCGTTTCGATGAAGCGCGGCCGCGCCGCATCGTCGCCCAGCGCGCGCCGCAACGTGCGGATGCACTGCGTCAGCGCCTCGTCGGTGACCGGCACGCCGCGCCAGACCTCGGCAAGGAAGCGATCCTTGGTGACGAGCTGCCCGGCCTCGCGCACGAGCAGGACGAGCGCATCGAGGTAGCGGGCGTTGAGTTCGACGGGCGCGCCGTCGCGGGTCAGGCGCCGGTTGTCCTCGTCCAGCGTGAGGTTGTCGAAGCGGAAGCGGGCCACCGCCGGCGGCTCAGCCGTCGTTCCGGGGGCTGCCCTTGCGGCCGATCGCCGCCACCCGTGCCGTCACCTCGTCGCGCACCGCGGGCGTGACGAAGCGGTCGATCGGGCCGCCGTACAGCGCGATTTCCTTCACCAGCTTGCTGGCGATCGGTTGCAGCGACACGTCGGCCATCAGGAACACGGTTTCGACCCGCGGATTGATCTGCTGGTTCATGCCGGCCATCTGATATTCGTATTCGAAATCGGCGACCGCGCGCAGGCCGCGGACGATCATGCGCGCACCCTGCGCCTCGGCGAAGTCCATCAGCAGCGAGTCGAACGCGACGACGCGGATCGCCCCGCCGATCGCCGCCACCTCGCGCTCCACCATCGCGATCCGCTCCTCCACGGAGAACATCGGCGACTTGGAGGCATTGGTGGTGACGCCGACGACCAGCTCGTCGACGAGCTTCGCGCCGCGACGGATGATGTCGACATGGCCGAGGGTGATCGGATCGAACGTGCCGGGGTAGACGCCGATGCGGGGGGTCATGCTGACCCTCCATCGTCACCCCGGACTTGTTCCGGGGTCCACTGCGCCGCGGAACGGTGGATGCCGGAACAAGGCCGGCATGACGGGTCGTGGCTGAAAATCACCGGTCCCTCTCCAGAACGAAACGGGCGATCTCGCGGAGCAGGTCCGCTTCCGGGCCGAAGGCGTGGAGGTGGGCGATCGATTGCTCGACCAGCATCCGCGCCTGTTCGCGGGCGCGGTAGAGGCCGAGGAGGGACAGGAAGGTTTCCTTGCCGGCATCGCCGTCCTTGCCGAGCTTCTTGCCGACGGTTTCCTCGTCGCCCTCAACGTCCAGGATGTCGTCGGCGATCTGGAAGGCGAGGCCGATATCGCGGGCATAGCCGCGCAGGCTCGTGCGCGCTTCCGGGCCGGCATGGCCGAGGATCGCGCCGGCCTCCACCGAGAAGGCGATCAGCGCGCCGGTCTTGAGCGCCTGCAGCCGGGTGACGGTGGCGAGGTCAAAGCGGGTCGTTTCGGCGACGAGATCCATCATCTGCCCGCCGGCCATGCCCGCGGCGCCCGACGCGCGGGCCAGCTCCACCACCAGTTCGGCGCGGACCAGCGGATCGGCATGCGCGGTCGCTTCGCCGAGGATCTCGAAGGCGAGCGCGTGGAGGCTGTCGCCGGCCAGGATCGCGGTCGCCTCGTCAAAGGCCTTGTGCACGGTGGGCTTGCCGCGGCGGGTGTCGTCGTCGTCCATCGCCGGCAGGTCGTCATGGATCAGCGAATAGACGTGGATGCACTCGATCGCGGTCGCCACCGCCGCGGTGCAGTCGCGGTTGACGCGGAACATGTCGGCCACCGCGAACACCAGCAGCGGGCGCAGGCGCTTGCCGCCGCCGATCGCGGCATGGCGCATCGCCTGGTACAGGCGCGCGCGCGCATCGTCCGGCACGGCGAGCAGCGCGTCGAAGCGGCGATCGATCTCCGCGCCGACCTCGGCCAGCGCCTGGTGGAGCGACAGGGCGGCGGGCGCCACGGGGCTCAGCCGGCCTGGAACGGAACGGTGCCGGCGGGCCGGCCCTCGCTGTCGAGCCGGATCGCCTCGATCCGCGCCTGCGCCGCATTCAGCCGCTCGTCGCAGCGCCGCCGCAGCCGGTCGCCGCGCTCGTAAAGGCCGATGGCCTCGTCCAGCTTGGCATCGCCGCTTTCCAGCCGGGAGACGATCGTCTCCAGCTCCTTGAGTGCTTCCTCAAACGTCAGCTCTTCGATCGGCCGTTCCATCCCCATGCTATGGGGCAGCGGGGCAACGGGGGTCAACCCGATGAAGGGGATATGCGAAAGGCCCCGCGCGTTGGGCGGGAAACGAGGAGTGTTCCCATGTTCACCACCATCAACCCCGCCACCGGCGAGGCCGCCGGCACCTATCCCGAACTGTCCGCCGAGGAGATCGAGGCGAAGCTCGCACGGGCGGCGGCGACGTTTCGCGCGTGGCGCGTGACCGGCCTTGCCGAGCGGACGGCCTTGCTGGAGCGGATCGCCGACCGGTTCGAGGCGGACAAGCAGCGGCTGGCGGAAATCGCCACGCGGGAGATGGGCAAGACGCTGAAGTCCGCGGTGGCGGAGGTGGAGAAATGCGCCGCCGCCTTCCGCCACTATGCGGAGGCGGGACCCGCGATGCTGGAAGACCGCACCTTCGCGGTCTCCACCGGCACGGCGACCGCGCGGTGGCTGCCGATGGGGCCGGTGCTGGCGATCATGCCGTGGAACTTCCCCTATTGGCAGGTGGTGCGCTTTGCCGCGCCGACGATCATGGCGGGCAATGTCGGCCTGCTGAAACATGCCTCCTCGGTACAGGGCGTGGCGGCGGCGCTGGAGGAGACGATGCTGGCGGCGGGCGCGCCCGAGGGCCTGTTCCAGAACCTGGCGATCCGATCGGACAAGGTGGATGCGCTGATCGCCGACGACCGGATCGTCGCGGTGACGCTGACCGGATCGGAAGGGGCGGGGATCAAGGTGGCGGAGGCGGCGGGTCGCGCGCTGAAGAAGGTGGTGCTGGAGCTGGGCGGATCGGACCCGTTCATCGTCATGCCCTCCGCCGACCTGGACGCGGCGGTCAAGGCGGCGGTGACCGCGCGGGTGCAGAACACCGGCCAGTCGTGCATCTGCGCCAAGCGGATGATCGTCCATGCCGATGTGTACGACGCCTTCCTAGAGAAGTTCTCGGCCGGGATGCAGGCGGTGAAGGCCGGCGACCCGATGGACGAGGGCACCGACATGGGGCCGCTGTCCAGCGAGGAGCAGCGCGAGACGGTGCTGGGCCAGCTCGACATGATCCGGCGCGAGGGCGGGCGGCTGCTGTTCGGCGGCGAGGCGCTGCCCGGTGCGGGCGCCTTCATGTCGGCCGGCATCCTGGTCGACGTGCCGGTGGAGCATGCGGTCGCGAAGGAAGAGCTGTTCGGGCCGGTCGCCATGGTGTTCCGCGCCGGGGATGTGGACGAGGCGGTCCGGCTGGCCAACGACGTGCCGTTCGGGCTCGGCTCCTCGGTGTGGACGAACGACGCCGCCGAGCAGGAGCGGTTCGTGCGCGATGTGGAGGCGGGGATGACCGCGGTGAACCAGATGCTGTCCAGCGCACCCGAAGCGCCGTTCGGCGGGGTGAAGCGGTCCGGCCATGGGCGCGAGCTGGGGCCGTACGGGCTGCACGAATTCATGAACCTGAAGACGGTGGTGCGCGAGGGCGGCACCGGCGAGACGCAGGTGGAGTGAGCTGTCGTCCCTCTCCCCTTGTGGGAGAGGGAAGGGCCCGCTCGCGCCCGCGAGTGGGAAGGGTGAGGGGAAGGCACGAGCCTCCCGTCCCCTCACCCTTCCGCGACTTCGTCGCTCCCTCCCTCTCCCACAAGGGGAGAGGGGTTTGGGTCAGCCTTCGGCCATCACCTCGGTCACCAGGTCCTTGCGGCTGAGCTTGCCGATCATCGTCTTGGGCAGGCTGTCGCGGATCACCACCTGGTCGACGCGCTCGTGCCGGCCGAGCTGCGGGTTCAGCCATTCGCGCAGGGTGGCGCCGTCCGCCAGTTCGCTGTCGTTGAGCGTGACAAAGGCGCGCGGCTGCTCGCCGCGATACGGATCGGGCATGCCGATCACCAGACACTCCTTCACCGCCGGGTGCTTGTAGAGGAGCGCCTCGAGCTGGCTGGGGAACACCTTGAAGCCGGAGACGGTGATCATGTCCTTCAGGCGATCGACGATGCGGACATAGCCGTCCGCGTCGATCGTGCCGACATCGCCGGTGCGCAGCCAGCGGCGGCCTTCGGCATCGTCCACGAACACCTCGGCATCGGCATCCGGGCGCCTCCAATAGCCGCGCATGATCTGCGGACCGTTGGCGACGATCTCGCCGGGCTCGCCGGCGGGAGCGGGCTGGGAGGGATCGCCCTTGTCGACCAGGCGCAGCTCGGTGCCGGGGATCGGCTGGCCGATCGTGCCGGCGCGGTTCTCGCCTTCATAGGGGTTGGCGGTGAGCACGCCGGAGCTTTCCGACAGGCCATAGCCCTCGATCAGGCGCGCGCCCGTCACCGACTGGAAGCGCTTGGCGAGCTCGGCGGGCAGCGGCGCGCCGCCCGAGATGCAGACACGCAGCGAGGAGAAATCCGTCTTGGCGATCTTCGGATGGTCGAGCAGCGCCTGGTACATGGTCGGCACGCCGGGCAGCGAGGTCGTCCTGGTGCGGGTGATCGCGTCCAGCGCCTGGCCGGCGTCGAAGCGCGGCAGCATCACGATCGTGCCACCGTTCACCACCGTGCGGTTGAGCACGCAGGTGTTGGCGAAGACGTGGAAGAAGGGCAGCACGCCCAGGATGCGGTCGTCCGCCTCGGTATGCGGATCGATCCCCTCCACCTGCCGGGCGTTGGCGGCGAGGTTCTGGTGGGTGAGCATGGCGCCCTTGGGCGTGCCGGTGGTGCCGCCGGTATACTGGATCAGTGCGACGTCGTTCGCCGCATCGATCTTCGGCGTGGGGCAGGCGCCCTTGTTGGCGATGAGCTGCGAAAAGGCGGTGATGCGCGGGTCGGCGGGGCGGGGCGCCTCGTCCTTGCGCTTGAACAGGCGGTAGAGGATCGACTTGGTGGCGGGCAGCGCGCCGGCCACGGAGCCGACCACCAGCCGCTCCAGCGCGCTGTCCTCCAGCACCTTGAGCGCGGTGGGCAGCAGGGCGCGGGCGGACAGGGTGAAGAGCAGGCGGGTGCCCGAATCCTCCACCTGATGGGCAAGCTCGGCCGGCGTGTAGAGCGGCGAGAAGTTCACCACCGTCGCGCCAAGCTTGAGGATGCCATAATAAGCCGCGACGTAATGGGGCACGTTGGGCAGGAACAGGCCAATCCGGTCGCCGGGGCCATAGCCCATCTGCGCCAGCCCGCAGGCGACGCGGTTGGCGCCGTCCAGCGTCTCGGCATAGCTGTAATGCCGGCCCATGAAATCGAGCAGCGGCGCCTGCCCCTTCGCGGCGGCGGAGCGTTCGAACAGCTCCACCATCGAGACGGGAGGAAAAGCCGTCTCCCACGGCGTTGGATGGCGATACCCGGTGGTCCAGGCTTCTGTGGCCTCGTTCATTGACACGAGTGTAAGCAGCGGCGCGAGGGCACGCAAGCCTCGCCGGTCAGTTCTTCAGGCGCCAGCCGGTGCGGAAGATCACCATTACAATGCCGAGACACAGCAGCAGGAACGCGAGCGTCACCGCAAGGCTGATCGCGACCGGCACATCGCCGGTGCCGAAGAAGCTCCAGCGGAACACGCTGACGAGATAGACCACCGGGTTGAACAGGGTAACGGTGCGCCACGGCTCCGGCAGCATGTCGATCGAGTAGAACACCCCGCCCAGAAAGGTGAGGGGCGTCACGATCAGCGTCGGCACGAAGTTCAGCTGCTCGAAATTCTTCGCCCAGACCCCGATGATGAAGCCGAACAGGGAAAAGGCCAGGCTGGTGAGGATCAGAAAGCCGAGCATCGCCAGCGGATGATCGACGCGCACGTCCACGAAGGCCGTGGCGGTGGCGAGGATGACGAGGCCGATCGCCACCGACTTGGTGGTCGCCGCGCCGACATAGCCGAGCACCATCTCGAACGCGGAGATCGGCGCGGACAGGAGCTCGAACACGGTGCCGGTGAACTTGGGGAAGTAGATGCCGATGGAGGCGTTGGACACGCTCTGCACCAGCAGCGAGGACATGATGAGGCCGGGGACGAGGAAGCTGCCGTAATCGACCCCGCCCACTTCCTGGATCCGGCTGCCCAGCGCGCCGCCGAAGATGATGAAGTTCAGGCTGGTGAGGAGAACCGGGGTGATGAGGCTCTGCCACAGGGTGCGCAGGCCGCGCGCCATCTCGAAGCGGTAGATGGCCCAGACGCCGTGGGTGTTCATGCCGCCTGCTCCCGCTCGTGCACGCCGTCGTGCACGAGGCCGACGAAGATGTCCTCCAGGCTGCTCTTGTGTGTCTCGAGGTCGGTGAAGGCGATCCCGGCCGCCTCCAGCCGGCGCAGCAGGGCCGGAATGCCGGCGCCTTCGTCCTCGGGCCGGAAGACGTAGCGGAGGGTGCGGCCGTCATTCGCCAGCGTCACCCCGTCGAGCCCCGGCGGCACCGCGGAAAGCGGTTCGGCAAGCGCCACGTCCAGCTCGCGCTTGCCGAGCCGTTTCATCAGCTCGCCCTTTTCCTCGACGAGGAGGAGCCTGCCCTTGGCGATCACGCCGACGCGGTCGGCCATCTCCTCGGCTTCCTCGATATAATGGGTGGTGAGGATGATGGTGGTGCCGTTCTCGCGCAGGCGGTGGATCAGGCGCCACATGTCGCGGCGCAGCTCCACATCGACGCCGGCGGTGGGCTCATCGAGGAACAGCACATCGGGCTCGTGGACCAGCGCCTTGGCGATCAGCACGCGGCGCTTCATGCCGCCGGACAGCTCCATGATCTTGGCGTCGCGCTTGTCCCACAGCGACAGGTCGCGCAGCACCTGCTCGATCAGCGCGTCATGCCCTGCGCGTCCGAACAGGCGGCGGCTGAAGCGGCAGGTGGCCAGCACCGTCTCGAACATGTCGACGGACAGCTCCTGCGGCACCAGGCCGATGCGGCGGCGCGCCTGCTTGTACTCGCGCTGCGCATCGAAGCCGGCGACGGTGATGGAGCCGCTGGACGGCGTGACGATGCCGCAGATGATGGAAATGAGCGTCGTCTTGCCCGCGCCGTTCGGCCCGAGCAGCGCGAAGATCTCGCCGCGGCCGATGTCGAGGTCCACCGCATCGAGCGCGGTGTGGCCGGAGGCGTAGGTCTTGCCCACGCCCTTGACGGAAAGAATGGTGTCCATGGATCGGCCCCCGGCGCCGCGGTGTGGCGCGGGGCATAGCTAGGGTCGTGACGGGGGCGGTACAAGGCTTCTGAAATCCTCCCCGGCAAGGGGAGGTGGCGCGCGTAGCGCGTCGGAGGGGGGACACCCTCTCGATGGCGGCACACCCCTCCGTCAGGCCTGCGGCCTGCCACCTCCCCTTGCAGGGGATGATCGGCTCACTTCGTCCGCGCCTCGGCGACCAGTTGCTGGAGCTTGTCCAGCGGGAGCATGGAGGAGACGACCTTGTCGCCGATCACCCAGCTGGGCGTGCCGTTCAGGCCGAGGTCGCGGGCGACCTGTCGGTTGAGGGCGATTTCCTTGTCCGCGCGATCGCCCAGGCGGGCGACGCCTGCGGGGTCGACCCCGGCCTTCGCCGCGGCGGCGCGCATGGTTTCGGGCGAGACCGGCCCGGCATTGTAGAGCGCGTCATGAAACGCCTCGAACTTGCCCTGCTCGGCTGCGGCGAGGCTCAGCCGGGCGGCGTCCACGCTGGACTGCGCGAGGATCGGCCATTCGCGGAACACCACCTTCACGTTCGGGTCGCTGGCGATCAGCTGGCGGACGAGCGGCAGCGAGGCGCGGCAATACCCGCAATTATAGTCGAAATACTCGACCACGGTGACGTCGCCCCTGGGGTTGCCCGCCCAGGCGTTGCCAAAGGGCGTCTGGATCGCCTTGCGGTTCAGGGCGACGGCGCTGCCGGTCTGCTTGTCCTGCAGCCGCTGCATCGCCTCCGGGATCAGTTCCGGATGGGAGAGGACGTAGTCGCGCACCACCGCCTCCATCCGCGCCCGCTCGCCGAGCGGCGCCCCGTGGCGGGAAGTGGTGAACAGATACACGGCGAGGCCGCCGATCAGCAGGCCGGCCAGCGCGGCAAGGGGCAGGGTGAGGCGGCTCATCGCTTGCGCTTATACTTCTTCGGATTGTCGTCCATCTCGTTCTGCGCGGCCATGGCGATGTCCTGCGCGCGGATCCAGTCGCTGGAGCCGGCCGGCAGCCCCGCCATCGCGCCGCGCGCGGACATGCCGGCGGTGCGTACGTCGCCCGTCAGGCTGGCGCGCTCGGCGGTGGCGAGCATCGCGCGGGTGGTGTCGCCGGTCAGCTCATAGGCGGTGCCGAGCTGCACCCAGGCGAAGGGGTTGTCGTCGTCGCGCGTGGTGGCGGTGCGCAGCACCTTGATCGCCTCCGGATAGTGGGTCGCGTCCTCCGTCGCGATCAGCGCGTGGCCGAAGGTGGTGGCGATCAGCGGGTTGCTGCGCGACAGCTCGGTGGCCTCGCGCAAGGGGCGCAGCGCCTCCTGCGGCTTGCCGGCCTCCAGCAGGATCTGGCCCTTGATCTCCAGGAAATAGGGATCGTTCGGCGCGGCCTTGACCAGTGCTTCCGCCTCTGCATCGGCCTTGTCCGGATACCCGGCCTTGTGCCAGGCATAGGCCCGCGCGTAGCGCGCCGGGATCGTCAGGTTCTCCTCCGGATACTTGTTCAGCGTCTGCTGGTAGGGCGCGACATAGCCCATCAGCTTGGCCCGCACCCGGAAGAACCGCTCGTCCAGCGCCGGATCGCGCGGCTTGTTGAAACTGGGCGAGGCCTGCACGTCGGCCGTCAGGTTCTGGATGCGCTGGCCGGACAGCGGATGGCTCTGCGCGAAGGGATCGATGTTGCCCAGGCCATAGGCATATTCGTCGCTCTGCAGCTTGCGGAAGAAGCTGAGCAGGCCCTTGCCGGTGATGCCGGCCATCTGGAGGTATTTCGCGCCGCTGGCGTCGGCGGTGGTTTCCTGCACGCGGGTGAAGGACAGGAACTTGCCCATCGCCGCGGTCTGCCCGGCGGACAGGATGCCCGCGCCGGCATCGCCCGCGCCCACCGCGATGGCGGCGATGCCCAGCACCATGGACAGGATGGAGATGCCCATGGCGGGGCGCGCGCCATTGTCCATCAGCACGACATGCCCGTCGGCGATATGGCCCAGCTCGTGCGCGATCACGCCCTGCACCTCGTTGGCGTTGTCCGCCGCCTGGAGCAGGCCGGAATGGACGTACACCGTCTGCCCGCCGACCACGAAGGCGTTGATCGAATCGTCGTTGATGAGGACGACCTTGACGTTCGCCGGCGAGAGCCCGGCGGCAACGATGATCGGGCGCGACATGTCGTTGAACAGCGCCTCCGTTTCCGCATCGCGCAGGATCGATTGCGCGGCGGCCGGCTGCGCCAGGAGCAGCACGGAGGCGGCGAACGCGGCGAGGAAACGCTTCATGGGCGACTTATCGGCGGATTCGGGTGCGCGCGCAACGGCATAGGCCGGCGATGACCGTTCCCCGCTGAACCCCCGCTGAAACGACGGGCCGGAACCATGGCGCGCCCGGTTCGCTTGCCCCGCACGTTCAAGAGGGAGCAACGATGGCCGAGGCGGCGCAGGCACGGGAGGAGGCGCGGGAAGCGCGCAGGGCGGGCAGCCCGTGGCAACTCACCTGGCCGGAATGGAAGCAGGTGCTGTGGCGCACCTGGAGCGAGACGGGGCGCGACAATATCGGCCTGATCGCCTCCGGCGTCGGCTTTTACGGCTTTCTGGCGATCGTGCCGATGCTGGGCGCGCTGGTGCTCACATATGGCCTGATCGCGGATCAGGAGACGGTGATCGCCAACGTCCGGCAACTCACCTCCGTGATGCCGGCGGATGCCGCCAGGCTGGTCGGCGAGCAGCTCCTCAACGTCGTCCAGACCTCCGACGACAAGAAGGGCTTCGGCCTTCTGCTGGCGCTCGGCGTGGCGTTGTTCGGCGCGCGCAACGGGGCGGGGGCGATCATCATCGCTCTCAACATCGCCTATGAGGAAGAGGAAAGCCGCGGCATCGTGCAGACCACGCTGCTGGCGCTGGCGATCACCGTCGCCGCGGTGGTCACCCTGCTGCTGGCGATCGGGGCGATCACGGCGCTGAGCTTCCTGGAAGACCTGCTGAAGGGCACGCCGGGGCCGATCGTCGCCATGGGCAAGATCCTGTCCTACCTCGTGCTGCTGATGGTCGGTGCGGCGGGGGCGGCGGCGCTGTACCGCTGGGGGCCGTCGCGGCGGCAGGCGCGCTGGGTGTGGCTGAGCGCGGGATCGGTCTTCACCGCGGTGGTCTGGCTGCTGCTGACCCTCGGGTTCGGCCTCTACGTCTCCTCGTTCGGCAACTACAACGCGACCTATGGCTCGCTGGGCGCGGTGGTGGTGCTGCTGACCTGGCTGTACCTGTCGAGCTATGTGCTGCTGGTCGGCGCCGAGCTGAACGCCGAGCTGGAGCACCAGGTGGCGCAGGATACCACGGTGGGCCATGGCCGCCCGCTGGGCGAGCGGCGCGCCTATGTGGCGGACCATGTGGCCGGGGGCGACACGCCGGCGACGCCCGCCACCAACGCCCCGGAGGGACTGGGCGGGCAGCCTCCCGCCTCCCGGCAGGCGCCCCCGCCTGTGCCGGCGCAGCCTGCGCTGGGCAAGGAACTGCTGGCGAGCCGCGTGGCCGCACGCGCGACGCGGCTGGTGGACGCGGGCAAGGCAGGGCTGGGCGCGACCGCGGCGGCGACCATCGGCCTGCGGCTGGTGCGCAAGGGCCGGCCGGGCGCCGGCGCGGGGTTGCTGGCCGGCGCGGCGGGGCTCGCCTGGCTGATGCGCGATCGGCCGGCCGAGAACGGCGACGCGGGGACGCCGGAGCGCTGAACAACGGTGGCGCGTGCCGGCAAGGCTGCGCTAGGCGGGCGCGATGAAGACGCCTCCTCCGCTTGAGCTTCGCCATGGCCGCCGCCTGCTGTTCGTGATGGCGTGCGAGCCCGAATACGGCCCGGCGCTGCGGTCCCGCATCCGCCCGGTGATGACCGGGGTGGGGCCGATCGAGGCGGCGCTGACCATGGCCTCGGCGCTCCAGCGGCTGGAGGATGCCGGCACGCTGCCGGACCTGGTCGTCTCGCTCGGCTCGGCGGGATCGCGCCGGTGCACGCTGGGCGAGGTGTATCAGGTATCCACCGTGTGCTGGCGCGACATGGACGCCTCGCGCCTGGGCTTCGAGCGCGGCGTGACGCCGCTGGCCGACCACCCAGTGTGCATCGCGCTGGAAACGCCGCTGCCGGGCGTGCCGACGGCGACGCTCTCCACCGGCGCCAACGTGATCGGCGGGGAGGATTATGCCGCAATCGAGGCGGACATGGTGGACATGGAGACCTTTGCCGTGCTGCGCGCCTGCCAGCGCTTCGGCGTGCCGCTGATGGGATTGCGCGGGATTTCGGACGGGCCGGGCGAGCTGGCCGGCATGGCGGGGTGGGAAGCGCTGCTGCACCATCTGGACGAGCGGCTCGCCGAAGCAGTGGATCAGCTGTAAACAACTTTACAGCTTCACACGCGTTTGTGCCCGTGCGCCGACGTTTGTACCTCGTGGCGTGGCCGATTGCGGGTGGCGGCGGGGCGTTATCCTGTAAGTTTCCTTGCATCACTTCACTGCAAGGAACCGCCTCCGTGACCTATCAGGACATCACCGCCGCGACCGATCAGCTGATCCGCCGCCACAATGGCACCTGGGACGGGATCAGCGCGGAAGCGGTGGCGCGCATGCAGATGCAGAACCGTTTCCGCACCGGGCTCGACATCGCCCGCTACACCGCCGCGATCGTGCGGCGGGACATGGCCTCCTATGACGCCGACTCGGCGGCCTACACCCAGTCGCTCGGTTGCTGGCACGGTTTTATCGGACAGCAGAAAATAATCTCCATCAAAAAGCATTTCGGGACGACCAAGGGCCGATATTTGTACCTGTCCGGTTGGATGGTCGCCGCGCTCCGCTCCGAATTCGGCCCGCTGCCGGACCAGTCGATGCACGAAAAGACGAGCGTCCCCGCCCTGATCGAGGAGCTCTACACCTTCCTCAAGCAGGCCGATGCGCGCGAGCTGAACCTTCTCTTTCGCGATCTCGACAAGGCACGCGAGACGGGCAACGAGATCGAGGCGCAGCGCCTGATCCAGGCGATCGACAACCACGAAACGCATGTGGTGCCGACCATCGCCGACATCGACGCGGGCTTCGGCAATGCCGAGGCGACGTATCTGCTGGCGAAGAAGATGATCGAGGCGGGCGCCTGCGCGCTGCAGATCGAGAACCAGGTGTCCGACGAGAAGCAGTGCGGGCACCAGGACGGCAAGGTGACGGTGCCGCACGAGGACTTCCTCCAGAAGGTCCGCGCGTGCCGCTATGCGTTCCTCGAAATGGGCGTGGAGGACGGAATCATCGTCACCCGCACCGACTCGCTGGGCGCGGGGCTGACCAAGCAGATCGCGGTGTCCAGGGAGCCGGGCGATCTGGGTGACCAGTACAACTCCTATCTCGATTGCGAGGAGATCGATCCGGCAACCGCGCGCAACGGCGACGTGATCCTGAACCGCGACGGCAAGCTGATGCGGCCCAGGCGGCTGCCGTCCAACCTGTTCCAGTTCCGCGAGGGCACGGGCGCGGATCGCTGCGTGATGGATTGCATCGCCAGCCTGCAGAACGGCGCCGACCTGCTATGGATCGAGACGGAGAAGCCGCATATCGAACAGATCGCGAGCATGGTGGACCGCATCCGCGAGGTCGTGCCCAACGCCAAGCTGGTCTACAACAACTCGCCGAGCTTCAACTGGACGCTGAACTTCCGCCAGCAGGTCTTCGATGCATGGGCCGCTGAGGGCCGCGACGTGTCGGCCTATGATCGCGCGCGGCTGATGAGCGTGGATTACGACGAGACCGAGCTGGGGCAGGAAGCGGACGAGCGCATCCGCACGTTCCAGAAGGACGCCAGCGCGCGGGCCGGCATCTTCCACCACCTCATCACGCTGCCGACCTATCACACGGCGGCTTTGTCGACCGACAATCTCGCGCGCGAGTATTTCGGCGAGGCGGGGATGCTCGGCTATGTCGCGGGGGTGCAGCGCAAGGAGATCCGCGAGGGGATCGCGACGGTGAAGCACCAGAACATGTCCGGCAGCGACATCGGCGACGAGCACAAGGAGTATTTCGCGGGCGAGGCGGCGCTGAAGGCGGGCGGCGCACACAACACGATGAACCAGTTCGCGGCTTAGGCACGATGCGCCAAGCCCGAGCGAGAGCTCGGGCGAGGCCCCGGGCATCACGCCCGGCCAGCGGCGCCCCAGCGCAGGCTGAGGACGCGGCTTCGCCGCGGCGAGGGGATAGGAGAGGAGAGCCCGGCGCCACGCAAGCGCCGGGCCTTTTCGCAATTCGTCACCCCGGCGCTGGCCGGGGGTCCACCGTGCGGCCCGCAAGCGGCAGGAGCCTCTTGCGGTTGCGCCGGCGGGGACGTGGATCCCGGCCTGCGCCGGGATGGCGAGGGTGGGGAGGCGGCGTACTCTCTTCTCCTGAAGGCGGCGCACTCTTTCTTGGAGGTGGCGACCGAGTTCCGGCGGCGGTCCCCCGCCCCGTGCGGGGAGGAGCGAAGGGGGCCTCAGTCCGCCGGGCGGGTGCGGATCAGGCCGTTCGACACCATCGACAGCACCGCCACGTCCTCCTGGTTGAATACGGTGAGCCGGCTTTTGGTGATGCCCATTTCCGGGCGGCTCTGCGACACGCGCTTCTCGATCACTTCGCTTTCGCAGCGCAGCGTGTCGCCGGGGTAGACGGGCTTGAGCCAGCGCAGTTCGTCGATGCCCGGGGAGCCGAGGCTGGCGGTCTCGTGCGCCTTCATGTTCTCCACCAGCATCGCCATGGTCATCGCGCAGGTGTGCCAGCCGCTCGCGGCGAGGCGGCCGAAATGGGTGGCGGCGGCGGCCTCGTCGGAGAGATGGAAGGGCTGGGGATCGTATCTGCGGGCGAAGTCGAGCACCTCCTCGCGTGTCACCTCGTAACGGCCGAAGCCGTGGGTGCGGCCGATTTCCAGATCCTCGAAATATTGCATGCCGCCTCTCCTTACCGCGCGATGATGTCCTTGAACGGCGCATCCGTGCCGTCGATGCCGGCCGCGGGCGGCAGGCCGATCAGCCGCCGCAGCAAGGGATAGACATCGACATTGTCGAACTTGGGCGGCGCCTTCGCCCCTGCGCGGAAGGCGGGGCCGTTGGCGAGGAACAGCGCGGTCATCGAGGGCAGGTCGGGATCGTAGGCATGATCGCCATGGTTGGTCGGCGGGGTGGCGACCAGCTCCGCGCCGGGCTCCGCCACGCAGACGAACTGCGGCACGCGGGGGTTATGGCCGTAATGGAAGCGGGCGGGCAGCGCCTCCTTGCGCCAGCATTTCACCAGCGGGTGCGGCTTCAGCAGGCCGGCGGCGACCTCCGCCTCATGGCCGGGCAGCGCGTCGATGCTGGCAAAGGGGCCCCATTGCCCCCAGCGGTAGGAGCCGCGGGGGACGAGGCTGTCGAGCAGCACGGCCCTGGCCGGATCGACCTGTTCCATGCCATGGTCCGACACGACGAGCATGTTGGCCGGCTGGCCCAGCGCGCGCAGGCCGGCGACCAGCGTGCCGACCCAGCTATCGACGTCGCGGATGGCGGCGATCGTCTCGGGCGCGAAGGGGCCGAACTTGTGGCCGGCCTTGTCCACCGCATCCTGGTACATCAGCGTGAAGCGCGGCCGGCTGGCGGCGGGGCGGCGCATCCAGTCGAGCACCGTGCGCACGCGCTTGTCGCCGGTATAGTTCGCATCGTAGCGCATCCAGTCGTCGGGGCGGACGCCGTCATGCCCGGTCTCCGAGCCCGGCCAGAACATCACCCCGGTATGGATGCCGTTCCTTTCCGCGGCGATCCACAGCGGCTCGCTTTCGCCCCACCAGAACGGGTCGAACGCCTGCACCGGATCGCTGTTGGTGAACTTCACGTCCGGGCGGCGCGGATCGTACATCTGGGTGGCGACGATGCCGTTGCGATCCGGGTAGAGGCCGGTGATCATCGCGGTGTGATTGGAAAAGGTGAGCGCGGGAAAGCTCGGCCGCATCGTGCCCTGCACGCCGCCCGCCGCCAGCGCATCGAGGTTGGGCGTGTTGCCGCGGCGCAGGTAATCGGGGCGAAAGCCGTCCAGCGAGACGAGGATGGTGACGGGCGTGCGTCGCTCGGCCGGGGCGACGGTCGCCAGCGCGCCGGTGGCAGCGGGGCCGGGCGCGGTGACCGGGGGCAGGGCGGGCGGCGTATAGGGATAGCCGCAGCCGGCGAGCAGCAGCGCGGCAAGGGCGGGGATCAGGCGACGCATGTTCTTCTCCCGGCGCGACTCCGCGGGGCGCCTTGCCCTGCGCGTTATTGTGGAGCGCGGCGATTGGCAAACGCGGCTCCGCCTGCCGGGCGGCAACGACTGAACCGCCCAAGACCTGCCGTTCGTCCTGAAGAACCACTGAGCGCAAGCGAAATGGTGGTTCCAAGGCACGGCCATCACAAAGCAACCGTGCTTCGAGACACGTCTTCGCTTGCGCTCAGCCGCTCCTCAGCACGAACGGCGATATGGGATGGAAGGCGTCAGCAAACGCTCAACAGCGGACAATGTTGGCATCGTCGCTTTTCTCGGTTGTGGACGTTCGTTCATCCCACCTTTACGATATGCACATGCACTTCGAACGAGCCTATGTTGAGCGAAAGAGCTTATCCGATCTTGAGTTGGAGCGACTTCGTGCGAGCCTCGTCGATCAGGTGCAGCGGTATCAATACGCCATCAGAAACTATCCACCTGATCGTATGGAGAAGCATGGAACGCCGTTTTTGGCCCAGCTTCGACGCAAAGTAGCTGACGTGGACGCCCTCATCGCCTCTCGCTCAAATAGCAGCTAAGCGTCACGCCGAGCCGTTAGCGGACAGTCCGCTTTCCCCCCGGAAGCGGACATCCGGCTACGCTGCCCAGCCGGGCCCCGGTCGCCTCAAACGTTGAAGCGGAAGAGCATCACGTCGCCGTCGTGGACGACATATTCCTTGCCTTCCTGGCGCAGCTTGCCGGCCTCGCGCGCGCCGGTTTCGCCGCCCAGCGCGATGTAATCGTCGAAGGCGATGGTTTCGGCGCGAATGAAGCCGCGTTCGAAATCGGTGTGGATCTCGCCCGCCGCTTGCGGAGCCTTGGCGCCGGCATGGACGGTCCAGGCGCGGGCTTCCTTGGGGCCCACGGTGAAGAAGGTGAGGAGGTGGAGCAGCTTGTAGCCGGCGCGGATCACGCGGGCGAGGCCGGTTTCCTCGAGGCCGAGCTCGGCGAGGAACTCCGCGCGGTCCTCGGCTGGCATGGTGGCGATCTCCGCCTCGATCGCGGCGGAAACGACGACGGCCTCCGCGCCCTCGGCGGCGGCCTTCTCGAACACTCGCGCGGAGTGGGCGTTGCCGTTCGCGGCATTCGCTTCCTCGACGTTGCAGACGTAGAGGACGGGCTTGGCGGTGAGCAGCTGCGCCTGCGCGAAGACGCGGGCTTCCTCCTCGTCCTTCGGCTGGGTGAGGCGCGCGGGCTTGCCGTCGCGCAGCAGCTCCAGCGCCTGGCCGAGCACGGCGGCGGCGATCTTGGCTTCCTTGTCGCCCTGCTGGCCCTTCTTGATGAAGTTGGGGACGCGCTTTTCCAGGCTTTCCAGGTCCGACAGCATCAGCTCGGTTTCCACCGTCTCGGCATCGGCGATGGGATCGACCTTGCCCTCGACATGGGTGACGTCGCCATCCTCGAAGCAGCGCAGCACGTGGACGATCGCGTCCACCTCGCGGATGTTGCCGAGGAACTGGTTGCCGAGCCCCTCGCCCTTCGACGCGCCGCGCACCAGGCCGGCGATGTCGACAAAGGCGAGCTGGGTTTCGATGATCTTCGCGGACTTCGCGACCTCGGCCAGCTTCTGGAGGCGCGGATCGGGCACCCCGACATTGCCGACGTTCGGCTCGATGGTGCAGAACGGATAGTTCGCCGCCTGCGCCGCGGCGGTTTCGGTCAGCGCGTTGAAGAGGGTGGACTTGCCGACGTTCGGCAGGCCCACGATGCCGCATTTGAAGCCCATGGGTGTTCCTGAAGGGATTGGATTTTCACGCTTGCGGATAAGGGCAAGTGCGGCAGGATGCCAGCGCAAAGGGCGAGCGGGGAGGAGCCGAGGCGCCGGGTTCCGGCGGGGCCGGGCGTGGTCGCCTTTGCCGGGCCGCAGGGGGCGGGGTGCGTGCCGATCCTCGGCAACGACGCGTGGGTGGAGCGCGCCTTTCCCCTGCCGGTGCGCACCGTGCCGGCGACAGCGGAGGACCGCCGCAATGGGAAACACGGTTATTTGGCCGTCTTAATCAGTGTCATAGCCGCGCAACTCCAGATCCGTCATTGAAGCGCCAGATCACCAAGCGAGCAGGGGTGCACGGCGATGATCGACCGGGTCGAACAGGATTTCTACCGCCGGCGCGAACAGGAATCGCGCGCCATGGCGGCGCGGGCGCAGGACGAGGGCATTCGCGCCATCCACGAGGAGCTCGCCGCCCGCTACGCGCAGCGACTCGCCTCGCTGGGGCCGGCTCACCGATAGTTGAAGCTGATGCCGATGCGGTCCTCCCGGGCCGCATTGGGCATCACTTCATGGCGCAGCCAGCTTTCCCACAGGAAGATGCTGCCCGGCGCAGGCTCGGCATAGACGAAGGTGTCCGGGCGGCGCGGCGCGGCCATCATCATCGGGAGGCGCGGATCCTCCAGCTTCAGCGCGCCCGAGCCCGGCGGCACGGCGATATAGACGGTGCCGGAGACGACGCTGTGCGGATGGAGGTGGCCCGAATGGGTGCCGCCGGGCTTCAGGACATTGACCCACAGGCTGTCCAGTCGGAGCTTGCGCTCGAGCTGGAACCCGCATTCCTGCGCAAAGGCGGCGACGTGGCGGTTGAGGATCTTCACCAGGTCGGCGATCGCCGGATCGCGCTGCGGCAGGTCGTTGAGCGAGGCGTAAGAGGTGTAGCCGCGATAGCCGTGCGCCTTGGACCAGGCCCGGCCGGCGCGATCCTCCTGCGCGAGCGACAGGCAGGCGTCGAGGAGTTCCTCCACCAGGGCGGCCTCGGTGAGCTGGCCCTCGTAGAAGTGGGTGGCGAAGAGCGTGCGGCTGGGCATCGTGTGTCCGTACCGCGGGGAGGACGGATGCGGAAGGGTGCGCTTTGTTGTTCCCGCCTGTGGAGGGAGCGGGGGCGTCTTGTGGGGCGGTGCGTTGTCCGCCGGTCTGGCGCTGGTCCCGCTTTCGTGGGGCGGGGAGCGGCGGGAGTGATGGAAGGCGGTCGCTTGCGGGGACGCCCCTCCACCAGCCTGCGGCTGGTCCCCCTCGCCGTGGGGCGGAGGATCGGAAATGACGGAGGGTCGTCGCTTGCGGCCCGGCCCCTCCACCAGCCTTTGGCTGGTCCCCCTCCCCGCGGAGCGGGGAGGATAAGTGCGGCGGACGCACGTGTGCGCTGCCTGGAAAACCAAGGGAAAGGGATCGACCGGCGCGTCCTAGCCACGGTTTTGCACCCGGGGCTCGACGACTTTTGAGACACTCGCTACACTACGAAGCGTCGAGACTTCTTGTATCTGCCGGGTATCGGCGACGCCCCCGGTACTCTGCCGCACCGGCTCTGGCATGGAGGGATGGTCTGGCTGCTCTCACCTAGCCACACCGTCCCTCCGGACGTCTTCGAACCTTCCCCGACCCTGATGAACGGACATCCGACTTTAGTCCCGGATGGCTCCGCGCCGGTCGATCGCCAGGCATGGTGCTTGTGACGGCACCACCACCGGCTGCTTTCGTCCAAACCCGCCGCAGGCCCTTACCGCGGTTCTGAACTGCTGCGGCTTATAGCCATATGGGTTCGCGTTGTCAAGGCCCTTGTTCCCCGGCGAAAGGCCGGGGTCCAGTTGGGCGCGGGGGGTCGGGGGGCGCCGTGCTGCAACCTGGGCCTTCGCAACTGGGCCCCGGCCTTCGCCGGGGAACGGGAGAAGGGTGGGTTCACGCGGAGGCGCGCAAGCGCGGAGGTGGAGGGGAAGGGGGTGTCCCGAAGGCGCGATGACGCGCGGAGAAGGGGGACGGGCTGGGGTCGGTACGCGTTGCGGGGTCAGCCTTGCAGCCTGAGCGCCACGTCGTTGACGAAGCGGGTGTCGTCGCCGGCCGCCAGCCAGTGCGCCTCGGCCGCCACGGCGCCGAGCAGGTCGGCGAGCGGGTCCATCTCGGCCTTGGCAAAGTTGCCGAGGACATGGCCGGTGACGCGGTCCTTGTGGCCGGGATGGCCGATGCCCAGGCGGATGCGGCGGAAGGGGTCGCCGAGGTGCTGGATGGCGGAGCGGATGCCGTTATGCCCGGCGGCACCCCCGCCGCGCTTCACGCGGACCTTGAAGGGGGCAAGATCGAGCTCGTCGTAGAAGACGGTGACGTCTTCGGGCGCGAGCTTGAAGAAGCGCACCGCCTCGCCGATCGACCGGCCGGATTCGTTCATGAAGGTGGCGGGCTTCAGCAGCAGGATCTTTCCGCCGCCGATCCGGCCTTCCTGGAGCCAGCCCTGGAACTGCTTCTTTGCGGGTGAGAAATCGTACAGATCGGCGATCGCGTCGACCGCCATGAAGCCGATATTGTGCCGGTGCAGCGCATATTGCGGGCCGGGATTGCCGAGGCCTGTCCAGAGTTGCACGGCTATGTCCTCCCAAACGCAAAAACACCGTTCGTCCTGGGTAGAAACCGGGCCTCGGCGAAGGCCCGTATCGAAGGACACGCCCGCGGCTGTCCTTCGATACGCTACCTCGCTGCGCCCGGCAGCTACTCGGGACGAACGGTGAATTTATACCGTTCGCACGAAGGCTTACGCTTCGCCGCCCTCGGGCGTGGCCGCCTCGTCAGCCGAAACCGGCACGGTCGGCGGAACGATGGTGGCGATGGTGAAGTCGCGATCGGTGACCGACGGCTTGATGCCCTGCGGCAGCGAAACGTCCGAGATGTGGATCGAATCGCCCACTTCGCGGCCGGCCAGCGAGATGCTGAGCTCGGTCGGGATGTCGGCGGCGTCGCACACCAGCTCGACCTCGTGGCGGACGACGTTCAGCACGCCGCCGGCGCGGCTGTAGGGTGCCTGGTCCTCGTCAACGAACACGACGGGCACCGAGACGGTGACCTCGGTATGCTCGCCGATGCGCAGGAAGTCGACGTGCGTCGGGCGATCGGTGACCGGGTGGAAGGCGACGTCCTTCGCCAGCGTGCGGATCTGCTGGCCACCGGCATCGACCATGATGACCGAAGACAGGAAGTGACCGGTGTGGAGCAGGCGGGTGAGCTCCTTTTCCTCGACATGGATCGAGGCGGGGGCCTGCTTGTTGCCGTAGATCACGGCGGGGACGCGGCCTTCACGACGCAGCGAACGGGAGGCTCCCTTGCCAACCTGCTCGCGCGTCTCGGCAGCGAGCGTAAGGATGTCGCTCATCTGTTCATTCTCCGAAACGGGTTTGCTTTCCCGGCCAGGCCTCCAGGGATGACCCTGGCCGGAAGCGAGGGCGCCTAGCGGAACGGGGGCGAAAAGGCAACTGGTGGGTGATGCGTTTCAGACCTGGCCAGGCGCCAACGGGGGTGGCGTTCAGTCCCAGTCGGGAGCGAGTGCGGCGGGGCTGACGATGCGACCTTCGCGCGTGCCCATGGCGGAGATGGCGGCCATGTCCTCGTCGGACAGGTGGAAGTCGAAGATGGCGGCGTTTTCGGCCACGCGGTCCGGATTGGCGGTCTTGCTGAGCGCGATCACGCCCTGCTGCACCACCCAGCGCAGCGCGACCTGCGCGGCGCTCTTGCCGTATTTGTCGCCGATCGCGCAGAGGTTCTCGTCCCTGGGCACGCGGCCGTCGGCCATGACGTAATAAGCGGTGAGCGCCACGCCGAGATCGTCGGCGGTGGACTTCAGCCGGGACTGGTCGAGCCAGGGCTGGAACTCCACCTGATCGGTGGCGATGGTGGCGATGCCGGCTGCCTCGCGCAACTGCGCCGAATTGTAGTTGCTGACGCCGATGGCGCGGGTCTTGCCGGCGGCCTGCACCTGCGCGATCATCGCCACCTGATCGGCGACGGGTACGTCGTGGCCGGGCCAGTGAAGGAGCAGGAGGTCGACCTGATCCAGCCCAAGCTGTTCCAGGCTGCGATCGACCGAGTCCGCGAACACGCCGGCCTTGTAGCTGTCCGGCCAGACCTTGGTGGTGAGGAACAGCTCGTCGCGCGGCACGCCGGCGGACTTCAGCGCGCGGCCGAGCGCGGCTTCGTTCTGGTAGAATTGGGCGGTGTCGAAATGGCGGAAGCCGGCCTCCAGCGCGGCGGGGACGACGCGCTCGACCTCCGCATCGCTCATGCGGAAGACGCCGAAGCCGAGCGCGGGGATGCTGGTGCCGTTGCTGGTGATATGGTCCATGGAGAACTCCGGGGAAGAGGCTGGATCAGGCGACCCGTCGCACCCGAAAGCCTCGCGCGCGCAAGCGTTCCACGAGGCCGGCGACATGCCCTGCGCCCACGGCCACCAGCACGCGGCCGGGCGGGCCCATGCGGCGGGAAAGCCACGCCGCCCAGCGCGCGTCGCGGCGGGTGAGCAATGCGTCGCGCAAGGCGGGCGAGGCGGCGAGTTCCGGCTCCACCGCGGCGGCGATGCGCGCCGGGTTGCCGGCGGACCAGGCGGCGAGTTCGGCGCGGTAGTCGGCGCCGTCGCGGGTGACGCCACGGACCGCGCCGGCGAGCAGCGCGCGCTGCGTCGGTTCGGGCAGGGCATCGAAGATCGCGAATTGCTGGTGATCGGTTTCCAGCGCCTGGCGAGGGCGGCCGGCGAAATCGGCGGCGAGCACGGCCTCCACGCCATGCTCGCGGTCGGCCGCGACCGAGCGGGTGGCAAGCGCGGCGAGGTGCAGCGCGGCGGCCCAGGTCTTCCAGCCGTCCAGGGCATCGGGAGCGAGGTCGGCAGTGGTGAGGGCGCGGGCGAGCGCGGCCGGATCGATGGTGCGGGCTGCGAGGGGTGGCAGGCCGCTCGCCTGGCCGGCGGCGGTGAAGCGGGCCATGGCGCTGTCATCGGCGGTGAAGGGGATTTCAGTGACGAGGGTGTCGGCGCTGTCGATCGCCTGTTTAATCGCGGGGGTGCGCCAGTGCACGTCGGCGGGAAGTAGGTGGATAGTCCCGAGCAGCCATATCACGGTGTCGGCGTCGCGGACTTCGTAGAGCGCGGGGTGGGCCTCCACCGCCGGTTTGCAGGCGGCGAGGAGGAGGGCGGCTATAAGAGCGGTTCCCCGGCGGAGGCCGGGGTCCAGTTGAGGGACGATGGTCGCGGGCGTCATCGCTTGGTTATTACCACCTTCCCAACTGGGTCCCGGCTTCGCCGGGGAGCAGGGAAATCATCAATAGCTGACCCGCACGGCCTTCAGCTTGTAGGCGCCGAGATCGTCCTGCACGCTGCCCTTGCCGGCCAGGTGGCCCGCGCCAACCGCGACGAAGACAGTGCCGGGCGTCTTCATCCGCTGCGCGATCCACTTAGCCCAGTTCGCGTTGCGATCCGTAAGGAGGACGCGGCGGACCTCGGGGATCTCGTCCACGCCTTCGTTCACCGTCTCGGCCAGCGCCTCCACGTCGCCGCGCGACCATTCGCCGACCATCTCGTCCAGCGTCGCCCCGATCTTCGGCAGGTCGCGCACGGTGGAGGTGAGGAAGGCGACCTGGCCTGCGTCCGAGATGCCGTCGAAAAAGCCGATCTGCTGCGCGGCGGTTTCCAGCCCGACCACCTTCTTGGCCGATTGCTTCGCGGCGGCGGACAGCACTTCCTCCGGGCCGTTGGTGGGATCGTAGCCGAGCTTCATGACCGGCAGCAGTGAGAGGTTCATCGCGGCGAACCACGGATCGGTGCGGTCGAACGCGGTGACGGGCAGGCCGAGACCGGTGAGCGCGGCCTTGTAGGCGTCGCGATCCTTTGGCGGCAGCTTGTCGGGCAGGGCGGGGCCGGCGGGCGCGGCGGCCCTGGTGGCGATGAGCTGCGCCATCTCGGCCTGGGGCGGCTGCACCATTTCGAGGACCAGCGTGTCGGCGCTGTCGAACGACTTCTTCACGCCCTCGTCGAACCAGGTGACGCCCGGCTTCAGCACGTGGATGGTGCCGAACAGGTAGACGGTCGTGTCCGCGTCCTTGACGACCCACAGCGCGGGGTCGGCGTCGTTGGCGGCCGCCGTACTGGGCGCTGGCTGGGGCGCGGTCTGCGCGCAGGCGGGGGCGGGGAGGAGCAGGGCGGCGGCAAGCGCGAGGCGGGCGATCATAAGCTCTCCATAGCGGGACGAGCGGCCCTTCTCCACGCGCAATCCTTGCCGGGCGGTTGATTCCGCCGCGGGCGTGGGCCAGAGGCCAAGCTCAACTATCTGTTTAGTTAGGGGCCTCCAATTGCCGAGCCAACCGCTCAGCTTCCAGCGCATGATCCTGACGCTCCACGATTACTGGAGCGCGCGCGGGTGCCTGATCCTGCAACCGTACGACATGCGCATGGGCGCGGGCACGTTTCACACCGCGACGACGCTGCGCGCGCTCGGCCCCGAGCCGTGGAACGCCGCCTTTGTCCAGCCGTGCCGCCGGCCGACCGACGGGCGCTATGGCGAGAATCCCAACCGGCTCCAGCATTACTATCAGTATCAGGTGATCCTGAAGCCTTCGCCCGCCGATCTGCAGGAGCTGTATCTCGGCAGCCTGGCCGCCATCGGCATCGATTTCACCCGGCACGACATCCGCTTCGTGGAGGACGATTGGGAAAGCCCGACCTTGGGCGCCTGGGGCCTTGGCTGGGAAGTGTGGTGCGACGGGATGGAGGTGACGCAGTTCACCTATTTCCAGCAGATGGGCGGGTTCGACTGCAAGCCGGTGGCGGGCGAGCTGACCTACGGGCTGGAGCGGCTGGCCATGTACATCCAGAACGTGGACAGCGTGTACGACCTGGCGTTCAACGATGCCGGGGTGTCGTATGGCGACGTGTTCCACGAGAACGAAGTGCAGATGTCGACCTGGAACTTCGAGGTGGCGAACACCGACACGCTGTTCGACCAGTTCCGCAAGGCGGCAGCCGAATGCGAGAACTGCCTGGAGGCCAAGCTGCCGATCCCGGCCTATGAACAGGCGATCGAGGCGAGCCACATCTTCAACCTGTTGCAGGCGCGCGGCGTGATCTCGGTGGCGGAGCGGCAGGCCTATATCGGCCGCGTGCGCGACCTGGCGAAGGGCGCATGCGCCGCATGGATCGAGAAGAACACGCCCGACTGGCAGGCGCGCTATTCGGGGTGGACGCTGTGACCGATCTCGCGACCGACTTCCTGCTGGAACTCCGTTCGGAGGAAATTCCTGCACGCATGCAGGACAAGGCCCGCGAGGATCTGGCGCGGCTGTTCGCGGCCGAGCTGGACCGTGCCGGGATGAAGGCGGGCGAGATCGTCACCTATGCCACGCCGCGGCGGCTGGCGCTGATCGCGCGCGAACTGCCGGCAGAGACGGCGGCGGTGCGCGAGGAGACCAAAGGGCCGCGTACCTCGGCGCCGGCGCAGGCGCTGGAGGGTTTCCTGCGCAAGACCGGGCTGTCCGCCGATCAGTTGACCGAACGCGACGGCGTGTGGTTCGCCGTGTTGGAGAAGCCGGGTCGCAAGGCGGCGGACGTGCTGGCCGAGGCGATCCCGGCGATCGTGCGCGCGTTTCCCTGGCCCAAGTCGATGCGCTGGGGGGCGGCGTCGGCTTCCACCGAGTCCTTGCGCTGGGTGCGGCCGTTGCAGGGCATCGTCGCTTTGTTCGGCGACGACGTGGTGCCGTGCGAGATCGCCGGCGTCGTGTCGGGCGCAGCGACGGTGGGGCATCGCTTCCACCATCCGGGCGTCATCACCATCGGCTCGGCGGCGGACTATGTCGAGAAGCTGCGCGCGTGCCATGTGATCGTCGATCAGGACGAGCGGCGCGCGATCGTGCGCGAGCGGGCTTCGGCGCTGGCGGCGGAGGCCGGGCTGTCGCTGATCGCGGACGAGGGGCTGGTGGCGGAGAATGCCGGGCTGACGGAGTGGCCGGTGCCGCTGCTCGGGCGGTTCGAGCCCGAGTTCCTGTCGGTGCCGCCGGAGGTGATCCAGCTGACCGCGCGGGTGAACCAGAAGTATTTCGTGTGCTCGGATGCTTCAGGGAAGCTGGCGAACGCCTTCGTCTGCACCGCCAATATCGAGGCGGCGGACGGCGGCGAGCGGATCGTGGAGGGCAACCGCAAGGTGCTGGCGGCGCGCTTGTCGGACGCGCGGTTCTTCTACGAGACGGACCTGAAGGTGCCGCTGGCGGAGCAGGCGAAGAAGCTCGAGAAGATCGTGTTTCACGAGAAGCTCGGCACGGTCGCCGACAAGGTGGAGCGCGTGGCGAAGCTCGCGCGCTGGCTGGTGGAGGAGGGGATTGTTTCTTCATCGCTCCCCGGCGAAGGCCGGGGCCCAGTTGGCACGTCCGAGGTCACGGAGCGCAGCGCCAGCCAACAGCAGCCTTCCCGACTGGACCCCGGCCTTCGCCGGGGAACGGAGGAGCTCGCCGACATGGCGGAGCGCGCGGCGCGGCTGGCCAAGGCGGACCTCGTCACCGGCATGGTCGGCGAGTTCCCGGAATTGCAGGGGCTGATGGGCGGCTATTACGCCGGGGCACAGGGCGAGGACGCGCAAGTCGCCGAGGCGGTGCGGGATCATTACAAGCCGGTCGGGCAGGGGGATGAGGTGCCGACCGCGCCGGTGACGGTGGCGGTCAGTCTGGCGGACAAGCTGGACACGTTGCGCGGCTTCTTTCTGCTGGAGGAGCCGCCGACGGGATCGAAGGATCCCTTCGCACTGCGCCGGGCGGCGCTGGGCGTCATTCGGCTGGTGACGGACAACGGCCTGCGCGGCTCGCTGAGCACCTGGCTGACCAAGGCTGTCGACCTGCATCTGGAAACATGCCTGCGAAGCCTCGGCAGGACCGTTCCGGAGAAGCCGATGTATCTGGAGGTGCAGGGCGACACCAGGCGGCTGATGAGCGAGGGCGCGGAAGTGCTATGCTTCCCCGTTGCCGCCGATGCGCCCTTTTATGGCGGGGTGCGCGCGCAAGGGCTGCACCCGGCGTCACCGGTGGATTTCTTCGCCGACCGCCTCAAGGTTCAGCAGCGTGAGGCAGGCGTGCGGCATGACCTGATCGACGCGGTGTTCGCGCTGGGTGGGGAGGACGATCTGGTCCGGCTGCTCGCGCGGGTGCGGGCGTTGCAGGCTTTCGTGACTACCGAGGACGGGGCGAACCTGCTGGCGGGGTACAAGCGGGCGGCGAATATCCTGAAGAAGGAGGGGTATGGCGCCTCCCCCACAGACGTCATCCCCGCGGAGGCGGGGATCCAGACGCCGGGCGATGGCGATGGGGTCGAGACGACAGCGGCTCTGGATTCCCCCCCCCGCGGGAATGACCACAAGGGCGCTATGGAACCCGCCGAGGCCGATCTGCTTGCCGCGCTCGATGCCGCCGAGCCGGCCGCGGCGCGCGCGGTTGCCGCCGAGGATTTCGAGGCGGCCATGGCGGCGCTGGCCACCTTGCGCGGGCCGATCGATGCGTTCTTCGAGGGCGTGATCGTCAACGATCCCGATCCGGCCAAGCGCGCGCGGCGCCTCGCCTTGCTCGATCGCGTGCGGACCGCCGTGCACACCGTTGCCGACTTCTCGAAGATCGAGGGCTGACGACCATGCGGTAGCCCCGCGCCCTCCTCGTTCCCGGTTCGGAACGCGATCCCCCTCCCCAGGATTGAACAAGAACCTGTTGCGGTGCACAATCCCGCAAAACACACACCGAGGAAGAGTATCATGGCCAGCGCAGCGACCCTGAGCACGGATGCGGACGTGCAGTACGTCTACCGCTTCGGCGGCGGTGTCTCCGACGGGGGCAAGGGCGACAAGAACCTGCTCGGCGGCAAGGGATCGAACCTGGCCGAGATGGCGTCCATCGGCCTGCCGGTGCCGCCGGGCTTCACCATCTCCACCGCGATGTGCACGCGCTATTACGAGGAAGGCGAGAGCTTTCCCCAGTCCTTGCGCGATGAAGTGGCGAACGGGATCGCGCATATCGAGGGCGTGACCGGCAAGCGCTTCGGCGATGCCGCCGACCCGCTGCTCGTCTCCGTCCGCTCCGGCGCGCGCGTGTCGATGCCGGGGATGATGGACACGGTGCTGAACCTCGGCCTCAACGACCAGACGGTCGAGGGCCTCGCTGCGGCGTCGGGCGACGACCGCTTCGCCTGGGACAGCTATCGCCGCTTCATCCAGATGTATTCGGACGTGGTGCTGGAACTGGATCACGGCGCGTTCGAGGAAGCGCTGGAGATTGCCAAGGAGGACAAGGGCTTCACCCTCGATACCGAACTTTCCGCCGACGACTGGCGCGCGCTGGTGGCCGAGTACAAGGGGCTCGTCGAGGAGCAATGGGGCAAGCCGTTCCCGCAGGACGTGCACGACCAGCTCTGGGGTGCGATCGGGGCGGTGTTCGGATCGTGGCAGGCGGAGCGCGCCAAGGTCTATCGCCGGCTGAACGACATTCCGCATACCTGGGGCACGGCGGTGAACGTGCAGGCGATGGTGTTCGGCAACATGGGCGATACCTCGGCCACCGGCGTCGCCTTCACCCGCGATCCGTCCAAGGGCGACAACGCTTATTACGGCGAGTTCCTGATCAACGCGCAGGGCGAGGATGTGGTCGCCGGCATCCGCACGCCGCAATATCTGACCAAGGATGCGCGCGAAGCGGCGGGTGCCAAGGCCGCGTCGATGGAAGAAGCGATGCCCGACGCCTATGCCGAGCTGGCGGCGGTGTTCGACCGGCTCGAGCGGCATTACCGCGACATGCAGGATATCGAGTTCACCGTGCAGCAGGGCAAGCTGTGGATGCTGCAGACGCGGAGCGGCAAGCGCACCGCCAAGGCGGCGCTGAAGATCGCGGTGGACATGGCCGAGGAAGGCCTCATCTCGCAGGAGGAAGCGGTCGCCCGCGTCGATCCGGCGGCGCTGGACCAGCTGCTGCACCCGACGCTCGATCCTTCCGCGCAGCGCGACGTGATCGCCAAGGGCCTGCCGGCGTCGCCCGGTGCGGCGAGCGGGGCGGCGGTGTTCGACAGCGACACCGCGGAGAAGCGCGCAGCGGCCGGGGAGGCGGTGATCCTGATCCGCACCGAGACCTCGCCCGAGGATATTCACGGCATGCACGCGGCCAGGGGCATCCTGACGGCGCGCGGCGGCATGACCAGCCACGCCGCGGTGGTGGCGCGCGGCATGGGGCGGCCGTGCGTGTCGGGCGCGGGCGGCATTTCGATCGACGCCAAGGCCAAGGTGATGCGCGTCGGTGGCGGGCGTGAGGTCCGCGAGGGCGATGTCGTCACCATCGACGGTGCGACCGGCGAGGTGATGGCGGGCGCGGTGCCGACGGTGCAGCCCGAGCTGGCGGGCGACTTCGGCACGCTGATGGAATGGGCCGACAAGGTCCGCCGCCTGAAGGTGCGCGCCAATGCCGAGACGCCGCTGGACGCCCGCACCGCGCGCGAGTTCGGGGCGGAGGGGATCGGCCTGTGCCGGACCGAGCACATGTTTTTCGAGGCCGAGCGGATCACCGCGGTGCGCCAGATGATCCTGGCCGAGGACGTGGACGGGCGGAAGGCCGCGCTGGAGCGGCTGCTGCCGGAGCAGCGCAGCGATTTCGTCGAGCTGTTCGAGGTGATGGCGGGCCTGCCTGTCACGATCCGCCTGCTCGATCCGCCGCTGCACGAATTCCTGCCGCACGAGGAAGCCGAGTTCGCCGAGGTCGCGAGCGCGGCGGGGGTCGAGGTGGATGTGCTGAAGCGGCGCGCGGCGGAGTTGCACGAGTTCAACCCGATGCTGGGACATCGCGGGTGCCGGCTGGGCGTGACCTATCCGGAAATCTACGAGATGCAGGCGCGCGCTATCTTCGAGGCGGCGATCGATGTGGCCGAGAAATCGGGGGCGGCGCCGATCCCGGAGATCATGATCCCGCTGGTCGCCACCCGCCGCGAGCTGGAGCTGATGAAGGCGGTGGTCGATGCCGCCGCCAAGCAGGTGTTCGCCGAGCGCGGGCGCGAGATCGAGTATCTCGTCGGCACGATGATCGAGCTGCCGCGTGCCGCGTTGATGGCGGGCGAGATCGCGGAGGTGGGCGAGTTCTTCTCGTTCGGCACCAACGACCTGACCCAGACCACGCTGGGCGTCAGCCGCGACGATGCCGCGCGCTTCCTGACGACCTATGTGGAGCGCGGCATCTATCCGAAGGATCCGTTCGTCAGCCTGGACGTGGAGGGCGTGGGCCAGTTGATCGAGCTGGCGGCCGAGCGGGGTCGCAAGACGCGGGACGGCATCAAGCTGGGCATCTGCGGCGAGCATGGCGGCGATCCGGCGAGCATCGCCTTTTGCGAGAAGGTCGGCCTCGATTACGTGTCCGCGTCGCCCTATCGCGTGCCGATCGCGCGGCTGGCGGCCGCGCAGGCCGCGCTGCACGCGCGCGGCTGAGGGCGGCGCCGGCAATCGGATACGATGGTGCAACGATCCGCGCGTGCGCGGCGTTTGCATCGCCATGACGAGGGGAGAAAAGTTGGCTCGCCGCCGGATCCGCTACGCGCTGTGCGGTGTCGCCGGCCTGGTGCTGGGCGGCGCCACCGCGATCGCCTCGGTCCGGGGCGGCGCGCTGGGCTCCAGCGAGCGGATCGGCGCGTGGACCACGGGGCGCGATCTCGGCACCGACGCGCAGAGCGGGCATGGCCGGGCGGTGGTGGCGTTGCGCGGCCTGCTGGCATTGCCGGGGAGCGAGGCGCGCTATTACAATGCGGCGGTGGACGATGCCGGCGACCCGCTGCGCGCGGAGTGCCGCTACACCGTGCATGGCGGATCGGTGCCGGGCCGCTGGTGGAGCCTGACGCTGTACGATCGCGACGGCTATCTCGTGCCCAATCCGGCCGGGCTCTTTTCGGTCGGCAGCGCCGCGATCCCCGGGCTGGAACAGGACGACTGGACGGTCGAGGTCGCCCCCGATCGCCAGCCGGGGCACTGGCTGCCGAGCGGCGAAGGCGACCGGTTCGAGCTGACCTTTCGCGTGTACCTGCCGGCCGACCGGGGGCAGGGCAATCTGTCGGCGGCGCAATTGCCCAGCATCGTGCGGCGGGATTGCCGGTGATGCGGGGGTGGCTGGGGCCGATCATGGCCGGACTGGTGGTGGCGGCGCTGGCCTATGCGCTGGTGATCGCGCGCACGCCCAAGTTCCTGATGGGCCGCGCGGTGGAGCGGGTCGCGGCGGCGGGCGGCATGAACCGCTTCACCCATGCCCCGCTCGCCACCGACCGGTCGCGGACCATCGTGCGGCCCAGCCCGGACCTCGCTTATTCGAGCTGCCCGTTCGACGTTTCGGCCGGGCCGCTGCTGATCGAGGCGACGCCGGTGGCCGCGCCTTATTGGTCGCTGTCCGTGTTCGACAGCGACACGACGGTCGCCTTCGTCCGCAACGATGCCAGCGGCGCGCGGCGGCGGGTGAAGGTGGCGGTGCTGGCGGATGGCCAGCAGGCGCCGGCCGGATACGAGCCGGTGCGGCTGATGGGACATCGCGGCATCGCGCTGATCCGCATCCTGGTGCCGGACCGGCAATTGTTCGCCCAGATCGACCGGGAACGGCGGCAGGCGACCTGCCGGGTAGCGGGATAGCGGTTCGACCAAGACGCCGGACGCTGGCGACCACTCGGCAGGCGGAGGGACGCGGCTTTGCTCGCGCCGTGAGGCGGCTTACTGGTCGAAGTCGTTGCGGTCCGCCTCCGTGCCGTGCAGCTGCGCCCACAGGTGCTGCGTTCCCGCCTCCTGCGCGCGGTTCACGAATTGCGAGGCCACCAGCCAGCCCTTGATCGGGCGCAGCGGCAGAAACGTGCCCAGCACCATCAGCGGCACCGAGGTGACGAAATGCACCCAGACCGGCGGATCGAAGGCGACCTGAATCCACACCACAATGGCGATCAGCGGCAGCGCGATCACGCAGAGCGAGAAAAAGGCCGGGCCGTCGTCCGGCGCGGCGAAGCGATAGTCCAGCCCGCACACCTCGCAGCGGTCGACGATCTTCAGGAACGACTGGAACATCCGGCCCTTGCCGCAGCGCGGGCACAGGCCCTTCCAGCCGGACTTGAGGATCCAGCGGAACTTGTCCTCGCCCGAGGCCAGCGGCACGGCGGCTACGCGATCGTCGTTCATGCCGGCTAGATAGTCATTGGCCGGTGGATTGCACCCACTTAAGCGAAGGATCGGGCCGGGTGCCGCCGATCCGCTGCGGGCGGCGCCGGACGCCGCCCGCGCGTCGCCTCAGATGCCGCCCTTGAACGCGTCGCTGATCGAGCACGCCGCGGGGCCGAGAATGACGACGAACAGCACCGGCAGGATGAACAGGATCAGCGGCACGGTCATGATCGCGGGAAGGCGCGCGGCCTTTTCCTCGGCGCGCATCATGCGCTCGTTGCGGAATTCGGCCGACAGCACACGCAGGGCGGAGGCGAGCGGCGTGCCGTATTTCTCCGTCTGGATCATGGTGGTGACCACGCCCTTTACGGCCTCCAGATCGACGCGCATGGCGAGGTTCTCGAACGCCTGGCGGCGCTCGGACAGGAAGCCGAGCTCGATGGCGGTGAGGGTGAATTCGTCGCCCAGTTCGGGATAGGCGCGGCCCAGCTCGCGCGCGACGCGGTGAAAGGCGGCGTCCACGGTCAGGCCGGCCTCGGCGCAGATCACCAGCAGGTCGAGCGCGTCCGGCAGGCCCTTGCGGATCGCATCCGACCGCTTCTGGATCTTGTTCTTCAGGAAGATGTCCGGCGCCTTGTAGGCGAGGATGAAGGTGACCGCGACGATGCCGTACTTCTTGAGCGGGCTGTACTCGACGAACGTGTCGGTGCCGTAGACCACGAACACCGTCAGCCCGCCGAACACGATCGGCAGCACAAGGCGGCCGAAGATGACGGCCACGGCCCACTCCTTGGACCGGATGCCAGCCTGCATCAGCTTGAGCTGCGCGACCTTCACCTGGCTGTCCTGCAGCACCTTGAGGTTCAGCAGCAGCGAGCGGATGCGGTCGGTGGTCTCGTTCTTGGTGACCAGCTTGGCGCGCCGCTTGGTGGAGGCGGTGATGCCCGCCTTCAACTGCTCGCGCCGGTCGTTCAGCGCCTTCACCCGCTTGGTCATCGGATCGCGCACGGTGGTGACGGCGTAGATCGCCAGCAGCACCGCGAACGCCGCAACGCCCGACAGCAGGGTGGCCACCAGCAGCACGTCCACGCCGAGGATCTTGGGTCCGCCCGTCTCGCCCATGTTCAGTTTCCCGATCCTGCCCGCATCAGATTTCGAAGTTGATCATCTTGCGCATGATAAGCGCGCCGATGCCCATCCAGCAGAGCCCGCCGCCGCCGGCGACCATCAGCCGCTCGTCCTGGAAGAAGTTCTGCATGTAGGTGCCGTTGATCATCCAGATCATGCCGAACACGACGAACGGCAGCGCGCCGATGATGTACGCCGAGGCCTTCGATTCCGAAGACATGGCCTTGATCTTCAGCTTCATCTGGCCGCGCTGGCGCAGCACGGTGGCCAGGTTCGCCAGCGTTTCGGCAAGGTTGCCGCCGGTCTCACGCTGGATCGCGATGGTGATGACGAAGAACTGGAATTCCGGCGTGCCGAGCCGGTCCGCCGTTTCCTGAAGCGAGGCGTCCATTGAGCGCCCGATCTTCATCTTGTCGGTGATCGCGCGAAATTCCACGCCCACGGGGCCTTCCACCTCGGCGGCGACAACGGCGATCGTTTCCGTGATCGGCAGGCCCGAGCGCAGGCCGCGAACGAGCAGTTCGATCGCGTCGGGGAACTTGGCGTTGAACTTGGCGATCCGCTTCTTGATCGCCATGCCGACGGCCATGTGCGGAATGCCCGCGCCCAGCACCACGCCGATCAGCAGCGACAGGAGGATCGGCGCGCCCTTGAGCCACAACAGGGCCGAGACGACCACGAGGATGCCCAGCGTGGCCATGCCGTACTGGCCGACCGTCCAGGTCTTGCCCGTCATGTTGAGGCGCTTCTGCAGCTGCGCGGGATTGGGCAGCAAGCGCATCGCCGCCGTGTCCATCCTGGTCGCGTTGCGCGCGGTGATCTTGCGCATCTGCGCCTCGACGCCGCCGGCCAGGCCTTCCAGATGACGGTCGCGCGCCGCGGCGAGGCGACGCGCGCTGGCGCGGGCCGGCGAGGGACCGGCAAAGGCGAAGGCGATGAGCAGCAGCGTGGCCAGCGCACCGCCGCCGAGCATCACAAGGGGCATCATGTCCACAGCGTCACCGCTCCCGCAGCGATCCGGCGCGAAGAACCGGCCGGGTCATCACTTCTTCTTGCCGACCAGCGACTTCAGGTCGAACTTGTCCATCAGGGACGCGCCGCGCGCCTTCGCCTTGCCCTTTTTCGGCGCGTCGGCGGCCTCGTCGGCGGCGACGCACAGCACTTCTTCGGAAAGCTCGAGGAGAGGCGCCACGGTCTTGCTGCCCTTGCCGGCCTCCGCCAGCGGCTTGCCCAGCTTGGCGGCGTTGGCGGCCAGCTTCTGGTCGAAGGGGATGACGTAATCGATCTTGCGCTCGATCGAGCCTTCGAAATCCTTGCGGCTGATTTCCAGCTGCGCGGCCGGCGACACGCGGTTGGCGACCACGAACACCTGGGTGCCCGGCGCATTGGATTTCAGCCAGGACAGGATGCGGATCGAATCGCGGGCGGCCGCCAGCGTCAGGTCGGTGACGACCACCACCGCATGCACGTCGCTCATCAGGTGCGGATGCTGCACCAGCATGTTGCGCGGCAGATCCACCACCGTGCATTCGAACGCGGAGCGCATCTCCTCCTGCAACTGGAAGAAGGCGGCGCCATCGGTCATCACCGGCGAATGGATCGGCGCCTCGGCGGAGAGCACCGACAGCATTTCGCTGGACTTCACCATGGCGCGCTCAATGAACAGGCCGTCGATGCGGCTGGGGTTCTCGATCGCGTCGGTGAGGCCGCGGCCGGGCTCCAGGTCGAGCGCCAGCGCGCCCGTGCCGAAATGCACGTCGAGATCGAGCAAGGCGGTGGTGCGCGCGCCCTTTTCGCTGAACAGCCAGGCGATCGACGTGGCGATGGTGGAGGCGCCCACGCCGCCGCGGGTGCCGATCACCGCGGTGGAGCAATGCGGTCGCTCCACGGCACTTTCGGCGGCCTTGGGGGCGTTGAGCATCGTCTGCGCATGGGTGAAGGCCTCGCGCAGCGTGTCGGGCGACAGCGGCTTCAGGAGGTAATCCTGGATGCCGCTGACCACGAGATCGCGGTACAGCCGCACGTCGTTCACCTGGCCGGCGGCGATCACCACCGTGCCCGGCTCGCAGACCTCGGCCAGCGCATTGATGTCGCTGAGCGGATCGCCGGATTCCGACATGTCGACGAACAGGATGTTGGGGCTGGCCGAGACGGACAGGCTCTGCACCGCATTGCGCAGGCCGCCCTTTTGCACCTTGTCCGGGCTCCAGCCCATTTCGGTGGCGATCGGGCGGATCGCCTCGGCGGTGGTCTCGTCGCAGACGAAGGCGACAAAGGGTTCGCGCGTGGCGGCGCGGAGGGCTGGCGCGTTCATCTTACTTGTTCCCTGTGCTTTCGGCGCGCAGCGTGGTGCCGCCGGCACCGGTGGGCGCGGCACGGCGATAGGTGCCGATCGCGCGGGTGGACGTGGCCGGATCCGCCGCCTCGGCGCCGGCCTGGCCGCGCACGAGATCGGTGGGATTGGCGACCATCAGCGCGAGGTTGGAATTGGTCGCACAGCCGAAATTGCTGGAGGTGTTGCCCTCATATTCCGGCTGGCGGACGCGGCTGAAATCGGGGCAGCCCGGCACGGTGGCGCGCGAGCGGGTGACGATCACGCGAACGGTGCCGGGGGCGATGGGGGCGCCGACCGTCGGCGCTTCCTCCGCGATCAGCAGGCCGTAGCGGGCGGTGACCTGCGCCACGTCGTCGCGGGCGCGGGCGGCGCCGTTGCCGCTGTCGTCCACTGACACGCGGTCGCCATAGCCCAGGCGCAGCCCGGCCAGCCAGCCGGCGAGCCGCTGGTCCTCGCCGGGGGCGAGCCCGCCGGCATCGGCCTGCGCATCGAACACGAAGTCGCTGCGGCTCACCACCGGCTGATGGACCGATTCAAGGCCGCGGTTGCGCGTGCCGCTGCACCCCGACACCGCCAGCGCGGCGAGCAGGGTGGAGGCGAGAAGGATCGGGCGCTTGGTCATGGGGTCTGGTGTCCTCGATCAGGCGATCAGTTGCTGAAGCCGGGCATGGCGACGCCGGCGGACTTCTTGGACTTCTTGGTGGTGGCGGCCTTGTCCTCGCGCGGCTCTTGCTGGAGCGGCTGGACAGGGGCCGGCGCGGTGGGCACCGGCGCCGCCGCGCCGAAGGCCGGCTGCGCCTCGGGCGGAGCGGCCATGCTGGGCTTGGGGCGCTGGCCACCGGTCTTGCCGGCATCCACCTGGCCGAACAGCACGCGGCTGAGATCGGTGGGCGACTTGTAGCCGTCGGTCGGCAGGGCGATCTCCGTCGCGTTCACCGGCTTCACCAGATACGGCGTGATGACCACCACCAGCTCGGTTTCGTCGCGCTGCCACGAATTGGAGCGGAACAGCGCGCCCAGCACCGGCAGGTCGCCGACCCCCGGCGTCTTGGTGAGATTGCTGTTGTGCGCGTTCTGGAGGAGGCCGCCGATCACGAAGCTCTGGCCGGAACCCAGCTCCACCGTGGTTTCCACCCGGCGGGTGCTCAGCGCCGGGATGGTCACGCCGCCGATCGACACCGCACCCTGCGAGGTGAGCTGCGACACTTCCGGGCGGACGCGCAGGGAGATGCGGCCGTCCGACAGCACGGTGGGCGTGTAGGCCAGGCTGACGCCGTATTGCTTGTATTCCACCGACTGCGCGCCGAGGCCCTGGCTGACCGGGATCGGGATCTCGCCGCCCGCCAGGAAGCTGCCCGTTTCGCCGGAGATCACCGTCATGTTCGGCTGGGCCAGCGTGTTGACGAGGCCCACGGTCTCGCCGAGGTCGATGGCGGCAAGCAGATCAAGGCCGGCGAGCTTGCCGGCAAGGCCGATCGCCGTGCGCTGACCGCCCTTGCCCAGATCAGCGAAATTGTACGAACTGCCGCTGTTGGGCAGCACGAAGTCGCCGATCTTGGGATCGAACGGCAGCGCGATCGAGCCGGCGGGCAGGCCGAAGCGGGCCGAGGCATCGAGCTGCGGCAGGCCGGCGGTGCTGACCGAACCGATCGTGCCGGCGGCGCGGCCGGAGGAGACGCCGAAGTTGAACCCGCCGGTGGTGTCGCGGCTGACGAGGTTGCCGTTGATGTTCTTGGAGAAGGAGCGGCTGACCTCGGCGATCTTCACCTGCAGGTTGACCTGGAGCGGCGTTGCCGCACGCAGGCGGTTGACCGCCGCGATCTTCAGCTGTGCGCCGGCGGTGCTGATGTCCACGCCGGGGTTGAGCAGGGTGGTGACCAGCCGCTCGGCCTGCACGCTGTCCTCCGGCGAGCCGACGGTGCCGTTCAGCACCGCGATCTGGCCGACCTGGGTGACGCTGATCTGCGCGTCGGGCATGGCGGCCTTCAGCATGCGATCCAGCGAGGTGGAGTTCTGCGCGACGTGGACCACCACCGAATAGATCACCGCGCCGGCGGCGTTGGTGGCGAACACGGTGGAGTCGCCGAACGCCTTGCCGTACAGGTTGATCTGGCGCGGATTGGTGACGTAGACGTCGGCCGCGGCCTGGTTCGACACCCACACGTCGGCGACGTTCGCCGGCAGGGTGACAAGCTCGCCCTCGCCGATCGAAAGCCACTTTTCCGCGGTGGGCCGCTGCGCGCCGACCGGCGGCAGGCCGGCCCGGGCAGGCTTCCACCCGGCATTGCCACGCGGCGCGGGCTTGCCCGGCGCGGCGACGGCGGCGACCGGCGGCAGGGCCAGCGCAGCGGCGGCGACGGCGGCGATGGCCCGCGTCGTCAGGTGCGTCATTCGGTGCTGGGCACGCATGATCAGTTCTTCCCCCCGACCGCAATCTCGGTCACATCATTGCCGCGGGCGATGCGCACCACCGGCCCGCGCGGCGCGGCTCCCCCCGGATAGGCGCCGCCCATGGTGGACGGCGTGCCGGCCGGCGGCACGTAGCCCGGATTTCCCCCGGCGAAGCCGGACTGCTTGCCGGGCACGCTGCGACGCTGGAAGCGCGAGACGTCTGCCCCGGTGGCATAGGTCGAGGAGCCGGTCTGCGGACGCGTGGCGAGCTGGATCAGCATCTGCTTCTCCGCCTTCGGATCGGTGCCGTCGGGCACCTTCACGTCGCCGGACGCGATCGCCTGTTCCAGTTCCTGCGTGTTGTCGGCGATGCTGCGCAGCGACAGCGACAGCGTGCCAAGCGTCTGCGCGACGGCGATCTGCTCGGCGATCTTGGGCGTCGCCTCCACCGTCACGTTGCTGAAGGTGCGGACCACGGTCTTGCCGTCCTCGCCGACCGAATTGTCGGTGCGCTGATCGGTGGCGAGCACGCGCAGGTTGCGCATGATCGTCTCGGACACCTTCAGCGGCGGGCCGTCGCCGCCACCGGGCACCGCCTGGGTGAGGACCAGGTCGATGCGGTCGCCCGGAAAGACGAAGCCGGCCACCGCGCTTTGCGTGGAAACGGGAACGGTAACGGCGCGCATGCCCGGCCCGAGCGCCGCCGCCAGGAAACCGCGGTCGCCCGGCTTCACCAGCGCGCCCTGCGTCACCGGCTGGCCGGCGGTGATGGCGTTGCGCACCACCACGCCCTGCAGCGACTTCATGTCGGTGTTCGCCTTCAGGTAATAGGCATTGTCGACCAGCTCCTTGGGCCAGGGCTGATATTTCAGCGCGGTGGCATCCAGGATGGTGCCGACCGGCAGCGCGCGGGTGGCGACCAGCACCTCCGGCCCGTCGATCACCGGCGCAGGCGCGGCAACCGCGCCGGCGGGCGGCGTGGCGGCGCCCATCAGCAGCGTGCGGGCCATGAACGCGGTGAAGCCGGCGACGAGAAGCGCGCCCACCAGCAAAATGATCTTTCGACTATCCATGACCTGTTGCAGCCTTTCGGGGCCGGATCGCGGTTGAACCGGCGTTAAGCATCACAAGAATTGGTTAAGAATGGGTTCGCGCAGGGCGAGCAGCGCAGCCGCGGCGATCGCCACGCCGTAAGGCACCTCGATCGCGCCTTCGCGAACACGGCCGCGGCGCCCGCTCCACGCCCGCGCGGCGACCAGCACCAGCGTCAGCGCGCCGCCGAACAGCGACATCAGCACCAGCATCCAGACGAGCGCGCCCGGCGGAAACCAGAGCGCCAGCGCGCCGATCATCTTCACGTCGCCACCGCCCATCCAGCCGAGCGCAAACGCGCCGATGAACAGGGCAAAGACGATTGCCGCGAGCCCGATCTGGGCCGCCACGTCCGGCCAGAGCGAGAAATCCAGCGCATGCCACCAGATCGGCGCCAGCAGCGCGATGGCCGCGTTCTTCCAGTTGGCGATCTCGCGAATGCGTGCGTCCTCCACGCCGGCCGAAACCAGCAGCAGCGCGAGCACGCAAAGGCAGAACGCCGACAGAAGTCCCCCAACCATGGTCTTGGGGGTAGACGACATGGCTTTCGAAAACGTAACCATGCCGCCGATGCTCTCCCCACAGCTTTACCGCCGCGCGATTCCTGCCGGTGCGCGGGTTTCCCGCTGGCAGGCGCCGGACGGCTGGGCGCTGCGCCGGTTCGACTGGCCCTCGGACGGCGGGCGGGGCGGCCTGCTGTTCCAGACGGGGCGCGGCGACGTGTTCGAGAAGTATCTGGAAACGCTGGCCTATTGGCACGGGCAGGGTTGGTCGGTGACGGCGGTGGACTGGCGGGGGCAGGGCGGCTCCGGCCGGCTGTGCGCCGATCCGCTGGTCGGCCATTGCGACGCGTTCGAGCCGTGGCTGGACGACCTTGCCGCGTTCTGGACGGGCTGGGCGGCACAGGTCGAGGGGCCGCGCGTGCTGGTGGGGCACTCCATGGGCGGGCACCTGACGCTGCGGGCGCTGGCCGAGGGCCGCGTGGCGGCGGACGCAGCCGTGCTGGTCGCGCCGATGCTCGGCCTGCGCAGCCCGGTGGGCAATTGGGCGGGCGAGCGGGTTGCCCGGCTGATGGCGCGGACCGGCGACCCGGCGCGCGCGGCCTGGGACAGCAACGAGATCCCGACCGCGCGCACAAGCCGGATGGCGCTGCTGACGCACGATCAGGCGCGGTATGACGACGAGCTGTGGTGGTACGCGGCCAAGCCCGAGCTGCGGCTGGGGCCGCCGAGCTGGCGCTGGCTGGCCGAGGCGTTCGCGTCCACGCGGCTGCTTGCGCGTGATCCGCGGCTGGCGGAAATGCGCACGCCGCTGCTGATGCTGCTGGCGGAGGCGGACCGGCTGGTCGACCCGCGCGCGGCGCTGCGCATCGCCGCGCGCCTGCCGGACGTGCAGGTGGTGCGGTTCGGCAAGGAAGCGCGGCACGAGATCCTGCGCGAGGCCGATGCCGTGCGCGGGCCGGCGCTGGACGCGATCGACCGCTTTCTCCAGGTGCGCGCGCCCGCCCGGCAAGTGGCATGAGCGAGCGGTTCGACGTCGCGATCGCCGGCGGCGGCATGGCGGGGGCGAGCCTCGCCGCCGCGCTGGCGCCCGAGGCGCGCGTCCTGCTGCTGGAAGCGGAGGAGATGGCCGGGCTTCACGCCACCGGGCGCTCGGCCGCGTTCTGGTCGGAGACTTATGGCGGGCCTGGGGTGCAGCCGCTGAGCACCGCCTCCGGACCGGCGCTGCGCGAGGGCGGGTTCCTGCAGCCGATGGGCTCGCTGCACATCGGGCGCGGCGGGGACCGGCCGGCGGTTGAGCGGTTCCTGGCGGAGTTCGCGGGCAGCGGCGTGGCGCTGGAGCCGGTCGATCCCGCCAGCCTCGTGCCCGGCCTGCGCGCCGAATGGTGCCTGGGGGTGCTGGAGCCGAGCAGCGCGTTCATCGACGTGGCGGCGCTGCATGCGCGGTATCTTGCCGCCGCGCGCGAGTCCGGCCGCGTGGTGACCGATGCCGCCCTGCTGGCCGCCGAACGCCGCGACGGCGGCTGGCGGCTGGACACCCGCGCCGGGTCGTTCGAGGCGGCGGTGCTGGTCAATGCCGCGGGTGCCTGGGCGGACCGGGTGGCGGCGCTCGCCGGGGCGGCGCCGGTGGGCATCACGCCGTATCGCCGGACCATGGTGCAGTTGCGCACCGATCCCCCCGCGCCGGCCGGGCTGCCGCAGGTGCTGGACATCTCTGGCCGCTTCTACTTCAAGCCGGAGACGGGCGGGCGGCTGTGGCTGACCCCGCATGACGAAACGCCGGCGGTGCCGGGCGACGCGCAACCGGAGGAGCTGGACGTGGCGGAGGCGATCGACCGGTTCGAGCAGGTCGTGGACTGGCAGGTGGAGGCGGTGGAGCGGCGTTGGGCAGGCTTGCGCAGCTTCGCGCCCGATCGGCTGCCGGTCTATGGCTTCGACCCGGAGGTGCCGGGCTTCTTCTGGTGCGCCGGGCAGGGCGGGTTCGGCATCCAGACCGCTCCGGCGGGCAGCGCGCTGGCCGCCGCTTTGCTGCTCGGCCGCGCGACGGAGGCATTCGTCGCCGGGATCGACCCGGCCCGCTACGCCCCCGCCCGGTTCGCGCGCTGAGCCCTACGGCGCGATGGCGTAGCTGACGGACAGGCGCACCGTGGTTTCGATCGGACCGGGCGTAAAGTCGACGGAAACGGGCGGAGGAGCTGGCGGCGGCGGCGGCGGGGGCGCGGCATTTTCCACGCGCGGCCGGATGGCGTTGGCACGGACCACATAGTCGTAGCTGCCGTCCTGCACGCGCCGCAACGAACCCAGCCGCGCACCGGAGCCGGTGGCGATCAGTTCGGCCTGGGTGCGGGCCTCGGCCAGCGCCTTTTGCGTCGCTTCGCGCCGTGCGGCGCTGTCGTCCGCCAGCCAGAAGCGCTGCAGCTGCACGTCGGAGCCGCCGAGCCGGCCGATCAGCCCGGCCAGCGTGCCGGCATCCTTGACGTTCGCCGTGTCGAGCTGCTCGCCGGTGGTCGCGACATAGCCGATGATCGCGCAATCGCCGCTGGACAGGCGTTGCGCGCCGTAGCCGTTCTGGTCGCAGGCGCGCGGGCGGACTTCGCGGATCGAGAGTTGCGACGAGCGCCGTTCCGCACCGCGGCCGGCGAGTGCGGCGGAGCCGGCGCGCACCGCCTTGATCCGCTCCGCCAGCATGCGCGCGGCCTCGTCCGAGGTCGTGCCCTCGCCGCGCACCGTGAAGGCGATGGTCGCGCGATCCGGCGGGGTGCGCGCGGTGCCGGAGGCGGAAACCAGGATCTCGGGCGGTCCGGGCGGTGTCGGAGGCGTCTGTGCCGCAAGCGGCGTGGCGGCGAGCAATCCCCATCCAATCAATATCGTGCGCAAGCCCTATCTCCCCCGGTTCGAACGATCGCGCCTCAGCGCTCGATGCACATGGCGATGCCCATGCCGCCGCCGATGCAAAGCGTGGCGAGACCCTTCTTCGCGTCGCGCTTGCCCATCTCGTAGAGGAGCGTGGTCAGCACGCGCGCGCCGCTGGCGCCGATCGGATGGCCGATGGCGATGGCGCCGCCATTGACGTTCACGCGGTCCGCATCCCAGCCGAGCTCGCGGCCCACCGAGAGCGCCTGCGCGGCGAACGCCTCGTTGGCCTCGATCAGGTCCAGGTCGGCGATCGACCAGCCGGCCTTTTCCAGCGCGCGGCGGGTGGCCGGCACCGGGCCGATGCCCATGATCGACGGATCGACGCCAGCCGAGGCCCAGCTGGCGATGCGGCCGAGGATCGGGCTGCCGCGGCGCTCCGCTTCCTCGCGGCTCATCACCACGAGCGCGGCGGCGCCGTCGTTGATGCCGCTGGCGTTGGCGGCCGTCACGGTGCCGTCCTTCTTGAAGGCGGGGCGCAGGCCGGACACGCTGTCGAGCGTGGCGCCGGCGCGGATATATTCGTCCTGGTCGACGATCGTGTCGCCCTTGCGGCCCTTCACGGTCACCGCGGCGATCTCGTCGGCGAAGCGGCCGGCGCTGCGCGCGGCCTCGGCGAGGTTCTGCGAGCGGACGGCGAACGCGTCCTGCTCCCCGCGAGTCACCTGATACTGCTCCGCCAGGTTCTCGGCGGTGATGCCCATGTGATAGCCGTTGAAGACGTCCGTCAGTCCGTCCTTGATCATGGTATCGACAAGGCTGAGATCGCCCATCTTGGTGCCGGGGCGCAGGTTTTGCGCATGGGCGGACAAGGACATGCTTTCCTGACCGCCGGCGACCACGATGCGCGAGTCGCCGGTGGCCACCGCCTGTGCCGCCAGCGCGACGGCGCGCAGGCCGGAGCCGCAGACCTGGTTGACGCCCCAAGCCGGGATCTCCCGGGGCACGCCGGCGGCCATCGACGCCTGGCGCGCCGGGTTCTGGCCCTGCGCGGCGGTGAGCACCTGGCCGAGGATCACTTCCGACACTTCCTCACCGGACACGTTCGCCTGCGCCAGCGCGGCCACGATCGCCTGCCGGCCCAGCTCGTGCGCGGGAACGCTCGCAAACGCGCCCAGGAAGCTGCCCACGGGCGTGCGCTTGGCCGCGGTGATGACGATGTCCTGCATGGGAACTCTCCGAAAAGCTGGTCGTGAACTAGATAGCGGCCGGCAGCGCGTTAAGCCAGTGGACCAGGGGCTCCCACAATTGCGCGCGCGCGCCCCGGCCGACCACCATGCCGACATGGCCCGCGCCTAGATCGCGGCGGTTCGGCAGATTCGCGGCGCTGGCGGCGGGGACGATGCGATCGGTGAGGGAGACGAACTCGATCGCCGGGCAGGGGAGCGCGTCGGACGAGGCCGCCCCTCCGCCGACGGTCCAGCGGCCGCTGCCGGGAAGATCGGCGGCGAAGAAGTCGTCGAACATCTGCCGACCGGCGGCATAGGTCAGCGGCGCGCCCGCATTGGCCCAGTCCTCCAGCGCGACAAACGAGGCGAACTCGGGCGAGGCGGGATCGGTGCCGGCCAGCCGCTCGTACTTGGCGATGGTGCGCGCCGGGTCGAGCCGCCAGAAGCCGGCCTGCAGCACTTCCATCGGCACCAGCCCCAGCGCCTCGCAGGCGGGTTGCGCCGCATCCCACAGCGCCGCGATCTCGCCGACCGCGCGCTCGCCGAAGCCGGAGAAGCGCCAGGGCGCGGCGACCAGCGCCAGCCCCGCGAGCCTTGAGGCGCAGGCGGCGGCAAGCGCCATGGTGCCGCCCAGGCAATAGCCGACCAGCACCGGCGGCTCCGGCAGCCTGGCGAGCAGCGGCAGGAGCAGCCGTTCGACATGGCCGGTCACGTCCATGTCGCGGTCGGCCGGTGTCGGCTCTCCCCAGTCGAGCAGCCAGGGATGGAAGCCGGCGTCGCGGACGAAGCCCATCAGCGAGGTCTCCGGCGTCAGGTCGAGGATGAAGGGCGGGTTGATGAGCGAAGGCACGAACACCACCGGGCGGCCCTGTCCGCCACCGTCACGCAACCGCGCGCGGCCCTTGCGATACCGCACCGGTCCCGCGCGGTAGCTTTGCGCGCGCGGCGCGTCCTGATAAGCGCGCAGTCCGGCCAGCGCGACGCTACGGCGCGCGGCATTTGCTGCGGTTTCGCTGCGCAACATGTCGAGGAACAGGGGAAGGGGGCGCGGTCCGTGTTGCGGCGCGGCAACCGATGGTGTTACAGCTGGATCAGGCACAGCCCGGGGGCTCCCAGATGAAAAAGCAGAACAGCGCCGACGGCATCGTCATCATCAAGAAATACGCCAATCGGCGGCTCTACAATACCGAAACCTCGTCCTACATCACGCTGGAACATCTGGCCGCGATGACGCGCGAGGGGCGGGACTTCAAGGTGGTGGACGCCAAGAGCGACGACGACATCACCCATTCGATCCTCACCCAGATCATCATGGAGGAGGAAGCGCGCGGGCAGAACATGCTGCCGGTCAATTTCCTGCGCCAGCTGATCTCCATGTATGGCGATTCCATGCAGGCGATGGTGCCCGGTTATCTCGAAGCGTCAATGGACAGCTTCCGCCGCAATCAGCAGCAGTTCAAGACGGCGGTGGAGGGTGCTTTCGCCAACACGCCCTTTGCCGAGGTCGCCAAGAAGAACCTGGAGATGTTCGAGGCCGCGGCGCAGGCGTTCAACGCGCCGCCCGCCGCGTCCGCGCCGGCCGCTCCTGCGGCGCCGGTGAGCAAGGATGACGAGATCGCCGCGCTGCGCGCCGAGCTCGGCCGGCTGAACGACAAGGTGCAGAAGCTCGGCGAGTAGGAGCCGTGGAATGGAGCGCGCGCACCGCCGCCGGCCTCGGCGCGGGCGCGCTGGTGGTGCTGGCGATCGTGGCCGGCGTGCTGAACGCGCGGCGACGGCGGCGGCGCGATCCCGACCGGGTCGGCTTCGTGGACTGGCCCACCGTGCAGTTCGCCGCGTTGCTCGGTGCCTTTCTGCTCGCCAGCGTGGCGTTCAATCTCTGAGCGGCAGGTCGCGACGGAGATACACCAAAGTGCGATAGTTGCTGCGCGGGGCGCTGAACACCAGCCGATAGTTGCGGGCGATCGCGCCGTTCACCGCCGCCAGGCTGGCGCGGTTCCAGATATCGAGCTTGCGATCCGAGGTGACGATCACCGGCGGGCGGTGGGCGAGAATGCGGCGCACCTCGGCGGCCTCGTCGATCCCGGTGGCGCCCTGTTCGGTGGTGTAGGCGAGCAGGTTGGGGAAGACGTACGGCGTCGGCAGGCAGGCGCGGGCCAGCGTGTAGGTGATCGTGTCGCCGATGAACACATAGGGGCAGCCGCCGGCGCTGTTCGCGGCCACGACCCGGGCGACCGCCCGCGCGCCGGTCGCATCGTCCCGCGCGACGGTGCGCTCCACCGCGAACAGCATGGCCGCAAGACCGAGGCTCGCCACCGCCGCACGACCCGACCGGCCGAAGGCACGTCCGGCGATCATCGCCAGCGGCGGCACCAGCGGCAGGGCGTAATGGTCGAAAAAGGTGCCGATCGCGAAGAAGCCGAGCACCGCCGCGCCCAGCCAGCCGAAGGCGATCACCGCGCGCGCGCCGCGCACCCGCCAGCGCCAGGCGAGGCTCGCCGAGACGATCAGCGGCGAGAGCTGGGCGACGATGCCGAGCAGGCGCATCGCCAGCTGCTCGGCAGGATAGCCCGGCCGCGACAGGATGGAGCCGAAATTGGCGAACCAATAGGCGTCCAGCGCGTGCCGGCCGAGCGCGGCATACCAGCCCAGGGCCAGCACGGTCGGCAGCAGCCCCGCGCCGATCCACAGCAGCGCCGCCGCTGCGGCCCCCGCCACGCGCAGGTGACGCCGTGCGAACCACAGATGGGCCAAGCCGAACCACGCCCCCTCGATCGCGGGCAGATACTTCACCTGTATGGCAAGCCCCGCGAGCAGGCAGGCCGCCACGCCGTTCAGGAGCACGGCGCGTCCGCTCGTCAGCGACGGCAGGCGCAGGGTAAGCAGGGCGGCGAGCACCACCGGCAGGTTGTAGAAAACCGGCGCCTGCCCTCCGCGCCCGCCCAGCAGCGAGGTCCACAACAGGGTCGCCGCAGCCGCCGCCCACATGCCGCGCCGGCTCGCGCCGAGCCGCCCCGCGCCGATCGCGACGGCCAGCGCGGTGGCGGCGGCGAAGAGGGTCGCCACGACCTGATAGGCGAGCACGCCATCGCCGGGCAGCGCGGTGATCGCGGCGTAGAGGAGGAACAGGCCGACCGGCTTGCGATCCCAGATGTCGAGATACGGGAGCAGCCCCTCGTGCATCCGCTCGCCGACGAGCAGGTAGAATTGCTCGTCCACATGGATCACCGGATTGCCGAAGTCGCCGCCGCGCAGCAGCAGCGCCAGCAGCAGGATGCCGAGCGCCAGGCCGGCGCGGGAGCGCGCGAATCCGGCCACCGTCAGTAGAAGGACGCGAGCGTCAGGCTGCGGGTCGCACCGCCGCACATCTGAAGCGAGACGGTCGTGCCCGGCGCGCCCACCGTCCAGCGGCCCAGCGAGCCCTGCGCATAGGTCGGGGTCACCGGGGTGCCGTTCACCGCACAGATCGCGTCGCCGCGCTTCCAGCCGGTGGCCGCCGCCGGGCTGCCGCGCATGACGTGCAGCACGTTGAGGCGGTTGGCGGTCACTTCCAGCAACAGGCCGCTGGTGGAGCGAACGGGCGCGGCCGCGGCGTCCGCCGGCGCGCTGAGCACCATTTGCCGGGCGGCGGGGTCGAGCAGCACGCGGTAGCGGCCCAGGAACCCGGCACCGATCCGCCCGGCCAGGCCGATCCGCGTCGAATAACCGTCCGCCGGCTCGACCTGCACCTCCACGTCGCGGGCGGTGACGGCGCCGATCGACACCTGGGGCAGCACCGTCAGGTCGAAGGTGGTGAGGCCGCCCAGGCCGAAGGCGATGGTGTCCGTGAGGCGCGCGCCGCTGACCGCCGCCGTCTTCCAGGACGCGGCCGACAGGGTGACGCCAGAGCCGTCCCCGGTGTCGACCAGGATCGGGCGCAGGCGGCGCCCGTTCAGCGTCAGCTCGGTGACATAGGCGCCATAGGTCGGGTCGATCGCGAGCGGGGCAACGGTGCCGGCAAAGGGCATCCGGCCGCTGGGCAGCAAGCGAAAGCGGCGGGCGGAGAAGTCGACGTCCAGCGCATAGCGGCGCAGCACGTCCGCCCCGACCAGCAGCGAAACGGGCCGTCCCCCCGCCGCGGCCACCGGCAGGCCGGTGACGATCACGTCGGGGCGGGTGAGAGTGAGGCCGCCGAACGCCAGCGAGCCCAAAGTGGCACGCCCGACCTTCACGTCCCCGCCGATCGCCGCGCCCACTTCGGCGCCGGTGGCGGCGATGCCTGCGCCGGCGGCGAATTCGGGCGTGATGATGGTGCGGCTCACCCCGGTGTCGAGGATCGCCTGCACCGGGCGGCCGTTGGCGATGGCGCCGAAGCGGATCTGGTTGCCGGCGGTCACCTCGAAGGGGATCCAGCGCGCCTCGGCGTCCGCCGCCAGCACGCTGGCGACCTGCGCGGGCACCGGCGCCCGGCGCGGCGCCGCGGAAACGACGCACAGGGGAACGGCAAGCAGCAGCAGGGGCAGGGCGCGCGCGATCATGAGGCGCGGCAGCCTTAGCGCCATCAATGCGGCGAAGGAAAGGCGACGGACCCGGTGAGGTCCGTCACCGCGACCCGTTCAGAGACAGGCTTCGAGGAACGCCTGGTCGAACCCGAACTGCCGCGCCTTTTCGATCGTATACGGGCGCAGGCCCATGGAGCGGTACTCGCCGATGATCTTGCCGTCGGCGCTTTCGTCGAGATATTCGAACTTGAACAGCTCCTGCGTCACGATCACCGGACCTTCCATGCCGATCACCTCGGTGACGTTGGTGACGCGGCGCGAGCCGTCGCGCAGGCGCTTCACCTGGATGATCATGTCGACGGAGTCGGCGATCTGGCGGCTGATCGCCTCCTTGGGCACCTTGATGTCCGACATCATGACCATGTTCTCCATACGCGCCAGCGCCTCGCGCGGGGAGTTGGAGTGGAGCGTACACATGGAGCCGTCATGGCCGGTGTTCATGGCCGCGAGCATGTCGAAACACTCGGACCCGCGGATTTCGCCCAGGATGATTCGATCCGGGCGCATACGCAGGGCGTTCTTCACGAGGTCGCGGATCGAGATCTCGCCCTGGCCTTCGAGGTTGGCGGGGCGCGTTTCCAGCGGCAGCCAATGCGGCTGCTGGAGGCGGAGCTCGGCCGCGTCCTCGATCGTCAGCACGCGCTCGCCCGGATCGATCATCTTCGACAGGGCATTGAGCATGGTCGTCTTGCCCGAGCCGGTGCCGCCGGAGATGACGACGTTGAACCGGCTGGCGCCCGCGATCTTCAGCGCCGTCGCCATCTTGGGCGACATGCTGCCGAAGCCGGCCATCATGTCGAGCGTGATCGGCTTGGCGGAGAATTTGCGGATCGAGATGGCGGTGCCGCGCAAGCTGAGCGGCGGCACGATTACGTTGACGCGCGAGCCGTCCTTGAGGCGCGCGTCGGCGAGCGGCGTGGTCTGGTCGACGCGGCGGCCGACCGAGTTGCAGATGCGCTGCGCGATCTGGAACAGGTGCTCTTCGTCGCGGAACTGGATGTTGGCGAGTTCGAGCTGGCCCTTGCGCTCGACAAAGGTCTGTTCCGGCCCGTTGACCATGATGTCGCTGATCGACGGATCGGCGAGCAGCTCCTCGAGCGGCCCCAAGCCGAGCAGCTCGTCCACCAGCACCTTTTCCAGCGCGAACTGTTCGCGCCGGTTGAGCGTCAGCTTCAGCTCGGCGAGCACTTCGCCGATGATCGGGCGGAATTCCTCGGCCAGCTCGTCCTTGTCGAGCGTCGCGGCGGCTTCGGGATCGACGCGTTCGAGCAGGCGCGGCAGCACCTGTTCCTTGATCTTGTGGATCGAGCTTTCGAAGCCCTCGGTGCGGCTGTTGGCCGCGTCGCCGCTGGCATTCTGGCGATCGGACAGGCGCTGGAGCGCATCGGCATTGGCGCCGGGCATCGGGAGGGGCACCGTCTCGCCGACCGGGTCGGTGGGTACCGCGGGGAACTGGTCTCCACCGGGCACATCGTCGGGCCGCGCGGGCGCGCCCTGCATCGGCCGGGCAACGCCGAAGGCCGGCCGACTGCCCGGGCCGGTTGTTCCGCTACGACGCCCGAATGCACTCATTCCCGGTTCTTTCCTTCAAACTCGTGGGTTGGCTAGCGCGGAAGGCTTGACAATTAGCTAACCAAACCCCGCCTTCGACCGCGAGGGCGGCGACACGGGGTGGCGAGCCGAGGCGCGGCGCATGAAGCGCATGGCGACCGCGAGCATGGCCGGGTCGAGGACCCGGCGGCCATGCGCGCCGGCTTGTTCTGCCAGCTCGCCAACAGGAACAGCGTGGGGGCGCGGCTGTGGAAGCTCGGAAAGCGGATGAGCCCGCCGAGCTGAAAGGCGGCGACCTTCCCAGGGCTATCCGCGCGAAGCTCCCGAAACTGCGCATCCAGCCGCAGCAGCAGGAAGATCGGACAGGTGGCCGAAAGCGCCAGAAGGAAAGGGAGGAGAAAAGCGTGCAGTCGTTCGACCCGACACTGGCGACCAGCAGCACGATGGCCGGCGAATCCGTGGTTGCCGCCGGAAAGGGAGCACTGCCCCGAAGGCCAGGATCGCGGCGAGCGCGGCGATGATCGAGGCGGCGCCCTGCACGGCGCTCGCCACTCAGAGCAAGGCACCCGCGTCGCCAGGTTCGACCATCTGCATGGCCGGAACCTGGCGCGGGGATGGCTCGCAATGATTACCGCAGCTTGGTGGCGATCAGCCCGCGCGTTCCGCGAGCACGGTGAGGCCGGTGGCGGAAACCTCGGCAAAGCCGCCCTCGATCGCGATCGTCTCCGGCTGCGCGTTGGCGCTGGCGTAGATCGACAGCGCGCCGTCGCGGATGGTGGACATGAACGGTGCGTGCCCTTCGAGCACACCGAAGTCGCCTTCGGTGCCGGGCACCACCACCATGTACACCTCGTCCGAACGGAGCAGGCGTTCCGGCGTGACGAGTTCGAAGTGCAGCGCCATTACGCTTCCTGCGCCAGCTTCTCGGCCTTGGCGATCGCCTCGTCGATGCCGCCGACCATGTAGAAGGCGCTCTCCGGCAGATGGTCATACTCGCCGTCGACCACCGCCTTGAACGACTTTACCGTGTCCTCGATCTGCACGAACTTGCCCGGAATGCCGGTGAAGACTTCGGCCACGTGGAACGGCTGCGACAGGAAGCGCTGGATCTTGCGCGCGCGGCTGACGGTGAGCTTGTCCTCTTCGGACAGCTCGTCCATGCCCAGGATCGCGATGATGTCCTGCAGCGACTTGTACTTCTGCAGGATCGACTGGACGGCGCGCGCCGTGTCGTAATGCTCCTGGCCGACGATGCGCGGCTCCAGCACGCGGCTGACCGAGTCGAGCGGATCCACCGCCGGGTAGATGCCCAGCTCGGAGATGGCGCGGTTCAGGTTGGTGGTCGCGTCCAAGTGGGCGAACGAGGTCGCCGGCGCCGGATCGGTCAAGTCGTCGGCGGGCACGTAGATCGCCTGCACCGAGGTGATCGAGCCCTTGTTGGTGGAGGTGATGCGCTCCTGCAGCGCGCCCATGTCGGTGGACAGGGTCGGCTGATAGCCCACGGCGGAGGGAATACGGCCGAGCAATGCGGACACTTCCGAGCCCGCCTGGGTGAAGCGGAAGATGTTGTCGACGAAGAACAGCACGTCCTGGCCTTCCACGTCGCGGAAATATTCCGCCATGGTGAGGCCCGACAGGGCGACGCGGGCGCGGGCGCCCGGCGGCTCGTTCATCTGGCCATAAACCAGGGCGACCTTGGAACCCTCCGAGATCGCGTTGCCGTCCGCGTCCTTGGCAATGACGCCCGCGTCGAGGAACTCGTGGTAGAGGTCGTTGCCCTCACGGGTACGCTCGCCCACGCCGGCGAACACGGACACGCCGCCATGACCCTTGGCGATGTTGTTGATCAGCTCCTGGATGAGCACGGTCTTGCCCACGCCCGCGCCGCCGAACAGGCCGATCTTGCCGCCCCGCGCATAAGGCGCGAGCAGGTCGATGACCTTGATGCCGGTCACCAGGATCGCCGCCTCGGTGGACTGGTCGATGAAGTCCGGCGCCTTGGCGTGGATCGGGGCGAACTCCTCGTTGCCCACCGGCCCGCGCTCGTCGATCGGCTCGCCGATCACGTTCATGATGCGGCCCAGCGTCTTGGGGCCAACCGGCACGCGGATCTGCGAGCCGGTGTCGCGCACGGTCTGGCCGCGGGTCAGGCCGTCTGTCGCGTCCATCGCGATGGTGCGCACGGTGTTCTCGCCCAGGTGCTGCGCCACTTCGAGCACCAGCCGCTGGCCGTTGTTGTCGGTTTCCAGCGCGGACAGGATCGACGGCAGCTCGCCTTCGAACGCGACGTCCACGACGGCGCCGATCACCTGGCTGATGCGGCCGACATTGTTGGTGGGGCTGCCCGTTGCCGGGCGGATGTCTTCAGCGGCGGTTGCCATAATCTGTTCCTATCGCCTTGCTTCTACGATCGCCTGCTCCAGCGCAGACTCAATCTCGCTTATTTCGTCCCAAGAAGTGGTTTCAAACGCGGCCACTTCTCCAGCATTCGTGGTGATCATCAAACGATAGACATTTGCGACACTCGAACGTCTCGACTGCATTGTTCGCGCCTTTATCAAGAGCCATGCCGCTCCTGCTAAGATGGCCAGCCCCGAGAGGCCAAGATCTACTCTTCGATCGCCTACCCCGACCACCGTCAGGCCCAGCCCGAAGAGAGTGCCGGTCAATCCCAGAAATGTAGCAGTAAACTTATCGTTGTCGCCTTGCACCTTCGTTGATCTTGTTGTCACCTCGAACGATGTAATCTTATCCGTCGCATATCTCGTCTGACCAAATCTCGCGAATCGATGGTCGATAGAGACATCTGCCATCCTATAGCGCTTCGGCGCCGGAAATGATTTCCACCAGCTCGGTGGTGATCGCCGCCTGACGCTGGCGGTTGTATTCGATGTTCAGCCGCTTGATGAGGTCGCCCGCGTTGCGGGTGGCGTTGTCCATTGCGGTCATCTTGCTGCCCTGCTCAGAGGCGGCGTTCTCGCGCATCGCCTTGAAGATCTGGATCGCGACGTTGCGCGGCAGGAGGTCGGCGAGGATCGACTCCTCGTCCGGCTCATATTCCACCACCGCGCCGCCGGCGTTCGTCGCCGCCGCGGAAGGCGCGGGGATCTTCACCGGCAGGATCTGCTGCTCGGTGGGTTCCTGCGTCAGCACCGACTTGAAATGCGAGTAGAACAGGTGCGCCTTGTCGAACTCGCCGGCGAGGTAGCGGGCGATCAGATCGTCGGCATAGCCGCGGGCATCGGCAAAGGTGAGCTTGCCGAGATCGCCGGGCTCGATGCCGTGCAGCATCAGCTCGCGATACTGGCGGTTGAGCACCGCGCGGCCCTTCCTGCCGATGGTGTAGAAGCGGACGGTCTTGCCCTGCCTGATGAGCTCGTCCGCACGACGACGGGCCAGGCGGGCGATGTTGGTGTTGAACGCGCCGGCCAGGCCGCGATCGGATGTCGCGACCACGAAAAGGTGCACCTGGTCCTTGCCGGTGCCGGCGAGCAGCGGGGACGAGCCTTCCGCGATGTTGGCGCGGGAAGCGAGGGACGCGACCACCGCTTCCAGCCGCTCGGCATAGGGGCGGCCGGCCTCCGCCGCTTCCTGCGCACGGCGCAGCTTGGCGGCGGCGACCATCTTCATCGCCTTGGTGATCTTCTGCGTCGACTTCACCGAGCCGATGCGGATCTTGAGGGCCTTGAGGCTTGCCATTCTACTTCGTCACCATCCCTCAACCGTCATGCCGGACCTGTTCCGGCATCCACTCTTCCACCAGGGCTGTCCGTCCTTGTGGACCCGTGGACCCCGGAACAGGTCCGGGGTGACGGGTTGTGTGTGTCAGTGCGTATGCGCCTTACGCAAACGTCTTCGCGAACGCGTCCAGCGCGCCCTTGAGCTTGCCCTTGGCCTCGTCGCCGAGATCCTTGGTATCGCGGATCATCGTCAGCACGTCCGCATGGTTGGCGCGCAGGTCCGCAAGCATCGCCGCTTCATAGCGGGTCACCTGCTCGACCGGCACCGTGTCGAGATAGCCGTTGGTGCCGGCGAAGATCGACGCGGCCTGCTCCTCGAACGGCAGCGGCGAGAACTGCGGCTGCTTGAGGAGCTCGGTGAGGCGCGCGCCGCGGTTGAGCAGGCGCTGCGTGGAAGCGTCGAGGTCCGAGCCGAACTGCGCGAAGGCCGCCATCTCGCGATACTGCGCCAGCTCCAGCTTGATCGAGCCCGACACCTTCTTCATCGCCTTGGTCTGCGCGGCCGAGCCGACGCGGCTCACCGACAGGCCGACGTTGATCGCGGGGCGGATGCCGGCGAAGAACAGGTCGGTTTCGAGGAAGATCTGGCCATCGGTGATCGAGATCACGTTGGTCGGGATATAGGCCGACACGTCGCCCGCCTGCGTTTCGATGATCGGCAGCGCCGTCAGCGAGCCGCCGCCGTTCGCGTCCGACATCTTGGCGGCGCGCTCCAGCAGGCGGGAGTGGAGGTAGAACACGTCGCCGGGATAGGCTTCGCGGCCCGGCGGACGGCGCAGCAGCAGCGACATCTGGCGATAGGCGACCGCCTGCTTGGACAGATCGTCGAACACGATCAACGCATGCATGCCGTTGTCGCGGAAATACTCGCCCATCGCGGTGCCGGTGTACGGTGCCAGGAACTGGAGCGGCGCGGGATCGGACGCGGTGGCGGCGATGACGATGGAATAGTCCATCGCGCCCTGCTCGGTCAGCGTGCGGACGAGCTGCGCCACGGTGGAGCGCTTCTGCCCCACCGCGACATAGACGCAGTAGAGCTTCTTCTTCTCGTCGGTGCCGGCGTTCGCCGTCTTCTGGTTGATGAAGGTGTCGACCGCGACGGCGGACTTGCCGGTCTGGCGATCGCCGATGATCAGCTCGCGCTGACCACGGCCCACCGGCACCAGCGCGTCGATCGCCTTGAGGCCGGTCTGCATCGGCTCGTGCACGGAGGTGCGCGGGATGATGCCGGGCGCCTTCACCTCGACGCGGCTGCGCTGGTCGGTGACGATCGGGCCCTTGCCGTCGATCGGGTTGCCGAGGCCGTCCACGACACGGCCGAGCAGGCCCTTGCCGACGGGCACGTCGACGATGGTGCCGGTGCGCTTGACGGTGTCGCCCTCGCGGATCTCGGCGTCCGAGCCGAAGATCACGACGCCGACGTTATCGGCCTCGAGGTTCAGCGCCATGCCCTGCACGCCGTTGGCGAACTCGACCATCTCGCCCGCCTGGACGTTGTCGAGGCCGTGGATGCGGGCAATGCCGTCACCCACCGACAGCACCTGGCCGGTTTCCGAGACCTGCGCCTCGGTGCCGAAGGAGGCGATCTGGTCCTTGATGACCTTGGAGATTTCTGCGGCGCGGATGTCCATGTTCTTAGCCCTTCCCAACGGCGTTCACGCCGTCAGCCTTTCATTGCATGCGCGAGAGAATTGAGACGGGTGCGGATCGAGCTGTCGATCTGCTGCGAGCCGATGCGCACGATCATGCCGCCGAGCAGGGCGGGATCAACCGTGAGATCGACGGAAACCTCCCGGCCGACCCGCGCGCGCAGCTGCTGCGTCAGTGCGTCGGTCTGCGCCGGGGAAAGCGGGTGTGCGGTGATGACCTCGGCGCTGGTCTCGCCGCGCTGCTGCGCGGCCAGGCGGCGGAACGCGCGGATGATCGCCGGCAGCTGCGTGAGCCGGCGGTTTTCGGCCAGCACGCCGAGGAACTTGGTGGTGATCGGATCGAGGCCGAGCGCCTGCGCGGTGGCGGCAACGGCGTTGCCGGCATCCTTGCGCGACAGGAGCGGGTTGGTGGTCAGCGTGCGGAAATCGTCCGACTGGTCGAGCGCGTCGCGAACGGTGGCGAGGCTCGCCTCCACCGCGCCGACATTCTTCGATTCGTCGGCCAGGTCGAACAAGGCCTTGGCGTAGCGGCCGCTCAGGCTCGCTTGAATGCCGCTGGATGTCTCCACGCGATCGGGATCCTCACTTCATGTTCGATCAGAAAGGGCCGCAGGCGGCCACAGGGTCGGCGCGCGGTTAGCAAGGGGCCGGGGCGGACGCAACAGAAAGGTGCAGGTAGTTGACACGTCAACTGCTCGGTGCTGTGGCCCGGGCGCATGTCGGCGGTCGATCTTCTCCTGCGCGCCACGGGCGAACGGCTGGCGGCTCGCATTGCGGCGCGGGTGGCGGAGCAGGGCGTATCGGGCGCGGAGGCGGCGCTGATGCGGGTGCTGTTCGAGGGCGGGCCTGCTGCCCCCAGCCTCGCGGCGGAGCGGCTGGGCGTCTCGCGCGGGGCGGTCAGCCGGCTGGCCGACGCGCTGCGGGCCAAGCGGCTCGTCGTTCGCGCGCGGATGCCGGGCGGCGATCGCCGCATGCAGACGCTGGCGCTGACCGGCGCGGGGGCGCTGCTCATGCCGGCGCTGCTGGCGGCGGCGGCGGAGGAAACGGCGGCGATGCTGTCGCCACTCTCGTCCGCAGAACGGGCGCAACTCGCCGCGCTGCTCGGCCGGGTGGTTGCCGGCAGGACGAAATCCCCTGCCGGAACCGCGCCCTGATGCTTTGATGGCAAGCAGCGGGATGCGGCGGGCGGCGGCAGTGCGTATTCCACTCGCATGAACCTCGACACCGATCTTTGCTGGACGGCCTTTGCGGCGCGCGATCGCGGGGCGGATGGGCGCTTCGTGGTCGCGGTGCGCACCACCGGCATCTATTGCAAGCCGAGCTGCCCGGCGCGTCATCCGCGGCGGGAGAATGTCTCGTTTCACCCGACCCCGGAAGCGGCGAAGGCGGCGGGATACCGGGCGTGCCGGCGCTGCCTGCCGGACGAGGTCGGGCGCGACCGCATGGCGGTGGCCGAGGCGATCGCCGCGATCGAGCGGAGCGGGGAGGCGCTCTCGCTGGCCGATCTGGCCGCGACCGTCGGCTATGCGCCGCATCATTTCCACCGCCTGTTCAAGCGCGCCACCGGCGTGACGCCCGCCGCCTTTGCCCGCGCGCGCCGTGCCGAGCGCATGGGTGAGGCCCTGCAACAGGAGAACAGCGTGACCGAGGCGATCTACGAGGCCGGCTATTCGGCGCCGAGCCGGTTCTACGAACGCGCGGCCGGGCGGCTCGGCATGCCGCCCAGCGCCTGGGCGCGGGGCGGGGCAGGCGTCACCATCCGCTGGGCGGTGGCGGAGACCAGCCTCGGACCATTGCTGGTGGCGGCCACCGACAAGGGCCTGTGCCGCATCTCCTTCGACGAGGACGAGGCGGCGTTGGGGGCGCGCTTCCCACAGGCGCTGGTGGAGCCCGGCGCTGCGGGGTTCGCGGAACTGGTCGGCCGGGTGGTTGCCGCCGTGGAGCAGCCGGGGCTCGACCTCGACCTGCCGCGCGACGTGCAGGGCACGGCGTTCCAGGAGCGCGTCTGGCAGGCGCTCGGCACCATTCCCGCGGGCGAGACGCGCACCTATGCGCAACTCGCCGCCGCTGCCGGCACGCCCGCCGCCGTCCGGGCGGTGGGCACGGCTTGCGGCGCGAACCCGCTGGCGGTGCTGGTCCCCTGCCACCGCGCGCTGCGCACGGACGGCAGCCTGGGCGGCTATGCCTATGGCCTTTCGCGCAAGCGGGCCCTGCTCGACCGTGAGCGTGACGGGTGAGCGGGTCCGGCGGATGCGGGCTGGATCCGCCGTTCCGTCCGCTGTTCGGGTGATTCGATGCGGCCCTTGCGATGGTGGCGCGGTGTGCTCGCCATCCGAACCCCGACGCCTCCGGGCGTGCCGTTCCTTGCCGCTCCGGCGGCGCCTTTCGCCGGGCGCGGCTGCCTTGCCGCGCGGGTCGATCGCGGCCGAACATTGCGCGGGCGGCGCGAGCGGCTAGGGTCCGCTTCCTGAAGGAGCCCCGATGCCGCCGATCCTGCCCGTCACCCCGCCCAACAGTCGCCTCTGGCGGGTGATCCATTTTCCGCTCGTCCTGCTCGCAATCGGTGTCGCGCTGCTGTTCGGTGCAGGCGCGCTGATCCAGCCTGCCGCCAACGCGTTGCCCGCGAAGCCGGGCACGATCGCCGCCTGCGCGGTGGCGCTGCTCGTCGCGGTCGGTTTTGCCGCGGCCTATGCCGTGTTCGTGCGCTTCGTGGAGCGCCGGCCGCGCGTGGCCGAGTTCGCGGTGCCCGGCGCGGGACGGGAGTTGCTCGGCGGCATCGCGCTCGGCTTCCTGCTGTTTTCCGCCGCGATCGGCCTTATCGCGCTGTTGGGCGGGTACCGCATCCTCGGCACCAATCCGCCGGCGGCGATGCTGGCGGCGCTCGCCGTCTCGATCTTTTCCGGCGTGGTGGCGGAAATCGCGCTGCGCGGCCTGTTCTTCCGTATCCTCGAAAGCTGGCTGGGCAGCTGGATCGCGCTGGCGCTGTCGGCGGCGTTGTTCGGCGCGCTGCACCTTGCCAATCCGAACGCCACCGCCTTTGCCGCAATCGCCATCGCGCTGGAGGCGGGCGTGATGCTCGCCGCGGTGTACATGCTGACGCGCCGCTTGTGGGCGGCAATCGGGCTTCATGCGATGTGGAACTTCACGCAGGGCGGCATCTACGGCATCGCCATTTCCGGCTTCTCGGCGCCCGGCCTGATCCGCCCTGCGGTCAGCGGGCCGGCTTGGCTGACCGGGGGCGCGTTCGGCGCGGAGGCATCGGTGCCCGCGCTGCTCGTCTGCCTGGCGTTCGGCGTGGCGTTGCTGCGGCTTGCGGTGCGCCGTGGCCGGATCGTCGCGCCGGCCTGGCGTCGCCGGGCGGCGGTTCAGTCCGCTGAATTAGGAGCCGGCGAGCAGGAATAAACGATCTTCTCGTTCGGATAGGCCGGCAGCGCGGCGCGGATCGCCGCCTGCTGCTGCCCCAGCAGCGCCAGTTGCGTGGCATCGGCGGAACAGCCCTTCACCGGCGCCGTGCCGCGCAGCTTGCGGATCGCCTCCATCTGCGCCGCGGACAACAGATACCGGGTGTTCGCATAGCTGCGGGTGGCCGGATCGAATTGCAGCACCGACACCGTCTGCTCCTGCTCCGGCACCAGGATGCGGCTCCAGCGCGAGCCGTCAGAGACATATTGCGTGCGCCGGTTCACGCAGCCCTCGCTGCCCCAGTCGAGCCGCAGGTCGGCGGTGGAGGAGACGGTGATGCGGCTGCGCTCCGCCACCACGCGGCAGTTGAGCGGGCCGCTCGCCAGCACCGCGTCGGGCGTCGGCACGGCACGCGCCGCCGCCGCGGTGTCCGACGGCGAGGCCTCGCCGCTCGGCCGCACCAGGAAGATCACCACCGCGCCGATCACCAGCACCACGCCGCCCGCCGCCGCGACGATCGCCGGCGTGCGCTGCCCGCGGGTCGCCAGCAGGCCCGCGCCGCCCAGCGACAGCGCGCCCAGCACCAGCAGCACGGCGGCCGCGGCCATGAAGTTCTCGCGCTCGCGCTCGGCGTCGGCGCGGGCCTTGTCCAGCGCCTGCTCGCGCTGCACGGCCGCGCGTTCCACCGCCTCGCGCTGCGCCGCCGCGGCATCGGCGATCGCCTGCGCATCGGCGGCGCTGTCCTGCTTCAGGCGGTCGGCCATGCTGGTGCAGCCGGTGCCCACCGCCGTGTAGGGCTGGGCCGCGCCGCGCAGAAAGGTGGCGAGTTCGGAATCGGCGATGGCGAAGCCGAAGCTGGTGTCGCCGTCCTCGCCCCGGGTGATGGCGGAGTTCACCCCGATGACGCGCCCGCATGGATCGAGCAGTGGCCCGCCCGAATTGCCGCGCGCGATCCCGGCGGTGTGCAGCAGCACTTCGATGCCGGACAGGGCGCGGCGGCCGGAAAACACGCCTTCCGAGCGGATCGGGCTCAGCGGGTGGATATAGTCGGTCGCCGACTGCGCGGTGGCGAGATCGACATTGCCGGGATAGCCGAGCGCCGTCACCGGCGCCCCTTCGTCCACCGGGCCGGTATAAAGCGCGACCGGCGGCAGGCGCTGGCCCTCGAACTCGATCAGCGCCAGGTCACGCTGCGCGTCAAAGGCGACGACCTTGCCTTGGAACGACTTGTCGCCCTCGGACGGCACCACGCCGATGACGACGTTTTCGGGATAGCGGCTGGCCAGCTCCACCACATGCGCATTGGTGACGATGCGGTTGGGCGCCACGGCAAAGCCGCTGCCATGGCCGAAGCCGACCACCTGCCCCTCCACCATGGCGATGGTGACGATCCGCACCACGCCGCGCGCCGTGGCGGAGATGTCGTCCGCCCGAGCGGGGGCCGGCGCCAGCGACAGGGTGGCGAAAAGCAGGGCGAGGAGGGCAAGGGCGCGCCGGATCATGGGCCTGTGCTCTGCCAGAAACGAAGCGGAGGCGACAGGGGGTGTACGGCGCGGGGCGAAATCGCCGGGGCGAGTGTCCGCTTGTGGGGTGGGGAGCGGCCCGTCCGCCTTCGGACGGAAGCTTGCGGCAGCTGCCGTCCCGAAAATAAGGAGGGTCAGGCAGAGGGCGGGGTAGCCTTGACCACCGGACGAACGACAAGGTCGGTCTTAGGTTCGCGCCCAGCCAACGTATGTGGCGTGTCCGGTGTCCATGTCGATGGCGAAGGTGTCACCGTTGAAGCGGCTCGCGTAGAAGGTGTCGCCGGCCGCGTAGACGTTCACGAAAGGCTCTGTCGTCCGGATCGCCGGATCGAACTCGTGCGCCCGGCTTCCGGTGGTGCCTGGTTCCGGGTCAATCTGCCAGATCACGTCCCGATGATCGATCAGGAATACTTCGCGACCGGCGATGGGCAGCTGATCGTCCCCGGCGGTCAGGTAATCGTAGACGACCAGTGTGCCTCGCCGGGGCACCGGCAGCGAGAAGCTGATCCGGTATGACCGAAGCGCAGCTGCATCAGGCGTCTCGTCTTTCGCGATAGCCATCAGGCGCCGAGCCTGGGCGTGTGCAGAGCTGAGCATGCCATCTGTAGCCGTGTCTCGTCAGGGGCCATCGCCCGCACTTAACACCTTTCATCGAAGGTTCGCCACCGACTCCATGGTGTTCGAGGCGCGGCACGCAGTCCCGGAAAGGGTATTCTCGGACTTGCGCCGTCTTTCCGACGGGGAAGGCTCGACGGGACAGCCGCTCAAGCGGCCGAGCTGTGGAACGCCCGTGCGTCCGCTGCCCGAGACCTGTTGCCGATTGCTCTGTCCGGGAATCGACGTGGCGCGGATCGCTCGCCTCAAGGACCAAAACCGGCGACAGCGGACGTCGCGAGACAGCGGCGGCCCGCTACAGGAAGCTGTAGGGATCCACGTCCACCGTCACGCGCACCTTGGCGCCCCAGTCGAGCTTGCCCAGCCAGTCGCGGATCACTTCCTGCACGTCCAGCGCGCGGCGGGCATGGACCAGCAGGCGGAAGCGGTGGCGGCCGCGCAGCATGGCGAGCGGGGCGGGGGCGGGGCCGTAGACGTGCATGCCGTCCACCTCCGGCGCGCTGCGGCCGATCAGGGTGGCGGTTTCGTGGGCGCAGGCCTTGTCCTCCGACGAGACGATGATCCCGGCGAAGCGGCCGAAGGGCGGCGCGCCGGCTTCCGCCCGCGCCTCCGTTTCGGCGGCATAGAAGGCGTCGGCATCGCCGGAGACCAGCGCCTGCATCACCTGCGCCGACGGGCTGTGCGTCTGGATATAGACATGGCCCGGCTTGGCCCCGCGGCCCGCGCGGCCCGCAACCTGGCTGATCTGCTGAAAGGTCCGCTCCGCCGCGCGCAGGTCTCCGCCGTCCAGGCCGAGATCGGCGTCGATCACGCCCACCAGCGTGAGGTTAGGGAAGTGATAGCCCTTGGTGACCAGCTGCGTACCGACCACGATGTCGATGTCGCCCGCCTCCATCCGCCCGACGAACTCCGCCGCCTTGGCCGGGGACCAGATCGTGTCGGAGGTGACGATGGCGACGCGCGCCTCGGGGAACAGGGCCTTCACCTCGTCGGCGATCCGCTCCACGCCGGGGCCGACCGGCACCAGGCTTTCCTCGTTCGCGCATTCGGGGCAGGCGCGCGGGGTGGGCTCGACATGGCCGCAATGATGGCAGGCGAGGCGGCGCACCAGCCGGTGCTCAACCATCCAGGCGGTGCAGTTCGGGCATTGAAAGCGGTGGCCGCAGGTGCGGCAGAGCGTCAGCGGGGCATAGCCGCGGCGGTTGAGGAACAGGAGGAGCTGCTCGCGGCGCGCCAGCGTCTCCTCCATCGCCTTGACGAGCCGCGGTGCGATCCAGCGGCCCCGCTCGGGCGGCTCCTGGATCAGGTCGATCGCCTCGATCGCGGGCAGCTCGGCCGCACCCCAGCGGCCCGGCAGCTTCACCTCGGCATAGCGGCCCAGCGCCACCTGCTGCCGCGTCTCGATCGCCGGCGTGGCGGAGGCGAGGATCACCGGCACCCCTTCGAACTTGCCGCGCATCACCGCCACGTCGCGGGCATGGTAGTGGACGCCTTCCTCCTGCTTGAAGCTCGTCTCGTGCGCCTCGTCGACGACGACCAGCCCGAGATTGCGATAGGGCAGGAAAAGCGACGAACGCGCGCCCACCACCACCAGCGCCTGCCCCTGGGCGATCGCCCGCCAGGCGCGGCGGCGCTGCGACTGGCGCAGGCCGGAATGCCAGGCTACGGGCTCGCACCCGAAGCGCGCGGCGAAGCGGCCGAGGAACGGCTCGGTCAGGGCGATCTCGGGGAGCATGACGAGCGTCTGCCGCCCTTCGCGGATCGCCTCGGCGATCGCCTCGAAATAGACCTCCGTCTTGCCCGATCCGGTGACGCCGTCGAGCAGGGTCGGTCGGAACGCCGCGGCGGCCACGTCGCCGGTGAGCACGGAGGCGGCCGCCCGCTGGTCGGCGGACAGCGCCGGCCGGGCATGATCCGGGTCGGGCAGGGGGAAGGGGCTGTCGATGTCCACCTCCACCGCCTCCATCGCGCCGGCCTTGACGAGGCCGCGGATCACCGCGTCGGAGACGTCGGCCGCGGCGGCGAGCTCACGCACCAGCCCCTGCCGCTCGCCGATCCGCTCCAGCGCCTGCGCGCGCTGGGGGGTGAGCCGGTCCGGCACATGGCCGGTGGCGCGATATTCGGTGACGGTGCGCGCGCCCTCCATCGCATAGGAGGAGGGCAGGGCCATGCGCGCGACTGCTGCGGGCGGCGCCAGGTAATAATCGGCGGTCCATTCCACCAGCCGGCGCATCGCCGCGGAGATCGGCGGCACGTCCACCACGCCCAGCAGCGGACGCAGGCGATTGTCGCCCACCTCCGCGTCGGACGGCATGTATTCCGGCTCCCAGACGATGCCGAGCAGCTGGCGCGGGCCGAGCGGCGCGATCACGATCGAACCCGGCTCCACCGCCATGCCGTGCGGCACGCGATAGTCGAGCGGGCCGAGAGCGGAATTCATGACGAGGACGCGGGCGCGGGACATGCCGGCCCCATGTAGGGGCACGCACGCCGTTGCGGAATCCCCGCGAACATTCTCCCCGCAATGGCGGGACGGGCGCGTGCCTTACGCGGCCTGCGCCGTTCCGCGCCGCTCGCGCTTGGCGGCATACAGCGCGGTGTCGGCGGCATGCAGCAGGTCGCGTGCGCTGGCACCGCGGCTGTGCGGGCAGACATAACCGATCGTCGCGGTGGGGCGCAGCTCCACGTCCTGCGACAGGACCGGCGCGCGCAGCTGTTCCAGCAGACGTTGCACCACGGCAGGCGCCGCGGCGCACAGGTCCGGATCGGTGAGGATCAAGGCGAACTCGTCCCCGCCCAGCCGCGCGGCGAAACTGCCGTTAAGAAAGGGCGAACGCAGCCGCTGGCCGATGGACCGCAGCACGTCGTCCCCGGCCAGGTGGCCGTAGGTGTCGTTGATCTGCTTGAACAGGTCGAGGTCGATCAGCGCCAGCACCAGCGGCGCCCCGTCGCGATGCGCCTCCAGCGCGCGCTCCAGCTGGCGATTGAAGGCGGCGCGGTTGGCGATCCTGGTCACCTCATCCACGCTGGCCGATTCGCGCAGCGACCGTTCGATCCGGTAGCGATCGGTGATGTCGTGCATCACGCCGATCAGTGCCACGGCGCGGCCGTTCTGCATTTCCACCTCGCCGCGGGTCTTCACCCGGCGCTTGCGGCCGCGAAAGGTGACGAAATCCACTTCGAGTTCGAACGGCTCGCCTGTTTCCATCGTCCGGTCGACCGCCGCGGTGATCCTGGCGCGCGCTTCGGGCGGGTAATATTCCATCGCGGTGCGCAGGTCGGGGGACGTGGTCGGCTCGATCTCATGGATGCGGTACACGCCGTCCGACCATTGGATGGTCTCGTCCGCCAGCACGAAACGCCACCAGCCGATCGCGCTCATCCGCTCCACCTGGGCGAAGATGCGCTGGCCGCGATGGATCCGGCGGGACTGGCGGTGGACCGATCGCGACACGCGAACCGCCTCTCCCGATACCCGGCGCATGGTGATGAGCGCCTCGGCCAGCGTGGCGAAGTGTTTCAGCGCTCTGCCCTGCTCCGCGGTCAGCTCCCGAGGTTTCTCGTCCAGCACGCACAGGGCGCCGATCGCATGGCTCGTTCCCTGCGGATCGGTGGCGTGGATCGGCGCCCCGGCATAAAAGCGGACGGCGCCATCGGTGACCAGCGGATTGCCGGCGAAGCGAACGTCCTTCGCCGCGTCGGGAACGACGAGAAGATCGTTCTCCCGGATGGTGTAGTCGCAAAAGGCGATGCTGCGGTCGGTTTCGGTCAGCTCAATGCCGGCCTTCGCCTTGAACCATTGCCGGTCGCGATCAACGAGGCTGAGCAGCGAGGTAGGGCAGTCCAGCATCTGGCCGGCAAGCGCGATCAATGCGTCGAACGCGGCTTCCGGCTCGGTATCGAGCAGGTCCAGCGCATGGAGCGCCGCAATGCGGGCTTCCTCGTCGCGCAGGAGAGTGGCGGCGGAGAGTTCGCTCATTCCTTCCAATTGCACCTGCCGGCTTTAACAAATGGTTGGCCGCGTTAGGCTGACGCCATGGACCTTCCCACGGCCTTTGCCGAGCACCTGTTCCGCGACCGGCGCCGGTCGTCGCACACCGTGCGCGCCTATCGCGGAGCGGCGGAGCGACTCGTCGTTTTCCTTCGCCGGCATTGGGGCGGGCCGGTGGACCGTGCCACCCTGGCGGCTGTCAGCCAGGCGGATCTGCGCGCCTTTCTCGCCGCGCGACGCGGAGACGGGCTGGGCAACGCCTCGGCGGCGCGCGAGCTGTCGGCGGTGCGCAGCTTTCTCGGCTTCGTCGCGGGGGGCGACGCCGTTCCCCGCCTGAAGGGGCCGCGGGTCAAGAAGGGCGTGCCGCGCCCGGTCAGCCCGGACGAGGCGGTGGCGCTGGCCGAAGAGGTGGCGGACGCCGCGCGCGAGCAGTGGATCGGCGCGCGCGACTGGGCGGTGCTGCTGCTGCTATACGGTGCCGGGCTGCGCATCGGCGAGGCGATGGCGCTGACCGGCGGGGTCCTGCCGCTGGGCGAAACGATGGCGGTCACGGGAAAGCGCGCCAAGACCCGCATCGTGCCGCTGCTGCCGCAGGTACGCGAGGCGATCGAGGGCTATGTCGCGCTCTGCCCGTATCCGGTGGCGCGGGACGAGCCGCTGTTCCGCGGCGCGCGGGGCGGCCCCCTGTCGCCCGCGCTGATCCGCCGCGCGGTGCAGGGCGCGCGCGGGCGGCTGGGGCTGGGCAGCCGCACCACCCCGCATGCCTTGCGCCATTCCTTTGCCACGCACCTGCTGGGGCGCGGGGCGGACCTGCGCCAGCTGCAGGAACTGCTCGGCCATGCGAGCCTCAGTTCCACGCAGATCTACACTGCCGTGGATGCCGCGCACCTCCTAGACGTATATCGCAACGCGCATCCTCGCGCCTGAACGCCAGCGCCTGAACAGGCGTTCATGAACCTTTCCGGGCCGTAACGAGTTAATCCGCCTGAGTTCCCCCGGAGTAAGGAGTAGCGACATGAAGAAGCAGCTGATGGCGGCCATGCTGGCCGTAACGGTGGCGGCCCCGGTGATCGAGGCCCCGGCAATGGCGCAGAGCGGCGACCGCGACTACCGCTGGAACGGTGATCGCGACAATCGTAACTGGGATCCCAGCCGCAGCTATCGCGAGAACAGCCGCGTGCGCGAGCGTCGCCTTTCGTCCAACGATCGCGTGTATCGCGGCTCGAACGGGCGCTATTACTGCAAGCGCAACGACGGCACGACCGGCCTGGTGATCGGTGCGCTGGGCGGCGGCGTGCTCGGCAATGTGCTGGGCGGCGGTACGCTGGGCACGCTGCTCGGCGCAGGTGGCGGCGCACTGGCCGGTCGCGCGATCGATCGCGACGGCAACAATGCGCGTGACCGCAACGGCAATCGCAACATCCGCTGCCGCTAAGCGGCGCGGGACGGGCGCTCGCGGGTCATCCCCGCGGGCGCCACGTCGCCACGCGGTAGAGATAGAAGACGAGGATCGCGGCAAAGGTCGCGATCGCCGCCGGGCCGATATATCGCTCCAGCTCCGAAAAGCGGCTGTCGAGCACGATCCCGGCCCATAACAGCGCCCCGTTCCAGATCAGGCTGCCCCCGAAAGTCGCCAGCGAAAACCGCCAGTGCGGCATCCTGGCCATCCCCGCGGGCAGCGACACCATCGTGCGGAACGTCGGCAGGAAGCGGAACACGAACACCACCCAGCCGCCGCGATCGTGAAAGAAGCGGATGATCTTCTCGACGTCCTGCCATTCCACCGTCAGCCAGCGGCCCCAGCGTTCCACCCACGGCTTGAGTCCCTGATAGCCCAGCCGCCGCCCGACTTCGTACCAGAAATAATTGCCCGCCAGCGTGCCGGCCGTGCCGACCAGCAGCACCGGCCAGAGCGCGAAGCTGCCGCGCGACACGCCCATGCCGGCCAGGCCCATGATGACCTCGGACGGGATCGGCGGAAACACGTTCTCCACCAGCATCAGCAGGAAGATGCCGAAATAGCCGGCATCGCCCATCAGCTTGAGGATGAACTCGGTCACGGAGTTCAGCCTCGCGCGGCCACCTTTTCCTCGATCGCGTCCCAGATCAGGCCGGCCACGTCCGTGCCGTCGAACCGCTCGATGGCGACAATGCCGGTGGGGGAGGTGACGTTGATCTCGGTCAGCCATTCGCCGCCGATCACGTCGATGCCGACGAAGATCAGCCCGCGCCGCTTCAGCTCGGGGCCGAGCGCCTCGCAGATCTCGCGCTCGCGCGGCGTGAGTTCCGTCTTTTCCGCCGATCCGCCGACCGCGAGGTTGGAGCGGATTTCGCCCTCGCCCGGCAGGCGATTGATCGCGCCGGCGACCTCGCCATCGACCAGCACGATGCGCTTGTCGCCCTTCGCCACCGCCGGCAGGAACGCCTGCACCATGTGCGGCTCGCGCCAGGTCTGGTTGAACACCTCGATCAGCGCCGAGAGGTTCGCGCCGTCCGAGCCGACGCGGAAGATCGCCTTGCCGCCGTTGCCGTGCAGCGGCTTGACGACGATGTCGCCATGCTCGGCCAGGAACGCGCGCGCTTCCTCCAGCGATCGGGTGACGAGGGTGGGCGGCATGAACCGCGCGTAATCCAGCACGAACACCTTTTCCGGCGCGTTGCGCACGCTCACCGGATCGTTGACCACCAGCGTCTCGCCGGCGATCCGCTCCAGCAGGTGCGTGGCGGTGATATAGCCTAGGTCGAAGGGCGGATCCTGCCGCATCAGCACAACGTCCGCTTCGCGACCCAGGTCGAGGCCGACCGGCTCGCCGGCGGTGAAGTGGTTGCCGACTTCCCGCTGCACGGTGACCGGCCGCGCCCTGGCCCAGACGCGGCCGTCGCGGTAGTTGAGCGCATCGGCGGTGTATTCGAACAGGCGATGGCCGCGCGCCTGCGCCGACAGCATCAGCGCGAAGGTAGAATCGCCCGCGATGTTGATCGTTTCGAGCGGGTCCATCTGGACGGCAACGGTAAGCGACATGGCCAAGAACTCCGTTCGCCCCGAACGTGCCGCGGGGCTGATCTTTCTGTCAGCCCGGTAGAGACAAGGGCGGTGCTTCGACAAGCTCCGGACGAACGGCAGAAGCGGCTATCCGATCCACGCATTCTCGATATGGCGCGGCCGCACGCCCGGTGCCAGCAGGATCACGTCCACGCGAATGTCGTCGTCCGGCCCCGCATAATGCGGCATCAACACCTCGGCGGCGGCGGCAACGCGCGCGAGGCGCTGCTGGTCGATGGCAAAGTCCAGCTCGGCCGCCGTCTTGCGCGTCTTCACCTCGACGAAGCTGACGAGATTGTCCTTGCGGGCGACGAGATCGACTTCGCCGTCCTTGGTCCGCACCCGCCGGTCGAGGATCGTCCAGCCCTTCAGCCGCAGCCACCACGCGGCCAGCCGTTCGCCACGTCGCCCGGCGGCCTCGGCCATGCGGCGGTCTCTGGCGGGCAGGGGAATATGGGACATGCGGCAAAGCGTGCCCGCGGCGGCCCGGGCGAGCAAGGGGGAACGCACGAAGCGCGACCCGGCCGCCCTCGCCGGCGGCTCAGTTCGCCGCCGGTTCCGCCTTCGGCTCCCACAGTTCGATCTTGGTGCCGTCGGGATCGACGATCCACGCGAACGTGCCGCTTGCGTCGCTGTCGTCGCGCTTGAGGATGGCGACCCCCTTGGCCTTCAGGCGATCCAGGAACGCCGTCAGATCGTCCACCGCGAAGTTCAACATGAACTCGCGCTTCGAGGGCTCCATATAGTCGGACCCCGCCTTCACTGCGTTGAGGACGAGCACGGGCGGGTGCTGCGGCGCGTCATATGGCAGCGCCGCGCCGCCCCATGATTCCACCTTGACGCCAAGAACGTCCCGGTACCAGGCCATCAACGCCTTGGGGTCCTTGCTCTTGAAGAAGATGCCACCGATGCCGGTGATCCTGCCGGCGGGTTCGGCCGTTGCGGAGCCGGGCGTCAGCATGGCAACGGTCGCGAGGACTGACAGAAGACGCTTGCCGATCGACACAGCATTGGCTCCCCCATTTCGTTGACTGTGGACAAGGTATCAGTCGTCGGGGCGGCCTGCAATTCGCCTTAGGCCTTCATCGCCAGTGCCCGTGCGTACAGCTCCCGCCGGTCGAGCCCGAGTCGCCTGGCCACCTCGCCGGCCGCCTTGCTTGCGGGCAGGCGGGCGAGCGCTTCCCGCAAAGCCGCGTCGGCATCCTCCGCGCTGGCCGGGGCGGGCGCGCCGGGCGGGGCGACCACCACGACGATCTCGCCCTTCGGCCCCGCCTCGGCATAGCGTTCGGCAAGCGTGGACAGCGTGCCGGTGACAGCCTCCTCGAATTTCTTGGAAATCTCCCGGGTCACCGCCGCTTCGCGGTCGCCCAAACCCTCGGCCAACGCCGCCAGCGTCGCGCCCAGCCGGGGGCCGGATTCGTAGAAGACCAGGGTGGCGCGGATCGCCGCCACCTCCGCGATCGCCTCGGCCCGCGCCTGCGCCTTGCTCGGCAGGAAGCCGGCGAACAGGAAGCGATCGGTGGGCAGCCCGGCCAAAGTCAGCGCGGCAATGGCGGCGCAGGGGCCGGGGATCGTCACCACCGCATGGCCGGCCGCGCGCGCATCGCGCACCAGCTTGAAGCCGGGATCGGAGATCAGCGGCGTGCCCGCGTCGGACACTAGGGCGATCGCCTCCGAGCCCAGCCGGGCGACCAGCCCCGGCCGCACCGCATCGGCATTGTGGTCGTGATAGGGCGTCATCGGCCGCTTCACGCCGATATGGCGCAGCAGGCCGGCGGTGACGCGCGTGTCCTCCGCCGCGATCAGGTCCGCCCGCGACAAGATGTCGGCCGCGCGGGGAGACAGGTCTCCGAGATTGCCGATCGGGGTCGCGACGATGTAGAGCCCGGGCTCGAGTGAAGCGTTCATCGGGGGGTCTCATGGCAGAGCAGGCAGGCAGGCCGCAACGGCCGGAATCGAAACGGCTCGGGTTCGGGCGGCTGGCGGCGATCGCCGGCGCGCTGCTCCTGGGCGCGTGCTCGACGGTGGTGCCGCGCGGCGCCGAGTCGCCGAACCGCGCGCCGCCCCCGCCGCCCCGCGCCGTTGCGCCGCGCCCGGTGACCGGCGGCATTCCCGAGGACAACCAGCGCCACCGCGTCGCCCTGCTGGTGCCGCTCAGCGGGCCGAATGCCGGGGTGGGGCGCAGCCTCGCCAACGCGACGCAGATGGCGATCATGGACACCCGCAGCGAGCAGGTGCGCATCACCACCTACGACACCGCAGGCGGCGCCGCTGCCGCGGCACGGCGCGCGCTGGCGGAGGGCAATGGTCTGATCCTGGGGCCGCTTCTGGCGGAGGACGTGCGCGCGGTGGCGCCGATCGCGCGTGCCGCGGCGGTTCCGGTCGTCGGCTTCTCCAACGACGTTTCGGCCGCCGGCGGCGGCGCGTACCTGATGGGCACCGCGCCGGGCCAGTCAATCGAGCGCGTGGTCGGCTATGCCCGCGCGCAGGGCGTGACGACGTTCGGCGGCCTCGTTCCCAACGGCACCTATGGCCAGCGCGCCTCCACCGCGTTCCTCCGCGCGGTGGAAAGCGCTGGCGGGCAGGTGGTCAGCCTGCAGACCTATGACCGCGTGCCCGGCGCGATCTCGGCCGCGGTCACCCGCATGGCCAAGAACGCGCCTTATGGGGCGGTGCTGATCGCCGATGGCAGCGGCAATGCCGCGGCGGCGGCCCCGCTCGTCCGTCGCAACGGCAGCCCGTCCGCGCATATCCTCGGCACCGATCTGTGGAACGCGGAAGGCTCGCTTGCCGCCAAGCCGGCGCTGAACGGCGCGTGGTTCGCCAGCGTCTCGGACGGTTTGTACGGGCAATATGCGGCCAAGTACCGGGCGCGGTTTGGCAGCGCGCCGTATCGCCTGTCGAGCCTCGGCTATGACGCGGTGCTGCTGACGGTGCGCATCGCCCGCGACTGGCCGGTCGGCCGGCCGTTCCCGGAGGAGCGGCTGCGCGACCGGGGCGGCTTCTCCGGCATCGACGGCGCCTTCCGCTTCGGCCGGGACGGCGTGGCCGAGCGCGCGCTGGAAGTGCAGGAAGTGCGCGGCGGCGCGGTCGCCACCGTGGCGCCGGCACCGGGCGGCTTCGGCAAATAGGCTAGTACACGCCCTAACGCACCACCTGCGGCAGGATCGCATCGAGCAGCAGCGCGCCGGCGGGCAGCACCGCCAGCCGGTTTCCCGCGCGCTCCACGAAGCCTTGCGTCGACAGGCGGACGATCGCCGCCTCGTCGACGATCTCCGCGATCGATCGCCCGCCCAGCGAGGCGATGCGCGCCAGGTCGACGCCCTCGGCGAGGCGCAGGCCCATGACCAGCGCCTCGGTGATGCGGTCCTCCGCCGCAAGCGGCTCCTCCAGCTCCGCGCCATGGCTGTTGCGGTCCACCGCCGCCAGCCAGTTCTCCGGCTTGCGGCGCCGCTGCGTGGCTAGTCCATTGCGGCGGCCATGCGCGCCGGGGCCGATGCCGGCATAGTCGCGATACCGCCAGTAGGTCAGGTTGTGGCGGCTCTCCGCGCCGACCCGTGCGTGGTTGCTCGTCTCATAGGCCGGCAGCCCCGCCGCGCCGGTGAGCGCGCGGGTCGCCTCGTAGAGGTCGGCGGCGGCGTCGCCATCCGGCAGCACCAGCCGTCCCGCCGCCGCCTCGGTGGCGAAGCGCGTGCCGGGTTCCACCGTCAGCTGGTACAGCGACAGATGCTCGGTGCCGAAGCCGAGACCGCGCGACAGCTCGGCCTCCCACCCAGCGAGGCTCTGGCCCGGTCGCGCGTAGATCAGGTCGAAGCTCACGCGGCCGAAATGGCGCTGCGCCGTGTCGAGCGCGCCGAGCCCTTCGGCCACGCCGTGCGCCCGGCCGAGGAAGCGCAACGCCGCGTCGTCCAGCGCCTGCAATCCCAGGCTCACCCGGTTCACGCCAACGCTCGCCAGATCGGCGAAGCGCGCCGCCTCGACCGACGAGGGATTGGCCTCCAGCGTGATCTCCAGGTCGGGCTCCGGCACCCAGGCGTTGGTCGCCGCGGCGATCACCGCCGCCACCGTTTCCGGCGGCATCAGCGAGGGGGTGCCGCCGCCAAAGAAGATCGAGCCCAGCCGCCGCCCCGGCAGCGCCGCCGCCTCATAGGCGAGGTCGCGCAGCATCGCCGCGCGCCACCGATCCTGGTCCACGCTGTCGCGAACATGGCTGTTGAAGTCGCAATACGGGCATTTGGAGACGCAGAACGGCCAGTGGACATACAGGGCAAGGGGCGCGTCGAGGGGTTGTTGGGAGGGCATGCGGGTGCGCATATGAGGGCTGCCATGACGAAACGCCATGTTCTTGCGCTCGCCCCGCTGCTTGCCCTCCTGCCGGCCGGCTGCTCCTCCGGCCCGCCGCGCGTGGTGGAGGCCAGGCCCAGCCAGGAGCCGGCCGCACGGGGCAGCGCGCTGCTGCGAGACGCGATGCTGACCGGCCACAATCGCGCGCGGGCGATCGTCGGGGTGCCGCCGCTCGCCTGGGACGACACGCTCGCCGCGCATGCTCGCGCCTATGCGGAGGAGATGGCGCGCACCGGCCGCTTCCAGCATGCCGAGCAGCCGCAAGGGCCGGGCCGGGAAGGCGAGAACCTCTTCACCGGCACGCGCGGCGCCTACAGCTATGCCGAGATGGTGCAGCTGTGGGTGGACGAGCAGAAGTCGTTCGTGAACGAGGTCACGCCCAATTTCAGCCGCACGGGCAACTGGCGCGACGTCGGCCATTACACGCAGATCGTGTGGCGCACCTCGCGCGCGGTCGGCTGTGCGCTCGCCGGCGGGCCGCGCGACGATTACCTGGTGTGCCGCTACAGCCCGCCGGGCAACGTGGTGGGCCAGCGCGCCTTCTGACGCCTCACAGCAGCCACTGGATCGGCAGCGCGGCAGCAACCCGCACCAGCAGGTGATCGAGCGGCGACATGCCCGGTTCCCGCACCTGCGCCTTGCCACCGGGAGCATGCCAGCAAAGCGTGCCGTCCGCGTCGCGCGCCACCCGGTAGCTGTGTTCCGGTATCACCGTGTCGAACGCGTCGGCGACACCGCTCGCAAGCGTCGGGCTTTCGATCAAGAAGCCCAGTTCGGTGTTGAGGTCGATCGAGCGCGGATCGAAGTTGAACGAGCCGATGAACAGCCGCTCGCGATCTACGGTGAAGGTCTTGGCATGCAGCGTGGACGCGCCCGAACGCAGCGCCGCAACCGATCCGGTGCCGGAGCCGCGCAGCTTGCTGCCCACGCCCAGCCGGCTGCCGCGCCGCCGCTCCCGTGCCGAAGGGCCGCTCGCCTCGGCGCACAGCTCGAACAGGCGCACGCCCGCGGCGAGCAGGGCGGGCCGGTAGGGGGCATAGCCGGCATGGACCACCGCCACGTCGTTGGTGGCATACGCGTTGGTCAGCACGGACACGGCAACGCCCCGGCGCGCGAGATCGGACAGCATCTGCGTTCCGCGGTCGCCCGGCACGAAATAGCCGGCAATCACGCCGATCTCGCGTTGCGGCGTGCCGATCGCCTGTTCCAGCTTGCCCGCCAGCAGCCCCGACGGCTCCGCCAGACCCTGCGCCTTGGCGGGATCGTCGGACAGCATCCGCACCTTCGCCCATTCCAGCGACAGGGTGCCGGCGACGAGCTGCTCCACCAGCGGGAGCTCCTTCACCCGCTCCACATAGCGCCGCGCGGACGCGTCCCGCTCGACAACGGAGGCGCGGTGGGCCAGCCGGCGGCGCTGCCGCTCGCGGCGGGTGAGCTTCGGCAGCAACCGCGACGCGCGGCAGGCGGAGGCCGAGCGCCAATAGACGTCGAACCCGGCGGACACGTCGCGCACCACCGGCCCGACCGCCATCACGTCCAGGTCGGCGAACAGCCCGGCATCGCCCGCGCCGAAATATTCGTCGCCGATGTTGCGGCCGCCGACGATGGTCACCGCGCCGTCGGCGACGAAGCTCTTGTTGTGCATGCGCCGGTTCAGCCGCTGAAAGTCGGCAACGTAGCCGATCGACTTGGGGAAGCGGATGCGGAAGGGGTTGAACAGCCGCACCTCGATGTTCGGGTGCTCGTCCAGCCCGGCGAGGACGGGGTCGAGCCCCGCGATGCCGTTGTCGTCCAGGAGCAGGCGGACCTGCACGCCGCGCCCGGCGGCCTGGTGAATCGCTTCCAGCAGGAGCGTGCCCGTGCGATCGCCGTGCCAGATATAATATTGCAGATCGAGGCTGCGCTCGGCCCGGCGCACGAGCAGCATGCGCGCGGCAAAGGCGTCCAGCGGGTCGGACAGCAGGTGCAGCCCCGACAGGTCCGGATGTTCGGCAAGATGCGGCGCGATGCCCTTGCCGAGCGCAGTGGCACCCGGATCGTCAAAGGCGGGCGCGGGCGTGCCCGGCTCGGGTTCGGGAAGGCGGCTGGCCCAGCGCAACAGGGCGAGCGCCGCGACGGAGGCGCCGATGCCGGCGGCCCATCGGCCCGCCGGGGAGGAGGGCAGGAGCTTTCGCGCGTCCATCGTCACCCCGCTCGTTGTGTTGACCCGCCCGGCGAAACCCGGCCGCGGCGGCGGGGTTCCCTCAGAACACCGCCGACACGAGCTGGCGGAAGGCGTCGGCACGGTGGCTGATCGCGTGCTTTTCCTCCGGCGGCAGCTCGGCATAGGTCTGGTCGCGGCCCAGCGGCACGAAAACGGGATCGTAGCCGAAGCCCACCGTGCCGCGCGGCGGCCAGGTGAGCGTGCCTTCGCTGCGTCCTTCGAACCATTCCACATGCCCGTCCGGCCAGGCGAGCGCGAGCACGCAGACGAAATGCGCGTCCCGGCCGACCTCCGGGCCCTTGGCGGCAAGCGCGTCCTCCACCTTGCGCATGGCCAGGTTCCAGTCGCGCGAGCCGTCCGCGGTTTCCGCCCAGTTGGCGGTGTAGACGCCGGGATCGCCGTTCAGCGCGTCCATGCACAAGCCGCTGTCGTCGGCCAGCGCCGGCAGGCCGGACAGGTCGGCCGCCGAGCGCGCCTTCAGCTCGGCATTGGCGACAAAGGTGGTGCCGTTCTCCACCGGCTCCGGCAGGTCCAGCTCCTTGGCCGAAACCGGCTCGATGCCGAAGGGCGCGAGCAGCGCGCGGATCTCGCGCACCTTGCCTTCATTGTGGCTGGCGATGACGAGCTTGCCGGGGGCGAGCTTGCGGATCGCCTGCGGGGCGTCGCCCCCGATCCCCTCGTCGGGGCCGCTCACTTCGCCACGGCCTTTGCCTGCGCGGCAAAGATCTCGCCGCAGCCGATGCGCGCGAGGCGCAGCAGGCGGAGCAGTGCCTCCTCGTCATAGGTCGCGCCTTCGGCGGTCGCCTGCGCCTCGGCAATGTTGCCGTTTTCCAGCAGCACGAAATTGGCATCGGCATCGGCCGCCGAGTCCTCGATGTAATCGAGGTCGAGCACCGGCGTTCCCTGGTGGATGCCGCAGCTCACCGCCGCCACCTTCTGCGTCAGCGGGTCGGCGGTCAGCTTGCCCTCCGCCAAAAGCCCGTCGATCGCGAGGCGCAGCGCCACCCAGGCGCCGGAGATGGACGCGGTGCGCGTGCCGCCATCGGCCTGGATCACGTCGCAGTCGAGCGTGATCTGCCGCTCGCCCAGCATCTTGAGGTCGGTGACGGCGCGCAGGGAACGGCCGATCAGCCGCTGGATCTCCTGGGTACGGCCGGATTGCTTGCCCTTGGCGGCTTCACGGCTGTTGCGGGTGTTGGTGGCGCGCGGGAGCATGCCGTATTCGGCCGTCACCCAGCCTTCGCCACGCCCACGCAGGAAGGGCGGCACGCGCTCCTCGACGGAGGCGGTGACCAGCACCTTGGTGTCGCCGAAACCGATCAGCACCGATCCTTCGGCGTGCTTGGTGAAGCGGGGCTCGATGGTGATTGCCCGCATCTGATCGGGGGCGCGGCCGCTGGGGCGCATTCAACTCTCCTCAAGGTTCGTGTTGGCAGGCGTTAGCGAGGAGGCCGGCGATCCGCCAGCCTCATAAGGGAGCTCTGCCTGTGTCCATCCTTCTTGCCGCGCTGGCGCTTGCCGGCGTGAACGCGCCGGAGACCATCACCTACGAGACGGGCCGCTGCTTTGGCTCCTGCCCGGTGTACAAGGTCAGCGTCTCGGCGGATGGGCAAGGGACGTTCGAGGGCAGGATGTTCACCGCGGCCACCGGCGTGCGGCATTTCCGCGTGAGCAAGCGGCAATATGTCGCCTTTCGCCGGCGCCTGATCGCCAGCCGTCCGGTCGGCACCGTGCGCCTGACGCCGGACAATCCTGCCTGCGGCCCGGCGCCCACCGACATGCCGACGACGGAGATCGGCTGGTCGGGGGGCGGCCGCAAGCCCGCACACCTGTCGCTCTACATGGGCTGCGGCGGCCCCAAGGCGCAGCGCATGCGCGAGACGATCCGCAGCGCGCCCGAGGCGCTGCCGATCGCCGCGTTCATCGGCGATCGCTCGGCGTTCATCGGCAAGCGCTGAATTCCGGCCGATCGATGCGGCGGGAGGGATGGGCGGGGATGACGGACGGCGGGCGGCGGCCTAGATAAGGGTCATGCCCGCTCCTCCCGTCACCGACCTGACCGATCGCGCCCGCGACGTGTTCCGCGTGGTGGTGGAAAGCTACATCGCCAGCGGGTCGCCGGTGGGCTCGCGCACCATTGCGCAGCGATCGGGGCTGAACCTGTCGCCGGCCTCCATCCGCAACGTCATGCAGGATTTGGAGGAAGCCGGCCTGCTCGCCGCGCCGCACACCAGCGCCGGGCGCCTGCCGACCGAAACCGGCCTGCGCCTGTTCGTCGACGGCATGATGCACGCGCTGGAGCCCTCGGCGGAGGAGCGCGCGGCGATCGAGGCGCGAGCGGGCCGCGCCGGGCCGGTGGAGGAGGCGCTTGCCGCCACCACGCTTGCCCTGTCCGGCCTGTCGGCTTGTGCCGGGCTCGTCATGGTGCCCAAGCGCGAGATCGTGCTGCGCCAGCTGGGCTTCGTACGCTTGTCGCCGGACCGGGCGCTGGCCGTGCTGGTGGCCGACGACGGCTCGGTGGAGAACCGGCTGCTCGACCTGCCGCCGGGCATGACGGCCGACGCGCTGACCGAAGCGGGCAATTACCTGACCGCCATGCTGTCCGGCCGCACGCTGACGGAGGCACGCCAGCGCATCGAGCGCGAACTGGCGGATGGGCGCGCCGCGCTCGACGCCGCGGCCCGCGCGCTGATCGAACAGGGGCTGGCGGTGTGGAGCGAGGATGGCGAGCGCCGCCCGGTGCTGATCGTGCGCGGGCAGGGCCGACTGATCGATGCCGCCGCCGCCGAGGATCTGGAGCGCGTGCGCGACCTGCTCGACGATCTCGAAGGCAAGCAGGAGGTGGCCCGCCTGCTGGACAGCGCCGCCGCCGGCGATTCCACCCGCATCTTCATCGGCGCGGAGAACAAGCTGTTCGCGCTGTCCGGCTCGTCCGTGATCGCGCGGCCGTTTCATGGCAGCGACGGCCGGGTGGTCGGCGTGGTGGGCGTGATCGGCCCCACGCGGTTGAACTATGCGCGCGTCGTGCCCATGGTGGATTTCACTGCCGCGACACTCGCGCGGCTCATGTCCTGAGAAGAAACACGGGGAACCGATGACCGAAGAAACGAGCGGCACCGAAACCGCCACCGAAAACCTGCGCGAAGAAACCGCGGAAGCCGCGCCCGAGGTGGCCGAGCATGACCGCACGGCCGAGCTGGAGAACCAGCTGGCGGAGGCCAAGCAGCAGGTGCTGTATGCGCAGGCCGACATCCAGAACATGCGCCGCCGCGCCGAAAAGGAAGCCAGCGACGCGCGCGCCTATGCCGCGACCAGCTTCGCGCGCGACGTGCTGTCGGTGGCGGACAATCTGGAGCGCGCGCTGGCGGCGATCCCCGCCGAGCTGCGCGAGGACGAGAAGTTCAAGGGCCTGGTCGTCGGTCTGGAAGCGACCGGCCGCGAGCTGGCCGCGGTGTTTGGCCGCAACGGCATCACCAAGCTGTCGGCGATGGGCGAAAAGCTCGATCCGAACAAGCACCAGGCGATGATGGAAATGCCCAGCGACCAGGAAGCGGGCACCATCGTGCAGGAGATGCAGTCCGGCTACATGATCAAGGACCGGCTGCTGCGCCCGGCGCTGGTGGCCGTGGCGAAGAAGCCGGACTGACCGGTGGCGGGAGCGCTCGCGGTTCTGGCCACGGCGCTCCTGGCCGGGTCCGCCCAGCCGGCCTCGGCAGGCGATCGGGCGCCGGAGCCGGCATGGGCCGGCGTGTGGCAGGGACAGGTGGGCTCGCTGCCCGTTCGCGCCTGCCTTGCCCGGGACGGCCTGGGCGGCGGTTTCGGCAGCTATTATTATCTGTCCAGGCTGCGCCCGATCCGGCTGGAGCAGGCAGGCGGCTCGCGGGTGTGGGCGGAAAAGGCGGACCGGCCGCAGGGGACCGCCGGGCCGAGCTGGACCTTTGCGACGGTCGGCCCGCGGCTGCTGGCGGGAAGCTGGCGATACGGGGCGCGGCGACTGCCCTTCCGTTTGACGCGGCTTGCCGCCGGAGACGAGGAGCCGTGCGCCGGCGTGGCGTTCAACGGCCCGCGGCTGCGCTTTCTTCGCGTTGCATCCACCCCGGCCAGGCTGGCTGGCGAGAGCTACACGCGGCTGACCTTCGACGCTGGTCCGGCCTTTCCCGACGTGAAGCTGGAAAGCTTCGCCCTTACGGGAACGGACGCCGCCTCGGTGCGGATCAACGCCCGGCTGCGGGAGCTGATGCCGGCAAGCGCGACCGGCAGCGACTGGTACGGTTGCATCACCGGCGCGCTCGCCTCGCCGAGCGGCGGAGGCGATTACGAGGCGCGGGTAACGCCCACGCTGATCACGCCGCGCTGGCTCGCCGCCACCGAATTGGTCGGCTATTATTGCGGCGGGGCGCATCCGGACGGCACCAACAGCTCGCTCGTCTTTGATCGCACCACCGGCCGCGAAGTCGATCTGCACGGCTGGCTCGCGCCGGGCGCGATCGACCGACGGGATCATGGCGTGGCGCTCCGCTCCGCCTTTCGGGACTTCCTGCTTGCCCGCGCCGGCGAGCTGGAGGCGGAATGCCGCGAGACGCTGAACACCGCCGAGTTCTGGGACATCGGCCTGTCGCGCGCCGGCCTGAGCTTCACCCCGGAACTGCCGCATGTGGTGGCGGCCTGCGCCAACCCCGTGGCGGTACCCTGGGCACCGCTGTCGCCGTGGCTGGGCGCGGCCGGCAAGGCGGGCGCCGCTACGCTCGCCGGGCGCTGACACGGGCTTGGCGGCGGGCGCGATTGGCGGCATGGCTGGCGCCATGAACCTCAATCTCACCACCGATCGCCCGACTTTCGTCACGCATCTGGAATGCTCGATGAGCGGCGAGCGCTACGAGGCGGACCAGCTGCATGGCCTGTCGCGTGTCGGCCGACCGCTGCTGGTCCGCTACGATCTGGAGGCGGTGAAGGCGAACCTGCCGCGCCGCCTGCTGGAAAGCCGCGCGACGGACCTGTGGCGCTGGCGGGAGTTGCTGCCGGTGCGTCGCACCGACAGCATCGTCAGCCTGGGCGAGATCGAGACGCCGCTGATCCCGATCCCGAAGTCGGGCGGCGGCGGCAACGTGCTGGTCAAGGACGAAGGCCGCCTGCCGACCGGCAGCTTCAAGGCGCGCGGGCTCGTCATGGCCGTCGCCATGGCCCGCGAACTGGGCGTGACGAAGATCGCCATGCCGACCAACGGCAATGCCGGCGCGGCGCTGGCCGCCTATGCCAGCCGCTGCGGCATCGAGACGATCGTGTTCTGCCCGGAGGACACGCCGGAAGTGAACGTGCGCGAGATCGCGATGCAGGGCGCGCGCGTGTACCGCGTGAACGGCCTGATCGACGATTGCGGCGCCATCGTGGGGAAGGGCGCGGCGGAAGGACGCTGGTTCGATTTCTCCACCCTGAAGGAGCCGTACCGGATCGAGGGCAAGAAGACGATGGGGCTGGAGCTGGCCGCGCAGCTCGGCTGGACGCTGCCCGATGCGATCTTTTACCCCACCGGCGGCGGCACCGGCCTCATCGGCATGTGGAAGGCGTTCGACGAGCTGGAGCAGCTCGGCTGGATCGGCTCCGAACGCCCGCGCATGTATGCGGTGCAGGCCAGCGGCTGCGCGCCGATCGTCCGCGCGTTCGAGGAAGGCCAGGAACATGCCGAGCGTTGGGAGGACGCGCACACCGTCGCCGCCGGCATTCGCGTGCCGCGCGCGGTGGGCGACTTCCTGATCCTGCGCGCGGTGCGGGAAAGCGGCGGCAAGGCGGTGGGCGTCGGCGACCCGGCGATCCTTGCCGCGGTGGACGATTGCGCGCGGCGCGACGGCCTGCTGCTGTGTCCGGAAGGCGGCGCGACGCTGGCCGCGTATCGCGAGGCGCTGCGTACCGGCGAGGTGGACGAGGACGAGCAGGTGGTGCTGTTCAACTGCGCGACCGGCCTCAAATACCCGATGCCCGAGGCGCCGAACTGGCTCGACCGCCACGGGCCGATCGACTTCGACGCGCTGTGAGCGAGGCGCTTCAGGTCGCCGCGCTGTATCGCTTCGCGCGGTTCGACGATCCGGCGGCGTTGCGCGGGCCGCTGCTCGCCTTGTGCCGCGAGCGGGGCGTGAAGGGCACGCTGCTGCTGGCGGGCGAGGGGATCAACGGCACGATCGCCGGCGCCCGGCCTGCGATCGAGGCGGTGCTGGCGCACGTCCGCGCGCTGCCCGGCTGCGCCGACCTGTCGGTGAAGTTCTCCGCTGCGGACGCCCCGCCGTTCCGCCGCATGAAGGTGCGGGTGAAGCGCGAAATCGTGACCATGGGCGTGCCGGGGGTCGATCCGCTGGCGATCGTCGGCACCTATGTGGCGCCGGCCGAGTGGAACGCGCTGATCGCCGATCCGGAAACGCTGCTGATCGACACGCGCAACGATTACGAAGTGGCGATCGGCAGCTTTGCCGGCGCGGTGGACCCGAAGACCGAGAGCTTTCGCGACTTCCCCGCCTGGTTCCGCGACCATCGCGAGGAACTGGTTGCCGGCAAGCGCCGGGTGGCGATGTTCTGCACCGGGGGCATCCGCTGCGAGAAGTCCACCGCCTTTCTGAAGGGCGAGGGCGTCGAGGACGTGTTCCACCTGGACGGCGGCATCCTCAAATATCTGGAAACGGTCGAACAGCACGACAGCCGCTGGCAGGGCGAATGCTTCGTGTTCGACGAGCGGGTGGCGGTCGGCCACCGGCTGTCGCCCGGCACGCACACGCTGTGCCGCGCCTGCCAGCGGCCGCTCGGCGAGGCGGAGCGCGCCTCGCCGCTCTACCGCGAGGGCGTGAGTTGCCCGTCCTGTCACGCCCGGCGCAGCGACGAACAGCGCGCCCGCTATGCCGAACGGCACCGGCAGCAATTGCTCGCAGAGGCACGGGGGCAGGAGCATGTCGGTGCGGCGCTGGATTAGAGCTGCCCTTCATCCCTGAAATGCGCCGTGCCCCCGCGAAAGCGGGGGTCCAGAGCCACAAGACATGCCGCCGGCGGCGCTGGGTTCCCGCTTCCGCGGGAACACGCTTCGGGTGGGGCAGCTCGTAGCTTAAGGGTCGACAGTCTCCGGCAGTCGCGGGGGGCGCTTTGCCCCGTCACCCGCCCTGGAACGGCAGAATGCCCTCATACGTCGCCAGCGGCGGTGCTCCCACCACCTTCGCCCCGCGGCGGAGCAGAAAGGTGTGCCGCACGATCTCCGCCTGCTGCTCGATGCCGTAGCGCTTCAGCGTCCAGCCGGGATGCACCGCATAGCCGTAGCGGCAGAAGGGATGGCGCGCGAGCGGCAGGAAGATGCCGCGCTGATGCTGCCAGACATGCGTCATTTCGTGCAGGAACAGCCCCTGGTCGGCCAGGCCGCAGGTCGCGAAATCGTCGCGGTAGAGCGAGCCCCTGGGATGGAAATGGATGCATCCGCGCGGCGCCATCGCGACCTCGCGCGGCTGGAAGAACGCCCATTTCCGGTCTGATATGCTCGCCCCCGCATAATCGATGGCGTCCCCGAATATCGTCCGGGCAAGCGCGATCTCGCCGGCGGTGAGCGGGCGCGTCACTCGGTGCCGGGCGCCGGATCGCCCGCGCCGATCACCGGCAGGCGGCGTTGCAGCCGCTGGCCGTTGGCGAAGGTGAAGCTGAACAGCATGCGATAGCCCGGCTTCACCCCCGGATTGACGTTGAACAGCATCACGTGGCGGCCGCCCGGCTTGAACTCCAGCGTGCCGTTTGCCGAGACGGGCACGTCCTGCAACGGCTTCATGGACGACATTCCGCCCGCATTCGTCCTGCTTTCGTGCATCTCGCTGCGGATCACCGCCTCGCTCGTCACCGTGATGAGGCGCGTCGCGCTCGGCCCGTTCTGGATCGTGAAATAGGCGGCGGCCGGGTTGCGCGGCACCGCGGACAGGCGGACATAGCCGCCCGTCACCTCCAGCTGCCTGGGCGCCTCCGCGCAGCCGGCAACGGCGGCGATCATCGTCAGGGGTATCAACGCGCGCAACCACCTTCTCCCACAACGGGAAACCACAAGCGGTTCCCTACGCACGTGAAAATCTTGCGGCAAGCGCAAGCCCTCCTATATCGCCTCCGTAACAGGCGTCCGGCCGCCTCTCGTGAGGGGCTCGGGGGCTTTCGGATGAACATTCGTTGATGGGGGCCGTAGAGGACCAATGGCAAAAGTAATCGGTATCGACCTGGGCACGACCAACAGCTGCGTTTCCGTGATGGAAGGCGGCAGCCCCAAGGTGATCGAGAATGCGGAAGGTGCGCGCACCACGCCGTCGATCGTCGCCTTCGCGAAGGATGGCGAGCGCCTGATCGGCCAGCCCGCCAAGCGCCAGGCGGTGACCAACCCGGACAACACCGTGTTTGCGGTGAAGCGCCTGATCGGGCGCCGTTTCGACGATCCGATCACCAAGAAGGACACCGAGCTGGTGCCGTACCACATCGTGCGCGGCCAGAATGGCGACGCGTGGGTGCAGGCCGGCGGCAAGGACTATTCGCCATCGCAGATCTCGGCCTTCACGCTTCAGAAGATGAAGGAAACCGCCGAGGCCTATCTCGGCGAGACGGTGACCCAGGCGGTCATCACCGTGCCGGCATACTTCAACGACGCACAGCGCCAGGCGACTAAGGACGCGGGCCAGATCGCGGGCCTCGAAGTGCTGCGCATCATCAACGAGCCGACGGCGGCGGCGCTCGCCTACGGCCTCGACAAGGACAACAACAAGACCATCGCGGTTTATGACCTTGGCGGCGGCACGTTCGACATCTCCATCCTGGAGATCGGCGATGGCGTGTTCGAGGTGAAGGCCACCAACGGCGACACGTTCCTGGGCGGCGAGGACTTCGACAACAAGCTCCTGAACTTCCTGGCATCGGACTTCCAGAAGGCCGAGGGCATCGACCTCACCAAGGACAAGCTGGCGCTACAGCGGCTGAAGGAAGCCGCCGAGAAGGCGAAGATCGAGCTCAGCTCGGCGCAGTCGACCGAAGTGAACCTGCCCTTCATCACCGCCGACCAGAACGGCCCGAAGCACCTGGTCAAGTCGATCACCCGCGCCGATCTGGAGCGTCTGGTCGATGACCTGATCCAGCGCACGCTGGAGCCGTGCAAGAAGGCGCTGGCCGATGCCGGCGTGAAGGCGGCGGACATCAGCGAAGTGGTGCTGGTGGGCGGCATGACCCGCATGCCCAAGGTGCGCGACGTCGTGAAGTCGTTCTTCGGCAAGGAGCCGCACACCGGCGTGAACCCGGACGAGGTGGTCGCCATGGGCGCGGCCATCCAGGCCGGCGTGCTGCAGGGTGACGTGAAGGACGTGCTGCTGCTCGACGTGACCCCGCTGAGCCTCGGCATCGAGACGCTGGGCGGCGTGTTCACCCGCATGATCGACCGCAACACCACGATCCCGACCAAGAAGGCGCAGACCTACTCGACCGCGGACGACAACCAGCAGGCGGTGACGATCCGCGTGTTCCAGGGCGAGCGCGAGATGGCGGCGGACAACAAGCTGCTCGGCCAGTTCGATCTGGTCGGCATCCCGCCGGCGCCGCGCGGCGTGCCGCAGATCGAGGTGACGTTCGACATCGACGCCAACGGCCTCGTCAACGTGTCCGCCAAGGACAAGGGCACCGGCAAGGAGCAGCAGATCCGCATCCAGGCCTCGGGCGGTCTGTCGGACAACGACATCGAGCAGATGGTGCGCGATGCCGAGAAGTTCGCCGACGAGGACAAGAAGCGGCGCGAAGGCGCGGAGGCGAAGAACAACGCCGAATCGCTGATCCACACCACTGAGAAGCAGCTCGCCGAGAACGGCGACAAGGTGGATGCGAGCCTCAAGTCCGAGATCGAGGCGGCCATTGCCGAGGCGAAGACCGCGGTTGAGTCCAACGACGCCGAGGCGATGAAGGACAAGGCCAACGCGCTGGCGCAGGTGGCCATGAAGCTCGGCCAGGCGATCTACGAGAAGCAGGCCCAGTCCGAGGCGTCGCCTGCCGCGGGCAGCGAGGCCGGCGGCGAAGACGTGGTCGACGCCGAGTTCTCCGACGTCGACGACAACAAGGCGTAAGGGGTGCGAGCCGCCCGTCCTTCGATTGGTGAAGGGCGGGCGGCTCTTGCCTGCGCGGGGATCGCATGACCGAAGTCGATTATTACGAGCTGCTCGAATGCGAGCGCACCGCGGACGATGCGACGATCAAGTCGTCCTATCGCAAGCTGGCGATGAAATTTCACCCGGACCGCAATGCCGGGTGCAAGGACTCCGAGGCGAAGTTCAAGGCCATCAGCGAGGCCTATGACTGCCTGAAGGATCCGCAGAAGCGCGCGGCCTATGATCGCTTCGGCCATGCCGCATTCAAGAACGGCGGGGCCGGCGGCGGGCGCGGAGCGGGCTTCGGCGATGCCTCGGCCTTCAGCGACATTTTCGAGGACATCTTCGGCGAGTTCATGGGCGGCCAGCGCGGCGGCGGCGGTGGCCGTTCCAGCCCGCGGCGCGGCGCGGACCTGCGCTACGACATGGAAATCACGCTGGAAGATGCGTTCCATGGTCGCGAGGAGCAGATCACGGTGGACGTGTCCGCCGCCTGCGACACCTGCGAGGGCTCCGGCGCGACCCCCGGCACGAGCGTGAAGCGGTGCACCACCTGCGGCGGCCACGGCAAGGTGCGCGCGCAGCAGGGCTTCTTCGTGGTCGAGCGCACCTGCCCGACCTGCCACGGCGCGGGCGAGATGATCGCCGACCCGTGCACGGCCTGCCGCGGCGAGGGCCGCGTAGACAAGACCAAGACGCTCACCGTCAACGTGCCGCCCGGGGTGGACGAGGGCACGCGCATCCGTCTTGCCGGCGAAGGCGAGGCGGGCCTGCGCGGCGCGCCGGCGGGTGACCTCTACATCTTCCTGCACGTGCAGCGGCACAGCATCTTCACGCGCGAAGGCACGACCTTGTTCGCCACTGCGCCGATCAGCTTCACTACCGCCGCATTGGGCGGGACGATCGACATTCCCGGCCCGGATGGCGAGCTGTACCCGGTGAAGATCGCGCCGGGCACCCAGTCGGGTCGCGAGGTGCGCCAGCGCGGCGCCGGCATGCCGGTGCTGCAGGGCCGCGGGCGTGGCGATCTGGTCATCCGCGTGGACGTGGAAACGCCGACCCGTCTCACCGCCCGCCAGCGCGAGTTGCTGGAAGCGTTTCGCGAGACCGAAACCGGCGAGGAATGCCCGCAGACCAGCGGCTTCTTCCAGAAGGTGAAAACCGCGTTCGGGGCATAAGCCGGACGGGAGCATGAGGCAACGCGAGCGCCTTGTGCCGCCCGGCCGACGCGGCGGCGGGCATCGTGCCACGGGAGGGCGCTTCGTTGGAAGGCCGCCACGCCGCTTGATCTCATCGCCAGCCGCGCCTGTCTCGCCCGCGCCGCTGATCGGCCTTCCTTCGAGTTTGCGCGCGCCTTGGGCGACGGGGCGGGGTCGGGCCAGGCGGGGCGAGCGTTGTGAGCGAGGGCGTGTGCAGGCGCGCCACGATCCGGGCGGCCGCTGGACGCTGAAGCCCGGCGATCGGATTGTCGCCGCCGAGCGCACTCCCTTCAAAGCGGGAACAACGCGCGCGAGCCATGAGCGGCTCGGTTCCGCGCCTGCCTTCCGGCCGGCAAATTCCGCCACCTTCTACCCGGTTTGGAGCGGAAGCAGGTGGCTTGATGCGTCCTGGCTCAATCGCACCGCCACGCACGACCGCTTCCACAGCGTCTGGCGACCGGCAGGAACGGGGCCATCCTCGTTCTCGCTGAACGTCGTGCCTCGCATGCCGCCACGAAAAAGGCGGCCGCGACTTGCGCCGCGACCGCCTCGAACTATTCGAACCTGCCGAGCTTAGCGCGCGGCAACCGTGATTGCTGCGGTGCCGCGAGCCGATTCCACGCGGAAGGCGACCGGGGTGCCGCCCGAACGGCCGGTCACATAATCGCCACGACGCACCAGGCGGAACGCGCTGCCCGACGGGAAGCGGCGGCCCTGGTAAACGGTCGCGCCCTGCTTGTCGGTGACGGTGTAGACGTAGGTCTGACCTTCATGCTTGAAGCTCTGCTTCTCCGCGGTACGCGCGTAGACGGCGACGGGAGCGAGCAGGCTGAGCGTGACGGCAGCGGCGGCGAGGAACTTCTTCATGGTCGATCCCTTCGATGCTGGAGGATGACCGGTTGCCCGATCTCAATCTTGTGCACCTGCGATATTGCAGTGCAGCATGAGCCTCAAACGCATTGTGATCGAGTCCAGTTGCAGAAATTGCATGCGGGAACCGCCAGCCGGCATACTTCTGCGACAAACCGGGCGTAAGCGGTCAGCAGGAGAGAGCCGATGGTGACTGCCAGTATCGCCCTCAACCGCTTCGGCCTGGGCGCCCGTCCCGACGAGCCCGTGCCCGGCGATCCGAAGCGATGGTTGCTCGACCAGTTCGCCGCCTACCAGCCGCGTCCGCCGGCGCTGGCCGGACTGGCCGGCACCGTGCAGATCGCCGGCCAGCTTGCCGCCTTCTACGATCGCCAGGCACGATTGCGGCAGGAAGCGGGGCCGCGCGGCCGGCGCGCTACCGCTGCCGTGCCGGCGGAAACGACGCCACCGTCACTCCCCGGCACCGCGCAGCCGCCGCCCGCGCCGGCCAGGGATGCGCTTCAGCAAAGCCGCCAGATCGCGCAGCAGCAGATGCGCGGCCATTATCTCGCCGCCGTTGGCGCGCGCACCGCCGCCGCGCTCGTCACCCCCGCGCCGTTTGCGGAACGGCTGGTGCATTTCTGGGCCAATCACTTCGCCGTTTCCGCCGACAAGCTGGAACTGACGGGGCTCGCCGGCGCGTTCGAGGCCGAGGCGATCCGCCCGCATGTCTTCGGCCGCTTCGCCAACATGCTGAACGCCGTGGAGCGGCACCCGGCGATGCTCGTCTATCTCGATCAGGCGCAATCGGTGGGGCCGGACAGCGCCTATGGCCGGCAGGTCGCCGCGCGCGGGCGTCGCACGGTGGGCCTCAACGAGAATCTCGCGCGCGAGATCCTGGAGCTGCACACGCTGGGCGTTCGCACCGGCTATGCGCAGGGCGACGTCACCGAGTTCGCCCGCGCGATGACCGGCTGGACGGTGGCCGGGCTGCGCCGGGGATTGCCGGGCCGGGCCAACGTCGCGGAGCTGGCCCCCGGAACCTTCGTCTTTGCGGCGGCGCTGCACCAGCCGGGCGCGCGCACGGTGCTGGGCAGGGCCTATCCGGAAGGCGGCGTGGAGCAGGCGCAGGCCGTGCTGGACACGCTGGCCGTCCATCCCGCCACCGCGGCGCATGTCGCCACCAAGCTCGCGCGCCACTTTGCCGGCGACACCCCGCCGCCGGCGATGATCGAGCGCCTGCGCGCCGCATTCCTGAAGTCCGGGGGCGATCTGCCGACCGTGTACCGGGCATTGATCGACTCGCCCGAGGCGTGGGCGCCGGCACCGGCGAAGTTCCGCACACCCTGGGAATGGTCGCTCGCCGCCTATCGCGCGCTCGGGCTCCGACAGGTGCAGCCGCAGGCCGCCGTGGGGCTCCTGAACCAGCTCGGGCAGGCGACGTGGCGGCCGGGCCAGCCGGTCGGCTATGAGGACACGGCCGGCAGCTGGGCCGGGCCGGACGCGCTGATGCGCCGGGTGGAGGCGGCCGAGCGCTTCGCCACCCGCGCCGGCGCGGCGCTGGATGCGCGCACGCTGGCGCCCAGGCTCTTTCCGGCCGCGCTGTCGCCCGCCACGGCGCAGGCCATCGCCCGCGCCGAGAGCCCCGGCCAGGGGCTGTCCCTGCTGCTCGTCGCCCCTGAATTCCTGCGGAGATGACATCATGATCGACCGCCGCACCCTGATCCGCTCCGGCGCCGCCGGGCTCGCCGCGCTGGGCCTTGCGCCCCGGCTGGCCTTTGCCCGCGCGGAAACCGACAAGCGCTTCGTTTTCATCATCCAGCGCGGCGCGGCCGATGGCCTGCACACGCTCGCGCCGGTCGGCGACCCGGCCTTTGCGTCCTTGCGCGGCGATTTCGCGCAGGACTTTGCGAGCGCGCCGAAGCTCGACGCCACCTTTGCGCTGCATCCCTCGCTGGCCACCGTGGCCGAGCTGTACGGACAGAAACAGGCGCTGTTCGCCCATGCCGTCGCCTCGCCCTATCGCGACCGCTCGCATTTCGACGGGCAGAACGTGCTCGAATCCGGCGGCGCCTCCGCCTACCAGCTAAAGGACGGCTGGCTGAACCGCATGCTGGGCGTGCTGCCCTCGGGCGAGGCGAAGGCGATCGCCGTTTCCGCCACCATCCCGATGGCGATGCGCGGGCGCCGCGACGTTTCCTCCTATGCGCCCTCCGCGCTGCCGCAGGCGTCGGACGATCTGCTGTCGCGCGTGTCCCTGCTCTACCAGGGCGACAGCCAGCTGCATGGGCTGTGGAGCGAGGCGCTGGAAACGCGCCAGCTCACCAGCGACCTGGCCGCCGACAACGGCCGCAACGCCGCCGCCACCGGCGCGCTGACCGCCCGCCTGCTGGCGCCCGCGGACGGCGCGCGCATCGCCATGATCGAGACAGGCGGGTGGGACACGCATTCGGGCGAGCGTGGCCGGCTGGCGGCGCAGCTCAAGGGCCTGGACGCGCTGGTCGGCGCGCTGAAGAGCGGCATGGGGCCGGCCTGGGCGGACACGATGGTGCTGGTCGCCACCGAATTCGGGCGCACCGCCGCGGTGAACGGCACCGGCGGCACCGATCACGGCACCGCCTCGGCCGCGATGCTGATGGGCGGCGGCGTGAGGGGCGGGCGGGTGCTGGCCGACTGGCCCGGCGTCGCTCCCGCCCAGCTATACGAGAACCGCGATCTCAGGCCTACGACGCAGCTCGACGCGTTCATCGCCGGCGCGGTCTCCAGCCATTTCGGCGTCGAGCCGGGCCGCACGATGGCGACGCTGTTCCCGGTAAGCAAGGACACGCCCGCGCTGTCTGGTCTGACAATATAAGCGATGCCATAAGCGGTCCCGCAACGAGCGGGAGAGAGATGGTCATGCGCAAGGTTCTGGCGGCCGGCGCCTTGATGCTGCTGACCTCCGCCGCGCCGCCTTCGCACAGCTTCTCGGTACACGGCGCCGACCTCCTGCTCGACGGCAAGCCGTTTCAGATCATCTCCGGCGAGCTGCACTATCCCCGCATTCCGCGTGCCTATTGGCGCGACCGCCTGCTCAAGGCGAAGGCGATGGGGCTGAACACCGTGACCACCTACGTCTTCTGGAACCTGCACGAGCCGCGGCCCGGCGTGTACGATTTCGCCGGCCAGAACGACGTGGCGGCGTTCCTCCGCGAGGCGCAGGGCGTCGGCCTGCACGTGATCCTGCGCCCCGGGCCGTACGTCTGCGCGGAATGGGAGCTGGGCGGCTATCCCGCCTGGCTGCTGAAGGATCGCACCTTGCACCTGCGCTCGGCCGATCCGCGCTACACCGCGGCGGTGGAGCGCTGGCTGCTGCGGCTCGGAAAGGAGATGAAGCCGCTGCTGGTGCAGAACGGTGGCCCGGTCATCGCCGTGCAGCTGGAGAACGAATATGGCGCGTTCGGCAGCGACCCGGCCTATCTCAAGGGCCTGCGCGCCAGCTACAAGCGCGCGGGGCTTGCCGAGGGCGTGCTGTTCACGTCCAACCAGGCGGGCGATCTCGCCAGGGGCTCGCTGCCCGATCTGCCCTCGGTGGTGAACTTCGGTTCGGGCGGCGCGCGCAACGCCGCCGCCAGGCTGGAGGCGTTCCGCCCGGACGGGCCGCGCATGGTGGGCGAATACTGGGCCGGCTGGTTCGACAAATGGGGCGAGGACCATCACGAAACCAGCGGCGAGAAGGAAGCGGAGGAGCTGAGCTTTCTGCTGAAGCGCGGCTATTCGGTGTCGCTCTACATGGCGCATGGCGGCACCAGCTTCGGCTGGATGAACGGCGCCGACTCGCACAAGGGCACCGATTACCACCCGGACACGACGAGCTACGATTACGATGCGCCGCTGGACGAGGCCGGCAATCCGCGGGCCAAATATGGCCTGATCGCGCGAGCCGTCGCCGACGCGACCGGCCGGCCGCTCGCGCCGACGCCGGCGGCCACACCCGCCCGGCGCTTCCCCGTGTCGCCGATCCGCCGCAGCGCTTCCTTGTGGGACAATCTGCCGCGGCCGGTGCGCGCCGCCCGGCCGCTCACCTTCGAGGAACTGGGCCAGAATTTTGGCTATGTGCTCTACCGGACGACGCTGCCGGCGGGGCAGGGCGGCACCCTGATGCTCAAGGGCATGCACAGCTACGCGCAGGTCTATCTGGATCGACGCCTCGTCGGCACGCTGGACCGGCGCCTAGGCCAGGAAACGGCCGAGCTGCCGCGCCTGCCGCGTGGCGCGACCTTGGACGTGCTGGTCGAGAATACGGGCCGGGTGAACTATTCGAAGGCGATCCGCACCGAACAGGCCGGGCTGACGGGCGCGGTGACGCTGGCCGGCGCGCCGGTTGCCGACTGGCGGATGTTTTCGCTGCCGATGGACGACCCGTCCCGGCTGCGCTTCAAGGCGCAAGGCTGCACCGGGCCGTGCTTCTTTCAGGCGGAGCTGACCGTGGATCGCCCGGCGGACACGTGGCTGGACACGCGCGGGCTGCACAAGGGGCAGCTCTGGCTCGGCGCGCGCAATCTCGGCCGCTTCTGGTCGATCGGGCCCGCCTTCACGCTCTACGCGCCGGCGCCATGGCTCCGGGCGGGCCGGAACACGATCACCTTCTTCGATCTGAGCGGCGAGGCGGGCGAACGGCTCGACACCATGGCGCGGCCGATCTTCGGCAAGGTCACCAACGTACGCGAGGCGCAATGACCGGCGGGAGCATTGACCGCGATCAGCCGTTCTCGCCGTCATGAACCGCCTCGCCCTCCTGCCGCTGCTCGCCCTCGCCGGCTGCAACCCGTCGCCGCAATCGACAGCCCCCCAGCCGTCGCCAAGTCCCGCGAGGGTCGCTCCCACGCCGGTCGCGGCTTCCTCGCCGGCGGCCCCCGCTTCGGCGCCGCTGCGCAAGCTGTCCTGCGCGCAGGAGATCGGCGCCGCGGCCGCTGCCGAACGGGTGAAGGTGTGCCGCAACGTCTCGCCGGCGACGCACCCGCCGTGCAACGCCGCCAACAGCTGCGCACTGATCGAGGACGAGATCGCGCGCTCCTGCGCCCTGTTCGACGGCAAGGGCGAGGCGATGCCCGGCTGCACCCCGGCGCCCACCAGCGCCGCCGCCGCGGCGGCGGTAGTGCGCCGCTATTATCCCGCGCTCAACGCCCGCGATTTCGGCACCGCCTGGCAGAGCTGGGGCGATGACGGCCCGCCCGGCCAGCCGCTGGAGCTGTTCGAGGCCGGCTTCAGCCGCACCCGCTCCACGCAGGTGACGATCGGCACGCTGCCGCCCAGCGAAGGGGCGGCCGGATCGATCTACCAGGCGGTGCCGGTGCAGGTGGACGCTACCCTGACGAACGGTGTTCGCCAGCATTTCACCGGCACCTACACCGTGCGGCGCGTCAACAACGTGGACGGCGCCACGACCGACCAGCTGCGTTGGCATATCGACGGCGCCAGTTTGCGGCCGGTCGCGCGCTGAGCTTGACGGTGTCGGCGTCCTGCGCTCCCCTGATGCGGCAAGCGGGGGAGACCGGAATGGAAAAGCAGCAGGGCATGGGGTTCGCCATGGGCGTGTGCGCCGGGATCATCCTGGGCGCGCTGATCGACAACATGGCGTTCGGCATCCTCATCGGCTTCGCGCTGGGTTTTGGCATCCTGAAGCTGCCCCGGCCGAGGCGGTAGCGCCGGCACGTTCCCTTCCGCGCGCCTTTGCGCTAGTCGCGCGGGCATGACGCTCTACACCCGTTTCGCCGCCCATCTCGATGCGGTGCTCGATCAGCTGACCAGCGCCGGCGACCTGCCGCCCGCACTCAACCGCGCCGCGGTGACGGTGGAGCCGCCGCGCGACGCTTCCCATGGCGATCTGGCGACCAACGCCGCCATGGTCCTCGCCAAGCCCGCCGGCACCAACCCGCGCGCGCTGGCCGAGAAGATCGCCGGGCAGCTGCGCGCGATCCCCGAGGTCGCCTCCGTCGCCATCGCCGGACCCGGCTTCATCAACATGACCCTGCGCGACGACACCTGGCGCGGCGAGCTGGAGGCGGTGCACGCCGCCGCCGCCGACTATGGCCGCTCGACCAAGGGGCAGGGCACGACGATCAACGTCGAATATGTCTCCGCCAATCCGACAGGCCCGATGCACATGGGCCATTGCCGCGGCGCGGTGGTCGGCGATGCGCTGGCCAGCCTGCTGGAATGGAATGGCGCCAAGGTCATCCGCGAATATTATGTCAACGATGCCGGCGGGCAGGTGGACGTGCTCGCCCGCTCCGCGCACCTGCGCTACCGCGAGGCGTTGGGAGAAGCGGTCGAGATTCCGGAGGGGCTCTATCCCGGCGAGTATCTCGTTCCCGTCGGCCAGGCGCTCGCCGGCGAGTTCGGCGACCGCTTCGTTTCGGCGCCGGAGACGGAGTGGCTGGCCACCTTCCGCACCCATACGGTGGCGGCGATGCTGGTGATGATCCGCGAGGACCTCGCGCTGCTTGGCATCCACCACGACCTGTTCTCGTCCGAAGCCGAGCTCCAGGCCGCCGGCAAGCCCGAGGCGGCCGAGGCGGAGCTGCGCGCCCGCGGGCTCGTCTATGACGGCGTGCTGGAAGCGCCCAAGGGCGAGACGCCGGAGGATTGGGAGCCGGTCGAGCTGCCGCTGTTCCGCTCCAGCCAGTTCGGCGACGATCAGGATCGCCCGATCAGGAAGTCGAACGGCAGCTGGACCTATTTCGGTGCCGATCTCGCCTATCACTGGCAAAAGGCGCAGAACGCCGACCAGCTGATCGACATCTGGGGCGCCGACCATGCCGGCACCGTGAAGCGCATCGTCGCCGCCGTGCAGGCGCTGACCGAAGGGCGCACGCGCTTCGACGTGAAGCTGGTGCAGATGGTGCGCCTGCTGCGCGGCGGCGAGCCGGTGAAGATGTCCAAGCGCGCCGGCAATTTCGTCACGCTGGCCGATGTGGTGCGCGAAGTCGGCAAGGACGTGGTCCGCTTCACCATGCTCACGCGCAAGGCCGATGCGCAGATGGATTTCGACTTCGCCAAGGTGGTGGAGGCGTCCAAGGACAACCCCGTCTTCTACGTCCAGTACGCCCATGCCCGTATCCACTCGCTGCACAGGCGCGCGGCCGAGGCGGGGATCGCGTGCACCGGTGCGGCCGATCTGTCCCGGCTTGAAACGGAGGACCTTGGCCTCGTGAAGCTCGCCGCGCAGTTCCCGCGGGTGGTGGAAACCGCCGCCGCCGCGCGCGAGCCGCACCGGATTGCCTTTTATCTCTACGACTTGGCGGCAGGTTTTCATGCCTTGTGGAACGTCGGCAATGATCGTCCGGAGCGCCGTTTCCTCGTGGCAGAGGATCACGCCGTCACCTGCGCGCGGCTTTATTTGGCGGACGCGATCGGGCAGATCATCCGCAACGGCCTCGCCATCATGGGGGTGGAGGCGGTCGAGGAGATGAACTGATGGCCGGTTCCCGCGACGATTTCGAGATGCGCGACGAGGATCGTCTGCCCTGGCTCGAAACGGTGGAGGAGGACGAATCCGATGGTCCGTCCGTCCTGCGCATCGTTGCCGCCGTGCTGCTCGGCCTGGGCATCGTCGCGGCGCTCGTCTTCGGGTGGCGCGCGGTGTCGGACCTGCGTGGCCCGGCCGGCGACGGCACGCTGATCGCGGCGCAGGAAGGCGACTACAAGGTGCGCCCCGAAACGCCCGGCGGCATGAAGGTGACGGGGGAGGGCGACACCGCGATCGCCACCAGCGACGGCTCCGGCGCCGGCAACGCGTCCATCGATCTTGCCGCGGTTCCGGAAGCTCCGGTGGAGGGCAAGCGCGCCGCCGCGCCGAAGCCCAGCGCCACCGCCGGCGCGCCGCGGGCGGAAGCAACCGTGCCGGCCTCGGGCGGGCAGCTGAAGGCCAGGCCGGTCGCCGCCCCCTTGGCGAGCTCCGGCGGCAAGGGCGGCGGCGCGCTGGTGCAGCTCGGCTCCTTCCCGACGGAAGCGGCCGCCAACACCGCCTGGACCCGCCAGTCGAAGCGGTTCAGCTACCTCGCGCCGCTCGGCAAGGAAGTGGTGAAGGCGGAAGTGAACGGCGCCACCACCTATCGCCTGCGCGTCAACGCCGGCAGCAGCGGCGCGGCGCAGACCCTGTGCGGCAAGCTCAAGGTCGCCGGCGAAGGCTGCTTCATCCCGCGCGACTGATCCTCTTCGCCTTGCGTCAACTGCCGTCCGCTCGGCACGAGCGGGGTTTGTGCCACCCGGCACTCTGCTAAGAGCGTTCCATGAAGCCCGTCATCTACGGCCTGTCCGGCCCCGCGCTCACCGCCGACGAACGCGTCCTGTTCCGGGAAGCGGACCCCGCCGGCTACATCCTGTTTGCGCGCAATTGCGAGAACCGCGAGCAGCTGCGCGCGCTGACCGATGAGCTGCGCGCGCTGTCCGGCCGCGACCGCCTGCCGATCCTGATCGACCAGGAGGGCGGCCGGGTGGTGCGCATGAAGCCGCCCGTCTGGCCCGAATTCCCCGCCGGCCCCGTTTTCGATCGCCTGTACGACATCGCCCCGATCACCGCGATCGAGGCGGCCCGTGCCAACGCGCAGGCGATTGCGCTCACCTTGTCCGAAGTGGGCATCACGGTGGACGCGCTGCCGCTGCTCGACGTGGTGCACGCCGATACCACGGAGGCGATCACCATCCGCGCGCTGGGCAGCGAGCCGATGCGCGTCGCCGCGCTCGGCCGCGCGATCCTGGAGGGGCTGGCCGCGGGCGGGGTGGTCGGCATCGTCAAGCACATGCCCGGCCATGGCCGCGCGCTGGTCGATTCGCACCACCTCCTGCCCACCGTCACCGCCAGCGACGAGGAACTGGAACAGGACATCGCGCCGTTCCGCGCGCTCGCCTCGGCCCCGATGGGCATGACCTCGCACATCGTGTTCGAGGCATGGGACAAGGCGCGCCCCGCCACGCTCTCGCCCACCGTTATCGAGCGGATCATCCGCGGCCGCATCGGCTTCGACGGACTGCTGATGAGCGACGACATCGACATGAAGGCGCTGACCGGCACGGCGGGGGAGAAGGCGACCGCCATCATCGCGGCGGGTTGCGACCTCGTGCTCGATTGCTGGGGGCGGCTGGAGGAAATGGCCGAGATCGCCACCCTGCTCGACGACATTTCCGACCCGTCCCGGGCCCGGCTGGACCGTGCCATGGCCTCGGTCGGCACGCCGCAGGGCGATCTTGCCGAACTGCTCGACCGGCGCGACCGGCTGTTGGCAATCGCTTAACCCACCGCGCCTATGCTCGCGCCCGAACGGGGGAGTTGGGGCGATGTTCGGCAAAATCCTGATCGGCGGGTGCGTGCTGGTGTTCGCCGGCGTGTTCGGCATGGGCACGCGGCTGACGAGCGGCCTGACCGGCGGAGGCGGGGGCGGCGACTCGGTCACGGTGGCGGCGCCGATCAGCGAGGTCTATGCCGCGGTGGACGATGTGAGCCTCAGCAACGAGCTTGGCCAGTCGGTGAACCTGGGCTCGCACGGCACCGTCAACTTCTCGCAAACGCGCGAGGTCGGCAAATCCTACACCATCCACGCCACCCGCGGATCGGAAGCGCTCGCCGACATCGAGGTGAGCCTCGAGAGCACGGGCGACAAGCAGACCGAGCTGACCGTGGCGGTGACTCGCCACGAACTCGCCGGCGGTGAGGAATTGCCGCTCTTGTTCCGCGAGAACGGCTTGCTGGAAGCGGCGGCGGAGAAGCAGGTCGCGCACAAGCTCCAGCAAGTCGATCCCAGGGCGGCGGAGAGGTTGGGCTTTGCCTATGCCCGCAACCAGGCGCGCTTCAAAATCCAGCTCGCCTCCGCGATGGGCAACGATCCGGCCGGAACGACGGCCGAGATGCAGGAGCTTGGCGAGATCGCCCGTGATGGTGGCAGCTCGCCAAACTATTACCGGGACAATTACCGCAACCAGTCCAACGCGAACGTGTCCGCCGGCCGGCCGATGCTGGAGCCCCAAGGCTCCACCCCGCACGGCATGGACCCGACGCCCCCCGGCTCCACGCCCTATTGAGCCCAGCCGCCGCGGCGCTACCGTTGCGTCGATGGATGCGCCCGACAACACGCTGCTGCTGGATCTCGATGGCTGGGAAGGGCCGCTCGACCTCCTGCTCGCGCTCGCCCGCCAGCAGAAGGTGGACCTGCGGGAGATTTCGATCCTCGCGCTGACGGAGCAATATCTCGGCTTTGTCGAACAGGCGCGAGCGCTGCGGCTGGAACTCGCCGCCGATTATCTGGTGATGGCCGCCTGGCTGGCCTATCTCAAATCGGCGCTCCTCCTGCCGCGCGAGCCGGAGCAGGACCCCGATCCCGAAGAACTTGCCCTGCGGCTGCAGCTCCGGCTGGAGCGCCTGCAGGCCATGCGCGAGGCCGGCGCGCGGCTGATGGCGCGCGACCGGCTCGGCCGCGATGTCTTTCCGCGCGGCGCGCCGGAGGGGCTGCGCACGGTGCGCCATGCGCGCTGGCAGGCCGGGATCTACGACCTGATGTCCGCCTATGGCCGCGTGTCCGCGCGCAATCGCCCGGTCATGCATGTGGTCGCGGACCGGCCGGTGATGACGCTGGAGGCGGCGCTGGCGCGCATCTCGGCGCTGCTCGGCACGCGGGTCAGCTGGTCGGCGATCGAAAGCTTCCTCCCCGGACAGGCGCAGGGGGCGTTTCGCCGCTCGGCGCTCGCTTCCTCCTTTCTTGCCGCGCTCGAACTGGCGCGGCAGGGCAGGGTGGAGCTGCGCCAGGCCGCACCCTTCGCCCCGCTCTACCTGCGCGCGCCGGCATGAGGACGGCCGGCGGAACGGTGCCCGACGATCTCCTGCGGGCGGCGGAGGCGATCTTGTTCGCGGCAACCGAGCCGCTCACGCCGGACGCGATCCGCGCGCACCTGGGCCTGGCCGCCGACCTGCGCCCGGTGCTGGAGCGGCTGCGCGCGGAATATGCCGGGCGCGGGATCGAGCTGGTGGAGCGGGCCGGCCGCTGGCATTTCCAGACCGCGGCCGACCTCGCCCATGTCCTGCGCCGCGACCGCGAGGAGCCGCGCCGCCTGAGCCGCGCGGCCACCGAGACGCTGGCGATCATCGCCTATCACGAGCCGGTCACGCGCGCCGAGGTGGAGGCGATCCGCGGCGTGCAGATCTCCAAGGGCACGATCGACGTGCTGATGGAGGCCGGCTGGGTGCGCCCGGCCGGGCGGCGCGAAGTGCCGGGGCGTCCGCTTCTTTATGCCACCACGCCGGGCTTTCTCGCGCATTTCGGCCTTTCCAGCCGCCGCGATCTGCCGGGCATGGAGGATCTCCGCGCCGCCGGGCTTCTTGATCCGATCGATCACGCAATGGCGGCTTTCGAGGTGGAAAGTCCCGCCGAACAGGACTAGATGATCCCCGTCGCCCCCGGCACGGGGGCGTTGGGAGATGCTCCATGGGTAGTTTCAGCCTGATGCACTGGCTGGTGTTCGGTGTGATCGCCATTCTGGTGCTGGGTGGCGGTCGCTTTTCCAGCATGATGGGCGATGTCGCCAAGGGCATCAAGCAGTTCAAGAAGGGCATGGCCGAGGACGACGAGATGCCGTCCGCTGGCACGTCCACGCGCGAGCCGGGCCGTATCGAGGCGCAGAAGGCGGCCGAACCGGCGTTCGACCGCGACGGCAACCGCGTCCGCGACGACCGCTGATCCTTTTCTTGCGCCGCCGGCGCACCAGCGGACTTCTGCATGCTTGATGTTGCGCCAACCGAGCTGATCCTGGTCGCGATCGTCGCGATCGTGGTGATCGGGCCGAAGGACCTGCCGCGCGCGATGCGCGTGGTCGGCTATTGGGTCGGCAAGATGCGCGGCGTCAGCCGCCAGTTCCGGCAGGGCTTCGACAACATGGTGCGCGAGGCCGAGCTGGCGGACATGGAAAAGAAATGGGCGGAGGAAAACGCCCGCATCCTGCGCGAGCATCCGGCGGAGCCGATGCCTGCGGCGGATGCGGCGCCCGATGCGGATGCGCCCGTGACGGCCGTTGAGCGGCCGGAGATCAAGGACGAGCCGACGGCCCAAGTGCCGGCCCAACCGCCGGCCCAACCGCCGGCCCTGCCGCCGATCCCGGCATCGGCCGATCAGCCCTATCTGCGCCCCGACGAAAAGCCTGCCGCATGAGCGAGCCGGACGAACTCGAGGACTCGCGCGCACCGCTGCTCGACCATCTGATCGAGCTGCGCCGTCGCCTGCTTTATTGCATTCTGGCCCTTCTGGCCTGCTTTGGCGTGGCGATGTATTTCGTGGAGCCGATCTTCGCCTTTCTGCTCGCGCCGCTGGCGGATGCAGGGCAGAAGGAAGTCATCTACACCACGGTGTATGGCGGCTTCTTCACCGAGGTGAAGCTGGCCTTTTTCGCCGCCATGATGCTGTCCTTCCCGGTGATCGCTAACCAGATGTGGCAGTTCGTCGCGCCAGGGCTGTACCGCAACGAGAAACGCGCGCTGCTGCCGTTCCTTGTCGCGACGCCCGTCCTGTTCGTGTCCGGCGCGGCGCTGGCCTATTACGTGGCCATCCCGATGGCGCTGCATTTCCTGCTCGGTTACACCGGCATGGTCGGCGACAGCGAGGTGAAGCGGCAATCCATGCCCGAGATCACCGAGTACCTTTCCTTCGTGATGCAGTTCCTGTTCGCGTTCGGCATCTCGTTCCTGCTGCCGGTGCTGCTGATGCTGCTGGAGCGCGCGGGCATCGTCAGCCGCAAGCAGCTGATCGCCGCGCGTCGCTATGCCATCGTCGGCGCCTTTGCGATCGCGGCGGTGCTGACGCCGCCGGATATCGGCTCGCAGCTGCTCCTCGCCATTCCGCTCTGCGCGCTCTACGAACTGGCGATCATCGGCATCTGGTTCACCGAGCGCAAGCGCGGGCGCGACGCCGCCACGGCGATCGAAAAGGCCTGAGCGAAACGGCAAAAGGCCGCCCCGGCATCCCGGGACGGCCCGCACGTTCAGCGCGCGAACGCTTACTTGTTCTTGTTGGCCGTGGTCGACACCGCGTCACCCGCCGAGGACACGTCCTTGCCGACGCCCGACACCGTGTTGCAGCCGCTGATCATCAGCGCGCCTGCGACCAGTGCCATTCCCACCAGCTTGCGCATCACCATTCTCCTTTGTGCGTGAAATCCCGAAGGCGAAGGAGGAATGATCCGAACGCCGGATCGTTCCGGCAGCGATGCGAATGGCGAGGCGATCCGGGCAGGGCGCGACCCGGCAGTGGCGGGCGATCGGCGGTCTGGTCGGAAAGGCCCCAAAAAGATTCGGGGCCCAGAGGCGCAACCGGGGGGGGGAGAGGTTAGCGCGTCTGGGCCCCATGTCTTGGATAGCGAGAGCGGGGGGGCATAAAGTCACTATCCGAAGAGCAGAACGAGCATCGCGAAAGGCGGTTCCGGGAAAAAGTGCGCCCGGGTGAATTTTCCGCGCGCTCAATCCCTTCCGAGCACCGGCACCGCGATCTCATAGGCGCCGACCAGCGGATCGTGGTGCAGCTTGGAGCGCAGCTGGCGCGACAGCCCCTCGATCACCCGGCCATACCGCTCGCGCAGGTTCTCGGCCAGTTCGTCGCCCTCGACCAACGCCGGCGAGCTGACGCGGATGATCGCCCGGTCCGGCGCCCCGGCGCCCTTGGCCGAAACGCGGATATGCGCCACCGGATTGCAGGCCAGCGCCAGTTCCACCAGTTCCGTGATGAGAAAGGCCACGGCGATGGCCGCGTCCTGGCCGAGGAGGAACGGCTCCACTTCCAGCGTGATCGCCATGCCGTGCGATGCTTCCGGCGCCGTTGCCCGGATGTTGGAGGCAAGCTCGCCGATCACCGCGCGCAGCGACAGGCCGCGGCTTTCCTCCATCTCCGCGAAATGGTGGCGATGCACCACGGCCAGCGCGTCCACCCGCCGCTGGATCGAGGCATAGGCCGCGCTCGCTTCCTTGCTGCGCGCGCCGCGGGCATGGAAGTTGATGAGGCTGCCGATCACCTGCAGGTTGTTCTTCACGCGGTGATGCACTTCGCGGGTCAGCTTGGTCTGGCGCACCAGTCCCTCGGCCAGTCCCGCCTCGTGCTGCGCCACCGTGCGGCTGATCGCGCGAAAGGTTTCGCCCAGTTCGCGGATCTCCTGCGCGGGCAGGGCGCGCACTTCGCCCACGTCGATCTCCTCGCCCGGCGTGAACGAGGCCACGCTCGCGCGCAGCTTGCGCAAGGGGCGGATCAGCAGCCGGTCCACCACGAACCAGCTGATGCCCGCAGCGGCCGCCCACATCAGGATGGGCAGGAGCAGCGCGATCAGCAGCGGCGAGGTGATCGGCGCGCTGCGCACCGTCATGCGCAGCTGCAGATCGGCCAGCCCCAGCACCTGGATCAGCGTTTCGCGCCGCTCCAGCGCCTGGCGCGGCGGCAGCCGGGTGAGCGCAAGGTCCTCGCCGTCATGCTCCAGCACCGTTTCATAGGGAGGCGCAAAGCCGCTCGGCTGGCTGACCTCGGCCAGAAAGGCGCTGGGAAAGAAGGCCTGGGCGGTGGTGTCGCCATCGTTGCTGGAGATGGCAAGCACCAGCCCGCGGTCCGGCACCACGCGCGCCGCCACCGGCATGCCCCGGGCCGCCCCGGGCAATGCGAGGTCGGCGGGAAAGGCCGCGCCGCAGAGCGGGCGACCGGCGGCGTCCACCACCGCGAACCGCGTGCCCGCCTCGGCCTGCTGCGCGAACACGCCCTGCGCGCGGGCGCAGCTGGGCGCGTCGCCGGCATCGGCATCGAGAGCGTTGAGCGCCACGCGCAGCGCGGTCATGTCGCCGACCAGCTCGATGGCCAGCTTGCGCCCGCTTTCGCTGGCCGCCAGCCGCAACCGGGCGCGGGCGTCCTGGTCGAAATTCTGCGTCGTCTTGAGGGTGGCGACAAAGGCGATCACGGCCAGCGGCAGCAGCGCGGCGGAAAGGATCAGGAAGATCTTGGTGCCGGTGGGCAGGCCGGCCATGCCCCGCGCACGCGGTGTCGGGGCGGGGCGATCGGCGGCGATGTCAGTGGAAGGCGCGATGTTCGTCAAGCGCCGACATCAATCCAATTTGCGGTGCGTATCAAGGATGCTGGACGGAACTTCTTCGAGAAGCGTGCTGTCGTACACGTCCTTGAGCTTGTCGAGCAGCGCCATCAGGTCCGCGGGCACGTCCTCGTCCACCGTCTTCTGATAGACGGTGCGCAGCGCGGACCCCATGTCGCGGTCCTTGCTCTGCACTTTCGCCGCGCGCGGCGCCGGCTTGTTCGTGTTGCTATCGCCGCCCGAAGCCAATTTCGTCCCCCTGCATCCGGCTTGTCCGGCCTGGCAAATGATGAACGCCACACCACCAGACGGCGGAGCGGCAGGGCGCGCATACATTGCGCGTCGGAGCTGTGAAACAAAAGATCGCTTCGTTGGTTCCATGGGCCGTCACGAAATTCCGGGGGGTGTTTTCAGGCACTCGGAATGTCATTGCATTGGCGTATCGGCCCTCGCACAAGGGCGCGCCTCACCGTAGGAGACACACGTTCCGATGTCGCTTGGTCAGCAGCTTGCTCCGCATCTTCCGTTTCTGCGCCGGTACGGACGCGCGCTCACCGGCAGCCAGGAGCATGGCGACCGCTATGTTCGGGCAACGCTGGAGGCGATCGTCGCCGCGCCCGAGGAATTCCCGCGCGACGTGGATCCCCGCCTCGGCCTGTATCGCATGTTCCAGGCGATCTGGAATTCGACCAACTACGACGAAACGCCGGAAAACTCGGGCAATGACGGGGACGACGCCGAATCGATCGCCCGGGCGCGCCTGTCCCGCATGACGCCGCTGTCGCGCCAGGCCCTGCTGCTCACCGCCATGGAAGGCTTCACCCCGGAAGACGCCGCCTATCTGATCGAGGTGGACACGCAGGAAGTCGACGCGCTGGTCGCCGAGGCGCTGGCCGAGATCGAGAAGCAGACCCGTGCCCGCGTCCTCATCATCGAGGACGAACCGATCATCGCCATGGATATCGAGACCATCGTGCGCGATCTCGGCCATGAGGTGACGGGCGTTGCCGTGACCCGCGACGAAGCGGTGGCGCTGGCGATGGAGGATCGTCCCGGCCTGGTGCTGGCCGACATCCAGCTCGCCGACGACAGCTCGGGCATCGATGCGGTGAAGGACATCCTGGCCGAGCTGCAGGTGCCGGTGATCTTCATCACCGCCTTTCCGGAGCGCCTGCTCACCGGCGAGCGGCCGGAGCCGACCTTTCTCATCACCAAGCCGTTCCAGCGGTCCACGGTGAAGGCGGCGATCAGCCAGGCGCTGTTCTTCGACAGCTCCACCGTGCCGGCATAGCTTTCGCAAAGATTACGGACCCAAAACGTATTTCGGGGGTTTGAACCGCCATGGCTGATCTGAACGACCCGAATGCCGGCAACCGAGTCCATGCCTCCGGCACCGAGGCGCGCGCGGGGGCGACCCCGAAGATGACGCGCTATATCCTCGGTGCCTCGCTGGCGCTGATCATCGTCCTGTTCGCGATTCTGCTGCTGATCTGACGGCCATGCTGCGCGGGGAAGCGACGGGGGAGCCGGGCGCGGCTGGCAATGCGGCCGCGCATCCCCTATCTGCAGAAAATACCAGAAGAGACGGGATGGACATGACGGTGGCGGATGCCAGGGACGATGAGGATGGCACGCCGGCGCCGGTTGAGCATGTCGCGCTGTCCGATCCCGAATTCAAGAAACAGCTGGCGCAGGTCATTCCGCACCTGCGCGCCTTTGGCCGCTCGCTCTCGGGCAACCGCGACCTGGCGGACGATCTGGTGCAGGAAACCCTGCTGAAGGCCTGGGCGGCGCGCCAGCGTTTCCAGGCGGGCACCAACATGCGCGCCTGGACCTTCATCATCCTGCGCAATCTCTACCTTTCCCAGATGCGCCGCGCCCGGTTCAAGGGCGAGTGGGACGATCTGGTGGCCGACCGCATCCTCGCGGCGCCGGCCAGCCAAGACCGCCATGTCGAACTCGGCGACATGCAGCGCGCCCTGCTGCACCTGCCGCAGCCGCAGCGCGAGGCGCTGATCCTCGTCGGCGCGGGCGGCTTTGCCTATGAGGAAGCAGCGGAGATCTGCGGCGTGGCGGTGGGCACGATCAAGAGCCGCGTGGCGCGCGGCCGCGTGGCGCTGGAAGCCGTGCTCAGCGACGGTTCGCTGCCTTCGCGGCGCGAGCATTCGAACGAGCCCGGCATGAGCGCGCTCGACACGATCATGGGCGAGGTCGACGATCTCAGCCGCGAGCGTCGCGACGATTAAAGCCGTGCGGCCTTGCTGGAACAGCGGTCCAGCCTGGCCAGCAGCCGCTGCCAATCCTCGCCCAGCACGTCCGACCCGCCGAAAGCGCGGCGGAGGGCGCCGGCCAGCCGGTCACTGTCGCGCGGGGTGGGGACCACCGTTCGCCGGGTTGCGGTTGCGGAAGGGGATGCGCCTGGGCTCATGCGCGTCAGAACGGGCGTTTCGCCGGTTGGTTTCCTCCGTTTCTGATCCGCAATGACGATTGATTCCGCTCCCCTCGCTTCCGCGATCCATCGCGCAAGGGCGCACGCGCCGTTCCTGGCGTTGCTCCTCGATCGCGAACCGCAGACCGCGGCGACGCTGGCGGAGGGGCGCCTGCCGGAGGTATCGATCCCCGACGCGGGCTCGATCATGCAGCGCCTGCGGGTCGCGCGGCGGCGGCTTGCGCTGACCGTCGGCATCGGCGACCTTGCCGGGGCGCTGGACCTGACCGCCGTCACGGCGCGGCTCACCGCCTTTGCCGACATCGCGCTCGACCTGGCGATCCGCGCGGCCATTGCCGAGCGTACGCCCGACGCAGAACCGCGCGGCTTTGCCGCGATCGCGCTCGGCAAGCAGGGCAGCCACGAGCTCAATTATTCCTCGGACATCGATCCCATCCTGCTGTTCGATCCCGTCACCCTGCCGCATCGTGCGCGCGAGGAGCCGGAGGAGGCCGCCGTGCGCATCGCGCGGCGCGTTGTCGAGATCCTGCAGGCGCGCGACGGCGACGGCTACGTCCTGCGCGTCGACCTGCGCCTCCGCCCCTCGCCGGAGGTCACGCCGATCGCCGTACCGGTGGAGGGCGCGATCACCTATTACGAATCGCTGGCCCTGCCGTGGGAGCGCGCGGCATTCATCCGCGCGCGCGCCGCGGCCGGCGATGTCGCATTGGGCGAGCGCTTCCTCGCCGCCGTGCGCCCCTTTGTCTGGCGACGCAGCCTCGACTACGGCGCGGTGCGCGAGATCCGCGAGATTTCCCGCCGCATCCGCGACCATCATGCACAGGGGCAGGCGTTCGGCCCGGGCTTCGACCTCAAGCGCGGGCGCGGCGGCATTCGTGAGATCGAATTCTTCGCCCAGATCCACCAGTTGATCCACGGTGGCCGCGATCCCGCCCTGCGCACGCCCGCCACCCGCGACGCGCTGGCCGCGCTCGCCGCTGCCGGCTGGATCGGCGCGGAGGAGGCAAGCGACCTTGCGCGCGCCTATGTCCGCCTGCGCACGATCGAACACCGGGTGCAGATGGTGGAGGACCGCCAGACCCACCGCCTGCCGGAAGGCCCCGCGCTCGACAATGTCGCGCAGCTTCATGGCCTGGCCGACAGCGGGGCCTTGCTCGACCTTCTCCGTCCCGCGGTGGCGCGCGTCTCGGCCGTCTATGACGGGCTCGAGCCGGACAGCCCGGACACCTTGTCCTTCGATCCCGTGCGCCTTGCCGAACAGCTCGGCGGCTTTGCCGATCCCGCCGCGGCGCAGGCGCGGGTGGCCGAATGGCGGCGCGGCACGTACCCCGCGCTGCGCAGCCCGGCCGCGCGCGAGGCGCTTGAGGCGGCGCTGCCCGGTCTGATGCAGGCGCTGGCCACGGCACCCGATCCGCAGGCCGCCTTGCTGCGCCTCGACGCGATGCTCGCGCGCCTGCCCAGCGCGATCAACTTCTTCCGCTTGCTGGAAGCGCAGCCGGCGCTGGCCCGGCTCACTGCCGCCATTCTCGCCCAGGCGCCGACGCTGGCCGAGGCCCTGGCGCGTCGTCCGCAACTGCTGGACGGACTGATCGACGCCAGCGCGCTTGCCCCGCTCGGCCCGGTGGAGGAACTGCGCGCCGCCATGGCCGGGCCGGCGGCCTTCGAGGCGCTGCTCGACCATGTGCGCAGCCAGGTGGGCGAGCGGCGCTTCGCTCTCGGCGCGCAGATCGTTGCCGGCGTGGCCGATCCGCTGGCGGTATCCGCCGGCTATGGCCGCCTTGCCGAAGCGACGGTGGAGACGCTGGCGGCGGCGACGGTGGAGGAATTCGCCCGCGCGCATGGCCGCGTGCCGGGCAGCGAGCTGGTCGTCCTTGCGCTCGGCCGGTTCGGCGGGGGGCTGCTCACCCATGCCTCGGACCTCGACCTGATCTACCTGTTCACCGGCGATCACCTTGCCGAATCCGATGGCGGCAAGTCGCTGGGCGCGGTGCAATATTACAACCGTCTGGCGCAGCGGCTGACTGCCGCCCTGTCGGTGCCCACCGCCGCCGGCGCGCTGTACGAGGTCGACACGCGGCTGCGACCCTCCGGCACGCAGGGGCCGCTGGTCGTGTCGCTCGACGGCTTTGCCCGCTACCAGCGGGAAAGCGCCTGGACCTGGGAGCATATGGCGCTGACGCGGGCGCGGCCGGTGTTCGGCTCGGCGCAGGCACGCGCGGCGGTGGACGCGATCGTCGCCGATGTGCTCGCCGGCAATCGGCCCGTCCGCGACGTGGCGGCCGACGCGCGGACGATGCGTGCGGAAATGGCGGCGCACAAGCCGCCGGCCGGCCCGCTCGATGCCAAGCTGCTGCCCGGCGGGCTGGTCGATCTCGAATTCGCGGTCCATGTCGCACAGCTCACCGCGCGCACCGGCTTCGATCCCCGGCTCGACCGCGCCATTCTGCGGCTCGCGGAGGCGGGCAGGGCACCGGCGGCGCTGGCGGACGCGCATGATTTCCTCACCCGCCTGCTCGTCACCGTGCGCCTGATCGCGCCGGACGCCGCCGAGCCTTCCGCCCCCGCCCGCGCGCTGGTCGCCGCGGCGCTGGGCGAGGCGGACTGGCCCGCGGTGCTTGCCCGTTTCGCCGAGGTGCGCCAGATCGTCGGCGATTATTGGCAGGAACAGGGCGGCTCTTGATGGTGGATATCGGCGACATGCTGCCTGACCTTTCCCTCGTCTCGGCGGAGGGCGAGCCGCTCGGCCTGCGCGATTTCGTCGGCCGGCCGCTGGTGCTCTACTTCTACCCTAAGGCGGACACGACCGGCTGCACGCGCGAGGCGCAGGATTTCTCCGCGCTGCTGCCGGCGTTCACCGCGGCGGGCGCCGCCGTGCTCGGCGTCTCGCGCGACACGCCGGCCAGGCTCGCGAAGTTCGCCGCCAAATACGGCCTCGCCGTCCCGCTCGCCTCCGACGAGGCGGGAGCGATCAGCGAGGCGTTCGGCGTGTGGGTGGAAAAGCAGCTCTACGGCAAGCGCTACATGGGCCTGGAACGCGCGACGTTCCTGTTCGAAGCGGGCGGCACGCTGGCCCGGGACTGGCGAAAGGTACGCGTGGCCGGGCATGCGGAATCGGTGCTGGAGAGCGTTCGCGCGCTCGGTTGAACGCCACTGTTCCGTCATTTGCCGCAACTCACCGCACCTTTCCGGCAGCTGAACGTGGCTCCGTTCAATCCTGCTTGCCTCGTTAAGCTTTAAACTGGCAGGAAAATGTCCATCGAGAGCGGCGGGGGTCGCGATCGGAGTTGAAACGCGGCTGCCGGCTCGCCGGCGGTTCGCCAAAGGTCGCTTGGGGATCAATGGCTCGACTTTCCACGTTTGCGCTTGCCGCTCTGGTGCTTGGCAGCCCGGCATTGGCCAATGAGAACACCACGGCCGTGCTCGGCTCGGCCACGGGCAGCACCGCTGCCGCCGCCGCTGCCCCGGCCGCCTCCACCACCGCCGGCACGGCCGGCACCGTTGCCGCCGCCACCGGGGCGGAACTGGCCAGCGAGTTGCAGATGCGCGCGGCGTTCGACGGCTGGAAGAAGCAGGACGGCGGCGCGCCGCTCGCCGCGGCCATCGCGATCCCGTCGATCAAGCCGGTCGACCAGCTGAGCTTCTCCAGCAATTTCGGCATCCGCTCCGATCCGTTCCAGGGCAGTGCGCGGATGCACGCCGGCATCGACATTCGCGGCGCCACCGGCACCCCGGTCTATGCTACCGCTGATGGCGTCATCACCAACGCCGGCCGCCTCGGCGGCTATGGCAACATGGTGGAAGTGAACCATGGCAAGGGCATCGCCACCCGCTATGGCCACCTGTCCAAGATCCTGGTCGCCGACAACACCCGCGTCACCCGCGGCCAGCTGATCGGCCTGATCGGCTCCACCGGCCGTTCCACCGGCCCGCACCTCCATTACGAGGTCCGCATCGACGGCCACGCCGTGAACCCGGTGCCGTTCCTCCAGTCCGCCAACTATCTCGACGCGCTGCAGGATCGCTCCTTGCACGTGATCCCGGTCGCCGCGCCCGGCGCCGCGCCGGCGGACGATTCGACCAACTGATCGGGAGAGGAGGGGAGGGCGGTTGTTCCGACCCTCCCCCCGGCCTATCTTCGCTCCATGGCCACCCTCGCACCCGCACCCGTCTCGCTGACCCCCGCCGCCGCTGCCCGCGTCGCGACCATCGCGGCGAAGCAGGGCAAGCCCGCTATCCTGCGCCTGGCGGTGGATGGCGGGGGCTGTTCCGGGTTCCAGTATCGTTTCGGTTTCGCCGATGCGCCCGAAGGCGACGACACGATCGCCGAGACCGACGGCGTGCGGCTGGTGGTCGACGCGGTCAGCCTCGATCTCGTCCGCGGCTGCGCAGTGGATTACGTCGAGTCGCTCGGCGGCGCGGCTTTCCGCGTCGAAAACCCCAACGCCGCCTCCGGCTGCGGCTGCGGCTCCAGCTTCTCGGTCTGAGCGGGCCGGCATCTTCGTTATCGTTCTGAGCAATCTGACGAGGCGAGCTACTCCCCACCCCATCTCGTCACCCCGGCGCAGGCTGGGGTCAATGTCACCCGAACGATACCGCTTCCATGGATCCCGGCATGCGCCGGGATGACGGGATTTCCTGGGTGCAAAGCGGACATTCTCTAATTACGACTCAGATGCCGCCGGTGAGCCAAACGAAGTGATACGGCCAAACTATAAGGGAGAGACCGCTTACAGCTACGAGAAGCGGACCAGAGAGCCGCATCCTGCGTCCAAGATGCACAGCCACTCCGATAAGCGCGCACAAGATAGACAACCGGACACTGATCGCCCAAAACTGCTCGCCGGCGCTCATGCAGCCCGCAGCACAGCGAACGTTTCGTGATACGTTTTGAACAGCCATGGTCGACAACAGCAGCCAAGGCAGGCTCGCTACCAGCGGCAAGAGATTTCCCGATCGCATTGCCCCTCCCAACATCGAACGCCTAGGTCCGCTATTGGGCGGAAGCAGACGCCTCCATCCATGAGCTTGCACCTTCGCCCTTGCGCCCCACACCCGCCATGGCCCCGCCACCCCGATCCCGCTAAGCAGGCGCCATGGCCCTCAAGATCGTCACCTACAACGTCAACGGCATCAAGGCGCGCCTGCCGCGCTTGCTGGAATATCTCGCCGAGCAGCAGCCGGATATCGTGTGCCTGCAAGAGTTGAAGTCCAGCGACGATACCTTCCCGGAAGCCGACATCCGCGATGCCGGCTATGGCGCGGTCTGGCATGGACAGAAGGGGTTCAACGGCGTCGCCGTGCTCGCCCGCGGCAGCGATCCCGTCGAGCGCCAGCGTGGGCTGGAGGGCGAGCCGGAGGACGATCACAGCCGCTACCTGGAATGCGACGTCGATGGCCTGGTCGTCGCCTCGATCTACCTGCCCAACGGCAATCCGCAGCCCGGCCCCAAGTTCGACTACAAACTGCGCTGGATCGATCGCCTGCGCGCCCGCGCCGCCGCGCTCCTCGCCGAGGAAGTGCCGGTCGTGCTCGCCGGCGACTACAACGTCATCCCCAATGACGACGACACTTATTCCGTCGCCAACATGGCACCCGATGCACTGATGCAGCCGGAAAGCCGCGCCGGCTATCGCCGCCTCCTCGCGCAAGGCTGGACGGATGCGTTGCGGACCCGATACCCCACCGGCGGCGTTTGGACGTTCTGGGACTATCAGGCGGGCGCATGGCAGCGCGATGCGGGCTTCCGCATCGATCACCTGCTGCTCAGCCCGCAGGCGGCGGATCGATTGGTGGAGGCGGGCGTGGACAAGGACTATCGCGGACGCGAAAAGGCGAGCGACCACGCCCCCACCTGGGTGCGCCTGCGATGATCCACCGCCTCGCCGCGCTTGCCGCCTTCCTGGTCGCCACGCCGGCCCTCGCGCAGGAGGAAGGCCCGCGCTTCTGCCCCAACCGCCCCAGCCTGGGCGAGTCCGGCTGCGTGACCGAGCCCGGACATGTCCAGCTGGAAGTCACCGCGCTCGACTGGCAGCTCGACCGCACGCCGGACCAGCGCGAGGATACGGTGATTGCCGGCGACTTCCAGGTCCGCCTGGGCGTCACGCCCACCGGCGAGTTGCAGGTCGACTGGACGCCCTATGGCCACGTCCGCACCCGCGACCGGCTGACCGGCGAGATCGAGCGCGCCGGCCGGGTCGGCGACGTGCAGGTCGGCTGGCGGCAGAACCTGCGCAATCCGGACGGCAAGGGCCTGTCCTTCGCGCTGGAGCCCTCCGTCACGCTGCCGGTCGGCCGCACGCCGGTGGGCGACGGGACCTGGTCCGCCGGCGTGGTGCTGCCCGTCACCTACGACCTCAACGACAAGCTCAACCTCGGCCTCACCAGCGAGGCCGATGCGCAGGCCAACGAATCCGGGCACGGCCGCCACTTCGCCGCGCTGGAAACGGTCACGCTGTCCTACGACCTGTCCGATGCCTTCAACGTCGCCGCCGAGGTGCAGGTGGTGCAGGACAACGATCCCACCGAGCATGTCACCCAGGCAGTGGCGGCCGGATCGTTCGGCTGGCAGCCACGCCAAGGGATGCAGCTCAATGCGCTCGCCGGCGTCGGCCTCAACCGCGACACGCCGGACGTGCGCCTGCTGACGGGCGCATCCTTCGTTTTCTGAACTGCTGCAAGTTGGCGTGATTTGCGAAGCGCAGGTGGGGTTTGCCACCATCGCGGAAATGTCATTCGTCTAAGTATCTGTGATTGCTAGGCGCCAGTGTTTGGCACGGCTGATGCACTGCATAAGGCACGACCGGACGGTCCGGCCGACATGCAGAGGAAACGCCATGAAGACGCTCATCGCCTCGTTCGCCACCGCCGTCGCGCTTGCCGCCGGCGCTCCCGCCTTCGCCTCGGACAGCGCCGCCCCGACGGTCGCCGCCACGCCGTCCGCTCCCGCCGCCAAGACGCAGCGCTACTGCTTCGCCGAGGTGCAGAACGGCGCGCAGGTCCGCCGCAACGTCTGCGCCACCCGCGCCAACTGGCTGCGCCGCAACATCGACCCGCTGCGCTACATGGGCAAGTAAGGCTTGGCCGCCCGGCTCTCCCGTCTTGCCGCAGCGGCGGGGAGACGGGAGCAGGCGGTCAGAGCGTCCGGCCGTACACCACGTAGGTCTTGTTGATCCGGCTCTCGATCGTGGTGGCGATCGATCGCATCCCCTGATTGTCCTCCAGGATCCAGCCGATCTCGCCGCGCGACGCGCCATAGACCTGCACGGAGGCGCGGCGGATATATTCGATCATCATGAAGGCCAGCTGGCTCGCCATGCGCGAGGATTGCAGCTCCTTCACCACCCCCATCAGCGGCACCCGCATCGTGCGCACCTTCGGCCGGCGCAGCCACAGCAGCAGCTTGGCCCAGCCGAACGGCAGCAAACTGCCCTTCAACGGCGCGATCGCCTCGTTCAGGTCGGGCAGGGTGATCATGAACGCCACCGGCTTGCCGTCCAGCTCGGCGATGCGGATAAGGTCGTTGAAGACGATCGGCTTCAGCTTCACGCCCACGTCCCTGATCTCGGGCGGGGTGAGGGGCACGAAACCCCAATTCGCTTCCCAGGCATCGTTCAGGATGGCCAGGATGATCGCCGCCTCCTCCTCGAACCTGCTCTTGTCCACCTCGCGGATGCGGATGCGCGGATTGTTCTCGCCGGAGCGGATGATCCGCTTCACCAGCGGCGGAAACTCCTGCGTGATGTCTAGGTCGTAGGTGTAGAGCGTCTTGACCGCCGCATAGCCCGCGCGCTCGATCCAGCCCTGATATTCGGGCTTGGCATGGCCCATCATCACCGTGGGCGCATGGTCGAAGCCCTGCACCAGCAAGCCCGGCTCCTCCCAGATCGACTGCGAGATCGGCCCCAGCGCGCGCGTCATGCCCTGCTCGCGCAGCCAGGCCTCGGCGCGCTCCAGCAGCAGGCGGAAGATCTCCTCGTCTTCTGCCTCCATCAGCCCCCATTGGCCGACACCGGGTCCGAAACCCTGTTCGGCCGGCATCTGCAGCGCCAGCGTGTCGATATGCGCGGAAATGCGGCCAACCGCGCGCCCGTCCTGTTCCGCCAGGAAAAGCTGAACCTTTGCATGGCTGTACCAGCCGTTCTTCTCCGGCGTGATGAGGCCCAGCGCCTCGCCTTTCAGCGGCGGCACCCAGTGCGGATCGTCCTTGTACAGGCGGAACGGCAGGTCGACGAACGCCTTGCGATCCGCCTTGGTCAGGACGGGGCGGAGTGTCGTGACGGCCATGTACGGGTTCCCTGATCGAACGGTGGCGCGTTTCCTAACCGAGCGGGTCGATCATGGCGAGTGACGTTTCCGTCATGTTGCCGCCGCAGTCACACCTGTCATCGCCATCCTCTCGCCACTATATCCGGGCAATGGACCGAGCCATGGACACGACCTTCGCCCTTGATCGCCAGCACGCCGCGGCCACGCCGCGCGTGGTTCCGTCGCGCCTCGCCGACGACAAGGCCATGCTGCGCGCGGCGGCCGAGCTTACCCGCGACCTGATCCGGCCTCGTCCCGCCCTCTACTGGGCGGACATGATCGGCTCGGCGGCCATCGGCTATGCCGCGTTGGTGCTCGCGGCGACCACCGCCTCGACGGCGGTCGCGATCGTCGCCGGCATCGTTTCCGCACTGGCGCTCTACCGCGCCATCAGCTTCATTCACGAGATCAGCCACCTGAAGAACGGCGCGCTGCCGCACTTCCGCGCCGGCTGGAACGCGCTGGTCGGCGTGCCGATGCTGACGCCCAGCTTCATGTACGAGGGCGTGCACAACCTGCACCACGTCAAGACGCGCTACGGCACGTCGGAGGATCCCGAGTACCTGCCGCTCGCGCTGATGAAGCCGTGGACGCTGCCGCTGTTCATTCTCGTGTCCGCGCTGGCGCCGGCGGGGCTGCTGATCCGCTTCGGCATCCTGTCGCCGCTGTCGCTGGTGGTGCCGGGCTTCCGCCGGGTGGTGGTGGAGCGCTATTCGGCGCTGGCGATCAACCCGCATTTCCGCCGCCGCCTGCCGGAGGGCGAGGACGCGCGCCGCTGGGTGCGGGTGGAGGCCGCCGCCAGCGTGTGGGCGATCGCGCTGCTGGCGCTGGTCGCCACCGGCACGGTGTCGCTGCGGGCGTTTCTGATCGGCATGGCGATCTTCTCCGTGGTGGCGGTGATGAACCAGGTGCGCACGCTGGTCGCGCACCTGTGGAAGAACGAGGGCGAGCAGATGAGCGTCACCGCGCAGTATCTCGACTCGGTGAACGTGCCGCCGCCGGGCTATCTGCCGATGCTCTGGGCGCCGGTGGGCCTGCGCTATCACGCACTGCACCATCTGCTGCCGTCGCTGCCCTACCATTCGCTCGGCGAAGCGCACCGCCGCCTGTCGGCCGCGCTGGACCCCAGCTCGCCATTCCACAAGGCGAGCTACAAGAGCGCCAGCGGCCTGATGCTCCGCATCACCCGCAGCACGCTCGCGCGCGGGCGCTGATCGGCGGGCCTTCGAGCGCGGGAGTAGTTCACGCGGAGGCGGAGCAAGGTTTGCTCACGCGAAGACGCGAAGACGCGAAGACGCGAAGAAGGTTTGTTCACGCGGAGGCGCAGAGGCGCAGAGAGGGAGAGGGGAGTCGACGCGCAAAGCGCGTCAGAAAAGCGATGAGGCGCCCACCCGCTCTCCCGACACGAAACCTCCTCCGCGCCTCCGCGTGAACCCACCCTCCCTGTTCCCCGGCGAAGGCCGGGGCCCAGCTGGGAAGGCCGGAGTGATAGCGCGAGAACCCCCAACCACCCGCCCCCAACTGGACCCCGGCCTCCGCCGGGGAACAAGAAGCTTGACAACACGAACCCATATGGCTATACGCCGCAGCAGTTCAGAACCGCGGTAAGGGCCTGCGGCGGGTTTGGACGAAAGCAGCCGGTGGTGGTGCCGTCACAAGCACCATGCCCGGCGATCGACCGGCGCGGAGCCATCCGGGAACACAAGTCGGATGTCCGTTCATCAGGGTCGGGGAAGGTTTGAAGACGTCCGGAGGGCGAGCGGAACCGGTGACAGCGGTTCAACTCAATTTCCATGCCAGAGCCGGTGCGGCAGAGTACCGGGGGCGTCGCCGATACCCGGCAGATACAAGAAGTCTCGACGCTTCGTAGTGTAGCGAGTGTCTCAAAAGTCGTCGAGCCCCGGGTGCAAAACCGTGGCTAGGACGCGCCGGTCGATCCCTTTCCCCTCGTTCCCACGGGCCGCGTACGCGCGCGCCCGCTATTCCTGTTTATCCTCCCCGGCACGGGGAGGGGACCAGCCACAGGCTGGTGGAGGGGGATCTTCGCAAGCAATGCGCTTGCAAGCATCGGGGCATCCGATCTAGCGAATGTCCCCTCTCGCCCATTTACGGACCTCCAATCTTCCGCCAGCCTGACGCGTCAATGACGGACAGAAGGAGATACTACTCCGTGATCTTCGCGGTATACAGCATCTCGGCGCAACGCTTCCAAGGATTGGCGGCAACCTGCGGCCTTAAGGGTGGCCGCCGACTTGCTTCGGCCGCAGCGCCATAGAGAAAATCAGAAACCGTCCCAACTTCCCAGCCGAGCGGCCCTGACGAATACTTGTAGCGCTCCGGGTCGGCTTCAAACATCTCGCGATCAGCTTCAAAGTCCGCCGCCAAGGCGTGAAGGAACGAGCCAAAGCTCTTTTCATCGTGCACAGCTTCGAGGAGAGCGTCGATATCTGCGGGAGCCATGCTGCGAAGGATGCCTCTGACGCTGACAAAGGACAAGGTCTGCTTTCCACCCAACCCGGACGCAAAGCCGCGTCGTCAGTCGAGGGCTGCGCCTTCGCCGGCCTATTCCTCCGTCCGTACCAGCACCGCCTCGCCGATCAGCAGGAACAGCAGGAACGGCGCCCAGGCGGCGAGGAACGGCGGGTAGGCGCCGATATTGCCCATCGCCAGCGCGAAATTGTCGGCAACGAAATAGGCGAAGCCCAGCGCCATGCCGATCGCCGCGCGCAGGAACAGCTGCCCCGATCGCGCCAGCCCGAACGCCGCCACCGCGCCCAGCAGCGGCATCAGCACCGCCGACAGCGGGCTGGACAATTTGTGCCACAGCGAGCCCTCCAGCGCCTTGGTCGGCCGCCCGGCGTCGCGCAGGTCGGCGATGGTCGTGCGCAGCGCGCCGAAGCTCAGGCCATCGGGATCGACGCTCGACAGCGTGAACTGGTCGGGCCGCACGTCCTTCGCGATCACCATGCCGGGCACCGTCTCCAGCCGCCCGGCGACCACGTCGAAGCGGCTGACCGGCCCGATCCGCCAGCCGTTCGCCACCTTCACGCCGGCCGGCGCGCGCAGGATCGCGCGCAGCGCGCCGCCGTTGCGATCATAGACCACCACGTCCGACAGGCGCGTCGCGGCGCCGCGGCCGCGGCTCTGGCCGACCTGGATCAGGTCGTCGCCGTCGCGCACCCATACGTTGGCCCGGTCGCCGCGATCCACCGGCAGGGGGCCGTAATTCACTTTCTGCCACTGGTTCAGCGTCGCCGAGGCGCGGCTCACCACCCGGTCGTTGAAGGCAAAGGAGACGATCGCCACGCCCACGCTCGCCAGCAGCAGCGGCGTCAGCACCTGGTGCGCCGACAGGCCGGATGCCTTCAGCGCGATCACCTCGCTGTTCTGGTTCATCGTCACAAAGGTGAGGATCGTGCCCAGCAGCACGGAAAAGGGCAGGAAGGTGGAGATGATCTCCGGCGTGCGCAGCGAAACATAGCGCCAGACCTGCGCATCGCCATTGCCCGGATAGGCCAGGATGTTGCCCGACTGGCTCAAGAGGTCCAGCGCCTGCAGCACCAGCACCAGCCCCGCCAGGATGGCAAAGGTCCGCACCAGGAACATCCGCGCCATGTAGATGGCGACGGTGCGCGACGGGAACAGGTTCAGCGCGGTCATGCGCCGTTCTCCACGCGCCGGCGCCGGGCGCTCGGCAGGAACCGGCCGAGCACCTTGCCCAGCTTGCCGAAGCCGCGTTCCAGCGCGCCGATCGGCTGCCCGCCGGGGACATAGGCGATCTGGTAGTACATCCACAGCACCAGCGCCGCGAACAGCGTGAACGGGGTCCACAGCATCACGACCGGGTTGATCTTGCCCAGCCCGGCGATGCTTTCGCCATATTCGTTGACCTTGTGGAAGGCGACCAGCATCACGATGCCCAGCATCACGCCCACGGCCGAGCTCGATCGCTTGGCCGGCACGCCCAGCGCCACCGCCAGCATCGGCAGGAGGAACATCGTCGCCACCTCCACCAGGCGGAAATGGAAGGCCGCGCGGCTGGTGTCGCGCAGCTCCTCGCTGGTCCCGTCATGGCCGAGCCTGGCCAGTTCGGGCAATGTCAGCTCCAGGTTGCGCCCGCCGCGGCGGCGGAAATTCTCGTATTTGGGCAGGGGGATCGGCAGGTCGTGCTGGCTGAAGCTCAGCACGCGCGGCGTCACGAAGCCTTTGGCCGAATGGACCAGCCGCCCGTTGGTCAGGCGGAAGATGATGGTGTCGGGATCGTCGGTCGCCAGGAACTGGCCGCCCTGCGCCGTGACGGCATACCAGCCGCCCTGCTTGTCGTCATAATAGGTGAAGATGCCCGACAGCTTGCGTCCCTCCTCGCGGCTCCGCTCGATGCGCAACGTCATGCGGTCGCCGAAATGGGTGAACTCGCCCACCTTGATCGAGGCGCCCAGCGCGCCGGTCCGCAGCTCGAAGCGCAGCTGCTCGTAATAATAACGCGCCTTGGGCTGGATATAGCCGACGATCGCGAGGTTCACCGCCGCCAGCAGCACCGCGTACATATAGGGAACGCGCAGCAGGCGGGTGTAGCTCATCCCCACGCCGCGCATCACGTCCAGCTCGGACGAGGTCGCCAGCCGCCGGAACGCCAGCAGGATGCCGAGCAGCAGCCCGATCGGAATGCCCAGGCCGAGATATTCCGGCAGGAGGTTGGCCAGCATCTTCCACACGACGCTCACCGGCCCGCCCTCGCTCGCCACGAAGTCGAGCAGGATGCGGATCCGGTCCAGGATCAGCAGCATCGCCGCGATCAGCAGCGTGACGAACAACGGCACCGCGATCAGCCGGGCCATGTAGCGATCGATCGACTTCATGCGGCGGGACGCAAACCTTCGCTGGAGGCGCGGGAACGGTGGGGCACGGCTATAGGCGGCGGAAAAGCGCAGCGCCACCCATCATGCCGAAATCCTGTGGGGTGCGGAAGGCCGTTCGTCCGCTCACTCGGCCGCGATGCTGTGCGGCGGGGCGGGGCGGTCGGCGGCCAGCGCCTGGCCGATCGCGCGTTCCAGCCCGGCCAGCGTATAGGGCTTCCGCAGGACATGGTGGCCGCCGAACTCGGCCTCGCCGCCCGCCTCGCCGGCAAAGCCGGTGACGAACAGCACGGCGACATGGCCGTGCGTGTCGCGCAGGCCCGCCACCATCTCCGGGCCGGTCTGCCCCGGCATCAGCACGTCGGACACGATCAGCTCCACCTGCGGCAGGTCGGCCAGCAGGGCGGGCGCCTTCAGCGGATCGTCGCAGCCATGCGCGCGGTGGCCGAGCTCCTCCAGCGCGCCCAGCGTCGCGGCCAGCACGCGCGGGTCGTCCTCCACCACCAGCACGTCCAGCGCGGACAGCGGGGGCGCCGCCGCCACCGGCACCGCGGGCACCGCCTCCACCCTGGGCGCCGCCACGAAGCGGGGCAGGTAGAGGGTGACGGTGGTCCCCGCGCCCGGCGCGGAGCGGATCGCCAGTTCGCCTTGCGCCTGGCGAACAAAGGCAAAGGCCTGGCTCAGCCCCAGGCCGGTGCCCTTGCCCGCCGGCTTGGTGGTGAAGAACGGCTCGAACACGCGCTCCAGCACATCCGGCGCCATGCCGCATCCGGTGTCGGTCACGGCCACGGTGACATAGTCGCCCGCCGCGCAACTGCCGATCTCGCCCGCCGCCAGCGCCCGCCGGCCGGTCGCCACCTCCAGCGCGCCGCGCCCGTCCATCGCGTCGCGCGCATTCACCGCCAGGTTGAGGATGGCGTTTTCCAGCTGGTGCCGGTCCGCGCACAATTGCCACCCGTCGCTGCTGTCGGGGGTGGAGACGGTGATCGTGTCGCCCAGCGTCCGGTCGAGCAGGTCGCGCATGCCGGAGATCAGCGCGCCCGGCGCGATCGGCTCCAGCTTCAGCGGCTCCTCGCGGGAAAAGGCGAGCAGGCGGCGGGTCAGCGCGGCGGCGCGGTTCGCGCCTTCGGTGGCGCTGTCGAGGTGGCGCGCGGCGCCCGCCGGGTCGCTGTGCAGCTGCCGCCGCGACAGTTCCAGCCCGCCCAGCACCACCGCCAGCATGTTGTTGAAATCGTGCGCGATGCCGCCGGTCAGCTGGCCGACCGCGTCCATCTTCTGCACCTGGCGGAGCTTGGCCTCCTGTTCGCGCAGCTCGGCCGTTGCCCGGGCCACCGCCGCCTCCAGCTCGGCGGCACGCTCCCGCTCCAGCGCCGCCTCGTGTTCGGCATGCGCACGCTCGCCGATCGCCCTGGTGGTCAGCCAGCCGAGCGCCACCGCGCCGACCACCAGCAGCGAGCCGAAGACGGCCAGCACCTTGGCCAGCGCGTTGGCGCGCGCCACCGTGCGCGCGGCCACCGTGCTGCGAGCGGAAAGCAGCTCGCGCTCGCTGTCGATGATCCGCTGCAGCCCCTTGTCGATGGCGTCCAGCGACGGCGAGCGGCCCGCCTTGTAGAAGCGGGCATAGGCCTGCTGGTTCTTGCGGTAGCTGGTGCTCAGCGCCACCGTGGCCAGCTCGGCGCCGCGCTGTTCATAAGCGCGCCGCAGGTCCGCCAGCAGCGCCTGTTGTTCCGGGTTGTCGCCGGTCACGCGGGCAAGCTGCGTCAGCTGGGTGTCGGCCAGCGTCCACTGGTCGGAATAGCGCCGGCCCAGCGCCTTGTCCCCGCTCACCACGTAGCGGCCCAGCGACGCCTCGGACCGGGCGATGGTGCCCGACAGCGAGCGGGCGAGGATCATCACGCCGAAGCTGTGGGTCTGCGCGGTCAGCGCCCGGTCGCGCTGCCGGCTGGCGGAGGCGAGGGTGACGACCAGCGCGACCAGCACCGCCGCCGCCAGCACCGCCAGTGCCACCAGCGCGGTGGTGCGCCAGCGGGCGTCCGGCCCCCCCGGGGCCGCGCCCAAGGCATCGGGTGCGCCCTCATTCCCGCTCATGGCGCCGTCTTAACGCAGAGGCCGATTCGTGGAAAGGCTCAAGCCAGGACGCCCACCGCGCGCCCTGCCGCCTCGAACATGCCCAGCACGCGGTCGATCTGCGCGGGCGTATGTTCCGCGCACAGCGAGCAGCGCAGCAGGAACGTGCCCGCCGGCGTCGCGGGCGGGCGCGCCATGTTCACGTACAGCCCGCCGTCGAGCAGCGCCTGCCACATCGCCGCGGCCTGTTCCTGATCCTCCAGGATCACCGCCACGATCGCACTCTCGCACTGCGCGGTGCCGAGCCTGAAGCCCATCGCGGTCAGCCCGCCATGGAGCTTGCGAGCGTTTTCCCACAGCTGCGCGCGCTTCTTCTCCGCCGTCATCAACTTGCGGATGGAAGCCGCGGCAGTCGCGACCACGCTCGGGGGCAGCGAGGCGGTGAAGATGTACGGGCGGCAGGCGAGCCGGATCGCCTCGAACTTCGGATGGTTGGACACGCAGAAGCCGCCCACCGTGCCGACCGACTTGGAAAAGGTGCCGACGACGAAGTCGACATCCCTTTCCAGCCCCTGGTCCTCGTACACGCCGCGCCCGTTGGGGCCGTAGAAGCCCATGGAATGCGCCTCGTCCGACAGCACCATCGCGCCGTGCTTCTTGGCGACGGCGACCATCTCGCGCAGCGGCGCGACGTCGCCGAGCATCGAATAGACGCCCTCCAGCACGACGAGCTTGCCCGCCTCCTTCGGCAGGCGGCCGAGCCGCTTGTCCAGGTCGTTCACGTCGTTGTGGCGGAAGCGCACGACCTCAGCATAACCCTGCTTGCAGCCGTCATAGATCGAGGCGTGGCTGTCGGCGTCGAGGATCACATACTCGCCCTTGCCGGCGAGCGTGGAGATCATGCCGAGATTGGCCATGTAGCCGGTCGAGAACACGATCGCGCCCGATACGCCATAGAAGTCGCGCAGCGCCTGCTCCACTTCCATGTGGTCGCGGAAGGTGCCGTTGAGCATCCGGCTGCCGTTGGTGCCCGAACCGAACTGGTCCAGCGCGGCGTGGCCGGCGGCGATCACGTCCGGGTCGAACGTCATGCCCATGTAATTGTAGGTGCCCAGCAGGATCGTCTCGCGGCCCTTGATGACCGCCTCGGTCGGCGAGCGCACCTCGTCCATCACGATCGCGAACGGATCGGTCACGCCGCTGTCGAGCAGCGCCTGCCGCTCGGCGATCAGCGGGTCGAACTTGCTCATCAGGTCGCGTTCCGGCGCGAGCGGGGCGGGGTCGGCGGGCAGGGTCTCGGGCTGGAGGCCGGTTTCGGTCATGTTGTCATGTATCCCAACCGTTCGTGTCGAGTAGGGATCGAGCTTGTCGAGATCCCGTATCGAGACAAAAACTCTCGATACGCCGTCTCGGCTGCGCTCGACAGCTACTCGAGACGAACGGGTTATTATGCCTTCAGCTTCTCGACCGCGTCGACCAGCTGGCCGACCGTCTCGATCTCGGCCTGCATGTTCATCGTGATGATGATGTCGAACTCGTCCTCGATCGCGGCGACGAAGTCCATCACGGTCAGGCTGTCCCACTCCAGATCGCCCTGAAACGTGGTGCTCTCGCCCAGCTCCGCCTGCTTCTTGTTGAACGGCTCGATCAGGCGGGTGACGGTGTCGAAGATTTCGGTGCGGTCGCTCATCGGCTTCCTCGAATGGAATGGGGAGGGAAGGGGATTGGTGCCAGCCAAATGCGGCTGCTTTTCGGCCGGATGCTATAGCAGGCCGTTCGCGCGATACCACTGCGCGGTCTGGCGCAACCCGTCGGCCGTCGCGATCTGCGGCCGCCACAGCGTTCCCGGCGGACGCTTGTCGGGCGAGATCGTCCAGTCGGGATGGCAGAAATAGTTCACACGGTCGCGCGTCAGCCGCGCCTTGTCGCCGCGCACCCGCCGGTCGATCGCCGCGCCCAGCCGCAGCAGCGCCGGCGGCAGGCTCATCGGCAGCACGCGCCGCCCCACCGCCATGCCGATCGCCCGCGCGAACTCGGCATAGCTGTAGCCGCCGGGCTGCCCGTCATCGGCCTCATACACCGCCCCTGTAGCCGGCGCGGTCGCCAGCGCCAGCAGCAGGGCCGCAAGGTCGTCGGCATGGATCAGCGACAGCCGGCCCGGCGGCGGCAGGAACGCAAGGCCCAGCCGCGCCATCTTGAACAGCTCCAGCTGGTCCAGATCACCCGGCCCGTACACGCCGGGTGGCCGCACCATGTCCCAGTTGAGATCGGACCGCATCACCGCTTGCTCGGCCGAGGCCTTGGAACCGCCGTAAAGCGACAGCTCCGGCTCGCGCGCGGCAAGCGAGGAGACATGAACGAAGCGGCGGACGCCCGCTCCGATGGCCGAATCCAGCATCGACATGGTGCCGATCACATTACCCATCTCGAACGCGCGGGCAGACGGGGCGTTTACGACGCCGGCGATATGGACGACGGCATCCGCCCCCCGCATCAACTCCAGCTGCTCCATCGGATCACCGAGGCTCCCGGCAACCCACGTCACCCCCGCCTGTTCCGGTTGCGGCCGCCGCGTCAGCGCGCGCACGTGGTGGCCGCGCTCCACCGCCAGCGCCACGAAGCGCTTGCCGACGAACCCGGTCGCCCCGGTCACCGCGAGCACGCTCACAGCAGCGCCATGTGGCTGCGGTGCACCAGCGCCGACCGCGGCGCATAGCCCAGCAGCGCGCCATGTTCCTCGCTCCGCCGCCCGATCAGCCGCTCCGCCTCGCTTGCGTCATACTCCGCGAGCCCGCGCGCCAGCGGCCCGTCCGGCCCGACGATCGCCACCAGATCGCCGCGTCCGAACCGCCCTTCAAGCGCGGTCACCCCCGCCGCCAGCAGGCTCGCGCCTCCGCGCAACGCCTTCGCCGCACCGGCATCGACGCGGATCGTGCCGCGCGCCGTCAGCCCGCCGGCCAGCCACGCCTTGCGCGCGGGCGCGGCGCGCTCCGCCACGAACAAGGTATGCCGCGCCTCGGCCGACAATGGCCGCTCCACCCGCCCCGAGGCGATCGCCAGATGCGCGCCCGCGGCGTTGGCGATGCGCGCCGCCGAGATCTTGGACACCATGCCGCCCGAGCCCATGCCGGAGGCGGAGCCATGGTCGGCCATCGCCTCCACCGCGCCGTCGATCCGCTCCACCCGCGCGATATGGTGGGCGCCGGGCAGGGCCGGATTGCGGTCATACAGCCCGTCCACGTCCGACAGCAGCAGCACGCCGCCCGCGCCTGCCGCCTGTCCCACGCGCGCGGCGAGCCGGTCATTGTCGCCAAAGCGGATCTCGGCGGTGGCCACGCTGTCGTTCTCGTTGAGCACCGGCACGACGCGCAGGGACAGCAGCCGGTCCAGCGTCGCGGCGGCGTTGAGGTACCGCCGGCGATCCTCCAGGTCGTCCAGCGTGACCAGCATCTGCGCCGCGGTCAGCCCCTCCGCGCCGAGCACGGCCGCCCATACCTGCGACAAGGCGATCTGCCCCACCGCGGCCGCGGCCTGCGCGTCCTCCAGGCTGGCGCGTCCGCCCCTGGCCAGCCCCAGCCGCCGTGCCCCCAGCGCGATCGCGCCCGACGACACCACCGCAACCTGCTGGCCGGCGCGCGCGCGCGCGGCGATGTCGGCAGCGATCCCCGCCAGCCAGTCGCGTCGCACCTCGCCGTCGGCGCCGACGAGCAGCGCCGACCCGATCTTCACGATCAGCCGCGAACAGGAAGCGGGCGGAAACAGCATCGCCGAAGCGTTAGCGCAGTCGCGCCGGGCCGCCAATCGGCGCGCCCGTCAGAGCGGCGACCACTCGATCGCGTCCTCGCCCTCGTCGCCGTCGCCCACCGTCGCCGCTTCGGGTCCGATCGCCTCCAGCAGCTTGTCGAGGGTCCAGTCCACGCCCACGCCGCTCGCGCCGGAAATCGGGATCACCTCGGCTCCGCTGGCCTCCTCCAGCTCGCCGACCAGCGCCTCGATCAGTTCGTCGTCCAGCGTGTCGATCTTGTTGAGCGCGAGCACCACCGGCTTGTCGACGAGACCGGCGCCATAGGCCTCCAGCTCGTCCCGCACGACCCGGTACGATTCGGCGACGTCCTCGTCATTGGCGTCGACCAGGTGCAGCAGCACGCGGCACCGCTCGATATGGCCGAGAAAGCGGTCGCCAATGCCGGCGCCCTCGGCCGCGCCCTCGATCAGGCCGGGGATGTCCGCCACCACGAACTCGCGCTGCTTGTGGCGCACCACGCCCAGCTGCGGCCGGGTGGTGGTGAAGGCATATTCGCCCACCTTCGCCTGGGCGTTCGTCACCTGGTTGATGAAGGTGGACTTGCCCGCGTTCGGCAGGCCGACCAGCCCGGCATCGGCCAGCAGCTTGAGCCGCAGCCACACCCAGGCCTCCTGATAGGGCCAGCCGGTGCCGTGCTGGCGCGGCGCGCGGTTGGTGGAGGTCTTGTAGCTGGCATTGCCGCGCCCGCCGTCGCCGCCGCGCAGGAACACGAGGCGCTCGCCGGCCCTGGTGAAGTCCAGCAGCACCTCCTCCTTGTCCTCCGACAGGATCTGCGTGCCCACCGGCACCTGGATGACGAGATCGTCGCCACCCGCGCCGGTGCGGTTGCTGCCGGAGCCGCCCTGGCCGCGCGGGGCGCGGAAATGCTGCGTGTAGCGGAAGTCGATCAGCGTGTTCAGGCCGGCGACGGATTCGAAGACGATGTCGCCCCCCTTGCCGCCGTTGCCGCCGTCGGGGCCGCCATATTCGATGAACTTCTCGCGCCGGAAACTGACGGCGCCGGGGCCGCCCGCGCCGGAGCGGACATAGATCTTTGCCTGGTCGAGGAAATGCATGACCCCGCCATAGCTCGACCACGCCGCCGCCGACAGCCCCGCGCGCCACATTGGGCCGATGCCGCCGCATTTCTGTTTACTTGTGGGCACATGCCGTACATCACCGGGCGGGGGGAAGTCGAAAATGCAGGTCGATCACGGGGGCGAAGGCTCGGGCGGCATCGTGCCGGTCACGCGCTTCACCACCGACGCCTTTGCGCCGCAGGATCGGTTCGCGGCGTGGCGCGAGGAGCATCCGCTCAGCCCCTCCCGGTTCATGGAAAGCCGGCCCGAGACGGAGTTCCGCGCACGCACCGCCTGGTTCTCGCTCGGCCCGCGGCCGCTGCATTTCACCGACATCTCGGCACAGCACTGGCAGCGTACGGCCCGACACTTGCGCGACGACATGGAGGCGGTGGTCGTCAACGTCCGCTTCACGGGTGGGGCGCGCGGCGACATGGACGGAACGGCGCTGTCGGTGCCGGGCGGATCGGTGATCATCACCGATTTCCGGCGCGAACAATCGCACTTTTCCGAGAACTGCTCCTGTCTCGCACTCCTGCTCTCGCGCGAAGAGATCGACGCGATGACCGGCGGCGCGAGCGCGCATGGCATGGCGCTCCAGCCCGACGCCGCCCGGCTGATCCTGGCTAATGCCGCGCGCATCAAGGAGCGTGCGCTTGCCGGCACCTTGCGGCTCGATCAGGCGGGGAGGGCCGACCAGACACTCGTCAGCCTTTTGCACGCGGGCATTGCCGGCCAGCTCGGCCATCGGCTCGATCGCGACACCGCACTGGTCGCCGCGCGCGAGCAGGTGCTGCGCGATATCGAGGACAATCTCGGCTCGCCGACGCTCACCGTGGGGCGGCTCGCCCGGCGGGCGGGGCTGTCGCGCTCCTCGCTGTATCGCCTGTTCGAGGAGGAAAACGGCATTCAGGCCTGGATCCGCCATCGCCGGCTGGAGCGTGTCGCCGCCGTGCTCGGTGCGCCGGGTCCGCAGCCGACGATCGGCGCGCTGGCCGACCGCTGGGGCTTCTGCGATGCCGCCTATCTCGGCCGGCTGTTCCGGGAAGCCTATGGAAAAACCCCGGGCGAGTATCGCGCGCAGGCCGCCGAAGCGCGGGAACCTTAGGGGCTCCGCTCCGGCGCGGCAGGGCGGACCGGCTAGAGCGGGCGCGTCTTCGCGGTGGCCAGCAGCGCGCGGGTGGCCAGCGCGCGCGCCGTCTCGCGCGGCAGGCCGAGCGCCTGCGCCATCGGTCCGCCCAGCAAGGCATCGCCCAGCGCCACCAGCACCAGTTGCAGCGTCTCCTCGGCAAGATTGGCGGCGCTGTCCGCGCGCCCCTCGGCCAGGTCGTCCACCAGCCGGTGGATCGCCTCCAGGATCGGATCCAGCGCGTTGCGGTTGCCGTTCAGGATCATCCAGCTCGCCATGGCGGCGGCGCCCTGCGCGAACGCGTCGAAGGTGAGGTCCACCACTTCGCGCGGGTCCTGGTCGGTCGCCCGCGCGCGCCGCGCGGCGGCGGCGATCTGCGCGGTGATCGTCTCGGCCGGGTGCCGGATCAGCGCCTCCTGCAAGCCCGCGGCCGAGCCGAAATGGTGCAGCAGATTGGCATGGGTGCGGCCGACCCGCGCCGCCACCGCCTTCAGCGTCACGGCATGCGGCCCTTCCTCCACCAGCAGCGCACGCGCCGCCTCGATCGCGGCATCGCGCGATTCCTCGGGGGGCAGCCGGCGGCGGGAAATTGACACGGAGGAGCGCGGAACCTATTTACACGAGTGTCAGCAAGCCGGTCGTCCATCGGCCCTGGCGTTCCTGTTTGGAGCAAAACGTGGCGAAAGCAACCACTCCCGCCGACCTCACCATCACGCCGCGCGACGTGCGCTTCGGCCGCGGCAAGGCGATCCGTCGCTGGTGGCTGAACGACGATCCGTTCGCCACCGCCTTCTACAACGCGCTGTCCGTCACCTTTCCCAAGGGCGAGGGCTTCTTTGTCGACAGCGTGCGCGCGTTCCGCGAAGGCACCCCGCCCAAGCTGGCGGGCGAGATCCAGGCGTTCATCAAGCAGGAAGTGATGCACACCCGCGAGCATGTCGCCTTCAACCGGCACGTCGCGGACCAGGGCTATGACGTGCGCTCGCTGGAGGCGGAGGTCGATCGCGTGCTGGCGATCACCAAGGGGCGCCCGCCGATCGCCAGCCTGGCCGCCACCATGGCGCTGGAGCATTTCACCGCCATCCTCGCCCATGAACTGATCGCCGATCCGCGCCATCTCGCAGGCGGCGACCCGGACGCGGTGGCGCTGTGGAAATGGCACGCGGCCGAGGAGATCGAGCACAAGGGCGTCGCCTATGACACCTGGCTGCACGCAACCCGCCACTGGTCGCGCTGGAAGCGGTGGAAGATCAAGTCGCTGGTCATGCTGATCGCCACCGCCCGCTTCGTGAACGGCCGGGCGAAGGGCATGACCGAGCTGCTGCGCCAGGACGGCATCACCGGCTGGCGCGCCAAATGGGGGCTGATCCGCTATGCGCTCGGCCGCCCCGGCATGGCGCGCAAGGTCGCCTGGACCTGGGCGGAGTTCTTTCTGCCGGGCTTTCACCCGTGGAAGCTCGACGATCGCGCGCTGATCGGCCTGGCGGAAAGCGATTATGTCGACGCGATCATGCCGGTTGCGAAGAAGGCGGCGGTGCCGGCAGCCGCCTGAGCCAGGGCTCAGGCGGCCATTCGCACCTCGTCGCCGGCGCCGGACAGGTCGAGTTCGAACAGGACGCACGGCACGTCCCCGCCGCGGCCGAGCGACGGCCGCTGCTCGATCGCGCCGGTCGGGCGAAAGCCGAGCTTGGTGAGCACGCGGCCCGATGCCGGATTGTCGAGGTGGTGGCATGCATCCAGCCGCCGCAGACCCAGCGCATGCCGCGCCATGTCGATCACGATGCGCCCTGCCTCCGTCGCATAGCCGCGACCCCAGGCCTGCGGGGCGAACCAATAGCCGAACTCCGCCCCGCCGTCGCCCGTGCGGTCGATGGCGATGCCGCCGACGATCGCCGGATAGTCCGCCTCATGGCTCAGCACGAGAAAGCGCGGCTCCGCGGCGCCGCGCGGCAAAGCGAGGAACGCTTCGGCATCGCCCAGCGCATAAGGCCAGGGTGCGCGCGCGAGCTTCTCGATCACCGCTTCATGCGCGATGGCGCGGGCAAGCGCAGGGGCATCCTCCGGCCAGCCGGGCCGGAGCGTCAAACGGGGCGTTCTCGCGAACATGCACACTCTCCTTGGGCAGCGCCCTTGCCGGAGAGACGTGACTCCCACGCGACAGGGCAGGGGAGGGAGCAAGAAAAAAGGGAGCCGGGGTGACCCGTCTCCCTTTTGAAACTGGTTCCGTGATGGAACCCGGGTCACCCTGGTGGGCAACCCGGCTGGTTACCCGATGTTATTCGGCAGCAATCGCCGCCGGCATCTCTACGGAGCAGAATTTACGGCCAAGCTTGCCCTGGTGGAATGCGACGCGACCGTCGGTCAGCGCGAACAGGGTATGGTCCTTGCCGATGCCCACGTTGGTGCCCGGATAGAATTTGGTGCCGCGCTGACGCACGAGGATGTTGCCCGCGACCACTTCCTGGCCACCGAACTTCTTCACGCCAAGGCGACGACCGGCCGAATCGCGACCGTTGCGCGACGAACCGCCTGCTTTCTTATGTGCCATTGTCTAGCTCCTGATCTCTTTGTCGCTGCGCTTACGCCTGGCCACCGATGGCGGTGATCTTCAGGATCGTGTGCTGCTGGCGATGGCCGTTGCGACGGCGGTAGTTGTGACGGCGACGCTTCTTGAAGACGATGACCTTCTCGCCCTTCGCCTGCGCGACGATCTCGGCGGCGACGGTCAGGCCGTCCACCGGCTTCAGCTCCGAACCCTCGCCGGCGAGCAGGACGTCGCCGAGGGTGATCGAGGAACCGGCCTCGCCATCGAGCTTCTCGACGACGATCTTGTCTCCGGCGGCGACGCGATACTGCTTGCCGCCCGTGCGCACGACTGCGAACATGGCTTCCGTTTACCTTCAAATGCTTGTGTCCGCGCCGGGCGCGCCCGACACGGGAAAGACCGGCGACTTATGGGAGCGGCTCGATTCTGTCAACCGCACCCGTGAAGGTTTGCGGCCCGGCCGTGCGGCTCAGTGCCGGTGTTCCCGGCGCAGCGCATAGCGGCCATCGGCGAACCGGTCGAACAGGCCGGCGATGGCGGGATGGTCGATCGGCTCGTCGCTGTCGTCGGCAAGCAGGTTCTGCTGGCTGACATAGGCGACATAGCTCGACTCGCCGTTCTCCGCGAGCAGATGGTAGAAGGGCTGGTCCTTGGCCGGGCGGATGTCGGCGGGGATCGCGTCATACCATTCGTCGGTGTTCGCGAAGATCGGATCGACGTCGAACACGACGCCGCGAAAGTCGAACATGCGATGGCGCACCACATCGCCGATGGAGAAGCGCGCGGTGGCGACGATCGGCAGGGGCAGGGAAGTGTCGGTGGGAAGGGCGGGCGGGATCGAACGGTGCATGACAGCCAATCTAATGTTCCTGCCGCGCTGCACAAGCATCACGCTTGCAGGGCCGGAACGATTGCGATAGAGGGCCCCTCCTTCGACCCCGCGCGCACCCAATCGGGCACCCCGCGCGTTACCGAACATCCTCGCGGAGAGGTGGCAGAGTGGTCGATCGCGCCGCACTCGAAATGCGGTTTACGGGGAACCGTAACGTGGGTTCGAATCCCACCCTCTCCGCCATTATCTGTTGACAACAAAGGACGGCACAGACCTCGCATGGCGTACAAGACTCCCACCTTCCAGGATCGTGCAGCTCTCTCCCAGAGCGCCAAGCTGAAGGCGCTGGAGACGCTGAAGAACAAGCCGACGATGGATCCGGAGGTCGCCGCCGCGCGCCTTGCCGCGCGTGAGGCGAAGGAAGCGGCTGCCGCGGAGAAGCGTGCGGCGAAGAAGGCGGCCGAGGAGGAAGCCCGGCTCGCAAGGATCGCAGCGGAAGAAGAAGCGCGTCGCGCAGAGGCCGAGGCCGCTGCCGCCGCCATCGCCGCCAAGGAAGCGGAAAAGAACCGCGCCGCGCAGTCGCTTCTCGATGCCAAGGCGGCCCGCGACGCCCGCTACGCCGCGCGCAAGGCCCGCAAGCGCTAACGCCTCGCTATCGGCCTGCCGGCCGGGGCCGGTCAGGCGCGACGCTCCGGCTGCTCACGGCAGGTTCGCGGCCAGTTCCTCCAGCCATATCCGTGCCGTGCCGTCCGACGGCGCGCGCCAGTCGCCGCGCGGCGACAGCGCGCCGCCGGCCGAGACCTTCGGCCCGTTCGGAATGGCCGAGCGCTTGAACTGGCTCATGCCGAAGAAGCGCCGCACGAAATTCTCCAGCCAGTGGCGCAGCGTCGGCAGGTCATAGGCATGCCGCGCCTCTTCCGGAAAGCCGATCGGCCAGCGTCCGGCCTCGACATCGGACCAGGCGTGCCAGGCCAGGAACGCGATCTTCGACGGGGACAGGCCGTAGCGCACGACATAGTGCAGGAAGAAGTCGTTGAGTTCGTACGGCCCGATCTTGCTTTCGGTGCTTTGCAGCGCGCCTGAGGCATCGGCCGGCACCAGCTCCGGTGAAATCTCCTGTGCCAGCACCGACTCGAGCACGCGGTCGGTTTCCGCATCGAACTGGTTCGTCTTCACGCACCAGCGGATCAGATACTGGATCAGCGTCTTGGGCACGCCGGCATTGAGCGCATAATGGCTCATCTGGTCGCCCACGCCATAGGTGCACCAGCCGAGCGCCAGCTCCGACAGGTCGCCGGTGCCGACAACCAGGCCGTTGCGCTGATTGGCCAGCCGGAACAGATAATCGGTGCGCAGGCCCGCCTGCACGTTCTCGAACGTCACGTCATAGACCGGCTCTCCGCGCCCGAACGGGTGGTCCATGTCGGCCAGCATCTGCGTGGCGGCGGGGCGGATGTCGATCTCCGCGCCGGTGATGCCCAGCGCCTTCATCAGCGCCCAGGCGTTCGCCTTGGTGCCCTCGCCGGTGGCGAAGCCGGGCAGGGTGAAGCCCAGGATATTCTCGCGCGGCGCGCCCAGCCGGTCCATCGCCTTGGCGATCACGATCAGCGCGTGCGTCGAATCGAGCCCGCCCGACACGCCGATCACCAGTCGCTCGGCGCCTGCCGCGGCGATCCGCCTGGCGATGCCCTCGACCTGGATGTTGAAGGCCTCGTAGCAGTCCTCGTCCAGCCGCTCGGGCGTGTTCGGCACGAACGGGAAGCGGCGGATCACGCGGCGAAGGCCGACATCGGCGAAGTCCGGCTGGTGCTCGAAGGCGACCCGGCGAAACGCCTTTTCCGGATCGCCGGCGGCGCGGGCGGCGTCGTTGAACGTCCCCATCCGCATCCGCTCCTGCTCGATCCGCTCCGCATCGACATCGGCGATGACGAGATCGTCGCTGGTGAAGCGCGCCGATTCGGCCAGCACGTCGCCCAGTTCGTGGATCATGCCCTGGCCGTCCCAGGACAGGTCGGTGGTGCTCTCGCCCGGTCCCGCCGCGGAGTAGACATAGCCGCACGCCGCCCGCATCGACTGCGCCGCGCACAGCAACTCGCGGTCGCGCGCCTTGCCGACGATGATGTTGGAGGCGGACAGGTTGCAGCAGATCAGCGCCCCGGCCAGCGCCCCGGCGGTGGAGGGCGGAGTGGCCGCCCAATAATCCTCGCAGATCTCGGCATGGAACACGAAATGCTCGAGGTCGCTCGCCGCGAAGATCAGGTCGGTGCCGAACGGCGCGCTCTGTCCCGCCACCGTGATCCAGCAATCGCCGGTGATCCCGACGCCCGGCGCGAACCAGCGCTTTTCGTAATATTCCCGGTAGTTGGGCAGGAAGCTCTTGGGCACCACGCCCAGCAGCCTGCCGCCCCGGATCACCACCGCGCAATTATACAGCCGCCCGTTGCGCGGCAGCGCGGCCCCGACCAGAAGCACCGGGCGAAGCTCTCGCGATGCCTCCAGCACCGCCGTCAGCGCCGCCTCCGTGGCCTGCTGCTGCGCGGTCTGCAGGTGCAGGTCGTCGATCGCGTAGGAGGTGATGTTCAGTTCCGGGAACACGACAAGGTCGCACCCCTCGTCGTGCGCGCGCCGGGCCAATGCGATCGTCGCCTCGGCATTGGCGGCGGCGTCGCCCACGCTCGCCCGCGGGGTGGCGGCGGCGCAGCGGATCAGCCCGTGGCGGTGGATGGAGTAGAAGGGGTGCGTGTCGGCCATGTGCGGGGCACTACCTCGTTGGGCAAGAATTTGTCACCGCGGCAGCGCACCGGCGCGCCAGTGGTTCCCAGCGTTGCCGGTCTGTTCTATATCGGCGCCGTGACGCGCAAGATCATCCATGTCGACATGGACGCCTTCTATGCATGCCGGTCATCCACCCCTTGTGGAATGCGGTCAGGGAGTGGCGTTTGGACGTATGGGCAATCGCCAGGCAATCGTCATCTCACGGCGCCAGACGCGGATGGGCAGTCGCATCAACATTCTGGCTCGTCCGTGAATCTGCCGATGATGCGAGTGGTCCGGCCTGCGTCGTAGCGATCGATAAATTCCTCAGGATAACCGTTCTCGACGAGCCATTCCTTCAGTCCTGCAAGGAACGGCCCTGCTTCGGCTGAGGTCGGCGCTGACTTCGGGAAGCCGTACGCGTGACCCTCTGGCGGGTCGATCATGGGCGGGGAAGAACCTTGAGGACCATGCCAGTCGGCGGCCTTGTCGTGGGTATGTCCAGGGGCTTCCCAAACCCCTTCACGAACCGGATCGTACATGAGGTTCAGCACACGGTTCTCCGCCTCGCTCCTTTCCGAAGCGGTGGTTGCTCGAACCGCGTCGACCCGGTGGATACCCCGGAACAGTTTCGCCATGACTTCTTGGAGGGCGTTCATTCGCTGTGTCTATCCGTCACCGTTCACGAGAGGTGTCGCGGGCATCGGGAGGCGGTAGATCGTCCATGCCCTTGGAGACCGAGGATAGGGCTGCCTTCTTCGTCTTGCGCATGTATCCATTCACTGTCGCCTTCATCCTCTCGGCCAGCTCCGCCATCGTCTGCGGGGCATTGGGCTCGATCGACTGGAATCCTGGATCGAAGGAGGTGAACGGCCTTGTGAGGAGACCCATGCGGCTGTCGAACGGATAGTGCGGGCGCTTGAGTCGGAGGACCTCATCGATCTCCGACATGCTGCGACCCTGCCGTTCGACGAAGTGAAGTAGGTCGAAGGCATCCCGCGACGTCCAGCGTTCTGCGACGACCATGGCCTTGAGACGGAAGATGGTATCGAGATCGGCGACCGGCACGGCGCCGTGGGATTCGGGTGCGGCCTTCTTCAGCACGTCCAATTCCTCTCGACGGTCCGGACAGAAGAAGGTGACCTTGACGCCGTCGACCATCCAGTCCTGATGGACGTCGTCGATGTCGTAGCCCTCGTTGTCGAAATGCTGTCTGGCAACGAGGCTGGTCACCAGTTCCGGTGGTTCCGCAGCTCGAAGCTGGGTCAGTATCCGCCCGATGCGGGCACGGTCCAGCTCCTTGCCGAATTGCACGAAGTCGAGATCCTCGCTGACGCGATGGGCGACGTGCAGGGTCATCGCGGTGCCGCCGATGAGGAGATGGTCCGTTGCGAGATCGACGACGCGGCCGGCGCGCTCGAGTACGCGTCTTGTGGCCTCAGGCAGCGCGCTCGTGCGCATGACGGACCCCCTGCAGGACTGACGCGTAGATGGGATCCAGGACCTGCCTGTGGAGCGGCGTGAGTTCGGCATCGATGTCGGACCTGACGCGCTCCATGCGATCGATGCCCCAGAGCGCGGCTGCGAGAGCCAGATCCACCCTCGTCGGGTCGGCGAGGATCATGGCGATCATGGTATCGACGTCGGAGAGTCCGGGATTCGACCACCACCTGTTCTTCTGGAATATGTGACCGAACCCGTCCCCCTTCGTTCGATCCTGCTGCTCGGCCGGCATTCCCATGGCGACACTCCGCTTTCTTCGTCTTGAGCTATGTTCGCGAAGCCGCGAGTTCGGCCCTTGCCCTGTTCCACAGCCGACTCCTCGCTCCTTGGTCCTGCTCACCGAGCAGTTCGGAGAATGGACTGCCCGATCTGAGAAGTCGACCATCGGGGTCGTCCTTCAGCATCGCCGATCGTATCTCGTCGACGCTCATCGTCAGAAGCACGCCCCACATCCTGTCGGCCAGGGTGATGCTTCCGTCCGCAAGGCGGGAACTGACGAGGTCGTTCGCGGCGTTCACGATACCGGGGTCGGCGGCGATGCGATCGGCATAGTGCTGATGGGTGATCAGTCGAAACCGTTCGTTGACGGCGTGGCCATCGATCATCGTCATCTGCTCCGGGCTCTGCTGCCTCAATTCGCTTCGATCATAATCCTTCCGACCTGCGATCGTAAGGGGTGGGTCGGGATGCTCAGCATCTCCTGACCGCCGCCCCGGATCTTTTCGATCGTCTATGGTAACACATTCGAGAGGTCTTGAACGAGAGCTGCTTCACATCTTCGATCTTCACTGGTCCGTCTCATGGCGCGATGCGTGCGGCCAGTCGCTTAACCGGCTTCAGCGGCAGGAAGATCGCTCCCCTGCCCGTGATCGCGGCCAGGATGTCCTGCCTGGCGATGAAGCTCACCGGCGGGACGGTCCCGTCGAAGGAGTCGTTCACCGCTCGCGGCTGGAAGAACATGAAGGGCTCCTCCACCTCGTCATGATCGGCGAGGATGCCTTCCGCGTTCGCGGTGACGATCGCGGCGGTGTATTCCGGCGTCAGTCCGATCGACATGAGATGGTAGGCGATCAGGATGAGGACGAACTCGTCCCTGGTGTATTCGAGAGCGCGTCCCGATCCCTTGCCAGCGCTCGGGAAGCCCTTGCGCCTGAGGTGCTTCAGGCTTGCACGTGTCTTGTCGGGATCGGCCGGCGCGTTGATGACCTCGGAGATCCCGTCGAGGACGTGCTGGAAGGTGACCGGGTGCGTCGGCTCCATGGCAGGCTCGGTCGGCGATCTCGTCGTTGCGCCGTCCTCGTCGGCATCGGCGTTCTTGCTCGTGCCATCGGCTTCGCCGTGAACATCGACGACATCGATCCCGATGTCCAAGACGTCCGCTCCTGACCAGTGCGAGGGGAACAGGAAGTTGATGCAGGCGGGAAGATCCGGCGCGTCCGGGCTTCCGAACATCGAGTCGACCTCTCCTTCGGTCGGCTCTTGTCCGATTCGCGCCTCGTAACCACGATAGACGTCCTCGGCCGCATTGCGGACCTTGGCGGCGTCGGTGATCTCGATCTTCAGGGTGACCAGCACGGCGGCGATCGCGTCATCGTGCACGAGGACCTCGTTCCCGTCCTTCATTCTGACTTTGGGCATTTCGTCTTCCCTCTGACATGGCCGGCGGCAAGCCGGACGTCATCGGCCCTTCTTCAGTTCAGACCATGTCTCCTGAGCTTCTCACGGTACATGGGACTGGACATGCGTTCGCGTGAGAGGCGAATGCCCTTGCGGAAGTAGAGGAAGAGGCGGAGCAGACCGATCGCCAGGGCGGCCGCGATGATCGCGAACACGGCTTCCTCCGATCGTATCGTTTCCTTGACGAGCAGGAACGTGGCCAGCACGGTTCCGCCGATGCCGTAGAAGAAAAGCGTCGACCATCCCAGAGTGAGGAGGAGCCAGAACCTCCTGAGTCCGCCCATCAGCTGCCATTCGGTGACCCGGTCGGCATGACTGTTGACGGTCCTGCAGCTTGGGCAGTCGATGAGCGGCTCGCCTATCCCCGCATAGGTGCGCACGTAGCCGCCCGTCAGGCTCTCGCCGCAGCCTCGGCATTTCAGATTGACGTAGACGCCCACTTCCTCTTTCCTTCCTTCACATCCGATCCTCGTGGCAGGAGCCTCAGCAGCGCGATCAAACGCGCGCCGCTTCCAGTGGTCGCGCGCGCGCTCGGCACCTCGGGTACTCCGAACATCCCAGGAAGGGGTCGTAGGGTCCCGAGTCCCTCAGGATCAGCGTGCCGGTCCCGCAGATCGGGCAACGGCAGCCGGCCTCCATGGGCGCCTCGATGCGATCGTTCCCGGCCGAACGACTGCCGCTCCGAACGGCGACGTTCCGCTTGAAGCGGCACGATGGCGACCGACTGCACGCCTGGAACGTGCCGTTCCTCCCCTCGATCAGCTTCAGATGGCCTGACCGGCACGAGGGGCATGGTTCCAGGAGACCTCCGGTCGTTCTGATCCTGAGGTGTCCGCCGTTCGCGAGCTCCATCAAAAAACGCGAGGGTTCACCGATCGTCGTGTACATCCGGACCTGCCGCTTGGCGCGGGTCAGGGCGACGTAGAACAGCCGCCTCTCCTCGGACATCGGGAACGGGTCCGGTTCAGGCATGGCTAGATCCAGCACGCTGTCGTCTGTCTGCTTGGCCGGAAACCCCATCAGGCCCTCGGTGAGGTTGACCAGCATGACGTAGTCCGCCTCCAGGCCCTTGGAGGCGTGGACCGTCCGGAATTCGAGATCGAATGCGCTGGCGTGGGAGCGCTGCCATCGTCCGATGTCGGCGGGTCGGTCCCGATTGTAGCGTCCGAGGACCATGACGCGGGGCCGGTGGCCGTTCGATCCATGCAGGGCGCCGGAAGCGACCTGCTTCCGCAGGGCGTCGAGATGATCGCGCAGCAGGGAGGTGGACGCCTCGCTCGTCTCCGATGCATACGCCACCAGCGCCGGACCATCATACTCGTTGGTGGTGACGACCGTCTTCGAGATCTGTCGCGGGTTGGCCTGGACGAAGGCGCTGGCCGCTTCGGACAGTGCTGCCGGACAGCGGAAGGTGGTGCTCAGCATGACCCTGGTGGAGTGCTCGAACGACGCCTTGAAGTGGCTCATCACGGAGAGATCGGCGCCGGCGAACCGGTTGATGCCCTGCCAGTCGTCACCGACCACGCACAGACGCGCGTCGTGGCCGCGGCTCTTCAGCAGCGCCTTCAGGAGCCTGACGCGACCACGCGAGCTGTCCTGGAACTCGTCCGCTAGGATCAGGGTGTAAGGGCTTTCGTAGCCGGCCTCGAGATGCTCGGCCGCGGCTACGATCATATCGTCGAAGTCGATGCACTCGATCGCCCGAAGCCTCTCCTCCCATTCCGCCGATATCCGCTCGTAGAGGTCGACGAACCGTGTGAGGCGTGCCGTGTAGGCGTCGTCGGACCCGACCGGGATCGCCGCGCGGATCTGAGCGATCGTCAATCCGCTGCCCTTCACGTGCTGCTGGAAGGTCCGCAGGGTCGATGCGAGCTGACTGATGGTGGGCGGTGGCGGCCCCTTTCCCGTACGATCCGGATCGTGATGCAGGGACAGGCCACGGGATTCGAGCTCGTGTCGGAGGCGGTCGAACGATCCGGGGCTGCGGATCTCATGCGACGTCGTCTCGAACAGATCGGTGCCCCGCTCCTCGTGGAGCCCCTGCTTCCAGCGGCGTTCTCCGAGATAGTCGCCCTCGAAGTGCGGCGGCGGCATGCCTTTACGGTTGAGTGCGAAGTGCTCGTGGTAGAGCCGGACGTCCGAGTAGTAGAAGTCGGGCTTGTACTGCCCGTACCGTGACGTGACGGTGTCGTATTCGTAGGGCCGTTCGTATTCGTACGACACGCCGTGGTGGAAGAGCCAGTTCGCGATGATCCGCTCCTCGTCGCTCTTCACCCGCTCGCCGTTGGTGGTGACGATGGACGGGTTCGCGCTGTCGCGAGGCGCGCTCCAGCGATCGAGGTCCCGTCCATAGACGGTGCGGAACACGTCCCAGTCCTCGCGGAACGTCGGATCCGATCGGCGCAGGTCCTCGACTATCTCGACGATCTTGGCGACTTCGTCCGTCTGGGACCCCACCCAGGGAGCGAGGGAGGGCCGTCTGCCGGTCGCTTCGCCGATCAGGCTTAGGCCGAACGCGCTGAAGGTGCGCGCCGTGATGCGATCGACGCCTTCGAACTGCGCCAGACGCGTCTGGATGCGTGCATCCAGTTCCTTGGCGGCATCCCTGTTGAACGCGAGGACCAGGATCTGCTCTGGCGCGACGAGCCCCTCGTGCAGTGCGTACCCGGCCTTCGCGACCATCGTCGACGTCTTGCCGGATCCTGCCGCAGCGACGATCTGCACGGCGTCGTCGAAGCAGATGCAGGCGTCCATCTGCTCGTCGGTGAGCGGGTTCTTCTCGACGCTGTCGAAGAACGGCTTCAGCGCCGCCTTCCGCTCGGCGAGATGCTGGAGGTTGTGGGCGGCGAACTCGGCGAGCAGTTCCTTCAGTTTGGCCGGCTTCTCGATCGAGGTCATGAAGTAGGTTCGGTCGGCGCCCGGCAGCGGGTACGTCTCGATGATGCGGTGTGCGACGCTTTGGGGAATCCACCGAGTCCGGTCGACCTCGTGCTCCCAGCCTGCCCGCCAAGCCGCTTCGTCGGCTGCCTTCTTGCGCCGATACTCGCCGGTGTCGAAGGAGGTCGTCGATCGACTGCCTGAGGACGACGAGCGGCTTCCGGAACTCGAAGCGCCCCCGGCGAGAGCCAAGGCGCCCAGGACGAGCCACTCGATCATGGAGCGGGCCAGGGAAAGTCGAAGCGGCCCACGTAGTGGACGCGCCTGATGCCCTCCAGATCGTCCTCCCACTGGCGGATTGCCTCGGCGAGGTTCGGGTTCCTGCGGCGCTTCGCGTTCCGCGCGAACGAGGCGAGACCTTCGGCGATCTTCCTGAGGCGCGTGCCCGTATCGGGCGCGCCCCACTGTCGCATGTAGGCGATGCCGTTGAGCGGCGGCAGGCGCATGACGAAGACGTGCCCGAGAAGCCGGAGCCGCTGTGCCGCGGACAACGTGCTGGATAGACCGACATGGTAGCCGAGATAGGCCAGCATGCCGATCTCCTGCCAGGCGCCGGTGGCCGCATGGCCATCACCATCACCGGCGGGAGCATCGGTCGAGGGCCACGGGAAGCAGTCGGGGCTGTTCGGATCGACAGCCTGGAGACGCTCCCATTCCCGCTCCACCTCTGCCATCCGGCGCCTCGCCTCCACGACGTCGGCCGCATCCGGGTTGGCTTCGGCGAACCGCTGGAGATAGCTGAAGGCCGCCTGCCAGCGACGTTGCAGCTCGGGGAACGGTGAAACGGCCTGCGGCGCTTCGGCGATGGCCGCCGTCCTCATCCGTGCGTTGATCGCCAGTCGGGATGCCGCATTCGAGGCGGCACCCTTCCGTCGGACGTTGGCGGTTTCGGAGGCGGCGGGAGGGACGGCGATCGGCGACCTGCCAGCTCTGCGGGCCTTGGCCTTCTTCGAGACCGTCGGCTGCCCGATCAGACCCGCCCTCTTCTTGGGCGCCTTCCGCTTCGTGGTCGGCTGGGCCAGCCTGGTGTCGGCGTCCGTTGGCGTCTTGGTCTTCTGGACTCTGCTCGGACCCGTTCGGGCTTGAGCACGAAGATCGATCGCTGCCTTCGGGTGAGCGGCCCTGGCGGCGTCGGACTTCGCGGGAGTGTCAGGATTGGGCATGCCCAAGGCGCTTCGTACCGCCAATCCCATGGCGGGATTGACGGGCGATGCATCGGAATCGCCGCGTGCGGTCGCCTTCGCGTGCGGCTTCTTGGCCGTCGTCGGATGGTAGAGGACCGGCCCGGCCTGCCCGGAAGTCCGTACGACCTGCTCGGCGTGCCTGATCGCGGCCTCGACCATCCGGAGGCGCGCCGGATCCTTCCTCGTCCTTGATGGGCGACTGCCCTTCATCGGCAGGCACTCTGGCTCACCGTCGACCTCCGACCCTGGTCGAGACGAATTGCTCCGCTTCCGAGATGATGCCTTGGCAATCCGAGCCGAAAGCGTTGTACATCGGCCCGAAGTCCATGCTCAGCAGACGGTCGTGGATGCGGTACAGCATGTACCGCCGCAGCTGGAGCATGTCCGGCATGTCGTACGAACACAGGAAGTTGTGCATCTTCGCCTGCGCGTCGGCATATGCGTCCCCTGACGGCGACTGAGCCACCTTCATGTCGATGAAGTCGCCATCGTAGAGATCCAGAAGCTCCCGCGCCTCAGGATACAGAGCGAGGTCGTCGAACTTCCGGATGTCGTCGAGATCGTTGAAGAGGTGGTATTCGAGCAGCGTGCGATCGAACGAGTTCCAGTCCCACTGGGCCTGATGGATGTCGAAGGAGACGCAGATGATGCGTTCGGCGACCCGGTCGCGCCCGGTCACCTTCAGATCGGCGACCAGCTTCTCCCTGGTGCCGTTCTCGTAGTTGCTGGCGAGCATCGAGGCCCACTGGATCTCACGCGACAGCGTCGCCCCGAACTCGCGTCCTTCGCGATCGTCGATCCTCTTCGCTTCGCGAAGGTCGAGGAGCGCCTCACGGCAGCGGACGCGCTTCATGAGGAGGTTGGCGCGGTTCATGTACGGCGAGGGATTGGGCCACGCTGCGATGGACCGGGTGTAGAGATAAATGGCCTCGTTCGATCGGAACGCAACGGCTGCCTCCATGCCGAGCTTGAACAGGCGCTCCCCTTCGGCTCGCCCGGTGCTTGTCGGTGCGGGGGCAGGCGCGGGCTTCACGCCCAGATCGGCCAGCACCGCCTGCCAGCGGCCGGCCATCGCGACGCTACCTTGGGCGATGCAGTTGTCGTGGAAGTGTTGAGCGTACTTGCGCCGTATGCCGTTCAAGGCGTCCTTGAAGCCGGACGTGTACATGACGAAGACGTTGGCGAGCATCAGGTCCGTCAGATTGGACGAGACGTGCCGATCCATCTCCGTCTTGACGTCCTGTAGGAAGGCAACGCCGGGGTTCGGAGCCCTGACGTATGAATCCTCCGACCGGCGGCCTTCATGTTCGATCTGGTGCAGGCGGAGGGGCGACAGCCTGGCTGCGCTTGCGGCCGACCCTGCCGCATCGATCAGTCGGTCATATTGTTCGGTGAGGAACCACCAGTTGTCCTGTTCCGTCGGAAGGAGGGCCGGCAGGGCGCTGGCGATCTTGGCCGCGACGGCCTGGAACTCGCCTGGCGCCGAGGGCCTGTCGACCTGGCCGACGTGCGGGAGGGTGATCCTTGTCCTTCCACTTCCGAACAGACTTCCGAAAACCATTCTGCCCCCGATATTTAGACGTGCACCGAAACGGTGGACTCCGCATCGGCATCGATCAACCACCCGCCTCCGCTATGCATCGCGATAGTGCCACTGTGGTTTTTGAGTGACGGTGGCATGGCTAGATCGCCATCGACTTCCTCTGATCGGCCCAGCCGATTGACAGGCGACCAGCGATGTCTTCCCTGGCGAGCACTCGGGTGGCTTCACTCCACTGTGCGCCGGCGTCGACAAGGCCGTTGGCGTACCGCGACCTGAATGGGTCGGGTCGTTCCTTCAGCTTGGTGAATTCGCGCAGACGCTCCTCGAGCGCTTCGAGATCGTCGATCCAATCGGCGTCGATGGTCTCCGGCATGGTGCCGAACACGTCGCTGCTCACGCGCAGACGTTCCGACAGGACGCGGTACACCTTCTCGTCGACGGTCCCTGCGTAGGTGAGGTTCGCCATGTCGACGCGATCGCGCGTCTGCCCGAAGCGCTTGATCCGACCGATGCGTTGCTCGAGCCGAGACGGATTCCAGGGCAGGTCGACGTTTATGAGGGTGCCGAGGGTCTGCAGGTTGAGGCCCTCGCAGGCGGCGTCCGTGGCGACGACCAGCGATATCTCCCGATCCGCCACCAGCTGCTTGATCTTCGGGCGCAGCACGTTCGTCGAGACGCCGCCCTTGATGATCCGGGACTTGCCCGCCCCGGCGTACAGAGCGACCGGCTGTTCCGGATAGGCTTCGCTGAGCGCCTCCGCGATCCAGGCGGCGGTGTCGTAGTACTGGCTGAACACGATGGCACCGAGTTCGCGCCAGGTCCGGCTGCCCGAAGGGTGCTCGTCCAGGAAGTAGCGCACCGCCCGGAGCTTCGGGTCCGACGCGCCCGTGAGGGCTTCGATCAGATCCTGAAGGTGCTTGCGCTCGGCCGCCAGGCCGGAGAACGAGGCGGCGCCGAGTTCCTCCTGCGCCTCCTCGTCGAGTTCCCGCTTCCCCAGCAGCGCCTCTGCGGTGGCGATCCCGGCCGCATGACTCGAGCAGATGCGCTGGAGGAGCAGCGTCTTCATGAAACCGGCGGCCTTCGACCGCTTGCGGTAGGCGGCGGTGAATGCCTCCGCCGCCTTGTACGCGCTGTCGAACGCGTCCGAAGTGCCGATGCTCAGGCCATCGAAGATGTGTGAAGGCAGCGCTACGTCCCGGTTGGGGTGCGTATCGACGGGGAGCTTCGGAATGAGGCCCATGTCCTCGAGGTCGCGGCGTTTCCGGAGAACGATATGTCGAAGCAGCGGGTTGTGGCTTCCCCGCTGGAAGTAGGCCAGCCCGTCCTCCTCCGTCACCATCGCGTTGTCCGCCTTCATCTCCAAGACCGGATTGGTGATGTCGGCCGCCAGCTTCGTCAGGACCCAGTCGTCCTTGCCCATGTCGAACTCGACGCGGAGATCGGCGATGATGTCGTCGTCCCGCGCCGGGGGCATCGGATTGACGAGGTAGTCCCAACCCTCGCGGATCGACTCGAAGCGGCGCTCGCCCGTGAGCACCGGCATGGCGTTCTCGGACTTGTACCAGGGAGAGAACGCGTTCCCGAGGACGAACTCGGTGGACTGGTTCAGCGCCTTCAGCAGGTCCCACAGGTCGTCGATGTGCGTCTGGATGGGGGTGGCCGTCGACAGCAGCAGGTGCTTGGATCGTTCGGCTATCCGCACGATGAACTTCAGGAGGTTGTTCGGCGTCCGCTCGTCCTGCCCCATCGGCTGCGATCCGCGCGCCTTGTGGGCCTCGTCGAGAATGACCATCCCGAACCGGCGCTGAAGCAGGTGCTGCGCCTCCGTGCCCTCCTTGGGACGCCCGTGTTCATCGATCCCATGGACGATCAGTCCCGTGGAGACGATGCCGATGGCATACGGGCAGCGGACGACGTCCGGTGCGCCCTGCCCCTTGATGACGCGGCCATCGGGGTCGATCCAGCACTTCTTCGTCGAGTTCCAGCGCGCGGTCGGCATGGCCAACCGATCCTTCAGTTCGATCTGCCACTGCTCGGTGAGCGTCGATGGGACGAGGATCAGGACCGGACCATCGTTCAGGATGACCGAGACCAGGGCCGATGCAGCAAGCGACAGGGTCTTGCCGACTCCCACCTCGTCGGCCAGGAGGAGCCTGGTCCGCTGATACACCGATCTGTGGTCGAGGAAGATGCTGACGAACGCGCGCTGCCACGGCTGCAGGGACTCGCCGTCACGGTAGATCGGGGTCTCGACGAGTGCGGCCTGCGGCACCTCATCTGGCGCCAGCCCTTCGACCGAAACCTCTCGACGATCCGCGAGGCGGCCGATCTCCTTGATGATGACGTCGGGCAGCGGCACGCCGCGGTCCCAGAGCGCATCAAATTCGGCCTGGACCCAATCGACGCCTTCCTTCGAGCTGTCCTCCCAGACGAGTTCGTAGTTGTGCGCCCAGGCGGCCCGGGTCTCGTTGATCGATCCCATGAAGGCCAGAGCACCGCCATCGCCGTGGATCACGCCGGCCTTGCCGTGAAGGAAGGGCGCGATGGAACGCGGGACGACCTTGACCTGCACCTTCCCCGAAGAAAGCAGCTCGTACAGTTTCGCGTATCGATCGCCGTGAAGGGCTGCGTCGATGATGGAGTCGTCCTCCACGAACTTCCGGAACAGCTTCGCGTCCCGCACCTTCTGCGCGGCCTGGATGTCGAGTATGTCCAGGTCGGCGTTCGCTACGATGCGGACCGTTCCGATCGCCTCGATCTCCTCACCGACCAGCTCGAATATGGACGACCGGAAGTAGCCGGCGATCCGGTCGTAGCTCTTCGCGGATCGCAGGCGGTCTGCCAGATAGACCTGGCTCAGCCGTCCATGGCGGGAGGAGAAGCGGGACAGCCCCCCACCGTCGGCGAACAGGGTCATGCTGGTGGGGGGCATTCCCGAGCTTGCCACGTCAGAGCTTCTCGTTACGCAGGATGTTCGCGAGGAGCGCCGCGTAGCGACCCTCCTTCTGATCCTCGCGTCCGCGCTGGCTGGCGATGTATTCGGCGATCTCGATCAGATCCTCGCGGCGGCGATAGTAGCCATCGACCATCTCGTGGAGCTGCTGCGTCACCACGTCGGGGTCGATCTCGGCTGATAGTTCCCAGATGCCGTAGAGCACTGCCCGAACGAGACCCTCACCGAAATTTGGAATTTCGAAGCCGGTCCGTCGCTTGAAGTCGGACGCTCCTTTGATCCGCGCGGTGTTCGGCCGCAGATCGGCCATCAGGACGCCGTAATCGGGCACGCGGAACGCGCGGGCGAAGTTCTGGTAGTTGTCGAGCTTGCTCAGGCCTGCCGCTTCAAGATCAACCATCTTGAGGTAGAAGCGCTCCGTCCCGCTCAGGCTTTGCCAGAGCCGTGGGGTAAGCCCGGTCGGCACCATGTGCTCGTTGGCGACTTGGACGGCGTAATCGATGATCCGTTCGACGAACCCCTGTTCACCCTTCTTGCGGGGACGGCCAGCCTCGGCGGTCATGTCGCGTCCGTCGATGCGGGTGTAGCCCGTCAGCACGCGAAGAGCGGCGGCATAGCCTGCCATCTGCAGATCAGCATCCTCGAAGAGGTTCTCGACGCGACCCGCGCCCTTGAGCTGTTGGTTGAGACCGACGAGCGTATCTATCTGCCGCGCGACCTCGCCGCGGACTTCCTGAGCGATCTCATCCTCGTAGCCGCTTTCGCCATCGTTCCGCTTGCGAAGGACGAGGATCACCGTCCCTTGAACGTGCCCTCCCTTCCTGAGTTCGGTCGACGTCTCGGTGGCGATATACCACGCCGCTTGGACTTGAAGGCCGGCTCCCCAGAAAATTTGAGCCATGTCCGCCCATACCGCTCCGGACTGATGGGTAAACATTACGATCTGGAGACCGTTGTTCGGCATGTTTTTGGCAAGAGCACTGTAAGCCGCGACCATCTCGCGGCGAAACTCCTCGCCCTCACCTTTTATTGCAAGAGGTCGTCGCGAGTCCCATACCCATTGATCGAACGGATTCGGTGGTTGCTTTCTTAGCCACGCGATGAAGAACTCGGTAATTTCGTGATAGTTGACGGCGTCCGCATAAGGTGGGTCGGTTATGCCCAGATGATGCTGGATCGCGAGTGCCGAGGCAGGTTGGTTCAGGATCGTAGGCGCCGCCTGAAGAGTAGTGCCAGCGGAAGACATCTCCATCAGCCGCAGGTAGTCGCGGCTAGCATACGATCCATAGTTCAGCATGGTGTTCAGCGCCTGGTTGCTGAACACGTTGGTCGGTTGCCCGGTCGACCCATTATTGTTGCTCCAGCGGTTCAGCTTGGAGGAACGATCAAGAACTCGCGCAAGCGCGATGGCGCCGATGGGCGAGCTGTCAACTTCCCGACACAGGGCGAAGAAATGAAGCTGACGAGGCGTGAACAGATGGTGCCAATGCGTCCAACCCCGAGTCCTTATCGGCTCGCTCGTCTTTGCGCCGGCTTCGATTGCCATGTCTGGTATAAGCCCGGCAGCCTGCCACTCAACGATGTTAGTCTCGACCAATGCCCGGACTTCGTCCTCACGCCGCACATCCTCGGGCTTGACTGAGGCGAAGAACGTCTGGGGTCGAGCATTGCTGACCGTGCCTCGCCGCATCCACAGAATCGCGTAGAGCCGCTCTTGGAACACATCATCGGGGCGGGGTGCGACATCCGTCTTGCTCCAGAGCCTCAGCTTGGAAAATTTGGACCCGTCGGTGCCTCGCTCGAGACCCCGAAGCGACTTCAGAGACGTGCGGTAGGTCTCGCCTCCAACGCTATGGACAAGATTGTCACCTTGGACAGTGCCGAGGGCAGCTGCCTTGAGCCTGTCCGGACCGACGCCGGAGTCGATCTCGATTGCATAACGCTGGTGTTCCGGCTCGGGAACAAGGCGAGCGACGACACCCTGAGCCTTAGATATAACCAATGTCGGCAGCATCGGCACCATCCACCCGGTCTGGGGGCAGCGGGTTTCCAAGCAGTACAGGAACGCCTTGGTCTGGTTGCCATCGGCGTCGTGTTCGAAGCCGAGAGCTTGCATCCTTGCGGAGATCTCGCGAGCAGCATGCTCCTGAGACCTCTTCCATTCTGCTTCATCGGTGTTTGAAGCGCCAATGATATGACCTGCACCCCAGCTTAGCATGCAGGCGATCGGATTCAGGTCGGTTCCTGTTGAACGGCAGCCTGTCCGGGCCGCTTCGAAAGGAATCGAGCCGCCACCGGAGAAGGTATCAACGACGTGTGGCTTCTCGCCGAAGCGCATCACGCCAAGTTGGTTCACTAGCTCCGGGATCGATCGAGCAGTCGTGCCGAGGTGCTCGTTCACATCGTTCCAGATGTGGTCGAACGCATCATCATCGAGATGCTCAGAGCGTGCGGCAAGCTCCACTCGCTGCTTGTAGGGAAGGGTTGAAACCCACTTGCCGATAATAGCCCGTCGTTCCTCCGGGTTCAGATCGCGCCGCCATCCCACGCGTCGTTTCTCGATCGCGTCTGACCATTCGTCGATCAAATTCGAGTTGGGCGTGAGCCGATTGACGAAGGCCGCTGATAGCTCCTCCGCAGAGGCGGAACCTTGCAGTGCTATGGTTGAGAGATCGGCTGCTGCGATGCCCTCGGCGCGATGTCCCATGCCGTTCTCATCGAACGCCATGAGTGCCTCGAAGGTCGCCAGATCGCGTTCGGGATTATTGGTGGCCGGCAAAAGAGCGCCAAGAACGCACGCCCGTACAAGGACGAGTGGCTTGCGACCTTTCCAATAGGCGCCCAGCGGGGTCAGGGTCTGAGACTGCTTGGCGTCGCGCTCCTGCTCCGCTTCAATCGAGATCTGGGTGCTTGGCCAAACTCGCTCGATCATCGTAGGAGCATCGCGCAGGGTGTGAGCCTGAATCTTCGCAAGTCTGGTGGCCGCGTCGTCCCGCATGTGCATCAAAGATCCTCGAAGCTGATCTGGCGTTTATTGTCGGCGTCGACTGCGCCGGCGCCCTCGGTCAGGCCGATGCGGATCGCCTTCCGCCAGCCCTTGTCGATATCCTCTGCGCGACCAGTCGCGTGGACTGCCATCGAGTAGAGCCACCAGCGCTCCTCGGGACGGAGACCGATCCAAGCGTCGATCGCCGATGAGACGAGATCGGCATCGCAGCTCTCAATGGCCCATGCCAGGACGCACATCTCACGGCCAAGCAAGCGATGAACGGGATTGTCGCCCGTGGTCCATTTTCCAGCTGCCATTTTTCGACTGCGCAGGCGCTCGTTGAACGCGGTCTTCAGTGGCGTCGCGATCTGGCGCCACCGTTTCTGATCCAGTCGGCAACGCACGACCCGATCCGACCGAGTGTTGGTGTTCGCATCGTACTGCGGTCCGGCAAGGCCGAAGTCCTCGACCAACACGACGGGTTCGCGGGCGTTCTGCGGTATCTGAACCACGAAACGCTGCGGATCCATCTCGGAGGTGGGTACGCCGTACCCGATCGTGGCTATGCTCTTGCTCGCCAAGGCGCTTTCCTTCCGTGAACCACCGATTGCTCGATGGGTCACTGCTGCTCGATCTGAGTGCCCGACACCGTCTCGCCGATCGCGCTCATGAACGGATCGATCTCGGCGGCGCGATCGACAGAGGCGCTCCGCCAGGAGACCTTCACGTCGGCCATCTCGTCACCGAGCCGGGTCCGGGCGAACTTCGCCGCTTCCTCGATGGTCGCGGCATCCACGCCGACATCGGCACCGAAAGAGGTGCTGATGTTGTTCGTTCCCGAACCAACGACGACGAGCACCGTACGGAAGACGAAACCCGCTTCCTTCGCCTTCGCGATTGCGGCGTACACCTTCTCGGTGGAGCCGAGATTGATCGGCTTGTTGATGGATGCCGGCCGTTCATGATCGATGGCCTGTCCGGCGCCTTCGCGCCGGTTGACCTTGAATTCCTTCTTCACGCTCACGCCGTCGGCTTCGGCGTACGCGAAGATGGTCACGTCGGTGCTGCCATCGAGCTTGATCGGCCCCTCGTAGACCTGTCCTTCGCTAGAGTTGGTGCCGTCGGTGTTCCAACGGATCGTCCCCGTCGGCTTGACGGTGATCTCGACCTCGTAGCCGCTGCCGACCGGCGTTGGTTCATGGGTGAGATGCAGACGGTTGATCCACTCGAAAGGCTTGCCGGGCTCATGCCCACCGTCCGGGTCGATCGCGAGGAACCAGCGCTTCATGTCGGTGGTCCGGACGGTGGTGTCCTCCAGGATCGCCGAGTCCTTGGTGACGTTCGGATCGTTGGCCCAGTGGATGACGGGGTTCGAACCGGCGTTTTTCGGGCTTACGAATAGCGTCGCTTCGCCGGTCTTCTCGTCGAAGCCGGTCACGTCCACCGAAACGGAGGTCTTCTCCTTCTCGAATGGACCCTTCTCGATCCAACCGGTACCGCTGTCGCGCCAGTCGCCTCGGGACATGGCGAGCTTCTTCAACTCGTCGAGCCCGGTACGGGGCAGCCATATCCAGCGGACGGCCGATGCGGCACGATCGACGACGTCGGCCCAGCGGACCTTCCGGTCGTTGGCGGGCCACAGCATGTCCTCTGCGCGGGCGCGCAGCATCGCGTAGCTCTCCTCGACGGACAGGATCAGCTTCCTGGATCCCATGTCCGTCAGAGCCTTCTCGACCGCGGTCTCGCCATCGAAGCCCGCCCCCTCCGAACGCCGGTGGGAGTCGAGCTTCAGCGCCGTCGCGACAAGACCATCGCCTTCGCCCGGGACCCTCATGGGAACCCAGAGCTTGTTCAACGTCGCGGCGATGGTCGTGTAGACGTCCATCTCTGCCTCTGACTGGCGCTTTTCGAGCTCGGCGAGGTTTTGGCTGCCGGGGCCTTCCTGCCGAAGGACCGATGCGATCGCATAGGCGAGTCGGATGCGCTCCTCGACCGAAGCGAGGCTGTGCCCGTCACCACTGACGATCGCGAAATTGTTCTTCTCGGTCGTCTCCTTGAACAGGCGTTCGGCGGTCTCCGGCGGGACGCGTGCGTCCGGCGAGAGGACGAGGAGCAGTCGGTCGCCCTTGGTATCGATGTCCTCGATCCTGGGGAGCGCCAGCACCTTGCCGTAGGCGGAACGCCGCTTGGTGGCGAAGATGTCGAGCAGACGACGCGCGAGGTCCTCATCGACCTTGGGCTGGGGCGTGATCTTCGCGAGGTTCTCGATCTTCTTGGTGAGGTTCTCGTTCTTCGAGAAGAAGAAGGCGCCGTTGTCGCGCTTGTGGAGATACCAGGAGGCCTGCCGCAGATCGGCGAAGGCCTGGACGAACTCGCGCTCCTCGCGCCCCGGCGAGATGAGATAAGCCAGGACGTCGGCCTCGAGCAGGCCTTTCACGGCATCGGTGGACTCTGCAAGCGAGGCCATCAGGATGAGGCGCGCGGCCTGGCTGGCCGCATCGTTCTGAGCCGCAGCGTCGATCGCCTCCGCATGGGCGTCGCTCGAACCGGTGTCGACGATGTCCTGCGTGATGGCGGCATCGAGGTTGTAGATGTTGTTGACGAAGTCGCGGGTCTCGCGGTCGGCGAGGTCGAGGTGCTGCGGACCGAGGAGATAGACGTCGTTGAACGGACGCCGCTGGGCGGACTTCACCATCAGGGCGGCGATTGTCATGAGACCGCGCGTCTGGCGGAAGCTCTCGTTGTCCTTGAAGGTGGCGACGATCGTCTTGAGACTGGGATGGAACGGATAGGTCGCGGCGACCTCCTCCGACATGCGCTCGGCGGACCGCTCGACGATCTTCGCCTTGGCTGCGTCCGCCAGCAGCTGACCGTAGGCCGATGCCACGGCCTCCACGGTCGCCGGGTTCGGCTCCTCCTCCAGCAGCCGCTTCCGAAGGATCTTGTAGATGTCGTCGGAGCTCAGATCGACTGGGGTGATCGGCTTCGTCTGCCGTTGCGCCTCGTTCGAGATCTGCGAGATGATCTTCGAGAGATCGCCGCTCGCGCGGTATTGGCCGACCAGCGTCGACATAACGATGCACAGCCGGGGCAGCTTGGTCGCCGCGGAAAGCAGATTCGAGATCGCGGCCGACGTCACGTCGCCCAGATGGCCGGCGCCGACGGATATGGTGACGGCGTTCTCCAGGTACGGCGGTAGTTCGTCGAACAGGATCAGGACCGGCTCGTCGCCGATGAGATCTCGCCAGTCATCCTCGTTGGGCGCCCGTGGGCCGTTGACCCAGAAGCGGGAGAACTGATGCTCCTTGCCCAGCTGTCGCGCGACGCTGCCCCAGAGCAGCACGTCGTGCGGGATGTTCCGGCCTGAGACGACGACCACCTTCGCGACGGAGGGCGTGAAGCCCTGCACGATCTTCGGATCGATCTCGGCGGCGATCTCGGGATGAGCGGCTAGGTAGCCCAGAGCGAGCATGGAATGGGTCTTGCCGCCACCCATCGCCTGACGCAGCTCGAAGGCGGCCTGAGCGTTCTGACCTGCGAGACGCTGGAGCGCGGCGCGAAGGAGGAATGCCATGCCCTCGGTTATGAATGTCTTGTCGAAAAAGGCTTCGGCCGCGGCCTGATCGTGGCCGACGAGGTCCGTGAGATCCTCGATCTGCTTGGTCAGGGCGAAGTCGATGGCGTCCTGCCGGAATTTGCAGGCGTCGCGGATGGTCTGCAGCATTCAACAAGCCCCGTTCTTGCTTCGCTCGACGAGCGATATGAGTTCCCTGAGATGCTCCGCCCGGTGGCGAAGCAGCGAAAGAAGGCGATCCGGCAGATCGTTCGGCCGAGCTGAACCGGCCGCCCAGTTCCTGACGGTACGATCGGTCACCTTCAGATCTCGCGAGAGAGGTGTCTGCCACTGCGGACCGTACAACGCCTCTCCGACGAGCCTGAGTAGATCGGATCCCCCTTCTTCCATTTCCTTTTTATAGGAAATTCTGAGATTTGCGCAAACGCTTTCGAAGTCCTGCGCCCTCCAGCCGACCGACCGCCACCACATATCGCATCCAGAACGGATGCTTGATCAGACGCGGAGCTGAGACGTTTTCTTCGGGGAGCCAGACCTCCCCCTTCCGATGCGTGAGCTGCGCGTATAGTCTCGGCGTCGAGAGGGAGCTTCCATGTCTAACGTCACGTCACGTCCGCCGCAGTTCACTGTCGTCATCATGGGACGCCTGCTCAACAACCTCGGGATCAACATGTATGGATCGCTGGGCAAGTGCCTCGTCGAATTCGCGGCGAATGCCTACGACGGAGACGCCACCACGCTGGACATCGACCTCGATGTCGATGGCATCCAGCGCGCCCGGCAGGAGGTACGGGCGGCGGCGAAGAAGCATCATGCGGAGGAGCTGCGCGCGCTGACCGAGCGCCGTACCGAAGAGGAGAGGATCGCAGCCGAGGCCGGGACCGTCATGCCGCCGGAGGCGGAGAAGCCGGTCATGAGCTTCGTCGAGGATCCGCTACCGGATCTGACGGTGGTCATCCGGGACAACGGCCATGGAATGCTTCCTGACGAGGTCCAGAACAAGTTTCTGCCGATCAACCGTGACCGGCGATCCGACCACAACGCGAACGGGCTACGAACCGAAGCCGGCAAGCGCTACGTGATGGGACGCAAGGGCATCGGCAAGCTGTCCGGCTTCGGCGCTGCCCTCAACATGTCCGTGCGCACCAAACGGAAGGGCGAGACGTTCGCGACGACGTTCGACCTTCGTCAGGACGATCTGCTGAACGCCGCCGACCTGGGCAAGGTGCCGATCGACGCGATGTATGAGGAGGGGCTGCCGCTCGAGGATAGCGGGACGACGATCACGCTGAGCGGCCTGAAGTGCGACTCCATGAAGTTCTCGAAGGAGCAGCTGGAGGACGCCCTGGCCAACGCGTTCTATCCAGTTCGTCCCAGCGAATTCGCAATCAGGATCAACGGACAGCCGATCGCCAGACGGACAGGTGACGTCGTCTACGTCTGGCCTGAACATCTTGCGCGCAAGGAGGATGGCGCGATTCTGAATGCGCTGGCCGAGGATGGTCCTGACGATGTCGCGGAGACCGATGACGAGGAAGCTGCCGTTGGAGATGCCATCGCCGAGGTGTCGCCGGACGTGGTGCTGCCCGAGCGCGCCGACGACGTCGAGCCGATGGCGGAGGATGAAGTCGGCGACGACGACATCGGGCGCCTGAAGTTCCGCTACGTGGTCAAGTTCAAGAGCAAGAGCCTCGAGGCCGCGAAACGCGGTGCGCGCATCTACTGCAACAATCGGCTCGCATTCGGTCCCAGCCTGCTCGACATGAAGACGGGCATGCACAACTTCATGGCGCACCAGTACATGGAGTGCATCATCGAGGCCGACGAGCTGGATCGCCAGAACGTCGACCTCATCAGCACCGATCGCGGCGATCTGCTGCGCGACAACGAGCTCGTCGACGCCTTCGTCAAGCGCGTGACCGAACTGATGGAACAGGCCATCAAGGACAATGGCGGCGTGAAGGAGAGGAAGGCGGGCGAGTTCATCAAGAACGCTCCAGAGATGGAGGAGATCAGGCGCAGGCTCAAGCAGCTTCCGGCTACTCAGCGTGCGGCCGGTCGCAAGGTGATGAAGGTGATGATCGCCAGGTACGGCGGTCCATCCGAGGAATTCCAGCTTGTCGCGCCGCTAGTCATGGAGTCGATGGGGGCCGGCGAGGTGCTGGTCAATCTGATAGAGATCGCCCGCAGTCCCAAGGACATGGCGCAGGTCCTCAGGGAGCTGCACGCTCTACGCAAGGTCGAGGAAGGCGATGCTCTCAAGATCTACAGGGGCCGCCAGAACGGCATCATCGCGGTCGACAAGTTGACCGATGAGGGTGAGAACAAATGGAACAAAGGGCCGCGCAACGAGGCGGAACTTCATGCGCTGCTTCGGGACAACCCTTGGCTCATCAGTCCGGAGCTGTCGAGCTACGTCAATAGCGACGACGATCTCGACAAGGTCCTGAAGGCCCTGTCGGTCGAGTTGGAGATTGATGCCGGTGCCAAGCCTGCGACCGACGAAGAGAAGCAACGGGATGCGACACGCCCGGATCTCGTGTTCGTTCTGGGAGATGGCCGGCCACGGCCCGATACCGTCCTCATCGTCGAGCTGAAATCGACCGACATCCCGCTGGAGATCGCTCACCTCGAACAGCTCAGGCGCTACATGCGCAAGGTGAATGAATGGCTGAGGACTGAGTTTACGGGTCGCGGATACGAACCTCGGGTACGCGGCGTGCTGATCGGCGCCATGCCCGCTACGAATACGATCAAGGAGGGTTGCAAGGATCTGCTCAGCAGGATCACCGAAGACGGCCCCGGCGCAGCTTGGGAGGTGATCGGTCTTCGCGATCTCGTCAGTCGCTCGAAGGCCATTCACAAGGAGATGATCGGTGCCCTGCTCCAGCACGAGAGGGACAATCCTCCTGAACTGGAAGACGAGGATGACGTCGATGACGATGATGGCATCGGCCTCGAGGACGCGGCCGAATAGCCTGATCGCGCCGGATCAGGCAGCCGCGCGGAAGCCCTGTGTGCGTATCGCTTCGACTACGGTGCGGCATACCGCCTCGGCAAGCGGCACCGGAACCCCGTTGCCGATCTGCCTCGCCACCGGGTAGGGCCTGCCGACGAAACTCCAATCTTCCGGCACGCCCTGCAGCCGGGCTCCCTCTCTCAACGACAGGGTGCGGTCTTCAGTGGGATGTAGATAGCGGCCCTTCGACGGGTTCTGGAACGTACAGCGCAGGGTGTTGGCCGGCTTGTCGGGATCGATGCGCCCCCAGACGTCGGTCGCCTGGCAACCCACCTTCGTCCATGACGGAGGGCAGAGGTGCGGGGCCTTGCGCATGATGTCGCGCTTGTCGCCCTTCGGCGGCACCAGCGCTATGCGGTCGGCGGCAATGCCCTTGGGGATCGGCCAGACGTGCATCGAGTCGTGATCGGCAATCGGCATCGCCAACACCTGGCCAGCGGTACGATGCGCCGCATCCGATGGTTCGGGACGCGCGATCGCGCCGATCCTGCTGGCGATCGTGAATGAGCGACGACGGAACTGGGCGGCCCCGTGGTCGGCGGCCTCCAGCTCCCAGGCATCGACCGTATAGCCCTGCAGTTCGAAGGCCGCCTTCAGCTCGACCCATCTGGTCGAGCGAAGGAAGGGCGGGACGTTCTCCACGATCACCACCGACGCTCCCGTCCGCTCCGCCCATGCGGGAACGGCGAGCGCCAGCGCATTCCTCTCGTCCAGCGGATCCTGCCGCCCGAGAGTCGAGAAGCCCTGACAGGGAGGCCCTGCGAGCAACACGTCGATCTGGGGCAGATCGCGAGGCTCGTCGACCGACCCCACGACGCCCACCGGCGCGACGTTGCGATTGTAGCTGGCGATCGCGTCCTTCGACAGATCGATCGCGAAGGCCGGGGTCATTCCGGCGCGGACGGCCCCCGCGCTGAAGAGCCCGGCGCCGCTGAACATGTCTGCAAAAGCGATCCGCATAATCACATAGCTTTTAATGCGAATATGCGATATATGCAAGCGCCATGGACCACCAATCGCTGTTGAAGGATCTAGCGAAGCGGCTGAAGACCCCGGGTCTCCCCTCTCAGGTGGAGATCGGCAGAGGTGCGGGCGTGGATCAGCCCTTGGTGTCGCGCGCGCGCAAGGGACAGCTGATCCGTTACACCGATCGGGTGAAGCGTCTGGACGAATATGTGAGTATGCGAGTGGCGATGCTCCCGCATCCGTCTTCGACCCGAACGCGAGGCCGACGCAACGCAGGTGTTGCGGTGGACCGCGAAGTGATGGACCGTTGTCGCGACTTCCTTGCGGGCGGAGGAGATCCGAACCTTCTGCTCGATCAGTTGGCCCTCCTACGGAGGGCGGTGTCGTCGACCAAGTGATGCCAGCGATTGCCAACCATCGCTGCGACACCCATCCGCACTGAGAGATGGACGTGGATGGGAACGGCTCGGTTGCGATATGCGCCGAGCCGTTCCCACCTTTCCCATGAATCGTCGACCGTGGTTTAAGCGATCGCCTGCATCGCATCGCTCGTGTCGATGAGCGCCGCCGCCGCGACCTCCAGCATATGATGGGTCAGCCGGTCCGATCCGTAGCGGGTCGCCAGTTCGCCCCACGCCGGCCATCGGTCCATCCGGTGACAGATCCATTCGTAGAAGCGGTCGCGCCGCTCCGTCGTGCCCAGCCCGAGCGTCCATACCGTCTCGAAGATCGGCACGACACCGTCTCCGCGCTTCGACAGGATGATCGACGGCTGCCCGCCCTCGCGTCGACGGAGAAATGCGACGTCCCAGCGGGCCGCGGCCTTCTCGACGCGCGCCAGCCTGTCCTCCCGCCCCTCCGGGCCGAGGCCGAGCTCGCACAGCTGGGCGATGGTCGCGGCGGACGGTCGCTGCCTCCGCACGTCGTACGGGCGGGTCGCAAGCAGCATGTGGATCACGGCCATCCCCTCCGCCGTCACGGCCTTGGCACCGCGGCCATCCTCCGTCAGTTCGACCAGTCCTTCCTGGGCGAGCCAGAGGTGGAACAGGAGGAGGTACAGCTTGCTGGACTGGAAGATGTCTCCCGCCTGCTCACCGATCGTCGGCTTGCGCCTGATCGTAGCGACGAGCACGGCATGCATCGTCTCGAGCAGTTCGTGCGGCGTCCTGCCGAAATGGTCCGGCATCCGCAGCCGACCGTTCCAGAACGCCGCGCGCATCGATGGCCAACGTTCGCCGGTCTCCTCGTCGACGAAGACCGTCTCGCCATCGACGTGTTCGCCCCGCAGCCAGTTGCCCCAGGGCAGCTCGGGATCGCAGACGCGCGGGGTCAACGTCTGTACTCCAGGTTCGAGGCGGGGATGAGTGTCGGACCGGGATCGGCTGCCCGGGGGTCGCGGTCCTCTCCGATCGCCTTCAGCTGTGCCGCGAGGCGCACGCACTCGCCGTAGACGAATGCCTCGGTCTTGTAGGTGGGATCGTCGACGCCGAACGCCGGGGTCTTGTCGCTGCCTGGATGGCGGGTGTCCAGCGGGACGAGGTCGTCCCGCTGGTCGCAGCTGAAGCCGAACCACCATGCGTCGTCATCGTCGTGGCCATCACGATCGTCCGCGACGGTCCTGCGGACCTCCCGCCGGGATCCGAGGTCCACGGCGACGTGGCAGATGCTGCGATCCTCGGGCGCATCGCGCTCGCAGACGTGCGAATAGTCGATACCGCCGTGCACGCCGATCATGATGCCCAGCATCGTGCCGTATTCACGACCGAACAGCGGATGGCCCGGGGGGACCGCGACGTATCCGCAGAGGTGCTGATACAGCGGCGATCGGCGGATGATGCAGGCGTATCCGGACGCCGGATCGGTCCAGGCGATCTTGTTCGCCTCGCCGCTCCACGGCCCATCCGCGGTGGGGTGCACGTCGGCGATGCGGTAGACGGCATCGACCTTCACGAGGCCACCGTCCTCCCTGAGCGGCAGGCGTGCGCCAGCGGGCGGCTTGACGATAGCGGGCAGCGAGACGGCGTTGGGCTTCTTCTTCGGCATGTCATTCTCCTTGGGATGTCATCCGCACGGCGGCGCATGGATGGCGACGATGGTGCATCGCCGACTGGATCGGGGTCGCTGCTCAGGCGTGGAGGAGCAGCCACTCCTCGTTGAAGTCCTTGCCGGCACGGGGGACGAGGTCCTCCACGGTGAGACCGACACTGGCGTACGCCGCCATCGCAGCGGCGGCGGCGATCCTGCCCGGTTCGTCCGCATCACCGCAGACGATCACGCGTCTGACCGCCGCCGGGAACCGGACGTGCGGCAGGTTGCCGTCGCCCACCGCCGCCCACACGCTGGCGCCCGGGAACATGAGCCTCACCGCCAGTCCGTCCTCGACGCTCGCCGCCAGCATCACCGTCTCCGCGACGGGACCGAAGCGGACGGCGCAGCCCCGCACCCGGCCGAGCGACAGCCTCGGCGTGCCCCGCGTCGACTTGCGCCCCTCGTGGTCGAGGAAGGTGCGCTGGATGCCACCTACCCGGCCATCGCGGTCCTGCAGCGCCGCGATCATCGCCGGCTCGCGTCGACCCTCTCGACCGTCCGCATCCCACCAGCGCGCGACGTGCGAGTGGCGGATCGATCCGGGAATATCGTCGCCGATCCCGCGGTTGATGAAGTACGTCTCGCTCAGCGACCAGGCGATCGGCATCGCTTCCCGCCAGATCTGACGCGCTCGCCTCACCGACTCCGCGCGACGCATCGCGACGAGGTCCGGGTTCTCGAGCATCGTCGGCACGACGATCGCGGTGCCGACGAGATCGAAACATGCCTGCCGGAAGTCGACGTGATGGAGACGCCGGTGGAGCTCGATCACGTCGCCGCCGGCTTCGCAGCCGTGGCAGTGGAAGACCCGCTTGCCCTCGTTGACGAAGAAGCTGGCGGTGTCCTCCGGGTGGAAGGGACACAGCCCCTTCAGTTCGTCGCCGCTCTTCTTCAGGTCGGTCGCTTCTGCCGCGACCCGGGCGATCGAGGTCTCCGCCTTGATGCGGGCGACGTCGATGCGCCCCTTCCCGTCCATGTATCTGGCCGGGAGGCCGATGCTGTCCATGTGCATGCTCCTTCGCTGGTCAATCGCCACGTTCGCGGTGGTCTGGGGCCTCTTTCCTTCGGCCCCTGCCTCCACCGCCCGGCTCAAGCCGGCCGGCGCCTCCGCGCCGCAGTCACTTTCATCGGAGATCCGCCCGCGCGTCCGCGCGCGGGCGCAACCATCCCGACCCGGCGCCATGGCGCCGGGCACCCTTCACGAACTCAGCTCGAGCGGCGGGAATGCAGGTCGTTCGCACCACCGCCGCCGAGAATGACCCGGGTGACGGCATGGGCCAGCACGAACGGCGACGGAGGACGCAGTCCCATGCGGTACGTCCACCAGTCGGCGGCCGCCCGCTGGTTGAGCAGCATGTCCTCGCGCTTCGTGCCTTCTGGCCACTCCGGGCCGATGCCCGCCTGCGCAGCCGCCACCAGCATCGGCGTTCCGAAGTCGACGAGCTGGCCGAAGATGGAGTCCCGGATGAGCGCCAGGCTCCAGTCGAAGGTGCTGGTTGCGGGCACGTTCGCCGCCAGGATCTCCTTCGCGTAGTCCTCAGTGTCCAGGTCGCAGGTCACCACCTTGCCGTAGGTGTCGACGACGAGCGGGCCACGCGTCCTGGTCCCCGCAGCCGCGACCACCGCCGCCGCAGCGGCATATCCCACCGCGACCTCGGTCATCCTGCCGGACGGATCGGGCAGCTTCAGCAGACCCTGCTGCCGGTCGATCAGTTCGATCGGAGCCGCCGCGATGCTGGACGCCGAACATCCGAGGAGGGTGGCGAGACGCACGAGCAGCGCGGGCGGCTCGGAGCTGGTCTTCGATGCGCGGTGGATCAGCGCGATCTGGTCGGGCGAGAGGTTTCCGCTCGCGAGCGGAAGGCGGTGTACGTTGTCCATGACGATGTCCTCGTTGTCGCCGGCCCGCTGGACGGAGCCGGTCGCTGCTGACTTGCTGCGTTCTGCCGACGCCGCGGCGGGTCGCGGACCCACGACTGAAGCCGTGGGCCAGCGGAGGCAGGCGGATCAGTTGGTGGAGTCGTACTCGCTGGTGGTGATGGCGCGGTTGCGGTCGATCCAGACGTCGAGATCGTCCGGGTGGTACCTGACGGCCGTCCCCAGCTTGATGAAGCGGGGCGAGTTGTCGCCCTTGCGGCCGTAGAGGCGCATCTTCTCCAACGTGTTCTTGGCCAGCCCGCAGTACGTCGCGGCCTCGGTGGTGGTCATCAGCCGGCGGCGCGGCGCCTCGTCGTCGTGATCGGCGGCATTGGGCGTCCTGGCGGGGCGGTTCTTCCCGGAACCCGCAGCACCGATCGAGACGACGTAGCCGTTCGGGCTGACCATCCTGGCGGTGTTCGGGCTGATGTAGTTGACGTTCATGCTTCGCCTCCTTGGCTGCCGGACCGGAATGGCCTGGCAAGTCCGTGGTAGGAGGCGGAAATCTCGTTCAAACAGTCCGAATGTCGTCCCGCAGGGGGTGAGATTGCAGCAGGAGATTTACCTGGATCTGTCAGAGGAATGGCATACCGAAAAGGCCCACCCGCCAGTTGGCGGATGGGCCTTGGATCAGAACCGGAGTGGGGCGTCGACTATGCGGCCAGTCGCACGCCTACGAGATTGAGGGTGTCACTGGACGGCGCGACTGCGTGCCAGGCGGCGAGCAGGGTCTCCTTGGGCAGTGTGCCCTCGGCGACCTTGCGACAGGCGTCCCACACGTCGGCAGGCCAGCGTCGGACCACGTGACGGATTGTCCCGTCCGGCTGTATCGGGCCGAGCAGGATCGGCCCCTTCATGACCCCCGTCACCTTCACGCCGCGGAAGTGCGTCGGCGGCACGAAGTCGCCGTCCGCATCAAGGAACGGCAGGATCGGATCCGTGCCGAAGGTCGGCGTCTCATCGAGGTAGCCGATCATCGCGGGGGATGCCGACGACACCTCGACGTGATCCGCGTCGAGGAGGCGGACGGACAGGTACTCGTTGTAGCGGCCTTCAGGCAGCGCGATGACGGTGCAGTCCACCGTTCGGAAGGGAACGCGATCGTAATCGCGCGCGTCGCAGTGATCCGCGACCGGAGGCCGGTCGCCATCGACGGCGGGGCCGTTGGCGGAGACGTAGGTGCACGACGTCGGCGACCAGACGATGCAATGCGACGTGTTGCTACGGGTGGTGTGCCGGCAGACGTAGTTGATCAGCAGCAGGCGTTGGGCTTCGGTCGGCGGCGTGTCCTGAAGCATGCCGAACGCATGCAGCATCCTCTCCACGTCGTCGCCCTGGAGGTCGACGAACAGATCGACACGCACGTGCGTGTTCCGGTCCAGACCGGTTTCGACGATGTGCGGATACTCGCGGTCGGTGAGCTGAACCTTGGCCATTTCTATTTCATCCCTGGGAATGCATCCCGGATGTCTTTCCATGGATTCTCTCGTCCATCCGAAGATCCGCGTCCTTCAGTGCCCCCTGCGCGGCCCCTGCGGTCCTCGACGTCGACCTGGCCTGGCCCACTCTGGGAAGTCCGGCAGCAGTCTGGCGCGGGCCCGTTGGAAGACCTTCGCCGAGAACTCCCGGTTCGTCCGCGCTTCGACCGCTTTCTTCAGCGCTTCGCTGGTGATGTCCTTGTTCTCCGCTTCGCTGAGATGCTCGCGCATGGCGTCCTCGCAGATCTTCTCCACGTACGCCGTAGGAGCCTGCTTCGGTGCACCGAGGAGTCCGTCGTCGATCACGGTGATGCCGCCGTCGTTCAACGACACCTGGTTGTCACGGGCATACGCGCGCAGCCGTTTCTCGAGCTGGTTCCCGTCGACGAACACGAGGTGGGTGCCGGATGAGCCCGGCGCCGTGCGATCGCCCGGCGTCAGCCGGCAGGACGCGATGCGATCGATGGGATCGATCAGTTCCCAGTCGCCGGGATCGATCGGGATCGAGGGGGAGCCGTCCTGCGGCATCCCGATGGTGCTGATTCTTCCGCTGGCCGCCAGCAGGGCGATCCCGCGTGCGACCGCCCTCACTGCCACTCGTCCAGCGTGACGGTAGTTGTTGTGGGCGTCGGCTCGATCGAGGGCAGCCTCCTCTTCCTCGGTCCAGTCGTCCGGACGCCAGAACCCCGCTTCGACGTCGGGGTCGACGCCGATGACGCCCGAGCCATCACGGTAGGGTGACCATTCCGGATGACTCAGGAACAGGTCGGGCCGCGGTTGGGACATCTCGGTCCGCCCCGCGGCCACGAAGAGGTCGTCGTACCAGGGGTAGCACATGACCCGCGCCAGTCGCATGGCGACGTCGGCCAGGAAGGCGTGCCTGCTTGCGGGCCACTTGGCCGGATCGCCGTACCACTTCTCCCAGTCGGCCGCTTCGATCGGGTCTCGCGCAACCGACTGTTCGATGGACATCCGTCATTCTCCGACCGGCGTTCAGGAATCTGCCGAGCGGATGGATTCTTTCCTCCCTCCACGGCATCCCATGAAGGTAGAGCGTTCGACCTTCCTGTGTCCACGGTGCCGATGGCCTGACCGCCAGGTCCTACTTCGCATTCCCCTTCCGGGCCTTCTTCACCCGTGCATCGTCGGCCTTGCGCTGCGGCCAGGTGGCGCGGATGCGCGTCCACAGCGGCTTCGTCTCGAACCTGCCCAGTTCGGGCAGGTCACGTCCTCCGGGCCAGGCGTCGGGACGTTCCATGATGCCGTCGAGATAGCCGTTCCAGATCGCGATCGCCCGATTGACCGCGGCCTTGCGCTGCGCACGGTTGTACTTGCTCTTCGGAACCTTGTGGCCGAGCGCGAGCTCGATGTCGTCGGTGGGCACGTCGAACGGCTCGTCGGCCAGGATCGTCGCGCCGGTGGTCCTGCTGTCGTGAGGGACCCAGTGCTCGAACGTGAAGGCGGATCCGCTCTTCTCCTCCGCCAGATCGAGGCGCTGCTGGATGTGGGCATCGATGCGCCTCCGATCCTGTTCCGCACCGACCTTGATCGACTTGCGACCATCGTAGCTGAAGACGAAGCCCTTCCTCCTCCTCTTGTCGGGGTGGAGGCGCTCGATGATCGCGACGACCTGCGGCGGCAGGGTCATGACGACCGGCTCGCTCTGCTTCGTCCGCTCCGCCGGCACGATCCATTCCCAGGTCGCCTGGTCGATCTCCTCCCAGACCATTGCTGCGATCTCCTCCTTCCGCCGCAGGGTCCGGAGGATGCATTCGTACACGAGGCCGTGCGTGTCGCGCATGTCGCTGCACGCCTCGAGGATGCGCTGCAGTTCGAACAGCTTCAGCACCCGCTCGCGCTCGACCCTGTCGGGCACCTTGTAGGCATCGGCTGCGGACCGGACGATCGTACCCCTCCGCTTGGCGTCGTTCATGATGACCTTGAGGTAGATGAGCCCCCAGGTCCGGGCCGAGATCGAACGCTTCGCGAGTTCGGCGAGGAACGCGTCGATGTCGGACGTGGTGATGCGATCGACGCGGACGTCGGGCATGAGGCCCGCCACATCGCGTGACAGGATGCGCTCGTGCTGCAGGATGAGCGGACGCTGCTCGATCCTGCGCCGTTCGATGTAGTCGGCGACGTACGTCTTCATGACCAGGGACCTGGAGGCGTCGGCCTCCTTGGCCTCCGCGCGACGCTTGTCGACGGGGTCGATGCCACGGCTCTTCTGGAAGGCATGCTCCTGCGCGATGTCGCGAGCCTGCGCGGGCGTTACGTCGCCGAGCCTGCCGATCGTGATGCGGCGCGCGGGCCGCATCGGCACGCGGTACTGGTAGACGAACACGACGATGCCATCGGTTCGGCGGTAGGCTCCGAAGCCGAGGAGACGGTCATCCCAGACGAATTCCTTGCGGCCTGGCGCGGACGGCGGGATCGACTTGACGGTGTCCTTCGTGAGGGTGCGGCGTTCTCGCGGCAAGATGGGTGCTCCTTCTTTTGGTCGGAGGCAGGATCGCATCGGCCTGAAGACGGTGCGCCCCATGGCATCCAGTGCCGTAAGTCGGGACTGCTGCGTTCACCTGGGCGGACTTGCAGCTGCCGGAACAGCACCCACCTATCCGGCTGGTGGTCAGTAGCGATCGCATGGCGGCATCGACCGGCCGGGTTCTCTTCCTGTTCTCAGTCTTCGCTGGCCTTCTAGGCAATCGCCGGGTAATCTCCACGGAGGAAACCGAAGCGATTTGGGTCGATCGTGGTCAGAGTCGTCAGAGAGCTAAGCCATTGAGCAGCCAGCAGGATAAGCCTCCACCCATCCGCAAGATAATCCACGTCGATCAGGACGCCTTCTTCGCCTCGGTGGAGCAGCGCGACGCGCCTGAACTCAGGGGCAAGCCGGTTGCGGTGGGCGGCTCGTCCGGGCGCGGCGTGGTGGCGGCGGCGAGCTACGAGGCGCGGGCGTTCGGCGTGCGCTCGGCCATGCCGTCGGTCACGGCGCTGCGGCGCTGCCCGGACCTCGTCTTCGTGCGCCCGCGATTCGACGTGTATCGCGCCGTGTCGCAGGCAATCCGCACGATCTTTCTCGATTACACGCCGCTGGTCGAGCCCCTGAGCCTCGACGAAGCGTATCTCGACGTCACCGCCAACCAGCGTGGGCTGCCATCGGCCACCGCTACGGCAGAGGAGATCCGCGCGCGCATCCTTGCCGAAACCGGGCTCACCGCCTCGGCCGGCATCTCCTACAACAAGTTCCTGGCGAAGCTCGCCTCCGACCAGAACAAGCCGAACGGGCAGTGCGTGATCCCGCCATCGAGGGGGGAGGCATTCGTCGCCTCGCTGCCGGTTGCCCGCTTCCACGGCGTCGGCCCGCGCACGGCGGAGAAGATGGCGCGGCTGGGAATCGAGACGGGTGCGGACCTGAAGGGCTGGACGCTGGCGGACCTGACCGCGCGCTTCGGCAAGGCGGGAGGCTGGTATCATGCCATCGCCCGCGGGCAGGATCATCGCGCCGTCAGCCCGGACCGCGTGCGCAAGTCGTCCGGTTCCGAAACCACCTTCCACAACGACCTGCATACGCCGGAGGAGGTGGAGCGCGGCATCTGCGCCATGGCGGCGGACGTATGGGAGTGGTGCGCGCGGACCGGCGGGCGAGGGCGCACCGTGACGATCAAGGCGCGCTTCTCCGACTTTCGGACCGTCACGCGCAGCCGCACCCTCAACCTGGCCGTTGGCGACCGCGCCACGCTGGACGCGGTCGCGCTGGCGCTTGTCCGCACGCTCTATCCGCTGCCGATGGGCGTGCGGCTAGTAGGCGTCACCCTGTCCGGCTTCGACACGCCCGCCCCGGCACCCGTGCCGGAGCAGCTCGACTGGCTGGCGGAGGTCGCATGATCCAGGCCGACCTGTTCGGAGCGTCGCCGCCGATCCCCGGCCTGGCCAGTAGCGACGAGCTGGTCTCGCCGCAGGAGGAGCGTGACCTCGTCGCCCGGATCGACGCGACGGACCTGACGCCGTTCCAGTTTCACGGGTGGACCGGCAAGCGGCTGACCACCTCGTTCGGCTGGCACTACGATTTCGACCGCGGCGGCATGGCGCAGACCGAGCCGATGCCGGGCTGGCTGCTGCCGATCCGCGACCGTGCCGCCGCCTTTGCCGGGCTGCCGGCTGACGCGCTCGCCCAGGCGCTGCTGATCCGGTACGATCCGGGTGCGGGCATCGGCTGGCACCGCGACCGCCCGGTGTTCGGGCATGTGGTCGGCCTCTCGCTCGGCGCGCCCGCGACCATGCGCTTCCGCAAGCGCCGTTCGGGCGGGTTCGATCGCGTCGCCGTGCCGCTGCCGCCGCGCGGTGCCTACCTTCTGTCCGGCGAGGCGCGTCACGACTGGGAGCATTCCATTGCGCCGATGGAGGTCGCCCGCCACTCGATCACCTTTCGCAGCCTCGCGTCTCCCCGCTGAGCCCCCGTCAATGCGGCGGGAGCCATCGACAGCCATCGTCCATGCGTTTACAGGCGGTGGATGGCCGATGTTCCAGACACGCCGCTGCTCGACACCGTCGACACGCCGAACGACCTGCGCAAGCTCAAGCCTGCCGATCTCCGACAACTCGCCGACGAACTGCGTGCCGAGACGATCTCCGCCGTGGGCACCACCGGCGGGCATCTCGGCTCCGGCCTTGGCGTGGTGGAGCTGACCACGGCCATCCATTACGTGTTCAACACGCCGGACGACCGCCTGATCTGGGACGTCGGGCACCAATGCTATCCGCACAAGATCCTCACCGGCCGGCGCGACCGTATCCGCACGTTGCGGCAGGGCGGGGGGCTGTCCGGCTTCACCAAGCGCTCCGAATCCGAATTCGACCCGTTCGGCGCCGCGCATTCCTCCACCTCGATCTCGGCCGCGCTGGGCTTTGCCACCGCCAACAAGCTGTCGGGCGCACCCGGCAAGGCGATCGCGGTGATCGGCGACGGCGCGATGTCCGCCGGCATGGCCTATGAGGCGATGAACAACGCCGAGGCCGCGGGCAACCGCCTGGTCGTGATCCTCAACGACAACGACATGTCGATCGCGCCGCCGGTGGGCGGTCTGTCGGCCTATCTCTCGCGCATCGTGTCCAGCCGCGAGTTTCTGGGCCTGCGCGAGAGACTGAAGAAGGTCGCGCGCCGCCTGCCGCGCCCGTTCCATCAGGCCGCACGCAAGACCGACGAGTTCGCCCGCGGCATGACCATGGGCGGCACGCTCTTCGAGGAGCTCGGCTTCTATTATGTCGGCCCGATCGACGGCCACAATCTCGAGCATCTGATCCCGGTGCTGGAGAACGTCCGCGATGCCGAGGAAGGCCCGATCCTCGTCCATGTCGTGACCAAGAAGGGCAAGGGCTATGCCCCGGCCGAGGCGGCGGCGGACAAGTATCACGGCGTCCAGAAGTTCGACGTCATCACCGGCGCACAGGCCAAGGCGCCTCCCGGGCCGCCCGCCTATCAGAACGTGTTCGGGGCCGCGCTGGTCAAGGAAGCGGCGACGGACAACCGCATCTGCGCGATCACCGCCGCGATGCCCTCGGGCACCGGGCTCGATGCGTTCGCGCAAAACTATCCGGATCGCTTCTTCGATGTCGGCATCGCCGAGCAGCACGCCGTCACGTTCGCGGCGGGGCTTGCCGCGCAGGGCATGCGCCCGTTCTGCGCGATCTATTCCACCTTCCTCCAGCGCGCCTACGATCAGGTCGTGCATGACGTGGCGATCCAGAACCTGCCGGTGCGCTTCGCCATCGACCGCGCCGGCCTAGTCGGCGCGGACGGCGCGACTCATGCCGGCAGCTTCGACGTCACTTATCTGGCGACCCTGCCCAATTTCGTCGTGATGGCCGCCGCCGACGAGGCGGAGCTGGTGCACATGACGCATACCTGCGTGCAGCACGATTCCGGCCCCATCGCCGTGCGCTATCCGCGCGGCAACGGGACGGGCGTGGACCTGCCGGAAACGCCCGAACTGCTGGAGATCGGCAAGGGCCGCATCGTGCGCGAGGGCAAGAAGGTCGCGATCCTCTCGCTCGGCACACGTCTCGCCGAGGCGCTGAAGGCGGCCGACACGCTGGACGCCAAGGGCCTGTCCACCACCGTCGCCGACCTGCGCTTCGCCAAGCCGCTGGACGAGGCGATGATCCGCCGCCTGCTCACCACGCACGAGGTGGCCATCACCATTGAGGAAGGCGCGATCGGCGGTCTCGGCGCGCATGTCCTCACGCTCGCCAGCGACGAGGGGCTGATCGACGGCGGCCTGAAGCTGCGCACTCTCCGCCTGCCGGACCTGTTCCAGGACCAGGACAAGCCGGACGCCCAATATGCCGCCGCCGGCCTCGATGCCGAGGCGATCGTGGACACGGTGCTGAAGGCGCTGCGCCACAACAGCAGCGGTGTGGTGGAAGGCGCGCGCGCCTGACGCGATGACGGATGCGGTGATCGACTCGTGGCGCACCACGCTGCCGTGCACCCGTGCGGAGGCCGAGGCCATCGACGCGGGCGCGGTGGCGCTGGATGCCGTGCTGATGACCACGGAGGAAGTGGAGGACGACCGCGAGCATTGGCGGCTCGACGCCTTCACCGAGAACGAGCCGGATGCCGGGATGATCGCGGCCCTGCGCGCGCTGGTGCCGAGCGCGGCGGGCGTGGAGCCGGTGGTGGAGCCGCTCACCGCGCAGGACTGGGTGACGCTGTCCCAGGCCGGGCTGGAGCCGATCCGGGAGGGTCGCTTCGTCGTCCATACCTCCGCGCACCCGATCGCCCCGCCGACCGGCGGGCGCGCCTTCCTGATCGATGCGGGACAGGCGTTCGGGACGGGGCATCACGCGACCACCGCGGGATGCCTGGCGATGCTCGACGGCCTTGCCGATCGCCGCTTTGCCAACGCGATCGATGTCGGCACCGGCACCGGGCTGCTCGCCTTTGCCGTGCGCCATCTGTGGCCCGAGGCGCGGGTGATGGCGACCGACATCGACGCCAAGGCGATCGACGTCACGGCCGAGAACATGGCCGCCAATCAGGTCGGCGCGATCGATCTCGTGGTGGCGGACGGGGCGCTGGCCGACCCGATCACCGCCGGCGCGCCTTACGATCTGGTTATCGCCAACATCCTGGCCGGGCCGCTCGTCTCGATGGCGCCCGAGCTGGCGGCGATCGCCGATGCGAACGCCACCGTGATCCTTGCCGGTCTGCTGGAAACGCAGCGGTCGCAGGTGGTCGCGGCCTTCGAGGCATGCGGCTGTTGTCTGGAGGCGGTGGACCGTCGCGGCGACTGGACGATCCTGCGGCTCACCGCCGGTGCCGTGCGCTACGTGCCGACCACGCCGCCGGACCCCAAGGGTCGCGACGGCTGGGCGCTGGACCTTTAGACCAGCGCCTTCGAGCGGGCATATCCCTGCGTGCCGTTCGTGATGACCTTGTCACCGTCCACGATCGTGCCGACCGGAATGTCGGGCTGGCTCAGCAACTCGCCATAGAGCGGCGCGAAGTCCGTCTCCACCGTCGCGCGCAGCAGCTCGTCGAAGCTGGGGATCACGAAATAGTTCTGCTGGAAATCGTCGATCCGATATTCCGTGCGCATCACGCGGGCGAGATCGAAGCCGATCCGGTGCGGGCTGTCGCTGGTGAGGGCGAATCGGGTTTCCGAATGGCTGGAAACGATGCCGGCCCCATAGATGCGCAGGCCCTCCGGCTCGGCGACCAGCCCGAACTCCACCGTGTACCAGTAGAGCCGCCCGAGCTGCTTCAGCGCGCCGAGCTCCAGCGCCCGCTGTCCGCCCTTGCCATAAGCTTCGAGATAGTCGGCGAACACCGGGTCGGCGAGCATCGGTACATGGCCGAACACGTCGTGGAAGACGTCCGGCTCCTGAAGGTAATCGAGCTGGTCCGGCCGGCGGATGAAATTGCCGGCAACGAAGCGGCGATTGGCCATGTGGTCGAAGAACACGTCGTCCGGCACCAGTCCGGGCACCGCCACCACCTGCCATCCCGTCAGCTTCATCAGCCGGTCGGACAGTTCCTCGAAATCGGGGATGCCGGGGCGCGAGAGCTTGAGCACGTCCAGCCCGCGCAGATAGGCGTTCGAGGCGCGGCCCGGCAGCAGTTGCGACTGCCGCTCGAACAGCTTGTCCCAGGTGGCATGCTCCTCGGGCGTGTAGTGCGACCAATCCTGCGGGATCGTCCAGTCGGCAGAGGCGCCGGCGGGCGGCGCATCGAGAACGTGGGTGTCATCGGCCATGCGCATGGCATATCAGCTGCTTATGGAGCGCGCAAAGAGGGCTTGGTGGCGGCAGGCGCTGGCGGCGTTGCTGCTCGGGATGGCGCTGCTCCTGTCCGGCTATGCCGCCGCGGGGCTGATCGGCGGCTCGATCCCGGTTCATGCCGGTTGGCGCCCGCCGGAGCGCGGCGTGCGCATCTTCGTGGAAAGCAACGGGGTGCATACCGGCATCGTCGTGCCGGCGCGGGCGGCGGGGGTGGACTGGTCCGATCTCGTCCGCCCCTCCGATCTGCGCGACCCGCGCTATGCCCGCTATCCGTGGCGCAGCTTCGGCTGGGGCGAGCGCACCTTCTACCTCGAGACACCGACGTGGAGCGATGTGCGCCCCGGCACGGTGCTGGCGGCCGCGTTCGGCAGCGATCGTACGTTGATGCATGTCGACCAGGTGCCCGCGCCGGCACTCGGTTCCGACGTGCGCACGGTGCTGTTGCGGCCGGAAGAATATCGCCGGCTGGCCGCCTTCCTCCGCGCCAGTTTCGCGCCCGGGGGCAAGCGTCTGCCCGGATATGGCGCGAACGACGCCTTTTATGAGGCAGTCGGGCGCTACAGCGGGGTTGTGACCTGCAACGCGTGGACCGGGGCGGCGCTGCGTTATGCCGGGGTGCGCATGGGCGCGTGGACGCCCTTTCCGGTGACGGTGCTGGGCTGGCTGCCGTGAGGCTCGGTCCCCCATCGCGGCGGCTATGGGCGGCGGAGGGGCCCCGGGCCGTGTTCGGTCTGGTCGAGCTGGGCTGGCGCTGGCGCGAGCTGGCGCACCTGCCGCGCGGGGACGGTCGGCCGGTGCTGATCCTGCCGGGGCTCTTCAACACGGACCGCTCCACCATCGTGCTCCGCCGCTCCTTGCAGGCGCTCGGCTACCATGCCGAAGGCTGGGGCCTCGGCCGCAACCTGGGCGCGCGCAGCACGGGCGCGGAGCTGGAGCGGTTGCTCGCACGGGTGGCGGCGATGGCGGAGGACGCCGGGGAGCCGGTCACGCTGATCGGCATCAGCCTTGGCGGCATCATGGCCCGGCTCGCCGCGCATCGCGCACCGACAAAGGTTCGCGAGGTCATCACGATCGCCTCGCCCTTTGCCGGCGATCCGCGGGACACCAACGTCTGGCGCGCGTTCGAGTGGGCGACGGGCGAGCGGGTGGGCGATCCCTTCCTGGCGGCCCGCAGCGCGGAGGGCATGCGGCCCTTGCCGGTGCCCTCCACCGCGATCTGGTCGGCGACGGATGGATTGGTGAACGGCAACATCTGCCGCATCGAGGGAGAACGCTGCATCGAGGTGCGCAGCAGCCACCTCTGGGTGCAGCACCGCGTCTCGGTGCTGACCGCGGTGGCGGAGGTCCTCGCTAGCGCTCGGTAAGGCGCGGCATCAGTTCCACGAAGTTGCAGGGCCGGAAACGGCTGTCGAGCTGGCTCGCCAGTATGTCGTCCCACCCGTCCTTCACGGCGCCGGGAGAGCCGGGCAGGGCGAAGATGTACGTACCCCGCGCCACGCAGGCGGTTGCGCGCGACTGGATGGTGGAAGTGCCGATCTTGGCGTAGCTCAGCCAGCGGAACAGCTCGCCGAAGCCGGGGATCATCTTGTCGGCGACGCGCTCCACCGCCTCCGGCGTCACGTCGCGCCCGGTCACGCCGGTGCCGCCGGTCGTCAGGATGCAATCCACCTGGTCGTCGGCGATCCAGCTGCGCAGCCGCTTTTCGATCAGGTGCACGTCGTCCTGCACGATCCCGCGGTCGGCCAGCACGTGCCCTGCGGCGGTCAGCCGCTCCACCAGCGCCTCGCCCGAGCGGTCGTCGGCCAGCCGGCGACTGTCGGAGATCGTCAGAACGGCGATGCGGACGGGCAGGAACGCCCGGCTGTCGTCAATCGGCATGGGCGTCAATCGGCATGGGCGTCAATTGGCACTGGCGGCGGAATTGCTGGCGCTGGCCACCTTGGTGCCGTTCGCGCGGCCGGTGAGGCGGACGGCGGCGGGGCCGGACAGGCCCGGAAAGCGCGGCCACATGCCCTGCGCCAGGGCGGTGCGGCTGGGAGAGGCGAGCTTGCCGGTCTGCCCCTCGTACATCCAATAGTTGCGCAGCACGGTGACCACATAGCCGCGCGTTTCCCAATAGGGGATGCTTTCGATGTACAGCAGCGGATCGCCGCCGTCGCGCACCAGCGCGTTCCAGCTGGTCACCGGCACCGGCCCCGCATTGTAGGCGGCGATGACCTTGGGCAGCAGCCCCTCGGTGCACGGCTGGTCGCGCAGCTGCTCGAGGTAGGACTGGCCCACCTCCATGTTCACCGACGGCTTGGACAGCATGCCCTTGTCGAAGGGGCGGCCCTGCTTGCGGGCGATGTCCAGCGCGGCGGCCGGCATCACCTGCATCAGGCCGTATGCGCCCGCCGGGCTGACCACGCGGGTGCGGAAGCGCGATTCCTGCAGCGTGTGGGCATAGACCAGCGCCTTGTCGACGCGCCAGCCGCCGTCCGGCGTCCAGCTGGGCGCCGGGTAGCGCGCGGCCACCGTGGGCGTCACGCCCGCGGGTCCGTTGTGGGAGAGCCAGACCACCGTGGACGGCAGGTCCAGCACCCCGGCAAGGCGGGTGAGAGCGGAGAATTCGGCCGGGTCGCTCAGGCGGGCCTGTTGCCGCAGCACCTCGTCGGCAAGCTCGTCCTCGTCGATCTCGACCAGCGCAGCCGCGACGCGCACGTTCGGGCGGCGGGACAGCAATGTCCAGTCGGCGGCGACATGGCGCTCGGCCGGGCGCGGCTTTTCCTGGATGCCCAGCGCCTGGCGCGCGAGCAGGCCGTAAAAGGTCTCGTCGAGTTGCGCGGCGTTCTTCAGCCGCGGCTCGACCAGGTCGGGACGGCCGCAGGCCATGTCGGCGCGCGAGGCCCAGAACAGGCCGGCTGCACGCATCTCCACGTCGCCGGCGCGCGCCGCGACATCCTCGAACGCGGCACCCGCCGCCTTGCAGTCGTTCTGGCGCCAGGCCGCGAGCGCACCGGTCCAGCGCGCCTGCATGGCCCAGTCGCCGGTGCCCGCGGCCCCCTTGGCGGCCATGGCCCGGGCGTTGTTGTCGTCGCCCGACAGGAAATACATCCAGGCAATCTTCTGCTGCCATTCGGCGATCGACTCGGGGGAGAGGCCTTCGGTGGAGTCGAGCAGCGCCTGCGCCGAGGCGCCATCGTCCGCCTTGACGTACGGCTGCATGCGAATGGCGAGTTCGGCGGCCACCATATCGCCTGCCACCAGGCTCTTCACCCGCTTGCGGACAGGAGCGCCGTCGATCCAGCTGAGGCGCTGAAGCTCGGGCAGCTGCGGCAGCTCGCTGGCACCGCGACGCTTGGCAAGCGCGGCGATCTGCTGCGCCTGGGGCAGTTCCGGCGCTTCGGCCAAAAGCTTCATGAGCGGATCGAGCTCGGCCTTGGGCGAGCCCTTGGCGGTCACCAGTTCGGCCCGCGCGATGGCGTGGAGCGGGCCGGGCTTCATGCCGTCCAGCGCGAGTTGCGCGTCCAGCCAGCGGCTTTCGCGGATCGCGGCGAAGACCGTGCGGTAGCCGGTCGCCTGCTCCTCATCCAGCTGGCGCGGAATGCGCTCCTCTGCCGCCTTGCGGTCCACCGGTGCGGCCGGGGCACCATCCGCTGCGAGCACCGGGGTCGCCAGCGTGCCCAGCATCACCGCGCAGGCCAGAAGAGATTTCACGGTTGCAGTCCCCTGATCACCATCTGCAGGTCTCGCCAGGCATCCGCCTTGCAGGCGGGCCGGTCGAGCAGGAAGCGCGGATGGTATGTTGCCACTGCCGCTACCTCCACTGCCGCTTGTCCGTTTTCTAGGTTAACGGCGCGTAAACCGCCCCGTGCTTCGGAGCTGGTCGTCGACAGTATGGCACGGCTTGCCGCATCGCCCATAAGCAGCAGCCGCCGCGGCGCCGCGAGAGCGACATGGTGGCGGGCGATCGCCTGAAGGTCGGCGGCGACCTCCGGAAAGACGCGGCCGGCGGCGGGGCGCACGGTGGCCACGGAGGCGAGGTACACGGCCGAGCGATCCAGCCCGATCGCGGCCAGCATGCGATCGAACAGGCGCCCGGCCGCCCCGCTGAGCAACTGGCCCGATTCCGCATCCTCCCGCTCCGGCTGATCCAGCAGAATCATCAACGCCGCGCCTGCCGCTCCCGTCGGCGCCAGCGGGCGACCGGGCCAGCGGGCTTCGGGCGCTGCATCGGACAGGCGCCACGCGGTGAACGCGTCCCGCGTGGCGGGCAGCGGCGCAAGCGCAGTTGGCGCCGCCACGGGGTCAGGCGAGCCTTCCGCAGGCGCCGAGGGCTGCGGCTGCGGCGCCGGCGGAGGAGCCGCGAACCAGTCGCGCGGGCTCTCGTCCGCCAGATATTCGACGCCGGCCTCCTGCCACCAGCCGATCAGGCTGGCCGCGGCCGCACGCCAATCAAGATTTTGATCCGCCCCCATTGCCGGAACACACAAGGGGATGTTGACGCGCCCGTCAATTCACTGGCACGGGTTTGCCAGACGGGACGTGGCCGCCGCGCGACGGATACGCGCGCGAAACGAGCCGGCGTCCACTGGGAGTGTGATGATGAGCGAACGCGAATCCATGCCGTACGACGTCGTGATCGTCGGCGCCGGGCCTGCCGGCCTGTCCGCGGCGATCCGGCTGAAGCAACTGGCGAACGAGGGCGGGCAGGAGCTGTCCGTCTGCGTGCTGGAAAAGGGCTCGGAGGTCGGCGCGCATATCCTGTCCGGCGCCGTGATCGATCCGCAGAGCCTGGACGAGCTGCTGCCCGACTGGCGGGACGATGGGTGCCCGCTGGCCGAGGTGCCGGTGACGGAGAACCTGCACTGGGTGCTCACCAGGAAGCGCAAGACGGTGTTGCCGCACCTGTGGACGCCGCCCTTCCTGCACAACAAGGGCACCTATACGGGCTCGCTCGGGAATCTGTGCCGCTGGCTCGCGGGCAAGGCCGAGGAGCTGGGCGTCGAGATCTTCCCCGGCTTCGCCGCCGCCGAAGTGCTGTTCAACGAGGACGGCTCGGTGAAGGGCGTGGCGACCGGCGACATGGGCGTGGCGCGCGACGGCACGCACAAGCCGGACTACCAGCCGGGGCTGGAGCTGCATGCCAAGTACACCTTCTTCGCCGAAGGTTGCCGCGGGCACCTGACCAAGGAGGTGCAGCGCATCTTCGACCTGCGCCGCGACTGCGACCCGCAGGTCTACGGCATCGGCGTGAAGGAGCTTTGGGACATCGATCCGGCGCTGCACAAGCCGGGCCGCGTGATCCACACGCAGGGCTGGCCGCTGACCGAGACGGAGGGCTCCAACGGCGGCGGCTGGCTGTATCACCAGGCGAACGGGCAGGTGAGCCTCGGCTTCGTGACCTGGCTCAACTACACCAACCCGTATCTCTCGCCGTTCGGAGAGATGCAGCGCTGGAAGACGCATCCGGAGATCGCCGCGATCCTGAAGGGTGCCAAGCGCGTCTCCTATGGCGCGCGCGCGATTTCGGATGGCGGGCTGCAGTCGATCCCCAAGCTCGTCTTCCCGGGCGGCGCGCTGATCGGCGACAGTGCCGGTTTCCTCAACGTGCCGCGGATCAAGGGCACGCACACGGCGATGAAGACGGGCATGATGGCCGCCGAGGCCGCCTTTGCCGCGGTGGCGGCCGGGCGCTCGGCCGACGAACTGGCCGCCTATCCGGAGGCGTTCGAGACGAGCTGGGTCAAGAAGGAGCTGTCGATCGTCCGCAACGTGGTGCCGCTGGTGAAGAAGTTCGGCGATTTCGTCGGCTCGGGCCTCGCCGGCATCACCATGTGGCTCGAGCATTTCGGGCTCAGGATGCCCTTCACCATGCGCCATCATCCCGACCATGAGACCTTGTGGCGCAAGGACATGGTCAAGAAGATCGACTATCCCAAGGCCGACGGGGTGCTGACCTTCGACCGGCTTTCCTCGGTGTTCCTCTCGAACACCAATCATGAGGAGGACCAGCCGGTCCACCTCACCCTGCGCGATCCGGACGTGCCGGTGAAATACGATCTGCCGTTGTACGACGAGCCGGCACAGCGTTATTGCCCGGCCGGCGTGTACGAGATCGTGGGCGAGGAGACGGGCGATCCCAAGTTCGTCATCAACGCCCAGAACTGCGTCCACTGCAAGACGTGCGACATCAAGGATCCCACCCAGAACATCAACTGGGTGGTGCCGGAAGGCGGCGGAGGCCCGAACTATCCCAACATGTAGGTTCCTCCTCGGCCTGTTCGTGATCGCGGGCGTGGCCGGCCCGGCGCCGGCCTGGGCGGATGCGACGCTCACCGCCTTCGCCCGTGCCCGCGCCGCGGAGGGCGACGGCGCCGTCGTGGTGGCGGCCCGGGGCTATGGCGAGGCGCTGGACGCCGAGCCCGGCAATGCGGTGATCGCGGGACGGGCCTATCGCGAGGCACTGGACGCGGGCGACTATATCCTTGCGTTCCGTGCCGCGCAGGCCTTGCAGGCGGCCGGTGCCGCCCCCGCCGATGCCGGCCTGTTGTTCGCGGCGGAAGGCATGCGCAAGCACGATGCGGCGCAGTTGCGGATCGGAACCGCGCTCATGGCCAAGGGGCCGTTCGCGGTGTTGGTGCCGAGCGTGGAGGCCTGGGCGGCGCTTGACGCAGGGCGCGATCCGTTTGCGGTGCTGGCGCGCGCCAAGGGCAACCCGCTTGCGGACCGCTATGGCGTCCAGACGCGGGCGCTGCTGCTGATCGCCGCCGGACGCACCGCGGAGGGCATGGCGGCCGTGCAGACCGCGCTCCGCGCCGATGCGGGCGAGCCGGACCTGCGCCAGGCGGCCGCGCAACTGCTTGCCGGGCGGGGGGAGATGGACCTCGCCCGCACCTTGCTGGATGGCGACGATCCGGTGGTGGAGCGGCTGCGGGAGAGTCTGGCGGACGGCGGCGTGCGCGCGTCGGGCAGTTTCGGCCTGTCGCGGCTGTTCACCCGGCTCGCAGCCGACATCGCCGGCGGCAATACGGGGCCGTTTGCCGTGGCGCTGACGCGCGCCGCGCTGCTGGCGGAGCCGGCCAACGATCGCGCGCGCATCCTGCTGGCGCAGGCGCTGGCGAAGGAGGACGTCACCGATCAGGCGCTGGCCGTGCTGGCGGAGGTGCCCGCCTCCAGCCCCTTCCGCGCCCTGGCAGAGGAAGCGCAGATCGCGGTCCTGCGCCACGCCGGGGAGCGCGCGCGGGCGCTTGTCTGGGCCAAGTCCCGCGCCGAGGGGAAGGGCGCCCCGGCGGATGATCTCGCGCGCTACGGCGACCTGCTGGTCGAGGCAGGCAGGTTCGACGAGGCGGCAAAGGCGTACCGGGCGGCGATCAAGCGCTCTCCGGCGGACGGGGGCTGGACCCGGTGGCTGCAACTGGGCGGCGCGCTGGAACAGGGCGGCGACTGGAAGCGCGGCGAGGAAGCGCTGCTCCATGCGCTCGCGCTCGCGCCGCAGGAGCCGGTGGTGCTCAACTATCTCGGCTATGCGCGGCTGGAGCATGGCGGCGACCCGGCAGCGGCGCTGGCGATGCTGGAACAGGCCAGCCGGTTGAGGCCGGGCGACCCCTCGATCACCGATTCGCTCGCCTGGGCCTATTACCGTCGCGGCGACGCGGCCCGCGCCGTGCCGTTGCTGGAGCAGGCGGCGCGCGGCGAGCCGGAGAATGCCACCATTGCCGAGCATCTGGGCGACGCTTACTGGTCGCTCGGCCGGCGGTTCGAGGCGCGCTATGCCTGGCGGGCGGCGCGCAGCGTGGCCGAGGCGCCCGACCTGCAGCGGCTCGCCGACAAGATCGCGGACGGTCTGCCGAAGAGCCGCCGCCGGTGATCGTGGAGACGGCGCCGGCCAAGATCAACCTGGCCCTCCATATCCGCGCCCGCCGCTCGGACGGCTATCACGAACTCGAAACCCTGTTCGCCTTTCTCGCCGATGGCGACACGGTGACGCTGGAAGATGGCCCGCCCGGACTGGTGATCGAGGGCCCGTTCGCGGGTGGTCTGGACTCCGGCGCCGACAATCTCGTGGTGCGCGCGGCCGCCCTGTTCGCGGAGACGTTCGGCGTGCCCGATCGGGCGGCGCTGACCCTCGTCAAGCGGTTGCCGATCGCATCGGGCATCGGCGGCGGATCGGCGGATGCCGCCGCCACGCTGCGCGCGCTGGCCCGGCGCCACGGGATCGCACGCGACGACCGGCGCCTGTTCGATGCGGCGCTGGCCCTCGGTTCCGACGTGCCGGCCTGTTTGCTCGGCCGCACCGCCCTGGGCCGGGGGCGGGGCGAGGTGCTGACGCCGAGCGATGGTCTGGCGGGAACCCCGGTGCTGCTGGTCAATCCCGGCGTCGCGGTGTCGACCGCATCGGTCTTCCGGGCCTGGAGCGGGGCGGACGCGGGACCGATCCCGCCGGGCGATCCGCTCGCCGCCGCGCTGGCCGGACGCAACGACCTGGAGCCGCCGGCTCGCTTGCTGGCGCCGGAGATCGACGCGGTGCTGGCCGAGCTGACAGGGATGGCCGGCGCGCGGCTCGTCCGCATGTCGGGGTCCGGGGCGACCTGTTTCGCCCTGTTCGACGGGGTGGCGGCGCGCGATGCCGCGCGGGCGTCGATCGCCTCCTGCCGACCGGAATGGTGGTGCCTTTCGTCGGTGCTGACGTGAGCCCCGTGCAGCTGCGCGGAGAACCCGGCGGCGTGCTGCTGCTGTGCGACCATGCCTCCGCCGCGGTGCCGCCCGGTGTGGACCTGGGCGTCGCGCCGGACCTGATGGCCAGGCACATCGCGGTGGATATCGGCGCGGAACCGCTCACCCGCGCGCTGTCCGCGGCCCTGCACGCGCCGGCGGTGCTGGGCCATGTGTCGCGGCTGGTGATCGATCTGCACCGTCCGCCCGACCATCCGCACCTCGTGCCGGTGGAAAGCGACGGACACGTCATCGCCGGCAATCGCGGGGCGGACGTGGCCGGGCGGCTGCGCACTCTCCACCGGCCCTACCATCGCGCCGTGGCGCAGGCCGTGCGGGAATGGCGGCCCACCCTGATCGTCGCGATCCACAGCTTCACGCGGGAGCTGGAGACGGTGCCGGGCGTCCGGCCATGGCATGTCGGCATCCTCTACAATCGCGATGCGCGCGCGGCGCGGGTGATGCTGGAGCTGCTGCGCCAAGCGGATATCCCGGCCGGCGATAACCAGCCCTATTCGGGCCGGACGCTGAACACGACGCTGAACCGGCATGGCGAGGCGAACGGCATTCCCTCGGTATCGATCGAGGTTCGCAACGACCTGATCGCCGAACCGGAGGGCGTCGCCCGCTGGGCAGCCTTGCTCGGGCCCATGATCGTGGCGATACGCAATAGACTTGTGGAAAACGAACGTTCTGCGCAATAGGCGTTCGCCATGAGCCAAGCCTACGACAAGTCCCGCCTGCCCAGCCGCCATGTCTCGGTGGGTCCCGAACGCGCCCCGCATCGCAGCTATTATTATGCCATGGGCATCCCGGAGGAGGACATCGCCAAGCCGTTCGTCGCGGTGGCGTCCGCCGGGAACGACAGCGCGCCGTGCAACATCACGCTCGATGCGCAGGCGGACGTGGCGCGACAGGGCGTGATCGCGGCGGGCGGCATGCCCCGGCGCTTCAACACCATCACCGTGACCGATGGCATCGCCATGGGGCACCAGGGGATGAAATCGTCGCTGGTCAGCCGCGAGGTGATCGCCGATTCCGTCGAGCTTTCGGTGCGCGGCCACTGCTATGACGCGCTGGTCGGCTTTGCCGGCTGCGACAAGTCGCTGCCGGGCATGATGATGGCGATGCTGCGGCTGAACGTGCCGTCGATCTTCGTGTACGGCGGCTCGATCCTGCCCGGCCGCTTCCACGACCGCGATGTGACGGTGGTGGACGTGTTCGAGGTGGTCGGCCGCTATGCCGCCGGCGCCTGCCCGCTGTCGGAGGTGCATGAACTGGAAAAGGTCGCCTGTCCCAGCGCCGGAGCGTGCGGCGGGCAGTTCACCGCCAACACCATGGCCTGTGTCGCCGAGGCGATCGGATTGTCCCTGCCGAACAGCAACATGGCGCCCGCTCCTTATGCCAGCCGCGAACAGGTGGCGCATGCCGCGGGCGCGCAGGTGATGGAGCTCCTGCGGCTGAACCTGCGTCCGCGCGACATCTGCACGCGCGAAGCGTTCGAGAATGCCGCACGGGTGGTGGCGGCGACGGGCGGGTCGACCAACGGGGCGCTGCACCTGCCGGCGATGGCCAGCGAGGCCGGCATCGACTTCGACCTGTTCGACGTCGCCGAGATCTTCAAGACGACGCCTTATATCGCCGATCTCAAGCCCGGCGGCCGCTATGTCGCCAGGGACATGCACGAGGCGGGCGGCGTCTACATGCTGATGAAGACCCTGCTGGCGGGCGGCTACCTGCATGGCGAGTGCCGGACGGTGACCGGGCGCACGCTGGCCGAGAATATCGACGAGATCACCTGGAACCCGGATCAGAAGGTGATCTACGACGTGAAGACGCCGATCACCCCGACCGGCGGCGTGGTCGGCCTTCGCGGCAGCCTGGCGCCGGACGGTGCGATCGTGAAGGTCGCGGGCATGCACCGGCTGCAGTTCGAGGGGCCGGCGCACTGCTTCGACTGCGAGGAGGACGCCTTTGCCGCCGTTGAGGGCCGCGCGATCAACGAAGGCGAAGTGATCGTCATCCGCTACGAAGGGCCGAAGGGCGGTCCGGGCATGCGCGAGATGCTGTCCACCACCGCGGCGCTCTATGGCCTCGGCATGGGCGAGAAGGTGGCGCTCATCACCGATGGCCGCTTCTCCGGCGGCACCCGCGGCTTCTGCATCGGCCATGTCGGCCCGGAGGCGGCGGAGGGCGGCCCGATCGCCCTGATCGAGGATGGCGACACGATCCGCATCGATGCGGAGGCAGGCACGATCGACCTTCTGGTGGCGGACGCGGTGATCGCCGAGCGGCGCGCGCGCTGGCAGCCGCGCACGAACGACTATGGGTCCGGCGCACTCTGGCGCTATGCGAAAACGGTCGGTCCGGCCTACAAGGGCGCGATTACGCACCCCGGAGCCGCTACCGAAACGCATGTCTACGCGGATATCTAGCACGATCGCCGTTCTCCTGCTCGCCGGCTGCGGCGGGCAGGGGGCCAGCAACCAGATCGCCGAGAATTCGACTGCCCCTGGCGTGCAGCCGGCAACAGCGCGCAACGCAGCGGACGGGCGCGTGCCGTGCGCCGAGGGCGGCGCGCAACTGGAACCCGTCTGCACGGTCGACCAGGAGCGCGGGCAGCAAGGCCTGCTGCTGACCCTGCGCCACCCCGGCGGCGCGTTCCGCCGCCTGCTGGTGACGCGCGATGGCCGCGGCGTGGTGGCGGCCGATGGCGCAGAGCCGGCGAGGGTGCGCGTGCTCGACGCCGGCCGGATCGAGGTCGCCCTTGGTAACGCGCGCTACGAACTTCCCGCGACGGTGAAGGCAGGCGCGCGATGATGCCGATCGACGGGCAGCCCGTGCTCACCGCGGCGCAGATGCGTGCCGCGGAAGAGCGCGCGATCGCGGCCGGGGCCAGCGTCGAGAGCCTGATGCAGCGCGCCGGCGAGGGCGTGGCGGCGGCGGTGCGCCGGCTGGCGGCGGGGGCCGAAGTGCTGGTGTTGTGCGGCCCCGGCAACAATGGCGGCGACGGCTATGTCGCGGCGGCGACGCTGGCCCGGGCCGGTCACCCGGTGCGCGTGGCGGCGCTGGGCGAACCGAAGACCGCTGCGGCGCAGGCAGCGCGTGCGCAATGGACCGGGCCGGTGGAGTCGTTCCCGGCGGGGCTGCCCGAGGACGCCGCCCATGCTCCGGTCGTGGTCGACGCTGTGTTCGGAACGGGGCTGTCGCGGCCGCTCGAGGGCGATGTCGGCCGGGCGATGCAGGCGCTGGCGAGCTTCGCGCGATTGTCGATCGCCGTCGATCTGCCGAGCGGGCTCGATACCGACACGGGCGCGGAGCTGGGCGGCCCGCTTTCCACGGCGGAGCACGACCTGACGCTTGCGCTGGGCGCGCTGAAGCCGGCGCACGTCCTTCAGCCCGGCGCGAAGCAGTGCGGCGCCGTCCGTCTGCTCGACCTTGGGCTTGGCCTCGATCGGATCTCCGCGCCGCGCACCGACGTCAGCGCCGTGGAGACGATCGCGCGGCCGCGGATCGCGCGACCCGAACCCTGGTCGCACAAGTTCAGTCGCGGGATGGTGACGGTGGTATCCGGCCCGATGCACGGCGCGAGCGAACTGGCCGCGCTTGCCGCTTACCGTGCCGGCGCGGGCTATGTGCAGTTGCTTACCGGTGGGCTGCCGCAACGGCCGCATGCGATCGTCCGGCGGCGGTGGAGCGCCGATGCCCTCGACGACAAGCGGATCGGCGCGGCCGTGATCGGCCCCGGTCTCGGGCGCGACGACCGCGCGCGGGAGAAGCTGGAGGTGGCGCTGGCGAGCGATCGGCCGCTGGTGATCGACGGCGACGCGCTGCACCTGCTCGATCTCGCCCGGTTGCGCGAGCGAAAGGCGGCAACCGTGTTGACCCCACATGCGGGCGAGTTCGCCGCGCTGTTCGGGGAGGGCGAGGGCAGCAAGATCGCCCATGCGCAGGCCGCCGCGCGGGAGAGTGGCGCGGTGGTGGTGTTCAAGGGGCCGGACACCGTGGTGGCGCAGCCCGATGGCCTTGCCGATGTTTCCACGGGCGCCAGTTCCTGGCTGTCGGTGGCGGGCACCGGCGATGTTCTTGCGGGCACGATCGCGACCATGCTGGCGCAGCGACCGCATGCGCCAAGGGAGGCAGCGTCGGCGGGCGTGTGGCTCCATGCTGCGGCCGCCCGGCGGCTGGCAGGTTGCTTCATCGCGGATGATCTGGCGAACGCCCTGCCCGGCGCATTGGGGGAGTGCCTGTGAGCGAAGCCGATACGATCCTGCGCGTCGCGGCGCGCGGCGACGGCGTCGCCGGCGACGGACGCCATGCGGCATTCGCCGCGCCGGGCGACGTGCTTGCCCCGGACGGCAGCGTGACGCCGGGACCGCACCATCAGGCGCCGCCCTGCCGCCACTTTCCGGAATGCGGCGGATGCCAGCTCCAGCATCTGGACGAGGAGAGCTGGGCGCAGTTCCTGCACGATCGCCTCGCCAACGCGCTGGAAGGGCAGGGGCTCGCCGCGCCGATCCGGCCGCCGGCACTCTCTCCACCGCGCACCCGGCGGCGGGCGACACTGGGCGCCGAGCGGAAGGGCGGGCGCGTGCTGCTCGGCTTCAATGTCGAGAACAGCCATGCGCTGATCGACCTGCAGGAATGCTGGATCCTCGATCCGCGCCTGTTCGCGCTGGTGGCGCCGTTGCGGCGGCTGCTCGGCCGCTTCCTGAAGGGCAGGGCGCGCGTGCACCTGACGCTTTCCGATCAGGGGCCGGACGTGCTGGTGGAGGGTCTGGCCGCGGAGGGCCTGGAGGCAGCGGAGGCGATCAGCGCCTTTGCCGAGGCGAATGGCGTCGCCCGCTTCGCGGTTGATCCCGGCCACGGCGTGGAGGTTCGCTGGGAGCCGCAGCCGGTGACGATCACGCTCGGCGGGGTGCCGGTGCCGCTGCCGCCGGCGAGCTTCCTTCAGGCGACGCCCGAAGGCGAGGCGGCGCTGGTCGCGGCGGCACGCGAGGCGATCGGTTCGGCGCGGCTGACCGCGGACCTGTTCGCCGGCCTGGGCACGTTCGCCCTGTCCTTGCCCGGCAAGGTCTATGCCGGCGAAGGCGCGCGCGATGCGATCTTCGCGCTGAAGGCCGCCGGAGCGGGGCGGCCGGTGTTCCCCGAGCATCGCGACCTGTTCCGCCGCCCGCTCACCACCGCGGAGCTCGACCGTTTCGAGGCCGTGGTGCTCGACCCGCCGCGTGCCGGCGCGCGCGAGCAGGTGGTACAGCTTGCCGCGTCGCGCGTGCCGAGGATCGCCTATATCTCCTGCAATCCCGGCAGCTTCGCGCGCGATGCGAAGGTTCTGTGCGAAGGCGGGTTCCGGCTCGACTGGGTGGTGCCGGTGGGCCAGTTCCGCTGGTCCACCCATGTCGAACTGGCCGCCGCGTTCAGTCGGCCGGATAGTCCGCCCGCGTGAAGAACAGGCCGTCGGGCGGCGCATTGTGACCCAGCGCGGTGCGGTCGCGCGCTTCCAGCGCGACCCGCATGTCGTCCGGGTGCCATTTCCCCTGGCCGACGAGCGCCAGGCAGCCGACCATCGAGCGGACCTGATGGTGCAGGAACGAGCGGGCGGACGCGAACACGCTGATCCGCTCGCCGGCCGCGATCACCTCCAGCCGGTCCAGGGTGCGCAAGGGGCTGTCGGCCTGGCAATGCGCCGAGCGGAAAGTGGTGAAGTCGTGGCGGCCGAGCAGGTGCGCCGCGCCCTCCTGCATCGCCGCGGCATCCAGCGACATGGCCAGCCGCCAGGCAAGCCCGGCCTCGAAGGTGAGCGGGGCACGACGGCTCACGATCCGGTATTCGTAATGCCGCGCGATGCAGGAGAAGCGGGCGTGCCAGTCGTCGGCCACTTCGTCGCAGGCAAGGATCGCGACAGGCGCGGGGCGAAGCCGGGCGTTCAGCGCCTCCATCAGCCGGAACGGTGCGATCGTACGCGAGGTGTCGAGGTGTGCGCGCATGCCCGTCGCATGGACGCCGGCGTCGGTGCGCCCCGCGGCCTGCACCTGCACCGTCTCGCCGAGGATCGTGGCGGCGGCTTCCTCGATCGCCTGCTGCACGCTGGGGCCATGCTTCTGCCGCTGCCATCCCATGAACGGGCGGCCATCATATTCGACGGTGAGCGCGAAACGGGTCACAGGCGGGTGCCGGGCGGGATCGCGAAGCCGCGCAAGAGCTCGGCGGGCGTCATGGCGCCACGGCCCGCGCGCTGGACGCGCAGGGGGCGGAGGGCACCTGTCCCGCAGGCAATGGTGAGCCGGTCGTCGATGACTTCGCCCGGCATGCCGGCTTCCTCGACAACTTGGGCGGCAAGGATGCGGATGCGCTCGCCCGCTGTCTCGAACCAGGCGCCCGGTGCAGGCGCGAAGGCGCGGACCTGCCGCTCCGCCTGCTCTGCCGTTGTGGTGAAGTCGAGCCGGGTTTCGGCCTTGTCCACCTTGGCCGCATAGGTGACGCCCTCGTCCGGCTGCGGCACCGGCGGGTGGGCGGCAGGATCGGCGAGCACCTCCAGCAGCAGGCGCGCACCCGTGGCGCTCAGTTCCTCGAACAGGTCACCGGCGGTCTTGCCGGCGATCGGCGTGCGCGCCTCCAGCCGCACGGGGCCGGTATCGAGCCCGGCCTCCATCTGCATGATGCCGACGCCCGTTTCCGCATCGCCCGCCAGGATCGCGCGCTGCACCGGCGCGGCGCCCCGCCAGCGCGGCAGCAGCGAGCCGTGGATGTTGAGGCAGCCGAGTCGCGGCGCGTCCAGCACCGGCTGCGGCAGGATCAGTCCGTAGGCGAAGACCACCGCCACGTCCGCCTCGTGCGCGGCGAAAGCAGCCTGCGCTTCCGCATCGCGCAGCGTTCGTGGCGTCAGCACGGGCACGCCCAGCGCCTCGGCCGCGGCGGCGACCGGCGAGGGCGTCAGCGCCTTGCCGCGGCCCGCGCGGCGCGGCGGCTGGCTGTAGGTCGCCACAAGCGTGTGGCCGGCATCGACCAGCGCGTGGAGTACCGGAACGGCAAAGGCGGGCGTGGCCATGAAGACGATGCGCATGACGCCCGCCGCTATCGGCAAAGCGGGATTGCGGCAACTGCGGCGCCCCCGTCCGCACCCCCGTGACGAACCGCCTCCTGCACCCTATCTGTTCCCCCATGGCTTCTCAAGAAATCGAGGCGTTGACGCAGGCTCTCGCGAAACTGCCGGGGCTGGGCCCCCGCTCGGCTCGGCGCGCGGTGCTGCACCTGCTCAAGAAGCGCGAGGTCGCCTTGTCGCCGCTGCTCGCCGCCCTCACCGCGGTGAAGGAGAAGCTGGCGACCTGCGCCACCTGCGGCAATGTCGACACCACCGACCCGTGCGGCGTGTGTGCCGATCCCCGGCGCGACCAGCGCGCGCTGTGCGTGGTCGAGGAAGTGGCGGACCTGTGGGCGCTGGAGCGCTCGCGATTGTTCCCCGGCCGCTTCCACGTGCTGGGCGGGCGGCTGTCGGCGCTGGAGGGCGTGCGGCCGGAGAACCTCTCGATCGACGCGCTGATCCGCCGCATCGCCGCGGGTGGGATCGACGAGGTGGTGCTGGCCACCAACGCCACGCTGGAGGGGCATTCCACCGCGCACTACATCGCCGAGCGGATCGAGCGGTTTCCGGTGCGCGTCACCCAACTGGCGCATGGCCTGCCGGTCGGCGGCGAGCTCGACTATCTGGACGAGGGCACGCTGGCACAGGCGTTGCGGGCTCGCCGGCCGGTCGGCTGAGCGCGCTTGGTTGACTGGCGGGCGGGCGGCGCATAGCGGCACGCCATGGCTATTCTGGAAATCATCGAAGTTCCTCACCCCGGCTTGCGCGCGGTGGCCGCGCCCGTCGCGGCGATCGACGACGAAGTGCGCGCGATCGCGGCCGACATGCTGGAGACGATGTATACCGCCAAGGGCATCGGCCTGGCCGCCACCCAGGTGGCGATCGAGCGGCGCATCGTCGTGATCGACCTGCAGGAGCGCGAGGATGAGGCCGACGAGAAGGCCGATCCCGTCAAGAACCCGCAGGTGTTCGTCAATCCGGAGCTGACCTGGACCAGCGAGGAGCATTCGACCTACAACGAGGGCTGCCTGTCCATCCCGGACCAATATGCCGAGGTGACCCGTCCCGCACGGTGCCGCGTGACGTGGCGCGACCTCGACGGGGCGGAGCGGGAGGAGGAGTTCGACGGCCTCATGTCGACGTGTCTACAGCACGAAATCGATCACCTGAACGGCGTGCTGTTCATCGATCACCTTTCCCGGCTGAAGCGCGACATGGTGCTGAAGAAGCTCGCCAAGGCACGCAAGGCCGGCTGAGGCCGCGCAAAATTGCCGCGGTCACCGATTGAGGGTGGCTTTGGCGATCGTTCCATGTATGTTCCGGCCGTCGATTTGCCGCCGGAGATCATGACGTGGAGCTTGCCGTTGCCGTTCTTGTTGCCGTTGCCGCCGGCCTGTTGCTGGGCTGGCTGATCGGCCGGCGCGAAGCGGCGTCCCTGCGCACGGAGCGGGATGCCCGCACCGAGGAGTTCCGCCGCGCCATCGTGGACCTCGCCTCCGCCGAGGAGCGTGCCCGGGCGGCCGAGGGATTGCGGGGCGAACTCAGCGGGTTGCGCGCGGAGGTTGCGGGCTTGCGCGAGGAGCGGGACACGGCGCGGCTCGACAACATGCGCCTGCGCACGGATGCCGTCGCTTCCGACGCGCGCTTTGCGGAACTCAACGCGCTGCACGATGCACGGCTCGAGGAGATGGCTGCGGTCAGCGAAGCCAGGCTGGAAGAGGTGCGTGCCGCCAAGGACGTGATGGCGGCGCAATTCTCCGAGGTATCGAACAGGCTGCTGGCTGAGGCGCAGAAGAGCTTCCTCGAGCGCGCCGATGCCCGCTTCCGCCAGTCGGAGGAAAGCACCGGGCAGAGCCTGCGCGCGATGCTGCAGCCGGTGAACGAGCGGCTTTCCCGGTACGAGGAAACGGTCGCCAAGGTCGAGCAGGAGCGCAAGGGCGCCTTTGACATGCTCTCCGGGCAGCTCGAACAGATGCGCATCGGGCAGGAAAAGGTATCCAGCGAGGCGGCGAAGCTGGTCAATTCCCTGCGCAACGCCCCCAAGTCGCGCGGGCGCTGGGGCGAGCAGCAGTTGCGCAACGTGCTGGAGACCTGCGGCCTTTCGGAGCATACCGATTTCCAGACCGAGGTGTCGGTGGCGATGGAGGATGGCGGGCGCCTGCGGCCGGACGCCATCGTCAAGGTGCCCGGCGGCCGCGCGCTGGTGATCGACGCCAAGGTGTCGCTGAACGCCTACCAGGACGCGTTCGGCGCCGTGGACGAGGCGGAGCGGTTCGCCGGCCTTAAGGCGCATTGCGACTCGATGCGGGCGCACATCAACGGCCTGGGTGCCAAGGCCTATTGGAGCCAGTTCGCCGAGGCGCCCGATTATGTCATCATGTTCGTGCCGGGCGAGCATTTCCTGTCCGCCGCGCTGGAGCACGACCCGACGCTGTGGGATACCGCTTTCGACAAGCGGGTGCTGCTGGCGACGCCGACCAACCTCATCGCCATTGCGCGCACGGTGGCGGCGGTGTGGCGGCAGGAGAAGCTCGCCAAGGAAGCGGCCGAGATCGGCCGGCTGGGCAAGGAATTGTACGAGCGCCTGGCGGTGGCGGGCAACCACCTGCGCGTGGTCGGCTCGGGCCTCGGCACCGCGGTGGACAATTACAACAAGTTCGTCGGCTCGTTCGAGCGCAACGTCCTGAGCACCGGGCGCAAGTTCCGCGACCTGAACATCGAGGACTCGGCCAAGCAGATCCCGGAGGTCGCGCAGGTGGAGGCGCTTGCCCGCTATGCGGACGAGCGGCTGCAGCTGGACGTTTCCTCCATGGACGAGGCGGCGGAGTAATCTTCGGGGCGGACAGGCGCTCGCTCCGGTCAGGACCTGCCGGAAAGTTCGCCCGTCAGTGATCCGACCGGGAACCCGGCATGGTCATCGCCCGTATCGCTTCCTGGTTCGGTGAAGGGGAGCCCGTGCTGATTTCCGCTGTCGTTCTGCCTCTTCTTCTCGCGGCCGCGCAAGCCGGTGCGACCGGGGCCTCGCCGTGGCCTTCTGGCGCCGGGCGGCCCGGTGGGGCGGCACAGGTGGAGCATGCTCCTGCCGCGGGTGCTGGCCGGGCCGGCGTGACAACCGGTGTACCTGGCCGTGCGGAGCAGGCGCCCCCAGCTGGACGCTCGGCCAGCGGGCAGCCCGCCGGACCGAACGCAGCGGCTGCAATTCCGCCAGCGCCGGCCGACCCGTATGAACAGACACTCGGCACCGCGCTGACCCTGTCCCGCCTGGGCCGGGTCGCGGAGGCCAGCCGGATGATCGATCCGGTGCTTGCCGGCTACCGCGCCACCTATGCGAGCGAGGAGCGACGGCTTTATTGCGATTTCGGGCCTGAGGAAACGAAGCGGTACCTGCTTGGCGCAACGGCAGAGACGCCAACGGCGCGAGCGATTCCGCGCCATTGGTGCGTCGCCTTGTTCCTGAAGGGTTATGCGCTGAACGACCGGCGCGATTTTGCAGGGGCGCTGCCCTACCTGCAACAGGCGGTCGGCATGGCGCCGGCGCATGCGCACTTCCTGAACGAACTCGGCTACACGCTCGGTCAGCTGGGCCGGACGGAAGAGGCGCTCGATGCCTTCAACAAGGCGGAGGCGGGCGCCGCCGCCATTGCCGGCCCGGAGACGCGGGTGGAGCGCGGCCGGGCGCTGCGCGGCATCGGAGCGGCGCTGGTGGAACTGAGCCGGTGGGACGAAGCGGAAGCAGCCTATCGACGCGGCCTTGCTCTCGATCCTTCCGACACTCGTTCACGAGCCGAGCTTGGCTGGATCGCGGAAAATCGCCCGAAGTCTATCTGACAGGCCGCCGGCAGACCCGTTGATCCCCGGGTTGCGGAAACGCAGAACCTCCGCGCGTGCCGGAGACAGCAGGCAGCACGCGAGAGGCGGGAGGCGGCCGGCAGCAGGCGAGGCGGGCGGACACCGCCCGTCCGTATCGCAGCGGGTTTTCTCGCCCACATGCGCTTTCTCGCGGCGGTCAGAGCGCGGCGGGCGCCCGGCCGAGGAAGCAATGGCTCGCTGGCCAATGCCCTCGGCGGAACGGAGCGCCCAAGAGCCGGCGGGGAATTCTGAGAGGCACAGCGCCCGGCCAGTCGCTCCGGCTTCTCACATTACCCTCACTGGGGCGAGCGGCGATAGCGCGACGAACTAGGGCAGTCATCGGCAATGGATGCCGACCGGCCGCCGGTGGAGCCGAGTGTTTGGGGGATCAACCCGCGCCCAGGAGGCGCCGAAGTTCGCGCGCCGCTCCGACAGTGCGGGTATGCCACTGCCGACCTCCATGGCGTCGCTCCGGCTCGACCGTCGCGCAGAGCTGCGCAAACAAACCTTCGGCTCCGCTTCCGTGGGTGGGCTTACTGGCCGCGTCCGGTCTTCGCCTGCAATTCGTCGATCCGCTTGGAGGCGTCCGCCTTGTTCAGCGTGTCGTCAAAGCCTTCGCCGGCTTCCTCGCTCAGCGTCTTGAGGTAGGAGGCCTGCGCACCCGTCATCGGTTCGCCGCCTGTGGTCCAGTCGTCCGGATCCTTCTCGGCATTGCCGGTGGGGTGATCCTTGGGATTGGGGTGGTCGGTCATGGAAGTTCCTTTCTCGACCACCCCAACGCGGGCGTTCCTTATCCGTTCCACTTCTCGAACGGCAGGCCGAGATCGTCGGCAACCGCTTGGAACGCGATCTTGCCCTTGTAGACGTTGAGACCGTTGGCCAGGTGCGGATCGGCGGCCATCGCCGCCTCGGCACCCAGATTGGCGAGCTTGAGCGCGAAGGGCAGGGTGGCGTTGTTCAGCGCGAAGGCGGAGGTGCGCGCCACCGCGCCCGGCATGTTGGCCACGCAATAATGGATGACGCCGTCCACTTCGAACACGGGGTCCTGATGGGTGGTGGCGTGGCTGGTCTCGAAGCAGCCACCCTGGTCGATGGCGATGTCGACCATCACCGCGCCGCGCTTCATGGTCTTGACCATCTCGCGCGTCACGAGCTTCGGCGCCGCCGCGCCGGGGACGAGCACCGCCCCGATGACCAGATGCGCGTTCTTCACCGCCGAGGCGATCGCCGCGCGGCTGGCATAGGCGGTCTTGATCTGGCTGGAGAAGAACATGTCCAGCTCGGCCAGGCGGCTCATGTTGATGTCATAGATCGTCACGTCGGCACGCATGCCGACCGCCATCTGCGCGGCGTTGATGCCCGAGATACCGCCACCCAGGATCGCTACCTTGGCCGGCGCCACGCCCGGCACGCCGCCCAGCAGGATGCCGCGGCCGCCCTGTTCCTTTTCCAGATAGTGCGCGCCGACCTGCACCGACATGCGGCCGGCAACCTCGCTCATCGGCTTCAGCAGCGGCAGGCCGCCGTTCGGCGCGGTCACCGTTTCATAGGCGATGCAGGTCGCGCCGGACTTCATCAGGCCTTCCGCCTGCGGCTTGTCGGCGGCGAGATGGAGGTAAGTGAAGAGCAGGTGGCGCGGCTCCAGCAGGGCGATCTCGCTGGCCTGCGGCTCCTTCACCTTCACGATCATGTCGCTCTGCGCGAACACCTCGGCGGGCGTGCCGACGATGCGGGCGCCGGCCGCGACATAGTCGTCATCCTCGAAATCGATGCCGGAGCCGGCCTTGGTCTCGACGATCACCTCGTGGCCGGCGGCGACCAGCTCGGCGACCGACGGCGGGGTGAGGCCGACGCGATATTCGTGGTTCTTGATTTCCTTGGGCACGCCGACGCGCATGGGAACTCTCCTGATAGTCTGTTGCGTCGCTGTACCGCGTGTCCGTGGTGCAAATCCCTGCAAACTTCGCGGCCGCAGCGGCGTTGCTTGCATAAATCCGCTGCCTTCCCACCTTTGTTCCGGTAGATCATGCGTTCATGGACCGAATCGATCTGGCAATCCTGAAATCGCTGGCCGACGACGCGCGCGCGCCGGTGGCGCAGGTGGCGGGGCAGGTGGGCTTGTCGCAATCCGCCTGCACGCGCCGCATCCAGGCGCTGGAGGGGCGCGGGCTGGTGCGCGGCTATGGCGCGCGGCTCGACCATCGGCGGCTCGGCTTCCGGGTGACAGCGCTGGTGGACATCACGCTCGGCACGCAGGTGGAGGAGGATCTCGCGCAGTTCGAGCATGCGGTGGCAAATATCGACGGCGTGGTGGAATGCGCGCTGGTTTCCGGCGGGCAGGATTACCGGCTGAAGATCGTGTGCCGCGACCTGGACGATTACGAGCGGCTGCACCGCGAGCATCTGGGCCGGTTGCCGGGCGTGATGACGATCAACTCCAGCTTCGTGCTGCGCGCGGTGCCGACCCGGAGCGAGGCCGATGCGCTGTTCGCCTGAAGCTTCGGGCCATGCGATTTGCAGCGCCGGGGCGGGGGTGCTAGGGGCGCCGCCGCTCGATGGGGGACTTTGCGGGCCGATGAACGTTATGACCTCGATGCGCCTCTCGACGCCGAATCTCGCCCGATGAACGTCGCCGCCACCGGCGAGGCGCAGGTCGGCCTGCCTGCCGTCGGGCATGCGCCGCACGGCCCACCGGGTCATGGCGGGCACCAGGGCGTGGCGCGTCTGGCGCTGGGCGCGATCGGCGTCGTGTTCGGCGACATCGGCACCAGCCCGCTCTACGCCTTTCGCGAAACCTTTGCCGGCCACCATCCGCTGACGCTCAACCCGGCGCATATCACCGGCGTCATCAGCCTGATGTTCTGGTCGATGATGATCGTGGTGACGCTGAAATACGTCACCATCATCATGCGCGCCGACAACAAGGGCGAGGGCGGCAGCCTGGCGCTGCTCGCGCTGGTTTCGGGGCAAACGAAGACGCGACGCTGGTCCACCGGGATCGTGCTGCTGGGCGTGTTCGCCACCGCCCTGTTCTACGGCGACTCGATGATCACGCCGGCGGTGTCGGTGCTGTCGGCGGTGGAAGGGCTGGGGGTCGCCGCGCCGGGGCTCGCCGGGCTCGTTCTGCCGATCGCGGTGGTGATCCTGATCGGCCTGTTCGCGATCCAGTCGAGCGGCACCGCCAAGGTCGGCCTGTTCTTCGGCCCGATCATGCTGGTCTATTTCGGCGTGATCGCGGTGCTGGGCCTGCTGAGCGTGGTGCAGACGCCGGGCATCCTGTGGGCCTTCTCCCCGCATTATGCGGTGCAGTTCTTCCTGATGGACCCGGTGCGCGCCTTCCTGGCGCTCGGCTCGGTGGTGCTGGCCGTCACCGGGGCAGAGGCGCTGTATGCCGATATGGGGCATTTCGGGCGCAATCCGATCCGCGTGTCGTGGCTGTTCTTCGTGCTGCCCGCACTGATGCTGAACTATATGGGGCAGGGCGCCCTGCTATTTCGCGACGGCACGTCCGCGCTGGAAAGCCCGTTCTACCTGCTCGCGCCCGAGGCGCTGCGCTTTCCGCTGGTGCTGCTGGCGACGATGGCGGCGGTGATCGCCAGCCAGGCGGTGATTTCCGGCGCCTTTTCGGTGACGCAGCAGGCGATCCAGCTCGGCTTCATCCCGCGCCTGCGCATCGAGCATACCAGCGCGGCGACCGCGGGGCAGATCTACATCCCGCTCATCAACTACATGCTGATGACGATGGTGCTGCTGCTGGTGCTATTCTTCCGCAGCTCGTCCAACCTGACCTCCGCCTATGGCATCGCGGTGACGGGCGCGATGACGATCGACACCTGCCTGCTGGCGGTGGTGCTGTTCCGCCTGTGGCGCTGGCCCCGCTATGCGGCGATCCCGCTGCTGGTGTTGCTGTTCCTGGTCGACGGCGCGTACCTGGCGGCGAACCTGACCAAGATACCGGCGGGCGGCTGGGTGCCGCTGCTGATCGGGTTCATCATCTTCACCCTGCTGACCACCTGGTCGAAGGGGCGCAAGCTGATGATCGAGCGCCTGCGCGAATCGGCCATGCCGATGCAGATCTTCATCCAGTCCGCCGCCAGTTCGGCCACGCGCGTGCCGGGAACGGCGGTGTTCATGACGAGCACGGCCGAGGGCGTGCCGCATGCGTTGCTGCACAACCTCAAGCACAACAAGGTGCTGCACGAGCGAGTGATCCTGCTGACGGTGAAGATAGCCGACGTGCCGTACCTGCCGGAGCTGGAGAGGTTGCATCTGGAAACGATGGATGCAGGCTTTTTCCGTCTGGTGGTGAAATACGGCTTCATGGAGGAAGCGGACGTTCCCGCCGCGCTCGCCCGGGTGAACAGTTGCGGCGCCGAGTTCCGGATGATGGACACCAGCTTCTTCCTGGCCCGCCAGACGCTGCTGCCGTCCGAGCATCCAGGCATGATGATCTGGCGCGAGAAGCTGTTCGCCTGGATGCTGCGCAATGCCGAAAGCGCGATGGAGTTCTTCCGCCTGCCCACCAACCGCGTGGTGGAGCTCGGCAGCCAGGTGGAGATCTGAGCCTGCCGGAGCCCCTGTCTGCCCCCGCGCCCATCATCGTCACGGCGGTGTTCGGGCGGCAGGATCAGGCGTGGTTCGACGGGCTGCGCCGGGAATATTTCCCGCCCGAACGCAACGTGCTGGATGCGCACCTGACGCTGTTCCATCATCTGCCGCCGTCTGCGGAAGGCGAGCTCAAGCACCGTTTGTCGCAACTGACCCGCGGCGTGCGGGCACCGCAGGCACGGGCGGCCGGGCTGATGTCGCTCGGGCGCGGCGTGGCCTTTCGCATCGAGGCGCCCGGTCTGGTGGCGATCCGGCGCGATCTGGCGGAGGCGTTCTCCGGCCTGCTGACGCCGCAGGACGCCGGCGGGTGGCGCCCGCACGTGACGATCCAGAACAAGGTGTCACCCTCCGTCGCCAAGCTTCTCCTGCAGTCGCTGTCGGCCGGTTTCCAGCCGCGCGAGGTGGAGATCGCCGGGCTGGCGACCTGGTGGTATCGCGGCGGCCCCTGGGAGCAACTTTCCCGTCACATGTTCGCTTGACCGCCGCCGACGCCCCCCATATAGGCGCGCCTCTCGAACGGTTGGGCGGAGTAGCTCAGCTGGTTAGAGCACGGGAATCATAATCCTGGGGTCGGGGGTTCAAGTCCCTCCTCCGCTACCATCTTGACCGAACGGTCGAGACTTCCAACCGTAGAGAGCCTCCGAGGGGTCGTTGCCAACGCGACGGCCCCTCCGAGACTGCTCAACATCTCCACGTCCCATGCGCCGGCGTTCCGCGGCGTGCACCGCACGCTGACGATCAGGTCGCGCAGCCGCTCGAGCACCTCACAGCCCGTGCCCGGATCGCCGTCGAGGTGGGTAGCCAACGCCCGCACCCGCGCGAGCAGCGTGATTGATGGCCGCTCGCCTTGGCGGTGACCGGCCCGCTTGCCCGCCGGCGCTCCATCCCCATGTTGCCAGCCGGCCCGCTTGTTCCGTAGAGCGGGCGGCAACGACTGACTGGACCGGATTTCATGGCGACCACCCACACCACCCGCATGCTCATCCTCGGCTCCGGCCCCGCCGGCCTCTCCGCGGCGATCTATGGCGCGCGTGCGGGCATGCAGCCGATCGTGGTGCAGGGCATCCAGCCGGGCGGGCAGCTGACCACCACCACCGACGTGGAGAACTATCCCGGTTTCCGCGAGGTGATCCAGGGGCCGTGGCTGATGCAGGAAATGCAGGCCCAGGCCGAGCATGTCGGCGCCCGCATGATGTGGGACACGATCGTCGAGGTCGACCTGTCCCAGCGGCCGTTCCGCCTGATCGGCGACGGCGGGGACGTGTACGAGGGCGAGGTGCTGGTGATCGCCACCGGCGCGCAGGCCAAGTGGCTGGGGCTGGACAGCGAGCAGGCGCTGAAGGGCAAGGGCGTGTCGGCCTGTGCGACGTGCGACGGCTTCTTTTACCGCGGGAAGAAGGTTGCGGTGATCGGCGGCGGCAACACCGCGGTGGAAGAGGCGCTCTACCTCACCAACCACTCGCCGGACGTGACGCTGATCCACCGCCGCGATTCGCTGCGCGCAGAGCGCATCCTGCAGGAGCGGCTGCACGCGCATCCCAACATCACCGTGCTGTGGAACAAGGAAGTTGCGGAGTTCGTCGACGGCGGCGGCAATGCCGGCTTGTGCGCGGTGGAGCTGACCGACACGGTGACGGGCGAGCGTTCGCGGCTGGACGTGGAGGGCGGTTTCGTCGCCATCGGCCACCATCCGGCGACCGAGCTGTTCCGCGGCCACCTGAAGCTGGACGAGGATCACTACATCTGGGTGGAACCGGGCACCGCGAAGACGAGCGTGCCGGGCGTGTTCGCCTGTGGCGACGTGACCGACAAGGTCTATCGCCAGGCGATCACGGCGGCGGGCACCGGCTGCATGGCGGCGCTGGACGCCGAGCGGTTCCTGCAGGCGGCCGAGTTCGCGGAATTGGCCGAGGCCGCGGAGTAGGCAGCCGCCGGCGGCTAGCGAAGCGCCTCGGCCAGGATTTCGCGCAGCGCGGCCCGGTCCTCGGCAGAGGCGAAGCTGTGCGAGGCGGTGGCGATCCGCTGCTCCGTTGCGGGCAGGTCCAGGTTGCGGGTCGCATCGGTGAAGGCGATCGCCGTCGCATCCCCTTCCGCCAGCACGATCGTCGCCGGGCACCAGCCCAGCGCGTCGGCGAAGCGGGCGGGCAAACCGGGGGAAGGTGGCGGCGCGGCGGCGATCTTGCGCAGCCCCCGGCCGAGCTTGCGCAGGTTCACGCCGCCGGTGAGCAGCCGCTGCCACTCGCGCGGATCCTTCAGGCGCGCGGCATAGCGGCTGCGGATCGCGGCGGCCGGCGGCAGGCTGTCGTCGGCTTCCTCCACCACCCAGGGGTTTGCCAGCACGAGCGCGTCGAGCCCTGCCGCCTGACCGAACAGCGCCAGCGTGGTCGCCGCGTCGCAATTACCGAAGCCGACCATCCGGGTCACCTGCGGAGCGGCGGCGCGAAAGGCGACGGCCGCGGCGGCAAGGTCGTCGTCGGCGGACAGATAGCCGTGGTTCTCGCCGGTCGAGTCGCCGATGCCGCGCCGATCATAGCGGAACACGGGCGTGCCGCCGCTCGCGAGGTCGGCCGCGAGCTCGGTCATGCCGCGATGCGCGCCCATGCGTACCTCGTTGCCGCCGGACACGATCAGCAGGCCCGTGGTGCCGGGCGCCTCGTCCAGCGTGGCGGCGAGCGTCTCCCCTCCGCAGGGGAACAGGATCAGCCTTCGCATGCGGCGATCCAGGCGGCGACATCGTCGGCCAGCGCGGCGGCGAGCACGGGGTCGTCCTGCGGCTCCTTTGTGCGCCACAGGGGCGAGCCCTGAAGGTACACGTCCGCGGGTGCGGCGTCGGTGGCGAGGCGGGCGACGCGGCGCGGCACGTCGGCTTGCTGGAACGGCTCCAGCAGGCTGAGGTCGAGCAGGGCCTCTGCGGAAAGAAGCATGCCGCCGACCCGGACATGGCCCGGCGCCTCCTGCCAGCGATCCTCCATGAACCATCGCTCCCCCGCCCGCTCGCGTCCCCCCGCCTCGGCCTGACGAACACGGCCGAGATCGCGGACCAGCCGTTCGCCGGCAACCGGCGCGAGGTGATAGCGGCCATGGGCAAGCACGAAGCCGTCCAGCAGGCAGCCGCTGCGCACGCCCAGCATGTAGCAGCGCTCGCCTGTTCCGCCTGCCAGCGCCTCCAGGGCCTCGCGCGCGGCGAACGGCCGGAATGCGGCGCTGGGCAGCGCGCTTTCCCCGGTGCCGGGCAGGTCGGGGAGGGCGCTGGCGACACCGCGCTCCGCAAGCAGCCGCAAGGTGCGCACCAGGAAGGTGCGCGTGCGATTTGCCTCCTCGAACAGCGGCAGCACGGCCACCAGCAGCGGGCCGTGCGCCGGCCCGAAGCGCAGCACCGTCTCCCGCCCGCCGGACCAGCCATAGTGCTCGATCCTCACGCCTGCGCCTTCGCAGCGGCGAAGCGGGCAAGGGCCCCGAAGGTTTCCAGCATGTCGCCGTTCACCTCGTCATCCTCGATGCGAAAGCCGAGGCGATCTTCCATTTCGCCCAAGAGGTTGGCGACCGCCATCGAATCCAGTTCCGGCATGGCGCCGAACAGCGGTGTGTCGTCCGCCAGCGCGGCGGCGCGCTGTTCCGACAGGCCGAGCGTGTCGCGCAGGATCGCCCGAACGGCGGCGTCGATGGCGGGCGAGACGGACATGGGACAGGCATAGAGCGGGGCGCGGGGCGCTTCCACCCCCAAGCGGATCGTGGCACCACAGGGGCATGGTGCCCCTCGATCCCGTGCCGCAACCGATCGACCACCTCCTGCGGGGGCGGGCGGAGGACGTCGCGCTGGTGGACCGCGACGGCGCGCTCACCTTTGCCGAGCTCGAGATTATGACCGGCCAGGTGGCGGCATGGCTCGCCGCGCGGGGGCTTGCCCCCGGTGGCCGGGTGGCGAGCTGGCTGCCGAAAACGCGCCTTGCCTGCGTGCTGCCGCTGGCGGCGCCGCGGGCCGGGCTGGTGCATGTGCCGATCAATCCGGTGCTCAAGCGCGCACAGGTGGCGCATATCCTCGACAACGGCGGTGCGACATTGCTGATAACACAGGAAAGCCGGGCGGCGACGCTGCAGGCGGGCGATCTGCCGAATGCATGCCGGGTCGCGCTGGAGAGCGAGGCCGAGGGCACCGACACCCTGCCGCCGAGCGGAGCCTCGCCCGATGCGCTCGCGGCGCTGCTCTACACTTCCGGATCGACCGGCCGGCCCAAGGGCGTGATGCTGAGCCATGCGAACCTGTGGCTGGGGGCGGTGTGCGTCGCGCACTATCTGCGGCTGGGGCCGATGGACCGGGTGCTTGCCGTGCTGCCGCTGGCGTTCGATTATGGGCAGAACCAGCTGCTGTCGGCGTGGCTGGCGGGGGCGAGCGTGGTGCCGCTCGATTATGCCTTGCCGGGCGATGTGGTGCGGGCGGTGGCGCGCTTCGGAGCCAATACGCTCGCGGGCGTGCCACCGCTATGGGCCCAGGTGCTGGATACGCCATGGCCGGAGGAGACAGCGGCGTGCCTGGTGCGGTTGACCAACTCGGGCGGGGCCTTGACGCCGGGGCTTGTCCACCGGCTCCGGCAGCGGTTCGGGGGCGCTGCGATCCATGCCATGTACGGGCTGACCGAGGCCTTCCGCTCGACCTCGCTTCCGCCCGAGCTGATCGACACGCACCCGGAATCGATCGGCCGCGCGGTGCCCTTCGCCGAGGTGATGGTGGTGGATGCGGAGGGTCGGCGGTGCGCGGCGGGGCAGGAAGGCGAGCTGGTCCATGCCGGGCCGCTGGTAAGCGGGGGCTATTGGCGCGATCCGGGGCGCACTGCCGAGCGGTTTCGTCCGGCGCCTGCCTGGTCGGCAAGCGGCGGCATGTCCGTATGGTCGGGTGACCGGGTGATTGCCGATGAGGATGGCCTGTTGCGCTTCGTGGGGCGCGGTGACGAGATGCTCAAGGTTTCCGGCTACCGCGTCAGCCCGGGCGAAGTGGAGGAAGCGGTGCTGGCAGGAGGCGAAGTGCGCGAGGCGGTGGCGGTGGGCGTGCCGGACGAGGCGACGGGCCAGGCCATCGTGGTGATCGCCGCCGGGAACGGGACGGCGGAGGCGGACCTGCGCGCACGGCTCCGGCGCGACCTGCCCACCTACCTCCAGCCGGTCCGGTACGAGTGGCGGGAGACGTTGCCGCGCACCGCCAACGGCAAGCTCGATCGGGCGGCCTTGCGGACGGGCCTGGGGGCGTGAAGCCGGTCGGCCCCATACCGCCGGAGTTCGCCGCCGCGCTGCCGCTGATCGCGGGGCGCCCCGCGGCGGCGTGGGTGGAGGGGCGCGACACCCCGGTGTTCGTCTATGATCTTGCCGTGGTTCGCGCGCGCGTGGCCCGGCTGCGCGCCGCGCTGCCCGAGGGCGTGGCGGTGCATTATGCCGTAAAGGCGAACCCTTTCCCGCCGCTCGTGCAGGCGCTGGCCGAGCTGACGGACGGGCTGGACGTCGCCTCGGCAGGCGAGCTCGCGCTGGCGCTCGATTTCCGGGCGGGAACGGCGATCAGCTTCGCCGGGCCGGGAAAGCGCGATGCGGAACTGGAAGCGGCGATCCGCGCCGGCGCCACGATCAACCTGGAGTCCGAAGGCGAGGCCGATCGTGCGCTGGCGACGGCTTCACGGATCGGGCTCGGGCCGAGGCTCGCGCTCCGGGTGAACCCGCCGTTCGAGCTGCGCGGATCCGGCATGCGCATGGGCGGTCGCGCCTCGCCGTTCGGGGTGGACGCGGAACGGGCAGGCGCCCTTGCGCGGCGGGTGATCGCGGCGGGAGCGGACTGGCGCGGTTGGCACATCTTCGCCGGCAGCCAGTCGCTGGACACCGCCGCGATCATCGAAACGCAAGGAGCAAGCCTTGTTCTGGCGGAGCGGTTGAGCGAGGAAGCGGGCGGGGCGCCACCGCTCGTCAACCTGGGCGGCGGGTTCGGGATACCCTATTTCGCAGGCGACACGCCGATCGACGTCGGCGCGATCGGAGCGGCGCTGGGCGAGGCGATCGGCCGCGCTTCACTGCCGGGAACACGCTTCGCCCTGGAACTCGGTCGCTGGCTGGTGGGGGAAGCAGGGGTTTACCTCGCGCGGGTGATCGACCGCAAGGAGAGCGGCGGCGAGACCTTCCTGGTGACGGACGGCGGCATGCACCATCAGCTCGCCGCCAGCGGCAATCTGGGCGCGGCCGTGCGGCGCAACTATCCGGTGGCGATCCCCTCGGCCCCTGCCGATGCGCCGCCCGAGGTCGTCAGCATCGTCGGCCCGCTCTGCACGCCGCTGGACCGGCTGGCCGATCGCGTGGCGCTGCCGCGTGCCGGGGCTGGCGACGTGGTGGCGGTGTTCGCGGCGGGCGCCTATGGCCTCACCGCAAGCCCCACGGGCTTCCTTGGCCACCCGCTTGCGGCGGAGATCCTCGTCGACCAACCGAGCGCCTAACGCAATCTTCACCTCTCCCCGGCCATAGCGGCCGGCAGGATCGTGGAAATGCGCCCGCCGGGAAGGCTGCGCGCAGGCACCGCGACAGGAGGCAGAAGCGATGCGTGTGGGTGCGGGATCGGCAGCGATGTTGAGCATGGGCGTGGCGGCCATGCTGCTGGGCGGCTGCGCGAGCGGTGGCGGGCATTCCGAACTGCCGCCGGCGAGCTTCGTCGCCACGCAGGACCGGCCGAGCGAGGAATATGTGATCGGCCCGCTCGATCAGCTCAACATCTTCGTGTGGCGCAATCCGGAGCTGTCCAGCAAGGTGCAGGTGCGGCCCGACGGACGCATCACCACGCCGCTGATCAACGACATGCCGGCCGTGGGCAAGACCCCGGCGATGCTGGCGGACGACATGAAGGTCGCCCTGTCGGAATATATCAAGGACCCGATCGTCTCGGTGATCGTGGAGAACTTCTCCGGCACGTTCAGCCAGCAGGTGCGCATCATCGGCGCGACGGAAAAGCCGGCCAGCCTGCCGTACCGCGCGAACATGACGGTGCTGGACGCGATGATCGCGGTGGGCGGACTGTCGCAATATGCGGCGGGCAACCGCGCCAAGCTGATCCGCTTCGACCGGGCGAAGAACCGACAGGTGGAATACAAGCTGAAGCTGTCCACGCTGCTCAAGAAGGGCGATCCCTCCGCCAATGTGCGGCTGGAGCCGGGCGACGTGATCATCATCCCCGAGAGCATGTTCTGAGGCGGCGCGGGTGAACGGTCTCTACGACGAGGTGCGGCTGGCGCTGCACGGCATCTGGACGCGCCGCTGGATCGCGCTGGCGGTCGCCTGGGGCATCGCGCTCCTCGGCTGGTTCGCCGTGTCGCAGATCCCCAACACCTACGAATCGCGGGCACGCGTGTTCGTGCAGCTTTCCAACGTCTTGCCCGACGCGGTGGGCATCAATCCGCAGATGGCGCAGAAGAACGTCGATACCGTGCGCCAGACGCTGGTCAGCGCGGTGAACCTCGAAAAGGTGGTGCGCGGCACCGACCTCGCCAACACGGTGGCGACGCCGGCGGACCTCGCGGCGCGGGTCGCCGGCCTGTCGCAGGCGATCAAGATCACGCCGCAGCAGGACAATCTGTTCGAGATCACGGCAAAGGCGCCCAGCCCCAAGATCGCCAGCGCCGTGGTGCAGAAGCTGATCGACATCTTCGTCGAGACCAACCTGGCCGGGGACCGCAGCCAGACCTCGCAGTCGCTTCGCTTCCTGGATGCGCAGCTCAGCCAACGGCAGAAGCAGTTGCAGGAAGCCGAAGCCAAGCGCACCGACTTCCAGAACCGCTATCTCGGCAGCCTGCCGGGCACCGGATCGCTGACCGACCGCATGGGTGCGGCGCGCCAGCAGATGTCGCAGGTGGACGGCGACCTTGCCGCCGCCCAGTCCAGCCTGGCGGCGATCAACGGCCAGATGGCGGGCACCGCGACCACCGTCGCCGGTCCGGGCGGCACCGGCGCGACGGGGCCGGCGCGGGCGCGGCTGTCGGCGATCCAGGGGCAGATCGCCGATGCGCGCGCGCGCGGCTTCACCGATCAGCACCCCGACATGATGGCGCTCCGGAGCCAGCTGGCGCAGGCGACGGCGGCGGCGCGGGCCGAGCCGGTCGGCACGGTCGGCGCAGGCGCCTCGGCCAATCCGCTGTACCTGTCGCTCAAGTCGATGCAGGCGGACAAGCAGGCGCAGGTGGCGGCGCTGCAGATGCGCAAGGCGCAGCTTCAGGGCGACCTCGACCAGATCAGCGGCAAGCTGGCTGGCGACCCGGCGGTCGCCGCCGAGCAGGGCCAGATCGAGCGCGACTATCAGGTGCTCAAGGACCAGTACGACAAGCTGCTGGCCGATCGCGAGGAGATCGCGGTGCGCGGCCAGGCGCAGACCCAGACCGATGCCGTGAAGTTCAACGTCGTCGATCCGCCAACCAGGCCGACCGTGCCCGCGGCGCCCAACCGCACCTTGCTGCTGACGGGCGTGCTGATCGCCGCGATCGGCGGCGGCATCGGCGCGGCCTTTGCGCTCGGCCAGTTGCAGACTACCTTTGCCACCTCCGCCAAGCTGGAGAAGACCACCGGCCTGCCGGTGATCGGCACCGTGCGCGAGATGGTGGGCAAGGCGGAGATCGCCGCGCGTCGCCGCCGCCTGCTGTACTTCGCCGGCGGCGGGGGGGCGCTGGCGGTCGCCTATGTCGCGCTGCTCGGCGTGGAGATGATCCAGAGGGGCCTTGCGGCATGACCGAACAGCCACGCAAGATCCGGCCCTCGCTGATCGAGCGCGCGGCGGAAACCTATGACTTCGGTGCGCAGCTGCGGGCGGCGGAACGCCCCGAGCCGCGCGCCGACCTGCGTGTCGTGGCGCCGGAGCCGGTCGCGCCTGCGCCCGAAGTCGAGACGCCGCCGGCCGAAGGAACCACCGATCGCCCCGCACCGCCGGTTCGGGTGCCGGGAGAAACGGCGCGGATCGATCGCGAACTGCTCGCCGAGCGCGGCTTTCTGGTGCCCGGTGCGCCGATCAGCGCGCTGGCGGAGGAGTTCCGGCTGGTGAAGCGCCAGCTGCTGCTGACCGCCAAGGCCGTGCGCGCGACGCAGGGCGATCGCGCGCGGACCATCCTGGTCTGCTCGGCCAATGTGGACGAGGGCAAGACCTATTGCGCGATCAACCTCGCGCTTTCCATGGCGGCCGAGCGCGACATGCACGTCGTGCTGGTGGATGCCGATTTCGCCAAGCCGGACGTGATGGGCCGGCTGGACCTGGCCGAGAGCCCCGGCCTGCTGGACGCGCTGGCCGATCCCGCGCTCGACGTGGAGACGCTGCTGGTGCCCACGGACGTGCCGCAGCTGAGCCTGCTGCCGGCCGGCGCGAAGTCTATCGCCGACACCGAGTTGCTCGCCTCCGAGCGGACCACGGAGGTGATCGCCGGGCTGCTCGCGGCCGATCCGCGGCGGGTGCTGATCTTCGATTCGCCGCCGGCGCTCGCGGCATCTCCTGCCTCGGTGCTGGCGCTGCATGTCGGCCAGGTGATGATGGTCGTGCGCGCCGACAAGACCAGCGAAACGGACCTGCGGGAAGCGGTCGCGCAGCTCGACGGGTGCGAGCACATCCAGCTGCTGCTCAACGCCGCCACCTATTCGCCCAAGGGCAAGGCGCGGTTCGGAAGCTATTACGGGGAAGGGGACGGGCAATGACCCGCAGGGCAATGGTGGTGGCGCTGGCGGGCGGCTGTGCCGTGCTGGCGAGCCCGGCTGCGGCGCAGAACCGGTCAAAGGTGATCGCGCCCTATATCGAGCTCAACCAGGTGGTGACGGCCGACCTGCAGACCGATGACGTGCTGACCTATACCAGCATCGCCGCCGGCGTGGACGCCTCGATCCAGACGCAGCGCACGCAGGTGGCGCTGAGCTATCGCTACGAGCGGCGGATCGCCTGGGACGACGATGTGGGCGACGACGACGTGCATAGCGGCCTTGCCCGCGCGGCGATCTCGCTGGCGCCGGGCGTGAGCCTGGAAGGCGGCGCGCTGGCGACCCGCGCGCGCTCCGACATCCGCGGCGCGGCGCCCGGGGTGCTGGCCGGCAATGTCAGCAATATCAGCCAGGTCTTTTCGGCCTATGTCGGCCCGACATTGGCGACCCAGTCCGGACCGTTCTCGATCGGCGCGGCCTATCGTTACGGCTACACCAAGGTGGAGGACCCCGGCTTCAAGGACGTGCCCGGCGGCCCGGTGCTCGACAATTACGACGACGCCAACAGCCATGTCGCCACCGCCAGTATCGCGACGCGCGCGGGCACGCTGCTGCCGGTGGGGGTGACCTTGAGCGGCTCCTACGAGCGCGAGGACGCGCATCAGCTGTCACAGCGCTATGAAGGCTATTATGGCCGCGGCGACCTTTTGCTGCCAGTCACGCCCACGCTGGCGCTGGCGGCCGGCGCCGGGTACGAGCGGATCGAGGTCAGCAGCCGCGATGCGCAGCTGGATGCAGCGGGCAACCCGGTGCTCGACGAGAACGGCCGTTTCGTGGAGGCGGCGAACGGCTTCCGCCGCATCGCCTACAACACCGATGGCTGGATCTGGGACGCAGGCGTCGTCTGGCGGCCGAGCCCGCGCACTTCGCTGACGGCGACGGTCGGCCGGCGCTATGGCAGCACCATCTACACCGGCAGCTTCACCTGGGCGGTGCGGTCGGACCTCGGCCTGCAGATCGGCGTGTACGATCAGGTGGATACCTTCGCGCGGCAGCTCCGCCGCGGCATCGCCGGCCTGCCGACCAGCTTCCTGACCGAGCGCGATGCCTTTGCCCAGACGTTCAGCGGTTGCACGTTCGGCACCTCCTCGGCGGCGATCGGGGGATGCCTGAACGGCGTGTTCCAGTCGATCGCCACCGCCAGCTACCGCTCGCGCGGGGTGGATGCGGTGTTGCAGGCGCAACGCGGGCCGCTGAGCTACGGCGTGGGCGCGGGCTATGCCAATCGCCGCTTCTTCGGCAATCCGAACGCGACCTGGTCGCTCTACGGCATCACCGACGAAAGCTATTACGCGCAAGGGTTCCTGGCGGCGCAGTTGACCCCGGTTTCCGGCATCAACGCGGACGTGTTCGCCAACTATTTCGAGAGCGGGCTGGGCGATGCGCCGGGCGTCACGTCGGTGGGCGCCACCGGCCTGTATTATCGCAACTGGGGCCGGCTGGGCGCCACTGCGTCGCTGGGCATCTACAATTTCAGCCAGGACGGTGCGGATGACCAGACGTCGGCAACGGCGCAGGTCGGGATGCGCTACCAGTTCTAAACGGGTAGGCGTGTAGGCACTCGACAGGATCGAGGTTCAAGGCATGTATGACGAACATTACGGGCTGACCGGTCGGCCCTTTCAGCTGACCCCGGACCCGCGTTTCTGGTTCGACACTGCGACGCACCGCAAGGCGATGGCCTATCTCGGCTATGGCCTGGCGCAGGGCGAGGGCTTTATCGTCATCACCGGCGATATCGGCGCGGGCAAGACCACGCTGGTCGGCCATCTGATGGACACGATCGACACCGCGCGGCTGAACGCGATCCGCATCGTTTCCACCCAGATCGAGGCGGACGACCTGCTGCGCATCGTCGCCGAGGGGCTGGGCGTCGATCCGGTGGGCAAGCCCAAGGCCGAGCTGCTGTCGGCGATCGAGCGCGGTCTGCACGCGGTGGCGCGCTCCGGGCGGCGTACGCTGCTGATTGTGGACGAGGCGCAGGCGTTGCCGGTGTCCGCGCTGGAGGAGCTGCGTATGCTCTCCAACTTCCAGGCGGGTGGACATGCGATCCTGCAAATCTTCCTGCTCGGCCAGCCCGAGTTCCGCGAACGGCTGCACGGCTCCGATCGGCTGGAGCAGCTGCGCCAGCGGGTGATCGCCGTGCACCATCTCGATCCGATGGGGCCGGAGGAGGTGGAAGCCTATCTGGCGCACCGGCTGTCGCTGGTCGGCTGGAAGGGAAATCCGGATTTCACGCCGGACGCGATCGCTGCCTTGTACGGCGGATCGGACGGCGTGCCACGGCGACTGAACCAGCTGGCCGGACGGGTGCTGCTGATGAGTGCGATCGAGCAACGCGACGTGATCGACCGCGATCTGGTGGAGGCGGTGATCGCCGACATGACCGGGGAAACGCCGGTGCAGGCGCCCGCTCCGGCGCCGCCTGCCGCGCCGGCGGCCACGGACTATGCCTGGCCGATCGAGGAGGCGAGCTTCACGCCGGAGCCGGTCGCGCCGGCGCCCGCACCCGGCACCGCCGCTCCGGCCGAAGAGGACGGCCTGCGCGCGCGCATCGCCTCGCTGGAGGCGCGGGTGGAGGACCAGGATGCGGCGCTGCGCCGGGTGCTGACGCTGCTGATCGACTGGGTCGAGGCGGACGTGCGCGACCCTGCGCGCCACGCGGCCTGAGGAGCGGCGCGCCATGCTCCATGCCATGTCGGTGGATGTCGAAGACTGGTTCCAGGTCGGTGCGTTCGAGCGCGTGATCGACCGTGCGGACTGGGAGCGGCTGGACCGGCGGGTGGAGCGCAACACCGATGCGGTGCTGAGCCTGTTTGCGGAAAGCGGCGTCAAGGCGACCTTCTTCACGCTGGGCTGGGTGGCCGAGCGGCACCCGGCGCTGATGCGGCGCATCGCCGGGGCCGGGCACGAGATCGCGAGCCATGGCCTCGACCACAAGCGGATCTTCACCTTCACCCCGGCTGAATTCCGCGCCGATCTCGCCCGCGCGCGCGCGGCGCTGGAGGATGCCAGCGGGCAGAAGGTGACGGGCTACCGCGCGCCGAGCTTCTCGCTCGACAAGCGCACGCCCTGGGCGCACGAAATCCTGGCGGAGGAGGGATACACCTATTCCTCCAGCGTCGCGCCGCTCAGGCACGACCATTACGGCTGGGCCGACGCGCCGCGCTACGCCTTCCGCCCGGTGCGCGGGGCCGACCTGATCGAGGTGCCGGTGACCGTGGCGCAGCTCGGCGCCAGGCGGCTGGCGACGGGCGGCGGCTTCTTTCGCCTGCTCCCGGCGGCGCTGACCGACTTCGCCGTGCGCCAGGTGGCAGGGGAGGGGCACCCCGCGGTGTTCTACTTCCACCCGTGGGAGATCGATCCGGAGCAGCCGCGCGTGGCGAGCGCACCGATGCGCTCCAAGCTGCGCCACTACAGCCGGCTGGGCGCAATGGCCGGCAAGCTGCGCGGCCTGGCCGGGCGGCACCAATGGGGGCGGATGGACGCGGTGGTCGCCGCCTTGCGTCCGCACGTCGCGTGAACATGCCCGTGACCTTGCGGCCGATCGTGGCGCCTGCCGAGCTCCGCGACGCCCGCGTCGCCGAGCGGCTGTCCGCTTTCGTGCGCGAGATGGCCGGGGCGACACCTTTTCACCTGCCGGCCTGGAGCCTGGGGGTGGAGCGCGGCTGCCGCCAGCGCTCGCACTATCTGGTGGCGGAGCAGGGCGGCGTGCTGGCGGGCGTGCTGCCGCTGACGGAGGTGCGCTCGATGCTGTTCGGCCGAGCGGTGGTCTCGGCCGGGTTCGCCGTTGGCGGCGGCGTGCTGGCGACCAGCGACAGCGCGGCGCAGGCGCTAGCCGATGCCGCCTGGACGCTGGCGGCGGCGTGCGGCTGCGGCCTGGAACTGCGTGGCGGCTCGCCGCCGGCCGGCGAGGGCTGGAGCAGCGACAACTCGACCTATCTCGGCTTCGTTCGCCCGCTGGCAGCCGACGAGGCGGCGGAGCTTGCCGCCGTGCCGCGCAAGCAACGCGCCGAGGTGCGCAAGGCGCTGGAAATGGGGTTCGACGTGGATGTCGGCCGCGGGCCTGCGCAGCGGCGGGCGCATTACCGGACCTATGCCGAATCGGTGCGCAATCTCGGCACGCCGGTGTTTCCGCAGGCACTGTTCGCGGCGATGCTCGATGCGTTCGGCGGGGATGCGGACATCCTGACGGTCCGCCACCAGGGCCGGCCGGTGGCCAGCGTGCTGAGCCTGTATTTCGGCAACACGGTATATCCCTATTGGGGCGGCGGCACGCAGGCGGCGCGAGGCCTGCGGGCGAACGAGGCGATGTACTTCGCGCTGATGAACCATGCGCGGGCGCGGGGGGCCACCCGCTTCGATTTCGGCCGGTCCAAGGCGGGGACGGGGCCGGCGGCCTACAAGAAGAACTGGGGCTTCGCGCCCGAGCCGCTCCTCTATCACAAGCGCTATCCGGAGGGCGCCGCGCCGCGCGAGATCAACCCGCTGGATCCCCGGTACCAGCGCAAGATCGAGGCGTGGAAGAAGCTGCCCTTGTGGGCCGCCAATGCGATCGGGCCGGTGCTCAGCCGCGGGCTGGGTTGATGGGCGAAATCCTGTTTCTCGCGCATCGCGTGCCGTTTCCGCCGGACCGCGGGGACAAGATCCGCGGCTATCACATCCTCCACCATCTGGCGCGGCATCGGCCGGTGCACCTCCTGGCGTTTGCCGACGACCCACGCGATCTGGAGCCGCATGAAGAGGCGGCGGCCATCACCGCCAGCCTGCGGGTACTGCCGCGGCGCAAGGGACAGGCGCGCGCCGCGGCCGAAGCGCTGGCGACCGGGCGGCCGGTGTCGCTGGCCGCGTTCGACGACGCTGCCATGCGCGCCGCGGTGGCGCAGGTGCTGGCGGCGCGCCCGATCGAGACGATCCACGTCTATTCCAGCCAGATGGCGCAATATGTCCCGGCCGACACCTCGGCGCGGCTGGTGATGGATTTCTGCGACATGGATTCGGCCAAGTTCGCCGCCTATGCCGAGGATGCGCGCGGGCCGATGCGATGGATGATGCGGCGTGAGGCGCGTCTGCTTGCGAGCACGGAGGCCGACATCGCGGCGCGCGCGGATGCCAGCCTGTTCGTGAGCGAGGCGGAAGCGGCCCTGTTCCGCGCGAGCACCGGCGCAAAGCGGGTGCAGGCGGTGGAGAACGGCATCGACACCGTTCGCTTCGACCCTGCCGCCGTGGCGCCGGTGGAGGAAAACGGGCCGCTGTTCGTCTTCACCGGCCAGATGGACTATCGGCCGAACATCGACGCAGTGCGCTGGTTTGCGACGGACGTGCTGCCCCGGCTTGCCGCCGGCCGGCTGGCGGTCGTCGGGCGTGCGCCCGCGGCGGAGGTTCGTGCGCTTGCCGGACCGCGCGTGATCGTGACGGGCGAGGTCGCGGACGTGCGGCCGTGGCTGGCGGCGGCGGCCGTCGTCGTCGCACCGCTGAAGCTCGCCCGCGGGGTGCAGAACAAGGTGCTGGAGGCGATGGCGATGGCCCGCCCGGTGGTCGCGACGCCGGCAGCGGCGGAAGGCATCGAGCATCGCGGAACGCTGCGGCTGGCCGACGATGCGGCGGCATTTGCGCAGGCGATCGCCGGCCTGCTGGCGGACCCGGCCGCGGCTACACAACTCGGGCGCGAGGCCCGCGCCGTGGTGCAGACGCGCTACGGCTGGGAGGCGCGGCTGGCGGCGCTGGATGCGATCCTGGGCTTTGACCGGGTGGGAGCGGCCGCATGACGGCCATGGCCCCGCCGGCAGCCTTCGTGCATCCTGCCAGCGATTGGCGGCGGCATGGCCTTGCCCTGGCGATCGTTGCCGGGCTGCTGTTGCTGCTGTTCCGCCGCGACGTGCTCGATCTTGTCACGATCTGGTGGACGAGCACGACCTTTGGCCACTGCCTGTTCATCGCGCCGGTGATCGCCTGGCTGGTGTGGACGCGGCGGCGGGAGCTGGCGCAGCTGGCGCCGGTCGCCTGGGCACCGGGGCTGGCGCTGGTCGCCGCTGGCGGCTTTGCCTGGCTGCTGGGCGAGGCGGCAAGCGTCAATCTTGTCCGGCAGATGGGCTTGGTCGCGATGCTGCAAGGGGCGGCGGTGACGCTGCTCGGTCCGCAGGTTGCGCGCGGGCTGCTGTTCCCGCTTGCCTATGCCGCGTTCCTGGTGCCGTTCGGCGACGGGCTGGAAGGGCCGTTGCAGGCGATCACCGTGCGCATCACCATGCCGCTGCTGCACCTGTTCGGCGTGCCGGCGCAGGTGGACGGGGTGCTGATCACCATTCCCAACGGCTATTTCGAAGTGGCGGAGGCCTGTTCCGGCGCGAAGTTCGTGATCGCCATGGTCGCCTATGGCGCGCTGGTCGCGAACGTCTGTTTCCGCAGCTGGATGCGGCGCGCGGTGTTCATGCTGGTCGCGGTGATCGTGCCGGTGATCGCCAACGGCCTGCGCGCGTTCGGCACGATCTATGCCGCACATCTCACCTCGGTGGAGGCCGCGACGGGCTTCGACCATATCGTCTATGGCTGGCTGTTCTTCGGGCTGGTGATGGCGGCGGTGATCGCACTCGGCTGGCGCTGGTTCGATCGCGCGCCGGACGACCCGGTGTTCGATCCGGCGCACTTGCAGGGACCGGTGCGCAGCGCGCTGGCGCTGCCGCTGGCGGCGCTGCTGGTGCTGGCCACGGCGGCCGCCTTTCCGGTCTGGGCGCGTGCGATCGATGCGCAAGGCTCCACCCTGCCGGAGCGGATCGACCTGCCGCAGGTGCCCGGCTGGCAGCGCGCTCCGCTGAGCACGCGCGCGCCCTGGGCGCCGTACTATCCGGGCGCGGATCATCAACTGCTCGGGCGCTATGCCGATGCAGGCGGCGACACGGTGGACCTCGCCTTGGCGGTTTATGGCCGCCAGCACGAGGGCAAGGAGCTGATCGCGTTCGGCACCGGTCCCTTGCGCGAGGAGGACGTGTGGGTACGCGTCGCCGACCTGCCGGACGTGGCCGGCGGCACGGCGATGCGCGTCACGGCCCCGGGGCCGGTGGAGCGCTGGATCGTCACCTGGTACCGCGTCGGCGACACGCTGACCGCCGACCCGCGGTGGGTGAAGATCGAGACCCTGCGCGCCAAGCTGACCGGCGCACCGCAGCGCGCGGTGGCGATCCACCTGTCGGTGGAGGTGCAGCCCGGCCGCGATCCGCGCGCGGCGCTCGCCCGCTTTCTTGCCGCGCTGGGCCCGCTCGACCGGCTGGCGGATCGCGCGGCAGGACTGTAGCAGCACGCCATGTGCGGGATCGCCGGCCTTTTTCACCCCCAGACCCCCAAGCCCGTGGACCCTGCCCGGGTCGCGGCCATGGCGGACGCCCTCGCGCACCGCGGCCCTGACGGCAGCGGCGTGTGGACCGCGCCGGGCGTGGGCCTCGGCCACCGGCGCCTGTCGATCATCGATGTCGAGGGCTCGCCCCAGCCGATGCAGACCCAGGACGGCGCGCTCACCGTTATCTTCAACGGCGAGATCTACAATTTCGCCGAGCTTCGCCGCGAACTGGCGGGGCGGGGCGCGCATTTCCGCACGCAGGGCGACACGGAAGTGCTGCTGCACGGCTGGGCGGCCTGGGGGCCGGCGCTGCTCGACCGGCTGAACGGCATGTTCGCGTTCGCACTCTACGACGCCCGCGACCAGAGCCTGTTCCTGGCGCGCGACCGGATGGGGGTGAAGCCGCTCCACTACGTGGAGCTGTCCGACGGCGCGATTGCGTTCGCCTCCGAACTGAAGGGCCTGCTCGCGCACCCGCTGCTGCGCCGCACGCCGGACATCCGGGCGGTGGAGGACTTCCTGGCGTTCGGATACGTGCCGGACGACACCTGCATGGTGGCGGGCGTGAAGAAGCTGCCCGCCGGTCACTTCCTGCACCTGCATCGCGGGCGCTCCATGCCCCGGCCGCAGCGCTGGTGGGACGTGGACTTCTCGCGCCGCGCCAGGGGCTCCGCGCGTGCGCTGGAGGAGGAGCTCGTCCACCATCTGCGCGAGGCGGTGCGTTCGCGCATGGTGGCGGACGTGCCGGTGGGCGCGTTCCTGTCGGGCGGGGTGGACAGTTCCGCGGTGGTCGCGCTGATGGCCGAGGCGAGCCCGCGCGCGGCGCTGACCTGCACGATCGGCTTCGATGAGGCGGGGCATGACGAGCGCGCCCATGCAGCCTTGGTGGCGGAGCGGTTCGCCACCGAGCACCGCACGCGGGTGGTAGCGGCCGACGACTTCGCGCTGATCGACACGCTGGTTCACGCCTTTGACGAACCGTTCGCCGATGCCTCGGCGCTGGCGACGTACCGGGTATGCGAACTTGCGCGCGAAACCGTCACGGTGGCCCTGTCCGGCGACGGTGCGGACGAGGCGTTGGCCGGATACCGCCGCTACCGCTTCCACGCAGCGGAGGAGCGCGTGCGCGGGTTGCTGCCGGCGACCATGCGGGAAAGCGTGTTCGGCACGCTCGGCGCGGCCTATCCGAAGGCCGATTGGGCGCCGCGCCCGCTTCGCGCCAAGACCACGCTGCTGGCCCTCGCGCGGGGCGGCGGCGAGGCCTATGCGCGGGCGGTCGGCGTAACCACGCCGGAGCTGCGCGCGGCGCTGTTCACGCCGGCGGCTCGTTCCGCCCTGGGCGGGCACCGCGCGGAGGACCGCTATGTCGAAGCGATGCGCGATGCACCGGCGCGCGAGCCGCTGGACCGGGCGCAATATGCCGATTTCCAGCACTGGCTGCCCGGCGACATCCTGACCAAATCCGACCGCACCAGCATGGCCGTCAGCCTGGAAGCGCGCGAGCCGCTGCTCGACCACCGTCTGGTGGAGTTCTCCGCCACCTTGCCAGCGTCCATGCGGCTGCGCGGCGGGCAGGGCAAATGGCTGATGAAGAAATCGCTCGAGCGCTACCTTCCGCGCGAGATCCTATACCGGCCCAAGATGGGTTTCGTGACGCCGGTTTCGGCCTGGTTCCGGGGTGCGCTGGCGGGTGAGGCGGCGGCGCTGGCGGGGTCGCGGCGGCTGCTGGACACCGGCTGGTTCGATCCGGTCGTGTTGCGCCGGCTGGCCGACGAACATCGCTCCGGCCGCGCCGAGCACGGGCGCACCTTGTGGCAGTTCCTGATGCTGGAGCGGAGCCTCGGTCGGCTGTTCGGCTGAGCAACCTTCCGCGACGGTCGGTTCAGGCCTTCCCCGCTAGGAGCGCTGGCCACCCCGGGGCGGAGTTCGCGCGGGCGGAGCGGCACCTGATGAGCGAGAGGGGCACGACTTCGCCCGCCGCGCGGTGGCCGGGCTATCCGGCGTCACGCTGATGATCGCCGGTGACGGGCTCGGGAAAGCGACCTGCGAGCGCTGGCGGATCGGTTGCGCGTCAGCGATCTGAAACGGGGCGGCAGCACCGTGCCCCGCTGTCCGCACCGATCGACCCCGCGCTCCTTCGCCCGGCGCGCACCCGCAGCGTTTGATTCGCGGTTCGTTCCGCTGCTAGAACGCGGGCAACATGGCCACCGACTTCCAGGAGCCGCCGATCGGCGTGCTCGATGCCCCCTTCGACAGCGCGCTTTCGGATCGCTACCTCGTGTATGCGCTGTCCACGATCACCGCGCGCTCGCTCCCGGACCTGCGCGACGGGCTGAAGCCGGTGCACCGCCGCCTGCTCTGGGCGATGCGGCTGCTGCGGCTCGATCCCGCGCAAGGCTACAAGAAGTGCGCGCGCGTGGTCGGCGACGTCATCGGCAAATACCATCCGCATGGCGACGCGTCCGTCTATGACGCGATGGTGCGGCTCGCGCAGGATTTCGCCATGCGCTACCCGCTGGTCGACGGGCAGGGCAATTTCGGCAACATCGACGGCGATAACGCCGCCGCCTATCGCTACACCGAGGCACGGCTGACGCAGGTCGCGATCGACCTGATGGACGGCCTGGACGAGGACGCGGTCGATTACCGCCCGACTTATAATGGCGAGGACGAGGAGCCGGAGCTGATGCCCGGCGCCTTTCCGAACCTGCTCGCCAATGGCGCCAGCGGCATTGCGGTCGGCATGGCCACCAGCATACCGCCGCACAACGCCGCCGAACTGTTCGACGCGGCGACCCTGCTGGTCGACCAGCCCGAGGCGAGCGACGCCCAGATGCTGGAGTTCGTGCGCGGGCCGGACTTTCCGACCGGCGGCCTGCTGGTCGATCCGCCGGCGGTGATCGCGGAAGCCTATGCCACCGGGCGCGGTTCCTTTCGCGTCCGCGCGCGCTGGACGGTGGAGCGGGAAAAGGGCGGCGGCTGGCAGATCGTGGTCAGCGAGATCCCGTATGGCGTGCAGAAGGGCAAGCTGATCGAGCAGATCGCCGCGCTCATCAACGACAAGAAGCTGCCGATCCTGGCCGATGTGCGCGACGAATCCGACGCGGAGGTCCGGCTGGTGCTGGAGCCGCGCAGCCGAACGGTGGACTCGGACGTATTGATGGACAGCCTGTTCCGCCTGTCCGACCTGGAAACGCGTGTCAGCCTCAATCTCAACGTGCTGGACGCCACCCGCACGCCGCGGGTGATGAGCCTCAAGCAGGTACTCGCCGGCTGGGTGGAGCACCAGTTCGTGGTGCTGCGCCGGCGCACCACGTACCGATTGGCGAAGATCGCCGACCGGGTGGAGCTGCTGGAGGGCTATCTTGCGGCCTATCTCAATCTCGATCGCGTGATCGAGATCATCCGCACCGAAGACGAGCCGAAACCGGTGCTGATCGCCGAGTTCTCGCTTACCGACCGGCAGGCGGAGGCGATCCTCAACATGCGGCTGCGGTCCTTGCGGCGCCTGGAGGAAATGGAGATCCGCGGCGAACGCGACAAGCTGGAGGCGGAGCGCTCCGGGCTGGAAGCGCTGCTCGGCTCCGACGCGCGTCAGCGCACGCGGCTGAAGAAGGACTTTGCCAAGCTGCGCGCGCGCTACGGCCCCGACACGGCGCTTGGCAAGCGGCGGACCACGGTGGAGGAGCAGGCCGCCGCCCGCGAGATCCCGCTGGAGGCGATGATCGAGCGCGAGCCGATCACCGTTATCCTGTCGCAGCGCGGCTGGATCCGCGCCATGAAGGGCCATGTCGATCTCGCCGCGGCCGAAACGCTGAAGTTCAAGGAAGGCGACGGGCCGCAATTCGCCTTCCATGCGCAGACCACCGACAAGCTGCTGCTGGCGGCGGAGAACGGGCGCTTCTTCACGCTGGCGGCGGACAAGCTGCCGGGCGGGCGCGGCTTCGGAGAGCCGGTGCGGCTGATGATCGACCTGGGCGGCGATGTCGGCATCGTCGCGCTGCTGCCGGCATCGGCCGCTGAAAAGCTGCTGCTGGCGGCGAGCGACGGCCGTGGCTTCGTGGTGCGCAGCGCCGACGTGATCGCCGAGACGCGCAAGGGCAAGACGGTGGTGACGCCGCGGCTTTCCGCGCGGCTGCGGGTGGTGAAGCCGATCGCGCCGGATGCCGATTACGTTGCGGTGATCGGGGAGAATCGCAAGCTGCTGGTGTTCCCCCTGTCCGAACTCGCCGAGCTGTCGCGCGGGCAGGGCGTGCAGTTGCAGCGCTACGGCGATGGCGGGCTGTCCGATGCCAAGACCTTCGTGTTCGCGACGGGGCTGAGCTGGGCGATGGGCGGCGAGACGGGGCGGACGCGCACGGAAACGGACCTCACTCCGTGGCGGGCGGCACGCGGCGCGGCCGGTCGAATGCCTCCGACCGGATTTCCGCGCGACAACCGGTTCTGATCCTTCCAACTTTTAGCGAACCTTAACACAGATCGCCTACCCACGAGGGGTATGGCGCGCTTGTACCCCCTTTCGCTGCTGTCGCGCGCGTCCGCGGGGATGCGGGCGCCATCACCGGCGACCGAGCCCAGCTGTGCCCCGCGCGACGCGCCGGGCGACGCCGACGGCATCGCCGCGGTGGTGGAGCTGCTGCCGCTCGCGGCCGCCGTGGTGCTGCACGTCGATGGCGTTTTGCAGGTCGTCGCGTCCAACCGCTTCTACCGGCAGGCCGGGCTCGGCACCGATCCGGAGACCTCGCCGCTGCTTGCCGAGTTCGGACCCCAGCTGATTGCCTTTCTCGATGGAGGCCTGCTTCACCAGGAGCAGGAATGGGAGCTGGGCGACGACGTCGATCGCCGGCACTTCCAGGTGACCTTCGCCCGTCGCGCGACCACGGGCGTGCGCCGCGCGATGGTGACGCTGCTCGACCGCACCGCCGAGCGCCGCACCGAACATAATCTGCGCCGCGAGATGATGACGGACAGTCTCACCGGGCTCGCCAACCGAGCGGGGTTCAGCGATCGGCTGGAAACGCTGATGGCCGACCCGCGGCAGCGGGATCGCCATGCGGTGCTGGTGCTGGACCTCGATCGCTTCAGCCGCATGAACGCATGCCTCGGCTCCATGGCGGGCGACGAGTTGCTGATCACCGTTGCGCGCCGCCTGAAGGGAGCGCTTCGCGCGCATGACGTGCTCGCGCGCACCGGCGGCGACGAGTTCGGCATCCTGCTGACGCTGGAGGAAGGGCCAAGCGACGCGGAGCATGTCGCCAAGCGCATCCGCGGCGCGCTGGCCACGCCGTTCAGGCTGGCGGAGTATGAGATCCGCGTGTCCTGCTCGATCGGCATCGCCTTTGCCGCCATGGGCATGGAGGATGCGGAGGACCTGATCCGCCACGCACAGTTCGCGGTGAAGCGGTCCAAGGTGTCCGGCAATGCCGAGGCCTATCAGCAGCAGAGCTTCGAGATCGCCCGCGCGCAGTTCGGCATGGAAACGGCGCTGCGCCGCGCGGTGGAAGACGGGTCCATGCGGCTGACCTTTCAGCCGATCTGCGACCTGGGCACGGGGCGCATCGTGTCCTTCGAGGCGCTCGCGCGGTGGACGGACGAGCAGGGACAGGCGCATCCGCCCTCGGCGTTCATCCCGGTGGCGGAAGAATCCGGCCTCATCGTGCCGCTGGGGCGCTGGGCGATCGAGGAAGCGGCGCGCACGCTGGCGTCCTGGGATGCGGCACATGGTGGCGATTGCGGCGTGAAGCTCGCGGTGAACCTGTCGGCGATCCAGTTGCAGCGCGACGCCATCGCGCCGGTGGTGGAACGCGCGCTGGCCCGGCGCGGGCTGGAGGGTCGCCGCTTTACGCTGGAGCTGACCGAAAGCGCGCTGGTGAGCGATCCGGATCGCATCGCCGGCATCATGCATGCGCTGAAGGGCCTCGGCACGACGCTGGCCATGGACGATTTCGGCACCGGCTATTCCAACCTGGCCTATCTCCAGAAGCTGCCCATCGACATCCTGAAGATCGACCGCAGCTTCGTGACGGGCATGCTGGCCGACCGCGACAAGATCGCCATCGTGCGCGCGATCCTCAGCCTGGCGCAGGCGCTTGGCATGCAGACCACGGCCGAGGGCATCGAGAGCAACGAGCTGGGCCAGACGCTCGCCGCTTTGGGTTGCACCTATGGCCAGGGGTTCGTTTATGCCCGCCCGCTGGAAGCGGCGGATGCCTATGCGATGCTGGTCGACCGCCACTGAGCGACCGTGGCGTCGGCCAGTTCCGCGACCCGGGCCGCGTCGGGGAAGCCCTCCGCGATCCAGCCTTCCTCCACCTGGCGGAGCAGGCGGGCGACATCCGGCCCCTTGCCCACTCCGCGCGCGACGAGCGCGCCGCCGGTGAGCGGCAGGCGCGGGGGCGTCCAGCCGATCAGGGCCGCGGCTTGCTCGACCGGACGCTCCGACAGGAGCAGGCGATCGGTCGCGCCTTCCACCCCGAGCCGGTAGGCGAGCACCGGCGCGGGCTCGTTGCCGACCGGCTGGCTGGCGGAGAGCAGGCGCTTGCGCTCCGCGTTCGAAAGCTTGAGCCGCGCCCCGACATCTTCCGCCCGGTCGCCCGGCAGCACCGCCGCCAGCCGCCGGATCGGATCGGGTGCGATGCCGGCGTCCGTCTCTCGCGAACTCAGCCGCGCGAGCGGGGCTGCGTCGGTGATCTCGGGAACCACGGGAGCGAGGATGCCGCGCTCCACCATCAGCGCAAGGACGGGAGCGGCATGCCGCGCGACCAGCAGCTTGAGCAGTTCGTCCCGGATGCGCTCGCGGGACAGCGCCATCAGGTCGTTGGCGCGGATGGTGCAGGCGGCAAGGCCCTCGCCGTCGATCGCTTCGCCGAACCGCGCGTGGAAGCGGAAGAAGCGCAGGATGCGGAGATGATCCTCCGCGATCCGCTGCAACGGATCGCCGATGAACCGCACCCGGCGCGCGGCAAGGTCGTCCAGCCCGCCGAAATAGTCGAACACCTCGCCGGTCAGCGGGTCGGCGTAGAGCGCGTTCATGGTGAAATCGCGCCGTGCCGCATCCTCCTGCCAAGCGTCGGTGAATTCCACCACGGCATGGCGGCCATCGGTGGAAACGTCGCGGCGCAGGGTGGTGACTTCCACCACCGTGCCCTCGCTGATCGCCGTCACCGTGCCGTGCGCGATGCCGGTGGGCACCGCCTTGATCCGCGCCGCTTCCAGCCGATCGACCACCTCGTCGGGCCGCAGCCGGGTGGCAAGGTCGATATCGGCGCCGTCGATGCCCAGCAGCGTGTCGCGCACGATGCCGCCGACATAGCGCGCCTCGCCCGCATCGCCGTCCAGCGCCCCGATCACCGCGGCGAGGCCCGGCAGGGTGCGCCAGCCGGCGCCTTCGGGAAGGGTCAGGCGGTCCATCGCAGCCGCCGCGACAAGTTGACGATCATGCCCGCGGTCGCGCCCCAGATGCGGCGATCCTCCCAGCCGATCTCGTAATAGCGCCGGTTGCGGCCCTGCCAGACGATTTCCGCCTCGACATGATTGGCCGCATCCAGCACGAAATCGAGCGGCACCTCGAACACCGCGGCGACTTCCGCCTCGGCGGGAACCAGCGGCAGGTCGGGCGGCACCACGCCGATCACGGGCGTGACGACATAGCCGGTGCCGGTGCGGTACGGGTCGGTCACGTCGACCACCTCCACGGCGGCGGGGGGCAGGGCGATCTCCTCCTCTGCCTCGCGCAGCGCAGCGGCGATCGCGTCGGCGTCCTCCGGATCGATGCGCCCGCCCGGAAAGGCGACCTGTCCCGCGTGGCGACGCAGCGTCTCCGTGCGCTGGGTGAGGATCACGCCGGGGCGCGGGCGGTCGGTGATGGGGATCAGCACCGCGGCGGGCACCGGCGTGCCGGCGGTCGCGAACTCCGTCGCATCCCCGGTCAGCAGCGCATCGCTCCTGCTCGCCGCGAGCGCTGCCCGCAGCCGCTGCGCCAGCGTCATGCCGCGTCCATCGGGAAGAAGACGCCGTTGCTCCAGATGCCCGGCGCCGCCTCGTCCTCCGCCAGCGCGAGCTCGGCAAGCTCGTAATAAAGCGGCCGGGCGAGCAGCGCTTCCAGTCCGCCGCGCACATGCAGGTAGGGATGCGGCCCGTCGCCGCGCTGTTCGAAGCGCAGCGCGTGATCCGGGCCTGCGCCGACGAGGTCGCCCGTGTTCAGCCGGAAGCCCAGCCGCCTTTCCCGGCCTTCGCCCTCCACCTTCATCTCCACCGCGACGAAGGGCGCATCCTCGACCTCGATGTCGAGCTTCTCCACCGGGGTGACGAGCACGTACCGGCCATCGGGCTCCCGCCGCAGGATGGTGGAGAACAGGCGCACCATCGCCGGGCGCCCGATCGGCGAGCCCTGGTGAAACCAGGTGCCGTCGCGCGCGATCCGCATCTCGCTGTCGCCGCAATGCGTGGGGTTCCAGCGCTCCACCGGCGGCAGGCGCTGCTCCTCGACAAGGCGCGCAACTTCCGCGAGCGAGAGCGAAGCGAGATCGGGCAGGGGCTCCATCGGCATGACCGTGCGGCAGGTATGCCACCGCCACCTGCGTCGCAAGCATGGATCGGCGGGCGTTCAGGCGGAAACGGAACGCGGCACCGCCGGCAACCGGGGAGCAAGCAGGCCCGGCTTGTCCGGAATGCCCGTGCCGCGCGCGAGCAGCCGCCGCCGCTCCACCGGACCGGGCAGCCGCCACGCACCGGTGGCCGCCGCATCGAAGCCGAAGAACCGGCCGTAATATTCGGGGTCCCCGATCAGCATCAGCGCGTCGCAGCCCCCCGCTTCCGCCGCCTCGATGGCGCGGGTCATCAGCGCCCGGCCGATCCCGTCCTGCTGGCGGCCAGGGTCCACCGCCACGGGGCCGACCATCACCATGGCCACGTCCACGCCGTCATCCGCGGCCAGGCGGATCGGCCAGCACTGGATCGTGCCCACCAGCGCGTCTCCGTCCACGGCGGCAAAGCTCAGGGCGGGCAGCGCCTCGGTGCCCGCGCGGATGGCATAAGCGGTGCGCGTGTGCCGGCCCGGCCCGAACGCCCGGTCGAGCAGGCGCTCGACGGCGGCGGGGGCAACGGTGGAGATCGGCACATAGTCCACGGGCGGCGCTCCTCGCCCTTGCGCGCGAAGGGTCGAGCGGGGCGGCGCGCTTTAACCCGGGAGGGGGCGAACGCAAGCGAAAGCGCGTTGGGCGCCCTTCCGCTCCGCGCCCGTTCTGCTATGGCCCGCGCCGATGGAAGACCGTCTGACGCTTGAAGTGCGCGACCTGGAAGTCATGGTGCTGACCGGCATCTATTCCGAGGAAACGCACCTGCCGCAGCCGCTGCGCCTGTCGATCGCGGTGGACCTGGACCTGCCGGGCCGGTTCGCGCCGGACACGCCGCTTTCGGCATCGAAGAACTATCTCGATCTGAAGCATGCGGCGACCACGGCCTTGCCGGAGGGCGTGCACTTCACCCTGATCGAGGGCGTGGCCGATCACATCGCGGAAACCCTGTTCCTGCAGGACGCCCGCGTTGCGCGCGTCCAGGTGCGCATCGTCAAGCTGGCCATCGCAGAAGCCGGCGAATCGATCGGCATCACGCTGGTGCGGCATCGCCGCTGACGCTCAGCCCTCGGTCGTGCAGTCGCCCAGCTGCTGCAGGACGAAGCGATAGTCTTCCCGCGCCTGTGCGGCATCGCCGGGCTCCGCGGTGGCGAGACTCGCATCCGGCAACTCGCGGGGAAGCGCGCAGGCGAGGCGATACCAGGCCAGCGTGTCGCGCGCCGGCGGCGTGGCCGACTCGTCCACCACTTCACTGAACGCGGCGGCCCAGCGCGGCTGCTCGCCCGAGCGGCGGAGCACCGACAGCGAGATCGGACGGCCGTCCCGGGTCTTGAGGAAGATCTGGGTTTCGCCCTCTCCGGGCAGCGCGCCCGGAACATGAAAAGCGTTGCCGATCCCGGTGACTTCGGGCGGTGCGCCTGCCGCGACGGTCTCGGTGGCGATGCCGCGGGCAAGCGCGTCCAGCCCCGGCGTCCAGTCGCGCTGCGCGCCGGTGCCGACGAGCTGCACCTGGGCGGGGTTGGCCGTTGCCCGCGCGAACAGCAGCACGCGGCGCTTCTTCAGCCTGGGCGGGCGACCGCGTGCATCCAGCGGCAGGTCCACCACATAGGCGACCCGCGGCGGCACCCCGCTCGCGCCCCGCACCAGAGCGGTGACATCGGCTTCCACGTAGAAGCGGGCGGTGCCGGGCTGCACGCCCGCCGCGTCGGCGCCCTTCAGGACCTGTGCCGACCGGACCGTCGCGTCCACGATCAGCGGCGCGGCCAGCACCAGCCGGGCGACCACCGGATAGGGCGCGGGCGCCGGCGATTCGGCGGCGGGGGGCAACTGCTGGGCAGGGGCGGAAAGGGGAAGGGCGCAGGCAAGGAGCACCGCCGCGCCGCGGCAAATCAGGGCTGTGGCCATGCTCTGCTGGTTAACCGATCGTCCCCCGTCGATACAGACATAAAACTGCAAGGCGCCGATTGTACGTTTGTTGCGTCCGACAAAGCGTTTGCGTCACCGTTTTTACCGCGATACAGGTTCGGCCTGCCTTGAGGATATGAAGTCCCAAACGGGTGGATGGGTCGGCCTGACGTTACGGATTGGCTACCCCCGGAATGTGTCGGGATTGAGGGAGTGTCGTTTCTGAATGGCCTATGCTGACCAGAAGATGAGCAACGGCAAGATCGCGGCGATCATCATCGTCGCGCTCATCCATGCCGCGCTCGGTTATGCCTTCGTAACCGGCCTTGCTTATCAATATGTAAAGAAGGCAGCCGAAAAGCTGGATACGTTCGACGTCGAGGAGCCGCCGCCCCCGCCGCCGGACGAGCCGCCGCCCCCGCCGCCGCCGGATCAGCCGAATCTGCCGCCGCCGCCGACCACGGTCGTCGCGCCGCCGCCGATCGTGCCGCCCACGGCGCCGACGTTCAACATCCAGACGCAGCCGACGATTCCCCCGTCGCAGCCGACCAGCCCGCCTGCGCCGCCGGCTCCGCCCGCGCCGCCGGCACCGCCGGCTCCGCCGGTGGTGTCCAAGGCTGCTGGCCCGAAGGGTAATCCTGGCCAGTATTTCGGCCCGGATGCCTATCCGGCGGCTGCGCGTCGTGCGGAAGCGCAAGGTCGTGTGAGCGCGCGCTTGTCGATCGGCCCCGACGGCCGCGTGACGGACTGTTCGATCAGCTCGTCCAGCGGCAACGAGGATCTGGACGCGACGACGTGCCGCATCGCCAAGTCCCGCGTCCGGTTCAATCCGGCGCAGGATCAGGCAGGCAGGCCGATCGCCAGCACGTATCCGCTGAACGTTCGCTGGGAACTGCCGAAGGATTGACGACAACCCGGTGGGCAGGCGCGACTTCGGTCGCTCCGCCCGCCGGATAGCCAAGCTACCTATTCGAGAGGGACTAACCGCAATGATCATCACTCTTCTTGCTGCTGCGGGCGCCGCCCCCGGCGAAAGCCCGTACGGCATCGGCCCGGCGCTCCGCGAAGGCGGCATCATCTCGCAGACGGTGTTCGGCATCCTCTGCCTGATGTCGATCGTCTCCTTCTACATCCTGTTCACCAAGCTGTTCGAGCAGCAGAAGGTGATCAACCAGGCCAAGCGTATCCGCCAGGGCTTCTGGTCCTCGAACTCGCTGCGCGAGGCGTCGGCCAAGCTGGAGAAGAACTCGGCCTACAAGCAGATCGTCGACGACGGCCTGCAGGCGCAGGACCAGCACGCCCAGCTGACCGACCCGGTCGAGGCGCATGACTGGCTGCACGGATCGTTGGCCCGCTCGGAAGCGGCCATCAACTCGAAGCTGGGCGCGGGCCTGGCGTTCCTCGCCACCGTGGGCGCGACCTCGCCGTTCATCGGCCTGTTCGGCACCGTGATCGGCATCTACCGCGCGCTCATCAAGATCGGTTCGGCCGGTCAGGCATCGATCGACGCGGTCGCCGGTCCGGTCGGCGAGGCGCTCATCATGACCGCGCTCGGCTTGGCCGTGGCGGTTCCGGCGGTGCTTGCCTACAACTGGCTGCAGCGCCGCAACAAGGGCATCGCGGAGGACCTCTCGGCCTTCTCGAACGACGTGCTCGGCTACCTCGCTTCGGGCGGCGCCGTTCGTCCGTCGCTGCCGGGCAAGGTTGCGCCGAAGCCGGCCGTTGCCTCGCCGGCCAAGCCGGGTGGCAGCACCACCGCCGGTCAGACCGGTGGCGTGCAGACCAAGGCGTAAGGCACGACAAGATGGGGTGGAGCGCGGCACGGTGCCGCGTTCCTTCCCGACCGCCGGGCAAGATCCGGCGGCATGACGAGACGAGGATAGCCCTTCATGGCAATGAGTGTTGGCGGCGACTCCGCCGAAAAGCCGATGTCGGACATCAATACGACGCCTCTCGTGGACGTCATGCTGGTGCTGCTCATCATCTTCCTGATCGCGATCCCGGTCGTGGTGCAGCAGGTCAAGGGCATCAAGATCCCGGACGTGCGCTACGAGCCGACGACCACCAAGCCCGAGAACGTTTCCCTCTCCGTGCAGGGCGGTCCCGGCGGCGAGTGCCAAGTCTACTGGAATCTCACCCGGGTGAACCACACCGAGCTGCTCAACCGCGCGGTGGACAAGCTCAAGGCGGAGATTGCTCGCCTGGGCAACAACATCACGCCGGATCAGCTGCCCGAGGCACATATCCGCGGCGACGTGAACACGCCGTACAAGTGCATTGGCGCGACGATCTTCACGATGCAGAGCGCCGGCTTCGCCCGCGTCGGCTTCATTTCCGAGCCGCCGGCCGGCGAGGGCGTCACCCGGATGTGATCCGGTGTGGCGACCGAGTTGGGCGAATCAGGAGTAATTTGACATGGCAATGAGTGGCGGCACCGAAGACGGCGAGCCGATGAGCGACCTGAACACGACGCCGTTGATCGACGTCATGCTCGTGCTGCTTATCATGTTCATCATCACCATCCCGGTTCAGACGCATGCGGTGAAGGCCGACCTTCCCGTCAACAATCCGAACCCGCCGGCCAAGGTGGTGGATCCGATCAAGAACAAGCTGTTCATCTCTGCCGACGGCCAGGTGACCTGGAACGGCAGCCCGGTGGACGAGGTCACGCTCACCCAGTACCTGGAGCAGACCAAGCAGATCGATCCGGAGCCGGAACTCCATTTCCAGCCCGATCCCGCCGCGCGCTACGCTCGTGTGGACGAGATCCTGGCGGTGGTGAAGCGCTCGGGCATCGGCAAGCTCGGCTTCATCGGCAACGAGCAGTATCGCAACGACTTCTGATCGGTTCGGTCGGACGCGTAAAAGAGGGGCGGTGCCGTGAGGCGCCGCCCTTTTGCGTTCCTGATGGGTGTAGCGTTGCCCTTCAAAGCGCGAGCATCGGAGCACATCGAGCAAGCTCGCTCGCCGCCATGTGGCTGCGTCGGTGCTGCCGAGGCGCACCTTCGCTGCCCGACAGGCCGCCGGGTCTAGCGTGCGAGAAAGCCGCGCAGCCGCGGCCGCCCGATCTCCCGGTAAAATACGAGGAACTGCATTGCGCGGCGGCTTGCGGGCTTGAACCTGACGGCACCTGACGGCACCTCGCGCCACCTTGCGGCGCCTGAGCGGGAAGGCTCTGCAAGCGGCCGGCCGTGGCCCTCTGTGCGCGGTCAACGCAGCGATGACCCGCATCGAGGTTGGCGCCGGCAGGCATGATGTCCCGTTTCCATGCGTTGCCCCGGCGCGGCTGTAATCAACATGACGCGCGTGGTCGCCCCGATCTTGGTCGCGACACGTAGACATTGACCGGCTGCGCTCACGTGAGGGGTTTGGCGTCTCCGAATGTCACCGGATGTTCGAAGTGACCCCCGGTTCCTTCCCGTCCGCGCCGAAACGCCAAGTCGCCACAACCCCGCTGGTGAGTCGCTCGCACAGGTTCGCGCTCAACGGGTATGGTGAGAGACGTTACCCTCCTCCGTCGCTCTGTGCGGGTACTGCGATCGGTCGGCCCATTGGTCCCCCATGCTTTCGTTGGCCTACCAGGAGCGACCTGCACGAAAGCGCTTGCGCGACTGTCTTCGAAGTGAAACAACACTGTCATCGAAATGTAACGCGCGGCGAAGCGCGAGAGGAGGATGAGGTGACGAAACTGGCATTGGCCGGCATGCTGCTGGCCCTTTCGGCCCCGGTTGCAGCGCAGGTAGGCGGCGATCACAACGGAGCGGCGCAGATCGCGCAGGGTGATTACCCGGCGGCCGAGCGTGTGCTTGTGCGCTCGTTGAAGGTGGACGCGAACGATCCGGAGCTGCTGCTGAACCTGGCAACTGTTTACGCCCGCACCGATCGTGCGGATCGTGCCCGCGCGCTCTACCAGCAGGTTCTGGCGGCGCCGGATGAGCGTCTGGCGGTCGGAGGCGGCGACGTGCTGCGGGCACATGCATTGGCACAATCGGGCTTGCAGCGGCTGCAGCCGCTGAACCTCGCCTCGCGCTGACACCAGCATTCCGGGCGGGGACTCGCCGGCGTCACGAGGTTCGCGCCGATCCCGAACCCTCGACTGACGCCGGCGAAAGCTCCCGACCCGGCAGGCGCGGGCGTGCCTTCAGGTGGCACCTGTCGCTGGTACGGAAATGGCCCTCAGAAGGGGCGGGCGCTCCGCCCCGACCGGTTCGTCCCGGCTAGAGCCGGGGCAACGTCACGCCGCGCTGGTGCATATATTTGCCCGCGCGATCGGCGTAGCTCACCTCGCACGCTTCCTCGCCCTTGAGGAACAGAAACTGGCAGGCGCCTTCATTGGCGTAGATCTTCGCGGGCAGGGGCGTGGTGTTGGAGAATTCCAGCGTGACATGTCCCTCCCAGCCGGGCTCCAGCGGGGTGACGTTCACGATGATGCCGCACCGCGCATAGGTCGACTTGCCGAGGCAGATGACGAGAACGTCGCGCGGCACGCGGAAATATTCCACCGTGTGCGCAAGAACGAAGCTGTTGGGCGGGATGATGCAGATGTCGGTCTTGCGATCGACAAAGCTGTTCGCCGCAAAGTCCTTCGGATCGACCACGGCGCTGTCGACATTGGTGAAGATCTTGAACTCGTCGGCAACGCGCGCGTCATAGCCGTAGGAGGACAGCCCGTACGAGATGCAGCCGTCGCGCCGCTGCGCTTCGACGAACGGTTCGATCATCCCGGCCGTTTGCGCCTGCTCGCGGATCCAGCGGTCGGATTGGATGGACATGCTATGCTCCCCTTGACGCCCCCGGTACCCGGCGGCACGCGGATCGGCAACAATCTGGCCGAGGGTTTGGCGGTTGCCGCCGCGATCGAGTGGCTCAGCGGCCCCGCGGAGCGATGCCGAGATCGGCAGGCCCGAATGCGTGCGGCAGCAGCTCGGACACGGTGAAGCTCCGCATCGCGGTGCCCTCGGCGGATCCGCAATGCACCGCGACATCACGCCCGGCGATCTGCGCCGCTTCGTTGATGACCTGCCGACAGCGGCCGCAGGGCAGCACCGGCGTTTCGCCGGTCGCCCTGCCATCCGCGTCCATGCCGCCGCCGATCACGCCGATCGCGACCACGTCGGCGAGTCGGCCCTGCGCGGAGACGGTCGCCAGCGCCACCGTTTCCGCGCACAGCGACAGGCCATAGCTGGCATTCTCGAAATTGGCGCCGGTCACCACGCTGCCGTCGGCCAGCAGCACGGCGGCCCCAACGGCGAAGCGGGAATAGGGTGCGTGGGCGTGGCGAGAAGCCTCGCGGGCGCGCTGGATGAGGTGTGCGGGGGTATCGTCCATGGGGCCTATTGCTTGATGTGCAGCACGCAGATGAGGGTGAACAATCGGCGCGCAGTGTTGAAGTCGATCTCGATCTTGCCCGCGAACCGCTCCTGGAGCAGTTCGGCGGCCTGGTTGTGGATGCCGCGGCGCGCCATGTCGATCGTCTCGATCTGCTGCGGGCTGGCCTGGCGGATGGCCTGGTAATAGCTGTCGCAGATGGCGAAATAGTCGCGGATCGGGCGCCGGAAACGACCCATGGCGAGGATATAGGTTTCGAGGTGCGTGTCGTCCGCGCGCTTGATGTCGAGCGCCAGCCGCCCCTCCTCGACAGACAGCGCGATGCGATACGGCCCCTGGTACCCGTCCGGATAGGCGCGCTGGGGTGCGAAATGGTTGCCCTCGATCAGGTCGAAGATGGCGATCCGCCGCTCCTGTTCGATGTCCGCGGAGCGCCACAGGATGGTGCGCTCGTCCAGCTGGACGTCGATGATCCGCGGGTCGGCCATGCCCGGCTCTACCTTGCCCGCCCGCTCCCACGCAATCCACAGCTCGCGCCGTCGCAATCCGGTTGCGAAGCGGCGGGCGCCGCGTGCAAGGAGGCGTGATGGCTACCGCATTATTCCCGACGCCGGCTCCCGCCGAACCCAAGACGCTGCCGCAGAACGTGGAGGCGGAGGCCGCGATGCTGGGCGCGATGATGATCGACAATCGCCTGGCCGACGACATCGTCGATCGGCTGGAGCCGGACCATTTCTTCGAGCCGGTGCACGGGCGCATCTTCGCCGCGATCAAGACGCTGCGTTCCAACGACATGCTGGCCTCGCCTGTCACGCTGCGGCCGATGTTCGAGGCAGACGAGGGCATGCGCCAGCTTGGCGGCCCGGCGTATCTGGCGCAGCTGACCGGCTCCGGCGCCGGGCTGATCGGTGCGCGGCAGTTCGCCACGCAGATCTACGACCTCGCCATGCTGCGGGCGCTGGTGACGGTCGGCCGCACCCTGGTCGACCGGGCGATGGACACCTCGGAGGAGGTGAACCCCCGCGCGCAGATCGAGCAGGCCGAGGAGGAGCTGTTCAAGGTCGCCGCGGACGGCGGCTCGGAGAACGCCACCAAGACCTTCGCCCAGGCCACCACCATGGCGGTGAAGATGGCCGAGCGCGCCTTGAACTCCGGCGGCAACCTGTCGGGCGTGACCACCGGGCTCGATTCGGTGAACGCCAAGATCGGCGGCATGCACCATTCCGACCTCATGATCCTTGCCGGCCGCCCCGGCATGGGCAAGACGTCGCTGGCGACCAACATCGCCTTCAACGCCGCGCGGCGCTGGATGCGGGACATGGCGGACGGCATCAAGCCCGCAGACTCGGTCGGCGCCAAGGTCGCCTTTTTCAGCCTGGAAATGAGCGCCGACCAGCTGGCGACGCGCATCCTGGCCGAGCAGTCGCGGATCAGTTCCGAGTCCCTGCGTATGGGCAAGATCAGCAAGGCGGAGTTCAACCAGCTGGCGGCGGCGGCAGCGGAGCTGGAGAACCTGCCGCTGTTCATCGACGATACCGGCGGCCTCTCGATCAGCGCACTGCACACGCGCGTGCGCCGGCTGATGCGGCGGCATGGCAACGAGATCGGGCTGGTGGTGGTGGACTATCTCCAGCTGCTGACCGGGTCGGGCAAGTCGTCCGAGGGGAACCGCGTGCAGGAAATCTCCGAGATCTCGCGCGGGCTCAAGACGCTGGCCAAGGATCTCAACGTCCCGGTGCTGGCGCTTTCCCAGCTCAGCCGTGCGGTGGAAAGCCGCGAGGACAAGCGGCCGATGCTGTCGGACCTTCGCGAATCGGGCTCGATCGAGCAGGACGCGGACATGGTCTGGTTCGTGTTCCGCGAGGACTATTACACGGCGCAGCGGGAGCCCAAGCGGCCGATGGAAGGCGATGACGCCCGCGTGTTCGAGGACCATGCGAAATGGGCCACCGACATGGAGCGGGTCTACGGTCTGGCCGAGCTGATCGTCGCCAAGCAGCGCCACGGCGCCACCGGCAAGGTCGTGCTGAAATTCGATCCGACGATCACCCGGTTCAGCGATTACGCGGGCTATTGATCCGCAGCGTCAGGTGCTCGGGCGGCCGCTGCCGTCGGACAGTCGCCAGGCCCGCGTCCGGCGGTTGGCCCAGGGAAGGACGAGCCAGGTCAGCGTCGCGGTGAGCAAGGGCGAGCTGATCGCCAGGCGCGCGAACATCGGCAACCGGACCGGGAGCAGCTGAAGCAGCCCGTTCAGGACCAGCAGGATCGGGAACACCGCCAGCCAGGTGACGAGGAACCGGCGCCACTTGGCCCCGCTCGCCTCGGCCGGGAGCGCAAAGCGTGCGGCGCTCGCCTGCGCGGTGTCCTCGCGCATGGCGGCATGGGCCCGGCCGCCACGCATCAGCGCGAGCGTCGCCGGATGTGCCTGCCAGCGCCGCAATGCCTCCGCATCGTCGAAGATGGTCAGCAGGTGAACCAGCCCGCCCGCCTGCTCGAGGCGGAGCGTCTGGCGAAAGCCGGGGCAGGTGGCCGCCTGCTTTTCGAGCCGATCCGCCCACTCGCGAAAGGCATCTTCGCTGCTCGCCTTGACGATGCAGCTGGCGAGATGGGTCGCCGGCTCGCTCACCGCGGGTGGAAGCGGATGCGCGCTTCGCCTTCGGCCCTGACCGGCAGGAACAGGCCCTGTCCCGTTACCTGAACCCGGCCGTTGGTGACCGACGTGATGTCGGCCGACAACAGGAAGTCGCCTTCCCGCCGTTGCCCGATGGCGCGGCGGGCGGCCGCGACGACCTTCTGGTAATCGGGCGCGAAATCATGACGCAGCGCGCCCGCGATGTTGGCGCGCACCGCATCGTTGGCGAACAATGCGCTGAGCAGGTTGACGACCGTGCTGTCCGTCTGCGTCGCGAAGCGGATGTCGCGGGCTTCCACCAACTGGCTGCCGGGCGCGTTGAAGGGGACGGCGGAGAGCCATACCTCGCCCTTGGTCGTGGCCCAGCTGCTGCCCTTCGCGCGCACCCGTGCCTTCACGCCGACGGCGAGGCGTCCGCCCGCCGTTGCATAAACCGTGACCTTGCCGAATTCCGCTTCCACCGGTCCGATGCCCGAAAGGGTAATGCCGCGGGCGGCAAGCTTGCCCAGCGTCCGCTCGACCACCGGCTCCAGCTGCCGATAATCGGCGAGCACCGGAATGAAGAAGCGCAGTCCTGGCCTGGCGGCGCCGCGCGAGGGCGGGGGCAAGGGGGCGGGGCGGGGATCGGACGGGCGATCGCCCACAAAGGTTTCGGTCAGCGCCTCGGCGGCGATCGTCATTTCCACCGTGCGACCGGTCACGCGATAGCCGCCGAATCCGATCCGCTGCGGCGTGATGCGCATCCAGGCTGGCGGGCGATCGCCGTTCAACTGGATGGAGGTGAAGGCCTGACGCCATACCCCGGCCAGCCGTCCGCGCAGGTTCAGTCCGGCAAGCTTGGCGGGGAGTGCGCGTTCGAGATCGGCCAGCACGCCCTTCAGCTTGCGATCGGCGGGACCGACAAACTCGATCCGCCGGCCAAGAAAGTCGATGCCCGGCGGCTGCGTCCAGTCATAGGCGAGATCGACGTTTGCCGTCGGTGACCAGTTCGGCGCGATGCCCAGCCGCGCCACGGCGCGTACCGTCGCGGCGCCGGTTGCCGTCTTGCTGGCGACACCGCCGACATCCCGTGCCGCGATGGTGGCGGAAACGGGAAGGGTGATGGCCAGCTGCGATCCGCGACCCGACAAGCGGATGCGTCCGCGCCTGACCTGGCCGGTGATGCGGCAGCCAAGCGTCGGCAGCACCTTCACCTTGGCGATGCCGAGGTCCACCCGCTGCGCCGGCACGCATTTCTCCTCGTACCGATCGATCCTCCACAGCGTTCGTGGCACGCTCTGCTCCAGTGCCGCTTCCACATCGGCGAGCGGGGCGGAGACGGGCACCACGATCGACGAAACCTGCCTCGGCAGGACGGCAGGCCCATCGACCCGGGGCGGCGCCGGGTTGCCGCCCTGCTTGCTGCAGGCGGCAAGCGTCAGGAGGATAGCGGATGCGAAGAGGCGCAAGGGCGAGCCTTCACCGGGAATGGAGCAGGATGAACCCCGAAGCGGCCGGAACGATCCGCGTTCGTTTCGGATGCGTTCGGGTACGGTTCAGGCGCAATGCCCGATGCCTGCGGTCAGAAGGGAGACGTTCCGATGCGCTGTCTCGTGCTTGCCTGCCTCTTCGTCGCCACCACCGCGCCGGCGCAGTTCCGTGCCCCGCCGCGCACCACCCCGAACCTTCCGCGCTCGCCCATCGCGTTCGATCCCGCTCCGGCAAGGCCGCCGATCGGGCGTGACCTGGGCGACGTGCGCGACCGCATCGAGGACGGGCGCGACAACGGGCAACTCAGCCGCCGCGACGCACGGCGGTTGCGGCGCGGGACCGACCGCATCGCCGCGAGCGCCGATCGCTACGGCAGCGACGGCTTGTCCACCGCAGAGGCGCGGGAGCTGGAAGCGCGCGCCAGCCTGCTGCGGGATCAAGTCGGGCTGGCGCGCGGCAAGAGGTAGCCGCCCGCCGCAGAGCGTCACACGACCGGTTCTTCGCCCGCCGGATGGGCGACATGGATGCCGCATTCGGTCTTGTCCCAGCCCCGCCAGCGGCCGGCGCGAGGATCCTCGCCCGGCCTGACCTTGGACGTGCAGGGCGCACAGCCGATCGAGGCATAACCTTCCGCCTCCAGCGGGTGGCGCGGCAGGTCATGCTCCGCGAAATAGGCGTCGAGCGCGGTCTTGTCCCAATCGGCCAGGGGATTGATCTTCAACCGGCCCTCATCCGCCTCGAACCGGGGCAGCGCGCGACGGGTGCCGGACTGAAAGCCCTTGCGGCCGGAAATCCATGCGTCGAACGGCGCGAGCGCACGGCGCAGCGGCTCCACCTTGCGCAGGTCGCAGCAGCCATCGGGATCATAGGACCAGCGCAGCCCCGTTGCGTCCTTCGCCCGGAGGAGGCGCGGATTGGGACGGAAGACGCGCAGGTCGGTAAACCCCAGCCGTTCGGCGAGTTCATCGCGATAGGCCAGGGTTTCGCCGAACATCTTCTGCGTGTTGGTGAAGACCACCGGCACGTCGCGGTCGATCTGGGCGACCATGTGGAGCAGCACCGCCGACTCGGCCCCAAAGGAGGAGACGGCAGCGACATGCCCGGCCAGCTCGCCGACCAGCAGCTCGGCGAGCATTGCCGGCGCCGGCACGCCCGCGAACCGGGCCTCGTAGTCGGCCGCGTCCGCAGCGGTGAACAGCCGGAGATCGATGGTGTCGAGAATGCGGGCGGGCTCACCCATGGCGCAGTTTCCAGATCGGCACCGCAGCATCCGCGGCGCGCTGATAATGATGGTCGTAGCGGCTCAACGAGGCGCGCAGCACGTCGGGATCGATCGGCGCCTGCGGGGCGAAGCTGTCAAAGCCGCACCGACGCATATGGGGAAGCTGGTCGACCAGTACATCCCCGGCTGCCCGCAACTCGCCCGCAAAGCCCGCCTCGCGCAGGATGCGGGCCGAGGAATAGCCGCGGCCGTCGCGGAACGTGGGAAAGCTTATCTCGACCAATGCCAGCTGTCCAAGCCGGGGCAGCAGCGCGCGCGCATCGTCGCCCGCCTCCAGGCGCACGGCGGTGGCGTTGGTCTGGCCGTCCAGAAAGGCGTCCAGCGTCACCGCGGGCTCGTCATGCACCTCGTCGGTCCGCAAGCGCAGCAGCGTCTCGCCGCCGGTATCGGTGGCGTCGGGATCAGCCATAGATCGCTTCCTTGAACGGCTCCATGCCGACGCGGCGATAGGTGTCGAGGAAGCGTTCGCCGCTTTCGCGCACCTCCAGATACTTGTCGGTGACCCGCTCGATCGCATCCACCACGCCGTCCTCCGAAAAGCCCGGACCGGTGATCTTGCCGAGGCTGACATCTTCCGCGCCGGACCCGCCGAGCAGGAGCTGGAAGTTCTCCGTGCCTTTCCGGTCGACGCCCAGGATGCCGATATGGCCTGCATGGTGATGCCCACAGGCATTGATGCAGCCGGAAATCTTCAGCTTCAGCTCGCCCAGTTCGCGCTGTCGGCCGAGATCGGCGAAGCGGGTCGCGATCTTCTGCGCGACGGGGATCGAACGCGCATTGGCCAGCGCGCAGTAATCAAGGCCGGGGCAAGCGATGATGTCGCTGATGAGGTCGAGGTTCGCCTCGGCCAATCCCGTCTCGGTAAGCGCCTGCCAAATGGCGGGCAGGTCGGCCTGCGCAACGTGCGGCAGGACGATGTTCTGGGCGTGCGTCACCCGCAGCTCGTCGGCGCTGTAGCGTTCGGCCAGATCGGCCATGACGTCGATCTGGTCGGCGGAGGCATCGCCCGGGATGCCGCCGATCAGCTTCAGCGAGATCGTGACGATCGCATGGCCGGGCTGCTTGTGCGGGCGCACGTTCTGGTCAAGCCAGACGGCGAAATCGGGATCGCTGCGGTCCAGTTCGACAGGCTCGGCCGTCAGCGGCGGCGGCGCGAACATGGCGGTGATCCGCTCCAGCTCGGCGGCAGGCGGATCGAGGCCGAGCGCCTTCACCGCCACGAACTCCTCCTCCACCTGACGGCGATATTCGTCCGCGCCGATCTCGTGCAGCAGGATCTTGATCCGCGCCTTGTAGATATTGTCGCGCCGCCCGTAGCGATTGTAGACGCGCAGGCACGCCTCCAGATAGCTCAGCAGGTCGTCGGCGCCGATGAAGTCGCGGATCTCGTGGGAGATCATCGGCGTGCGGCCCATGCCGCCGCCGACGAAGATCTTCGCGCCGAGCCGGCCGTCGCGCTCCGTGAGCTCGATGCCGATATCGTGCAGGCGCATCGCCGCGCGGTCCTCGGGCGCGGCGATCACCGCGATCTTGAACTTGCGCGGCAGATACGTGAACTCGGGGTGGAACGTGCTCCACTGACGCAGCAGCTCGGCCCAGGGGCGCGGGTCCGTCACCTCGTCGGCGGCGGCACCCGCGAACTGGTCCGACGAGATGTTGCGAATGCAGTTGCCGCTCGTCTGGATGGCGTGCATCTCGACGGTAGCGAGTTCGGCGAGGATGTCCGGCGTGTCGGCGAGCTTGATCCAGTTGAACTGGATGTTCTGCCGCGTGGTGAAATGGCCGTACCCGCGGTCATACTTGCGCGCGACATGTGCGAGCATCCGCATCTGGCGGCTGTCCAGCGTGCCATAGGGCACCGCCACGCGCAGCATATAGGCATGGAGCTGAAGGTAGAGCCCGTTCATCAGCCGCAGCGGCTTGAACTGATCCTCGGTCATCTGCCCGGCGAGCCGGCGCTGCACCTGATCGCGGAACTCCTCCACGCGGGCATCGACCATCGACTGGTCGTATTCGTCGTATTTGTACATTCAGATCACCCAGCTGCCGGCGTTCGGATCGGCCGGCTTCAGAGTCAAATCGGGCCGCACGGTGGGGCCGAGCGCGCGGATGCGATCCTTGATGTGCGCGGGGCGGGGGCCGTCCGGGGTCATCGTCGCGTCGATGATGACGGGACCATTCACCCGGCGCGCGCCTTCCTCTGCCAGGGCGATCGGCTCGCCCTGATCGCCGACATCGCCCGCCTCCTCGACATGGCGCGACCAGCCGGAGCCGGTCCACCAGATCACGTCGCCGGTGACGAGATCGTTTCCGGTGAGCAGCTTCATGCCAGCGCCTCCGCCGCCCGCGCCCAGGCGGCGAGCTTGTTCTCCGCGTCGGACAGCTCGACCACCTCGCCGACCACGATGATCGCCGGGCTTCCCACGCGCTCGCGCTCCACCATCGGGCCGAGATCGGCGAGCAACGTGCGGATCGCGCGGTGGCCGGCCAGCGTGCCTTTCTCCAGCACCGCAACCGGCATGTCCGGCGCGACACCGTCCGCCATCAGCTTGTCGGCGATCTGTGCGGCGGTGGCGACGCCCATGTAGATGACCAGCGTGCGGCCCTGGCCAGCGAGCCCTGACCAGTCCTGTTCGGACAGGCCCTTGCACTGGCCGGCCACGAAGCTGACCGCGCTGGAATGATCGCGATGGGTGAGCGGCAGCATCGCCTCGGCCGCGCAGCCCAGGGCGGCGGAGACGCCGGGAATCACCTCCACCTTCAGGCCGGCGGCGCGTACGGCTTCCACTTCCTCGCCACCGCGGCCGAAGATGAACGGGTCGCCGCCCTTGAGGCGCACCACGACGCTGCCGGTCTTCACATGCGCGACGATGAGTGCGTTGATCGCGTCCTGCGGCAGCGTGTGGCGCGCGCGGCGCTTGGCCACCGAGATGCGCTGCGCCGCGGCGGGGGCGAGATCGAGCACGCGCGGGTCGATCAGGCCGTCATGAACGACGATGTCGGCGGAGCGAAGCGCCTCCACCGCGCGCACGGTGAGGAGGCCCGGATCGCCGGGGCCCGCACCGACCAGGATGACGCGGCCGCGCTGGGCGGGATCGAGAAGGCTGGGCATGATCCGCAGATGCGCCAGCAAGCGTCTCGCGGCAACCGAAGGATGCTTGGCGAACCACAAGAAAGGCTTGGCCAGCACCGGTTCACCGGCTTGTGCGTTAGGAGCGGGCATGACCACGACGCGCTACCAGGCTCCTTCCCGTGCCCGCTTGCCTGCCGCGGCGGCGGCGCTTGCCCTCCCGGCGGCGCTGCTGTGGGTGTTGAGCGGGCAAAGCGGGCGGGTGGGGGCTGCGGCAAGCGAGACGCTCAAGACCTTTGTGGTCGCGCCCGAGCCGCCGCCGCCCGCCCCCGAACCGCAGCCCCGTCGTGCAACGCCGCGAAAGGAAGGGGCGTCTGCGCCGCCGAACCTGCGCGCGAAGCCGAAGGAGATCGTCGCGCCGAAGCCCGAGGTGGTGCCGCCGCCGCCGCCGGTGCTCGCGCCCACGATCGCCTCCACCGGCGCGGAGGCTCGGGCCGGCGCGGCGCCTGTCGCGGGGCCGGGCACCGGCGCGGGCGGCGAAGGCGAGGGGCTTGGCAGCGGTGGACAGGGCAACGGCACGGGCGGCGGCGGCGGCGGCACCCCATGGGAGCAGGTGGCGGGCATACGCGATGGTGACTGGCCTGCCGAGGCGAAGGGCAGCGATGCCACGGGCACCGTGGGCGTGCGCTTCGTGATCGGCGTGAACGGCCGGCTGACGAGCTGCGCCGTCACCCGGTCGAGCGGCGATGCGGCATTGGATCGGGGGACCTGCCCGCTTCTCGTCAAGCGGCTGCGCTTCCGCCCCGAGCGGGATGCGGCCGGTCGCCCGGTGCCGGCCACGGTGAACGGCACGCAGGAATGGTTCGAGCGCTAGCTACTGGTCGCGCAGGCCGATGCCGATCTGCGCCCGCGCCTGTTCCGCCTCGGCGGACACGACCGGATAGGCGCAGTAATCGGCGGCGTAGTAGGCGCTCGGGCGATGATTGCCCGACCAGCCGATGCCGCCGAACGGCATGCCGGAGGAGGCGCCGTTGGTTGGCTTGTTCCAGTTGACGATGCCCGCGCGCGCATTGGCCCAGAACCGGTCGTAGAGCGCCGGATCCTGGCTCAGGAGGGAAGCCGACAGGCCGTAGCGCGTGTTGTTGGCCTCGGCGATCGCCCCGTCGAAGCTTTCGGTGCGGATCACCTGGAGGATGGGGCCGAACAGTTCGACATCGGGCCGCTCGCGCATCTCGGTGGTGTCGATCAGCGCGGGCACCAGGAAGGGGCGATCCGCCACCGGCCGTTCGAGGTGCCGGATCGGGCGCCCGCCGCGCATCATCAGCTCCAGGAAACTCTCGGTGAGCCGGTCCGCGGTGTCGTTGTCGATCACCGGGCCGAGAAACGGCTGCGGCTTGGCGAAGGGCTCGTCGACGATCAGGCGGCCGATCATGCCGTTGAGCACCCCGATCAGCGGATCGTACAGCTTCTGGTCCACGATCAGCCGGCGCGCCGCGGTGCAGCGCTGGCCTGCCGTCGTGAACGCCGACTGGATGATGAGCGTGGCGGCGGTGTGCAGGTCCGGCGCATCCCATACGACGATCGGATTGTTGCCGCCCATCTCGAGCGCCAGGATCTTTTCCGGCCGCTCGGCGAACTGGCGGTTGAGCGCGATGCCGGTGGGCGCGGAGCCGGTGAACAGAAGGCCGTCGATGCCGGCATGCGCCGCCAGTGCCTTGCCCTCGGCCGGCCCGCCGATCACCAGGCGAACGCAACCCTCCGGAATGCCGCTTTCGTGAAAGCAGCGCACCAGCATCTCGCCGGACGCGGGCGTCTTCTCCGACGGCTTGAACACCACGGCGTTGCCGGCGAGCAGGGCAGGCACGATGTGGCCGTTGGGCAGGTGCGCCGGAAAGTTATACGGGCCGAGCACCGCCAGCACGCCGTGCGGCTTGTGCCGCAGCGCCATGCGCGCGCCCATGCCCTCCTCCTGCCGCCGCTGCGCCGTTCGCTCGGCATAGGCCTTTACCGATATGTCGACCTTGGCGATGACCGTGTCGACCTCGGTCTTGGCCTCCCACAGCGGCTTGCCCGTCTCGCGGGCGATCAGCTCGGCGAAATCCTGATGGTGTGCGCGGACGGCATTGGCGAATCGGCGCAGCGCCTCGATGCGATAGGCGAGCGGCTTGGCGGCCCATTCGGCCCAGCTTGCGCGGGCGAGCCCCACTTCCGCATCCACGTCGCTGGTCGCGCCGCGCCACAGCTCGGCACCGGTCGCGGGTTCAAAGGAGACAAGCTCGGCCATCAAGGTCGGTTAGCGGCCCGTTCGCTCAATCTCAAGCGAGCGCCTCGCCCATGGCGCGAATGGCGGCGACCTTGGCGTGCAGCGGACGCCAATCGTCGTTGCGGTCGATCGCGGCCCAGATCGCCTCCACCTCGTCGATGAGCATGGAGCAGGGCTCGCCGGACCAATAAGGGTGCGACCGGTCCTTCCGTGGTGCGTGACGCGCAAGGAGCTGGCGGACCTCGGCCCAGGGCTTGTCGTACGAGGCTGGAAGCGTGCCTCCGAAGGCGTCGAAGAAGAAGCGGTCGATACCCAGCCCGGTGCCGCGCAGCGCGCGTTCGCAGGTCTGCACCAGCGCGACATCGGCAGCGGGATCAAGCGTTTGCACGCCCAGCCGCCACAGAAAGGCATCGGCGATAGCCTGTCCGTAGCGCGGACCGAACTGTTCCAGCAGCTCGATCAGCGGCTCGGCCGGCGTGATCTGGCGGAGCGACAGCGCGAGCTGCGCGACATCCCAGTGGATCGCCTCCGGCTGTCGCCCGAAGGCATACAGGCCGGCATGGTCGAAATAGGCGGCGGTGAACGCGGGATCCCACACCGGGGCGAAGCGCCAGGGGCCGTAATCGAAGCTTTCCCCGGTGACGTTGATATTGTCCGAATTCAGGACACCATGAACGAAGCCGGCCGCCATGTAGCGGGCCGCCAGCGTCGCGGTGCGGCCCACGACAAGGTCGAGCAGCCGCACCGCCGGGTCGTCGCCCGGCGCCTCGTCAAACAGTTCGCGGAGGCAATACTCGGTGAGGCGGGCGAGGCGGGCCTCGTCACGATGATAGGCCAGCCGCTGGAACGTGCCGATGCGGACATGGCTGTGGCTCAGGCGAACGAGCACCGCGGCCCGGGTGGGAGAGGGCTCGTCGCCCCGCTCCAGCGCCTCGCCCGTCTCGATCAGCGAGAAGGTGCGCGAGGTGGGCACGTTCAGCGCCTGCAGCATCTCGGTGGCGAGGATCTCGCGCACCCCGCCCTTCAGCGTGAGGCGTCCGTCGCCAAACCGGCTGTGCGGCGTCTGGCCGGAACCTTTCGTCCCCAGATCGAGCAGGCGACCCCGATCGTCCCGCAGCTGCGCGAACAGGAAGCCGCGCCCGTCCCCGATCTCCGGATTGTAGTTGCGGAACTGATGGCCGTGATAGCGCAGGGCGAGCGGCTCCGGCAGATTGCCTGCCAGCGGTTGAAACCGCCCGAAATGCCGGAGCCATTCGTCGTCGCTCAGCGCATCGAGGCCCACCTCCGCGGCGGCGCGATCGTTGCGGAAGCGCAGGATCGTTTCCGGAAAGTCGGCCGCCCGAACCGGATCGTAGAAGCCGTCCCCCAGTTGCAGGATGGCGGTTTCGGCGCGGTACGCTTGCGGGTCGAAGGTCATGCGTGAATATGGGGACGCTCGAACTCGGGACGCAACCATGCCGCTTTATGAAAACCGCAGCTGGATTTCGCCCGACGGGCTGAAGCTGCATTATCGCGACTATGCCGGGCGGGCCGACCGTCCGCCCATCCTGTGCCTGCCGGGGCTGACCCGCAATGCTCGGGACTTCGCGGAACTCGCCAAACGGCTGGGGGGCGAGTGGCGCGTGATCGCCGTCTCGCTGCGCGGGCGGGGGGAGAGCGCCTATGCCCGCGATCCGATGACCTATGTGCCGGCGACCTATGTCGCCGATGTCGAAGCCCTGCTCGCCGAACTGGCGGTGCCGCGCTGGATCGCGTTCGGCACCTCGCTGGGCGCGATCGTGACCATGTTGCTGGCGGAGCGCGGGCGCGTTCCGCTGGCCGCCGCGCTGCTGAACGATGCCGGGCCCGATCTCGAGCCGAGCGGGTTGGGCCGCATCCGCGCGCAGGTCGGCCGGGCGAGCAGCTGGCCGACCTGGATGCACGCCGCGCGCTGCGTCGCGGAGGCGCATGCCGACATCTATCCGGCGTTCCAGATCGACGACTGGCTGGGCATGGCCAAGCGATTGTACCGCGTGACGAGTTCGGGCCGGATCGTGCTGGATTACGACATGAAGATCGCCGAGCCGTTTCGCGTGCCGGGCAACGAGGCGGCGCCGGACATGTGGCACGCGCTGGCCGGTTTGCGTCGCGTGCCGACGCTGATCGTCCGCGGCGAACGCTCCGACATCCTGGGCGCCGCCACGGCCGAGCGGATGGCCGCCGGCCTGGACCGGGCCGAGCTGGTCACGGTGCCCGCCACCGGCCACGCGCCGCTGCTGTCCGAGCCCGAGGTGGCGGCGGCGATCGATCGCCTGCTGGCGCGCGTGGCGGCGGAACCAGCCGCCGCCTAGCGCGTCTCTGGGGCATCTTCCCCGGAGTTGCTGCCATGACCGACACGCTGATCGACCGCCCCGCGCAGGACGCCGCGGACGCCCATACCGAACAGCCGAGCCTGCAGGGCAAGCGGGTGTTCGTCACCGGCGGCACCACCGGCATCGGGCGGGCCATCGCCGTGCTGTTGGCTTCGGAGGGCGCCAAGGTCTTCATCTGCGGCCGCGACCGGCAGCATCTCGACGACGCGCTGGCGCGCATTCGCGAGGTGGGCGAGGGCGAGGGCGTCGCGCTGGACCTGGCGGAAACCGACAATGTCGGCCGCTTCGTGGAACAGGCCGCACAATATCTCGGCGGGCTCGACATCGCGATCATCAATGCCGCCATCGCCGCGGAAGGCCTTGCCGATACCAGCGAAGCGGACCTGCGCTACGTCATTGCGGCCGATTTCACCGCCTATCTGGTCGCCGCGAAGCTCGCGTCCGAGCGGATGATCGAACAGGGGGCGGGCGATATCATCTTCACCGGTTCCATGTCCGCGCATGCGCTGGGCGGCGGGTCGACCGTATATGCCGGGATCAAGTACGGCATTCAGGGCTTCACCGAGGCGTTGCGTCGCGAACTCGGCGACAAGGGCATCCGCGTCGGCGTGGTGGAGCCGGGCAAGACGGGCGCCGACATGCAGGAGCCCGACATCTCGCCGGAGGAGCAGCGCGAGATGATCCGCAAGGGCGAGATGCTGCGCGCGGAGGACATCGCCGTTGGCGTCCGCTACATGCTCACCCAGCCGCGCCGTGCGGTGGTGCAGCAATTGACGATCACGCCGATCGCACAGGGCGGCGAATGAGCTTTCCGGTCGATCGGCTGGTCTTCGGCCCCCGCGACGTCGATCTGACGCGCTCGCCCCTGGCCGGGCGGATCAATGCGGAAACCTATGTGCTGGGGGCGTTCAACCCCGGCATGACGCGGCTGCCCAACGGCAACCTGCTGCTGATGGTGCGGGTGGCGGAGGCGCTGCGCGAGCCGAGCTTCGGCGGGAACATCCATGCGATCCGCTGGGAAGGCGGCAATTACGTGCTGGACGCCTGGCCGCTCGCGCAGGTGGATACGAAGGATCCGCGCAAGTTCCTGATCCCGGGCGGCGGCTGGAAGGTGATGGCCCTGACCTCGCTGAGCTGGCTGCTGCCGGTGGAGCTTACGCCGGACGGGCTGGAGGTGGTGGAGGTCCATTATGATCGCGCGGTCGTGCCGCGGGCGCCCTACCAATGCTACGGCGTGGAGGATGCGCGGATCAGCCGGGTGGGTGACCGCTATTACATGACCACCTGCTCCGTCAGCCCGGAGCGGCATTCCACCACGCTCTACACCTCCGACGACGCGCTCGACTGGACGCTGGAAGGCATCGTCCTCGATCACCAGAACAAGGACATGCTGATCTTCGAAGGGCTGGTGGACGGCAAGTTCTGGGCGCAGACGCGGCCGCTCGGCGACCTGTACTTCGCTTACCCGCCGGGCAGCGCCTGGCGGGCAGGGCCGTCGATCAATCTCGCCACCTCGCCAGACGCACTGCACTGGAAGCCGTTCGACAGGCCCGGCATCCGGCCGCACTCCGCGACGGTGGCCACCGCGCGGATGGGTGGGGGCACGCCGCCGATCCTCACCGACCGCGGCTGGCTGACGCTCTGGCACGGGGTGGAGCCGTCGGGCGTCGTCGGCATCTATCGCACCTATTGGTCAATCCTGCACAAGGACGATCCGTCGCTGGTGGTGGCCACCAGCCACCCGCCGCTGCTGGAGGCGAAACCCGAGCTGACGGCGCCGCTGGACGACCTGATGTACGTGCATGATGTGGTGTTCAGCACCGGCATCGCCGATGGCGGGGACCATTATGTCGTCGCCAGCGGCGAAGCGGACCTTGCCTGCCGGATCACCCACATTCCCAAGGCGACTTTCGCGGCCTGATCGGCCGGGGTGACGGGGCGTCGGCGCTCGGCTAATCGTGGCGCGTCATGCCCCAGCCCGTCTCCATCCTGCACCTCCATTCCTCCTTCAGCCTGGGCGGCAAGGAGGCGCGCGCGGTGCGGCTGATGAACCTGATGGGCAAGGCGGCGCGGCATACCATCGTGTCCGGCGTGGCGGATCAGCTTGGCGCGGAGAAAGCGATCGCCAAGGGCGTCGACTACGAGATCGCGGTCAACCCCCCGCCGCTGACCGGCAAGCCCTCGGTCGCCCGCTACGAGGCGCTGGCGAAGTACATGCGTCGCTTCGACCTGGTGCTCACCTACAATTGGGGGGCGATCGACGGGGTCATGTCGCGGCGCGTCTTCGGCAAGGGCGCGCCGCCGCTCGTCCATCACGAGGACGGATTCAACGCCGACGAGGCCGGCGGGCTCAAGCGCGAGCGCAACCTGTATCGCCGCATCGCGCTACCGGCCGCCAACGCCCTGGTGGTGCCGAGCCAGGTGCTGGAGGAGATCGCGCTCGGCACGTGGAAGCAGCCGCGCGCCCGGGTCCACCGCATCGTGAACGGCATCCCGACGATGCAATATGCGGAAGCGGCGGACGCCCGCGCGATCCCCGGCTTTAAACGCAAGCCGGGCGACGTGGTGGTGGGCACCATCGCCGGGATGCGCGAGGTAAAGGACCTGCCCTCGCTGGTGAACGCCGTGGCCGGCCTGCCGGACCGGGTGAAGCTGGTGATCGTGGGGGAGGGGCCGGATCGCGACCGCATCGAGGATGCGGTCGAGCGCATGGGGCTAGAGGACCGCGTGTTCCTGCCCGGCTTCCTGCCCGAGCCGCACCGCTATGTCGGGCTGTTCGACATTCTGGCGCTGTCCTCCAGATCCGAGCAGTTCCCGATCGCCATTGTCGAGGGCATGGCAGCCGGCCTGCCGATCGTGGCGCCGCGGGTGGGCGACATCGCGCGCATGGTCTCCGAAGTGAACGAGCCGTACCTGCCGCCGCACCAGGGCGTGGTGTGGCTGCGCGATGCGTTGCAGCCCTTCGTCGCGGACGAGGGACTGCGGCGCACGGTGGGCGCGATGAACCAGGTGAAGGCGCGCATGCAGTTCGACGAAGGGCAGATGGTGGCGCGCTACCGGGCGCTGTACGAAGGCGTGATGGCGCGGCCGGGCGCCCTGGCCTGATCGACCCTGCGGCTCGCTATGCGGCCGAAATCATCTTTTTGTCGCGCGGCCGGAACTTAATCGGTATCGCCGCCGCTTCTATTTCGGAGGTCCGCGTTGTTCAAAGGTCTCAAGCCCATCGTCTATAACGGCCGCGAGGTGTGGCCGCTGGTGGAAGGCGGCAAGGGCGTTGCGGCAACGAACCATGCCTCGGCCGGCGCCTGGGCGGCGGCCGGCGGCATCGGCACCGTGTCGGCCGTGAACGCCGACAGCTACGATCCCGAAGGCCGTATCATCCCTCAGGTCTACCGTGCGCTCACCCGGCGCGAGCGGCACGAGGAACTGATCGACTATGCGATCGAAGGCGCGGTGCAGCAGGTGCGCCGCGCCTGGGAGATCGCCGGCGGCAAGGGCGCGATCAACATCAACGTCCTATGGGAAATGGGCGGTGCGCAGCGGGTGCTGCACGGCGTGCTGGAGCGGACGCGCGGGCTGGTGGCCGGCGTGACCTGCGGCGCGGGCATGCCATACAAGCTCAGCGAGATCGCCGCGTCCTACAACGTCCAGTATCTGCCGATCGTGAGCTCCGGACGTGCCTTCCGCGCCTTGTGGAAGCGCGCCTATTCCAAGGTGTCCGAGTTGCTCGGCGCGGTGGTGTACGAGGATCCGTGGCTGGCGGGCGGGCATAACGGCCTGTCCAATGCCGAAGACCCGCTGAAGCCGGAGGACCCCTATCCGCGCGTCAAGGCGCTGCGCGAGACGATGCGCGAAGGCGGGATCTCGGACGACGTGCCGATCGTGATGGCCGGTGGCGTGTGGTTCCTGCGCGATTGGGACCACTGGATCGACAATCCGGAACTCGGCTCCATCGCGTTTCAATATGGCACGCGCCCGCTGCTGACGCAGGAAAGCCCGATCCCGGAGGACTGGAAGCAGCGGCTGATGACCTTGGAGGAGGGCGACGTGCTCCTCCACAAATTCTCGCCCACCGGCTTCTACTCGTCGGCGGTGCGCAACCCTTTCCTGCGCTCGCTGGAGGCGCGGTCGGAGCGGCAGATCGCCTTTTCGACGCAGGAAGCGGGCGACCACACGTTCCAGCTCGACGTGGGCGTGAAGGGGAAGAACTTCTGGGTCACCCGCAACGACCTGCTGCGCGCGCGGGAATGGTTCGGGGCGGGCTTCACCGATGCGCTGAAGACGCCGGACAACACGCTGGTGTTCGTGACGCCGGAGGAGAAGCAGGTGATCCGCAAGGATCAGGCCGATTGCATGGGCTGCCTCAGCCAGTGCAGCTTTTCGAGCTGGGCCGATACCGAGACCAACTCCACCGGTCGCCTGGCCGACCCGCGCAGCTTCTGCATCCAGAAGACGCTACAGGACATCGCGCATGGCGGCGACGTGGAGCAGAACCTGATGTTCGCCGGGCACAACGCCTATAACTTCAAGCGCGACCCGTTCTATTCGAACGGTTTCGTGCCGACGGTGAAGCAGCTGGTCGATCGCATCCTGACCGGGGATTGAGCGTGGCCCAGCGGCCGGCAAAGCTGCGTGCGGACCAGTTGCTCGTCGACCGCGGGCTGGCGGAAAGCCGGACCCGTGCGCAGGCGCTCATCATGGCCGGGCTGGTGTTCGCCGGCGACCGCAAGGTGGACAAGCCCGGCCAGTCGATGACGGCAGACGCGCCACTGGATGTGCGCGGACGCGATCACCCCTGGGTGTCGCGCGGCGGGATCAAGCTGGCGCATGGCCTGGATCATTTCGGCTGGGACGTGACGGGGGCGGTGGCGATTGATGTGGGATCGTCCACCGGCGGCTTCACCGATGTGCTCCTGACGCGGGGCGCCGCGCGGGTCTATGCGGTGGACAGCGGCACCAACCAGCTCGCCTGGAAGCTGCGGCAGGACCCGCGGGTGATCGTGCACGAGCAGACCAGCGCCCGGCTGCTGACCGAGGCGCACGTGCCCGAGCCCGTCGACCTGATCGTCTGCGATGCAAGCTTCATCGCGCTGGCCAAGGTGCTGGAAGTGCCGCTCGGCCTCACCGGGCCGGACGCTCGCCTCATGGCGCTGGTGAAGCCGCAATTCGAGGCGGGGCGGCACGAGATCGGCAAGAACGGCGTGGTGCGCGACGACGCCGTGCGGGAGCGTGTCTGCGATGCGTTCGCCGACTGGGTCACCGCGCGCGGCTGGACGGTGGAGGGGATCGTCCCCAGCCCGATCACCGGCCCGGAAGGCAATGTGGAGTTTCTTCTTGCCGCACGCCGCGAATAGATCCGCATTTTACGCGGACGCTGGCGCAACTGCTTTGCGCTCGCTAGACGTGCCGCGACGCAGCACGAGATGAGGTTGGCGCCACGTGAGTGAAATCGCATCGCCCGGGCAGCTCCGACTGTCGTTCCTGCGCTGGGCGCTGATTACCGTGCCGTTGATCCTGTTGCTGGGCTTCGCCTCCGGCCGCGTGGTGCCCGCCGGCGACGAGAGCGGCTGGTACCGGGCGCTTGCCAAGCCGGCACTGAACCCGCCCGGCATCGTCTTTCCGATCGCCTGGTCGATCCTTTACGTGCTGATGGGCGTGGCGCTCGCCATCGTGCTCAATGCACGGGGCGCACGGGCCCGGAGCGTGGCGGTGGCGCTCTTTGCGGCGCAACTCGTCCTCAACCTGATCTGGACGCCTTTGTTCTTCGGCGCGCATCAGGTGACATGGGCGCTGTTGGACCTGATCGCGCTGATCGTTCTGGCGATCGCGACCACGATGGCCTTCGGTCGCGTGCGGCGGGTCGCGGCATGGCTGATGGTGCCGTATCTGGTATGGATCAGCTTCGCCGCCTGCCTGACCTTCGGCATCCGCCAGCTGAACCCCGATGCCGAGAACCTTGCGCCAACCAGCGCGAGCACCCAGATTCAGCTCTGATTTTCAGGGATTCACAAGCCATGCAGACCGAGAACAAGCTTTTCGACGATTTCGTGAAGGTCGTGAACGGCGCCGCCGGCACCTTTGCCGGCATGGGACGCGAGTTCGAGGCCCGTGCCCGCGAAAAGGGCCGCGAGTTCTTCGGCGGCACGGATTTCGTCAGCCGCGACGAGTTCGAGGCGGTGAAGGCCATGGCGGCCGCCGCCCGCGACGAGAACGACGCGCTGCGCGCCCGCATCGAGGCGCTCGAAGCGGCGGCACGGCCGGCGGCGGAGCCGGCCGCCTGAGCCGCTTGTCCACAGCTTTCCGCTTGCACGGGTTGCCCGCTCCCGGGGGCTGGGGCAGGATGCTGGGCGGGGCACGGCAGGCTGGGGAGGCATGATGCTCGACGAGCACGAATTCGGGCGCGAGGACGCGGCGCCGATCGACATGCTGGAAAGCTATTTCGCGGCGCATGGCTGGGAGCACGAGCGGCAGGACGAGGAGATCGTCGCGCGGTTCAAGGGCAGCTGGACGCAGTACGAACTGCGCGCGTTGTGGCGCGAGGATGACGGCGTTCTCCAGTTCCTGGCCTTTCCCGACATCCGCGTCACCGAGGAGCGCCGGGCGGCGATCTACGAGACGATCGGGCTGGTCAACGAACAGCTCTGGGTCGGTCATTTCGAGCTGTGGGCGTCCACCGGGGTCCTGCTCTACCGCCACGCCGCGCTGGTCGACGGGGAGGACGGCACGCTGTCGCTCGGCTCGGCGGAGCTGATCGTGGACAGTGCGATCGACGAATGCGAACGCTTCTACCCGGTGTTCCAGTTCGTGTTGTGGGGCGGCAAGAGCCCCAAGGAAGCGCTCGCCGCGGCGATGACCGAGACGCAGGGCGAGGCCTGATCCGTTGATCGACGTTTCGCTGCTGCTGGTGGGCGCCGGCAACATGGGTGGTGCCATGCTGCGCCACTGGCTGGCGAGCGGATTGCCGGCGGAGAGGATCACGGTGGTGAGCCCCAGCGGTCGGCCAGCGCCTGCGGGCGTCAAGGTCGTGCGCGAAGTGCCCGAGCCCGATGCCGGTCTCGATTACGATGTCGTCCTGCTCGCGCTCAAGCCGCAGCAGCTCGCTGCGGTGCGTGGCGGCGCTTTGTCGCGGCACCGGCCGAAGGTGCTGATGTCGGTGCTTGCGGGTGTCGACGAGGCGACACTTTCCGGACTGTGCGAGGCGGAGGCGGTGGTCCGCGCCATGCCGAACCTTCCCGTCGCCATCGGGCGCGGCGTCACGGCGCTTTACAGCTCAAGCCAGGATGCGACGGTGCGCGAGGTGGCGGAGGCGCTGTCCTCGCCCCTCGGGTTGGTCGAATGGATCGCCGAGGAGCGCCTGTTCGATGCGGTGACGGCGCTGTCGGGCTGCGGGCCGGGCTTCGTGTTCCGTTTCGTCGAGGCGCTGGCATCGGCGGGAGCGGCGCTCGGCTTGCCAAAGGATCAGGCGATGCGGCTGGCGCTGGCGACCGTCGACGGTTCCGCCCGCATGGCGATCGCCGCCGAGGAGCCACCGTCCGTTCTCGCCGATCGCGTGGCCAGCCCCGGCGGATCGACGCGCCAGGGCCTCAACGTGCTGGACCGGGACGACGCTCTGGTGGAGCTGATGAAGGCGACGCTTGCCGCCTCGGCGAAGCGCAACGCGGAGCTGGCGGCAGCAGCGCGCTGACAACCGGCGCAGGTTCCGGCTTTTGCCGGAATATCAGCCCGTGACCGGCAGCCTCACCTGACCGTCGTCCTCGCGCTCCAGCGGGGAATAGGCGACCACCGCATCGAGCGGCAGCGTGCCGTATAGGTGCGGGAAAAGCTGGTCGCCGCGCGACTCTTCCCAGCGCACCTTGTCCTCCAGCGCCTCGAGGTCCACGGCGGCGACCCACAGATCGGACTGGCCGGCGAAGTGCTTGTCCACCGTCCCCGTCAGCTGCTTGTGCGTCGACAGGTGGATGTACCCGTCCTCGCGGTCCACCGGCGCGCCGGCGAAATTGCCGGTTTCCAGTTCCGCCACCTGCTCGGCGGTGAGCACCTTGTAGGCGAGGGTAGGGTGTTCGCTCATTCGCCGTCCTCCGGGCCTGCAATGCTGTCGTCGGACGTGTCAGCGTCCGGCACCGGCGACAGTTCCATATCGGCCTGCGTGCGCAGGTCGGCCTCGGCCTCGCCCTCCGTTTCCTCGACGCGCGCGGCCGAAACGACATGCTCGTTCGCGGCGACGTTGAACAGCCGCACCCCCGCCGAGCCGCGGCCGATCACGCGCAGATCGCCGAGCGACATGCGGATCAGCTTGGCCTGGTCCGTCACCAGCATCAGCTGGTGACCGCGCGTTGCCGGGAAGCTCGCCACCACCGGGCCGTTGCGCCCGATATTGTCGATGTTGGTGATGCCCTGACCACCGCGCCCGGTGCGGCGATATTCATAGGCGGAGCTGAGCTTGCCATAGCCGTTAGCGCAAACGGTCAGGATGAACTGCTCGCGATCCTTCAGCTCCTCGAAACGGGCCGGGTCCAGATCGGGCTCGCCCTCCTTGTCCGCCTTCCACGGCGCGAAGCGCAGATAGGCCTCGCGCTCCTCCGAAGAGGTGCCGACCCGGTGGAGGATGGAAAGCGAGATCACCTCGTCCCCCGGCTTCAGCGTGATGCCGCGCACGCCGGTCGAATTGCGGCTCTGGAACTCGCGCACGTCGTCGCCGGCGAAGCGGATCGCGCGGCCCTGTCGCGTGGCGAGCAGGGCATCGTCCTCGGCCTCCAGCAGGGCAACGCCGATCAGCCGGTCGTCGGTGTCCTCACCCTCGAACTTCATCGCGATCTTGCCGGCGGTGGGAACGTTGGTGAACGCGTCCATCGAGTTGCGGCGCACGGAGCCCTTGGCGGTGGCGAACATGACGTGGAGCTTGCCCCACTCCGCCTCATCCTCCGGCAGGGGCAGCACGGTGGAGATCGTCTCCCCTTCGGCCAGCGGCAGGAGGTTCACCATCGGTCGCCCGCGTGTGGCGGGACCGCCTTCGGGCAGGCGCCACACCTTCATGCGGTACACCTTGCCGAGCGTGGAGAAGAACAGGACGGGCGTGTGCGTGGAGGTGACGAAGAGGTTCGTTATCGCATCCTCGTCCTTGGTCGCCATGCCGGCGCGGCCCTTGCCGCCCCGCGCCTGGGCACGGAAGCTGTCCAGCGTGGTACGCTTGATATAGCCCTGCACCGTGACGGTGACGACCATGTCCTCGCGCTCGATCAGGTCCTCGTCGTCGATCCCATCGGCGGCCGCGGCGATCTCCGTGCGGCGCGGGGTGGCGAACAGCTGGCGCACGTCGGCCAGCTCCTCGCGCATGACGGCGTAGAGCTTGGCGCGGTCGGCGAGGATGGCCAGCAGCTCGGTGATCGAATCCGCCAGCTCCTTCAGCTCGTCGCCGATCTCGTCGCGGCCAAGCGCGGTGAGGCGATGCAGGCGCAGGTCGAGGATCGCGCGGACCTGCGTTTCGGACAGGCGGTAGACGTCGCCGGAGATTTCGGTCTCGATCGCCTCGACCAGGCGGATATATTGCGCGATCTCGCCGATCGGCCACTCGCGCGCGAGCAGCGCGGCGCGCGCCTCGGCCGGCGAGGCGGAGCCGCGGATGATGCGCACCACCTCGTCGAGGTTGGTGACCGCAATGACCAGGCCGAGCAAGATGTGCGCGCGGTCGCGGGCCTTGGCCAGCTCGAACTTCGAGCGGCGGGTGATGACCTGCTCGCGGAAAGTCACGAACGCGGCGATGATGTCGCGCAGGTTCAGGAGCTCGGGCCGGCCGCCGCGGATCGCCAGCATGTTGGCGGCGAACGAGCCCTGTGCGGGGGTGTGGCGCCACAGCTGGTTCAGCACCACTTCGGGCGTCGCATCGCGCTTCAGGTCGATGACGATGCGCACGCCTTCGCGGTTGGATTCATCGCGAATGTCGCTGATGCCTTCGATCCGCTTGTCCTTGGCGGCCTCGGCGATCTTCTCCACCAGGGCGTTCTTGCCCTGTTGGTAGGGGATTTCCGTCAGCACGATCGAGCGGCGGTCGCCGCGGCCTTCCTCGATCTTGTGGCGCGAGCGCACGATGATGGAGCCACGGCCGCCCTCATAGGCCGAACGGGTGCCGGCGCGGCCCAGGATAATCGCCCCGGTCGGGAAATCCGGGCCGGGCACGATCGCCATCAGCTCCTCGGTGGTGATCGCGCCGTTGTCTAGATAGGCGAAGCACGCATCGATCACCTCGCCGAGATTGTGCGGCGGAATGTTGGTGGCCATGCCGACGGCGATGCCGCCCGCGCCGTTGACGAGCAGGTTGGGAAAGCGCGCCGGCAGCACCTGCGGCTCGCGCTCGGACCCGTCATAGTTGGGCTGGAAGTCGACCGTATCCTTGTCGAGATCCTCGATCAGGTAGTTGGTCGCGCGGGCAAGGCGCGCCTCGGTGTACCGCATGGCGGCGGGCGGATCGGGGTCCATCGAGCCGAAATTGCCCTGGCCGTCGATCAGCGGCAGGCGCATGGACCAATCCTGCGTCATGCGCGCCAGGGCGTCATAGATCGCGGTGTCGCCGTGCGGATGGTATTTACCGATCACGTCACCGACGATGCGGGCGGACTTGCGATACGGCCGGTTGTAGAAGAACCCGCTTTCCTGCGCGGAGAACAGGATGCGGCGGTGCACCGGCTTCAGGCCATCGCGAACGTCCGGCAGCGCGCGCGCCACGATGACGCTCATCGCATAGTCGAGATAGCTGGTCTTCATCTCCTCGACGATGGAGATGGGGGAAATGTCGGACGGGTCGGCGAGGATGGTCTCGTCGGTCAATGCTCACGCTTTCGGGAAATTGGGTTGTCGCCGTGGTGTAACGATCCGGTGACTACCTGCCAACCCCGCGTACGCCCGCGCGTGGGGGCGTGCACGCGTACGCGCGCGTGCGAAGGGGCTGGAGCTAGGGCACGATCTCTGCGCCGTCCCAGGCGAAGATCTTGCCGCTGTCGGGCGGGCGCAGGCCGTCCAGGACGTCCAGCAGCTGCACCGCCGCGCGGTCCGGCCGGAACAGGTCGCGGCCGCTCTGCTGGAAGGGTTTGGAGAGCGCGGTGTCGACGGTGCCGGGGTGCAGCGCCACGACGATCGAGCGGTCGTTGCGCCGGCGCTCCTCGATCGCCAGCGTGCGGATGATCTGGTTGAGCGCGGCCTTGGCAGCGCGATAGCCGTACCAGCCGCCGAGGCGGTTGTCCGAGATGCTGCCGACACGCGCGGTCAGCGCGGCGAACACGCCGCGCCCCGACTTGGGCAGGATCGGCAGGAAGTGTTTGGCCACCAGCGCCGGGCCGATCGCGTTGACCGCATATTGCCGGGCAAGCCATTCGGGGTCGAGGTCGCGAAAAGCCTTCTCGGGCCCGTGATCGCCTTCATGGAGCAGGCCGGTGGCGACCAGCACCAGATCGGCACCAGCCGCATGTGCGGCGGCGGCGGCGATGCTCGCCTCGTCGAGCAGGTCGAGGTGCTGCAGGCCCGGAAGGCTGCGGCCGAAGCGCAGCACGGTGGCGCCTTCCTCCGCCAGCGCCTCTGCCAGCGCGGCGCCGATCCCGCCGGTGGCCCCGATGATCGCGGCGCGGGTGCTCATGCCTCGGCCCGCCGGAAGGACCAGCGGTTGTTCTCGCTGGCCTCGCGATCGAAGCGGTAACCGTCGGCGTCGAAGCCGCGCATGTCGTCGGTTGCGGCGATCCGGTGTTCGCACATCCAGCGCGCCATGGTGCCACGCGCCTTCTTGGCATGGAAGCTGACGAAGCGGCCGTCCGCTTCGTGGAACTCGACGTCGATCACCCGCACGTCCTGCGGCAGGCGGTCGCGCGCGACCTGCCAATATTCCTGGCTGGCGAGGTTCAGGACCGCGCCGGAGCCCTCCTCTGCCACATCGCCCGCGATCGCGTCGGCCACCCGGTCGCCCCAGAACTCGTACAGGCTCTTGCGCCGGGGTGCCCAGCGCACGCCCATCTCCAGCCGGTAGGGCCGGATGGCATCGAGCGGGCGCAGCAGCCCGTAAAGCCCGGACAGGATGCGGACGTGGCCTTGCGCGAACTCGATCGCTTCGGCAGGCGCGCTGGCGACGTCGAAGCCGGTGTAAACGTCCCCGGCAAAGGCGAACAGCGCGGGACGCTCGACCGCCTCGGCAAAGCCGGCGAAGCGATCCGCGTTCAGCTTGGCGAGCTTGGGCGAGATGTGCATCAGCTCGGCCAGCTTCTTCTGCGACAGGTTGGCGGCGGCGCGCGCCAGCCGATCCGCCTCGTTCGCAAAGCGCGGGGCGGTGGCGGCCAGCGGCGGCAGGGGCGTTTCATAGTCCAGCGTCTTCGCCGGCGAGAGGAGCGCGATCATGCGCTGCCGGTAGAGCGCCGCCGCCCTGCGTTCAATCGGCGTTCAGCGGCCCGGCAACAAAGGCTTTCCCGATCCGGTCCGTCGCTTGAACCGCCCGGTCCTGCGGTCTAGATGCCGCCCGGTACGATTGAACGGCCCCTGCCGCACAGATTGCCGCAAAAGGAGAGTTTCCATGAAGACCTTTCCCCGTTTCGCGCTCGCCGCAGCGCTGCTCGCCGGGGCGAGCGGCCTGGCGCTGACCCCGGCGCTGGCCAAGGACAAGAAGAAGGAAGAGCAGACCGGCCCGCAAAAGCCCTCCGTCAGCAATGCCGACGCGCTGAAGCAGATCCAGGCCGCGCAGACCGCGATCGGTGCCAAGGATTACGCCACCGCCACCACCGCGCTGACCGCCGCCGATGCAGCCGCCAAGACGGATGGTGATCGCTATTTCATCACCGCGCTGCGCCTGCAGATGACGGCGGGCCAGCTGGCGCCCAACGATCCCACCGCCGATGCCAAGCTTGCCCCGCTGCTGGACCAGCTGCTCGCCAATCCGGTGACGCCGCAGGAGGATCTCGGCCGCTACACTTATTCGCGCGGCAACATGTACTACAACGCCAAGCAGTTCCCGCAGGCGCTGGCCGCGTTCCAGAAGGCGCAGCAGCTCGGCTATCAGAACGAGAACCTCGCGCTGCAGATCGTCCGCGCCAAGACCGAGGGCGGTGACGTCGCGGGCGGGCTTGCCGACCTCGAAAAGTCGATCCTGGCGGAAAAGGCTGCCGGGCGCCCGGTGAGCGAGGACCAGTATCGCTTTGCCATCTCCCGCTACTACAAGCTGGGCGACAATGCCGGCACGCAGCGCGTGACCGCCATGTGGCTGCACGATTTCGGCACGCCCAAGAACTGGCGCGACGCGATCTACACCTTCGGCTTCCAGGGCGCCGGCGCCAAGCGCATCGACTCGCGCCAGCGCGTCGACCTGTTCCGCCTGATGCGGGCCACCAACTCGCTCGTCGGTGCCGATTACCTGGAATATGCGCAGCTCACCTATGACACCGGCCTGGCGCGCGAGTCCGTCTCGGTGATGGACGAGGGCGTGAAGAACGGGAAGATCCCGGCCGCGGGCGGCAAGCCGACCGGTTCGGCCGCGCAGCTCCTGGGCCTGGCACGCCAGCAGCTCGGCACCGAAGGCACCGCCGAGGCGCAGGAGGCCAAGGCCAAGCGCACCGGCACCGGCCGCGCGCTGGCCGACGTGGGCGACTTCTACCTGGGCAACAACAACTGGGCCAAGGCGGCCGAGCTGTACCGCGCGGCGCTTGCCGCTCCCAAGCCGGGCACGCCGGCGATGAACGCGGACGAGGTGAACACCCATCTCGGCATCGCGCTTGCCAATGCCGGCGACAAGACGGGCGCCAAGCAGGCGTTCTCGTCGATCAAGACGGCGCCGCGCACGGAGATCGCGCAGCTCTGGACCGTGTGGCTGGACGCGCCCGCCAACGGCGCGGCTGCCCCCGTGGCTGCCAACTGAGGCGGCTCCACCGACGGGACGGGAAGGGCGGCAGCGATGCCGCCCTTTCTTTTTGACCGCAGCTTCCGCCACGGCGTGGGGCCGCGCGGAGGCGGCTAGTCGAGAACGGGAATGCCCGGCTGGTTCTTCGCGGCGCGGATCGTCAGCGACGTCTTCACGCTGGCGACGTTGGGGGCGGGCGTGAGATGCGTGGTGAGGATGTCCTGAAAGCTCTTCAGGTCACCGGCGACGATCTTGAGGATGAAGTCGATCTCTCCGTTCAGCATGTAGCATTCGCGGATCTCGGGAATGTCCGCCACATGCGCCTCGAAGGCGGCGAGATCGTGCTCCGCCTGGCTGCGCAGCGACACCATCGCGAAAACGGTGATCGGAAAGCCCAGCGTCGCGGGATCGAGCTCGGCATGGTAGCCGCGGATCGCCCCCGCTTCCTCCAGCGCGCGAACCCGCCGCAGGCAGGGCGGGGCGGTCAGCCCTACTCGTTCGGCCAGGTCGACATTGGTCATTCGGCCGTCTTCCTGAAGCAAACGCAGGATGTTGCGGTCGATGGAGTCGAAGGTCATTGCACGCATACTCCCCCGCAGCCTCGCTTTCGAATGGGCTGCCTTTATGCTAGATAATAAAATTGCGGCGGAACGCAATTGTCCCACAATGCGACGTGCCGAAAAGAGCTGATTCTCACCCCCGCCGGGGCGAGTTAATGATCTCTTACGACGACGGCCGCCGCGTCGCATGAAGGACAACGTTTTGCGTTTCGACGACAGCCTCGACACCGTTCTCGCGCAGGATACCAGCACGCCGGTGGGCGCGCAGATCGCGTGGCGGCAGCTCGTCGATCTGGTCGGCCGCGGGCGGGTTTCCGCGCCGGAAGCGGCAATCGCGCGGCTGCGCACGCTGCGGGACAAGGTGCCGGCCGCCGTTCGCTCCGCAAGCGCCCGTGCGGTCGCCGCGGGAGCGCCGCAAGGGGCGATCGTCGGCTTCTTCGCGGAGGACGATGCCGCCGTCGCCGCGCCCGTGCTGCGAACGGGAAGGCTGGCCGACAAGGACTGGATCGCGCTTCTGCCCGGCCTTGCGCCGGGCAGCCGCGCGGTGCTGCGCCACCGCCGCGATCTGGGCGCGGCCGTGCGCCGCTCGCTGGAAAGCTTCGGGCCGGTCGATTTCGTGCTGCCCGCCGGGGAGGGCGCGGGGTTCGGTGCAGACGCGCAGGAGCTCGGCGACCCGGAGGAGGCGCCTGCACCGGCGGTGCCTGAGCCCGTGCCCGATGTTCCGCAGGAGCGCTCGCCCGAACCTGCGCTGCCCCCCGCGCCCTCCGCGCCGCAGTCGCCCGGCTCCTTTGTCGCCTTCGGCCATGTCGCGCGGGAGTTGCCGGTGGTGGCCGAAGCGCTGCGCCATGCCGGTTCGGCCGACCGGGAGCAGCCCGGCGGCACCTTCCGCATTTCGGATCTGGTCGCGCGGATCGATGCCTATCGGCGCCGGCGCGAGGAGGGCGGCGAGGCGCCCGAGCCGGTGGCGGCACAGGCGCAGCCGGCAGCGGCAGCGGAGAGCTTCCGTTTCGAGACGGACCAGGCGGGCACCATCCGCTGGGTGGACATCGCCGCGCGGGCGGCGCTTGTCGGCCTTTCCCTCGATCTGGCCGCGCCTGCCGGCCTGGGGCGGGTGGATGCCAGCGCGGGCGGTGCTTTTCGCGGACGCCAGCCGTTCAGCGGCGCGCGGCTGGAGATTTCCGGGCGGTCGCCCGTGGCGGGAAGCTGGCGCCTTTCCGCGGTTCCCGTGTTCGCGCAGGAAAGCGGCCGGTTCACCGGCTATCGCGGGGTTGCCCGCCGCCCCCGTCGCGAGGAGAGCGCCGCCTCTCCCGGTCCGGCACCCGATGCCTTGCGGCAGCTGGTTCACGAATTGCGCACGCCCACCAACGCGATATCCGGGTTTGCCGAGATGATCGAGGTGGAGATGCTCGGCCCCGTGCCGCCCCCGTATCGCGAACAGGCGCAGACGATCCGGCGCCATGCGGGCGATCTTCTCGCGGCGATCGAGGACGTCGACCTTGCCGCGCGGCTGCGCAGCCGCCGGCTGGAACTGCGCGCCGGCACGGTGCCGCTGACCGCACTGCTCACGCGGGTGGCGGAGGATCTTGCGCCCTTGGCGAGCCTGCGCGGCGCCACCCTGGTGCTGCCGACGGAACAGTCGCTGGCGCTCGCGGCGGACGAGGGGGCGGCAGAACGGCTGGCGGCACGGTTGATGGCGACGCTGATGGCGGCATGTGCGCGCGGTGAGGCGCTGATCGTGTCGGCCGAGCCCGCGGGCGAGCATGTCGCGCTGGCCTTCTCCCGGCCGGCGGCGCTCGCCGGCCTGTCGGAGCAGGCGCTGCTCACCGCGGACGAGGATGCGCCCGCACAGGCTGGCGCGCCTCTGCTGGGCACCGGCTTCGCGTTGCGGCTGGTGCGCAACCTCTCGGTCGAGCTCGGCGGCGCGCTGGACATTGCCGAGGATCGCTTGACTTTGCGGCTGCCAGCCGCCGTTATCGACAAGGTGGCACGGGCAAGCGCGAACTGACCGGGTGAAGGGGCGGGTGCCAGCGGCCGCCGGCTACGCCATGCCCGCCCCTCTTGCGGGCGAGCGGGCGGAATGGTCCGCCGAGTTCGGTCGCCGCTTCACGGTTTTCGTCGATACCGAGGAAGAATTCGACTGGCGCGCGCCGCTTTCGCGCGGCAACCGGCAGGTCACGGCGATGCGCGCGATCCCGGCGGCGCATGCCCGTTTCGCCGAGTGGGCCGTGCCGCTGACCTACATGGCGGACCATCCCGCGGTCGCGGAGCCTGCCGGGGCGGACATCCTGCGCGGCGTGCTGGCGGACGGCCGGTCGGCCATCGGGGCTCAGCTCCACGCCTGGGTGACGCCGCCGTTCGCGGAGACGCTGACGCCTGCGAACAGCTTTGCCGGCAACCTTCCCGAGGGGCTGGAAGCGGCCAAGCTGGACGCGCTGACAAGCGCGATCACCGAGGCGACCGGTGCCGCCCCGATCGCGTTCCGCGCCGGGCGCTACGGCCTGGGGCGCAACAGCCTGCGGCTGCTGGCGGAGCGCGGCTACCGCCTCGATAGCTCGGTTCGCGCATACTACGACTATGGCGGGGAGGGCGGTCCGGATTTCCGGTCGATCGGCAACGCCGCCTTCTGGCGCGACGGCATCCTCGAGCTGCCGTTCACGACATTGTTCACCGGGCGTGCGCGAGTTGGCGGCACCCGGCTGTTCGACCAACTCGGCCGGGTACCGCGGGGGCGAGGCATCGCCGCGCGGCTCGGCCTGCTGTCGCGCGTTTCCCTCACCCCGGAGGACATGCCGCTGTCCGATGTGCTGGAAGCCATTGCGGTGGCGGACGGCGAAGGGCTGCGCATGCTCAACTTCGCGTTCCACTCGCCCAGCCTGGCGCCGGGCCATACGCCCTACGTCCGCGATGCCGGCGATCTCCGCCTGTTCTGGCGATGGTGGGACGAGGTGCTCGCCGCGCTGGACCGCCGGTCGATCCGCCCGGCCAGCCTCCACGACGTCCTGGCGGCGGCAACGCCGTCCGTCGGTGGTGGGCCCGGCACCCACTTAACTGAGGCCTAAAAGCCGCAGAAAACCGTGGCCGTTCGCGTTGTGTTCTCTTACGGTACCCCCGTGGATACCCCCACGTGTGAGTCGATAGGAAGAACGAACGGCCATGCCGCTGACCGCCGCTGAAGTCCGCAACGCGAAGCCGGGCGACCAGCCCTACAAACTGGCCGACGGTGGCGGGCTCTATCTATTCGTCGCCAGGAGTGGCGCGCGGTCGTGGCGCCTCAAGTACCGCTTCGGCGGCAAGGAGAAGCTGCTGACCTTCGGGCTCTATCCGGAAGTGAGCCTTGCCGAGGCGCGCGACCGGCGCGACGAAGCGCGCACTGTGCTCCGCCAGGACAAGGATCCGGCGATCGAGCGAGCGCTTGCCCGCCGCAAGGCGGTAACGGCAGCCGCGAACACGTTCGAGGCGGTGGCGCGGGAATGGCACGCCGCCGAGCGCCCGCGCTGGTCGCCTGGGCAGGCGCAGCTGGTCCTACACGTTCCTGCTGGCGCCGAGCTCGGCCCTGTATGGCTTTTCGACCGCCACGCCGACGCTGGTGGCCAACAGCTGGAGCGCGCAGTGATGCTTGGGCGGCTGATCCTCGCCGCCGCCGCGCTGTGGAGCGCGGTGCTGCCGTGCGCCGCTTCGGCGCAGGCGATCGTCACCCGGCCGGCGGTGCTGCGTGCGAACCCGCCCGGCCTGCGGGTTTTTGCCGCGATTGCGGCGCTCCCAGACATTGCGCCGGTACAAAACTGGCGTTTCCGCCCCTATGGCCTGAGACCGAGCAGAAGGTTCGCGCCTTCATGACCGGCTACCAAGCGCAACCGGAAAGGATTGCCGCGTGATGCCGCGTTCAGCCCGCGCCGGTTGCCGGCGGCGGCTCAATGACGCCGGCCGCGCATCGCTCCCACACCCGCAAGGTGTAGGTCTCCATGCTTTCGCCCTCTTCGGGGGAGCCTCCGTATTCAGCGGCCATGATGTGGTCGAACAGCTTCTGAGCCGCCGCCATTTCGGTTGTGGTGAGCGCCCGATGGGGCATGGCCTGATTCCTTCTGCTGTCGTCGCCGCCAACCAGAAGTCCGCTGCCGCCGTGTCCACGCCGAAATACAGGCGGAGCACGCTCGACTTGCGCGAGGGGCTGAGCATGCCCGTGACCTGCACCTGGCCATCTGACCCGGTCTGCTCGATCGTGAGCTGGGCATAACCCTCTTCGCCGTTGGCGGACCGCAGAAGGAAATTGATCGTGTTGGTGTGGCCATCGACCTCGGTCGAAACCTGCTCCAATGAAGAGGCTTCGGCCTTGCCGGCGTCGAGGTCGGCAATGGCCTGATCCTGCCGTCCCACGGCTGCGCTCACGGCGGTTAGACCGGACACGGGATCGTTGACGCTTGCCTCCAGCAATTCGAGGCGCTCGCTGGTCGCACGGGCCAGCTCGGCCCGTGCCTCCTCCTCCAGGATCAGCCGGGCGCGTGTGGCAGCAAGGCCGGTCGTGGCGTCATTGAAAACCGCCTCGCCGGCCGAGATCCGCTGCACCAGCGATTGCGTCGTGTCCGCGAGCACCTTGGTCAGATCGCTGGTCGCCGCCTCGGCCCGGCCCATGCGAGCAAGCAGCGCCTGCCTCGCGATGGCGGATGCCGCCTCGTTCGCAACGAGGGTGGTGGTAAACTCCGTCTGAATTTGCACCAACTGCGCCGCGCGCGCGCGATCCGCCTGATCGCCAGCAAGCAGCGAACGGAGCAGCGCCTCATCAGCGTCATCCTGCCGGCCGATCTGCTGCCGGATTGTCGTCTGCACGCCCGCAATCCCGCCCTTGGCATCGATCGAGGCCTGCTCCAGAGTGGCGATGGCCGCGCCCTGGTCACGCGTCGTCACGACAAGGCCGTCGATCCGATCCGCGCTCACCTTGTCGCCGGCGATCCGAAGCGCCGTCTCCTGCACGCTGCGCGCATCGAGCAGGCCGATCTGGACACCGAGCTGAGTGCGGGCGATTGCCTCAGCTGCCTCGCCGCTCAGGATGCGAGTATAAAGTTCCTGGCGGATCAGCGCCGTCTCCACCTGCACGGTGAGCCCTACGCGCCCCGCCGCCGCGGCGCTGATGCTGGTGGGCGTGCTAGCCGTCAGCGCCGTGCGCATCGAGGTGACAACGCCTTGCCCAGGCAGCAACCGCCCGCCGCTGTCGGTGCGCAGCGCCCGCAGGATGGTGCCGTCCGTGCCGCCGATCTGCTGGGCGCTCACCGGTGCGACCGCGCCAGGCGCCGCGACAGTCGGCGTGCCGCCCGATGGTGCGGTGTAGACCGGGATGGCAGAGGTGCCCAGCCCGCCGCCGCCAAGGTTGAACGTCGGGGTGGCGGCGAATGCCGGCAGCGTGCCGGTGATGGCAAAGCCGGTGTTGGCAATCGAGCCGATGACGGCAGTCCCGGCGGGGAGTGGCGGCAGGCTGTTGACGTTGACCACCTGGCGACCACTTGGGTCGCTCAGACCGCGGCGGACCGCGGCACCGTCATAGAAGCCCTGCATGGAGACGTTCGCCGGAGCGGTCGTGCTGCCGCTTGCCCCGGTGGAACTCGGATCGCCAGCGGCACCGCTTTCGCCGCCGTTGCTGGGCGAACACGGCACCCAGATGGAGCCCCCATCCGTGGAGCAATAGGTCGCCTGCCCGGGCAGAAAGCCGGCGGGCGCCTTAGCGGGCGTGCCGGGCGCGATCTGCGCTGTGGCAGGCATAGAGAGACAGGCGAGCGCCGTCGCGCCCGCCCAACGAAGCAGGATCTTCATGCTGGTCCTTTCGAGAGAGAGAGAGAGAGAGCGCGGCTCAGGCCGCCGGCTTGTCCTTTTTCAGCGCGTCGAGCGCCGGCTTGATCGCTGCGATGATGACCGGGGCAGCAGCGGCGAGCTGAAGCGCGGCGGCCACAATGGTGCGCAGGTTGAGCTTGATCTTCGGCATGGGTCTTCTCCTCAGGTGAGCAGGGTGCGGGCAGCGATCAGGCGCGCTTTGCGATCGGCTAGGCCATTGAGGCCGCCGTTGATGGCGCGGGTGAGCCCCTCCACGTCGTCGCGATCGGCGAACGAGTTGAGGTTGTGGGCGGACCAGTACGCGCAGGAGGCCATCAGACCGATGCTCGGCACGCTCGCCAGATCAGGGCGGCGCTCAAGATCAATGCCGATCGCGCGGCCATAGGTGCGATAGTTCGCTCGGCCGGTCACCTGGATCGGGCCACGCCCCTTGAACCGGACGCCGTCGCCGGCCTGCGTGTTGCCGAGATCCTTGCGACCCTCGTACCCGCGCTGGGCGGCCGTCGGGCCCCAGATTTCCTCCATGTAGCGGAAGCCACCGCTCTCGTGTCCGAACTGGGCGAGCCCGTGCGCGAGCCGCTGGCTCGTGTCGAGCAGCCCTACGCGAGGAAAATGGATAGCGGCGGAGAGGCCGAGTCCAGGCGCTGGTCGCCGAACAGTTTGACGCCGCCCGCGGCGTGCCGATGCTCCACCCCTACTCGCTCGCGGTGCAGCGACCTTGGTATGTCAGCGGCGATGGCATCCACGAGACGGCACTCGGGTTTAATGTGCTGCGCCGGGAGATCGTGCGTACGATCATCGGGCGGATTATCAACGGGGCGTACCCTGCAAAGCCGTTTGAGGCGCTGCTAGTCGAAAAGGCAGAGGCGACCGCTTATTTCGGAGACAAGCAGGCGGCGCTTAACGCGCTGTCCGCTTTGCCGGACACTTCCTATCGCACGGTAATGCTAGCGCGGGTGAATGCGGTTGCGGCACCAATAGACCAAGTGCAGATCGCCTTGGGATCGACTGCCAGCCGGACAACGCCGAACTGGAATGTCGTACCCACCGCAGCCACGGCAGGCTCCAGCCTGTCGAGCCTCACCCGCGTCGACGGGGCGGTTGCAGTCGGCGTGTCGGTGCTGGTGACGGGCGCGGGCACCAGCGTATCGGCAAGTGGCGGTACGGATACCGGATACGACTCCGGACCTGTGCCCGACGATATCTCCGTCCAGAGCGTGCGAGCGGATACCGGCGTTACCTGGTCGATCGAGATTACCGTGCCCGGTTCCGGCTATACCGTGGAGGCCCTGAGCAATCAGGTTGGCACCTTTGCCACCCGCACAGCTGCGATCAGCGTCAACGGCTCCACCAGGACGCGCAATCCCAGCGACAATTTGGTGGTGGACACCTGGACCGGCATTGCCCCGATCGGGGGCAAGATCACCGTCACGCTGACAACCGCAGCCGGCAGCAGTCGGTCCTACCTGTCAATGATCCGCCTCACGAGGACGCAATGATCCGACTGTTTTGCGCAAGCCTAGCCATTGCACTGGCGGCGCCTGCCGCGGCGCAGCTGGCTGTGGTGCCCTCGCCGGTGGATACGTCCGCGATCCAAAGCCAGATCGCCGCAGCCGTTATCAAGGCAGAGCAGGCCGCCGCGGCGGCCGCCCAAGTGCAGGCGGCGGTGCCGCAGCCGGCTACCACGGTCGGCTCGGCCGAGATGGTGGGGGGCCAGGTCGGTACTGCCACAACCTATAAGCGCGGCGATTGGGTGCCGGCGCGGATCAGCCGGACGGGCAGCTGCGTGCTGGCGGCCAGCAACGCCTGCATGGCCGCCTGGACCAGCGCCTTTGCCGTTGGCACTGCACCGGTGATGCTCGGCGATCCGGTGGCGATCAACACGGCAGCGTTGCAGCCGATCGATTGCGACATCACCGGCGCGCCGACGGCGACCGGCGTGCCGGTCAAATGCTGGATTGCTCAAAGCTCCGCGTTGACGCTGACTGCGCTGACTGCGGGCAAGATCGATGTGCTGCCGTTTGGGGCGGCCAGCCTAGCGGGCACGACAGTAACGGTGTCGGCGATCCCACCTTCGCAGTAGAGGGCGAGCGCGAACGCTCGCCCTTTAGCCGGCGGCTTTGCTACGCGCGATCGCCTACCCGCGCAGTCGGCGGTGCAAGCGCTGCCAGTCGGCCTCCGTACGCGGAAACGGATCGGCGGGCGTTGGCGGCTCGGGTGAGGCGCGCAGGTTACCACCAGTCCTACCACAGGCGCCGCATCGCAGGCGGGCTCGCAGCGCCTCCAGCTGGGTATTCCAGCACCGAAGAAGCAGATAGCGATGCACTCGGTGCGCATCGAGTGCGTGCACTCGCCCGCAGCCGCAGGTGATCTTGAGATTGGCCTTGTGTTTGATAAGATCGGAGAGATTGTCGAGCCGAGTGTTAGCGGACATGCATCGAATCGCCTGCTGAGTTCAAGCGGAACAGAGCAGGAACGCGCTCGCGTTGCCAGCTGCAGAATCGCCGCAGGCCTATCCCGCAAGCAGCGCCCACACGCCACGCGCGCCGGACCAGAGCATCCCAACAGCCTGCCAGGCGACCAGCCCCGCCAAGGCCACCGCCTCGATCAAGACCAGCGCTCGGCGTTGCATCAGTTCGTCGGCCGCGCCCGCGCTGCGAGCAGCTGATCGAAGCGCTCCGCGATCTCGCGCCAGCGCTGCACACCGCCTTCGTCGCCGGCCAGCGCCCAACGCGCCGATGCGCTCGGCGATGAACGCAGGGGCGGCGTCGCCGTGGCTTTTCTCCACAAGCACCGCTTCTGCCCAGCGCTCCCGATCCGCGTTCATCCGTTCAGCTTGCCTCAGCCTTCCCCTGGCGTCCACGGGTCGCGGGCGCCGAGCAAGCGCTCGTCCACCTGCAGGTGCTTGGCCAGCAGCAGGCGATCGTCCGGATCCAGCCATTTGGGCGATCCTCGCTGAACATACTGCTGCATGTAGGCCGCGCTCCTGCCGAGCAGGGCGGAGAGGGACGTGAGCGTAATGCCCCGTTCGGCGGCGATCGCGCCCAAGTTCTTCCGCGCCATGTCCGCGGTGATCACCAGGCGAGCGCGGGGCGGGGCGGTCATGCTGGGATCGTAGCGGCCGCACCGCCGCGAGCAAGGCGCTGACGCCTGCGAACTCGATACCCCCACTTTCCCGCCCAATACCCCCGCCGCTACCCCCAGGTGATCCGCGAATGTCAGCAGGCTCGTGAGAACGTCTGAGAAACATCCGCACAGAGGGGATTGCATCGCAGGAGAGCCGGTGAGAACATATGGGAAAGTATGAGAACTTCGCGTGGTGGGCCCGGCAGGACTTGAACCCGCAACCTAGCCGTTATGAGCGGCCAGCTCTAACCAATTGAGCTACAGGCCCACACGCCGCATGCACGCACGAAATAGCACAGCTATGCTCGCGCCGTGCAAGGCTCGGCCAGCGCAGCACCGCTGCAACTGACGGCGCGGCTTTGCCGCGACGGGCGTGGGAAAGCAAGGCTTCGGTCGGGGCGCCGCGGCGAAGCCGCGCGGTCGGTCGGCGCTTGAGCGCCGCCGGCCGGTCCCGCCTCAAGCTCGCCGATGGCTCCGCCATCGTCTTGCCGGCGGAACGTGGTCGGGGAGACAGGATTCGAACCTGCGACATCCTGCTCCCAAAGCAGGCGCGCTACCAGACTGCGCCACTCCCCGACGCGTGGCATGGCCTTAAGCGGCCGTTTGCGCGGGCGCAAGCATGCGCTGCGGCGCTGAACCCGACGAAAAAGGGCGCCCCCGAACGGGAGCGCCCTTTCGTAGCAGATGCTGTCCGGACGCAAGGCCCGGGACAGGCATTACTGCATGTTGTCGGCCTTGGCGTCGGCAGCGTCACGGACGTTGTCGGCAGCGGCGTTGAGGTTGTCGGCCGTCGCATCGGCGTTCGCCTGCATCGCGTCGGTGCCGTTCGAGGCGGCGTCCTCGATGTTGTCGGCAGCCATTTCGAGGTTGTCGGCGACCATGTCGGCGTTGTTCTCGACGGCGGCGGCTTCCGGCGACTTCGAGCAGGCGGCCACGGACATCAGGCCGGCGGCGGCGAGAACAAAGGCGATCTTCTTCATGCGGTTGCTCCCAAGCAAAACCATAAACGCGTCCAGCCTGATTGCCGTCGCGAGCGTGCGGTCATAGCGGACGCGTAACGTGCGTCAATTCCCATTCATTCGCCGGCAAGGTCGCGGAACAACGGTTCGTCTCATCGCTCCGGATCAACCCTTCGGCGTTACCGGTCCGATCTCCTCCGGCGCATCGGCGACAACGGCGAGCATGGCGGTCCATGCCGCGACGTTCTGGCGAAGCTGAACGGGATCGATGAGGGCGAGCGTGTCCTCGGGCGTATGGTGATAGTCGAAATAGCGCGTGCCGTCCTGGTTGAGGTCGATCGCGGCGACCCCGGTGCGCAGCACGGGGCCGACATCGGTGCCGTCGCCGCCCACGCCCGTGCCGCGCACGATCCCCAGCGGGGCAAGGGCGACCGCGAGGCGATCCGCGACCGCCCTGGCGCTGTCCGGCAGGTTGGTCTCGAAGCGCCACACGCGATCGGCGCCGAAGTCGCTCTCGCCGGCCGTCGCGTGGCGTTCGTTCGCATGCGCCCTGGCATAGGCCGCGCCGCCGATCCCGCCCATCTCCTCGTCGCCGAACCATACCACGCGGATCGTGCGGCGGTGCCGGCCGGCTTCCATCAGATACTTGGCGGCCGCCGTGGTGATGCCGATGCCCGAGGCGTCGTCGATCGCGCCGGTGCCGAGATCCCAGCTGTCGAGATGGCCGCCGATCAGCACGATACCGGCATTCGGATCGGTGCCGGGCACCTCGGCGATCACGTTCCCGCTCTCGCGCGTGCCGATCTGGCGCGGGGTGAGCGTGAGATGGAGGGTGACCGGCTTGCCGCGCTTCACCATCCGCTCCAGGTTCTCGGCGTCGGCGACGGAGAGCGCGGCCGCCGGGATCGGCGTCACGCCGGGCGCGAAGTTGGTGGAGCCGGTATGCGGCCCGCGTCCGTGATCGGTGCCGATCGAGCGGATGACGATGGCCGCCGCGCCCTTGGTCGCCGCGACGTTCGGGCCGGCGAAGCGGGCAATGCCCTGGCTGCCATAGCTCGATCCGTCCTGCGTGGGCTGCATGGAGTTGGAGACAAAGGCGATCTTGCCGGCAAGGCTGCCCGGGGCGGCGTTCAGCAGGTCGTTGAAGGTTTCGAAGAAGACGACCGGCGCGGTGAGCCCGGCGGGCGGCGTCGCGCCGGCATTGCCGAGCGCGGCGAGGCGCAACTTCTGTGGAAAGGGCGAAACCACTTCCGCCAGCTCCACGCCGCGCTCCCATACCGGCAGGGTGTAGGTTTCGACCCGCACGTTCCTGAAGCCCAGCGCCTTCAGCCGCGCCACTCCCCAGGCACGGGCGCGGGCCTGCGGGTCGGAGCCTTCGGGACGCGGGCCGATCTCGGTGGTGAGGCCTTCCACGATGTCATACGCGATGTGATCGTCCAGCGCCTTGTCGCGCAGCTTGCCGACCGCGGGATCGACCTTCACCGGCGCGGGCGCCGTCCGCTGCCCAAGCGCGGGGCCGCCCAGCAGCGTCGTGGTGGCGAGGGCAAGTGCGATCCGCTTCATGGAAGAACCCCTTTTCGTTTCGCAACCGGCTTAGGCAGCGGCGGGGGCGGCGACAAGCGGGGCCGTGCGATTGCCTTCGCCGCGGCTCCCCATTACATCGCTGGCAACTTCCCGCATCTCAAAAGACGGAGCCCTGCCAGACATGGCCGCCCAATACGCCTTTGTCATGAAGGACATGACCAAGACCTTCCCCGGCGCCCCCAAGCCGGTGCTGAACAACATCAACCTGCAATTCTACCAGGGCGCCAAGATCGGCATCGTCGGCCCCAACGGCGCCGGCAAATCCACGCTGATGAAGATCATGGCCGGCGTGGACAAGGATTTCGCCGGCGAGGCATGGCCGGGCGAGAACATCACTGTCGGCTATCTGGAGCAGGAGCCCGAGCTCGATCCGACCAAGTCGGTGCTGGAGAACGTCAAGGACGGCGCGCGCGAGACGGCGGACATGGTGGATCGCTTCAACGCGATCTCGGCCGAGATGGGCGATCTAAAGGACGACACCGATTTCGACGCGCTGATGGAGGAGATGGGCGACCTTCAGGCGAAGATCGACGCGGTGGACGGCTGGACGCTCGACAACCAGCTGGAGATCGCGATGGAGGCACTGCGCTGCCCGCCGTCCGACTGGCCGGTGACCAGCCTGTCGGGCGGTGAAAAGCGCCGCGTCGCGCTAACCCGCCTCCTGATCCAGAAGCCCGGCATCCTGCTGCTGGACGAACCGACTAACCACCTCGACGCCGAAAGCGTCACCTGGCTGGAAAACCACCTCAAGGAATATGCCGGCGCGGTGCTGATGATCACCCACGACCGCTATTTCCTCGACAACGTGGTTGAATGGATCCTCGAGATCGATCGCGGCAAGTATTTCCCGTATGAGGGCAATTACTCGACCTATCTCGAGAAGAAGGCCAAGCGCCTCGAGCAGGAGGATCGCGAGGAATCCGGCCGCCAGAAGGCGATCAAGGACGAGCTGGAATGGATCCGGCAGGGACCCAAGGGGCGCCAGACCAAGTCCAAGGCGCGTATCGCCAAGTTCGACCAGCTGGTCGCCAGCCAGGAGAACCGCACCCCCGGCAAGGCGCAGATCGTCATCCAGGTGCCCGAGCGCCTGGGCGGCAAGGTGATCGAGGTGGAGAACGTCTCCAAGGCTTACGGCGACAAGCTGCTCTTCGAGGACCTGTCCTTCACGCTGCCCGCCGGCGGCATCGTCGGCGTGATCGGGCCGAACGGCGCGGGCAAGTCGACATTGTTCAAGCTGATCACCGGGCAGGAAACGCCGGATACCGGCAAGATCGACATGGGCTCCACCGTGCGGCTGGGCTATGTCGACCAGAGCCGCGATCACCTCGACCCCTCGAAGAACGTGTGGGAGGAAATCTCCGACGGGCTCGATTACATGAAGGTCAACGGGCACGATCAGTCGACCCGGGCCTATGTCGGCGCGTTCAACTTCAAGGGCCAGGACCAGCAGAAAAACGTCGGCAAGCTGTCGGGCGGCGAGCGCAACCGCGTGAACATCGCCAAGATGCTGAAGCGCGGCGGGAACGTGCTGCTGCTCGACGAGCCGACCAACGACCTCGACGTGGAAACGCTGGGCGCGCTGGAAGAGGCGATCGAGAACTTCGCCGGCTGCGCCGTGGTCATCAGCCACGATCGCTTCTTCCTCGACCGTTTGGCGACGCACATCCTCGCTTTCGAGGGCAACAGCCATGTCGAATGGTTCGAGGGCAATTTCGAGGCCTATGAGGAGGACAAGCGCCGCCGTCTGGGCGATGCTGCCGACCGTCCCACCGCCCTGGCGTATAAGAAGCTGACGCGCTGACGCGCTACGGCAAGAAGCTCACCCGCTGATGACGCGCGCCTCCGGCCATGGCGACACGCTGTCGCGCTGGCTGGAGGCGGAGGGCATCGTGCCGGTGGAAGGACCGGGCGCCATCGCCGACGTGGCGCGAATCCGTGCGTTGCTGATCGAGGCGGCGGGCGAGGGCCGGGCGTTGAGCTATTCGGAGCTGCTCGGCCAGCTCGGCCACCGCTTCACGAGACCGAAGATGCGCGCGCTATGCCGGACGCTCGACGCGATCGACCGTGACGGGTCGGCGCGCGGCGAACCCGAACTGGCGGTGCTGGTGGTGCGCGAAACCGATCGCCTGCCGGGCGCGGGCTGGTGGAGCGGGAGAGCGGACGCGCCGGCCTGGAACGGCCCTGAAGCGCGCGCCTATGTCGAGCGGCTCCAGCGCGCCTGCTTCGATTGGCGCTGGCGCGGCTAGAGGCCGCCGGTGTCGACGCACAGCCCCGCGACGGTGGCGGCGTCCAGCCTCTCGCCGAAGGCGATCTGGCGTCGTTCGGCGTAATTCTCCACCGACGGCGCCCACATCTGGTGGATGACGCCGGCATTCACGTCGACAACCCAATATTCCGGCACGCCCGCCCGCGCATAGACGGCCTGCTTGCGCCCGAGATCGTGGCGGAGCGTGGCATCGGCTACCTCGACGACGAGCGCCAGCGAGTCGAGCGGGATCAGGCCCGTCCCCTCCGGCTCGTTCGTGATGGCGATGTCGGGCACGGGGACGTCATGCGGAGGCATCGCGACAGACCCCCCGATCAGCGCCTCCAAACCGCTGGCGCTTTCGAGCAGCGCATTGCCGAGGACGAGTGCAAGGCGGGAGGTGATCCGCGCGCGCGGCTTGTGCCGTACATTCGTGTAGACGATCCTGCCGTCGATCAACTCGGTGCGGGCGTAGGCGTCGAGCGATCCCAGCCGGTCGAGGGTGAGGTAATCCTCCACTCGCAGCTTTACCGGCAATGGCTCGGTTGTGAGCGGAACGGCCTCGATCATTGCGTTCGAACCGGACTCAATGCACCCGGCGGACGAACACGCGGCCATCGTCGCGCCGTTCGGTCTGGAAGTTGGGCACCGCCTCGATCAGGTCCGACAGGCGTTTGAAGCCGTAGTTGCGCGCATCAAAGCTGGAGCGATTGGCGGCGAGCTGTCCCATCGCCGACAGGCTGACGAAACCGCGCGCATCGCGCTTGCTGGCGTCATAGGCGTCGATCAGCAGCTTGACGAGATCGGCATCGAGCGACGCGGTCTTGCCCGGCGCCTTCGCCGCTGGCGGACGCGCGCCGATGGTCGGAGGCAGGGCTTCGGACAAGGGCACCTCGACGCTCACCGGCACGGAGGCGCGTCCGTCCGCCATCAGCGCATCGACATCGATGAACCGGGTGCAGGCCTGCTTGAAAGCTTCCGGCGTCTTGCCCGAGCCGAAGCCGTACACAGGCAGGCCGTCCTGCCGGATGCGCATGGCCAGCGGCATGAAGTCGCTGTCCGACGACATGATGCCGAACCCCTGGATGCGCCCGCGGAAGAGCAGGTCCATCGCATCGATGGTCATCTTCATGTCGGTAGCGTTCTTGCCCTTGGTTAGGTCGAACTGCTGCTGCGGCTCGATTCCGTGCTTCACCGTCATGTCGCGCCAGCCCTTCAGCGCGGGCTTGGTCCAGTTGCCATAAACGCGGCGGACGTTCACCGTGCCCAGCTCCGCCAGCACGGTGAGCACCGGATCGAGCGCGTGCCAGGAAGCGTTGTCCGCGTCGATCAGCAGCGCGATGTTGCGGGTGGTTTCGTCGGCCATCTTCTATCTCCCGGTCCGCGGCCTTGTGGCGCAGCGCGGACCGGGAGGGAAGCGCCGATCAGTCGCGCGGGCGTTGCGTGCGGCGCGCCTGGTCGTTGTTGATGTCGTCCTGCTTGGTCGGCCGCACGTCGCCGTCCGGATCATCCACCTGGCCGAGATCCGCCTGGGAGCCGATGTCCGTCTGGAGCCGTCCGCCGCTGCTCGACGGCACCGCATCGCCACCGGGGATCATGCCCTCGATCACGTCCTTGTCGTCGTGGTCCCGCGCATCCTGGGTTCGATCGCCTGCCATGTTCTCTCTCCTTCGTACTGAAGAACGGGCGGGTCGGCAGGCGCGTTCCGTCAGTTCGCCGGATAGGTGATCGCCATCACCTCATATTCCCGCTCGCCGGCGGGCAGGGTCACCCGGCGCAGGTCGCCGATCGCGGCACCGCGCAGGGCCCGGGCGATCGGCGCGTTCCAGCCGACCTTGCCCGCGCCCGCCTCCGCCTCGTCGTCGCCGACCAGGGTGAGCGTGCGATGGTTGTCGTCCTCGTCGGCAATCGTCACGGTGGCGCCGAACCACACGCGCGAGCGATCGGGCGCTCGCGCGGGATCGACCACCTTGGCGGCCTTCATCCGCTTCGACAGCCAGCCGAGCCGCCGGTCGATCTCGCGCAGGCGCTTGCGGCCATAGAGATAATCGCCGTTCTCCGATCGGTCGCCATTGCCCGCCGCCCAGCTGACGACGTCGACGATCTTCGGCCGTTCGGTGCCGAACAGCGCATCATATTCGGCGCGCAGCGCGGCATAGCCGGCCGGCGTGATGTAATTGGGACGGTCCACGCGGCTCAGCCCGGCTGGTTCTTGCCGAGATACCAGCTGAGGCGGTTGGGTCCGCGGCTTTGCGCCTGCGCCGGGTTGAGGAGGTCGTAGACCACCATGTTCTCGAGTACCCGCTGCACATAGTTGCGCGTCTCGAGGAAGGGGATCGCCTCGACCCATTCCACCACATCCACCGCCCCGGTGCGCGGGTCGCCATTGGCGCGCAGCCACTTGTTCACGTTGCCGCCGCCGGCATTGTAGGCGGCGATGGCGAGCGGCCAGCTGCCGTAATTGTTGTAGATGCGCTGGAAATAGCTGGAGCCGAGCTGGATGTTGTAGTCGGTGTTCACGTTCAGCGCGGAGGCATCATAGGCAAGGCCGAGCTTGCCGGCCTGCTCGCGCGCGGTGCCGGGCATCAGCTGCATCAGCCCGCGCGCGCCGGTGCGGCTGACGGCGCCGCGATCGAACTGGCTTTCCTGCCGCGCGATGGCGTGGATCAGCGTCCACTGGCTCGCCTGCGTTGCCGGCACCTTCACCGTCGGGAACCCGAGGGCGCTGTATTCGGTGAGCCCGTTCTGGAGCGCACTGCGGCCCACCATCACGCCCAGATCGGGCCGGCCGAGCTGGCGCGCGAGTTCGTCGGCCAGGACATGATCGGCATCGGTGGTGGCATCCGCGGCGATCTGGCGGACGAAAGCGGTCTGGTCCTGCCAGTTGTTGATATAGCCGAGATATTGCGCTGCGCGGACCACGTCCTTGCTCTGGAAGCTCGAGCGGTAGAGCGGATCGACCTGCAACGGCGGCGGCGCGCCGGGTGCTACCAGCGGACGCCCCAGCCGCTCGTTGGCGAGCTGGCCGTAATATTGGTCGCGCAGGCCGGCCGCCTGTTCGAACCAGGCGCGTGCCTGCGCCGCATTGCCGCCGGCCTGCGCGGCGCGGCCGGCCCAGTAGAGGCCCTTGGAGCGGGTGGAAGGCGTCTGCGAGCCGCGGCCATAGCGGTCGAACATCACGGCCGCATCCATCGGTCGGCCGAGCTGCTTAAGTGCGGTCTGCCCCGCGAGCCAGGCCAGGCTCGTATAGTCGTCGCGCTCGCCATAAGGACGCTTGCTGACGTCGGTGCCCGCCGGATAGGCGTCGTCCACCTGGCGGGCGATGTCGTAGGCGACCTGGTAACTGCCGGCATCCGCCGCCGCCTTGGCATTGGACAGCAGCACTTCGTACCATTCCTCGACATTGCCCGGCCGTGTGGCCAGCGACCGCGAACGGGCGAGCCACGACTGCGCCGCGGCGCCGTTGCCGGTCTTGCGCAGCCAGATTGCGCGATCGGCGATATAGCCGGCATCCCGCGCACCCAGCGTCTCCGCCGCGGCCGCCAGTTGCGAGGCCTCGGGCGCATTGTTGCGAAAGGCGAGCCGGGCCGCGAAGATCGGGCGGGCGCCGGGCGACGTGAGCGGCAGCTCGCGCGCGGCCGTCAGCGTGACATTCTGCCACAGCAGCGCGTCCATCCGCGCATCGTGATCCTCCGGGCGGAGCGCGCCCGAGAAGTAGGTCAGCAGCTTGGATTCAGCGGTGGCCGGCAGCGCGCCCTTGCGCCACGCAGTGCGGGCTGCCTGTTCGGCATCCGCGCGACGGCCGACGCTCGCCAGCGCCTCGGCGTAGAAGGCGCCGCCCTCGCCGGTGAGCGGCGGAAACTTGTCGAAAAAGGCCGTGATGTTGGCCGGCGCCGCGCCCCGCGAGAGGGCGTTCTCGGCGCTACGGCGCAGCGCGTTCTCCTGTGGCCAGCCGGGATGGGCGAGGAGGAAGCTGGCATAGCTGTCGAAGGGCAGGATGCTGGTCTGGCCCAGCGCCTTCCATTGCGCAATCGCCTGCGCCATCTGCGCATTGTTCTGCGCCGACTGCTGCAACGCCTGGGTCGCCTTGCCCCAGCCGAGCTGGTCCTGCGGCACGCCGGAAGTTGCGACAAGAGCCGATACGCCGGCCAGGGCGAGCGCGGATTTCACCACCGATGGTATCATATGGACAGGATATGGCCATTCTCCCTATCTGTCGCCACCCAAACGAGAAAAATGCGCGCGAGTTGGCGCGGTGCAGGAGCATTTCAGCCATGTTTTCCGGATCCATTCCGGCCCTCGTCACGCCGTTTCGCGCAAACGGTGCGTTCGACGAGCAAGCATTCCGTGTCTTGATCGACTGGCAGATCGCGGAAGGATCATCGGCGCTGGTGCCCTGCGGCACGACGGGCGAGGCCGCGACCATGCCCAAGGACGAGCATTTCCGCATCGTCCGGGTCTGCGTGGAACAGGCGGCCGGCCGCGTGCCGGTGATCGCGGGTGCTGGCTCCAACGACACGCGCGTGGCGAGCGAAAACATCCGGGCGGCAAAGGAGGCCGGGGCGGACGCCGCGCTGATGGTGCCGCCTTATTACAACCGCCCGAACCAGGAAGGCATCTTCCGCCATTTCGAGGCGGTGGCGGGCGCCTGCGACCTGCCGATCGTGCTCTACAACGTACCCGGGCGCACGGTGACGGACATGGCGGTGGAGACGATCGGCCGGCTGGCCGATGCCTTTCCGCAGATCGTGGGCATCAAGGATGCCACGGGCGTGCTGTCGCGGGTGTCGGCGCAGCGGGCGGCGTGCGGGCCGGAATTCGTACAGCTTTCCGGCAATGACGAAACGGCGCTTGCCTTCAACGCAACCGGCGGACGTGGCTGCATCTCGGTCAGCGCCAATGTCGCGCCGCGGCTCTGCGCGGAGTTCCAGGCGGCGTGCCTGTCGGGCGACTATGCGACGGCGCTTGCGCTGCAGGACCGCTTGTTCCTGCTGCACACCGCCCTGTTTACCGATGCCTCGCCGGGCCCCGTCAAATATGCGCTTTCCCGCCTCAAGCCGGATTGTCCGATGCACCTGCGCCTGCCCATGACGCCGACGGGCGACGCGAGCCGCCGTGCGGTGGACCTGGCGCTGGAATATGCCGGGCTCCTCTAAGGAGCACTTCCAAAGCACGACGATCCATGTTCTCCTTTGCGCCAGGCCCAGGAAGAGGCGGGAGAGGAGCGTGGAAATGACGATCGCGGCGATCCTGAAGAACAAGGGCGGGCAGGTGACCAGCGTGCCGGCAGAGGCAACGGTGGCGCAGGCCATCGCGCTGCTGGCGGAGGAGCGGATCGGCGCCGTGCCGGTGATGGCGGACGGTGCGATCGCCGGCATGTTTTCCGAACGCGACGTTATCCGGTGCCTGCAAAGCGCCGGCGCGGCGGTTCTCGACCGCCCGGTTTCCGACCTGATGACCTCGCCCGCGATGAGCGTCGAACCGGGGGAGTCGGTCATCGGCGCGCTGGCACTGATGACGCAGCGCCGCATCCGGCACTTGCCGGTACTGGAGGCCGGACGGCTGGTCGGGATCGTCTCGATCGGCGATCTCGTGAAGTTCCGGATCGACCAGATCGAGGCCGATGCAAGCGCGCTGAGGAACTACATCCAGGGAGCATGACGGTCGGGAAGAGGCGAGGGGGCTAGCCACGACTTGCGTGGCCGCCTACATCCGCCCGTTCCATGGCGCGTCCAAAACCTGCTCAGTTCGAGAAAAAGAAGATCGTCGCCGAGAATCGCCGCGCGCGATTCGAGTATTTCGTCGAGCAGGTGTTCGAGGCCGGCATCGCGCTGACGGGCACCGAGGTGAAGTCGCTGCGGTTCGGCGAGGGATCGATCGCCGAAAGCTATGCCGAGGTACGCGACGGGCAGGTGTGGCTGATTAACGCCAACGTGCCCGAGTTCAGCCATGGCAACCGCTTCAACCATGAGCCGCGGCGCCCGCGTAAATTGCTCCTGCACGAGCGCGAGATCAACAAGATGCATGGCGCCGTGGCGCGTGAGGGCATGACTCTCGTGCCGCTGTCCGTCTATTTCAATGCGCGCGGGAGAGCGAAGGTGGAGCTGGCCTTGGCCAAGGGCAAGAAGGCGCACGACAAGCGCGACACGATCAAGGAACGGGACTGGAAGCGCGAGCAGGGACGCATCCTTCGTGATCGTGGCTGATCGCGGCGGCCTGTTCTCGCGTGCCGCCGCCTGGTGGCGCCGCTCCATGCCGACGCGTGACGGACTGGAAGCGAGTTTTTCCGGCAACCGGTTCATGCGACCCGTGGCGCACCGCGTGCTCGCGCCGGAGCTGTGGCGCTTCACCCGTCGCTCCGTGCCGCGCGGCGTGGCACTCGGCGTGGTGACCGGCATCCTGTTTCCGGTGGCGCAGATCGTGCTGTCGGCCGTGCTCGCGCTGCCGTTCCGCGCCAACATCCCCACTGCGGCGGCGACGACGTTTATCACCAACCCGCTCACGACCCCGCCCTTGTGGGTGGCCGCCTATTGGATCGGCAAAACGGCGCTGCGCCTGGATCAGGTGGTGCCCGGTGCGCCCGTGGCGCAGGCGGCGGCGGCGAATACGAGCTGGATGCACTGGCTGTGGGCGGGTGCGCTGCCGGCCACCGTGCTGGGACTGCTGATCATCACGCTGGTCGCCGCGATCGGCGGCTATTTCCTCAGCGCGCTGGGCTGGCGGCTGTGGATCGCGCGCAAGTGGAAGCAGCGTCACCGGCACTGAGGCAGACTACCTCGCCAGCGCCGATGCTCTTGTCGCACTGCCCTGCGACATTTTCGATCCGACTCCCTCCGTTCGTCGCAAGTTTTGTTGCATCGCAGCAGCTTCTGTGATGCTTTGTGAACGCCCGGCGACGGTGTCGTTAAGGATGGTGTTAACCATCCGCATGCACGATTGCCGCCGGGCCAACTGGCGGGTGGGGTGATCGGCATGGGTTCTCGAATGAAGCAGGCCACGGGCGCGATGTCGCTGGCCGAGATGAAGGAATTTGCGGGCTTTCCCGCATCGACGCAGCGCTATGTTCGTCGTTCGCTGGATGTCGGGCTGGACCGCGATGATGCGATGAGCCGCTGGTCCCGCGATGTGGTGGAGGCCGCCTCGATCCGCGCGCAGGCAAAGCTTTATGGGCGTTTGCCGGAAATCCGGGCCTTGTTGCCGGACGACAGCGGGCTGGAAGCCGTGGAGCCGTTCCTCGCGCCGCTGACCAGCGTCACGGCGTTCGACCTGGGGCAGGGGCGGCTCACCACCTTTTCCGCCTATCGCTTCCTGTACGAGCGGCTGCTCGGAGCGGAGGTCCGGCCATGGCTGCCCGCATCGTTCTGCGCCGCAGCCGCCTTGCCCCATCTTCATCCGGACCTGCGCCGCCGCCTGTTGCAGTCGATCAGCGAAGCGGCGGCGACAGCCTCCGGCTGGTCGACCCGCGCGCCGGTCTTCTATCCGAAATGGGTGGAGAAGGTGGGCGCAGCGGCCGCGCGCCACTGAGCCTGCGATCAGCGGCAGGCGCGCCAGGCCACCATGCTGCGCCGCTGCTCGTCGAGATGCAGATGGTCGTGGTGCGCGGCATTGTAATCGGGGCTGAGGGTGGTGGCGAACAGGCGGCAGGCCCCGTTGCGCACGCGTCGCAGGAACGTGCCCTTCGCCCCGCGATCCGGCCAGTCGCCGGCCACGGTGATGCGGGTGCCGTCCGCAAGCTGGAAGCCGGCGATGTCCAGGGCGTTGCCGCGGGCGTGCTGGCTCCAGAAGCGCGCGTCCCGCCCGGCGATGCGGCGGCAATTATAGCTGCCGAAATGCTCGAACCGCACCACCGGCTGGCCGAGCAGCCGTTGCGCTTCCGGCTGAACGACGTTCCACTCCCACATCGCCATGGCGGCAGCGACCGGGCAGGACATGCCGACGCCCGCCGGCACGAAACCGATGCGCCGGGCGCCCCCTGCCTCCAGCCGCACCGCATTGTCATATCCGCAGGTCGGACCCGCCGACACGGGAGCGAGCGGCGTGAAGCGCACCCCGGCTTCGCGCAACAGCGCATGACACCGCGCCGTGTCCTGTCCCAGCGCGGCAAGCTTGCGGCCGGTGAAGGCGCCGACGGGCTCGGCCAGGTCAAGCGGCGTCCAGGGCAGATCCTGCGGCCGGCCGCGCAGCCATCCCCAGGCGACAAGCGCCGCCGTCAGCAGCAGGGCGGCGACGAGGGCGGCGGCGACGAAGTGGCGAACGGCGGCCATCAGCCGCGCCGTGCGTCCGACATCGCCTGCGCCGTCACCGGATATCCGAGATCGTCCGGAATCACGAGGTGCGGCACCCCGCCACGCTCCTCCCGCCACGGCGTCACCGTTCGGATCGGCCATGCCCGCGCATCGGCCAGCGCCTCGTCGAAGGTGCGGAACTGGGCCAGCCGCTCAAGGTTGCGGCGGGTGGGGAAGATGAGGCTGGCGCGGCCCGCATCCGCTTCCGCCAGCACGTCTGCCGCCGACATCCAGAAGACGCGCACGTTTTCCGTATTATCCACCACCGGCTCGGGCGCACGGGAAGGCAGGGCCGCCAGGTAGAAGCGCGTATCGAAGATGCGGGGCAGGGCATGGTCCGGGCGCCAGCGGGCGAACGGCTCCAGCGCGGCAAGGTCCAGCCGTAACCCCGCACGCTCCAGCAGCGCCGCGAACGGTTCGCCGGCGACGAGCCCTTCGCGCAGGACGCCCAGCGTGGAATCGTCCGGCAGAGGCGTCAGGCCGAGCGCCAGCCCTGCCTCCTCGATCGTCTCGCGGATCGCCGCGATGCGGGCGGCGGTGTCCTCCGGATCGCCGGGATGGGCGGCGGCGAGCGCCCGGTCGCCCGGGTCCACCCGGCCGCCGGGAAAGACCAGCGCTCCGGCCGCGAAAGCCATGGCCTTGGCGCGTTCCACCATCAGCAATTCGGGCGCATCCGGGGAGTCGCGGAAGATCACCAGGGTGGCCGCGGGGATCGCGGGCGTTGGTGCGGAGGATGGCAGATCGGGCATGACGAGGCGGCAGGGCTACCGCCTTTGGCGGCTTGCGTCACGAAGGATCATGGCGAACAGGTGCTGGTGGTGGAGCTGAGGGGAATCGAACCCCTGACCTCTGCAGTGCGATTGCAGCGCTCTCCCATCTGAGCTACAGCCCCGCACCTGTTCCGCAGGCAGCCGCGGCCGCCGGGAGCGACGCCTGTAGCAGGTCCTGCGGGCGATGCAACCGTCTGCGACCGGACAGCCCGAACTTTCGATTGCGACAGGATGCGGGCCTCGCGCGGCGAATACCGGCCCGATCGGCAGGCCGGCAGGAACACGCCCGACCTCCCGACCATTTAGCCGTTGGTGAGCGGGCGCGATGGAGCGCGCCGCCCCGGATCTTGTCTGTAGGAGGACAATCATGAGCAACGATCGCTATCTGCGCGGCACCGGCTCGCAGAACGACGCCTATGATCGGGACGCCGGCGAGCGCGACTATGCGCGCGATTACGGGTCGGGCCGCGGCTATTCCAGCGCGCGCGACTATGAAGCGGCAGACGAAGGACGGCGGGACCGCGGCGGCTATGGCGGCGGGCGTTCCTTTGGCGGCAGCCGCGAAGCCGGCGGGCGCGACACCTACACGCGCGATTGGGGCCAGCAGGGCTATGGCGCCCGCGAGTACGGCAGCGGCGGCTATCGCGAGCAGGGCAGCGGGGCCGGCCGGCGCTTCGATCGCGGCGACTATAACCAGGGCGGCGGCAACGACTGGTATGGCGGCAGCTACGGCTCCGATGGTCGTCGCTTCGAGGATGTCGGATCGAACCGCCACCGGGACGACGACAACTATCCGCGCGATTATAGCAGCAGCGCGCGCGGCGAGCGCTATGGCCGCCAGGGCCAGGACCGCGACCGCGGCGGTCGCGATTACGGGCGCCAGCCGCAGGGCTATGACTATCAGGAACGCGGCTTCTTCAACCGCGCCGGTGATGAGGTCCGCTCGTGGTTCGGCGACGAGGATGCGGAGCGTCGCCGCGAGATGGATAGCCGCTATGACGAGCGGTACGCCGGCGGCAACCCGCGCGATCACGGCCATGACGACGATTACCACAGCTGGCGGCGCGGCCAGATCGACGCGCTGGACCGCGACTATCACGAATATCGCCAGGAGAACCGTTCGCGCTTCGCCAGCGAGTTCGGCACGTGGCGCACCAACCGCCAGGGCCAGCGCGACATGCTGACCAGGGCGCGCGAGCAACAGGAGGTGGTCGGCTCCGACGGCGAGCATATTGGCACGATCGATCACATTCGCGGCGATCGCCTGCTGCTGACCAAGAACGACGCCGATGCCGGCGGCCGGCACCATTCGATCCCGTCCAGCTGGATCGTCTCCGTCGATGACAAGGTGACGATCAACAAGACCGCGGACGAGGCCAAGCGCCAGTGGCGGAACGAAGAGAACAACAGTGCCATGTTCGGCGAGACGAAGCTGAACACCGCCAAGGCCGACGAGAACGACCAGACGGGCGCACGCAACCTCAACAAGAGCTTTCCGGGTACCTACTGACGCCCGGCACGGAGCCGCTGCCCCGAGGTCGGGCGCGAAGGGGTGGTCGCGGGGAAGCGCGGCCACCCTTTCTTTTGCTTGCGTCCGCTTCGCCGTCGCGGTGAAGGGGAGCGGATCAGAGCGTGATGGCGGCCTTCATGCCCAGCACACCGACATCCTTGGCCGCGCGCACGCCGCCGGGCTGGTGAACCCATTGCACGTTGGGCCGCAGTTCGAGCCAGTCGGCCGGATGGATGCTGTAATAGACCTCGGCGGCATATTCCGCGTCCCGTGCGGGAATGCCCGTAAGCCGGTCGGTCTGCTCCGCCCGGCTGTTCACGTTGGTGCGCGCAACCGCCACACCCAGCACGTCGCCGGGCACCGCTGGCACCAGTCCCTTGTAGAACAGGCCGAGCGCGATCTGATTGTCGGTCAGCGTGGTCGCCCGATCCGACTGGGTGTAGTTCGCGAACATGCTGAGCCCGGTGGCCGCCTTGCCGTCCTTTGACGTGCCCGTCAGCTGCTGCTGCACCGACACGTAGACGCCGTACCGACTGGACCGGCGCAGGGGCGACAGGCCGGTAATCGGCACGGGCCGGCGGTTCACGTCCAAGAGGATGTCGTCCCCGTCCGCCGTGCCGATCCACCCGCCGACCTTGTAGGACCCGACATGGCCATCATTGCCGCCGCGGCTCCAGCCCGCTTCCACCGGGATCAGCACGCCCGTGGCGCCCTCAAAATGCGCGACGAAGAAGCCGTTGTCGAGGTTCCGGGGATTGATCTCGTAGACGGCGCCCTGGACGTAGAAATCGCGGGGCAGGTCGACATGGACCCGCGCGCCCCATTGGCCGACCGGCCAATTGTACCAGTAATCGCCGTTGAGATTGCCCGGCGGGGCGCCGCAGAAGCTCAGGTTCTGGAAGTGGCAGGAGAAGACGGCGAAGTCCTCGCCCGGGTTCGTCCGGCCGAGCTTCACCTCCACCCGATCGCCGATCTTCTGCTCGTACCACAATTGCGTGACGCGCACGGTCTGCCCGCGGCCATACACCTCCTGCACCTGTTGCAAGGTGTTGAGGCCGGCATCGGTGGTCAGGTCGTACCCGCGCCGCCACGTGATCGTGGCCTGAAAGGCGCCGCCCTGCAGCCCGACCAGCTTGTCGAGATCGAGCAGCGCGCCGACGTCGAACTGCCCGGTTTCGCGGAACAGCTTTCGCTCGCCGCCCGCGAAATTATAGCCGCTTTCCGAGGCATAGCGGGCGGTGAGGCCGATCCCCTGTTCGCCCAGCCGCGTGCGGATCTTCTGCCAGTCGCCGATGAGGCCGGGCGGGGGCGCGCTTTGCGTGTTGCCGATCAGCGCGGAGGGCGAGGTATCGCGATTGGAGTGGATGTCCGTGCGCGGGCGATGCCGGGTATCGGCCGCGGAGGTGTCCGGCGTAGGCGCGTCCGGTGCGGGCGCGCCCACATCCACCTGCTGCGCCATGGCCGCTGTCGGAACGCACGTGAGCGCAGCGGTGGCTGCGAGCAGCAAGGCAGAACGTGTCATCCCGGTGGCCTTCAGATCGCGCCGGAGAAGGTATCGCACTGCGCCGGATCGCCGCTCTCCAGCCCACGGCGCAGCCAGCGCATCCGCTGTTCGGACGTGCCGTGGGTGAAGCTGTCGGGCACGACACGCCCCTGCGCCTCGCGCTGCAGCGTGTCGTCACCGATCGCCTGCGCGGCCTTCATGCCTTCTTCCACGTCACCCGGTTCGAGGCGGTTGCGGTTCTGTGCGGCCCAGACGCCGGCGTAGCAGTCCGCCTGCAATTCCAGGCGCACGGATGCGGCGTTGCCTTCGGTCCGGCCGGCGCTCTGCTGGATCTGCTGCACCTTGTCAGACGTGCCCAGCAAGTTCTGGATATGGTGGCCGAATTCGTGCGCCACGACATAGTATTGCGCGAAGTCGCCCGGCGCCCCGAACCGTTGGGAGAGCTCGTCGAAGAAGCCCGTGTCCAGGTAGATGTCGTGGTCCGTGGGGCAGTAGAACGGTCCCATCGCCGCCTGTGCGGCACCGCAGCCGGATTGACCCTGCCCGCTGAAGAAGCGCAAGCCCGGCGCCTGGAAGCGCTGACCCGAGCGAGCGAACATCGCCTCCCAGGTGTTTTCCGCATTGCTGAAGGCCTGGCAGGTGGTGCGCCTTTCCGGCGAGGCCTCGCAGATCGACCGTGCCCCGCCTCCCTCGCCGGCGGGCCGGCCGACCTGCGTGGTGGGGGCATTGCCGCCGCCGGAGAACATGCCGCCGAGATTGCCGAGGCCGCCGAACACGGCCAGCAGAATCAGCACCACGACGATCCCGCCGCATCCGAAGCGGCTGCCGATCAGCGGCAGCAGCCCGAACAGCAGGCCGCCGCCCCCGCCGCCGAACCCGCCTCGGCTGGACGCATCGCCGACATCGATATCGTTGTCGTAGTCGTCGAGGCGCATCTGCGGCGATCCGGGTATCGTTACTGATGCGGCATGAATGCGCGAGAGAAGCCGGAGTTGCACCGCGACGGGGAAAGTTGCCGCTTCGAAGCGGAAGGGATGCGGGGAAAAGCGCAGGTCGCAACGGGTTTGCCGGGCGCGCTTGACAATGCGTGCTCCGGATGGCGCAACGGTTGCGAGCGAGGGCGGGAGACCCCTTCCGACCGCCGCGTGGCATGACCGAACCAGTACCGGCGCTTTGTCCGAGTTGATGTGCCGGGCGAGAAAAGGGAAGGAAGCCTATGTTCCTGCGGGGAAAGACTGCGATCGTCACCGGCTCGACCTCCGGCATCGGGCTTGCCTGTGCCAGGGCGCTGGCCGCCGAGGGCGCCGCGGTGGTCATCAACGGTTTCGGCGAGGCCGCGGCGATCGACGCGGAGCGGGAGAAGCTGGCCGGGCTGAGCGGGGCCGCGGCGCTGTACGATCCCGCGGACATGACCCGGCCGGAGGAGATCGCCCGGCTGGTGCAGCGCGCGCATGACGAGCTGGGCGGTCCGGACATCATCGTCAACAACGCCGGCGTGCAGTTCGTGTCGCAGGTGGCGGAGTTTCCGAACGAGAAATGGGACGCGATCCTCGCGATCAACCTGTCCTCGCCCTTTCACATGATGAAGGCGGCCATCCCCTTCATGCGCGAGCGGAAATGGGGACGGATCATCTCCACCGCCTCCGCGCACAGCCTTGTGGCCAGTCCCAACAAGGCCGCCTATGTCGCTGCGAAACATGGTCTTTCCGGACTGACCAAGACAGTCGCGCTGGAGGTCGCGCGAGACGGCATCACCGCCAATTGCATCTCGCCCGGCTATGTCTGGACGCCGCTCGTCGAGAACCAGATCCCGGACACCATGAAGGCGCGCGGGCTGACGCGCGAGCAGGTGATGAACGACGTCCTGCTGGCCGCCCAACCGACCAAGGAGTTCGTCACGCCCGAGCAGGTCGCGGCCTTCGCCGTGTTCCTGTGCCGCGAGGAAGCGAAGGCGATCACCGGCGCCAACCTCTCCATGGACGGCGGCTGGACGGCGGCATGAGGCGTCACGCGGCAACGGCGCTGGCGATCGGCGTCGCGCTGGGCGGCTGCGCACGGTCGCGACCCGCTTCCCCGGCAGAGCCGCCCGCTCCGCCCGTCGAAGCCGCGCATCGGCGCGCGCCGTCGAGCGCCGATTGGCGGCGCATCGCCACGCCGGCGGACCGCTTTCGGTTGCGCGAGTGGCGCACCGCCTGGGTCACGGCGTTCGGCCGGGCGCGGCAGGCCGGCAATGGAAAGGCGATCGCGGCGCAGGGCGTCTTGTTCGACCCGGATCAGCGGCTGCAAGGCGCGCTGCCGCCGGCCGGGGATTACCGCTGCCGCGTGTTCAAGGTCGGGGCGAACGGCACGGCCAGCGGGGAGTTCACCGCGTATCCCTGGTTCCGGTGCCAGGTGGCGCGCGAAGGCGCGGTGCAGAGCCTGACCAAGATCGGCGGATCGCAGCGGCCGGTGGGCCTGGTGTTCAGCGACACGCCTGACCGCGCGATCTTCCTCGGTACCATGATGCTAGGGGACGAAACGCGGCCGATCGATTACGGCCGCGATGCCGGGCGGGACATGATCGGGGCCGTCGAGCGGGTAGGGCCCAGCCGCTGGCGCGTGGTCCTCCCGTATCCGCGGTACGAGTCGATCCTGGACGTGATGGAACTGGTGCCCGCGGCCTAGGAGCGGTTTCCTCAAGCCGGCGCTGGCGCGCCCGTCTTCAGCACGGCGGCATTCTCGCGCTTTTCCGGCCGGATGTAGATGGAGGAAAGGATTGGCAGTTCCTGTTTGAGCTGCGTCTCCATCGTCTCGATCAGCGTTTCGGCCTCTCCCATGGTAACGGCGTCCTCGAAATCGGCGCTGATCGCCACGAACACGCTGTCGGGCGCGGTATGAACGGTGCGCACGTGATTGACGTGGGAGATGGCTGGAAAACCGTCGAGGATGCGGCGGACATCGCCGACGATCCGCGGGTCGGCCCCTTCACCGATCAGCAGGCCCTTCGCCTCGCGCGCCAGCAGCGCCGCCACCAGCGCCAGAACAAGCCCGATCGCAATGGAGGCAAGGCCATCCAGGCGCGGATCGCCGGTGGCATGGCTGACCCATACGCCGATGGCGGCGATCACGAGCCCGATCAGCGCGGCAGAGTCCTCGAACAGGACGATGAAGGTCGCGGGGTCCTTGGATCGATGAACGGCACTCCACAGGCTCTGGCCGCGATGCGCGGCGGTGAACTCGCGCATGGCGATCACCCAGGACGTTCCCTCCAGCAGAAAGGCGATGCCGAGGACGACATAGTTGACGGTGGGGCTCTGGAGCGGCTCCGGCTCGACATAATGAAGCCAGCCTTCGTAGATCGACACGCCCGCGCCGACGGCGAAGATCAGGATCGCCACCACGAACGCCCAGAAATACAGTTCGCGGCCATAGCCGAACGGATGCGCCTCGTCGGGCGGGCGGTGGCCGCGCTTCTGCCCGTACAGCAGGAGGATCTGGTTGCCGCTGTCCACCACCGAATGAAAGCCCTCCGTAAGCATGGAGGACGATCCGGTGAGCGCGGCCGCGACAAACTTCGCCACCGCGATGCCGAGGTTCGCCAGCAGGGCGGCGATGAGGACGAGGTTGGACTCTTTCTTCGCTTCGGCCACGATTTTCTCCCGCGCGGTCGCTCCGCAACGAACGAAGCAGGCATTGGCCGCACGAAAATGCCCGCCGCAAGCCTTGGCTGCGGCGGGCACCTTTCCTCCCCAGGAACTCTTTCGCGGTAAGATGGCCGCTTGAAACCGGTAGGCGGGCTCTAGCCGTGTGCCGGCATTTCGCGGGAGGGCGGCTGGCGATGGCGACGGGTTGCGGTGTGTGGATCAACCGCTCAGTCGCTTGTTCTTCTGTAAACAATTGACAATAAGGCGTGGCCAGGAGGTGACACTTGGCCGATCGCAAGCTTTTCGCCGGACATGCCGTTCGCCGGCTCCGGCGTCTGAACGGCCTCACCCAGGCCGCCATGGCCGAAGTGCTGGCCATCAGTCCCAGCTACCTCAACCTTGTGGAACGCAACCAGCGCCCGCTGTCCGCGGCGCTGCTGGTGAAGCTGGCGGAAAGCTTCGACTTCGATCCGCGTGCCCTTTCCGCCGGCGAGCCGGGTGGTGGCGAGGCGGCGCTGCGGCGGCGGCTGACCGATCCGATGTTCGCCGATCTGGAGATCGACCGCAACGAGATCGAGGAGTGGCTGGCGGGCGCCCCGGGCGGGGCCGAGGCGTTCGCCCGTGCCTATGACCGTATGGGGCAGGGCGGCACCGACACCGGCGGCCCGCAGGATGCGGTGAGCCAGGTTCGCGGCGAGATCGAGCGTTGGCGCGGACATTTCGCCGATCTCGATGCCCTGGCGGAGGCGGTGGCGGACGAACTGCGGATGGGGGCGGGCGACGTATACGGCGCGATTGCCGAGCGGTTGCGGGTGAAACACCAGCTGACGATCCGCATCCTGCCGGTGGATGTCCTGCCGGACCTGCTCCGCCGGCTGGACCTGCATGCCCGCCAGCTCCAGCTCAGCGAAACGCTGGATTCGGCGTCGCGCACCTTTGCGGCCGCCTGGCAGCTCGGCCAGATCGAGGCACGGGCGGAGATCGACGCGCTGGCAAAGGGCGCGGGCCTTGCCGATCGCACGGCCGAGCGCCTCTTCCGCCGGCATCTGAGCAGCTATTTCGCCGCTGCCGTGATGATGCCCTATGCCCGTTTCCTGCGGGCGTGCGAGGCGACCGGGTACGATCTCGAACTGCTGCAGCGGCGGTTCGGTGCCGGGTTCGAGCAGGTGGCGCATCGGCTGACGACGCTGCAGCGCGTGGGGGCGCGGGGGTTGCCGTTCTTCATGGTGCGGGTGGACCGGGCCGGGCAGGCTTCCAAGCGCTTCTCCGGCGCGAGCGCGTCGCCGCTCGCCGAGGCGGAAGGACGGTGCCCGCTATGGCGGCTGCTGCATGCGTTCGACCGTCCGGGCGAGCTGGCGGTGCAGCTTGTCGCGTTGGAGGACAATTCCCGCTGGCTCACCCTGTCGCGCACGGTTGTGCCGCAAGGGCGCCGCTTTGGCGGGGTTCGCGCGGAGTTCGCCGTCGGCTTGGGCCTGGCGGCGGGGCAGGCGGGGAGTTTGGCGGCGGCGCGGGGGATCGATCTTGCCGGAGAGGCGACACCGATCGGCCTTGGCTGCCGTGCGTGTTTCCGCCACGATTGTCCGCAGCGCTCCGCGCCGCCGGCCGGTCGCGCGCTGTTGCTGAACGAACGGGAGCGCGGGGTGACGGCGCTGACGTTCGGCGGTGATTGATTCCGCGCTCAGGCGGCGTGCAGCAACTCGTGGCGGCCAAGCGCCGCCACGCGATCAAGGTGATCCAGGATACGGCGGCGGAAGGCGACCGCGGCCGGCTGGTACTCGGCCCAGTGCAGCGCGAGGTCCACATCGTTCCAGCGCCGCTTCGAATGGCGGAACTCCTCGGTCAGGAGGATGCACTCCGTCTTGAGCTCGGTGCCGAGCCGCCGTCGCGCGGGATCGATCCCGGCCGTCAGGGGCTCGAAGATCTCGCGGTGCACGAAGAGCTGAAAGATGGTGAGCACGCGCGCCATCTCGTCGCGCGAGCGGACGATCTCCGCCACCCCCGCGGGTGTGCATTCCGTCAGATACGGCCGGACGCGATCGATGATCGCGACCATGCGCTCCCGGTAATCCTCAAGGCTGTCGAGCATGGTGCCTCCCGCTGCGACTTTGGCAGGCAGAGGTGACCAAAAGTTGAACCTCAGGCGCCTGCGTCGTCGAGCCGTGCCAGTTGCTCGACGGAAAGCGTCAGCCGCATGGCGCCGAGCAGTTCCTGGAGCTGCGCCACGCTGGTGGCCGAGGCGATCGGTGCGGTGACGCCCGGCTGCGCGAGAAGCCAGGCAAGCGCGATCTGTGCAAGGCTCGCGCCGGTTTCGGCCGCCACGCCGTCCATCGCCTCCAGCACTGCGCGCCCCTTGCCTTCGAGAAGCTCGCCCATGCGCCCGCCGCGAACGCTCTTGGCCAGATCGTCCCGGGACCGGTACTTGCCCGTCAGGAACCCCGAGGCGAGCCCGTAATAAGGCAGCACGCCGATGTTGTTCTCCACGCAATAGTCCTGAAGCTGCCCTTCGAACCGGTGGCGGCTGACGAGATTATATTCCGGCTGCAGCACCTGAAAGTGCGGCAGGCCAGCCGTTCTGGCGGTTTCGACCGCGGATTTCAGCCGTGCGGCGTGGAGGTTGGAAGCGCCGAGCACGGCGACCTTGCCCGCCTCCACCAGGCGCGCGAACGCCTCGACATAGGCCTCCTGCGGGGTGCTCTCGTCATCCTGGTGCGCGTAGTACAGGTCGATCTGCTCGACGCCGAGCCGCTTCAGCGAGGCGTCGCAGGCAGCGGCGATGCGCGCGGGGGCGAGCTTCTCGCCACCCTCGCCGGGCAGCATGCCGACCTTGGTGGCGACCTTCAGCTTGCGCCCGCGGGAGGCGAACCATGCGCCGAGCATCGCCTCGGACTCGCCGCCCTTGTGCCCGTCCACCCAGGCGGAATAGACATCGGCGGTGTCGACCAGCGTACCGCCGCCCTCGGCAAAGGCGTCGAGCACGGCGAAGCTCGCTTCCCGGTCCGCCGTCCAGCCGAACACGTTGCCGCCCAGCACCAGCGGGGCGATGTGCAGATCGGAGGCGCCCAGGCGGCGCTGCTCGGGTTGGCTTTCGGTCATTGAGCTCCGTCCTCGTTGTCGCCGTCGATGCCGACGGCGTTCGCCTCCACGCTGTTGGCGTCCAGCATGGCCGCGGCCTCGTTCAGCGCCTGCGCCTCGCCCGCCGAGGTCGCGCCCGGCGGCGGGTCGCCCGTGCCGCAAGCGGCGAGCAGCAGGGGAAGGAGAACCGCGGCCCGCACGTCCCGATCAGTCGTCGATCGCGTTGCCGGCATCCCGCAGCGCTTCGCCCGTCCGGTCTGCGGCGCGATCGGCGCCGTTGGCGAGGCGGTCACCGGCATTGTCCATCGTTGCCTCGGCGGAGCCGAACGCGCGGTCGGCAGCGGCATCCGTGTCGTTGATCGCCTCGCCCATCGTGGCGTTGACGTCGCCCGCCACCGTGTCCGCGGCTTCGGCGGTTTCGTTCTGCGCCTTGGGGCTGCACGCGGCGAGAGCGGCAACGGCGGCGAGGGAAACGAGAATCTTCTTCATGCAAGGTCCTTTCGGAGACGGAACGATTATTAGCGGGGTAGATGCCGCGCTGATCGGGATCAATACGCTTGGCCCCGGCACGGGTTTCGCCTTCACGCTCGTTGACCGCATATAAAGATATCTTTATATCCTTTCGCATGGCGCTGGCCCTCGACATCTTCCGTGCCCTGGCGGACCCGACGCGGCTGCGCATCCTTGCCTTGTTGCGGCGCATGGAGCTGTCCGTCGGCGAACTCGCGCAAGTGCTGGGGCAAAGCCAGCCGCGCGTCTCCCGGCACGTGAAGATCCTTGCCGACGCGGGCCTGGCCGAGCGGCGCAAGGAGGGGAGCTGGGTGTTCGTGGCGCTGGGCGAGCCTGGGCGCGTCGTGCCGGTCGGGCAGGCGCTGGACGCCTGGAGCGGAATGGAACCGGACCTGTGGGCGGAGGCCGACGCCGCGAAACTCGCGGCCGTTCGCGCGGACCGGGCGGCGAGCGCCGCGCAATGGTTCGAGGCGAATGCCGGGCAGTGGGACGCGATCCGCTCGCTCCATGTCGCCGAAAGCCAGGTCGAGGCGGCGATGGCGGACGTGCTGGGGGGCATGCCGGTCGATACCCTGGTGGACATCGGCACGGGCACCGGGCGCATCCTGGAGCTGTTCGCCGGGCAGGCGCGGCATGCGGTTGGCATTGATCGATCGTCCGAGATGCTGCGCCTCGCGCGCGCCAAGTTGCAGGGCGCGGCCGAATTGCGCCAGGCGGACCTGTATGCCCTGCCGCTCAAGGACGATGCGGCGGACGTGGCGGTGATCCACCACGTGCTGCACTTCGTGGAGGCGCCCGATCAGGCGATCGCGGAAGCGGCACGGGTGCTTGTAGCGGGCGGACGCCTGTTGATCGCCGATTTCGCCGCGCACGACCGCGAGGAGCTGCGCCTGCGCGACGGACACATGCGGCTCGGCTTTTCGGATGAGCAGATTCATGGCTGGTTCGAGGCGGCAGGCCTGGCGCCGGCGCGGGACGAAACGCTGGAAGGCGGCGAGTTGACGGTGAAACTATGGTTGGGGCGCAAGCGCGGGGCGTCGATGCAAGGCCCGGCGGCGCAGGGAGTGAAGGCGGCATGACGATCTCGGTTTCGCAGCTGGCGGAGGCGCAGCGCGCGCTCGCCTCTCCCTTGTTCGCCGATGTCGGCGGGGACGCGCGCATCTCGTTCGAGTTCTTCCCGCCCAAGACGGAGAAGATGGAGGAAGCTCTTTGGGAGACGGTGCGCACGCTGGAGCCGCTTGGCCCGCGTTTCGTCTCCGTCACTTACGGTGCGGGTGGGTCCACGCGCGAGCGCACCCATGCGACGGTGGCGCGCATCCAGCGCGAAACGTCGCTCGCCGCCGCGGCGCACCTCACCTGCGTGGAGGCGACCCGCGAGGAGATCGACGCGGTTGCCGATGAATATTGGGCAGCCGGCGTGCGCCACATCGTCGCCCTGCGCGGCGACGCGCCCGACCAGAAGGCAGGCTATGCGCCGCATCCGGGCGGATACGAGAATGCGGCCGCCCTGGTGGAAGGCCTGCGCCGCCGCCATCCGTTCGAGATTTCGGTCGCCGCCTACCCCGAATGCCATCCGGACTCGGCCGATAGCGCCGGCGACCTCGACAATCTGAAGCGCAAGATGGACGCGGGCGCCACCCGGGCGATCACCCAGTTCTTCTTCGAGCCGGAAACCTTTTTCCGCTTTCGCGACGCGGTGGCTGCAGCCGGCATGGACGTGGAGATCGTGCCGGGCATCATGCCCGTGTCGAACTTCGCCAGCGTGAAGCGGATGTCGGCGATGTGCGGCACCGACGTGCCGGCCTGGATGGGGCGGCTGTTCGAGGGGCTGGACGACCATCCCGCGGCGCGCCAGCTGGTCGCCGCCACGCTCGCGGCCGAGCTTTCCCGCCGGCTCTATGCGGGCGGGGTGCGCGACTTCCACTTCTACACGCTCAACCGTGCCGAACTGAGCTACGCCATCTGCCACCTGCTGGGCATTCGTCCGCAGCCGGCTTCCAAGGAGCAGGCGGCATGAACGCCGAACAGCGGTTTCGCGCGCTTGCCGCCGAGAAGATCATGGTGTTCGACGGCGGCTACGGCACGTCGATCCAGGGCTATGGCCTGACGGAGGCGGACTATCGCGGCAGCCTCGATCTCGCCAAGGACCAGAAGGGCAACAACGACCTTCTGTGCCTCACGCGGCCCGATGTGATCGGCGCCATCCACGCGGCCTATGTCGCGGCGGGCGCGGACATGATCGAGACCAATACGTTCAGCTCCACCCGCGTGGCGCTGGCCGATTATGGCTGCGAGCATCTGGTGCGCGAGATCAACCTGGCCGCCGCCAGGCTCGCGCGCGAGGCAACCGACGCGGCCACCGCCAGGGACGGGCGCGCCCGCTTCGTGGCCGGCTCGATCGGGCCGACCAACAAGACTTTGTCCATCTCCCCGGACGTGAACGACCCGGCATTCCGCGAGATCGACTATGACACGCTGAAGCAGCATTATCGCGAACAATGCGATGCGCTGATCGAGGGCGGGGTGGACTTCCTGCTGGTCGAGACCTGCTTTGACACGCTGAACGCAAAGGCCGCGGGGCTTGCCGCCAAGGAAGCGGAGGAAGCGGCGGGCCGTCCGGTGCCGGTGATGATGAGCTTCACCATCACCGACATGTCGGGGCGCAACCTGTCCGGGCACACGATCAACGCCTTCTGGTACTCGCTCCGGCACCTGAAGCCGCTGACCATCGGCGTGAACTGCGCGTTCGGCGCGGACCTGCTCAGGCCATACCTCACCGAGCTGGCCAGGGCGGCGGATGCGCTGATCCTCGCTTATCCGAACGCCGGCCTGCCCAACGAGCTCGGCCAGTATGACGAGCTGCCCGAGCGCACGGCGGAGCTGATCCGCGAGTGGGTGGACGAGGGCCTCGTCAACATGGTCGGCGGCTGCTGCGGCACGACGCCCGCGCACATCGGCGCGGTCGCGAAGGCGGTGGCGGGGCACGCGCCCCGGGTGCTGCCGGAGGTGCCGGTCGTGACAAGGCTGGCCGGCCTCGAGCCGATGACCATGGCGGCGTGATGGTCGATCCTCCCCGCTGTGCGGGGAGGGGGACCACCGGGCGCAGCTCGGTGGTGGAGGGGCGTCTCCACGAACGATCCCGCTGGTGGAGAGGCCCCTCCACCAGCCTGCGGCTGGTCCCCCTCCCCTTGCAGGGGAGGATCAAGGAAGACGAATGACTACCCCCACCCAGTTCATCAACATCGGCGAGCGGACCAACGTCACCGGCTCGGCCAAGTTCAAAAAGCTGATCCTCGCCGGCGATTATGCCGCCGCGATCGAGGTCGCGCGCGAGCAGGTGGAGAACGGCGCGCAGATCGTCGACGTCAACATGGACGAGGGGCTGCTCGACGCGCATGCCGCGATGACCACGTTCCTGAAGCTGATGACCTCCGAGCCGGATATCGCGCGCGTGCCGGTGATGATCGACAGCTCCAAGTGGAGCGTGATCGAGGCGGGGTTGAAGTGCGTTTCGGGCAAGCCGATCGTCAACTCGATCAGCATGAAGGAGGGCGTCGACAAGTTCCTGGCCGAGGCGAGGAAGTGCATGGCCTATGGTGCCGCCGTCGTCGTCATGGCCTTCGACGAAGCGGGGCAGGCGGACACGCGAGACCGCAAGATCGAGATCTGCTGCCGCGCCTATGACCTGCTGACGGGCATCGGCTTTCCGCCCGAGGACATCATCTTCGACGCCAACGTGTTCGCGGTGGCGACCGGGATCGAGGAGCACAACAACTACGCGGTCGACTTCATCGAGGCGGTGAAGGAGATCAAGGCGCGTTGTCCACACGTCCACTTCTCGGGCGGGCTTTCCAACCTGTCGTTCAGCTTCCGCGGCAACGAGCCGGTGCGGCGGGCGATGCACTCGGTGTTCCTCTACCATGCGATCCCCGCCGGGCTGGACATGGCGATCGTCAACGCCGGGCAGCTCGACGTCTACGACACGATCGACCCGGACCTGCGCACCGCCTGCGAGGACGTGATCCTCAACCGCGATCCGGATGCCGGCGAACGGCTGGTGGCGCTGGCCGAGAAATATCGCGGCACCGATGCGGCGGCGGAGAAGGCCGCCGAGGAATGGCGCGGCTGGCCGGTCATCAAGCGTCTGGAACATGCGCTGGTCAAGGGCATCGACCTTTATGTGGTCGATGACACCGAGGAGGCGCGCCAGGCGATCGACGCGCGCGGCGGCCGGCCGATCGAGGTGATCGAGGGGCCGCTGATGGACGGCATGAACGTGGTCGGCGACCTGTTCGGATCGGGCAAGATGTTCCTGCCGCAGGTTGTGAAGTCCGCGCGCGTGATGAAGAAGGCGGTGGCGCACCTGCTGCCCTTCATCGAGGCGGCCAAGGAGCCCGGCGCCAAAGGCAAAGGCCGCATCGTCATGGCGACCGTGAAGGGCGACGTGCACGATATCGGCAAGAACATCGTCGGCGTCGTCCTGCAATGCAACGGCTTCGAGGTGATCGACATGGGCGTGATGGTGCCCTGGTCGGACATCCTGAAGGCCGCCAACGAGAACGATGCCGACATGATCGGACTGTCCGGTCTCATCACGCCGTCGCTGGACGAGATGGTCACGGTGGCCGAGGAGATGAAGCGCGCGGACATGACCATGCCGCTGCTGATCGGCGGGGCGACCACGTCCAAGGTGCACACCGCCCTGCGCATCGCGCCGGCCTATGACGGTCCGGTGGTGCATGTTCTGGACGCCAGCCGCGCGGTGGGTGTTGCCACGACGCTGGTCTCGGAAACGATCCGTGACGATTATGTCGCGAAGATCGCCGACGATTATGCTGCTGTGCGGCGCGCGCGCGAGGGCAAGGGGGCGAACGATCTCCTGCCGATCGCCCGGGCGCGGGACAACGGCTTTGTCGCCGACATGGCGCTGAAGCCCACCGCCCCCGCCAGGCCCGGCCTTCACGTCTTCGAGGATTGGGACCTCGCCGATCTGCGCGAGACGATCGACTGGACGCCGTTTTTTCGCGCCTGGGAGCTGGCCGGCAACTTCCCGGCCATCCTGGAGGACAAGGTGGTCGGTGAAAGCGCGACGTCGCTCTACGCCGATGCGCAGGCGATGCTGGACACGATCATCGCCGAGAAATGGCTCACCGCCAGGGGCGTGGCCGCCTTGTGGCCCTGCCATCGCGACGGCGACGACGTCTGGGTGCAGCTCGCACACTCCGCCGACCACCGCAGCCCGGGCGGGGCGGCGGCCGGACCGGGCGCGGTGCCGGACCTCGATCGCACCAACGAGCAAAGCGTGCGCCTGCCGTTCCTGCGCCAGCAGATCGCCAAGCGCGAGGGCCGCGCGAACATGTGCCTCGCCGACTTCATCGATCCGGCGGGCGACTGGATGGGCGGCTTCGCCGTCTCCATTCACGGGATCGAGCCGCATCTGGAGCGCTTCAAGGCGCAGGTGGACGATTACAACGACATCCTGCTCAAGGCGCTTGCCGATCGCCTTGCCGAGGCGTTCGCCGAGCGACTGCACCAGCATGTCCGGACCACGCTGTGGGGCTATGCGCCGGACGAGCAACTGACCAACGAGGCGCTGATCCGCGAACAATATCGCGGCATCCGCCCGGCGCCCGGCTATCCGGCCTGTCCGGAACACAGCCTCAAGCCGGTCCTGTTCGAGATGCTGCAGGCGGAGGCGAACACGGGCGCAACGCTGACCGAGAGCTTCGCCATGCTGCCGACGGCGGCGGTGTCCGGCTTCTATTTCGGGCATCCGCAGGCCGAATATTTCGGCGTGGCCCGGATCGGCGCGGATCAGGTGGAGGATTACGCCCGCCGCCGCGGCGTGGATGTCGAAACCGCCACGCGGTATCTCCGGCCGAACCTCGATTGATCGCACAGGCATGACGCAAGGCGAGAGGTGTTGCGGGTTGGGACAGTTGGCCGGTCTGCTCACCGGCAAGGAGCATCCGCCGCTGGCTTAACCTTCTTTTCCTCTCGCCCTGCGTCCGCCGCGAGCGACAAGGGGCCATGCGCTACCTTGCCCCGCTCCTGCTCGCCGCCCCCATGCTCCTCGGCACCGCCGCTGCCCCGGCGCCCGATGCTCCGTTTACCATCGCCGAAACGGGGCAGGGCTTCGGCACGCTGGACGAGGCGGTGCAGTCGGTGCGGATGGGGCGCGCGACGATCCTGATCGCGCCGGGCGTCTATCACCAATGCACGGTGCAGGCCGGCGGCGTCATCACCTTCAAGGCGCGGGAGCCCGGCACGGCGATCTTCGAAGGCACGGCGTGCGAGGGCAAGGCCGCTTTCGTGTTGCGCGGGCAAGGCTCGACGGTGGACGGCCTGGTGTTTCGCGGCTTCCGCGTGTCCGATGGCAACGGCGCGGGCATCCGCACCGAGATGGGCGACCTCACCGTCACCCACTCCATGTTCCTCGACAGCCAGGAAGGTATCCTCGGCGGCGAGCCCGTGGGGCAGCGGATCACGATCGATCATTCCACCTTCGCCGGCCTCGGCCAATGCGACGAGGCGCCGAACTGCTCGCACTCCATCTACCTCGCCAACAAGGGCGAGGTTGTCGTCACCAACTCGCGGTTCGAGCGCGGGACGGGCGGTCACTACGTCAAGATCCGCAGCCCGCGCGTGACGATCAGCGACAACAGCTTCGACGACAGCAAGGGTTCGAAGACGAACTACATGATCGACCTGCCCGAAGGCGGCACGGGTACGATCACCCGCAACGTGTTCCAGAACGGGCGCAACAAGGAGAACTGGACCGCCTTTATCGCCATTGCGGCGGAGGCGAAGACGTATCCCGCGACCGGCCTGACCATCGCCGGCAACACCGCGAACCAGGCGTCGGGGGTGAGCCGCACTCCAGCGTTCGTGGCCGATTACACGCACCAGCGTATCGCGCTGGACGGCAACAAGCTGGGCGCCGGCATTCGTCCCTTCGAGCTGCGCTGAGCCTAGCGGGGGGCGGGGGCTTACCCGCCGGTGTTCAGGGCTGCGGCCGCCCGCACCGGGGGCTCGATGCCGCGGGGTCGCTCCAGCCCGCCCCGCGGCCGGTGACCCGGCCGAGCTGGCGATAGGCCGTACGTGACCCACGCGCGAAATCTCACCTCAGAAGGCCGGAGTAGCTCCACCTTCGTGTCGCGCGAGCGCGCACCGGGGTGCACCCGCAATCCCGACACGCCGATCCTGTGCCTCAGGGGTGCCGCGGCCTCTGGCGATGCGGCGCGGGCGCTGGCGGCCGAGCGGCAGTCGCTCTTGCGATAGGGCGCTATCGGCACGGCGTCGGCCCCCTCGAACGGCGAGGGGGCCGTTCGCCGGCCTATTTCATTCCGCTGGACAGGTGCTGCCCGGTCCGCCGTCCAGATCGAGGCAGCGGCCGTCCACGCCCGGCATCGGCAGACCGATCGTCGCCGCCAGGGTCGGTGCGATGTCCACCGTCTCCACCGACAGGGGCTGTTCGAACCCGGTCAGCCCGCGTCGCCAGAACAGGATCGGCACGCGGCGATCATAGTCCCAGGGGCTGCCATGCGTCGCGACATAGCCCGGCCCCGGCTTCGGTATCGGCACCACCCGCGGCTTGAGCAGGAGCACGATGTCGCCGGAGCGCTTGGCATCGTAGGACGCGCGGACCCGTTCGGCGAGCGTCCATGTTTCGGGCGGCGTGGTGGCAAGCGCCGTTTTCTCGATTTCCGCGCGCGTCAGCGCGGCGGCGACCTGCGGCAGCGCCTGAAAGCGCTTCTTGGCTTCGGCGAGCACCAGCGCGCGCTGGCGGGGGAGCAGCGCGGGATCGACGAAGATGTTCCCTTCCGAGTTGTAGAGCACCGGACCCTTCAGCTTCAGCGCGGCGCCGATCGCCTTGCCCATGTCCTCCGCGCTGATATTGTCGGAAACGCGCGCGTCCCTCGGCATGGCGCGCTGCTGATGGCGCTCGGGCGCGTCATGGCCGCCATGGTCGGCGGTCAGCACCACTTCATAGTCCACCCCGGTCGCGTCCAGGGCGTTCAGGAACTGGCCGATCGTGTGGTCGAGGCTGGCGAGCTGCAGGCACATTTCCAGCCCCTCGGTGCCGAGCGAATGGCCGACATAGTCGGTCGCCGACGCGCCGACATCGATGATGTCGGTCTGCGCGCCCTGGCCCAGCTTCATGTCGCGGACGAGTTGCGTGGCGAGATCGAAAACGGCCGCGTCGAAGGCGGGAGAGGCGCGGAACGGCCTGGCATCGCCCGGCGCCCGCTCGAACCGGCCGCGACCGATCGTGAAGCCGCCCGGCATGTCGACCGCGCGATCGTGCGCGACGCAGAAATCCGGCACCGGCAGGGCGGGCTGGCCCCGTGCGATCACCTCGTTCGTGGCAGCGTTGACGCGGGTGACCGCTTCCGGCGCGGGCCGGCCGGCATAGGAGGCGAAGGCCTTGCCGTCCCACCACCACAGCTCGTCCACATTGTGCCCGCCCATCATCACCGCGGCGCGATCCTTGCCGGCGACGGAAACGACGCGGGTGGCCGGGTTTGCCGCCCTCATCCGCTCGCCAAGCGTCGGAACCTTCAGGTGCTTGTCGGACACGGTGTACCGCTCGTGATCGGAGCCGATGACGCTTTCGTCCTCGGCGCAATAGACCGTCTTGTCGGCGCGCGGGGCGGCGAGGTCGAGCCAGTTGTTGGCGATGATGCCGGTATGGGTCGGGCGATAGCCGGTCAGGATAGTCGAGTGTCCGGGACAGGTTTCGGTGGCGGCATGGCTTTGGTAGCCGGACGGGAAAACGACGCCGGTCAGGAGCCGGGCGAAGCCCTCGCGGAAGTGGTTGCGATATTCGGCGAACAGGTCGGCGGAGAACTGGTCCACCGAGATCGCCACGATCAGCTTGGGCGGGTTCTGTGGTGCCGTCGCGACCGCCGATGGCGCGACCTCGATCGGCCTGGGGCCTTCCTGCGCAAGGAGCGGGGCGGCCGCGAGGCCTACGGCAAGGGCGACAAGCGAGGACAGGCGTTTCACGGCGGCTCCTTTGCGATCGGGTGCGCCCGCGCCTATGGCCGGAGCGTGGCGATGGGACAAGGATGGCGCATGCATCGGTTGCGTAACATGCTCGTGACGATGCTGCTCGTGCTGTTGGCATGGCCGGCCGCGGCGCAAGGGGGCGGGCGGCACATCGCCATGCGGCTGGTGGCAGAAACCGCCCACCCCCGCGCAGGCGACACGGTGCCGCTGGCGATCGACTCGCGGCCGCAGCCGGGCTGGCACGGCTATTGGGAATATCCGGGCGATGCGGGCTTTCCCGCGACGCTCACCTGGACGCTGCCCCGCGGCATGACGGCAGGCAAGCCCGCGTACCCGTTGCCGACCACACTCACCGTCGCGGGGTTGATGAACTATGTCTATGAGGGCCCCTTCGCGCCGCTGATCGACCTTCGCGTGCCGGCCGGGCTCGCGACGGGCACGCACCTGCCGGTGCGGCTGCATCTTTCGTATCTCGTCTGCACCGAAACCCTGTGCGTGCCCGAGGCGCAGGATCTCGCGCTCGATCTGACGGTGGGCGCAGGGGCGGTTGCGGCGGCCAAGCGGGCGCGGTTCGACCAATGGCGGCGTGCCATACCGCGCCCGCTCGAGGCGCAGGCGAGCTATGCCGTCGAGGGAGGACGTCTGCGGCTCGCCGTGCCTTACCCGGCGGGGGCGCCGGCCACCGACGTGCGCTTCTTTCCGCTGGCGAACGGGCTGATCGACAATGCCGCCCCGCAGCAGGTGCGCCGGGACGGGGACCGGCTGGTGGTGGAAACCAGGGCCGGGCAGCCCGCGGGCCGGATCCATGGCGTCCTGCGTATCGGAGGCGGGCAGGGGCTGCGGCTGTCCGCGGTGCCCGGTGCCGTTCCGGCGGCGCAGGGTTGGGCTGCTGCGGCGGCCGTCGCGTTCCTGGGCGCGCTGCTTGGCGGGTTGATCCTCAACGTCATGCCCTGCGTGTTCCCGATTCTGAGCCTCAAGGCCCTGAGCCTGGCCCGCGGGCACCTGGGCGAAGGCGAAGCGCGTCGCGAGGCGCTGGCCTATACCGGGGGGGTGGTGCTGGTGTGCCTGGCCCTGGGTGGCCTGATCCTGGCGCTGCGCGCAGGCGGCGCGGCGGTCGGCTGGGCGTTCCAATTGCAGGACGCGCGCGTCGTTGCGCTGCTTTTGCTGCTGACGGTGGCGCTGGCACTCAACCTGTCGGGGCTGTTCGAGCTGCCGGTGCCGCGCTTCGCGGCGAAGGGGGGCAGCGCGGGGGCGTTTGCAACCGGTGCGCTGGCCGCGTTCATCGCAACGCCTTGCACCGGGCCGTTCATGGGCGCGGCGCTGGGTGCAGCCTTGGTCCTGCCGTGGCCCGCGGCATTGGCGGTGTTCGCCGGGCTCGGGCTCGGGCTGGCGCTGCCGTTCCTGCTGCTGGGCTTCGTGCCTGCGCTGCGCCGCCGTCTCCCGCGGCCGGGCGGCTGGATGGAAACCTTCCGCCGCGTGCTCTCCGTGCCGATGTGGCTCACCGCGCTGGCACTCGGCTGGGTGCTGGGGCGGCAGGGCGGAGTGGATGCGCTGACGATCGCGTTGGCGGGAGCCCTGGCGGCGGGGCTGCTATTGTGGGTGGCCGGAGCCCGCCAGCGGAGCGGCCGATCGGTGGGCGTTCTGGTTGCAGGCGTGGCGCTGGTCGCGGTCGCGACGACCTTCGCCGTTGCCGGGCGGAGGCCGGACGGGCCGGGGACCGCGAGCGCCGGCGCGGAGCGGTTCAGCGAAGCCGAACTCGCGAGACTGCGTGCGGAGAAGCGGCCGGTGTTCGCCTATTTCACCGCCGATTGGTGCCTGACGTGCAAGGTGAACGAAAAGGCCGCGATCGAAACGCAGGCCACGCGCGCGAGCTTCGCTGCCAAGGGCATCCGCGTGCTGGTGGGCGACTGGACCGATGGGGATCCGGTGCTCGGCCGGTTCATCGAGGCGCATAATCGCGCGGGCGTTCCGCTGTACCTCTATTACGCACCCGGCGCCGGCGAGCCGCGCGTGCTGCCGCAGGTGCTGACGCCGGGCATGTTGCAGGCGTTGTAAGCGTCACGAACCGGCGTCGCGCAGCGTTTCCATGACCACGAAGGTGGACGTGCTGGAGACATGCGGCAGGCTGGAGATCCTCTCCCCCAGCACCGCCCGGTAGCGGCGGATGTCGGACGTGCGCACCTTCAGCAGATAATCGAAGGAGGCGGCGAGCATGTGGCATTCCTCCACCTCCGGGATCTTCAGCACGGCTTGCCGGAACGCCTCCAGCGCCGCCTCGCGCGTGTCGGAGAGTTTCACCTCCGTGAAGGCGACGTAATCGAGGCCAAGCGCGGCGGGATCGATCACCGCGCGAAAGCCGCGGATGATCCCGCGCTCGCGCAGTCGTTTGAGGCGCGCCTGGCAGGGCGTCTTCGACAGGCCGACCCGCTCGGACAGCTCGCCGATCGGCAAGCGGCCGTCCTCCCGCAGAGCGTGGATGATCCTGTGGTCGATCAGGTCGATGTCGTCGCGAAGTGAGGTAGCTCTGGTCATCCGGGTTGTCTTACCACCAAGTTATGGTTCGATCGAGCTGATCCTTGGCGAAGAACAGGCACGCGCTTATCTCCTGGCAGTGCTAATCGCGCGCCAGGTTTTCTGAGAGGTCCAGATCTTCATGTCGCAGGCTTTCGCTTCCTTTGCTCCTCCGGTCGGGGCGCGTACTCCGCTGCGGCGGGCGATCACGGCGGCGACCCGCCGGCCGGAGCGGGAATGCCTGGCGGCGCTGCTCGATCAGGCCGAACTGTCGCCGTCGATGGCCGAGGCCGTTCGCGGCACGGCGACGGCGCTGGTGACGGCGCTGCGCGCGCGCGGGCCGGAGGACGGCGTGGCCGCGCTGGTGCGCGAATATGCGCTTTCCAGCGACGAGGGCGTGGCGCTCATGTGCCTCGCCGAGGCATTGCTGCGCATCCCCGACAAGGAAACGCGCGACGCCCTGATCCGCGACAAGATCGCGCCGGGCGACTGGCGTGCGCATGCGGGGGATGACCGCACCTTGTTCGTCAACGCGGCGACCTGGGGCCTGGTGCTCACGGGCAAGCTCACCGCCGCCACGGAGCAGAAGGGGCTGGGCGCCGCGCTGACCCGCGTGGTGGCGCGGGCCGGCGCTCCGGTGATCCGGCGCAGCGTGGATGCAGCCATGCGCCTGATGGGCGAGCGCTTCGTCACCGGCGAGACGATCGCCGAGGCGCTGGAGCGCGCCCGGCCGCTGGAAGAACGCGGGTTCCGCTACAGCTACGACATGCTCGGCGAGGCGGCGACCACGGCGGCGGACGCGCGCCGCTACCTGGCGGACTATACCGCCGCGATCCATGCCATCGGCAAGGCATCGGCGGGGCGGGGGCCGTATGAGGGGCCGGGCATCTCGATCAAGCTTTCCGCGCTGCACCCGCGCTATACCCGCGGGCAGGCCGAGCGGGTCATGGCGGAGCTGCTGCCGGACGTGAAGGCGCTGGCGGTGCTCGCAAAGGGCCATGGCATCGGCCTGAACATCGACGCGGAGGAGAGCGACCGGCTGGAGCTGTCGCTGGACCTGCTGGAGAGCCTGGCCGCCGATCCCGATCTCGCCGGCTGGGACGGGCTGGGCTTCGTGGTGCAGGCCTATGGCAAGCGCTGCCCGTTCGTGATCGACTGGATCGTCGATCTGGCGGGGCGCACCGGGCGGCGGATCATGGTGCGGCTGGTCAAGGGCGCCTATTGGGATGCCGAGATCAAGCGCGCGCAGGTGGACGGGCAGGTCGACTTCCCGGTCTACACCCGCAAGATCCACACCGACGTCGCCTATCTCGCCTGCGCCCGCCGGCTGCTGGCGGCGCGCGACCGGGTGTTCCCGCAGTTCGCGACGCACAATGCGCAGACGCTGGCGGCGATCTTTCACATGGCGGGTGGCCGGGACAGCGCGCGCGATTACGAATTCCAGTGCCTGCACGGCATGGGCGAGCCGCTGTACGAAGAGGTGGTCGGCGCCGACAAGCTCGACCGACCGTGCCGCATCTATGCGCCGGTCGGCACGCATGAGACGTTGCTCGCCTATCTCGTCCGGCGCCTGCTGGAGAACGGCGCCAATTCCTCCTTCGTGAATCGGATCGCCGACCCGGCGGTGGCGATCGAGGAGCTGGTGGCCGATCCGGTAACGGCGGTGCGCGCCATGCCGGAGCCGGGCGCGCCGCACCCGGCGGTGGCGCTGCCCGCCGACCTGTATGGCGCGCGCCGCAACTCGGCGGGGCTCGACCTTGCCGACGAGAACACGCTGGCGGCCCTGGCGGACGCGATGCAGGCGAGCGCCGCACGCGAGCGGCGCGCCGCATCGCCGCTGGGCGGCACGGCGCGCGAGGTGCGCAACCCGGCCGATCACAATGATGTGGTAGGCGTGGTCGAGGAATTGGCGCCGGAGCGGATCGGCGAGCTGGTGGCGGCTGCGGCGGGTTCGGCGGAGACCTGGGCAAAGGTGCCGCTCGCGGAGCGCGCCGCGTGCCTGGAGCGGGCGGCGGACCTGATGCAGGAGCGCATGCCCGAGCTGATGGGGCTGGCCGTGCGCGAGGCGGGCAAGTCGGCGGCCAACGCAGTGGCCGAGGTTCGCGAGGCGATCGACTTCCTGCGCTATTATGCGGCCGAGGCGCGCCGGGCGCTGGGCGAGCAGCACCGTCCACTCGGGCCGGTGGTGTGCATCAGCCCGTGGAACTTTCCGCTCGCCATCTTCACCGGGCAGGTTGCCGCGGCTTTGGTCGCCGGCAATCCCGTGCTTGCCAAGCCGGCCGAGGAGACGCCGCTGATCGCCGCCGCGGGGGTGGAGATCCTGCACCGGGCGGGCATTCCGGCGGATGTCCTTCAGCTCGTGCCGGGGGACGGCGCCGTGGGCGCGGCGCTGGTCGCGGCTCCGGAGACGGCAGCGGTGATGTTCACCGGCTCCACCGAGGTCGCCCGGCTGATCCAGCGGCAGCTTGCCGGGCGGCTGGGCGCCACGGGTCGGCCGATCCCGTTCGTCGCGGAGACGGGCGGCCAGAACGCCATGATCGTGGACTCCTCCGCGCTGGCCGAACAGGTGGTCGCCGATGTGATCGCTTCCGCGTTCGACAGCGCCGGGCAACGGTGTTCGGCGCTGCGCATCCTGTGCGTGCAGGAGGACGTGGCGGACCGGCTGCTGGAGATGCTGCGTGGTGCGCTGGCGGAGCTGACCGTTGGCAGCACCGATCGGCTGAGCCGCGACATCGGTCCTGTCATCACCGCGGAGGCGCAGGAAGGCATCGAGAAGCACGTGGCGGCGATGCAGGCGCGTGGCTGCGCGGTGCAGCGGGTGACCTTGCCGGACGAAACCTCGCGCGGGACGTTCGTGGCGCCGACCATCATCGAGCTGGCCGACATCGCGCAGCTGGAACGCGAAGTGTTCGGCCCGGTGCTGCACGTCGTGCGCTATCGCCGGCAGGATCTCGGCCGGCTGATCGATGCGATCAATGCGACGGGCTATGGGCTCACCTTCGGCCTGCACACCCGACTGGACGAGACGGTCGCAACGGTGTTGCCCCGCGTCCATGCCGGCAATCTCTACGTCAACCGCAACGTGATCGGCGCGGTGGTGGGGGTGCAGCCGTTTGGCGGGCGGGGCCTGTCCGGCACCGGGCCGAAGGCGGGCGGGCCGCTGTACCTCGGACGGCTTGTGGAGGGGCCGGCGATCGCCGTCGACGGCGCCGATGCAGCGCCCGATGGCGCCGCACGGGCGCTGGGCGCGCCGCAGCCTGTGGGCGAGTGGATCCGTTGCGATCGGCCGATCGAGCTGGCCGGGCCGGTGGGCGAGCGCAACCTTTATGCGCACCGCCCGCGCGGCCGCATCCTGCTGGTCGCGCAGACGGCGGCCGGGTTGCGCGAGCAGCTGGCGGCGGCGCTGGCCACCGGCAACGACGCGCTCGTGTCCGGCCCGGCGGCGTTGCGGCAAGCGCTGGTGGAACTGCCGCCCGCCGTGCGCGCGCGCGTCACGTTGCTGGGGGACGGGGTTCCCGCCGATTGCGCGGGCGTGCTGATCGAGGGCGATGCGGAGCAGCTTCTGGCGGCGCTGACCCAGGTGGCGGCGATGCCCGGCCCGATCCTCCTGCCGCAGGTTTCGCCCTATCGCGCCGACTGGCTGGTGGAAGAGGTATCGACTTCCATCAACACCACGGCCGCTGGCGGCAATGCGAGTTTGATGACGCTGGTATGACCCTCAGCCGGGCAGCAGCGCCAGGAACGCTGCGCCCCGCACGTCGGCGCGCGCATCGCTCAGGTGCGGCGTCCCGTCCCGGTCGAGGGCGAGAACGGTAACCCCGCCGCTCTTCTCGTGCGCGACGAACAGGCAGTCTTCGTGCTGTAGCAGGAAACGCGGGGACGAACCGCCGCTGGGCGCATGGCCGACGAGGCGGGCCTTGCCGTCGTCGATGGCGAAGGCGGCGACGCTGTCATGGCCGCGATTGCTGACCCACAATCGTCCGCCGTCCGCAGACAGCGCGATGGCCCCGCCAAGGCTTTCCCCGGCGGTGCCGGGCGGCAGGGTGGAGATGGTCTGCCGGGCATGCAGCAGGCCGGCCTCGTCCCGCTCGAGCACGGTCAAGGTCGAGGCGAGTTCGCTGACCAGGAAGGCGAGCGGCAGCGCAGGATGGAAGGCGAGCTGTCTGGGTCCGGAGCCTGGCGGCGCGGAAAATACGGTCGCAGGAGCCTCCAGCCCGCCGCGCGCCGGATCGGCAAAGGCGAGAATGCGGTCCGCGCCCAAATCGACCGCGTAGAGCCGCCGATCCGCACCGAAGCCGACCCAGTGCGCATGCGGTCCTTCCTGCCGTTCCCGGCTGGGGCCGCTGCCATGGTTCTGATGCCGTGCGAGCGGGCCGGCAGGCGATCCGTCCGGCGCCAGCGGAAGCAGTGCCACCGTGCCGCTGTCGTAATTGGCCACGGCGAGCAAACGGCCGTCCGGAGAGAGCGCAAGATAGCAGGGGCCCTCACCGCCCGACGGGAGAACCGCCTCTCGTCGCCAGCCTTCCGCACCGTCGAGCAGCACCAGCTGGCCCGCGCGCTCCTCCACCAGCCACCAGCGGGAGGAACCGGGTAGGGCAAGGCCCGCCGAGACGTTGGCGACGTTCGCGAGGGTGGCGCTTACCGCCAGCGCCCCGTTTCGGAACTCCAGCTCGACAAGGCCCTTCGCACCGGCCTCGGCATAGCCGCCTGCGATCAGGCGCAGCATTCACGCGATCCGTTGCGTGCGAGGGGGAGGACAGCCGTTTCCGCCATGCTGCCATGAACGGGTGCCTGACGGCTGGGTTGCAACAGATCAGCTGGAAGCCGGGACGCGCGCGCCCGAAGGGCATGTTTCTTCGGCACGACGCATGGCACTAGACAGCTAGCCAAGGCTGTCCCGCCGCGCCCGTGTCATTGCATTGCCGAAACGGAACCGGCCATCTACCTGCCCGTTGAACATGGGAACGGCAGTGGGAAACTTGCGATGACGGTGATTTCGATGGCGCGCAGTCTTGGCACGGCGGCTCTGGGCGTCGGTGCGGCACTCGCCCTGGCAGGCTGCGAGAGAAAGGAACTGGAGGCGGGCGCGCCGGTTTCGGGTGGCGCGCGGGCGGTCGCCAGCATGGTCACCTCCGATGGCGCCCCGGCAGGCCGCGCCACCGCCACCGAAGTGGCAGGCGGCGTGCGCTTCACGCTGGACGCCATGGGGGTGCCGGCTGGCACGCATGGTGCGCATGTCCACATGACCGGACGCTGCGACGGTCCGGATTTCACCTCGGCCGGCGGGCACTGGAACCCCACCGCGGCGAAGCACGGGACGATGAACCCGCAGGGGCCGCATCAGGGCGACCTCCCCAATCTGATCGTCGGCACCGACGGCCGCGGCACGATCGGCATCACCATCCCCGGCGCGACCATGGCCGGGCTGCTCGATGCGGACGGCTCGGCGATGATGGTGCATGCCAATGCCGACGATCTGATGACCGATCCCAGCGGCAATTCCGGCGGCCGGATCGCCTGCGGCGTGTTCCAGCCCGGCTGATACGTCGGCGAACTCAGCGGCGTTGCAGCAATTGCCAGGTCTTCGGTGCGCCGGTCGGGCGTGGCGTGCCGTCGATCCTCTGCGCGCGAAGGATCCGCACGGGGTGGAGGATCATCTGTCCCTTCATCGCTTCGGAGCCGCCGCCGCTCGGCTCCGCGAGGATGCGGCGAACGGTTGCCATGCCTTCCACCACCCGGCCGAAGGCGGGATATCCCGAATAGCCGGGGCGAGCGTCGAACTGCGGCGCCGGCCCCACCGTCACGAAGAAATTGCCGCCGGCGGGATCGTTCACCGTGCGGCGGGCCATGGAAATGGTGCCGTCCAGGTGCCGGATGCCGGTGCGATTGGTCGGCTCATGCGCATCCGGCGGCGGCAGGATGCGGCGCGCGTCGGTGCCGATCCCCCCTTGGATGAACCCGATCCTGGGGCGCAGGCGACTGCGCGCTGCGCGGTAGAAGCGCGTGCCGTCCAGTCGTCCGTCATCGACATATTGGAGGAACCGTGCCGTGGTCTTCGGCGCGTGGCGAGCATCCAGCGCGAGGACGAACGCGCCGTCGGAGGTGGTGATGCGGACACGCACCTTCCCGGCCTCGGGACGGGATTGCGCGACCGCGCTTCCGCTGGCGGCGAGCGTGAGCAGGGGGACGAGCAGGGAAAGACGGCGGAGCATTGCAGGCGCAGCTATGCGGGTGGGGCGACCGGGGCAAGGGGAGAGGCGAGGGCAGCGGAAGAGAGCAGGAGAACCTAGGCCAGGGGCCATCGCCCGACCGGTTCGTAACGGGCGCCCTCGCGTGTGAGAAAGCTTTGGTAGAGGAGCAGGTGCGACAGGCGGAAGGGCTCGCTGGCGAGCGCGGCATGCCGCGCCTGCCAGGAGACGATCTCCGGCGCCGCGCGCAGGCTGCGCGGGAAGCGCGCCAGCGTTATGTGCGGCAGGAACGCCCGGCGCTCCGGCTGGAGCCCGCAACGGACCAGCGCGTGATCCACCTTGCGGTGGAGCCTGGCGACGGGCTCGGCAGGCGCGACGCCGGCCCACAGCGCCGTGTCGAACGCGCCGACGCCGCGGATGCTGACAACGGGCGCTTCTCCCCCGACCTGGTCGATCGCGGCGGCGACGTCCTCCGCCGCGCGCCCGTCAACCTCGCCGATGAAGCGCAGCGTGAGGTGCAGCTGCTCGTCATCCTGCCACCGCACGTTCGACGGGCCTTCCATGGTGGCCAGCAGAAGATCGCGAACGGCAGGAGGAGGGCGCAGCGCAGCAAACAAACGAAACATGACAGAAACGTTTTAACCTCGCCACGGTGCCTGCAGAATACCCGGTTTCCCTTGTATTGGCGTATCGGAAGCGCGATATTCCGTCCATCCGGCCCGCTTGGCCGGGAGAGGAGTTTTATTCGCAATGGCAAACTGGTCTGACCCCCGGCCGACAGCCGCACCGTTCGGTGTTGCAGCCGGTACGCGCTCGGACGCGTACGATGCGGGGCTGCGGTCCTACATGCTGTCGGTCTACAATTACATGATCTCGGCGGTGCTGCTGACGGGTATCGTGTCCTTGTCCGTCGCCTATACGGGCATGTGGCGGATGCTGGTGTCGCCCACGGGCGGCATGAGCGGGCTTGGCATGCTGTTCGCCTTTTCGCCGCTCGCCATCGTGTTCGCGATGAGCTTTGGTGCGAACCGCATGTCGTCCACCACGCTTCAGGCGCTGTTCTGGGCCTATGCCGCGCTGCTCGGCGTGTCGCTGTCGACGATCTTCATCGCCTACACCGCCTCGTCGGTGGCGGGTGCGTTCTTCGCGACCGCAGCAGGCTTCGCCGGCCTCAGCCTCTATGGCTACACCACGCAGCGCAGCCTTGGCGCGATGGGCACGTTCCTGATCGTCGGCCTTGTCGGCCTGATCGTGGCGAGCCTGTTGAACCTGTGGCTGCAGTCCGGCCCGCTGGGCCTGGTGATCTCGATCGTCGGCGTGCTGATCTTCGCCGGTCTCACCGCCTATGACACGCAGCGGATCAAGAGCATGTACTCCCATGTCGCCGGTACCCCGGCGGAGGGGCACACCAAGATCATGTCGGCGCTGTCGCTGTACCTCGACTTCATCAACATGTTCCTGTTCGTCCTGCGTCTGTTCGGCTCCAGCCGCAACTGATCGCATCGACAGGTCGGTATCGGAGGCCCGGCGGGGAAACCTGCCGGGCCTTTTCTTGTGCGAGGAAAAAGCATGCGGGTCGGCATCGAGGCACGGCTGGACTATTGGATCGAGGAGCCGGCCGAAGTGCTGCTGCTGATCGAGGCGGCGGCGCTGCCCGACCAGCAGCTGCACCGGCAAAGCCTGTGGGTGTCGAGCGACGTGCCGCTGACCGCGCATCGCGGCACCGATGGCGTCGGACAGCGGACATGGGCGCTGGGTCGCGGGCGCTTCGTGGCCGATTACCATGCCGAAGTGGAGATCGTCCGGTCGTCCCCACCTGCCGCGAGCCTGCCGGCGACGCCGCTGCGCGATCTGCCGGACGAGGCGGTGCCCTATCTGCTGCCGAGCCGATATTGCGAGGCGGCCGAGTTCGAGGGTTTCGTGCACGACACTTTCCCCGGGCTGGAAGGTGGCGCACTGGCGACCGCCCTTGCCGCCTGGGTCCGCGACAACCTGCGGTACCGCTCCAACGCGAGCAGTGGCACCACGACCGCGCTGGACACCTTTGCGCGTCGGCGTGGCGTGTGCCGCGATTACGCGCACCTCCTCGTCGCCCTGGCCCGGGCGGGCGGGATTCCGGCGCGGTGCGTGTCCGCCTACGCGCCCGGCGTGGACCCGCCCGACTTCCATGCTGTCGCCGAATTGTGGCTGGCCGGCGGTTGGCGCCTGTTCGATGCGACCGGCATGGGGGACGAGAACAGCCTGGTGCGGGTGGCGGTGGGCCGCGACGCGACCGACATCGCCTTCATGACCATTTTCGGCGAGGCGCAACTTCTCTCGCAAAGCGTGCGCGTCTGGGAGGTTGGAGACGGGAACGCGGAAGGAAACATTTCGTTGTAACGGTTGAACACGCCCAGGAGAGAGCAATGAGCGACGTTGACACCGGCATCGATCAGGAGGCGCTCGACGAGAGCCTTTCGGTGAACCCGGGCTCGAACACCGAGGGCCGCAGCGAAGCGCAGGACGCGGGCCGCGATGAGAGCATCCAGCAGCGGCTGGACAAGAACCCGGAGAACAAGCAGGCCCGGCTCGACCGTGCGCTGGACGAGTCGATGGACGCGTCCGATCCGCCCGCGACGACCCAGCCCGTCCACAGCCACGAACCGCCGGCCTCGTCGGGCTATGACCCCGAGGCGGAAGCCCGGATCGCCGGCGAGCGCAAGTAAACTCCCAACCTTCGTCGGGGGCGTCCGGTTCGGCCGGGCGCCCTTTTCCTTGCCCGGCGCGCCGACCGCGGCGCCTTTCAGCCCTGTTCGAACGCGGCCAGGATGGGGCAGGGCCCCGAACCGCTGCTGCCGCATTCACCGGCAAGATGGCGAAGCGAGGCGCGTGCCTGTTCGAGTTCGCGGATGCGCAGGTCGAGCGCGGCGATCCGTTCCTCGGTGAGGGCACGGACGCGCGCCCGATCCTGCGTCGCATCGAGGTCCAGCAACTCGCGGATCTGCTCAAGCGTAAAGCCCGCGGACTGCGCGGCGCGGACAAAGCGAAGACGCCTGAGGTCGATCTCGCCATAACGCCGCACGCCGGCTCCGGTGAGGCGGTCCGGCGCATCGAGCAGGCCGCGGCGCTGGTAATAGCGCACGGTTTCCACGCCCACGCCACCTTGCTGTGCGAAACGTCCGATCGTCCAACTGGTCACCGCTTGACTCCGTACCATGGTACGGCCCCCATATGGGGGCGGACTCCAGTGCAGGAAACCCGCCATGACCGCCGCACCCGCTCGCCGCGCCACGCTCCACCGGATGGTGCTGGAGCACCATGTCTGCCCCTACGGCCTGAAGGCCAGGGACCTGCTGCGCCGCAAGGGCTATGCGGTCGAGGATCGCTGGCTGACGACGCGGGACGAGGTGGATGCGTTCAAGGCGGCGCAGGGCGTGAAGACCACGCCGCAGATATTCATCGGGGGCGAGCGCATCGGCGGCTATGACGATCTGCGCCGTCACCTCGGGAAGGCGGTCCGCGATCCCGGCAAGGCCAGCTACAGGCCGGTGGTGGCGCTGTTCGCGATCACGGCGGCGATGGCGCTGGCGGCGAGCCAGGCGGCGTTCGGGACGCCGCTGACGGTGCGCGCGGCGGAGTGGTTCGTCGGCTTCAGCATGGCGGTGCTCGCGCTGCTGAAGCTGCAGAATGTCGAGACGTTCGCGACCATGTTCCTCAACTACGACCTGCTGGCGCGGCGGTGGGTGCCCTATTCCTATCTCTACCCCTTTGCCGAGGCGGTTGCGGGGGTGCTGATGATCGCGGGCGTGCTGCCGTGGCTGTCGGTGCCGATCGCGCTGTTCATCGGGACGATCGGCGCGATCTCGGTGACGAAGGCGGTGTATATCGATCGACGGGAGCTGAAATGCGCGTGCGTGGGCGGGGCGAGCAACGTGCCGCTGGGCGCCTTGTCGCTCACCGAGAACCTGATGATGATGGCCATGGCCATCTGGATGGGGATCGCGGCGGTCGGCAGCAGCGCGCCGGCGGCGGATGCGAGCAGCGGCTATGCGACGGCTCGCCACGACATGATGGCGGGCATGGCCGGTGCGGCGACCGGCGACGCCGATCGCGACTTCCTGCGCAGCATGATCCCGCATCACGAAGGCGCCACGGCGATGGCGCGGGTGGAACTGATCCATGGTCGCGATCCGAGGGTGCGCGCGCTGGCGGCAAGCGTGATCGAGGCGCAGGAGCGGGAGATCGCGCAGATGCGTGGCTGGCTGGCCGAACGGCCGCGAGATGGAGCGGCGAAGTCACTCGGTTCAGCCGATTGACGGGGCGTCTTGCCCGGCTACAACACGCCTTCTCCCAGTGAAGGAAGCCCGATGCCGCGTTCTCCGTTGTTCCTTTCCCTTCTCGCCGCCTCGGCCCTGAGCGGCGCGGCCTTTGCGCAGCAGGCAGCCAAGACTGCGCCCGCCGCGGTGCCGGTTTCGCGCCCCGGCCATCCTGCCTACGGCACGTTCGGCATCGACACGCCGGGCATGGACCGGGCGGCGGTGCCGGGGGACGACTTCAACCAGTTCGTGAACGGCACCTGGGAAAAGACCACGACCATCCCGAACGACAAGCCGAACATCGGCGCGTTCGACGTGTTGCAGGACATGTCGCGCGAGCGGACCAAGGGCATCCTGGAGGCCGCCGCGAAGCAGCCCGGCTCCAAGATCGGGGACGCCTATGCGACCTATCTCGACACCGCAACCATCGAGGCGAAGGGCCTCGCGCCGATCAAGCCGTGGCTGGCGCGCATCGCGACCCTGTCGGACAAGGCCGGTTACCCGGCGCTGGCGGCCGAAGCGGACGTGAACGGCGTCGCCGGTCCGTTCGGCGCCGGCGTGTCGCAGGACTCGAAGGATCCGGAGCAGTATGCCCTGCGCATGGGCCAGGCGGGCCTCGGCCTGCCGGATCGCGACTATTATCTCGATGCGAAGCTGGCCGCGAAGAAGCAGGCCTATCAGGATCACATCGCCAAGATGTTCACCCTGGCGGGCGAGGCGAATGCCGAGGCGCGCGCCGCCGCGCTGGTGGCGTTCGAGACGCAGATCGCCGAAGTGAGCTGGGACCGGATCAAGAACCGCAATTCGGACCTCACCTACAACAAGTTGAGCGTGGCGGAGCTTGGGCGCTCGGCGCCGGGCTTCGACTTCGCGGCCTATTTCAAGGGCATGGGCACGCCGGTGGACACGGTGATCGTCGGCCAGCCGGATGCCGTGGCGAAGATCGCCGCGCTGATCGGGGCTGCGCCGCTCCAGGTGCTGAAGGATCAGCTGCTGCTGCGCTCGCTCGACGGCTATGCCTCCGTGCTGCCCAAGGCGTTCGATGACGAGCGTTTCCACATGTATGCGACGGTGATCGCGGACGTGCCGGAACAGCAGGCGCGGTGGAAGCGGGCGGTGGATTATACCGGCTCGATCCTGACCGACGAGGTCTCCAAACCCTATGTCGCGCGGTACTTCCCGCCGGCCACCAAGGCGGCGATGGACACGCTGGTCGCGGGCGTGATCGCGGCGATGAACGTGCGCATCGACAAGCTCGACTGGATGACGCCGGAAACGAAGGTGAAGGCGCATGCCAAGCTCGCCGCCTTCACGCCGCGGATCGGCTATCCCAGCCAGTGGCGCGATTATTCGAGCCTCAACATCGTGCGCGGCGACGCCTTCGGCAACGAGCTGCGCTCCAACCAGTTCGCGCACCAGTACAACATCGGCAAGCTGGGCAAGCCGATCTATCGCTGGGAATGGGGCATGACGCCGATGACGGTGAACGCCCAGGCGAACCCGACGCTGGTGGCGATCACCTTCCCCGCGGCGATCCTGCAGCCGCCGTTCTTCGATCCCAACGCCGACCCGGCGGTGAACTACGGCGCGATCGGCGCGGTGATCGGGCACGAGATGAGCCACCATTTCGACGACCAGGGATCCAAGTACGACGTGCAGGGCCGGCTGGCGAAGTGGTGGACCGACGCCGACGTCGCCGCCTTCAAGGCGCGCACCGACAAGCTGGTCGCGCAATATGACGCCTATGAGCCGCTGCCGGGCTATCACGTGAAGGGCGGGCTGACGCTGGGCGAGAACACCGCCGACATTGCCGGCCTCCTGGCGTCGCTGGACGCCTATCATGCGTCGCTCGGCGGCAAGCCGGCGCCGGTGATCGCGGGCACCACGGGCGACCAGCGCTTCTTCATGGGCTATGCGCAGGTCTGGCGCCGCAAGCATCGCGAAGGCGATCTGCGCAACCGCTTGCTCACCGATCCGCACGCGCCGGCCGCGCAGCGGGTGATGACGGTGCGCAACATGGACGCCTGGTACGACGCGTACAAGGTCGCTCCGGCGCAGAAGATGTACCTTTCGCCGGAAGAGCGCGTCCGCATCTGGTGAGACGAGCGGTTGCCGCTTGACGGGTGAGGCGGCGGGGCGACAGACAGCCGCATGGCTACCGCCCCGCTTACCGTTCCTGCCCTGACCCCCGCCCGCCAGGCCGCGCTGATCGCGGGCGGGGCGGGGCTGGCCGCGGCGGTGCTGATCCTCTGGGCGCTGGGCGACAGGACGGTTGCCGCCTGTTTTCTGGCGACGGGGCTGCTGGTGGCCGGCGGTCTGGTCGCCGCCCGCCATCTGTTCCCGGCGGCCGCGCGCGGCTCGGGCGACCCCGACTGGTCGGTTGCGCGCAGCCTGGCCGCCGACCTGCCGGAGGCGGTGGCGGTGACCGACCGCGCAGGCCGGCTGGTGTGCGCCAACGACCGTTACGAGGCCCTGTTCGAGGGCTTTCCCACGCCCCCGGCGCTGCCCCTGGGAGAGGCGGGGGTGGCGCGGATCGGCAGTGCCGGGCGTGCCGCCTGGCGGGACGGTCGCGCCGCGGCGGATGGGCTGATCTCGCGCGGCACGCCGCTGGCGGTGGTGGTGGAGCGGGTGGGTGCGGAGGACGATCTGCTGCTCTGGCGCTTCCGCGCGGCCGAGCAGGCGGAGCAGGCGCGCTCGGTGGAGACGATGCTGGCGGGCGCGGCGGGCGACCGGCTGGCGGAGGCGGGCATCATGGCCGCCCTGATCGCGCCCGACGGCCGCATCCGCGCCGCCAATCGCGTGCTGCGCGCGCGCGCGATGGGGCATGAGGAAGGGGCGATCGCCGGCCGCGATCTGGCGCACTTCCTCGTCACCGACCATCGCGGGCTGGTCCGTTTCGAGCGCGAGGGAACGGCGGGCAATCCGCTGCGCGTGCTGCAGGTGCCGCTGGCGCCGAACGGGGGCGAGGACGCCGCGCTGCTGATCGCGCTGCTGGACGAGGAGGAGGCGGTTGCCCATCCGGCGATCGGCGAAAGCGCGTCGGCGCATGTGCGCAGCCTTGTCAGCCTGATGCCGTTCGGCATGGCGCTGGTCGATCGCGACGGGCGCTTCCTCCAGATGAACGACGCTTTCGCCCGCGCCGCGCAGGTGGATGCCAAGGCCCCGCCCATCTACCCCGGCGACCTGGTGATCCGCGAGGACAAGGCGGCGGTGGCCGATGCGATCCGGCGATTCGCCGGCGGCGCGACGCATTCGGCCGACCTTGCGGTGCGGCTGAAGGACCATCCGGACGAGCCGGTCGCGCTTTCCATCGCCGGCGCGCGGGGACTGGGCGACGCGGCGGTGCTGCTGAGCCTGAAGGACAACAGCGAGGAAAGCCGGCTGAAGCGCGAGGTGGCGCAGGCGACCAAGATGCAGGCGGTGGGCCAGCTGGCCGGCGGCGTGGCGCACGACTTCAACAACATCCTGACCGCGATCATCGGGCATTGCGACCTGATGCTGATGCGCCATTCGCCGGGCGACAGCGATTATGACGACATCCAGCAGATCCGCGCCAATTCGAACCGCGCGGCCAGCCTGACGCGGCAGTTGCTCGCCTTTTCGCGCCAGCAGACGCTGCGCCCGCAGGTGCTGCAGCTGCCCGACGTGATCTCCGAGGTGTCGAACCTCCTCAAGCGGTTGCTGGGCGAGACGATCGTGCTGGACGTGCGGCATGGCCGCAACCTGGGCGCGGTGCGCGCCGATCCGGGCCAGCTCGAGCAGGTGGTGGTGAACCTGGCGGTCAACGCGCGCGATGCGATGCTGACCAAGGACCCGCGCCGGGGCGGAACGCTGTCCATCCACACGCGCGGCGTGACCGCCAGCGACGTGCGCCGGATGGCGTCGGACATCCTGCCGGTGGGCGATTACGTCGCGCTGGAGATTTCGGACACCGGCACCGGCATCCCCCCGGACGTGCTGCCCAAGATCTTCGAGCCGTTCTTCACGACAAAGGAGTTCGGCAAGGGAACGGGGCTGGGCCTGTCCACCGTGTACGGCATCGTCAAGCAATCCGGCGGCTACATCTTCGCGGACTCCAGGCCGGGGCAGGGCGCCACTTTCACCATCTACCTGCCGGTGCACGCCGCAGCGGCGCCGATTGCGGCGCCCGCCCCGGCGCCGGCGCGCGAGCGGCCGGCCGAGCTCTGGGGCACGGGCACGGTGGTGCTGGTGGAGGACGAGGACATGGTGCGCGCGGTCGCCGAGCGAGCGCTGGCGCGGCAAGGGTACACCGTGCTGACGGCCGAGAATGGCGAAGCGGCGCTGGAACTGCTCGAGCGCTGCGAGCGGCCGGATCTCTTGATCTCGGACGTGGTGATGCCGCTGATGGACGGGCCGACCATGGTGCGCCACGCGCGCAGGCGCTATCCGGACCTGCCGATCCTGTTCATGTCCGGCTATGCGGAGGAGCAGCTGCGCAAGTCGATCGACCTGGACAATGTGGCGTTCCTGCCCAAGCCGTTCTCGGTGCAGCAGCTTGCCGAGGCGGCGCGCGACGTGCTGGCGCCGAAATGATGTCCCACCGCCGGCCGGGAAATGGCTTTGCGCGGTGCAGCACGCCGCGCTAGGAGCGCCTGATGACCGGACCCTCCCGTATCCTCATCGTCGAGGACGAGCCACTGATCGCCATGATGCTGGAGGATTTCCTCGATCTCCTCGGCAAGCGGGTGGCAGGCACCGCCGAGACGGTGGAGGATGCGCTGGCGCTGGTTGCGGAGGGCGATGTCGATGCCGCCATTCTCGACGTCAACCTGCGCGGCGGGCAGAAGAGCTGGCCCATCGCGGACGCGCTGGCGGAGCAGGGCATCCCGTTCCTGTTCGCCACCGGCGGCACCCAGGACAGCATCGCGCCGGAGCATCAGAACCGCCCGACCCTGTCCAAGCCGTTCACCATGGACGGCGTGACGCGGGCGCTGGACGGCCTCGCCTGAACGGCGAAGAATTTACGTTCTCCTCTTGTTCTTTTGGAACAGATGTCGTACATGACCGATGACGCGTTGAACGGCGCGGACATCCGGTTTAGCGATGGAGGCAGGCAGTGGCGGCAAGTTTGAAGGTGATCGGCGGCGACATGGCGGCTTCCAGCGACAAGGCAAATGATCGGGTGAGTGCGGACCGGCAGAAGGCGCTCGACGCCGCGCTGGCGCAGATCGATCGCGCATTCGGCAAGGGTTCGGCGATGAAGCTGGGCTCCAAGGAGGCGATGCAGGTGGAGGCGATCTCCACCGGCTCGCTGGGGCTGGACATCGCGCTGGGCGTGGGCGGGCTGCCGCGCGGTCGCGTGATCGAGGTGTACGGGCCGGAAAGCTCGGGCAAGACGACGCTGGCGCTGCATGTGATCGCGGAGGCGCAGAAGAACGGCGGCACCGCGGCCTTCGTGGACGCCGAGCATGCGCTGGACCCGGTCTATGCCAAGAAGCTGGGCGTCAACATCGACGAGCTGATCGTCAGCCAGCCGGACACGGGCGAACAGGCGCTGGAGATCACGGACACGCTGGTGCGCTCCAACGCCATCGACGTGCTGGTGGTGGACTCGGTGGCGGCGCTGGTGCCGCGCGCCGAGATCGAGGGCGAGATGGGCGACAGCCATGTCGGCCTGCAGGCGCGCCTCATGTCGCAGTCGCTGCGCAAGCTGACAGGCTCCATCAGCCGCTCGCGCTGCATGGTGATCTTCATCAACCAGCTGCGCATGAAGATCGGCGTGATGTACGGCAATCCGGAAACCACGACCGGCGGCAACGCGCTGAAGTTCTACGCCTCGGTGCGCCTGGACATCCGCCGCACCGGCCAGATCAAGGACCGCGAGGACATCATCGGCAACACCACCCGGGTGAAGGTGGTGAAGAACAAGGTCGCGCCGCCGTTCAAGCAGGTCGAGTTCGACATCATGTACGGTGAGGGCATCTCCAAGATCGGCGAGATCCTGGACATCGGCGTGAAGCAGGGGCTGGTCGAGAAATCGGGTGCCTGGTTCAGCTATGACTCGGTGCGGATCGGGCAGGGGCGCGAGAATGCCAAGACGTTCCTGCGCGAGAATCCCGAGCTGCGCGACAAGCTGGAGCGTGCCTTGCGTGCACGCACGGAGGAGGTCGCCGAGGGGATGATGGCGGGCCCGGAACCGGACGACGACCTCTGATCGCGTCGGCGTCCCGGAGAAGGTACAAGCGGCTCGCCGGCAATGGCGGGCCGTTTTCGTGTGCGAAGGTGTTGCCGCAGCGGCGGTGTGGCGGCGCACCACCGCCCGAGGCGTCGGGCGGTGGGCTGCTCCCGTGCCGGTGTCCGTCGTCAGCGCACTGTCGAGCGCATCGCGCAACGGCGGAGGGCGGGGTGCGGAGCAACCGCCTTTCGGCTCGCGGCGCCGATCATTGGCGCGGTACGCACGTTTCGAATCTCGCCGGTCGGGGCGGGCGGTCATCGCCGGGCGCAGCATGACAGGCGCCGCAGACTGGACCGGCCGTGTCGGCGATGTCTGGGCGGCCGAATGGCGCCGCACCGACCGCGCGCTCGCGGATCTGGCGAGCCACCTCGATGCGGCGATCCTGGCAAGCGCCGGAGCCGGCACGCGAACCGCGCTGGACATCGGCGCGGGCGCGGGGGCGACCAGCCTGGCGTTGGCGCGATCTCGCCCGCAATTGGCGGTTACCGCTGCCGAGCTCTCGCCAGGTCTTGCGGCGATCGCGTCGCAGCGGCTTGGCGAGTCCCGAAACGCCCGCCTGGTGATCGGCGACGCACTTGGCGTGGCGTCGTCGGTCGGCCCTGTGGACCTGTTCTTCTCGCGGCACGGCGTGATGTTCTTTCCCGAGCCGCAGGCCGCCTTTGCGGCGCTGCGCGCGGCGGCGGCACCGGGGGCCGCCCTGGTGTTCAGCTGCTTCGCTTCGCGCGCCGACAATCCCTGGTCGGGCCTGATCGCCACGCCGCCCGCTCCCGCGCCGGGCTACGTGCCCGGACCGTTCGCCTTTGCCGATCCGGGGTTCGTTGAAGATATGCTCGGGAGGGCCGGGTGGCGCGAGCCGACACCTCGATGCGTCCGCTTCGCCTATCGTGTGGGCGCAGGCGACGATCCGGTCGGCGACGGCGCGGACTTCCTGTCGCGCATCGGCCCCGCCGCATCGCTGCTGCGCGACGCGGGTGCCGCCGAGCGTCCCGGCTTGCGGGCGCGGCTCGAATCCGCGCTCCGTGCGTATCGCAACGGCGATGTCGTCGATATCCCCGCGGCCGCCTGGATCTGGACCGCGCGGGCAGCAGGAGAGCATGCATGATCGTCCACCATCTAGAGAACAGCCGCTCGCAGCGCGTGCTGTGGATGCTCGAGGAACTCGGGCTGCCGTACGAGATCAAGCGCTACGAGCGGAACAAGGAGACCATGCTCGCGCCGCCCGAGCTGCGCCGGGTGCATCCGCTCGGCAAGTCGCCGATCCTGGAGGACGACGGCCGCACCATCGTGGAAACCGGGGCGATCGTCGACTATCTGGTCGACAAGGCGGACGGAAAGCTCGGCCCGCCGGCGCATCGGGACGCGGTGCTGCGCTATCGCCAGTTCCTGCACTATGCCGAAGGCTCGGTGATGCCGCCGCTGCTGGTGCTGCTGGTGCTCGGGCGCATTCCGCTGCTGGGCAAGCCGGCCGCCAAGCGCATCCAGCCGATGATCGACGTGCATCTCGATTATATCGAGTCCGAACTGGCGCAGCGGCCCTGGTTCGCCGGCGACACGCTGACCGGCGCCGACATCATGATGAGCTTCCCGCTGGAGGCCGCGCGCAGTCGCGCCGGGCTGGGGCCGAGCCGCCCGCATACCATCGCCTGGCTGGACAAGGTGCATGCGCGGCCCGCCTACCAGGCGGCGCTCGCGAAGGGCGGGCCTTATGCCTATGCGTGAGATGCGACTGCCGAACGGCTGACGAGCTCGAAAGCGCAAGATCGGTCGAGCCTGCAAGGCTCCGCGGCGCCTAGATGGGCGCGCCACGGAGGACGGAAGGATGAAGGCGCTTCGGAACTACCATGCCCGACTGCGACGGGCGCTGGACCATGTCGATCGTCATCTCGACGACGACCTGGACCTGGCAGCGGTGAGCGAGGTTGCGGCCTTTTCCAAATACCATTTCCACCGACAGTTCACGGCCGTGTTCGGCGTGTCGGTGCACCGCTATGTCCAGCTGGCGCGACTGAAACGCGCTTCCTACCAGCTGGCGTTCCGCGATGGGCAGAGTGTCACCGGCATCGCGTTCGACGCCGGCTACGATGCGCCGGACGCGTTTGCCCGTGCGTTTCGGCAGCGGTTCGGCCAGTCCCCTTCTTCGTTCCGTACAGCCCCCGATTGGGGGCCGTGGCTCCACGCCCTTGGGGCACTTGACGATGCAAGGAGCACGCTGATGACGAAGAACTATTCCGCTGCGGACGTGACGATCCGCGAGGTGTCGCCGACGTCGGTGGCCATCCTGGAGCACCGGGGCGATCCCGCCATGGTCGGCGCGACGATCCAGCGGTTCATCGCGTGGCGACGCAAGGCAGGGCTGGTCCCGCCGGCCAGCGCGACGTTCAACATCTTCCACGGCGACCCGAGGACGGCGGCGCCGGCCGACTATCGGATGGACCTGTGCGCGGGCACGGACCAATCGTTCGAGCAGCATGGCGAGCGGGTCGAGGCGGGGCTGATCCCGGGTGGGCGGTGCGCGGTTTTGCCCGTCGTCGGCGGCACAGACGATCTGGAGCCGGCTGCGCTCTTTCTCTACCGCGACTGGCTGCCGGCAAGCGGCGAGGAACTTCGCGATTTCCCGCTCTACTGCCAGCGCCTGAGCTTCTTCCCCGACGTGTCGGAGCATCAAGCCGTGGCGGAGCTGTTCCTGCCGTTGCGATAGGCCAGGATGGCGTTCAGCGCGATGCCTCGGCGAAGCTGTCGTCGTCGCGCTGCACGCCGCCGCCGCTCGGCGCGACCGGGGCGAGCTGTTCGGCCGGCTCGCGCGGGTCGAGCGGGCCTTCCCAGCGGGCGACGACGCTGGCGGCCACCGCGTTGCCCAGCACGTTGGTGGCGGAGCGGCCCATGTCGAGGAAATGGTCGATCGCCAGGATCAGGAGCAGGCCGGCCTCCGGGATGTTGAACGACGACAAGGTGGCGGCGATCACCACGAGGCTGGCGCGCGGCACGCCGGCAATGCCCTTGGACGTGATCATGAGGGTCAGCAGCATGGCGATCTGCGTGCCGAGCGGCAGGTCGATGCCATAGGCCTGCGCGATGAACAGCGACGCGAACGTCATGTACATCATCGAGCCGTCGAGATTGAACGAATAACCGAGCGGCAGGACGAAGCTGGCGATGCGGGGCGGCACGCCGAACCGGTCGAGCGCCTCCAGCGTGCGCGGAAAGGCGGCTTCGGAGGAGGCGGTGGAGAAGGCTAGGAGCGCGGGCTCGCGGATGTAGCGCAGGAGCAGCCGCGTGCGCCCGCCGACAAAGAGGAAGCACAGCGCGATCAGCACGCACCACAGCAGCGCCAGGCCGATATAGACCGAACCCATGAAGTAGGCGAGGTTGCCGATCACGCCCAGACCCTGCTCGGCGATGGTGGCGGCCACCGCGGCGAACACCGCGAAGGGCGCGAACCGCATCACGTAATCGGTGATCTGCAACATCACCGCGACCAGCGCCTCGGCGGCCTTCACGAGCGGCGCGGCACGCTCGCCCACCGCGGTGATGGCGACGCCGGCGAAGACGGAGAAGACGACGATCTGGAGGATGTCGTTCTTGGCCATCGCGTCGATCACGGAGGTAGGGAAGATGTGGGTGATGATCTTGGCGACGTCGAACGCGCTGCGATCCAGCCCGCTGCCCTCGGTGGCGGGCGGCAGCGGGAGGTTCAGGCCGACGCCGGGTTGCAGGATGTGGACGAGGATCAGCCCGAGCGTCAGCGAGATCAGGCTGGCGCTGACGAACCAGCCGAGCGAGCGCAGGCCGATGCGGCCGAGCGCGCCGGTATCGCCCATGTGCGCGATGCCGACCAGAAGCGTGCCGAAGACGAGCGGCGCGATGATCATCTTGATGAGCGACAGGAACACCGTCGTCACGATCTTCAGATAGCCGGCGATCGCCTCCAGCCGGTCGGCGGCGGCGGGCGTGCCATCGGCGATGGCGGCGTTCAGGGCCCAGCCAACCAGCAGCCCCGCCACCAGGCCGATCAGAATGTAGAGCGTGAGGCGCTTGGCCATCGAGGATCCTTCGAAACAAACTTGCGCGGCAGGGAAGGGGATTGCGGCGTCCGGGTCAAGCGCCCTAGTGTTTCCGGCATGCTCTCCCTTCCACGACGCCGCCTGATCGGCGCGGCCGCCGCCTTGCCGCTTTTGTCCCTGCCCGGCCTGTTGCGGGCGGCGGAGCCGGACACGTCAGACCTGAAGGACATCACCGGCGGCGCGGTGCCGATCGGTCCGGAGGAGCGGCGCGCGCGGATCGCCCGCGCGCAGGAGCGGATGCGCGCGAGCGGGATCGGCGCGGTGCTGATCGAATCGGGTTCCTCGCTGACCTATTTCACCGGCGTGCGCTGGGGGCGGAGCGAGCGGCTGACGGCGGCGGTGATCCCGGCGGACGGTGCGCCGATCATCGTCACGCCCTTTTTCGAGGCGCCGTCGGTTTCCGAAAGCCTGGGCATCCCGGCAGAGGTGCGCACCTGGCAGGAGGACGAGGATCCGCTGGCGGTGGTCGCTGCGTTCCTGAAGGAGCGGAGACTGGCGACGCAGCCGATCGGGGTGGAGGAGACGGTGCGCTTCTTCGCGGTGGATGGCCTGCGCAAAGCGCTGCCGGGCGCGCGGATCGTGTCGGCCAATCCGGTGGTGCGCGGCGTTCGCATGGTGAAGACCGCGCCCGAGATCGCGCTGATGCAGCTGGCCACGGACGTGACGATCGCCGCCTATCGCTGGACCTGGCCCAAGGTGAAGCCGGGCATGACGGCGGGCGAGATCGGCGCGCTGATGAACGCGGCGACGAGGCGGCTGGGCGGAGCGCCGGAGTTCAGCCTGGTGCTGATCGACGAGGCGGCGGCGCTGCCGCATGGCAGCCGCAAGCCGCAGGTGGTGAGGAACGGCAGCGTGGTGCTGATGGATTGCGGCTGCACCGTGCAGGGCTACCAGTCCGACGTGTCGCGCACGTTCGTGTACGGCACGCCCTCGGCCGAGGTGCGCAAGGTGTGGGGCGACGTGGCGCGCGGGCAGCAGGTGGCGTTCGCGGCGGCAAGGCTCGGCGCGCCGGCGGGCAGCGTGGACGATGCGGTGCGGCGCTATTACGAATCGCTCGGCTACGGCCCGCACTACCGGCTGCCGGGGCTGTCGCATCGCACCGGCCATGGCATCGGGCTGGACGGGCACGAGCCGGTCAACCTCGTCCACAACGAGGCGACGCCGCTTGCCGAGGGCATGTGCTTTTCCGACGAGCCGGGATTGTATCTGCCGGGCAGGTTCGGCGTGCGGCTGGAGGATTGTTTCCACATGACCGCAAGCGGGCCGCGCTGGTTCTCCGAGCCGCCCAGGTCGATCGACGCTCCCCTGGGCTGATCCGAAAGGACCGACGATGCGTGCTGCCGTTCTGACGATGCTTCCCTTGTTGCTGACCGCCGGTGCACAGCCGCCCGCGGCGGCACGGCTGAAGCCGGGTTTGTGCGCCTTTACCCAGGTGAAGACGGTCGGCCAGCGGCTTGAGGACGGCGGGGGAAGGCCGGTGCCGAACTCCGGCTCCGTGGCCGTGCTGGCCAACGGCATCGTCACGATCTCCTACGATCAGGTGCAGGCGGTTCTCTCGTCAAAACCGGGCGACCGCGCGATGGTGTGCCTCGTCCGCCTGCCGCGCCACTGCCCGCCGGGAGACGATCGCGGGCGCATCTACACCGTCACCAACCTGCGCACCGAGCAGAGCTGGACGCTGCCCGATTCGCAGCACATGTGCGGCGGGGCGTGAGGCGGGGGCTTAGCCCCAGGCGGTGAGGGGCGGGGTAGGTGCCTTGCGATCCTATTCGTCAGCGGGAAGTCGGGACGTTGGCATGCGCTCTCCTGACGTTTCCTCATGCGGCATCCGCGGTGAGCCGCAAGGGAAGCCAATGACGAACGATCCTTCCGCCGGCTGGGACGCGGTCGCCGGGCGCTTCATGGCCGTGCGGTCGGATGTCGGCGCCGACCTGGTCCGATCGTGGGCGAGACGCTGTCTTCCCCCGGCGTCCGACATCCTGGACATAGGCTGCGGGTCCGGCGTGCCGATCGCCCGGGCACTCGCAAGCGAAGGGTTCACGGTCCATGGCGTCGATGCGTCACCGGCGCTTGTGGCCGCCTTTCGGCGCCATCTTCCCGGCATGCCGGCCGCCTGCGAGACGGCGCAGGACAGCCGCTTCTTCGACCGCACCTTTGCCGCTGCTGTGTCGATCGGGCTGATATTCCTGCTCGACGAAGGCGACCAGCGGCGGCTCCTCGCCAACGTGGCGCGTGTGCTGGAACCCGGCGGGCGATTCCTGTTCAGCGCGCCGCGGGAGGCATGCCGCTGGAGCGATACGCTGACCGGCCGCCCGTCGATGTCGCTGGGAGCGGCCGCCTATGCCGCGCATCTTGCGGAGCTGGGCCTGACCCTGACCCGCTGTTACTCCGACGAAGGCGGGAACACCTATCACGAAGCCATCCGGCCCGCCGTTGCGGACGCGGCGGGCCATTGAGCGTGCCGCATCGCAGCCGTGCCGGTGACTACCAGCGACAAGGCAGAGCGCACGCTTGAGTGTAGGCTATGGCTCGCCTAAGTCGCGAGGCATGAGCTCGACCAACGACATCCGCCGTTCCTTTCTCGATTACTTCGGGTCCAACGGGCACAGCATCGTGCCCTCGGCGCCGCTGGTGCCGCAGAACGACCCGACGCTGATGTTCGTCAATGCGGGCATGGTGCCGTTCAAGAACGTCTTCACCGGGCTGGAATCGCGGCCGTACACGCGCGCGACCTCCTCGCAGAAGTGCGTGCGGGCGGGCGGCAAGCACAACGACCTCGACAATGTCGGCTACACCGCGCGGCATCACACCTTCTTCGAGATGCTGGGCAATTTCTCGTTCGGCGACTACTTCAAGGAACAGGCGATCACCCATGCCTGGACGCTGCTGACCCGCGAATGGGGGCTGCCGGCGGACAAGCTGCTGGCCACCGTCTACCATACGGACGACGAGGCGTTCGATCTGTGGAAGAAGATCGCGGGCCTGCCCGAGCACCGCATCATCCGCATCCCGACGAAGGACAATTTCTGGGCGATGGGCGAGAACGGACCGTGCGGACCGTGCTCCGAGATCTTCTACGACCATGGCGAGCACATCGCCGGCGGCCCTCCCGGCAGCCCGGACGAGGATGGCGACCGGTTCATCGAGATCTGGAACCTCGTCTTCATGCAGTTCGAGCAGGAAGCCAACGAGATCGTCGGCGAGCTGCCGAAGAAGTCGATCGACACCGGCATGGGGCTGGAGCGCGTTTCCGCGGTGCTCCAGGGCGTGCACGACAATTACGACACAGACACGTTCAAGGCGCTGATCGCCGCTTCCGGCGCGCTGACGCACACGCATACGACCGGCGAGAACCAGGCGAGCCACCGGGTGATCGCGGACCATCTGCGCTCGGCCGGCTTCCTGGTGGCGGACGGCGTGCTGCCGGCGAACGAGGGGCGCGGCTATGTGCTGCGGCGGATCATGCGGCGCGCGATGCGCCATGCGCATCTGCTGGGCGCAAAAGAGCCGCTGATGCACCGGCTGGTGCCGGCGCTGGTCGCCGAAATGGGCGCGGCCTATCCGGAGCTGGTGCGGGCGCAGCCGCTGATCGAGGCGACCCTGCAGCAGGAAGAAACGCAGTTCCGCCGCACGCTGGACCGCGGGCTGAAGCTGCTGGACGAGGCGACGGCGGGGCTGGGCGAAGGCGACACGCTGCCCGGCGAGACGGCGTTCCGGCTCTACGATACGTTCGGCTTCCCCTATGACCTCACCGAGGATGCGCTGCGCGCACAGGGGCTGGCGGTGGACCGTGCCGGCTTCGACAGCGCCATGGCCGAGCAGAAGCGTGCGGCGCGCGCGGCATGGAAGGGTTCGGGCGCGAAGGCTTCCGACGAACTGTGGTTCGACTTGGTCGAGGAAGCGGGCGCGACCGAGTTCCTCGGCTATTCGAGCGACAGCGGCGAGGGGCAGGTGCTGGCGCTCGTCAAGGATGGCGTGCGCGTGGAGCATGCGACTGCCGGCGACGCGGTGGACGTGATCGTCAACCAGACGCCCTTCTATGCCGAAAGCGGCGGGCAGGTGGGCGACGCCGGCAGCATCACCGGTGAAACGGGGCTGCGCGCGGCGGTGCGCGATACGTCCAAGCAGCTCGGCAAGCTGTTCGTCCACCATGCCGTGGTGGAGGACGGCACGATCAAGGTAGGCGACGCGGTTCGCCTGCAGATCGACGTCGCGCGGCGGGGACGCATCCGGGCGAACCATTCCGCGACGCACCTGCTGCACGAGGCGCTGCGCCAGCGGCTGGGGAGCCATGTCGCGCAGAAGGGCTCGCTGGTCGCGCCGGAGCGGCTGCGCTTCGACGTGTCGCATCCGAGCGCGATGAGCGTGGGCGAACTGGCCGATGCGGAAGCGGCGGTGAACGAGCAGATCCGCGGCAACGGCGCGGTGGTCACCCGGCTGATGACGCCCGACGACGCGATCAAGATGGGCGCCATGGCGCTGTTCGGGGAGAAATATGGCGACGAGGTGCGCGTCGTCTCCATGGGCAGCGAGGATGACGGCCGCACCTACTCGATCGAGTTGTGCGGCGGCACGCATGTGAATGCGCTGGGCGATATCGGGCTGTTCAAGGTGGTCGGCGAGAGTGCGGTTTCCTCGGGCGTGCGGCGCGTCGAGGCGCTGACCGGCGAGGCGGCGCGCCAGTATCTGACCGGCCGCGACGACAAGCTGCGCGAGGCGGCGGCGGCGCTGAAGGCCACGCCCGACGAGGTGCCGGCCCGCGTCGTCTCGCTGCTGGAGGAACGGCGGCGGCTGGAGCGCGAACTGGCGGAGGCGAAGAAGGCGCTGGCGCTCGGCGGGGGCGGGGGCGCTGCGCCGGCCGGGCCGGAGCAGGTTGGCGGCATCAACTTCGTCGGCCAGGTGCTCGACGGCTTTGAGGCCAAGGGCCTGCGCGGTGCGGTGGACGAGGCCAAGGGCCGGATCGGCTCGGGCGTGGCGGCGCTGGTGGCGATCAACGACGGGCGCGCCTCGATCGCGGTGGGGGTTACCGACGATCTCGTCGGGTCGCTGAGCGCGGTGGAACTGGTGAAGCTCGGCGTGGCGGCGCTGGGCGGGCAGGGCGGCGGCGGTCGCCCGGACATGGCGCAGGGCGGCGGGCCGGACGCAAGCCAGGGAGCGGCGGCGCTGGACGCGATCCGCGCGGCGCTGGCGGAAGCGACGGCGGCGGCATAACGGCCGTCGGGCGCTTCACCAGCCGGTAACGGCTTTGCGGCAGGGCAAGCGGCACGGAGGTGTCCATGCCGTTGCTGTTCCTCGCATTGCCCCAGGCCGCGCCGACCTTCACCGTGCGAACGCCGCCGCCGGTGGTCGTCACCTCCGCGCCGATGCGAACGGTGGCGGAGACGCCCCGGCCCGCGGAAAGCTATACCGTCGACGTCGAGGTGCGGGCGGGGCCTGCGCTGCTGTGGGCCGGCAGCCTGCGGGTGGCCACCGGCCAGTCGTCGCGCTTCTCGCGCAACCAGTCGGAGCCGACCGCGCCAGGGTGTGCGCCGGCTCGGGAGCGCTCGATCGACACCGCCTTCACGTTCGCGCTGTCGCCCCGCTATACCTACACGCCGGAACAGGGCGGTCGCGTGACCCTCTCGGTGCGCTGGAGCCGTCCGGCGGATACGAACTGCGCGGACGGCAGCGGGCTGCGAACGGTGGAAGTGAGCGAGGACCTGGTCCTGTCGCCGGGGGCGACGGTGACGGTGCGGGGCGATGCGGACCTGAGCGTCAAGCTGCACCGCCGCTGAGCGCTAGCGCGTCAACGCCGGGCGGCATGCGCTTCGGCGCGGGCCAGCAGCGCGTCCAGATCCTCGCGGCTGATATCGAAGCTTTCGTGCATCTCGGCGAGGGCCGCGTCGATGTCCGACGGGGCGAAGCGCGGCCCCGGCGCGGGCGCCAGCCTGTGCGGGTAGCTGTGGCCGCTGATCCGGTGAAAGGCGATGCCGAGCAGCACCAGCAGGACGGAGTTCACGGCAACGGGCCAGAACGCGAAGGCGAAGCCGGCGGCGTGGATCGCCGGGCCGCCGATCACCGCCGTCAACGCTGCGGCGCCGCCGGGCGGGTGAAGGCAGCGGAGCAGCGACATGACCAGGATCGCGGCGCCCACCGCGACGCCGGCGGCGAGCGCCGCGTCGGGCACGATCCTTGCGACCGCCACGCCGACCAGCGCGGAAAGCGTGTTTCCGCCAACCACCGACCAGGGCTGCGCCAGGGGGCTGGCGGGAACGGCGAACACCAGCACCGCCGAGGCTCCCAGCGGGGCGACGAGGAACGGCAGGTCCGCGCTTGCCAGCGGCACCAGGCGGCACAGGGCGGCCGTCGCAGCAAGGCACAGCAGCGCGCCGAGACAGGCGACCAGCCGGTCGCTCCACCGCGCGCCGGGTAGCAGCAGGGCAAAGCGCATCGCTTCAGGTCGCGTCCTGCGTGCGCAGGCGGCGGATGCGCGGTTCGCGCTCCAGCTCGGCCTCGGCCCTGATCGACTGGCGCAGCTCGTCGCGCTTCTCATGGATGGACGCGATCACCGGTCCCATCGCGACACCCAGATCGACCAGCAGCGCTTCCGAAAGCTGCAGCGAGCTTTCCAGCGTCTCGGGCACCGCGTCCGTGACGCCCGCGCGATACAGCTGCGCGGCATGGTGCGCATCGCGCGCGCGGGCGACAATGGTCAGGCCGGGCACCCAGCCGCGAACCCGGCGGGCAAGGCGGACGGTGAGCACCGGATCGTCCATGGTCAGCACCAGCGCATCGGCCCGTCCGAGGTTCAGGCGATCAACAAGCTCGGGCCGCGCGACGTCGCCGAACATCACCGGATAGCCGTCCCGCCGGGCCTCGGCGACGGCATCGATATCCGCCTCCACCGCGGTGAACGGCTTGCCATGGGCGCGCAGCATGTCGCACACCATGCGCCCGACCCGGCCGAAGCCGATGACCACCGTTCCCGGCCCGACTTCCGCCACTTCGGCCTCCACGTCCTCGCCTGTGCCGCGCATCTCGATACGGCGCGCCGCGGACTTGCCGGCCTGCGCCAGCAACGGCGTGATCGTCAGGCCGATCGCGGTCACCGTCTGCCAGTAGCTCGCGGTGGACGGCTGGATGAGCTGGGCCTGGGCGGCCGTTGCGAGGACGATCAGCGTGGTTTCGCCGGGGCTGGACATCAGCATGCCGGTTTCGGCGGCAACCGCGCTGCGGATGCGCGACAGCTTCAGGAGGCCGAACGTCACCAGCGCCTTCACCGCCACGACCCCGGCGATGCCCAGCAGCAGCGACTGCCAGTTCTCCGCGATGAGGCGGAGATTGAGGCTCATGCCCACGGTGATGAGGAACACGCCCAGCGCCAGGCCCTTGAACGGCGCGGTCATCACCTCGACTTCGCTGTGATACTCCGTCTCGGCGATCAGGAGCCCGGCGAGCAGCGCGCCGACGATGGGCGAAAGGCCCGCCGCGGCCGTGGCAAGGCTGGCGACGATCACGACCAGCAGCGAGATCGCCAGGAACAGTTCCGGGCTCTTGGTGCGCGCGGCCTGGCCGAACAGGCGCGGCAGGAAGATGCGGCCGCCGATGAACATGATCGCCACGGTGATGAAACCGCGCAGCAGCACGCCCATGATCCCGGCCCATCCCTGGTCGGCGGTGGGCGCCATGGCGCCGAGCGCGAAGATGATGGGGACGAGCGCGAGATCCTCGAACAGGAGCATGGCGAAGGCGGGGCGGCCGACCGGGCTGCTCGTGCCGGCGATCGGCAGGATCAGCGCGGTGGACGACAGCGCAAGCGCAAGACCGAGCCCGATCGCACCGGCCCAGCCCTGGCCGAGCAGGTTCAGGCCGAGGCCGATGATCGCCGCCGCGCCGATCAGCTCCGCCGCGCCGAGGCCGAACACGGACGCGCGCATCGCCCACAGGCGGCGCAGGGAGAGTTCGAGCCCGATCGAAAAGAGGAGCAGAACGATGCCGAACTCGGCGAACGGCTCGATCGCATGCGCATCGGAGATGGTGAGGTAATAGAGCCAGGGGTAATCGCGCACGAGCGTGCCCAGCCCCGAAGGGCCGACCAGCAGGCCGACCAGGATGAAGCCGATCACCGGACTCACCTTGAAGCGCGCGAACGCCGGAATCACGATGCCCGCCGCGCCAAGGATCACAAGAGTGTCGCTGAAGCCCGTATTTTCCAATCCGATCGCCATGGCGGCATGTAGACAGGTAGCGGCGGGTTTGTCAGGTCATGCGGACAGTTTTTGTGCTTTGGGCCGAGCCGGCGCGCCTTGATCTGGTAGCGGCGGCCGCTGGCATCGCAAGCGTCGAAGGCGGCACGGGAGTTGGGCTCCAGCGTCCAGCCGAAGGCGCGGGCGAACAACGTTTCGGCATAGTCGCCGACCGGAGAATAGGACACGCCCTAGCCGAGCGGATGGTGCCGCGGGCGCGTAGTTCCTCCAGAACGCCGGCGTAGAGCGAAAGAAGGACAGCTTCCCCGTGGCCGGCAAGCGCGCTGCGCTCGGCAGGCTGGCCGACTGCGGCTGCATCGTGATCGATGAAGGACGCGTAGGCTGTCAGTGCGGCGCGACAGTTGCGAACGCTGGCCGGGGCACGCCGGCGGACGACAGCCGCAGGGCGAGTGCATCGACAGGGTCTTTGCCGAGCAGAGTGGTATCGAGATCGAGTGCGAGCACGCGCTCTACCCGGCGGAGATAGGCAAAATAGCTTCCCGCGCTGGCCTCGCTGATGCGGCGAACCAGCCAAGCGCGGAAAGCATCTTCTCTTATCGATCAGGCGGCGGTCGCGCCCATCTTGGTTTCGAGGTTCTTCACGATCGCCTCGAAGAACTGCTCGGTGGTCATCCAGGGCTGGTCCGGGCCGATGAGGATGGCGAGGTCCTTGGTCATCTGGCCCTGCTCGACCGTCTCGACGCAGACCCGCTCCAGCGTCTCGGCGAACTGCGTCACCTCCGGCGTGTTGTCGAACTTGCCGCGATACTTGAGGCCGCCGGTCCAGGCGAAGATCGAGGCGATCGGGTTGGTGGAGGTCGCCTTGCCCTGCTGGTGCATGCGGTAGTGGCGGGTGACGGTGCCGTGCGCGGCCTCGGCCTCCACGGTCTTGCCGTCGGGGGTGAGCAGCACGGAGGTCATCAGGCCGAGCGAGCCGAAGCCCTGGGCGACCTGATCCGACTGCACGTCGCCGTCATAGTTCTTGCAGGCCCAGACGAACTCGCCGTTCCACTTCAGCGCGGAGGCGACCATGTCGTCGATCAGGCGATGCTCGTAGACGATGCCGGCTTCCTGGAACTTGTCCTTGAACTCGGCCTCGAACACCTCGGCGAACAGGTCCTTGAAGCGGCCGTCATAGGCCTTGAGGATGGTGTTCTTGGTGGACAGGTACACCGGCCACTTCAGGTTCAAGCCGTAGTGCATCGAGGCGCGGGCGAAGTCGCGGATCGAATCGTCGAGGTTGTACATGCCCATGGCGACGCCCGACGAGGGGAACTGGAACACCTCCTCGTCGATCACGGTGCCGTCCTCGCCCTCGAACACCATGCGCAGCTTGCCCGGCCCGGGGACGCGGAAGTCGGTGGCGCGGTACTGGTCGCCGAAGGCGTGGCGGCCGACGACGATCGGGTGCGTCCAGCCGGGGATCAGGCGGGGAACGTTCTTGATGACGATCGGCTCGCGGAAGACAACGCCGCCCAGGATGTTGCGGATGGTGCCGTTGGGCGACTTCCACATCTTCTTGAGGCCGAATTCCTCGACGCGCGCCTCGTCCGGCGTGATGGTGGCGCACTTGACGGCGACGCCGTATTTCTGGGTGGCCTTGGCCGCATCCACGGTGATGCGGTCCTCGGTTTCGTCGCGCTTCTCGACGGAGAGGTCGTAATATTCGAGATCGATGTCGAGGTACGGAAGGATCAGGCGCTCGCGGATCCACTGCCAGATGATCCGCGTCATCTCGTCGCCGTCGATCTCCACGACAGGCGTCTTCACCTTGATCTTAGCCATCGAAACTCTCTTTCCGTAGGGGAGGTTGCGGCGTGTCCTAGGAGCATGGACAGCGGGGATCAACCGGCCCGATCCTTGTTGTGCGTCAAGTGCGGTTGTCCTCCCGCGCCGGGCGGGATAGACGAGGGCGATGGCCTCTCTCGACAAACCACCGGTGGTGACCACCACGGTGAAGTGGCGCTTTCCGGACGTGCATCCGGAAGGCCGCAAATATATCGCGATTTCCGCTGTTCTGGTGCTGCTGTCCTGGTTCTTCCTGTGGGACATCGTCACCTGGCCGTTGATCGGCCTGACGATCTGGGTGGCGGCGTTCTTCCGCGATCCGGTGCGCGTGACGCCGCAGGGCGAAGGGCTGATCGTGGCGCCCGCGGACGGGCTCGTTACCATGATCGAGCGCGTGCCCGTTCCGCGCGAACTGGCCGGGCCGAACGGCCTGGGCGAGGCGCCGCTGGTGCGCGTGTCGATCTTCATGTCGGTGTTCGACGTGCACATCAATCGCTCGCCAATCGCGGGCACGATCCGGCAGGTCGTCTATATCTCCGGCAAGTTCCTGAACGCCGATCTCGACAAGGCGAGTGAGGAGAACGAGCGCCAGCACGTGGTGGTGGAAGGCCGCGACGGGCAGCGGATCGGCTTCACCCAGATCGCCGGGCTGGTGGCCCGCCGCATTGTCGGCTTCGTGAAGCCGGGCGACATGGTGGCGGCCGGCCAGCGCGTGGGCCTGATCCGCTTCGGCAGCCGGGTGGACGTCTACCTGCCGGACGGCATCGCGCCGCAGGTGGCGCTGGGCCAGCGCAGCATCGCCGGCGAGACGGTGCTCGGTCGCCCGCACGTGCCCGCCGCGCTTGGCGTATCGCAATAACCGTGCGCCCTTCCTTGCCCCGGATGCGTCGCGGGCTGCCGCTGCGGGCGGTGGTGCCCAATGCGGTCACCGCGCTGGCGCTATGCTCCGGGCTCACCGGCATCCGCTTCGCCATTGCCAGCCAGTGGGAAACGGCGGTGCTGATGATCCTCCTGGCCGGCGTGCTGGACGGTCTGGACGGGCGCATCGCCCGGTTCCTCCGGGGCGAAAGCCGGTTCGGCGCGGAGCTCGATTCGCTCAGCGATGCGATCTCCTTCGGGGTGTCGCCGGCACTGATCCTGTATCTGTGGTCGCTGATGCTGGTGCCGCGGCTCGGCTGGCTGGTGGCGCTGATCTTTGCCGTGTTCTGCGCGCTGCGCCTCGCCCGGTTCAATGCGCAGATCGACCTGACCGAGCAGCCGCACAAGTCCGCCGGGTTCCTGACCGGCGTGCCGGCGCCGGCCGGCGCCATGCTGGCGATGCTGCCGCTCTACCTGTGGTTCTGGAGCGGCGAGCCGGTGTTCGCCTCGCCCTGGCTCGTCGCGCCCTGGGTTGCGCTGGTTGCGCTGCTGATGGTGTCCAGCGTGGCGACCTTCTCCTGGTCGTCCCTGCGCCTGCGCAGGAACATCCGCTTCGAGGCGCTGGCCGGGCTGGTGCTGGTGGGGGCGGCGGTGATCGCCGCGCCGTGGCAGATGCTGTCGCTGGTGTGCGTCGCCTATGCCGCGACGATCCCGTTCAGCTATCGCGCCTACGCGAAGATCAGGCGGCTACGCGCCAGTTCGCCACCGGCGCCGTGACCGCGGAGGTGCCCGCAAACGAGCGGGTCCGACGACGCTCGCCAATGACGATGCGGTGCTGGCTGGCCAGCGCGGGATCTTCCCGGCCGGCAAGAACGGCGCGGATGCGCGGCAATGCCGGAACGAGCGTAAAGGCGAACACCCAGGCGACAAGGGCGAAAGCGAAAGCGAAAACCAGAACCGTGGAAACCATCGTCATCGGCCCAACTCCCTGAATCTTGGGCTGGAATTTGGATGGAACAACGCCGCCAATTCGAACGCGGTTCCATGAGCCCGTTGTGATCTCCTAATGTTCCCCAATCGTTCCCTTGTCAATACTTGATCTTGCCCGGTCGCTCGTCTATGGCGCGCGCCTCAACCCCGCATGGGGAGCATACATACCGGTGTCGCGAGGCTTTGGAGCCTCACTCGATTCCCGCTCCCCAGAGGCATAACCGGAAGGAAGAAGATTATGGCGGCCCCTGTCGTCACCATGCAGCAATTGCTCGAAACCGGCGCTCACTTCGGTCACCAGACCCACCGCTGGAACCCGAAGATGAAGCCCTACATCTTCGGCGATCGCAACGGCGTCCACATCCTCGATCTCTCGCAAACGGTGCCGCTGTTCGCGCGCGCCCTCGAGTTCGTGTCGTCCACCGTCGCGGCCGGCGGCAAGGTGCTGTTCGTCGGCACCAAGCGCCAGGCGCAGGAGCCGGTGGCGGATGCGGCGCGTCGTTCGGGCCAGTATTTCGTCAACCATCGCTGGCTCGGCGGCATGCTGACCAACTGGAAGACGATCTCGGGCTCGATCAAGCGCTTCAAGGCGCTGGAAGAGCAGCTTGCGGGCGACACCGCCGGCCTCACCAAGAAGGAAGTGCTGCAGCTCACCCGCGAGCGCGACAAGCTGGAGCTGTCGCTGGGTGGCATCAAGGACATGGGCGGCATCCCGGACGTGATGTTCGTGATCGACGCCAACAAGGAAGAGCTGGCGATCAAGGAAGCCAACACGCTGGGCATCCCGGTGGTGGCGATCCTCGATTCGAACGTGTCGCCGGACGGCATCGCCTTCCCTGTGCCCGCCAATGACGACGCCGCGCGCGCCATCCGCCTCTACTGCGAGGCGATCGCCATTGCCGCGACCCGCGGTGGCCAGGAGCAGCAGCAGCGCCGCGGGGCCGATTTCGGCGCCATGGCCGAGCCGCCGCGCGAGGAAGCGCTGACCGTTTCGGCCGATCCGGAAGCGCCGGCTGCCGCGACCGAGGCCGAGATGGCCGTCGAGGGCGAGCGCCAGATCGACGCCTGAGCCTTTGGCCTGACCGCCGGGGCTTCGACAAGCCTCTCACCGTTCGTGCTGAGCCTGTCGAAGCACTGTCTTTCTCTTGCAACGATCGCAGGGGAAGGACGGCCCTTCGACAGGCTCGGGGCGAACGGTTTTTCATATATCCAACCGGCTGCCCTTCAGGGCGCCCACCAAGAGGAACACGAACATGGCCGAGATCACGGCAGCGATGGTCAAGGAACTGCGCGAAAAGAGCGGCGCGGGCATGATGGACTGCAAGAAGGCGCTGAACGAGACGAGCGGCGACCTGACGGCGGCGATGGACTGGCTGCGCACCAAGGGCCTGGCGGCTGCCGCCAAGAAGTCGAGCCGCACGGCGGCCGAGGGTCTGGTGGGCGTCGCGGTGAGCGGCACCACGGGCGCAGCGGTGGAGGTCAACTCCGAAACCGATTTCGTCGCCAAGAACGAGCAGTTCCAGGCGTTCGTGCGCGAGGTGACCCAGGTCGCGCTGGCGACCGGCGATGACCTCGAGGCGATCAAGGCGGCGGCGATGCCGTCGGGCACCACCGTCGAGGACGCGCTGACCAACAACATCGCCACGATCGGCGAGAACCAGACGCTGCGCCGCGCGCGCCGCCTGTCGGTGAACCAGGGCGCGGTGGTCAGCTATGTCCACAACCAGCAGGCGCCCGGCATGGGCAAGATCGGCGTGCTCGTCGCGCTCGAATCGGAAGCCGGTGCGGACGTGCTGGAGCCGCTGGGCAAGAACATCGCGATGCATGTCGCCGCCGCCTTCCCGCTGGCGCTGAACGCCGAGGGCATCGATCCTGCGGTGATCGAGCGCGAGGCGGCCATCGCTCGCGAGAAGAACGCGGAGAAGATCGCCGGCAAGTCCGAGGAGATCGCGGCCAAGATCATCAACGGCCCGGTGGACAAGTTCCGTCGCGAAAACGCGCTGCTCACCCAGGCGTTCGTGATGAACGACAAGCTGTCGATCCAGGACGTGATCGCGCAGGCGGGCAAGAAAGCCGGCACGAAGATCACGCTGGTGGACTATGTCCGCTTCCAGCTGGGCGAGGGCATCGAAAAGGAAGAAAGCGACTTCGCCGCCGAAGTCGCCGCAGCCTCGGGCGTGCCGCAGGGCGTCAACTGAGCCTGGTTCTCAGGTGAGAAAGTCGGGGCGGTCGCGATGCGGCCGCCCTTTCTTTTTGTCCTCGGCCGACCGCCCCTGAGCAGGGTCGGCTCCGCGCTGCCTAGGAGGCGGCGCGCGGCTGCGCGTCCAGGAAGCGGGCGACGTCGGCAAGGTCCACCGACCGGTCGAGGAACGTCCGGCCGATCCCGCGCGCCAGCAGGAACGGCAGGGTGCCCGCGTCCATCTTCTTGTCGTGCAGCATGTGATCGACCAGCCGCGCACCTGTGGCGCCGATGCCGGCAGCCGCGAGGCAATCGGGCAGGCCGACGGACCGGAAATGCGCGGCGACCCGCTCGGCGTCCTGTCCGGAGCAGAGGCCGCGATCGGCCGAATAGGCGAACGCCAGGGCGCAGCCGGCGGCCACGCCTTCGCCATGGATCAGCTTCTGCGAAAACCCCGTTTCCGCCTCGAGCGCGTGCCCGAACGTATGGCCGAGATTGAGCAGGGCGCGGGTCCCGTTCGTCTCATGCTCGTCGGCCGCGACGATGCGCGCCTTGGCCGCGACCGCATGCGAGATGGCGTGGGCACGCGCGGCAGGATCGCCCGCGAGCAAGGCGGCGCCGTTCGCCTCGCACCATTCGAAAAAGGCGAAGTCGTCGATCAGCCCGTATTTGACCACCTCGGCATAGCCGGCGCGCACTTCGCGCGGGGGCAGCGTATCGAGCACCGAGGGATCGATCAGGACCAGGCTGGGCTGGTGAAAGGCGCCGACCAGGTTCTTGCCCGCCCGCGTGTTGATCGCGGTCTTGCCGCCGACCGACGAATCGACCTGCGCCAGCAAAGTGGTGGGGACCTGCACGAAGCGGCAGCCGCGCTTCAGGATCGCGCAGGCGAAGCCGACGAGATCGCCGATCACGCCGCCGCCCAGCGCGATCACATGGTCGCGCCGCTCCACGCCGAGTTCGAGCAACCGGTCGACAAGGTCTGCCAGCGTGGCCCAGCTCTTGGAGGCCTCGCCCGGCGACAGCACGATCGCCTCGCTGCGCACGCCGGCGGTGGCAAGCGCCGCCTGGAGGGTCGCGAGATGGGGGCGGAGGTTCTCGTCCGTGACGATCGCCATCGGGCGACCGCGCGAGAGCGGCTGGAGATAATCGGCCGCGCGGGCGAGCAGGCCGTCCTGCACCAGCACGTCGTAGCTGCGGTCTCCGAGCGAGACCGGGACGGTGATCATCTGCCAAGCGCCTTCAGGATGGCAACCACCGTATGCTCGTGCGGGGCCTGGTGGCTGGAAACGTGGATCGGGGCCTCCGCGTAGATCGGATTGCGCACCGCGGCCAGTTCGCGCAGCACCTCGGCGGGATTGCGGTCCTTCAGCAAGGGACGGTGATTGCGGCGGCGCACCCGCTCCACCAGCACGTCGATGCGCGCATCGAGCCAGACGGCGGTCGACTGCGCGAGGATCAGTGCACGGGTTTCGGGATTGATGAAGGCGCCGCCGCCGGTGGCGATCACCTTGGGGGTGCCATCGATCAGGCGCTGGATCACGCGGCGTTCGCCGTCCCGGAAATGCGCCTCGCCGAACCGTTCGAAGATCTCGGCGACCGACATGCCGGCCGCCGCCTCGATCTCGTTGTCGGCATCCACGAACGGCAGGCGCAATCGGGCGGCAAGGCGGCGGCCCACGGTGGACTTGCCCACGCCCATCAGGCCGACCAGCACGATCGGTCGAAGAGGCGCTTCGGAAAGCGGCAAGGCGAGGCTTTGCAACATCGGATCGCGGGCTATACAGCGGCGACACGCGTGCGGCAAAGCGCGCGTTTCTCGCGTATCGGTTTGCAAGGGTTCGCCGTCATGTCCCGCCTCGTGGTTATCCTCATTGCCGTGCTGGTCGTGATCGTCGGCGGGCTGTTCCTGCTGGCGGGCAGCGCCAAGGAGCGGCCGCCGGTGCGCGTCGAAAAGGTCGTGCCGCTTGCGAATCTCCAGAGCTAGCGCCGGGCTGGGCGCGCTTGCGGCGGTGATCGCCGCGGGCCTGCCGGCATTGGCGCAGGAACGGCCCGAATCGATCCTGCCGCCCGGGTTCGGCGATCCGGTCACGACGCCGCCGCCACCGGTGGCGCGACCGACGATCGCGCCCCGTGCGACGCCGGTGCCACGACCCACCGTCAGCGGGACGCCTGCGGTCGCGCCGTTGCCGGGCGACGTGCCCACGCCGCTGCCTTCTGCTTCGCCCAGCGCGAGCCCGAGCCCGACGCCAACGGTGCCCGCCATCGCACGGTATCGCATGCCCGATTATGCGCGCCGATCGCTGGCGCTGGTCGGGGTGGAGGGCAGCGGCCTCCCGGCGGACGCCTTCGGCAACGCCGATGGACGACGGCTGGAGCGGCTGATGCGGCGCATCGACACGCCGCTCGCCTCCCGCTGGCTGCATATCGGCCTGCGCCGCATGCTGCTGGCGCCCCTGCGCACCCCGCGACGCGTGAACGGCGCGGACTTCGCCGCCGAGCGTGCCTGGCTGCTGCTGCGCATGGGCGAAGCGCCCGCCGCGCGCAGCGTGGTGCAGGCGGTGGACGACGAGAACTACACCCCGAAGCTGATGCAGATGGCGATGCAGTCGGCGCTGGCGAATGGCGATCCGGGCGCGCTGTGCGCCATTGCCGACGCTGCGGCGGTGCGCGATCCGGAGCGTGGATGGACGCTGGCGCAGGGCATGTGCGCGGGCATCACCGGGGAAAGGGCAAAGGCCAGGGCGATCTTCGCCGCCGCCCGCCGCCAGCGGGTGGCGCGCGGCGTGAACCTGCAACTGGCGCAAAAGGTCGCCGGCGCGGGCGCCAACGGCCGGCAGGTCATCACCATCGAATGGGCCGGCGTGCCGCAACTGACGATCTGGCGCTTCGGGCTGGCGCTGGCCACGGGGGTGGAGATCCCGCCCGACCTGCTTGCCAGCGTGGGGCCGCAGGTGCGGGCCTGGCGCGCGACGTCCCCCTTGCTGACGCCTGCGCAGCGGGCGGAGCCGGCGATGGACGCGGCGGCGCGCGGCGTGTTCTCGAACGCCGCGCTGGTCGATCTTTACGCCGCGATGGACGAGGGCGAGGACAATGCGGCCGCCGCGCAGGCGCTCGCGAACCGGTTGCGGCTCGCCTACACCGCTGCCGGCGCGAGCGAGCGGCTGGACGCGCTGAAGGCGATCTGGGACGAGCCCAAGGACGCGGCCGGGCGGCTTGGCCGGCTGGTGCTCACCGCGCGGGCCGCGGCGCGGGTGCCGGTGGGCGCCAGCGGGGCGGATGCGGACCGGCTGGTCGCCGCCATGCTGACCGCCGGCCTCGATCGCAGCGCGGCGCGGTGGAGCGGGACGGTGGCGGCCGGCAGTCCGGCCTGGGCCATGCTGGCGCTCTCCGACCCGGACCGGGAAGGGGCGGTCACGTCCTCCAGCGTGGAAGGGTTCGCGGGCGGCCGCCGGCGGCAGATGTTCTTTGCCGCGCTGGCCGGGCTCGGCCGGATGCGCGCCGAGGACGTGGAGTCGGCGGCACAATCGCTGGACGTGCGGATCGGCGCGGACAACGGCTGGACACGAGCGATCGATGCGGCCGCGTTCGATGGCGAGCCGGCCACCGTGCTGCTGCTGGCGGCGATCGGCATGCAGACGCAAAGCTGGGGCGGGGTGCCGCCGGAAGCGCTGTACCATGTCACCGCCGCGTTGCGCGCCACCGGACAGGAAGGCCTCGCACGGATGATCGCGGCCGAGGCGATCGGGCAGCTGTGAACGGGCAGGCGCCAGACGCGGCGCTGATCGACCGTTTCCTGGAGATGATGGCGGCCGAAAGCGGAGCGGCGGCAAACACCCTTGCGGCCTATCGCAGCGATCTCGCCCTGGCGTCCTCCTTCCTGGAAGGCGGGCTGGCAGCCGCGGACGCCCCTGCGCTGGAGCGGCTCGCCCATGACTGGCGCGATCTGTCGCGCGCCACCGTGGCCCGCAAATCGGCTGCTCTTCGCCGCTTTTTCGCGTTTCTGGCGGACGAGAACCACAGGAGCGACGATCCCGGCACCTCGCTGCCGCGTCCGGGGGCGGCGCGCGGCCTGCCCAAGACGCTGAGCCACCAGGACGTGGACCGCCTGTTCACGGCGATCGACGAGCGGCTCGCGCGCGTTCCGCTCGACCCGCGCGACCTGCGACTGGCGGCGCTGGTGGAGCTGCTTTACGGATCCGGCCTGCGCGCCAGCGAACTGGTGGCGATCCCGCGCAACGCGATTGCGCCCGACCGCCCCTATCTGATCCTGCGCGGCAAGGGCGGTCGCGAGCGGCTGGTGCCGATCTCCGATCGCGCCAGGGCGGCGGTGGCGGCGTGGCGCAACCATGTCGCGGCCGACCGCGCCTGGCTCTTCCCGTCCGGCAAGGCGCACCTGTCGCGCATCCGGCTCTATCAGCTGCTCAAGGCGCTGGCGGCGGAAGCCGGCATTCCGCCCGAGCGCGTCAGTCCGCACGTGCTGCGCCATGCCTTCGCCACGCACCTGCTGGAGGGCGGTGCCGATCTGCGCGCACTGCAATCCATGCTCGGCCATGCCGACATCGCCACCACTGAAATCTACACGCATGTCGACAGTTCGCGGCTGGTCGAACTGGTGAACACGCGGCACCCTTTGGCCGACCGGGAGCGGCGGCGCGTTGACGACGCGGTGCAAGCGCCCTAACTGCCGCGCGATGGTGGCCAGCTTCCTTGATTTCGAGAAACCCATCGCCGAGCTTCAGGCGCGGATCGACGAACTGCGCGAAACGGCCGAAGGCGGCACGATCGACATCGATGCGGAAATCCGCAAGCTTCAGTCGAAATCCGACAAGCTGCTGCGCGACACCTATGCGCGGCTGACCCCGTGGCAGAAGACGCAGGTCGCCCGCCATGCCGAGCGGCCGCACTTCAAGGATTATGTCGCCGGCCTGTTTGACAGCTGGATGCCGCTCGCCGGCGACCGCGCCTTTGCCGACGACCAGGCGATCCTGGGCGGCTTTGCCCGCTTTCGCGGCCGGCGGGTGATGGTGATCGGGCACGAAAAGGGCGACGACACCGCTACCCGGCTCCGCCACAATTTCGGCATGGGCAAGCCCGAAGGCTATCGCAAGGCGATCCGGCTGATGGAACTGGCCGATCGGTTCGGCCTGCCGGTAATCACCCTCGTGGACACCTCCGGCGCATTCCCCGGCGTGCAGGCGGAGGAGCGCGGTCAGGCCGAAGCGATTGCGCGCTCCACGGAAACCTGCCTGGCGCTGGGCGTGCCGCTGATATCCGCCGTTGTCGGTGAAGGCGGCTCCGGCGGCGCGATCGCCCTGGCTGCGGGCAATCGCGTGCTGATGTTCGAGCACGCGGTCTATTCCGTCATCTCGCCCGAGGGCTGCGCCTCCATCCTGTGGCGCACCGCCGAACGCGCCCCGGAGGCGGCGGAAGCGATGAAGGTGACCGCGCAGGATCTGCACGGGCTGGGCGTGATCGACGGAATCGTCGCCGAGCCGCTGGGCGGCGCGCATCGCGACCCCGCCGCGGCGATCGGCAGCCTCGGCACCGCGATCGAAACGGCGTTGGAAGAGCTGGCGGGCGAAACTCCGGAAGCGCTGCGACGTGGGCGGCGCAAGAAGTTTCTGGGCATCGGCCGGCTTTAACCGGGCGGCAGGTACAAGAAGGGCGGCGGAACCCAGGTCCCGCCGCCCCGATCCTGATCAGCGTGAGAGCTATCAGCCGCCGGCAGGCGAATTCTGCAGCCGCGTCGAAACGTTGCCGAAGGTGGTCTTCAGCTGGTTGCCCAGGCCCTGCATGGCGGCGATGGCGGCAACGGCGATCAGCGCGGCGATCAGGCCGTACTCGATGGCGGTCGCGCCCTTGTTGTTCTTGATGAACTTGCGAATGGTCTGCATTTCCGGTCTCCGATAAACGATACTTCAGTCACCCGGCTGAGCCGGAGAACCGGATCAGCGATGCGATTCCTAGGAGGGTGAGGTTGAGAAAGGTTTAAGCGGCGCGGGAACCTTTCGGGCCGTCGGCCAACCGGTCCGGTTCAGCGGCCCTGGCGCGCATCCTCGATCCTGGCCTGCGTGTTGTTCCACATGCCCGAGGTCGTGCGCGCGACTTCGATAAAGGTGGCGATCATGGTGATGGTGACCAACGCGGCGATCAGGCCGTATTCGATCGCCGTGCCGCCACGGCGACATCGAACAAGCCTTTCAGTCACCCTCCGAACCTTCACACGTCGCACCCCTTCCGAAAGGCGGTCCGGCCTTACGCCCGGAGCGTTAACGAATGGCTGACACCCTGCTTCTCCCGGTCGTCGCCGCCGCGATCCTGGACGGGGAGGGGCGATGCCTGGTCCAGCGCCGCCCCGTGGACAAGGAGCATGGCGGCCTGTGGGAGTTTCCGGGCGGCAAGGTGGAACCGGGCGAATCGCCGGAAGCTGCGCTGGCGCGCGAGATCGCCGAGGAGTTGCAGGTGACGATCGACGCGCCGGTGCCGCTTGCCTTTGCCAGCGAGGCTAGGGGGCCGCGCCACCTCCTCCTCCTGCTCTACCGGGTGGAGCGATGGACCGGCACGCCCCGGCCGCTTGCGGGATCGATCCTGCGCTGGTGCCGGCCGGCCGAGCTGCCCGGACTGGCGATGCCGCCGGCGGACCGCCCGCTTGCCGACGCGCTGATCGCCGGGAGCGGCAAAAACGCCGCGCACGGTTGACATGGCGGCACGCACGCCGCAAGTGCGCCGCCTTCCCGCAGTCGAGGCCCGATGGCGGAGTGGTGACGCAGAGGACTGCAAATCCTTGCACCCGGGTTCGATTCCCGGTCGGGCCTCCATCCGCCGCCGTCGCCTACATGCCGCGCCGGGATTCGCCCTCCTCCCGAACTTGTTCGAATTTGCGCCCGCACCTGCTTGGCGGAAGGGCGCGCCGGCGATACAAGCATCAGCAACATAGTGTATTGCGCAGCTATAACAGTTGTGCGACAGGGTGAGAACATGACCGATACCGCCATCGACACCGGCCGTTTCGCGGCCCAGCGCCAGGCCATGGTGGCCAGCCAGCTGCGTCCCAACGCCGTCAACGACCCGCGCGTGGTGGCCGCGATAAACGCGGTTCCGCGCGAGGCGTTCATCCCGGGCGAGCGGGGGCCGCTCGCTTACCGCGACTCCGCGCTGCCGCTGGGACGCGGACGCTTCCAGAACAACCCGATCGCCACCGGCCGGCTGCTGACCGAGGCCTATCTGCTGCCCGCCGACAAGGTGCTGCTGATCGGCGCGGCGGGCGGCTACACCGCGGCGGTGCTGGCGCGCCTCGTGGCGCATGTCACCGCGGTGGAAAGCGATCCCGAACTGGCCAGCTTCGCCAAGGGCGCGCTGGCGTTCGACACCAACGTCGTCGTCGTACAGGGGCCGATGGAGGCGGGCGCGCCGGACCATGCACCGTATGACGTGCTGGTGATCGACGGCTCCGTTGAGCATCTGCCGGCCGCGATCGTCGACCAGCTCGCACCCGGGGCGCGGGCAGTGGGCGGCGTGATCGACCGCGGCGTCACCCGTCTCGCCTCCGGTCGGCGCAGCGAGGGCGGCTTCGCGCTGAACGGCTTCGCCGACGTCGAATGCGTCCCTTTGCCGGGCTTCTCACGCCCGAGCAGCTTCACCTTCTAACCTTTCCAGACACAGCACGGGGCAGGATGCGACGGACTTATCTTCTGGCCGGTGCCGCGTTCGGGCTGGCTGCCTCGCCGGTGCTTGCCGTGCCCGCCGCTGCCGAGACGCTGCGCGAGGCGCTGGTCAAGGCGTATAACGGCAACCCGACCCTGACCGCGCAACGCGCGGCGCAGCGCGCCACGGACGAGAACGTGCCCATCGCGCGCGCGGCCGGACTGCCGGCGGTGAGCGTGGACGGCGGCTATACGGAGAACGTGCTGTCCGCCAGCAACGGCAACAGCAACAGCTTCAGCTCGCCCAACCGGCTGCTCAACTCCAGCGGCAGCGTGTCGGTGCCGCTGCTGACCTTCGGCGCGGTGCGCAATTCGGTTCGTGCCGCCGAGACGCGGGTGGATGCCGGGCGCTTCACCTTGCGCGGAACGGAGTCGGACCTCTTCACCGACGTGGTCGGCGCTTATATGGACGTGATCCGCGACGATGCCATTGTCGGGCTGAACCGGCAGAACGTCCGTGTCCTCGAAGTGAACCTGCAGGCCACGCGGGATCGGTTCCAGGTGGGTGACCTCACCCGCACCGACGTCGCCCAGTCCGATGCGCGCCTCGCCCTTGCCCGCAGTCAGCTGCAATCGGCGGAGGCGCGCCTGATCTCCAGCCGCGAGAACTATGTGCGCCTGGTCGGCACCCCGCCGGGCACGCTGGAGCAGCCGCCGGCGCTGCCCGCGCTGCCTGCATCGCCGGACCAGGCGGTGGATGTCTCGCTGGAGAACAATCCTGCGCTGCTGGCGGCGCAGCGGGCCCGTGACGCCACCGCCTTCGACATCGACGTGGCCAGGGCCGGGCGCCTGCCGCGGGTGAGCGCGGTGGTGGGCGGCGTCTACAACAATTATCTAGGCTCGCTGGGCTCCGGCACCGGCGTGCGGGTAGGGCAGGACAGCCTGTCGGCGCAGGGCGGCCTGCAATTCACGATCCCGCTGTTCCAGGGCGGCCGCCCCGCAGCGCAGGTGCGCCAGGCACAGGCCCGGCGCAGTCAGGCGATCGAACAGGTGACGGAGGCCGAACGCGGCGTGATCGCCTCCACGCGCTCCGCCTATGCCGTGTGGCGTTCCTCGCAGGAGGTGATCGCCTCCTCCGAAGTGGCGGTGAGCGCCAACAAATTGTCGCTGGAGGGCGTCCGCGCGGAGAACAGCGTCGGCAACCGCACCATTCTGGACATCCTGAACGCCGAGCAGGAGCTGCTGAACAGCCAGGTGAACCTCGTCACCGCGCGCCGCGATGCGTATGTCGCTGGTTTCGCGCTGCTGGCGTCGATGGGCCGCGCGCAGGCCCGCGACCTGAACCTGGAGGGGGCGGACCTCGCGCTCTATGATCCGGTCGCCAACTATGATCGCGTTCACCACCGCATCAACGACTTCGAAAGCGATCCGGAGCCGCAGGCGGTTGCCAGCGGCACCCGCGAGACGCCGGCGCAGACCGCCACCGTGGTGCAGCCGACGGATCCCAGCCTGAACAGCAATGTGGATCGCGGCGCCGCCATCCGCGGGGCGCCCAATCCCGGCGCCGCCAACAGGGCCGTTGACAGGAGCGGGGCTAATCCCGCAGGTGACGCTGCGCCGCGCCGGTAGCCGGGCGTGCGCTGGGGAGCTGCAATGGGCGATGTGAGCGCGGAGCCGTCGATGGAAGATATCCTGTCCTCGATCAAGCGCATCATCGCCGAGGAGGGCGACGGCGCGGTTTCCGCGCGCGCGCCGCGCCGTGCGCCGGCTCGCCCCGTTGCGCCGCCCGTCGCCGAGCCGGAGGACGAGGAAGAGGTGCTGGAGCTGAGCGAGCCGGCGCCTGCTCCCGAGCCTGCCGCGCCGCCCGCGCCGGCGCCCCTTGCGTCCGCGCCGCCGCGCGCTGCCCGCGCGCCCGAACCGGTGTCCGGCGAGCCGATCGTCTCCCGCGAGGCAGAGGAAGCGGCGCGCAGCCCGCTGACCGCGCTGTCGCGCCTTGTGGTGAAGCCGGAGGTCTCCGGCACCGATACCCTGGAGGGCATGGTGCGCGAGATGCTGCGTCCCATGCTGCGCGAGTGGCTGGACGCGAACCTGCCTGCGATGGTCGAGTCGATGGTTGCCAAGGAAATTGCGCGCATCACCGGCGCAGCCCGCTGACGGAACCGGCCCGGACCGACCGGGGTTAGCGGAACATGGATTTGGAAGACCGTCAGGGCATCACGGAACAGCACGATGAGTCGCGTGCGCCGCCCATCGCAGATGGGCGACCGCCTCATCAGGCACGCTCCGACATCTTCTTCGCGGCGGTGAAGACCACGCGGATGCCGATGATCGTCACCGATCCGCACCAGCCGGACAATCCGATCATCTTCTGCAACGAAGCCTTCGTCTATACGACCGGCTATTCCGAAGAGGAGATCCTCGGCGCCAATTGCCGCTTTCTGCAGGGTCCGGAAACCGATCGCACGGTGGTGGCGGAGATCCGCAAGGCGATCGCGGCGCGCGAAGAGATCGCCGTGGAGATCCTGAACTATCGCAAGAACGGATCGACCTTCTGGAACGCGCTGTTCATCTCGCCCGTCTACAACGAGGCTGGCGAACTCCTGTTCTTCTTCGCCAGCCAGCTGGATATTTCGCGGCGGCGAGAGGCCGAAAACGCGCTGCACGAGGCGCAGAAGATGGAGGCGGTGGGCAAGCTGACCGGCGGCATCGCGCACGACTTCAACAATCTGCTTCAGGTCATCCTGGGCTATGTCGACATCCTCGATGCGCCGGTGGACGCGGCGGACCGGCCGGCGCGGCGCGCGGTAGAGGCGATCGCCACCTCCGCCGACCGGGCCGCACAGCTGACGCAGCAACTGCTCGCCTTTGCCCGCAAGCAGGAACTCCGCGACCGGCTGATGAACTTCAGCTCGCTGGTGCGCGATTTCCGGCCGGTGATCGACCGCACGGTGGGCGACAGCGTGACGTTGCGGGTCGACCTGGCGGAGGAGCTGTGGAACTGCCGCGTCGATCCGGTGCAGGCGGAAATGGCGCTGCTCAACATCCTCGCCAATGCGCGCGACGCCACGAATGCCGCCGGCGAAATCCGGGTGACCGCGAGCAACGTGGTGGTGCCGCACGATGACCAGGCGCAGGGCAAGCTCGCCGATGGCGAGTATGTCCGCGTGGACATCGAGGACAATGGCCCCGGCGTGCCGGCCGACATCGCCGAGCGCATCTTCGACCCGTTCTTCTCCACCAAGGAGGTGGGGAAGGGCACGGGCCTGGGCCTCGCCATGGTCTACGGCTTCCTGCGCCAGTCGAACGGCATGGCCACGGTGGGGCACAGCGAGGCCCTGGGCGGCGCCTGTTTCCGCCTGTACTTCCCTCGCGCCACCGGCGCGCTGGAGCGCAAGGCACCGCAAGCTGCGCACAGCAATCCGGGCGGACAGGAACGCGTGCTGATGGTCGAGGACCAGCCGGACGTTGCGGCCCTCGGCGCCGCCATCCTGGGCGATCTGGGATATGACGTGGTGCATGCCAGCAGCGCGCGGGCGGCGCTGGACGTGCTCGCCGCCGACCAGAATTTCCACCTGCTGTTCACCGACATCATCATGCCCGGCGGAATGACCGGCGTGGCGCTCGCGCAGAGGGTCCGGCGCGATTATCCGCATACGCGCGTGCTGCTGACCACCGGTTTCGCCGACGACAATCTGGACGAGGGCAGCAACTCGTTCGAGCTGATCCGCAAGCCGTGGCGCCGGGCGGAACTCGACGCGAAGATCCGCGCGGTGCTGGATCGTCCCGGCGCGCGGACCTGAACGGCGGAGCCGGGGACACGTCGGCAGATTTCATCTGCCGTTCAGCTGCCGCTTTCTAGCTTTTCGTCCGCCTTCAACAGAGAATGCGGAGGAAATGTCATGCATCTGATGACCAAGCTGATCCTGGGCGGCGGCGCGATGGTGTCGCTCGCGGGCGGCGCACTGGCGGCGGACAAGGCCGGCGTCCACACGGCGGAGATCCCGCTCGGCAACGGACAGGTCGCCACGGTGCGCTATGTCGGCGACGTGCCGCCAAAGATCAGGATCGTGCCGGTGGAGCGGGTCGCCGTGTCGGTCGCGCTGGTGGATCCGGGCTTTGCGACATTCGACCGGATGGTGGCGGAGATGAACGCGCGTCGTGATGCCATGCTGCGCCAGGTTGCGGCGATGGCCGCGCAGGCGCCGGCCGCGGGCGCAAGCCGGGTTTCGCTCCGGCAACTGCCGGCCGGGACCGTCAGCTATTCCTTTGTCTCCACCACGGGCGCCGATGGTTGCACGCGCACGGTGCGCACCAGCTACACCGCCGGCCAGCCGCAGCCACAGGTGATCAGGCAGCAGTCCGCCGGCTGCCGCGCGACAGACCGGGCGCCGACGCCTGCGGCCGCACCGGGAACCTCCGCCCCGGCGAAGGTGACGCCGGTGGCCGCGCCGGTGGCGGCAAAGAAGCCGTTCGATCCCAGGACGATCTGATCGGCAGCATAGGAACAAGGGGAGGGCGGCCTTGCGGGGCCGCCCTTTTCTTTTGTGGCCCGCCCGGTAAAGCCGTGCCCCATGACCGAGCTGCCCAAGACCTTCGACCCCGCCGCGATCGAAACCCGCTGGTACACGCATTGGGAAGAGACCGGGCAGTTCCGCCCCGACCGGCCGGGCGCCGAGCCCTGGACGATCGTCAACCCGCCGCCCAACGTCACCGGCTCGCTGCATATCGGCCACGCGCTGGACAACACGCTGCAGGACATTCTCGTCCGCCATGCCCGGTTGAAGGGCAAGGACGCGCTGTGGGTCGTCGGCACCGACCATGCCGGCATCGCCACGCAGATGGTGGTGGAGCGGCAGATGGCGCAGCGCCAGCAGAAGCGCACCGACTTCACCCGCGACGAGTTCGTTGCCAAGGTGTGGGAGTGGAAGGCGGAGAGCGGCGGGCAGATCACGCAGCAGCTGCGCCGGCTCGGCTGCTCGATGGACTGGGCGAACGAGCGCTTCACCATGGACGAGGGCTTCAGCCGCGCCGTGCTGAAAGTGTTCGTGGACCTCCACGCGCAAGGCCTGCTGTACCGCGACAAGCGGCTGGTGAACTGGGACCCGGGCCTGGGCACGGCGATCAGCGACCTGGAGGTCGAGACGCGCGAGGTGAACGGCAAGTTCTGGCACCTGCGCTATCCGCTGGCCGACGGATCCGGCACGATCGAGGTGGCGACCACCCGGCCCGAGACGATGCTGGCCGACATGGCGGTGGCGGTGAACCCGGCGGACGCACGCTACCAGGCGCTGATCGGCAAGGAGATCCGGCTGCCGATCACCGGTCGCCTGATCCGCATCGTGGCGGACGAGCATGCCGATCCGGAGCTCGGCTCGGGCGCGGTGAAGATCACGCCGGGGCATGACTTCAATGACTTCGAAGTCGGCCGCCGTGCCGGGATCGAGGCGCGCGACATGCTCAACATGCTCGATGGCGCAGCGGCGATCTGCCAGACGGCGGACGGGCTGGTCCCGGCCGACCTGATCGGGCTCGACCGGTTCGAGGCGCGGCAGCGGGTCGTGCAGATGCTGGAAGAGGACGGCGTCCTCGTCCGCGTCGAGGATCGCGTGATCCAGACGCCCTATGGCGACCGCTCGGGCGTGGTGATCGAGCCGTGGCTCACCGATCAATGGTATGTCGATGCTGCCACGCTGGCGCAGCGGCCGATTGAGGCGGTGCGATCGGGCGCGATCAAGATCGTGCCGAAGAGCTGGGAGAAGACCTTCTTTAACTGGATGGAGAACATCCAGCCCTGGTGCGTCTCGCGGCAATTGTGGTGGGGCCATCGCATCCCGGCCTGGTTCGGCGACGACGGCAAGACCTATGTCGCGCTGACCGAGGCGGAGGCGCAGGCGCAGGCGGGCGAGGGTGTGGCATTGCAGCAGGACCCCGACGTGCTCGACACGTGGTTCTCGTCAGCGCTGTGGCCGTTCGCCACCCTGGGATGGCCGGACGAGTCCGATCCGACGCTCGGCGGGCGCTACCCCAACGACGTGCTGATCTCCGGCTTCGACATCCTGTTTTTCTGGGATGCCCGCATGATGATGCAGGGCATGCAGTTCATGAACGAAGTGCCGTTCAAGACGCTGTACCTCCATGGACTGGTGCGTGCGGCCGATGGCGCGAAGATGTCCAAGTCCAAGGGCAATACGGTCGATCCGCTGGGGCTGATCGACCGCTACGGCGCCGACGCGCTGCGCTTCTTCATGGCGGCGATGGAAAGCCAGGGCCGCGACATCAAGATGGATGAGAAGCGGGTCGAGGGCTATCGCAACTTCGCGACCAAGCTATGGAACGCCAGCCGCTTCTGCCAGGCCAACGGCATCGGCGGCTCGGCGACGCTCGATGCGCCGGAGGCCGCCCATGCGGTGAACAAATGGATCATCGCGGAAACGATCGCGACGGTGCAGGCGGTGGATCTGGCGCTCGCCGACCTGCGCTTCGATGGTGCGGCGAACGCGATCTACCAGTTCGTCTGGAGCCGTTTCTGCGACTGGTATCTGGAGCTCATCAAGGGGTCGATCGACGAGGAGACGAAGGCGGTGGCCGGCTGGGTGCTGGACCAGATCCTCGTCCTGCTCCACCCGTTCATGCCGTTCATCACCGAGGAGCTGTGGCATGCCCTCAGCCCCCGCGACCATGACCTGATCGTCGCGGCCTGGCCCAGCGCCGATGCCCGCAGCCTCGACCCCGAAGCGAGCCGCGAGATCGACTGGCTGATCCGCCTGGTGAGCGAGGTGCGTTCCAGCCGCACCGAACTGAACGTGCCCCCGGGTGCGCGGCTGGGCTACCAGGTGCGGGACGCCAGGCCGGAGACGCGCGCCCGACTGGAACGTCAGGCGGCCGTGATCGCGCGCCTGGCACGGATCGATCCGGCGCCGGCGACGGATGAAGGCGGCGCGGTGCAGGTGGTGGTGGACGAGGCGACGTTCGTGTTGCCGCTGGAGGGCGTCATCGACCTTGCCGCCGAGCGCGCGCGCCTCGCCAAGGCGATCGCGGCGGCGGAGAAGGAGCGGGATGCGCTGGCAGGTCGGCTCGGCAACGCCAGCTTCGTGGAACGTGCCAAGCCCGAGGCGGTGGAAAAGGCGCGGGCGGATCACGCCGAGAAGTCGGCGGAAGCGGAGCGGCTGTCGGCGGCCCTGGCCCGGCTCGGCTGACCCCGTGCAGGGCCGGAGCGGGATCAGCGGCCCCGGCCGCCCCGCTTCTTGCCGCCGCGCTCGATCGGCGGGAGCCCCGTCTGGATGGTCAGCAGTTCGGCGCGACTAAGCACGCCATCCTTGTCCTTGTCGAAGCGGGTAAAGGTCTCGGCGAGGTTCGCCTGAAGCTCTGCCAGGGTGATGCGGTCGTCATGGTCGCTGTCGATCGAGAACGGCGAGGGCAGGGCATTGCGGCTGCCCAGCCAACGCTCCGCCCAATCCGCGAAATCAATAAAGCCCAACGACCCGCGCTTGCTCGCATCCGCACCGGCGAAGGTCCGCGCGACGCACGCGGTCGCTTCGGCGCGGGTGGTGCGGCCATCGCTATCGGCATCGCATGCGGCCAGGAACATGGCGACCGGTTCGACGATGATCGTGGCCGGCGGCTGCTGGCCCGGCTGTGCAGAGGGCGAGTGCGGGCTTTGCTGCGCGGCGAGAAGGAGGGAAAGCAGGATCATCGCGCCAGCCTAGGGCAGCAGCAGCGATGCGTCACCATAACTGTAGAACCGGTACTCCTTCGCGATCGCATGGGCGTACGCCGCCTGCATCCGCTCCAGCCCCATCAGCGCCGAGACCAGCATGAACAGGGTCGAGCGCGGGAGGTGGAAATTGGTCATTAGGCCGTCCACACCGCGGAAGGTGTAGCCCGGCGTGATGAAGATGGCGGTGTCGCCTTCGAACGGGGCGATGAGGCGGTCCGGCGTGGCGGCGCTTTCGAGAAGTCGCAGGCTGGTGGTGCCCACGGCGACGATGCGGCCGCCGCGGGCGCGCACGGCGTTGAGCCGCTCGGCGGTGGCAGCGTCGATGCGGCCCCATTCGGCGTGCATGCGGTGGTCCGCCGTGTCGTCTGCCTTGACCGGCAGGAAGGTGCCGGCGCCGACATGCAGGGTGAGCGTTTCGTGGCCGATGCCGGCCTCGATCAGTGCCTCCAGCAGCGCCGGCGTGAAATGAAGCGCCGCGGTGGGGGCGGCAACGGCGCCCTCCTCCCGGGCGAACATCGTCTGGTAGTCGTCGCGGTCCTGCGCGTCGGGCGCGCGCTTGCCGGCGATATACGGCGGCAGGGGCATGGTGCCGGCTCGTTGCAGCAGCAGTTCGACCGGTTCGTCGCCAGCGAAATCCAGCGCGATGCTGCCATCCTCCTGCCGGTCGGATGCGATCGCCGAAACGCCGGCACCGAACGCGATCTCGTCGCCCTCGCGCACGCGCTTGGCGTTGCGGACAAAGGCACGCCAGCGACGCGGGCCTTCGCGCTTGTGCAGGGTGGCGCCGATCCGCGCCTCGCCGCGCCGGCCTTCGAGCTGCGCAGGGATCACTCGCGTATCGTTGAACACCAGGCAATCGCCGGCGCGGAGCTGCCGCGGCAGATCGGACACGTGCAGGTCGCGCGTGCCGGTGCCGTCGAGAACAAGCAGGCGCGCGGCATCGCGCGGCACCGCCGGGCGAAGCGCGATGCGCTCCGCCGGCAGCACGAAATCGAACAGATCGACCTGCAAGCGCTTACTTCTTCGCCGGGGCCTTCTTGAGCAGCGGCTTGGCGACGCCACGCTGGGTAGCCGGCTTGCTGGGCGGCAACTCGGTCAGCGGGGCGGCAGCCGGCGGCGGCGGGGCGTAAGCGGGAGGATTGTCGGCCGCCACATAGGCGTGGACGATCTTGGTCGGGTTCGCCGGCGGTTCGCCGCGTTCGATCTGATCGACATAGGGCATGCCGCCTATCACCCGGCCGAAGATCGTGTACTTCTTGTCCAGGGTCAGGTTCGGCATGAGCATGATGAAGAACTGGCTGTTGGCCCCGTTCTTCGCCGCGTCGATCTGCTCCTGGCTCGCGCCCTCGCCGGCGCTCGGACGAGCCGCCGCCACCGCGCCGCGGACATGCGGCAGGTAGTTGTACTCGGCAGGGACGTTGGGAAGCGTGGAGCCGCCGGTGCCGTCGCCCTTGGGATCGCCGCCCTGTGCCATGAAGCCTTCGATCACGCGGTGAAAGGCCAGGCCGTCATAGAAACGCTGACGGACAAGCGTCTTGAACTGGGTGACCATCTTGGGTGCAACATCGGGGCGCAGCCAGATGGTGACGCGCCCGCCGTCGGACAGGTCGAGATAGACGAGGTTCTCGGGATCGGTCTGCGACGGCGCGGCGGCGCGACCGTTCATCTGCTCGTTGATGACCTGCGCGCCGGCAGGGGCGGTCAGCGTGGCAAGGGTCATCGCGACCAGACTGGCAATCAGACGCATTCGTTTCCTCGGATCAGCAGGCACCCGCAGTGGCGGGAAAGCAAGGCGCTATTAGGGCAGATGCGGGCTTGCGACAAACTGAACGTGAAAAGGGCGGCCTCGCTGGTGCGGGACCGCCCTTTGTCATAGGCCTGGAGCGCCACGCCGTCAGACATCGCCGGCTGCGCCGGTGCTGCTGCCCGCCGTGGCGAGATCGTGGATTGCCGCAGGCAATCCACGTCCGCCCGCTTAGCGCTTGGAGAACTGGAACGAACGACGGGCCTTGGCGCGGCCGTACTTCTTGCGCTCCACCGCGCGGCTGTCGCGGGTGAGGAAGCCGGCGGCCTTCACCGGCGCACGCAGCGCGGGCTCGTACTTGGTCAGCGCCTGGCTGATGCCGTGCTTCACCGCACCGGCTTGGCCGGAGAGCCCGCCGCCCTTCACGGTGGCGATCACGTCATACTGGCCCTCGCGGCTGGTGATGCCGAACACCTGGTTGATGACGAGGCGCAGCGTGGGGCGGGCGAAATACACTTCCTGGTCACGGCCGTTGACCGTGATCTTGCCGGTGCCGGGCTTCAGCCACACACGGGCAACCGCATCCTTGCGGCGGCCGGTGGCATAGGCGCGGCCATAGGCGTCGAGCTCCTGCTCGCGCAGCGGGGCGCGCTGCACCGGCTCGTCGACCTGACCGGAAAGGTAGGCGTCGGCCGAGGCATCGGACTGGGCGACGGCCGCTTCGCGCTGCTGCTCGAGCGCGGCGCCGAGATCAGAAAGGGACTGGCGGTTGTCGGACATTATGCGCCCACCTTGTTCTTGCGGTTCATGCTCGCGATGTCGAGCACTTCGGGATTCTGCGCGGCGTGCGGATGCTCCGAGCCGGCGAAGATGCGCAGGTTGCGCATCTGCTGACGGCCCAGCGGGCCACGCGGGATCATGCGCTCCACGGCCTTTTCGAGGACGCGCTCCGGAAAGCGGCCTTCCAGCACCTTCTCGGCGGTGACGCCCTTGATACCGCCGGCATAGCCGGTGTGCTTGTAATAGACCTTCTGCGCGGTCTTGTTGCCGGTGAAGCGAACCTTCTCGGCATTGATGACGATCACGTTGTCACCGCAGTCGACGTGCGGGGTGAACGACGTCTTGTGCTTGCCGCGCAGCACGTTGGCGATGATCGTCGCAGCGCGGCCGACCACCAGGCCCTCCGCATCGACGATGTGCCACTTCTTCTCCACCTCATGCGGCTTGGCCGACTTGGTGGTCTTCATCAGCGCCTTCATGGGCCTTGGACCTCTTCGTTAAACGACGCGCGCCGCCCGGACGAGGGGCGGCGCGAACGGGGGTGCATTGCGGCAGCGGGCCTGCAAAGTCAAGCTTTCCGCCACTTTCCTGACGGGTATCATGATACCGTAAGCTCGTTCCGGGTAGTCGTGACCGTCTCGAGCGCGGTGCCCGTGGCGCCGTTCACCGCCATGCGCGTCGTCTCCTCGCTGTGGCGGAGAAGGCCGGTTGCGGGATCGAACAGCCGTTCGCGCGACACGCTGCCGCTGCCGTTGCCCAGCGGGGTGGAGATCGAACCGGCCGCCTGGGTCGTGACCGCGAGCGCCTCCGGCGTGCGCACGAACGTCTCCGTCCCGTCCACCGGGAGCGGCGCTCCTGCGAGCGGCACCTTGACCGGGCTGGTGCCGGTTGCCGCCGGCAGATCGGGCGCAATGGCGGGCAGGAGGAGGGAGGCCAGGGCGGTGAGTTGCCGCTCCGGCGGAAAGGCCCGGAGCGGATTCGTGCCCGTTCCGTCCAGACCGGCGGCCTGCGCTTCCCAATGGCCGGCCAGATCGTCGAGCGAGAGCACATGGCCGCTCGCGTCGAGACGAAAGCGCAGCGTGCGACCGAGCAGACCCGCCTGGCTGACGCGATACCGCTCCGCCGTCTTCCCCTCGGGCTCCGCGGCGACGCGGTCCAGCGTGAGTTCGGCAACGAAGCGGGCGCCATCCGGCCGGAACACCAGCCGGCGTTCGGCAACGAAGCGCAGATGCGCGGGCCCGATCTGCCGATCCTGTGTGGTCCGGAGGCGCAAGACGCGTCCGGTCGGCGGGGCGAAGCGTCGCCCGGGCAGTGGGGCCGGTGCGTTGATCGCGGCGGGCGGCGCTGCCTGCGCGATCATGCGCGCTGGCGGCCGATCGCATGCGCGCTGGCGACGGCGGCGATCAGCAACAGCGCCGCGTTCGCCTGATGCGCCACCGCAACGGCGATCTGCACGCCGGTGAGCAGGGTGGCGATGCCGAGCAGGATCTGCAAGGTCACCAGCCCATGCACCGCCATGCCGGCCTGCCGGGCGCCGGCCTTCATTGCACGAATGCCGAGGACGATCAGCGCCACGGCCGAGGGAAACGCCCACCAGCGGTGAAGAAACTGCACGACTATCGGGTTGTCCACCGCATTGAGCCAGCCCGGGCTGAGCATCGGAACACCGGCGGGGAACAGCGCATCGCCCATCAGCGGCCAGCTCGAAAAGGCATAGCCCGCGTCCAGCCCCGCGGTGAACGCGCCGAGCACGAGCTGCACCGCCAGCATCAGCAGGGCAATGGCGGCAACCGGGCGCAGCCGTGCCGGCCCGGCCGTCGGATCGCGCGCGAGCGCCAGCAGATCCAGGGCGGTCCACACGATGCCGGCCAGCGTGACCAAGGCGGTCATCAGGTGCACGGCAAGGCGGATATGGCTGACGTCGGTGCGAACGGCGAGGCCTGACTTCACCATCCACCAGCCGATCGCGCCCTGCAATCCGCCCAGCGCGAGCAGCGCGACCAGCCGCCAGCCATAACCGCGCGGGATCGCTCGGCGTATCGAGAACCAGATCAGCGGCAGCGCGAACGCGGCGCCGATCGTGCGGGCAAGCGCACGGTGGAGATATTCCCAGAAGAAGATCGCCTTGAACCCGGCCAGCGTCATGCCGCGGTTGAGCTGCTGATATTCCGGAATCCGCTGATAGTTCCCGAATTCGGCCTGCCACTGCGCTTCGGTCAGCGGGGGCACGATGCCGGTCAGCGGCTTCCATTCGGTGATGGAAAGCCCGGAGTTGGTGAGCCGGGTGATGCCGCCGACCACCACGATGGCCACGATCATGCCGGCGACCACCAGCAGCCAGCGCGCAACCGAGCGCGGGCGGGCAGTGGCGGGCACGAGAATCCTTTCCTGAAGCATGCATGGGGCGTTACTCCTCCTCCGCGGCAGCGCCAAGCACGGCTTGCCGGAAGAAGGGGAGGGAAGGCGCGATGACGTTCCTGTTGGCCATGCTGATCCAGGCCGCGGCACCCGTACCTGGCCAGGAAGCGCAGCCCCAGCCGCTTCCGCCGCTTCATGGCGGGCCCGCGCCGATGACCTGCCCGGTGGGCGGCGAGTCGTTCAGCGCGTGGCAGCCAGGCGCCTGGAGCACCTATGGCGAGCGGCCGGACGGAAGGCCGTACAGCTACCTGCCGATGCCTTTCCCGGTGCCCGAATGCCCGGGCAACAAGCTGGTGGTGTTCGACAAGTTCAGCGCAGAAGAAATCGCGCAGCTGCCCGAACTGCTCCGGTCGGAGGAATATCGGCGCCTCGTGGTCGAGGACACCGCTTATTATCGCGCCGCGTGGCTGGCGGCCAGGCTCGGTCGTTCCGCGAAGGAGTCGCTTGGCCTGCTGCTCACGGCATCGTGGGAGGGCAAGGATGACCTGCGTGCGACCGACACGGCCGCGCGGGCGAGGGAGCGGGCGGTGCGGTACAATGCGGAGTTTGCGCGCCGTGTGGCCGCCCTCCCCGCCAGCGAGAGGGAGGTGTGGATGGACGCGCGTGCCGTTAACGCCTTGCGGGAGGCAGGGCGGTTCGGCGCCGCCGAGTCGTTGCGAATGGTGACCTTGCGCCAATATTCGGTGGCGGCGCGGGGAAACTGGACGGCCTATCTCGAGCGGCTGGCCGGCCCGATCGCCCGCCGGGACCGCTCGCCCGAACCGCTCGACGCCGTGCCCCCGCAACAGGTGGCGTTTCTTTGCATAAGCCGGGAGGGTTCGCTCAACAGCTTCGACGCGGCGTTCTGCGCCAGGCCCGAACATGCCGATGACATCGCCCGCATTCGAGCGCAGCGCGCCAAAATGCAGCACAACTGAGAATGTGATATTGTAACGTCGCGCCTACCGGCCTACATGGCGTCCAGCGATGAGCAGCACCTCAGGCCTTTTCCCGCGTAGCAGCCTCCTTGCCCGGTTCGACCGCTGGGCGATCGGGTTGTCGGGTCTGTGCGCGGTGCACTGCCTGGCGACGTCGGTGCTGCTGGCGCTGATGTCCACGGCAGGTGGTGCGCTGCTCAATCCGCTGTTCCACGAGATCGGGCTGACTCTGGCGATCGTGCTGGGGGTGGTGGCGCTTGGCCGTGGCATCCTGGACCATGGCTACATGATGCCGGCGGCCGTGGGCGCGCTGGGGCTGGGTATCATGGCGGGCGCGCTCAGCCTGCCGCATGGCTTCGGCAACGAAACCGTCTGGACGCTGGTCGGCGTGGGCCTCCTCGCGCTGGGCCACGACCTCAACCGGCGCGCCACCACCTGAGCGGGTTGCCCGCACGGGCAGCAGCACCTACCTTGAGCCGCATCATGGCGCACGCACACCATCATCATGACGAGCCGCAGGGCGCCGAGCTCTCCCGCGTGGCGCAGGCGACGCTGGAGCGCTCGGGCGAGCAATGGACGGCGATGCGTGCGCAGATCTTCGAGGCGCTTGCCGCCTTTGACCGGCCCGCCTCGGCCTATGACATCGCGGAGGCGGTTTCCAATGCGCAGGGTCGGCGGGTGGCCGCCAACAGCGTGTACCGCATCCTTGACCTGTTCGTCGGCGCCAATCTCGCGCGACGGGTGGAAAGTGCCAACGCTTATGTCGCGAATGCCCATCCGGATTGCCTGCACGACTGCATCTTCCTGGTCTGCGACGCCTGCGGGCAGACCACGCATATCGATGACGACCGCCTTACGGCTGGCGTGCGGTCGGCGGCGCAGGCCGCGGGCTTCGCGGCCGAGCGGCCAGTGATCGAGGTGCGCGGGCGGTGCGCCGCGTGCGGCAAGGCTTGAGCGGGTACCTGCGCTCAGTACGCGATATTCACGGGGTCTTCGCTGGGCCTGCATCGGTAACGCGGTGCAAGGGAGGCGAGCGCGGGGCGCGCGCGGCGCGTTCCTGCGCGTGTTATGGTTTCGGGCGCATCAGCCTGCCGACGGTCCGGCGACCTAGCGGCGGCGGATCGGCCTGGACAGGAACAGCGCCGGTTCTTGCCCGGCTGCGCTTTCGTCGTTGAACGCGAAGATCGCGGTGGGTGTCGGCACCCGATCCAAGAGGCAACTGCCTGCCGCGACCTCCGACCCGAAGCGGTCATCGCCCGGTACCATCGGCCCGGTGGTGGCCCTTGCCCGCGATGTCGAGTATGCCCGTGCGGCATGCCGCCGGCTGTTTCTCGGTCGTGCCCGGCATGACGATGCTACCATCGCCCCTTGGCGGCGGCTTGATCCTGAGCCCACCATCCCCGAGATCATGCGCAACAACCCGATCCGGCCAGTCGCTGCCGTGGATCTGACACGTTCAGGACGAAGGACATGAGCTTGAATGACGGACACGAGGCCGCAGCGGCCATGGCGCATTCGGAAGCCGCCGACATTGCGGCACGCTTGGTTGCCGCGCGACGCGCCGCGCAAGGCCTGGGCGCTTATCCCGGCACGGCGCCGCGGACGCTCGCGGAAGGCTATGCCATTCAGGCACTGGCGATCGACCTGCGCGGCGGCGAGATCGGCGGGTGGAAGATCGGCCGCATTGCCGATCCGCTGGTGGCCGACATGGGCGCGAACCGACTCGCCGGGCCGATCTTCGCGGACCGGATCGTCACGGCCGGAGAATCCGGCAGCGCGGAGATGTCGGTGATCGCCGACGGGTTCGGCGCGGCGGAGGCGGAGTTCCTCCTCCAACTGGGCGATCTTCCGACGACCCTTGCTGGCGAGTGGACCATCGAGCGGGCGCGGTCGGTGGTTCGGCGTGTCGCGATCGGCATCGAGATCGCCAGCTCTCCGCTGAGGGCGATCAACGATCTCGGGCCGGCCGTGACCGTTTCCGATTTCGGCAACAACAACGGGCTGCTGATCGGCCCGGAACTGGAGGCGACCCGCGCCGACATGCTGGACGCCATCGATGTGCGCCTGACGATCGACGGCGAGCTTGCCGGTCAGGCGACAACCGCCACCATGCTCGACGGCCCCTATGGCGCGGTGCGCTTCCTGCTCGAGCTTGCCGGGAGGATCGGCCTTCCCGTGCGGGCGGGGCAATGGATCTCGACCGGCGCGGTGACCGGCGTTCACAGGATCGCGCCGGGGTCGCAGGCCACCGCCTGGTTCGACGATGCGCAGATCACCGCCACCATCGTCGCCGTGCCCGGCGCGCGGTAGGAACTGGTGCACGCCAAGCGGTGACCTCTCAGCGAAGCGGCTCCGGCAAAGGAGCACGCCCCGGCCGCCCGCGTGTCAGGAAGCCGCGGGCGGACCTTCGCCATCCTCACCCCAGTGGCGGCACTTGGACGTCTGGCCGATCCTCGGGTTCAAGCTGTTGGTGGGATCAAGCGACCGGTAGTGCCGTACGAGCGCGGGTTTGGCGGGATACAGGTGGCCGACATTGTGTTCGGCCGGATATTCGGCGCCGCGTTCGTCGAGGATCGCCCACATGGCATGTTCGATCTCGATCGGATCGGCCCCGCGCTTCACCAGATAGTCCTGATGGAACACGTGGCAGAAGAAGTGGCCATAATAAAGGCGGTGAACGAGCTTGTCGGCGATCGTCGGCGGTAGCTCTTCCACCCACCGGCGCTCGTTGCGCGGCAGCGCGATGTCGAGCGCCACCAGATCGGCGACCTCCTCGCGGTGCACCGCACGGTACCGGGTCGCCGCCCCGGCCATGGCGAAGCGGTGCAGAAAGGCCTTCCGACCCTCGTCGCAAGTGCATTCGAAGAAGTCTCCGGTCGCCGATGGAAACGCACTGGCCAGATAACGGCGCGCTTCTCCTATCCCGCCGCCGTTCATGCGAAGCACGAGATGATGCTCGAAGCGGTCGCGGAACTCGTACAGGCGCGCGGGAAGATGGCGGGGGAACAGCCCCGTCACCGCCTGCAGCAGCCGGTCGGAGGCGTTCGAGGGCAGGAACCGCACCTTGGCGCAGAAACCGTCCAGCCAGTCCTTGAACGCAAAGAGCAGGGGTAGCCGGGCGGTGCCGAGGTGACGAACGGCCAGGAAGGTATCCTTGCCGTATCGCTCCGCGATGTCGAAGGCATCCCGGTGAATGTACTCCGCCTGCGCCGGGAGTTCGGCAAAGGTGCCGAGCATGTGCCGGCGCAGTGCGGTCAGCTCCTCCGGATCATTGGTGCCGATGTAGAAATCCGTGCTTTCCTCGTCCTTGGCGAACGTATCGAGGCGAGCGGCGAGCAGCATGACCTTGCCCGCGGCGCCCGATGCCTCGAACAGGCGCTGGGGATCGGCATTGAAGCGTGCGGGCGTGTCGGCGTCGATCGCGCGCACATGGCCGAGGTAGTTGCTGTCCGAGCAGGCGCGCCCGGCGTCGTCGACGATGTCCTCCGGCGTGAAGGCGCCGGCCTCCAAGCGCCGGAGGATGGTTTCGGGATCGTCGCCGAGCCTGATGCCGAGATGGTTGACCAGCGTCACCTCGCCGTCCTCGCCGACCTGCGCGAACAGCGCCATCTGGGTGAAGGCCGGCCCACGCTGGAGAAGAGCGCCGCCGGAATTGTTTGCGATGCCTCCACAGACCGAGGCGCCGATGCACGATGAGCCGATCACCGAATGCGGCTCGCGGCCCACCTTCTGCAACTCCCGTTCGAGCTGAAACAGGGTGGCGCCGGGCAGGCAGAGAACCTGTCGTCCGTTCTTCAGCAGCATGACGCCCGCGACCCGTCGCGTGCTGACGATCACGATCTCGCGATCATAATCCTCGCCGTTCGGGGTGGAGCCGCCGGTGAGGCCGGTATTGGCTGCCTGCACGATGACGATCCGGTTCGCGGCGACACAGGCATGCAGCGTTTGCCACATCTCCAGGAGCGAGCCGGGACGAACGACGGCGACGGCCGGGCCGCTGCCGAAGCGGATGCCCCGGCGATAGCGGCGGGTGGCCGTCTCGCCGGTAAGCACGTAGCGCCGGCCGACGATGGCGACAAGATCGGCGAGGAACCGCGTCCGGTCGGTGGCTGACTGGACCATCCCGCGGCTCTACCGGGAAACGCCTGCTGCCGCGACCCTCGGCAAGGGCAGCGCGGTCATACCCGACGCGCGGTGGCGCGGCTGCCGAGCGCATCCAGCGCATCGGCATTGTCGCGGCCCCACGCGTAGATCAGCTCCACCGGCTCCACGAAGCGACGGCCAAGCGCGGTCAGCCTGTACTCCACCGCCGGTGGAACGGCGCTGTGCACGTGGCGGGTGAGCAGGCCTTCGTCCTCCATGTCCCGAAACGTCTGGGTCAGCATCTTCTTGGAGATGCCCGGCAGGCTGCGCAGAAGCACGCCGCTGCGCGCCGCGCCCGCATGACGCACATGCAGCGTATGCAGGACCATGCTGGTCCACTTGGTCGCGAACAGCGCCAGCACGCGGCGTGGCGCGCAATCCTCGCGCCATTCCTCATCGGGCGATCCGGGTCGCATCGCGGTGGGTACCTTCTGGTGCCTAGGTTCCTGATTGGTGCCGTCTAGAACGGCGCGGTGGCGCTGCCTAGCTCTCGCGCTCAACGGATGAAAGCGAGCGGCATGGCAAAGACGGCATTGGTGGTGGGCGCGAGCGGGATCGTCGGCAGCGCAACGGCGGCGCTCCTGGTCGAACGCGGCTGGACGGTTCATGGGCTTGCCCGGCGCCCGGTGGCGCAGGCGGGTGTGCTGCCGCTGGCGGCGGACCTTCAGGATGAGGCGGGCACCGCGGCGGCGCTCGCCGGCCTGCATCCGGACGCCGTGTTCATCACCACCTGGCTGCGGCAGGACAGCGAAGCCGAGAACATCCGCGTCAACTCCGCCATGGTGCGCAACCTCCTGGACGGCTTGCCCCGGCCGGTGGGCCCGCGGCATGTTGCGCTGGTCACCGGCCTCAAGCATTATCTCGGCCCGTTCGAGGCCTATGGGCAGGGCAGCCTGCCGGAAACGCCGTTCCGTGAGGAGCAGGGGCGGCTGGACGTCGAAAACTTCTATTATGCGCAGGAGGATGAAGTGTTTGCCGCCGCCGCCCGCGACGGCTTCACCTGGAGCGTGCACCGCCCGCATACGGTGATCGGCAAGGCGATCGGCAATGCCATGAACATGGGAACGACGCTGGCGGTCTATGCGACGCTTTGCCGCGAAACCGGCCGCCCGTTCTCGTTTCCCGGCTCCGCCGCGCAGTGGAGCGGTCTGACGGACATGACCGCTGCCGGGCAGCTCGCGCGGCACCTCCTCTGGGCCGCCGAGACGGTGGCGGCGCACGACGCGGCGTTCAATGTCGTCAATGGCGACGTTTTCCGCTGGCAATGGATGTGGAGCCGCATCGCAGCGTGGTTCGGCATCGAGGCCGATCCGTTCGACGGCACGCCGCGCCCGCTGGAGGAGCAGATGGCGGAGGATGCGGCATTGTGGCGCGAGATCGCCGGGCGCGAGGACCTGGCGGAGCCCGAACTCGCGCGCCTCGCCTCGCCCTGGCACACCGATGCGGACCTCGGCCGGCCGATCGAGGTGGTCACCGACATGTCCAAGAGCCGCCGTCTCGGTTTCACCGGCTATCAGCCCACCGACGATGCCTTCCTTGCGCTGTTCGAACGCCTGCGGGCCGACCGTCTGATCCCTTGAGCGAACCGGGATTGCCCGGGTTGGGTTCGTCTCGTCCTGGCCGGCGCTCGGTCTTCCGGACCGGGCCGTCGATCGTTGGGTTGGCGCAACGGACGCATCGTTGAAGAGAGCCGGACGTTTCAGCTTCTCCAAGAGGAGAGAGCCATGACCGATCACAAGAAGAAGGGCGATTTCGACAAGACGGGCCACCACGACGATGTCGGCGGCAACAAGAAGCAGGATAACAGCGACAACACGAACAGCCGCACCGGCAACCAGAACGCCGGCCACGGCGGCCACAAGTGAAGGGAGAGGCGGCTGCAACCGGCGCAGCCGCCTCACCGCTTCGCAGTGCAGCAGGCGCCGGGGTGGAGCGCCCGGCCTGTGGCCACCTTACCGGTCGGGACGCCTGCTTGGTCCAAACGGCCGGTCCGCAATTTGCCTGACCCCGGTAGAGGGGCGGAAATCAGACGTTTTCTTGAAGGGGTGGCGCACCCGGAGGGATTCGAACCCCCGGCCAAGGAGGTAGAAGCTCCTTGCTCTATCCAGCTGAGCTACGGGTGCGTATCGCCGCTGTAGCGCGGCAACGCCGCGGCTGCAATTCAGCCACTGTTCGGCACACTTGTGCGACAAATGCGGCCTAACCGCGAACAAGACACGGCACACACGAAGATCTCGGAGGACATGGTGCGTAACAGGGGGCTCCTGATCGGGGCGATGATGGCGAGCGTCTCGGCGCAAACGGCATGGGCGCAGACGACCGCGCCGCAGGTCGTTCCGCCTCAGGCGGCGGCCGCGCAGACGGCGGCCACCGCCGGCCAGACCGCGCCGGCCGCCGATCCGGCGCCAGAGGGAACGGCTGGCGGCACCGCGGTGGAGGCGGAAAGCGAAGAAATTGTGGTGCAGGGCCAGAAGCTGCCCGGCTCCGTGGTCGGCGACATTCCGCCCGAGCAGACGCTGAGCCCGGCGGACATCCGATCCTATGGCGTGAGCTCGATCAACGACCTGCTCACCGAATTGTCGCCGCAGACCTCCAGCGGCCGTGGTCGGGGCGGCGCACCGGTGGTGCTGCTCGACGGCCGCCGCATCTCGAGCTTCGCCGAGATCCGCGACCTGCCCACTGAGGCGATTGCCCGCGTGGAAATCCTGCCGGAAGAGGTCGCGCTGAAATACGGCTATGCCGCCGATCAGCGGGTGGTGAACTTCGTTTTGCGCCGGCGCTTTCGTGCGGTGACCACCGAAGTCTCGGGCCAGGCGGCGACCGATGGCGGCACGGTGACGCCACGCGGACAGCTCGGCTTGCTGAAGATCAATCGCAACGGCCGCATGACGCTGAACCTGGATTATCAGCAAACGTCCGGGCTGCTGGAAAGCGAGCGGGACCTGATCGGGCGCTCGACTAGCGGCGTGTTCGACCTTGCAGGCAACATCACGCCGGGCGCGGGCCTGGCACAGATCGATGCTTTGAGCGCGGCGGCGGGGCGGCCGATCACGGTGGCAGGCGTGCCGGCCAGCGGCACGGGCACGCTGGGCGGCTATGCCGCGGGCACGGCCAACGTCACGGACCTGACGCCCTATCGCTCGCTGACGGCGGCGACGCAGAACTTCTCCGCGAACACGGTCTACAGCCGCGTGATCGGCAACGTGCCGGTGACGCTGAACGCCCGTGTGGAGACGACCAGCAGCCAGTCCGACCAGGGGCTGGCGGGGATCAGCGTGGCGCTGCCCGCGGGCAATCGCTTCTCTCCGTTCGGGCAGGCGGTGACGCTGAACCGCTATGTCGCGGACGATGTGCTCGGCCAGAGCAACGAGGCGCTGAACGCGCATCTGGGCCTCGGCGCGAACGGCACCTTCGGGCGCTGGCGCTGGACGCTGACGGGCAATTACGACCGCAACACCAGCGAGACGTTCACCGACGTGAACGTGAACGCGACCGGCCTGCAGGCGGCGATCAACGCCAATGATCCGAACGTGAACCCGTTCGGCCCGCTCAGCCCCGCGCTCGTCACGCCGGGGGTCGCCAACACAGCGCGATCGGTGTCGCAGGACGTGGACGTCACCGGGCTCGTCAACGGGCCCCTGTTCCACCTGCCGGCGGGCGACGCCTCCACCACCCTGCGGGTGGGCTACGCCAACAACGACCTGGACAGCCGCGCCTTCCGCCTCGGCGTGGCGAGCACGAGCGACGTGACGCGCTCGATCGGCAACGGGCAGGTGAACATCGACCTGCCGATCACCAGCCGCTCACGGGATTTCCTGTCCGCGCTCGGCAACCTCTCGCTTAACGGCAACTACCGGATCGAGCAGCTCAACGACTTCGGCACGCTCAGCACCTATGGCTATGGGCTGAACTGGTCGCCGATCGTCCCGCTTCGGCTCCTCGTCTCCTTCACCGACGAGGAGAATGCGCCGAGCCCGCAGCAGCTGGGCAACCCGCTGGTCTCGACGCCCAACGCGCGCATCTTCGATTATGTGCGCGGCACGACGGTGGACGTGACCCGGCTCAGCGGCGGCAATGCCGGGCTGGTCGCGGAGAACCGGCACGCGTTCAAGGCCGGGTTCAACCTCCAGCCGTTCAGCGGCACCGACTTCCGCCTGCAGGTGGATTACACGCGCCAGTCCAGCGACAATCCGATCGCCAGCTTCCCGTCGCCCACCGCAGCGATCGAGGCGGCGTTTCCGCAGCGGTTCGTGCGCGATGCGAACGGCGCGCTGCTGAGCTATGACGCCCGGCCGGTGAACTTCCAGTCGGAGCGCCAGTCCCAGCTGCGCTGGGGCGTGAACTTCTCCAAGCCAATCAAAAACAGGATTCAGAAGCAGCTGGAGGCATTCCGCGCCGGCACCGGGCCGAACCCGTTTGCGGGCATGACCTTTCCCGGCCAGCGCCGGCCCGGCGGGCAGGGGGGAGCGCAGGGGGCACCCGACGGCGCGCCGCCCACCGCTGGTGGCGAGCGGCCGGCCGGCGAAGGGCGCTCCGCCGGTGGCGGTGAGCGACGCGGCGGCTTTGGCGGCGGTCCGGGTGGCGGTGGCTTCCGTGGTGGCGGCGGAGGCTTCGGCGGCGGGCAGGGCGGCGGGCGGATCAACTTCGCTTTTTACCACACCTGGCATTTCGAGGACGAAGTGGTGGTGCGCGACGGCGTGCCCGTGCTCGACAATCTGAACGGCGCCGCCACCCGCAACGACAGCGGCACGCCGCGGCATGAACTGGAATTGCAGGCCGGCTATTCGAACAACGGCCTCGGCGTGCGCCTGACCGGCGAATATCAGAGCGCGACCCAGGTGTTCGGCGGCACGTCGAGCAACGCGGCCACGCTGAATTTTGACAGCCTGACCACGTTCAACCTGCGGCTGTTCGACGACTTGGGCGGGAACCTGAGCTTCGTGCGCAAGCACCCCTGGGCGCGGGGCATGCGGGTCTCGTTCGACATCCGCAACGTGCTCAACACGCGGCAGGACGTGACGGATGGAACCGGCACGGTGCCGATCAATTATCAGCCGGCATACCGGGACGCGGTCGGCCGCACGGTGCGGCTGTCCGTGCGCAAGCTGTTCTTCTGATTGCCCGCCTCTCGCCCGCGCGGCATGATCGCGCGGGCGAGGTGGGATGATGGACGAGCCAAGGCCGGTAACGGCGCGGGAAGTGGCGGGGGGCAGCTTCCGCTACTTCGATTTCGTGATGGTGGCGTTCGTCGTCATCCTCTTGCTGTCCAACGTGATCGGCGCGGGCAAGCGGGCGGTGATCGACCTGCCGTTCGTCGGCTTGTGGCCGTTCGGCGCGGGAATCCTGTTCTTTCCCGTCAGCTACGTGCTCGGCGACGTGCTGACCGAGGTATACGGCTATGCCCGCGCGCGGCGGTGCATCTGGGCGGGCTTCGGCGCGATGCTGTTCATGGTGTTCATGTCCGCCGTGGTGGTCGCGCTGCCACCAGACGCCGGCTGGACCGGGCAGGCGGCCTATGAGCAGGTGTTCGGGCAGGTGCCGCGCATCGTCTTCGCCTCGATCTGCGCCTTCTGGGCGGGCGAGTTCGCCAACAGCTTCGTGCTGGCGCGCATGAAGGTGGCGACTGGCGGTCGCTTTCTGTGGATGCGCACGATCGGCTCGACGGTCGTCGGCGAGGGGCTGGATAGCCTGATCTTCTACCCGCTCGCCTTCTGGGGCGCGCCGGACTGGCCGGTCTCCGCCATGCTGATGGTAATGGGCAGCCAGTTCGTGCTGAAGGTCGGCTGGGAAGTGCTGCTGACGCCGGTGACGTATGGCGTGGTGGGGTGGCTCAAGCGGCGCGAGGGGGTGGACGTGTTCGACCGTGGGACGGACTTTTCGCCGTTCGGGGGCGGGTGATGTGTGTCCAACCGTCACCCCGGCCTTGTGCCGGGGTCCACCGTGCCGCGTGCTTGACAGCGTGAGGGAACGCCAGCCTTGCGTCTACATCCTAGCGAGCGGGTTAATGGGACGTTGTATGTTGGTGTAACGTCGAACCTGATCGAGCGCGACAGTCCTAAGTGGGAGGACTTGGCGGTAACTCTCGGGTTAGAGCCGCTGATGCAAGGTTAAGCGGTGACGTGGACCCCGGCACGAGGCCGGGGTGACGTGGGAGGTCTGGACAGGCCGTCACGGGAGCAAGTCCCGTGACGTCGGACGCGGGGGTCTGCACCCCCGCGCCGGCCGGCCTGCATCGTCTCGCGGGTAGCTTGCGCTACCCGCGTGCGATTAGGCTGCGAACAACTTAGCCCAGCCGCGCTTCGCCCGGTCCTTCCAGTGACCGCGATGATAGGCGTCACTCGCCAGCAGCGGCATCACCGAGCCCGCTTCCGCGAACACCATCTGCTCGATGCCGGTGTTCACCTTACCCCAGCTCGCCGCCTCCTGCAGCGTGGAGGAGGAGCAGGCGCCGTCGCGCACGTCGGCGACGGTGATCTGCACGGCGTACTTGTGCACCGCCACATCGTCATGGCCGAGGATCTCGGCGCAAACGACTGTGTCCTGGATGAAGTTCTTCGGCACGCCGCCGCCGATCATCAGGAGGCCGGTGGTGCCCGCCTCGATTTTGATCTGCGTGAGCTCGCGGAAGTCCGCCACCGCATCGATCATCAGGTACGGACGGCCCGCCTTGGCGGCATCCACCTGGTGCTTCACCAGGCCGAAGCCGGCCGACGAGTCCACGAACGCCGGGCAGAAGATCGGCACGTCATGCTCATAGGCGAGCTTGACGAGGCTGTTCTCCTTTTTGCCGTGCTCGACGAGGTACTTGCCCATCTCGCGGATAAAGGCGCGGCTGGAATAAGCCTTCGGCTCCAGCGACTCCGCGATCTCGAAGATCGTGTGGTCGACGTTCTGGAGCGCTTCCTCGTCGATATACGTGTCGTAGATGCGGTCGATGTACAGCGAGCGGAGCGTGTCGTCGTCGGGGATTTCCAGCGCCTGATAGTGCTTGTGGCCGAGGCCCTCGAAGAAATCCATGTCGACGATGGTCGCGCCGGTGGCGACGATGCAGTCGACCATGTTGTTGCGGACGAGCTCCGCATACAGGTCCATGCAGCCGCCGGCCGAGGTGGAACCGGCGATCACCAGCACCACGGTGCAGTCCTTGTCGGCCAGCATCTCGTTGTAGATCTTGGTCGCACGGCCGAGATCGCGGCTGGTGAAGCTCATGTCGCTCATCGCGTCCACGATCGGGCGCGCGTCGAAGCTCTTGATGTCGATATGCTTGACCTGCTTCGAAAGCAGCTCGGCCTTGCGGTTGGAGGTGTCCACCGGCTGGGCGGCGGCGGTCTTGATGAGGCTGTCGGTCATGGGAGTTCCCATTATCAATGCCCGTCGTCGTTCAAAGGGGACGCGGTATACCCAAACTTCCGTCACCCCGGAGCGCGCCCCAGGGTGACGGGAAACTGGAGAAAGCCTGTTACAGCTTGACGACGTTGGTCGAGCGCTGCTCGTCCGGAGCGACGTCACGGTAGACGGACAGCATCGGCTCGTCGCTTGCGACCACCGTCTCGCCCGAGCCGAAGCCGTTGAACGCGGTGCGCATCGCCGCACCATAGGCGCCGAGCATGCCGATCTCGAAATAATCGCCGGTGTTCGTGTCCGCGGGCAGCGGGAACGGACCCTTCATGTAATCGAGATCGTCGCAGGTCGGACCCCAGAAGCTGAAGTCCATGTCGCGCGCGTCGGACTCCGGCTCGCGCAGCAGCTGCACCGGATATTTCCAGCCGATATGCGCGGCATCAAACAGCGTGCCATAGGCGCCGTCGTTGATGTACAGCTCGCTGCCGCGGCGGCGCTCGACGCGCACCACCACCGACGAATATTCCGCACACAGCGACCGGCCCGGCTCGGCCCACAGCTCCGCCGAATAGCTGATCGGCAGGCTCTCGAACGCGCGGTGGATCGTCTCGAAGAAACGCTCCAGCGGCGGCGGGGTCATGCCGGGATAGGCCGAGGGGAAGCCGCCGCCCACGTCGATCACGTCCACGGTGACCGCCGCATCGACGATCGCCGCGCGCACCCGCTCCATCGCGTTCGCATAAGCATCCGGCGACATGGTCTGGCTGCCGACATGGAAGCAGATGCCGAGCGCGTCGGCGACCTGGCGGGTCGCCATCAGCAGTTCCTTGGCCTCCGCCTGGCCCACGCCGAACTTCGAGCCCAGGCTGAGCTTCGCGAACTCCGACGAGACGCGCAGGCGCACGCAGAGGGTCAGGTCGGTCGCGCCTTGCGTGGCGCGGACGATCTTGTCGAGCTCCTCCAGGCTGTCGAGCGAGAAGGTGCGCACGCCATGGGTGAAGTAAGCCTCGGCGATCGCCTCCTCCGACTTCACCGGATGCATGAAGCAGCAGGTGGCCTCCGGCAGCGTCGCCTTGACGAGGCGCACCTCGGCGATCGAGGCGGTGTCGTAATGCGTGATGCCGTTGTCCCACAGAACCTGCAGCAGGTCAGGCGACGGGTTCGCCTTCACCGCGTACATCGGACGGCCCGGGAACTTCTCCACGAAGAACCGGGCGGCCCGCGCCGCGGCGTGCGGACGGACGAGCGTGACCGGATCGACCGGACGCTGATCGGCAATGTCGATGCCTCCGCCAACAACGGTTGCGAAAGCGGTCGAACGGGGCGCTAGCCCCAGCGCGCTATGGTGCTTGGCCAATTCAAGGGACCTCCAATTGCCTTGCGGCATACGGTGACAAAAGCTGCCTTGCGGTTGGAAGTCCCATGGGGCAGCGGAGGCGCGATCTATGGTCGGCGAGGCCGCATGTAAAGTGGCTCTGCGCACGAAAGGATGAAAAGTGACAATTGTGCGACAGCCGACACGCGCCGGGGTGCGCGATGCGGCGGCAAAGCTGGCCGAGATCCTGCCGCCCAGCCCCCTGCTAGTGGCGGAAATCCGTGGTTTTCCGGTGGCGTTCAAGGCGGAATGCCTCCAGCCGATCGGCGCTTTCAAGCTGCGCGGGGCATGGCACCGGCTGACCGCGATCGCGCCCGAAGAGCGGCCGCGGGGCGTGGTGGCGTTCTCGTCGGGCAACCACGCGCAAGGCGTCGCCTGGGCGGCGAGGCGACTCGGCATGCCCGCGACGATCGTGATGCCGGCCGATGCGCCGCGATCGAAGCGGGAGGGCACGCTCGCGCTCGGCGCCGAGATCGTCGACTATGATCGGGCAACGGAAAGCCGCGAGTCGATCGCCGCTCGGCTGGCGGAAGCGCGCGGCGCGGTGCTGGTGCCGAGCTTCGACGATCCCTGGATCATCGAGGGACAGGGATCGGCGGCGATCGAGGCGGCGGCGCAGATGGGGGCGCTGGGTCTCGGCGTTCCGGCAAAGGCGGTGATCCCATGCGGCGGCGGGGGGCTGGCGGCGGGCATCACGCTGGCGCTGCCCGAGGCGCGAGTGACCGTGGCGGAGCCGGAGGGCTGGGACGACATGCGCCGCAGCCTGGAGGCGGGCTGGATCGAGGAAGTCGGCGCCAATCCGCCGCCTACCGCCTGCGATGCCTTGCAGACGATCCGGGTTTCCCCCTTGACCTTTGACGTGCTGTCTCGACGCGGCGTGGCGGGCGTGGCGGTCAGCGAGGAAGAGACACGCGCCGCGCAACGCTGGGCAGCGGAGCGGTTGCGGCTGGTGGTGGAGCCCGGCGGCGCGGTCGCGCTTGCCGCGCTGCTGGCGGGCAAGGTGGAGCCGGACGCGGGGATGCTGGTGATCCTCAGCGGCGGCAACGTGGACCGCGCCGCCTATGCCCGCGTGCTGGCGGACGCGGCATGAACGCCATCGCGGCGGCCGCTCCCGCACTGGCGATGGTGGCGGTCTTTGCGCTGCTCTGGGGCGGCGTGGTGCAGATCCGGCGGGACCGGCGCAAGGGCGTGCTCATGATTGTGCTGGCGGCGGTGATCCTCGGCAACGTGCTGATCGCGACGGTTTGAACAGGGCGACGCTGCCTGGGTCGCTGTTCGCTATGGCGGCCCGCTCGCGCCCGTAGGATTGGGCTGGGCGGCCCGATCACCGGTGACCAGATCCACCCTCGTCGCTCCGCTACGCCGCTTGGCCGCCGAACTCCAGCGGCCGTCCTGAGCCCCGCGATTAGATCAGCGCAAAGGGGGTGGCGGCCGACGCGGCAAAGCCGCGTCGTCAGTCGGCGCGGGGCGCCGCTGGCCGGGCTTGGCGCCGAGGCGCGGGTTAGCTGGCGCTAATCCGCTGCGCCAAGCTCACCGGATCGGCGAGTTGGGGTCCAGCCGCATGTCGAGATACTTGTCCACGCTGGCCATCAGCTCCGGCGTTTCGTGCTCGAAGAAGTGATTGGCCTTCGGGATCGTGTCGTGGTGGATGGTGATGTGCTTCTGAGTGCGCAGCTTATCGACCAGCTTCTGCGTCGCGGCGGGCGTCGCCACTTCGTCCTCGGCGCCCTGGATGATGATGCCGGAGGAGGGGCAGGGCGCCAGGAAGCTGAAATCGTACATGTTGGCGGGCGGCGCGACCGAGATGAAGCCGCGGATCTCCGGACGGCGCATCAGCAATTGCATGCCGATCCACGCGCCGAAGCTGTAGCCCGCGATCCAGGTGGTCGACGCTTCCGGGTGGAAGCTCTGCACCCAGTCGAGCGCCGAGGCGGCGTCGGACAGCTCGCCGATGCCGTTGTCGAACACGCCCTGGCTCTTGCCGACGCCGCGGAAGTTGAAGCGCAGGGTGGCGAAACCGCGCCGCTGGAACGTTTTGTAGAGTTCCTGCACGATGCGGTTGTTCATCGTGCCGCCGGCGGACGGATGCGGGTGGAGGATCATGGCCACCGGCGCGCGCGGGCGGGGAGCGGGCACGAAGCGGCCCTCGAGTCGGCCTTCGGGACCGGGGAAGATGACTTCGGGCATGGCACCTTTGAATGCTGAAGCGCTGGGAGCGCGAAAGTTGCGCGCTATATAGGCGCAAGTGCTCCCCGCGCAATCGTTTCGCCCTTGACATGAAGGATCGGTGTGACCGCCCGCCTCTATCTCGACCATGCCGCCACCTCGCCGCTTCTGCCTGAGGCACGCGCGGCCATGCTGGAGGGCATGCAGGCCTGGGCCAATCCCTCCTCGCCGCACGCCGAGGGGCGGCAGGCCCGCGCGATGCTGGAACGCGCCCGGGCGTCGGTGGGAAGCGCCTATGGCTGGACCGGCGAGGTGCTGTTCACCAGTGGTGCCAGCGAGTCGCTGGCGCTCGCGCTTGGGCGGACGACGTTGCCGCGGCGGCTGATCACGGCGGTGGAACACGATGCGGTGTTCCGTGCCGCAGGAGAGGGCGCGGGCGTTGTGCCGGTCGGCAGCGATGGACTGGTCGATATGGCAGCGCTGGAGGCGATGCTCGCCGCCGGCCCGGCGCTGGTGTGCGTGCAATGGGCGAACAGCGAGACGGGGGTGCGCCAGCCGATCGCGACGGTTGCCGAATGCGTGCGGGCGTCGGGCGGGCGGCTGCTGCTCGATGCGGCGCAGATGCCGGCTGGCCGGGATGCCGAGGCGATCGCTGCGGCGGACCTGGTGGCGCTTTCGGCGCACAAGCGCGGCGGGCCGCCGGGCATCGGAGCGCTGCTGGTGCGCGACCTGTCGCTCCTTCATCCCAGCGGCGGGCAGGAGCGGGGATATCGCGCCGGCACGGAAAACCTGCCGGCGGTCCTGGGCTATGGTGCCGCCCTGGCGGTGCCCGAACCCTCCCATGCAACGCTGCGCGCGCGGCTCGACGATGCGATCCGCCGGTCGGGCGGGCAGGTGGTGGCCGACGCGGCGCCACGCCATGCCGCCATCGGTTCCTATCGCCTGCCCGGCAAGGCAGCGAGCGCCGCCCTGATCCGTTTCGATCTGGCGGGGATCGCGGTTTCGGCAGGGAGCGCCTGCTCGTCCGGCAGCCTGAAGCCCAGCCATGTGCTGGGCGCGATGGGGTGGACCGTCGAGGCGTCGCGCGAGGTGATCCGGGTGAGCTTCGGGCGCTCCACCACCGCCGACGAGGTGGATCGCTTCGTTGCCGCCTGGCGGGACATCCTGGGCGCCGCGCGCCTGTTCGCGGCATGATCTACCTGGACTATCAGGCAAGCACGCCGCTCGCCCCGGAAGCCTTTGACGCGATGGTGCCGTGGCTGCGCGATCAGCATGCCAATCCGCATTCGGCGCATCGGCCGGGCCGGGCCGCGAAAGCGGCGGTGGAGGTCGCCCGCGACGAGATCGTCGCTGCGCTGTTCGGCGGAGAGGCGGGCGTACCGCCGGGGCGCCTTGTGTTCACGAGCGGCGCAACCGAGGCACTCAACTGGGCGATCAGCGGCACGTACGAGCGGATGGCGCCCCGGCGGCGTCGCGTGGTGACGATCGCCATCGAGCATGCCGCGGTGCTGGACAGCGTTCGCGCCCTGGAGCGCCACGGGGCCGAGGTCGTCGTCCTGCCGGTGGACCGAACCGGCCTCCTGGACGCGGCGAGCGTCGCCCACGCGGTGAACGGGGAGACGGCGCTGGTCGTGGGCATGTATGTCAACAACGAAGTTGGCACGATCCAGCATGCCGGCCTTGCGCAACTGGCCGAACGCGCGCGAGCCGTGGGCGCGCCGATGATCTGCGACGCGGCGCAAGCGTTCGGCAAGATGACGCTGCCGGCGGCGTTGTTCGACATGGTGGCGCTGTCCGCGCACAAGATGCACGGACCCAAGGGGATCGGCGGCTTGTGGGTGCGAGAGGGGCAGGAGCCGATGGCCTTGTTGCAGGGCGGCGGGCAGGAGGCGGGGCTGCGATCCGGCACGCTAAGCCCGGCTCTGTGTGCCGGCTTCGGCGCGGCGGCGCGGCTGGCAAGGCAGCGAATGGGTGCCGACCAAGCGCACGTGCAGGGCCTGTTCGAACGCGCATGGGCTTTGTTCGAAGCCGCGGGCTGGCAGATGAACGGGCATCGCCTGGAGCGCTATCAGGGCAATCTGAACGTGCGGCGGGACGGGCTGGATGTGAACCGGCTGATGAGCGATTGCCGCGACCTCGCCTTTTCCGCCGGCTCGGCCTGTGCCAGCGGATCGGGTCGGCCGAGCCATGTGCTGCGAGCGCTCGGCCTCAGCGATGCGGAGGCACGCAGCTCGGTCCGGCTGGGCTGGGGCCGCTACACGAGCGAAGCCGAACTGACGGCGGCGGTCGAGCGCATCCTGGGGGCGGCGGACATGCAGCGATGACGAGGGTCAGCTTCATCGGCAGCAACGGCAGCGTCACCGTTGCGGAGGGCCCGCCGGGCGCTCGCTTGCTCGATGTCGCACAAGCCGCCGGCCAGCCATTGGAGGGCACCTGCAACGGATGCCTTGCCTGCGCCACCTGTCACGTGATCGTCGCCCGGGAGCAGTTCGAGTGCCTGCCACCGCCGAGTGCGGAAGAGGAGGACATGCTGGACCTGGTACCCGATGCCGTGCGGACGAGCCGCCTCTCGTGCCAGGTGGTGCTGTCGGAGGAGCTTGACGAACTCACCGTGCGTATTCCGGGCTGATTGCCGGAACCCGCTCGCGCGCCGGCGCATTGATCCTCCTGTCCGCCGGCAAGGCGGGCCTGTAGAGGAGTATCGTCTTGAAGCTGCTTGCCCTGGCCGCTGCCGGGCTGCTCGCGGGATCGGCCATCGCCGTGCCCGCTCCAGCCGAAGCGCAGCGCTTTCATCATCGCGAGTACGGCCGGCACCCTGGATGGCATGGGCCGCGACCGGGTTATGGCTATGGCCGTCCGTATCGCTGGCGCGGCGGCCCGCGTCCGTTCTATCGCAGCCGCTACTACGGACGCCCGCGTACGGTGTGCCGCGTGCGCCACGGCTATTACGGACCGGTGCGCCACTGCTACCGCGTGCGTTGAGCCGTTCACCGCAGAGTTGATTGCGCACACGGAACGAGCGCGGGAAACGGTTCGTTACATGCGCCGTGCCGATGAGCACGAACAATCCGCAAGGAGGAAGTTTCATGAAGATGTTCGCCATGCTGGCCGCCGGCCTGTTGGGCGCGGCTGCGGTCGCCCCGGTTCCTGCTTCTGCCGCCCCGATCTCGGCCGCGCCGCTGCTCGTCGAAGCCGGGGTTGCGCCGCAGGTGGTGGAGCGCCGCACCACCACGATCGTGCGCGATCGTCGCTACAACAATCGCCGCCCGCGCTACCGCACGCGCCGCGTCTGCGATCGCACCTACCATCACGGCCGCCGCGTGACGCGCTGCCGCAATGTGCGCGTGCGCTACTGAGCGCACGGGCTTGATCCCGCCGCCCGACCCCGCCATATGACGCGCGGGAGTCGGGCGGACGGGGTCGTCGCCAACCTGGTCAGGTCCTGACGGAAGCAGCCACAACGATTTCGCTCCGGGTCGTTCCGGCTCCCACCGCGCAGCCTGCGAGAGAGCGGCTGTGCCGCTCCACACAGGCAAGCGCGGCCAGCGAGGCACAGCCTCGACTGACGACGCGGCTTTGCCGCGGCGCGGCCTTAGGTAGCCGCTCCTTCCTTTCAGATCGGGCCTTCTAGCTCGCGAGGAACGCTCCTCCGACCGGGCCGCCAGAAACGTTTCGCCGGTCACCCCTAACCGGGTCCGTACTCATTCTTTCGCATAGAAAGGCGCCCGGATCGCTCCGAGCGCCCCTTCAAACGCGCGCCGCGGCAAAGCCGCGTCGTCGGTCCTCGCTTGAGCGAGGCCGGCCGGCAGCGCGTATGTGCCTCGGCTTCGCCTTGGCACAATGGCGCGGACGTGGCCGCGCCTTACGCGCTGTAGTACATGTCGAACTCGACCGGGCTCGGCGTCATTTCCCAGCGGGCGACTTCCTGCATCTTCAGCTCGATATAGCTTTCGATCTGGTCCTTGGAGAACACGTCCCCCTTCAGCAGGAACTCGTGATCGGCCGCCAGCGAGTCCAGCGCCTCGCGGAGCGAGCCGCAGACTGTGGGCACTTCGGCCAACTCGGCCGGCGGCAGGTCGTACAGGTTCTTGTCCATCGCCTCGCCGGGGTGGAGCTTGTTCTGGATGCCGTCCAGGCCGGCCATGAACAGCGCCGCATAGGCGAGATACGGATTGGCCATCGCATCCGGGAAGCGCACTTCCACGCGCTTCGCCTTGGCGCCCGTGCCGTAGGGAATACGGCAGGAGGCCGAGCGGTTGCGCGCCGAATAGGCCAGCAGCACCGGCGCCTCATAGCCCGGCACCAGCCGCTTGTAGCTGTTGGTGGACGGGTTCGTGAATGCGTTCAGCGCCTTGGCATGCTTGATGATGCCGCCAATGAAATAGAGGCACGTGTCCGACAGGCCGGCATAGCCGTTGCCCGCGAACAGCGGCTCCTTGCCGTTCCAGATCGACAGGTGGGTGTGCATGCCCGAGCCGTTATCTTCCTTGATCGGCTTGGGCATGAAGGTCGCCGTCTTGCCATAGGCCTGGGCGACCTGGTGCACGACATATTTGTAGATCTGCATGCGGTCGGCGGTGGTGGTCAGCGTGCCGAAGGTGAGGCCCAGCTCGTGCTGCGCGGCGGCCACCTCATGGTGGTGCTTGTCGCAGGGCAGGCCCATTTCGAGCATGGTGGAGACCATCTCGCCGCGGATATCTACCGCGGAGTCGACCGGAGCAACGGGGAAATAGCCGCCCTTGGCGCGCGGACGATGGGCGAGGTTGCCGCCCTCATATTCGCGGCCGGTGTTGGTCGGCAGCTCGATATCGTCGATCTTGTAGTAGCTGGTGTTGTACGAGGTTTCGAAGCGAACGTCGTCGAACAGGAAGAACTCGGCTTCCGGGCCGACATAGACGGTGTCGCCGATGCCGGTGGTCTTGAGGTACGCCTCCGCGCGCTTGGCGGTGGAGCGCGGATCGCGGGCGTAGAGCTCGCCGGTGGACGGCTCCACGATGTCGCACACCACGATCAGCATCGGCGTGGCGGAAAAGGGATCGGTCCACACCGCGTCCAGATCCGGCTTCAGGATCATGTCGCTTTCGTTGATGACCTTCCAGCCCTCGATGGAGGAGCCGTCGAACATGAAGCCGTCGGTCAGCTCGTCCTCGCCGACGACGGAGGACACCATGGTCAGGTGCTGCCACTTGCCCTTGGGATCGGTGAAGCGAAGATCGACCCACTCGATCTCCTGCTCCTTGATCATGTCGAGAATGTCGCTCGCGGTATTCGCCATATGCCCCTAGCCCTTTGCTGGTTCGTCTCGCCCGACCGTGTCGGGAATCATTGTTCGCCCGGGCGCTTGTGCTGCCCGAAGATGCTGCATTGCGTCAAATAACTCGATCAGATCGCGTCATCGTCGCGTTCGCCGGTGCGGATTCGCAGGGCGGTTTCCACCGGGATCACGAAAACCTTGCCGTCGCCGATGCGGCCGGTCTGCGCAGCGGCGGCGATCGCTTCCACCACCCGCTCGGCCAGCTGGTCCTCGACGACCACCTCCAGCTTCACCTTGGGCAGGAAATCGACCACATATTCGGCGCCGCGATACAGCTCGGTATGGCCCTTCTGCCGGCCGAAACCCTTGGCCTCCGTCACGGTGATGCCCGACACGCCGACCTCGTGCAGCGCCTCCTTCACCTCATCAAGCTTGAACGGCTTGATGATCGCCTCGATCTTCTTCACCCCGACCCTCTCGCTACGCTGCACGAACGGCGCACATCGCCGCCTCCCCTGGATGCCACCAGCTTACAGGAAACGTGCCAGTTGCGCGAGCGGAGAGGAAACGGACGCGGGCGCTGCCGACCGATGCCCGATCGCTGTGCAGGTGCAGCCTTGCTGCCGATTTTTTCGGCAGGCAGGCCTCAGTAGGGCGGCTTGTCGAGCCCGGCCGGGGAGAGGGTGAAGATCTCGCACCCGTCCTCGGTGATGCCGATCGAATGCTCGAACTGCGCGGAAAGCGAGCGGTCGCGCGTCACCGCCGTCCAGCCATCGTCCAGCACCTTTACGTCGGCGCGCCCCGTGTTGATCATCGGCTCGATCGTGAAGATCATGCCCGGGCAGATTTCCGGCCCCGCGCCCGGCTTCCCGGCATGGCTGACCTCCGGCGCATCGTGGAAGAGCCGACCGACGCCGTGCCCGCAGAAGTCGCGGACGACGCCATAGCGCTGCTTCTCGGCGAAGCTCTGGATCGCATGTGCGATGTCGCCCATCCGATTGCCCGGCCGCGCCTGCTCGATGCCGATCATCAGGCATTCGTAGGTGATGTCCACCAGGCGCTTCGCCTTGATGGGGACGTCGCCGATCAGGTACATGCGGCTGCTGTCGCCATGCCAGCCGTCGACGATCGGCGTAACGTCCACGTTGACGATGTCGCCCGATCTCAACGTCTTCTCTCCCGGAATGCCGTGGCAGACGACGTGATTGATCGAGATGCAGCTGGAATGGGTGTAGCCGCGATAGCCGAGCGTCGCGGGAATGCCGCCGCGCTCGACGATGAAGCGGTGGATCATCGCGTCGATCTCGCCGGTGCTGACACCCGGCACCATGTGCGGGACGATCATGTCCAGCGCCTCCGCGGCCAGCCGCCCTGCCTTGTGCATCCCGGCAAAGGCATCCGGGCCGTACAGCTTGATGGAACCATCGCGGCCCAGCGGCGCGTCGGGAGAAACGGTCACATATCCGGTCATTCGGCCGATATAGGAGGACGCGACGGCCTTGGCGAGGGTGGCCTCGGCGCGCTAGGGTGCGCCCATGGGCGAGCGCATCTGGACGGCCGGGCTGGCGGTGATCGGGGACGAGATCCTTTCCGGTCGCACGCAGGACAAGAACGTGAGCCAGATCGCGCGCTGGCTGAACGTGCAGGGGATCCGCCTCGCCGAGGTGCGGGTGGTGCCAGACCGGACGGAGAAGATCGTCGCCGCGGTGAACGCGCTGCGCAGCGAGAACGACTATCTGTTCACCACCGGCGGCATCGGCCCCACGCACGACGACATCACGGTGGATGCGATCGCGGCCGCGCTGGGCGTCGCGGTGGTGCATCATCCGGCGGCCGTGGCCACGCTGGAGCGCTATTACGAGAGCCGCGGCGGCGTGAACGAGGCCCGCCTGCGCATGGCGCGCGTGCCGGACGGGGCCGAACTTATCGAGAACCGCGTATCCGGCGCGCCCGGCATCAAGATCGGGAACGTCTTCATCCTGGCGGGGGTGCCGCATATCACGGCCGGAATGCTGGACGCGCTGACGGGAACACTGGAGGGTGGTCGGCCGGTCGTGTCGCGCACGATCGGCAGCTGGGTAGCGGAAAGCGAGATCGCCGAGCTGCTCGCCGCTGCCGAGCGCCGCCACGACGGCGTGGCGATCGGCAGCTATCCCTTCTTCCGCGAAGGGCGCACCGGCGCGAACTTCGTGGTGCGCGCCACCGATCCGGCGGTGGTGGATGCAACCATTGCCGATCTCACCGCGTCTCTCGAGGCGGACGGACGGCAGGTGATCGCCGACGGCATCTGAGCAGGGGAGCGGCAATGCGAGAACACGGAATTGCGGCGGTGATCGCCCTGACGCTGGCAGGGTGCAGTGGCGAGCCGAGTGCCAGGAACACCTCCGCGCCGGCGACGCCCGATCCCGTCGAAGCGCAGATCAACAACCTGTCCGAGCCGCTGAAGGACGTGGCGTTCTTCCGCGCGGTGCGCGACGCCGGCTATGCCTGCCAGAAGATCGTGCATCGCGAGAGCCGGCCGCGGAACGAAGGCCGCGCGGCCTGGGCCGTCAAGTGCGAGAACAATGCCGATTACGGCATCGTGCTGCAGCCGGGTGGCACCTTCCTGGTGACCGGGGCGGTCACCCCGCGTCGATAGGCGTGCGCCGGCTCAGAGAGCCGGACGCGCAACCAGGGTGAGTATGCCCACCGAACCCGGCTTGCCGGCGCTAGCCATCGTGACGGTCGGCAGGTCGTCGTTGCTGTCGTCGACGGCCTTGGGCGCATGGCCCGAATAGATGAAGCCGTTGGTCGGATAGCTGCTGGTGCCGAGCCCGCCGATCGGGCCGAACCACACGCGCACCTGGCTCCAGTCGCCCGCGGAGGAGACGTCCACCGCACGCACGTCGCGCTCGACCCGGCCGGGGCGCGACCAGTTGGCGTGGGTGAGCAGGACCTCACGGTCCGAGACGACCTGGCTGACCATGGCGACATGGCCGACGCGCATGGAGCGGGTCGCCTCGAAGGACAGCACCGCCCCGACCTTGGGGGTATGGCCCCGCTCGTAGCGGCCGGCGGCCTGGCCCCACCAGGTGTTCGCATTGCCGCGGATCTGGATGCCGGATACTTCCCGCGCATACGGAGCGCACTGCCAGAACTGCGCCGCAGCCGGCACCGCCGTCGTCAGGGCGCACCCCGCCACCAGCGCGCAACGCACTGCAAAAGAACGAATTTTCACTTGACCCCCGCCGGTCTCGTTGAGCTGTTGAGTGTCGATTGGCAGGTTGTGCCGCGCAGCAAAAGACCTCTGCCGCCGGTTGCGGAACCTTTCGAGATGAAGTGAGTTTGCGCGGCGATGAACGGCAGGAAGAGGCGCTAAGTCGCTGCGCCTTCAAGCGTCTTCCGGCGTTCTCGCCGCCGAATCACGGCCGGTTCGGAACCATCTTCTCCAGCATCCCGAACAGGGAAGGGGAGCGCGGATCCCAGCTGTGCCGTGGTCCAATCGTCATGCCGCCGTCTACCACGATGTGCGTGCCGGTGACGAACGCGGCATCTTCCGACGCGAGATAGGCGACGGCCGCGGCGGCATCCTCCGCGCTGCCCGCCCGTGCGATCGGCTGGGCGCCGGCTGCCACCTGGGCGATGGCGGCGTCGGCTTGCGCCCGCGCATCGCCGTTCATCTCCAAGGCGGCCGTGAAGATGTTGGTGGTGATGAAGCCGGGGCAGACCGCATTCACCCGGATCTTCAGGCGCGCAAGGTCGGCGGCCGCGCAATGGGTAAGGTGCAGCACGCCAGCCTTCGCGACCGAATAGGCGGTCGGCGCCGCGCCTGTCTGTAGTGCTGCGATCGAGGCGGTGTTGACGATCGCGCCGCCGCCGCGTGCGCCCATGACCGGCGCGGCATAGCGGATGCCGAGCGCCACGGAGCGCAGCAGCAGGATTTGCGTGCGGTCCCAATCGTCCGGCTCGATCTGGTCGATCGGAGCGCGCGCGCCGCCCGCGCCGGCATTGTTGACGAGCACGTCGATCGGTCCGGCGGCCTCGATCAGCGCGCGGATGTCGTCCGCCTCGGTAACGTCGGTACGGTGAAAGCGGATGCGACCGCCCGACTCCGCCGCCAGCGCGTGCCCGCCTGTTTCATCGACATCGCCAATCCACACTTCGGCCCCTTCCTGCGCCAGGCGCAGCGCCGTTGCCTTGCCGATGCCCGATGCGCCGCCTGTCACCACCGCGCGCTTGCCGTCGAACCGCATGCCGTCTCTCCCTTGGTCGGCCCCAGGCATAGGCGGTGCGAGCGAACGGTCAATGATGCTGATTTGAACTTTGGGTTTGCCGCTGGCGCTCGCTTGCGGCATGCGCGGGCAATATCTCAGGAGATTTCCATGGCGCTCGATCCCGAAACCTTCGAAGCCCTGCTGGAGGGCGTGCGCCGGTTCGTCGCCGAACGCCTGCGTCCGCTCGAGGCGCAGGTGGAGGCCGACGATGCCGTGCCGGATGCCGTCGTGCAGGAAATGCGCGACATGGGCCTGTTCGGCCTGTCCATCGCCGAGGAACATGGCGGGCTGGGCCTGACCATGCTCGAGGAAGCGCGGGTCGCCATGGAGATGGGCCGCACGACGCCGGCCTTCCGCTCCACCTTCGGCACCAATGTCGGCATCGGCAGCCAGGGCCTCGTCATGGCCGGCAATGCCGAGCAGAAGGCGAAGTGGCTGCCCAGGATCGCGAGTGGCGAGATCATCACCAGCTTTGCCCTGACCGAGCCGGATGTCGGCTCCGACTCTGGCTCGGTGAAGACGCGCGCGGAGTGGGACGGGCAGGCGTATCGCCTTTCCGGAACCAAGCGGTACATCACCAATGCCGACCGGGCGGACCTGTTCACGGTGATGGCGCGCACCGGCGAGGAAACCGGCGGGCGCGGCGTGTCCGCCTTTCTCGTGCCGCGCGCGCTTGCCGGCGTGACCGTGGGCGCGCCCGAGAAGAAGATGGGGCAGAAGGGCGCCAAGGTCGCCGACGTGACGTTCGACGACGTGGTCGTGCCGGTCGAGAACCGGCTGGGCGCGGAAGGCGAGGGCTTCAAGATCGCGATGCGGGTTCTCGATCGCGGCCGCCTGCATATTTCGGCCGTCTGCGTCGGCGTGGCCGAGCGCCTGATCGCCGATTGCGTCGCCTATGCCACCGAGCGCAAGCAGTTCGGCAAGCCGATCTCGGACCACCAGCTGATCCAGGCGATGATCGCCGACAGCAAGACCGAGGCGCTGGTCGCCCGTGCGATGGTGCTGGAGACAGCGGCCGCAAAGGATGCCGGCAAGGACGTGGTGATGGAATCGGCGGCGGCGAAGTATTTCGCCTCGGAGATGGTCGGCCGGGTGGCGGATCGTGCGGTGCAGATCTTCGGCGGGGCCGGCTACATCGCCGATTACGGCATCGAGCGGCTGTACCGCGATGTGCGGCTGTTCCGCATCTACGAGGGCACCAGCCAGATCCAGCAGCTCATCATCGCCCGCGAGACGATCAAGCGCGGCGGCTGAACATCGGGAGGGGACGGAACATGGACACGAGCAGGTTCTTCAGCCTGGAGGGGCGGGTCGCGCTCGTCACCGGCGGCAGCCGCGGGATCGGCCGCATGATCGCGGAAGGTTTCATCGCGCAGGGTGCCAGGGTCTACATCTCCTCGCGCAAGGCGCCTGCCTGTGAGGAGACAGCCGCCGCGCTCGGCCCCGACTGCATCGCGCTGCCGATGGACGTGTCCACCGTCGAGGGCTGTCGCGCGCTGGCGGCGGCCGTTGCCGAGCGCGAGGAGCGGCTGGACATTCTCGTCAACAACGCCGGTGCGGCGTGGGGCATGGCCTTTGAGGAGTTTTCCGAAAGCGGCTGGGACAAGGTGATGGACCTGAACGTCAAGTCGCCTTTCTTCCTCACGCAGGCGCTGCACGGGCTGTTGAAGGCTGGGGCAAGCCACGAGGCGCCGTCAAAGGTCATCAACATCACTTCGATCGACGGGCTCCGGCTCAACCCGTGGGAGACGTACAGCTATCACGCGTCCAAGGCGGCGCTGATCTATCTCACCAAGCGGATGGCCGCCCGGCTGATCGGCGACGGCATAATCGTCAACAGCCTGGCACCGGGCGCCTTTGCCAGCGAGATGAACCGCGCGGCACGCGACCACGGGGACGAGGTCGCCAGGCGCATCCCGATGCGGCGGATCGGCACGCCCGAGGACATGGCGGGCGCCGCGATCTTCCTGGCGAGCCGCGCGAGCGACTATGTGGTGGGCGACACGCTGGTGGTGGACGGTGGCCTGGTCAACGCCTCGCTCGGCATCAGCATCGACGCCTGACGCGGCGGCGTCTATGATTGCGTGAAGAACAAAGGAGAGGACATATGGCCACGCTTGCCAGCATCGAACCGTCCGCCAGCGACTATGCGCCGGGCGAATGGGAGCAGCGCGTCGATCTTGCCGCCGCCTACCGGCTGGTGGCGATGTACGGCTGGGACGACCTGATCTTCACGCACCTGTCCGCGCGCGTGCCCGGGCCGGAGCACCACTTCCTCATCAATCCCTACGACATGATGTTCGAGGAGATCACCGCCTCCTCGCTGGTGAAGATCGACGTGAACGGCAACCCGGTCGGCAAGGCGGAGCATCCCGTCAACCCGGCCGGCTTCACCATCCACTCGGCGCTGCACATGGCGCGGGAGGATGCCGGCGCGGTGATGCACCTCCACACGCCCTATGGCCAGGCGGTATCGGCGATGGAGTTCGGCCTCCTGCCGCACACGCAGACGGCGATGATCGCCGGGCACGATGTCGCCTATCACGACTATGAAGGCATCGCGACCGACCTGGATGAGCGCGAGCGGCTGGTGGCGGACCTGGGGCCGACCAAGCACGCCATGATCCTGCGCAACCATGGCACGCTGACGGTGGGCGAGACGGTGGGGGCCTGCTTTGTGCGCCTCTACTTCCTGGAACGTGCCTGCGAGGCGCAGGTGCACATGCTGTCCGCCGGCCGCGAGAACCTCAACAACCCGCCGCAGGGCGTGGAGGAGAAGGTGGCCGGGCAGAGCAACCCCAAGGGGCTCGGCATGCTGGCCCAGGCGCTGGCTTGGCCGGCCTTGAAGCGCAAGCTCGACCGGCACAATCCCGGCTACGACAGCTGAGACGGCCGCCGACCGCCGGACAGGAAACGCCGTTCGTCGCGAAGCTGTCACGACTCGCGCCGATGGTCTTGCGCAGGGTTGCTTCCGGCGCGAGCCCTGGCTCGGGTCTGATCTGAGGGAGGGCTGACGATGCGGTGGATCGGCACGATGGCGGCGCTGGCGGCCGGCGCGAGCGGCACGGTGCTGGCGCAGACCCCCGCGCCCGTGCCTGGCGCGCCCGGCATCCAGATGGCGGTGCTGCCGGTGCCCGCGGGCGCCAGCGTGGAGGAGGTCCTGCCCAAGGCGATCGAGGCGCTCGGCGCCGAGCAGGGCGGGGTCGCACAGCATGCCCAACCGACGCAGGTCGTCGTATCGGGCACGCCGCTGAGGCTGGAAACCGCCTCTTTCAAGAAGGCGCCGGGGATCGCCTTCTTCTTTCTCTCCACCGCCGGCGCGCGCGGCATCTGCATGGCCGGCGTGCCGCTGGCGCGGGTGCGCGAGGTTGCGCGGGCGGTCGGGGCGGCCTGTGTCGCGGCGCTCGCCTCGGACGGGACGGGCAAGGCGGGCGGCAGCCCGGGAAAGGGGGCGACGCCGGCCCCTGCCACCCCGCCAGGCCCGATGCCGGCAGGCGCACCCGCGGCGCACGCGGGCAATTGGGCGAAGGTTCAGGGCGTCTACTTCCGCAGCCAGCAGAGCGTCGGCGTCGGCGGCATGCTGACGATGACCTATATCCCCGTGATCCTGTTCAAGGACGGCAGCTTTTACGAAATCGGCGACCCTGCGCTCGAGGACATCGATCTCGCCGCCGTCCGTGCCGCGCGCCCGGCCGACTGGGGCCGGTGGCGACAGGAGGGCGCGCAGTTCGTGCTGACCGACCACAAGGGCCGGCCCGACAGCTTCAAGCTGCAGGATGGCGAATTCTTCAAGGCCTTTCCCGCGGACGGCACGGCTTCGCTGTCGGGCGAATACCGCTCGATCAGCGGCGGCGGGAACAGCGCCATGGGCGGCGAGGTGATGATCGCTTCCGAGAGCCGATACCATTTTCAGCCCGGCGGCACCTACACCACCGGCCGCTCGACGGGCGCGATGAACAGTGGCGCGATGAGCGGCGCCGGCAGCACCGTCGCATCGCGGCGCAACGGGGCGGGACGTTTCAGCGCGGAACGCTACACCATCACGCTGGAGCGGCCCGATGGGCGCAGCGAACGGCGCTTCTTCGCGTTCGGATCGCAGAAGTCGCCGCCGCTGATCGACAAGGACATGCTGTTCCTGGGCGACACGGTCTATTCGCTGGACGACTGATCCGGGTCAGTCGTTGCCGCCGATGAAGTCGCCCAGGCCGCCCAGGACCGAGCCCTCGCCGCGGTTCTGGCCGCCACGACTGCCCGCCGCCGCCAGCATCCGCCCGGCCAGGCGCGAGAAGGGCAGGGACTGGATCCACACCTTGCCCGGGCCGGTGAGCCGCGCGAAGAACAGGCCCTCGCCCCCGAACAGCACCGAGCGCACGCCGCCCGCCGTGACCAGGTCGAAGTCGATCCCGGGCGTGTAGGCGGCAAGGCAGCCGGTATCGACGTGAAGCTGCTCGCCCGGGCCGAGATCGCGCTCCACCACGGTGCCGCCCATCTGCACGAACACCCAGCCATCGCCCGCCAGCTTCTGCATGACAAAGCCTTCGCCGCCGAACAGGCCGGTCATCACCCGGCGCTGAAAGGCGATGCCGATCGACACGCCGCGCGCGGCGGCAAGGAAGCTGTCCTTCTGGCAGATCAGCGTGCCGCCATGATCGGACAGCTTGATCGGCAGGATCGAGCCGGGCGTCGGCGAGGCGAAGGCAACGCGCGCCTTGCCGCGGCCTTGGTGCGTGAAGACGGTGGTGAACAGGCTCTCGCCGGTCACCAGCCGCTTGCCCGCGCCCAGCAGCTTGCCCATGAACCCGCCATCGCTGCCGCCCGAGCCGTCCCCGAACACCGTCGTCATGTCGATGCTGGCATCCTTCCAGACGAGCGCGCCGGCCTCCGCGACGGCGCTTTCGCCGGGATCGAGCTCGATCTCCAGGAATTGCAGTTCCTGGCCCTTGATCTCGAAGTCGATATCGTCGGCGACCTGCGGGTTGCGCATGTGCTCCCAGGGGGACGTAGGCATGGCTTGGCTCCTCAAACTCGCTTCAGCGTAACTCCAACCGATCGTCTCGGGTAGCCGTCGGGCTTGTCGGGGCGGCGTATCGACAGAGGCCGCCGGCGCGATCTTCCGGTACGTTTCCCTGACGAGCGCGAACTATACTCGGGACGAACGGATTGGGGGAGAACGGCCTAGGGCGTGTACTCATAGCCGGCAACGGTCGGGACGGAGCCGATTTTGGCGCCAGGCCAGGAGCAAGGAGAGAGCGATGCACAAGCATCGTGATCGACGCGCGACGCCGCCTGGCGCCAAAAGCGGCCCGCCGCGCAGCGGTCGCCCGAGAAGGGCCGCCGAACAGCGTCGCTTGCTTGCGCGTAGCTTCAGCTACGCGTCGGCGCTACGCTCCTCGTCGGCGGCCCTTCTCGGGCGATCACGACCATTGCCGGTTATGAGTACACGCCCTAGTATACCACCACGCTGCGGATGCTCTCGCCGGCATGCATCAGGTCGAAGCCGCGGTTGATCTCCTCCAGCGAGAGGACGTGCGTGATCATCGGGTCGATCGCGATCTTGCCGGCCATGTACCAGTCGACGATCTTCGGCACGTCGGTGCGCCCCTTGGCTCCGCCGAAGGCCGTGCCGCGCCAGTTGCGGCCGGTGACGAGCTGGAACGGCCGCGTCGCGATCTCCTTGCCCGCTTCGGCCACGCCGATGATGATGGAGGTGCCCCAGCCGCGATGGCAGGCCTCCAGCGCGGTGCGCATCACTTCGGTGTTGCCGGTGCAGTCGAACGTATAGTCCGCCCCCCCGTCCGTGAGGGCAAGGATGCGCGCGATCGTGTCCTCGCGCGAGAGGCCGCGCGCGTCGATGAAGTCGGTCATGCCGAACTGGCGGCCCCAGCTCTCGCGATCCGGGTTGATGTCCACGCCGATGATCCGGCTCGCACCGGCCATGCGCGCGCCCTGCAACACGTTGAGGCCGATTCCGCCCAGGCCGAACACGACGACATTGTCGCCCACCTGCACCTTGGCCGTGTTCACCACCGCGCCGACGCCGGTCGTCACGCCGCAGCCGATATAGCAGCTGGTCTGGAACGGCGCGTCCTCGCGGATCTTGGCGACGGCGATCTCCGGCAGCACCGTGAAGTTCGAGAAGGTCGAGCAGCCCATGTAATGGAAGATCGGCTGCCCCTTGTAGGAGAAGCGGGTGGTGCCGTCCGGCATCAGCCCTTTCCCTTGCGTCGCGCGGATCGCGGTGCACAGGTTGGTCTTGCCGGACAGACACGATTTACACTGGCGGCATTCAGGCGTGTAGAGCGGGATCACGTGGTCCCCCGGCGCGACGGAGGTGACGCCGGCGCCCACCTCCCGCACGATGCCGGCCCCTTCGTGGCCGAGCACGGAGGGGAACAGCCCTTCCGAGTCCAACCCGTCCAGCGTGTAGGCATCGGTGTGGCAGATGCCGGTGGCCATGATCTCCACCAGCACTTCGCCGGCCTTCGGCCCCTCAAGGTCCAGCTCGACGATCTCCAGCGGCTGCTTGGCTTCGAATGCGACGGCGGCCCTAGTCTTCATTGCGGGTCTTCATGGCGCGATCTCCTTTGTCGCCGCCTCTGCCAGCGCGATTGATCCATGCCAAGATGCCGGAGGGTGACAGGGAGGCGGCACGCGCCTAGGACCGACCCGTGCCGTCGCTTCGTACCTTTGCGCTGAAGCAGCCATGGATGGTCGCTTTGCTGCTGCTCGCGGCGCTGGCGATGCGCGTGGTCGTGCCCGCCGGCTTCATGCCGGTGTTCGATGGCGGACGGGTGACGCTGGCGTTGTGCGATGGCTTCGGGCCGGTCGCCCCTGCGGCACCGGCGGCGGCGATGCCCGACATGGCGCATGGCCATGGCCCGGTCCACGAGCATCCGACAGACGGGGCGACGAGCCCCTGCGCCTTCGCCGACCTCGCCTTGCCGGCGCTGGGCGCGGCCGATCCGATCGTGTTGCTGGCGGCCTTGGCCTTTGTTGCCGTGCTGGCGCTGCTGCAAGCGCCGCTGCCGCTCCCGGCGCTCGCCCGGCGCTTGCGTCCTCCTCTGCGCGGTCCCCCGGCCGCCGTCTGACCGAAGGCCTGCTCCTGTCGGGGGCGGGCATGTTTTCGATCAGAACGAACGCCGCCCGGCCATGTCGCGGGCGGCGCATCAGGGGATCTCCATGAAGACCAAGATTGCGGGCGCATTGCTCGCGTCCACCATTGCCGCGCCGTGCCTGGCGCAATCGAGCGATGCGCGGACCGGAAGCACGGTTGTCGTCACCGCACAACGCGATCCGCTGAGCCTCGATGAGGACAGCGAGGCCGCCAGCCGATTGGCGCTGACCAATCGCGAAACCCCGGCCAGCGTTGAAGTGCTGACGCAGGAGGAGCTTCAGCTTCGCGGCCTGCGCACCGCGCGCGAGACCTTCGACAATGTGGTCGGCGCGATTTCCGGCAACGTGCCCGGCAACCCGGCCGTGGTCACGTTGCGAGGTTTCGCCGGCGGCGCGGTGTCCATCCTGCAGGATGGCGTGCGCGTTTCCACCTCCACCGTGGTCCAGCGCGACACCAACAACTGGCATTACGACCGGATCGAGGTGCTGAAGGGGCCGGCCTCCGTGCTGTACGGCGAAGGGGCGCTGGCCGGGGTCATCAACAAGGTGACCCGCAAGCCGGTGCTGGGGGAGACGCGGTTCGACGCGGTGCTGTCGGCCGGCAGCTTCGACACCGTGTTCGCCGCGGGCGGGGTGAACCTGCCGGTGTCGTCCACCGTCGCGGTGCGTGCCGACGCCAGCTATCAGCGATCCGACAGCCTGTACGACGTCGACAACAACGACACCTTCTCGGCCGGGCTCACCGGCAGCCTGCTGTTCCGGCCGAGCGAGGCGCTGTCGCTGCTGGTGGCGGTGGACCATTTCGAGGACCGTTACGATGCGGCCTATCAGGGCCTGCCGCTGATCCCCGGTCGCTATGCCCGCAATGCCAGCGATGCGGTGACGACGACGACCGGGCTGGTCGCCGACAAGGCGCTGCGCCGTCGCAACTATGCGCCGCAGGGTGCCTTCTCGGGCGCGAACGAAACCACCGTGCGCTCGCGGCTGGACTGGCGGTTCGCGCAAGGGTGGAACCTGGCGGTGGACCTCACCGGCTACACCGCCGACCGCGCCTTCGTGCTGGCGGATTCGCAGAGCTTCGTTGCGCCGAGCGCTGCCTTTCCCGACGGCAGCTTCCGCCAGACCTTTCAGGACTTCCGCCACGATCACAAGTTCTGGAATGCTCGCGTGGTGATCGGCAACGACAGTCGGGTCGCCGGCCTTCGCAATCGCTTCAGCCTCGGCGCGGAATATAACAGCACCGATTTCGTCAGCCTTCGCCAGCAGGCACCCAACACCGTCCTGCCCGCCGTAGACGCCTTCAACCCGGCCCCGATCGCCCGGCCGACCGGCACCGCCATCTTCACCAGTGGCAACGTGACGTTCGATTCCAGGCTCAAGCAGGCGGCCCTGTTCGCGGAGGACGCGGTGAACCTCACCCCGCGCTGGCTGCTCGTCGGCGGCATCCGCTGGGACCATATCGACCTCGACCGCGCGACCATCACCAACACGACCGGCGCGGTTGATCGCAACAACCCGAGCTTCGACCCGGTCTCCTGGCGGGCCGGGACCACCTGGGACGTAGTCGGCGGGCTGACGCTCTACGCGCAATATACGACGGCGGTGTCGCCGGTTTCCTCGATCCTGCTCGCCTCCATCGCCAACTCGCGCTTCAGGCTGACCAGCGGGCGGTCCTATGAAGCAGGGTTGAAGGCGAGCGGGTGGGGAGGGCGCGCCAGCCTGACAGGCGCGGTCTACCGCATCGAGCAGAAGGACATCCTGACGCGCGACCCGAACGACCCCGCGCTGACGGTGCAGGGCGGGCGCCAGTCGAGCCAGGGCGCCGAGCTTTCCGCGGTGCTGGTGCCCGCCAGGCCCCTGCGGCTGTCGGGCGGCGTCTCCTACTCCGACGCGCAATATGACGAGTTGTCGGAGCTGATAGGGACCGTACGCACCGACCGCCAGGGCAACCGGCCGATCAACGTGCCGGATTGGACGGTGAACGGATCGGCGCTCTACACGATCGGCGACGCGGTGACCGTGGGCGCTTTCGTGCGACACGCCGGCGCCTTCTATACGGACACGGCGAACACGATCCGCGTTGCCGGCCACACCGTTCTGGACGCCAGCGTCGCGCTCCGCGTTGCGCCTCAAGCGACGCTGACCGTTCGCGGACGCAACCTGACGAACGCCTTTTATGGCGAATATTCCGGTTACCCGACCACCAACGTCTATATCGGCGCGCCGCGATCCTTCGAGGTCGCGCTGGCGACGCATTTCTGATGGGGAGCGCCATGTCCGCCAACACCCGCACCGCCGCCGTCTATCGCACGATCTGGCGCTGGCATTTCTGGGCGGGGCTGATCGTCGCACCGTTCCTGCTGATCCTCAGCGCCACCGGCACGATCTATCTGTTCAATGAGGAGATCAACGACGCGCTGTCTCCCTCGCTCCGCTTCGTGCCGGCGCGCGCCGCCAGCGTGCCGGTGTCGCGGATGGTGCGGGCGGCCCTGGCGGCGCACCCCGGCGCGGTCTCGCGGATCGACCTGCCGACCGCGCCGGACCGCCCGGCGGTGGTGTTCGTGGAGCCTCACCACGGCCCCAAGCTTCGCGTGCCCGTCGATCCCGGCACCGGGCGCGTGCTGGGCGCGTTCGTCTATGAGCGCACGCTGGTGGGCTTCGCGGACGAGATGCACGGATCGCTCACCATCGGCACGCTGGGGGACCGCATCGTGGAGCTTGCGGCGTGCTGGGCACTGGTGCTGATCGGCACCGGCCTGTTCCTCTGGTGGCCGCGCGGCCGCTGGCGCGCGGCAGGCGTGCTGTGGCCGCGCTTGCGGGGAGGCGGGCGCCGCTTCTGGCGCGAACTGCACGGCCCGGTGGGGCTGTGGACGGCCGGCCTGATCGCCTTTCTGGTGGTTACCGGCCTGCCCTGGGCGGGGATCGAAGGCGACGTGCTGCAACGGGTGAGCTCGGCGGCCGGCATCGGCTATCCGGATTCCTTTCGCACGCACAACATGCCCGGCAGCACGCCGATGAAGGCGGCGACCGGGGAGGCGCCGTGGACGCTGGAAGGCGCGCCCATGCCGCAATCCGCCATGCCGGGCCATCTGGGCATGCACTCGGGCCATGCCGGGCACGAGGCGCCTGCCGCGACCGACGACGCGGCGGCGATCGCCGGCGTCGACCGCGCCGTGGCGACGCTGGCGCGGGCCGGCATGACCGGCGGCTATCGCTTCCACCTGCCGGAGGGGCCGACCGGCGTGTACACTGCCTATACCTATCCGGACCAGCCGGAGGGGCAGCGCACGATCTATGTCGATCGCTACAGCTTCCGCCAGATCGGGCCGGAGGTGGACTTTGCCGATTATGGCTGGATGGGCCGGGCGACCGAGCTGGGCGTGGCGATCCACATGGGCAATTATTTCGGCTTCGCGAACCAGTTGCTGATGCTGCTGCCGTGCCTGGGCATCTGGGCGCTGACGATCAGCGGCGTGGCCATGTGGTGGAAGCGGCGGCCCGCCGGCCGGATCGGCGCGCCGCCGCGTCTCAGCGCCGGGCGCATGTCCGGGGCCGTGGCGGTGTTGATCGTCGCGGGCGTGGTGCTGCCGCTGTTCGGCGCCTCGCTGCTGATCCTCTCGGCGCTGGACCTGGCGGTGACCCGGGCGCGCCCGCAGGCCGGGAACCTGGCCTCGGCAGAAGAGCACCCGCCTACGCGGGGCTAGGTGATCTCCAGCCCGCGGCTCAGCGTTGCGAGCGAAGCTTGCGATCGGCTCGGACGGCGTGCGTGGTCGTGCCGCTCCCGTGACGAATTTGTCCCATGCACCATCAAACCAAGCATAGAACAGCTAGCGCCGGCCGCTCATTTCCCCGCCGGCCTCCGGGTCGAACCGCAGGTTGGTGAACACTGCCGCGAGCGAGATCAGCGTCACCGCGACGAACGCTGCGGAAAAGTCCGCGAACGCCGGATTGGCGCGGCCGCCCGCGAGCATCGACAGGTGCAGCGCCGCCGCCCCCGTGCAGATGCCCAGGGACAGCATCAACTGCTGAAAGGTGGAGTAGAAGCTGGTGGCCGCGCTCATCCGCTCCTTGTCGATCTCGTCATAGGCGATGGTGTTGTAGGCGGTGAACTGAAACGACATCAGGAACCCGGAGACGACCAGCACCGCGAAGATCCAGGACAGGTGCCAGCCCGGCCGGAACAGCCCGCAGATCGCATAGGAGGCCGTCGCCAGCACACCCATCACCACCAGGCTGGAGCGGAAGCCGAAGCGCTTCAGGATGCGCCGGGCCAGCCCCTTCATCCCGAACGAGCCGATCGCCGTGGCGACGGTGACCATGCCGCTCTGCGCCGCGCTCAGGCCGAAGCCAATCTGCATCATCAGCGGCAACAGAAAGGGTTGCGCGCCCTGCGTGATCCGCGTCAGCGAGCCGCCAATCACGGACAGGCGAAAGGTCGGCACGCGCATCAGCGAGATGTCGAGGATCGGGTGCTCGCTGCGTCGGGCATGGACAAGGTACAGCACGCCCGCCGCCAGTCCGGTTCCGACAAGGCCCAGCGCCAACATCGCTTCACCGGAGCGGCTCGCCATTTCGAACCCGAACAGCAGGCATCCCAGCGACATGCCCGACAGGAGGAAGCCGGTGCCATCGAACGGGTGTGCGCCTGCCTCGCGTATGTCGGCGATGAAGCGCCCCGTCAGGACGAAGCCGGCCACGCCGATCGGCAGGTTCAGCCAGAAGATCCAGCGCCAGTCGAGATAGGTGACGATGAACCCGCCGACGGGCGGCCCCAGGATAGGCCCGATCAGCGCGGGCATGATCAGCCATGACATGGCCGAAACCATGTCTCGCTTGGCGACGGAGCGGAGCAGCACTAGTCGCCCCACCGGCATCATCATCGCGCCACCGATGCCCTGAAGCAGGCGCGCCGCCACCATTGCGGGCAGGGTAGGCGCGAGGCCGCATGCAAGCGAGCCGAGGACGAACAATCCGATGGCGCTACGGAACACCCGCTTGGCGCCGAACCGATCGGCCATGGTGCCCGATGCGGGAATGAACACCGCCAGTGCCAGCAGATAGGACGTGAGCGCCACGCTCATCTCCGGCGCGCGCACGCCAAAGTCGCGCGCCATGGTGGGCAGCGCCGTGGCGAGCACCGTGGCGTCCAGATGCTCCATGAACATCGCGCAGGCGATGATCAGCGCCACCGTGCGGTAATTGCGGCTGTGTTCCGCGGCAGGTCCATGGTCGGCGCTCTGCACCAGCTGGTCGCCCGCCGGAACGATGCCGTCACGCACCTCCGCATTGACCGTGGCGATGCCCCGGCGGCGCGGGCGGAGGCCCGGCAGGTGCAGGTGGATGCGCATTCCTAGGCCTGCCAGCCGCCGCCCAGCGCCAGGAAGAGCTGCACCTGATCCGCTGCCAGACGGCTGTCCGCCGCTGCCAGCGTCTGTTCGGTGCCGATCAGCGTGCGCTGTGCGTCGAGAACCGACAGAAAGCCGGTCCGACCGGCCCTGAACAACCGTTCGGCGTCGCTCGCCGCACGTGCCGCCTGATCGCGTGCCGCACCCAGCGCCGCTCGCCGGTCGAGATCGCGCGCATAGATGGTCAGGGCGGACTCGGTTTCCCGCAGCGCCCCGAGCACGGCGCCATCGAACCGGGCATAGGCGGCATCCGCCTCGGCCTGTGCGCTGGCGATCCGGGCGCGGACCCGCGCGCGATTGGAGAACTGCCAGCTGATCAGCGGCCCGAGCGAAAACTTGTAGGTGTCGCTGTCCAGCGCATTGCGGAGCAACCCCACCGATCCCGCAGACGCACCCAGCGTGATGCGCGGGTACAGGTCGGCCTCGGCGACCCCGATCCGGGCGGTCGCCGCGTGCAGCTCCAGCTCCGCGCGGCGCACATCCGGGCGACGCCGCAGCAGGGCGGCGCCATCGCCGATGGGGATGGCACGGTCGAGATGCGGCTCCTGCGCGCAGGCGGCAACGGTGCGGTCGAACTCGGCCGGCGGGTGGCCGGTGAGCGTCGCCAGGCGGAAGAGCGCCACCTGCCGGGCGCCCAGCAGCGTCGGCAAGGTGGCACGGACCTGTTCCTCCTGCGCGCGGGAGCGGATGGCATCGAGCGAAATGCCGCGTCCGGCGCGGATCAGCCGCTGCGTCATGCCGGTCATTCGTGACTGCAAGGCAAGCGCGCGCCGGGCAACACCGACCTCCCGCCCGGCGGCGCAGGCATCGAGATAGGCGCGGGTGGTGTCGGCAACCACCGTCACCTTGGTCGCGTCATAGGCGGCTTGTGTGGCCGCCACATCGGCATTGGCCGCCTCCACCGCGCGCTTGATCTGCCCGGCCAGGTCGACCTGGTACGAGATGCCGGCGCGCGCGGAATAGACAAAGGCGGGGGGCAGGGCAGCGCCGGGCAGCATCTCTTCCTCCGCCGAGCGCTGGGCGTAGCCGGGCGCCGCCTCGATCTGCGTCTGCGGCCTTCGCGCATCTTCCGCGAGATCCAGCGCGGCGCTGGCGCGGGCGATGTTGGCGCTGGCGACGCGCAGGTCGGTGTTGTGCGCGACCGCGTCCTTGATCAGCCGGTCGAGCACCGGATCGCTGTACAGCTTCCACCAACGGTCGGGCAGCGGGGCAGGCGTGAAGGGCGCGGCATTGCCGCCGACAAAGGCACCGGTTGCGCTCGGCCGCTCGGCAATCGCCGCGGCCGGCCGCTGGTAGCTCGGCCCCACGGTGGTGCAGCCGGCAAGCAAGGCGAGGAGCAGGGCGGGAGAGACACGCCGCAGCATCATGCCCTGACACCCTTCGCCGGGACCGGTGCCGCGAGCGGCAGGACCTCCACCGTCGCCGTGCGCCCGACCACCAGTGCAGTGCCGGCGGGCAGCCGGTCGATGGCGATGCGCACGGGGATGCGCTGTGCCAGGCGGACCCAGCTGAACGTCGGGTTCACGTTGGCGAGCAGGTTGGCGCCGGAGCCGCGATCGCGATCCTCGATGCCGCCGGCGACGCTCTGGACATGCCCTGCGATCGAACCGCTCTCGCCCATCAGGCGCACCTGCACGGGATCGCCGACATGGATGCGCGACAGCTTCGTTTCCTCGAAATAGCCGATGATGTGGAGCGAGGCCTTGTCGATGATGGCGAACTCGGCATGGCCCGCGCTGGCATAATCGCCCGGGCGCAGGTCCAGGTTGGTCACCGTTCCCGCGACGCTGGCACGGACCAGCGTCCGCGCGAGATTGAGGCGGGCGGTTTCCAGCGCGGTGCGCGCCTGCTCCAGCGCGGCGCCGAGCTGGGCGATCTTGGCCAGGCTCTGCTCCTGCACTTCTCCCGCGACGAGGTCGCCCAGCGCCTGGTTGCGGCGCGCTTCCCTCCGGGCCTGGGCAAGTTGCACCTGCTGAGAGGCCATGGCCGCCTGCGCCTGCGCGACGGCCAGGCGGTAGCGCGGGCGGTCGACCTCGAACAACGGCGTGCCGGCGGCGACCTGCTGATTGTCGTGCACCAGGACCGCTGTGACCAGTCCGGAAACGTCCGGCGCCACCTGGACCACGTCGGCGCGTACCCGCCCGTCGCGGGTCCAGGGATCCTCCTCGTAATGCGCCCAAAGGCGTTGCGCGGCGAACCCGGCAAGCACCACCACCGCCAGCGTTACGGCGACGCGCAGAAAAGCAAGCTTCTTCATCTGTTCCAGCCAAGCAGGGCGGCCGGATCGCCGCCGTTGAGGAGCACGGCAAAGCCGGCCCAAAGGAGAATGGTGAGCGCCACGTCGAACAGGCCGCGATGCCAGACGAAACGGTACAGGCGCAGGCGCCCCAGCGCCCAGGCGATGGCCTCCGCCGCGACAAAGGCCAGAACGGCCGCGATCAGCAGCGGGTGGACGTACACCCCGGCAAGATCGGTGTCGCCCATCATGCGGCCTCCCTTTGCGGTTCCCAGCCAGCCGCCTCCGGGAAGAAGTTCCGCCGCAGCCCGGCCAAGGCGGCGAGCCGCTCCCCGCGGGTTTGGGAGGCAGGCAGGCCGACCGCCGAGGCGATCGCCGCATCGATCCGCGCGAGCAGCGCCGGCGATTGCTCCGGCCCCGTGCCTCGGGAGCGGAAGTGCGCCGCTATGTCGGTACGCAGCGCCTCCATGGCTGCGTCGTCGCCGGTTGTGCCCGGCGCCAGCTGCGTCAGGTTCACCCCGACCCGCAGGTCCCGCAGCGCCGCCATGCCGACATCGCGGTCCGCCTCGCCGACATCGCCCACCCGCGCGGCGAGCAGCCCCACCCGGTCGAGCATCCGACTTTGCCAGGCGACGATCCCGCCGCCGGCCGGGCGAGACGCAAGGTCGGCAAGCTCGCGCCACCCCGCACGACGCAGCCGGCGGACGGCCGTGCCTGCACCCAGGCTGCGGAACACGCGCGTCGCCAGCATCGCCGCCGCCACGCCGACCAGTTGCGCGATGCTGCCGTTGAAGAAGCCTGCGGCGTCCGCGGTGAAGTTGTTGGTCAAGGCCAGCCCGCCCGCCAGGCCGATGATCATCGGCATCATCCTGCCATACCAATGCGGCAACGCCATCAGCATGCCGGCGATCAGCAGCGCCGGTGCCAGCACCAGCGTGAGCGTCTCGAAGCTGTGCACCATCGGCAGGAGGGCAAAGAGATAGACTGCGGTCAGCGGCAGCGACGCCGCCGTCCAGGTCAGGAACCCGCGCTGCGCCGGGACCGGATCGTCCATGGTGGCGAAGAAGCAGCACACCACGGCCGCGATCATCGCCGCCACCGCGCCTTCCGGCCACGCCGTGACGATCCAGAAGGCGCAGCAGCCAAGCGTCGCGATCACCGTCGCCGCGGCGGACAGAAGCGCCAGGGAATAGTCGCGGTGCAAGGGCCGCCGCTGCCGCTCCCGCAGCAACGCGCGGATGCGCTCCGGCGCCGGAGTGCCGGGCGCGCTCGCCTGCGCTGCGACGAGCCGCGCCGTGTCCAGCGCCTCGACCAGCTCGCGCAGGCGCGCCAGCAGGTTGGCGAGCAGCATGCCGGTCCAGTCCGGCGTCGGCTCGGCCGCAGCCAGCGCCTCGCAGCGCGCGACCAGCACTGCCGGTCCTGCCGTATCCGGCTCGCGGACCCAGCGACGTATGTCCTCGATCAGCGAGGCCACCGGCGCGGGAAGGGCATCCGCCTGCACCAGGCTGCGGATCCGGTCCTCAACGGCGGAAACGAGTGGGAGGAGCAGCACGAAGCGGTCCTGCAGCGCGGTGAGCACTGCCCGGGTCGGGCGCTGCGCTGCCGTGTCGAACGGCACGTGCGTGGCCATCACGTGCAGCTCCGTGACATCGCCGGCCAGGCGACGCCGCTTCGCATCGGCATGTTCCGGCGGCTCGGGTGCGAGCGCATCGGCGATCCAGCTTTCGGCTTCGTTCAGCACGGTGTTGATCCGGGTGCCGAGCAGGGCCGTGACGCTGCGCGGCCAGACCGCGGCATGGACGATCGCGGCGCAGGTGACACCGATGCCGATCTCCTGCGCGCGCAACACGGCCACCTCGAAGATCGCCTCGGGATGGGTGACCGCGGGAAAGCCGATCAGCGCGGCGGTGTAGCCGGCGAGCATGAACAGGTAGGAACGCGGGGTACGGTCCAGAAGCGAGATGAACTGGCAACCGGCGACCCAAAGGGCCAGGGCGAGCGAGAGCAGCACCGGCGCGTTCACCAGCAAGGGCACGAGCACCACGGCTGCGCTGGCCCCCACGATGGTACCCACCAGGCGGAACACCGCCTTGGATCGCACGGCGCCGCTCAGCGGCTGGCTGGTGATGTAGACGGTCGCCATGGCCCAGAAGGGGCGTTCCAGCCCGAGCTGAAACGACACAAACAAGGCCAGCATGGCCGCAACGAAACAATTGGCGGAAAAGACCGCCTCCCGCACACCGATCCGCATGGGTTCAGTCCGTCTCGGAGGAGCCGATCGCCCGGCCGAGCTGCTCCAGCACCCCCGCTGCGATTTCCAGATTTTCGGCGGAAATGCCGGCAAAAAGCGCCGAGCGAATCTCTGCCGAGCGGACTTCAGCCTGTGCGGCAAGTGCGCGCCCGGCTTGCGTGAGATGGATCGTCTTGGCGCGCTTGTCGGTGGCGTCGGGCCGGCGTTCGGCGAGGCCCGCCCGTTCGATCTGGTCCACCAGCGGCACCACCGAAGGGCCTTCCATGCCGAGCTGTTCCGCCAGCATGCCCTGACGCACGCCGTCCTCCATCCGCCCGAGCAGCATCACCGCCAGCGCCGACGAATGCGAAAGCGAAAGCTCCGCCAAAGCGCGGTCGAGGTGTCGCCGATAGGCGCGGGCCAAGGGGATCAGCGTGGCGGCAAAGCGGCGTTCAAGGAGAGTGCGAGGAGCCGGCATGGGAAAGATTAGATAGCTACCTATCTATGTTTACGCAAGCCGAGTGCCCGGACCATGTTCGCCTTTCTTCGCGGAGGGCGATCCGGTGGTCTTCGCCACCCGGCTGAAGGCTCAGACCTGACCCGGTCCACCCGCCGCGGGTCTGCCGCTGCGAACCTCGCGCCGCTCACTCGGTCCGCAGCAGCGTGGTTTGTGTTGACCGCAGCGCCCGCCTTATGGCATCCGACGCTTGGATCGCACGCGGGTCTGGGAACGGGGTCGTAAACAGAACTCTCGTGAGCGGCTGAAACACCGCCAGGTCCTTGTTTCGCGGGTGTAGCTCAATGGTAGAGCAGAAGCTTCCCAAGCTACAGGAAATGGCGGAAAACCGCCCTTTTCGCTGTAAACCGCGCAAAATCGGCCATCGTAAAATCAATAACTTAGCCGGGCCCCTGTAAACCGCCTGAAGCGGGTTTCCGCCTTACGTCTGCGCAAGATTACCATGCGCCCGCGAGCAATTCCGCCTGCTGAATGACCGTCTGGACGGCCGCGTCCTGAAGGTCGGGTGGATAGCCGTATTTGCGCAGGATCCGCTTCACGAGCACACGCATCCTGGCCCGGGCACTCTCGCGGTGGGACCAATCGACGGTGGCGTTGGCGCGCAGGTTATTGACCAGTTCGGCGGCGATCACCTTCAGGCTGTCGTTGCCCATGATGTCGACGGCGCTCTCATTGTCGGCGAGCGCGTCATAGAAAGCGATCTCCTCCGGGGTCAGCCCTTCCGCCTCGCCGCGGGCCTGTTCAGCACGGATTTGTTTCGCGAGGTCGATCAGCGTCTGCAGCACCTCGACCGTGCTGACAGCGTTGGTGTGATAGCGGGCGATGGCGTCGGTCAGCCGTTCGGAATAGCGGCGGCTCTCGACGGCGTTGGTGCGGCTGCGCGAGCGGATTTGGTCACCGAGCAGCTTCTTCAGCGCCTCCAGCGCCAGGTTCGGCCGCTCCATCGCCTTCACCTCGGCCAGGAAGTCGTCGGACAGGATCGAGATATCCGGCGTTGTGAGGCCCGCGGCGCGCAGGATATCGACGATCTCGGTCGATACCACCGACTTGTCGATAAGCTGCTGGACGGCGAAGTCGCGGTTTTTCGCGGAGCCGCTGCCGCCGCCCGTCTTGGCGAGAGCGGCGCGGACCGTCTGGTAGAAGGCGATGTCGTCGCGGATCGCGCGGGCCTCGTCGCTGGCCGCGGCCAGCGCGAAGGCCTTGGTCAGCGCGAGCACGGCGTCCTGGAAACGGCGGTGCGCTGCCTTGCGGGCCTCGTCGCTTGCCTCCTTCGCCGCCGCCTCATGCTGCCGGGCGAGGATGAACTCGATCGCTTCGGCCAGGCATTTCAACCGTTCCACCGGTGTGCCGGAAACGCCGGGCGTGCAGTCGAAGCCATGGAACATCGCGCGGACCACGTCGAACTTCTCGAGCAGCACCGCGACCGCCTCCGCCTCGTCAATCCCGGTTTCGGCAGCGTCGGAGGCGGAATACTGGCCGAGCGCCTTCTTCAGGTTCTGCGCAATACCGATGTAATCGACCACTAGCCCGGCGGGCTTGTCCCGGAACACGCGGTTCACGCGCGCGATCGCCTGCATCAGGCCGTGGCCGCGCATCGGCTTGTCGATGTACATGGTATGCATCGACGGCGCGTCGAAGCCGGTCAGCCACATGTCGCGCACGATCACGAGCCGCAGCGGATCGGCCGGGTCTTTCGCCCGGGCTGCCAGCAGGTCGCGCCGCGCCTTGTTGCCGATATGCGGCTGCCACGCAGGCTCGTCGGCGGCGGACCCGGTCATCACGACCTTCACCGCCCCCGCCTTGTCGTCGTCGCTATGCCATTCGGGCCTGAGGGCGACGATCGCGTCATAGAGCGCCACGCAGATGCGGCGGCTCATGCAGACGACCATCGCCTTGCCGTCCATCGCCGCCAGCCGGTCCTCGAAATGCGCGACGAGATCGGCGGCAACCATCTCCAGACGCTTTTTCGATCCGACCAGCTTCTCCACGGCGGACCAGCGCTGCTTCAATCGCTCCTGCTCGCTCAGCGCCTCGTCTTCGGTCAGGCCGTCGATCTCGGCGTCGATGACCGGCAGCTCCTCGCGCGGCAGCTCGATGCGGGCCAGCCGGCTCTCGTAGTAGATCGGCACCGTCGCGCCGTCCTCGACCGCGCGGGCGATGTCGTAGACGTCGACATAGTCGCCGAACACGGCGGGGGTGTTGACGTCATCCTTCTCGATCGGGGTGCCGGTGAAGCCGATGAACGAGGCGTTGGGCAGCGCGTCGCGGAGATATTTGGCGAAGCCATAGGCCAGTTCGCCGGTCTTGCGGTCGATCCGCGCGCGGAAGCCATATTGCGATCGGTGCGCCTCGTCCGCGATGACGATGACGTTGCGGCGGTCGCTGATCGCAGGATAGTCGCTGGTCCCCGGCGGCGGGGCGAATTTCTGCATCGTAGTGAAGATCACCCCGCCGGACGCGCGGTCGAGCCGTTCGGTCAGATCCTCGCGGCTGTCGATCTGGATCGGCGTCTGGCGGATCAGGTCGGCGCACATCGAGAAGGTCGCGAAGAGCTGATCGTCGAGGTCGTTGCGGTCGGTGATGACGACGATCGTCGGGTTCTCCAGCGCAGGCTCGCGCACTAGCAGCCCGGCGTAGAAGGTCATCAGGAAGCTTTTGCCGGACCCCTGCGTGTGCCAGATGACGCCGATCCGGCGGTCGCCATCAGGGTGCGCGGCGGCGTCGGGCAGGCCGTACCGCAACGGGCTTTCCCGCATCGCCCCCGCCGCCGACACGCCCGGCACGGCGCGCAACGTCGCTGCGACGGCGCGCTGCGCTGCATGGAACTGGTGATAGCCGGCGATGATCTTGGCGATGCCGCGCCCGGTGTCTCCGAACACGGTGAAGTCGCGGATCAGCATCAGCAGGCGCTGGCGATCGAGCACGCCCGCGATCATCACCTCCAGCTCGGGCAGGCCCTTGGCCGTGATCTCGTCGCCATCGACCGTGCGCCACGGCATGAAGCGTTCCGCATCCGCCGTCAGCGATCCGATCCGTGCGGTCATGCCGTCCGACGCGATCAGCAGCGCGTTGGTGCGGAACAGCGATCCGATCTCGCTTTTGTAGGTTTGCAGCTGATTGTAGGCGCCGGTGACGGTGGCGTTCTCGTCGCCGGGGTTCTTCAGCTCGATGACCGCTACGGCCAAACCGTTCAGGAACAGGACGATGTCGGGCCGGCGGGTGTGGCCGCGTTCGATGACCGTAAACTGGTTGATCGCCAGCCAGTCGTTCATGTCGAGGCCACCGGCCGGAGTGGCGAAATCGACCAGCCGCACCCGGTCGCCGCGGATGGTCCCGTCCGATGCATGATATTCGACCGGCACCCCCTCCACGATCAGCCGATGGAGCCGCCGGTTCTCCTCGACCTGTCCCGGCATCTCGACCGCCAGCACCCGCCGGATCGCATCGGCGCGCGCTTGCGGAGGGATGTGCGGGTTGAGCCGATCGACCGCAGCGGTCAGCCGCGCGGTCAGGATCACGTCGCTGTTGGCGGCGCGCTCGGGTGCCTTGCCGTCGGGCGAGGCGTCGATGCCATAGGCGACCTGCCACCCCTGTTCGGCCAGCCAGGCGAGTGCCGCTTCCTCGACGACGGATTCGGTGAGCTTCGCCATCAGGCGGGGGTGCCGGGGGTGCGGGTCATGCCGCCAGCGCCTCGGCATCCCGGACGCGGAGTTCGCCGGACATCAGCTTGGGGAGGAGGGCGTCGCGGGTGGCGGCCAGGGTGCGGGATTCGATCAGGTTGTCGACCATCCGCCGCTGTAACGGCTCAATAATCGCGCCAAAGGTTGCAAGCGGTGCCGGCGGTGGGCAGACCGTAGTCGCCGCTGACAGATGCCCCCGTTGAATATGACCCATCGTCGTTGCCTTCGATGCCGCGATCATCTGAAAATCTTCCAAATGGTGCCAGACCCAATGGGTATAGAACCATGCGGAATACTCGTGCGAGGTCACTTTGAAGAGGTGCTGGTTCAACGCGCCTCGTCCACCTGTCCAAAACTTGGCAAGCAAGCTGCCTGACCAAGAAAACAGAAAATCGCCGTCCTCTACGACATACTTCGCCGGCACCGCCGGTGACGCGCGATTTGAGTTTGCCGATATGCCGGATCGCAGTTCGGCAATCTTGATTACCGGCAGATCTTCCTCGCCCGGAACCGCTGGGTATTTCTGTAATGCCAGCCCATTGAGAAACTCGGCGATTTGGTCGAGCGGTCGCACATCCCACCCCTCCGGCACTCCGTCATCGCCAAGGCGGTCAGGGAACAGGGACCAGAGATCGGGGGTGAGATAGGCGGGGCGGCCTTCGGCCTTGGCGCGGGTGGGGCCAAAATCGACGAACCAGTCCCGAAACAACGCCCGCGCGCTCGCCTCCAGCGTCTCGTTCATCCGCCGGTTGAGTGCGATCTTGTCGTCGAGGGCAGAAAGGACGGCGGCGATGGAACGCTGCTCCTGGAGGGAGCTAGGAGCAAATACCCCTAATTGCTCGATAGCTTTCGGACTGACGTTCGGTTGAGCTGACCCGTGCGCTATCGCCTCAACGCGTTCGCGAAAGGACCCATTCGCAACTAGTGCAAACAAAAAGTCCGGGTCGCACCCGCGCCGGACCTGAAACTTTCCAACGCGTTGATTGAGGACAAGGCGGCCCTCGTTTCGGACTTTTGCAACTTGGCCAACATAACCTGTTAAGCCAATGACAAGGTCATTCTTCTGTAATTCGAAGCCGCTGTCTGCCGCATCCCGGTCTGAAACATAGGAGCATCCAGTCATGTCTAGGGAGCCGTCGCGGACATTCCCAATTTTTACCACCGGAACGCCAGCCGGTTTCCATTGGCTGCTCTTGAAGGCGAAACCAGATTTTATGGTTGCCAAGTCTGCGAGCGGCCTTTCCTGCCATTCAGGTTTTACCCTATCCATTACGCTGCCCCATCCACAAACAAAGCCACCAGCCGCTGGTTCATATAATGGTTGTTCCGTCCGATCCGTTGCTTGTCCAGAAGCCCCGCCGCCGCCAGCGTGTCTCAATATCTCGTCGCGGTCGGCCGGGACACGCCCAGTTCCTTCTCGACATACTCGATCCGCGTATAGGGGTGGCGGAACAGGTTGTTGAGCAGATCCTGCGAATAGACCTTGGGGTAGTCGGCGCGGATGCGCTGCGTGTAGTCGGCCATCAGCACGCGCATCCCCTCGATCAGCGCCAGCGCGTCCTTCGCTGTTTGCGCGACGCCGCGCGCCTCGGTGGCGACGCTTGCCTCACCAGCGTTCACGCCGTCAGCCGTCCTGGCACCAGCACGCGAAGGTCGGGCGCGATGATCGCGCGGAACCGGTCGCTCGTCGTCGTCCAGTCGATCAAATCGACCTTCCACGGCAGGTCGCTTTCGTCGAATGCCTCCGCCAGATCGGCCATGACCGACGGCGGGATCGGATCCTGCGCGCACAGCGCCAGATCGAGATCGGACATGGGCCGCGCCCTGCCCTTTGCCCGGCTGCCATAGACATAGACGGTCGTGTCGGCGGGAAGATGCCGCTGCAGCGTCTCGCGCACGATCGCATCATGCCGAGCTTCGATCGCGATCGGCGAAGTCATTCGGCTCGCTGCGTCATTGTGTCGTGCAGGTATCGCACCTCTTCGATGAAGGCGGGTATCCCGGCAACCACCCTGATCGCCTTCGTCTCGTCATAGGTGTGCGACGTGATGTTCCGATCGTCGCGATATTGCCTCCACCGTGACCATTCGTTCAACAGCAGGCCGCGCTCGTTCGCGGTGCGGATGAGCGTGGGAAAGCTCATCTGCGCAACGGCATCCGGGTTGGCGTCGCTCATCGCCAAGAAGCGGCGCAGCATCTTGTGCGCGAGATCATAGGTGAATCCGAACCGCTGAATCAGGCCGTCGCGGATCTGCGTGTCCGACGTGTCACCTAGATAGCGCGCCTGACCTTCTTCGAGCCGGGCGATCCCGCTGGCAAGCGGTGTCAGATCAATCGGCACGACAGCTCTCCCGGCTCGCATCGTCCTGCAAAAACATCGCGGTTTCTTTCACACATGCGCCGCGACGTGCAAAATTTACGCGGTTTTCCTTACACATTCGGGCGCTCGTCCGCCACGATCACGCTGGCCAGTCGCTGGCGGATGACCTCGGTCAGCCGCGCACTTTCGGCGAATTGCTCCTCCAGTGTGGCCTGGAGGGTGGCGAAGCGTTCGGCGAAGGGGACGGCGTCCGCTTCGACATCTTCGGCGCCGACATAGCGGCCGGGGGTGAGGACATAGCCGTGCCCCGCGATGACGTCATGCCGCGCCGCGCAGGCGAACCCGGGGACGTCGGCATAGCCTTCACCCTCGCGCCAGGCATGATAGGTGTCGGCGATCTTCGCGATATCGGCATCGCTGAACTCGCGCCGCGTGCGGTCGACCATGTGGCCAAGCTTGCGCGCGTCGATGAACAGGATCTCGCCACGCCGGTCGCGCAGCGTCTTGTCGCGGCCGACGCCGTTCGACTTGTCCTTCGCCAGGAACCAGATGCACACCGGGATCTGGGTCGAATAGAAGAGCTGGCCCGGCATTGCGATCATGCAGTCGATCACGTCGCCGTCCACCATCGCGCGGCGGATGTCGCCTTCGCCATTCTGGGTCGAGGACATCGACCCGTTGGCGAGGATGACGCCGGCGGTGCCGGTGGGCGCCAGATGATGCAAGATGTGCTGGAGCCAGGCGAAGTTGGCGTTGCCGGCGGGCGGCACGCCGAACTGCCACCGCGCATCCTGCTTGATCCGGTCGCCGCCCCAGTCGGAGATATTGAACGGCGGGTTGGCGAGCACATAATCGGCGCGAAGGTCGGGCAGTTCGTCCTTGTGGAAGCTGCCCTCGCTGTTCCAGCGGATGTCGGCGTCGATGCCGCGCACCGCCAGGTTCATCATCGCCAGCCGCCACGTCGTGTGGTTTGATTCCTGGCCATAGATGGCGATGTCGCCGATCCGCCCGCCGTGGCTTTCGACGAACTTCTCCGACTGGACGAACATGCCGCCCGAGCCGCAGCACGGATCGTAGACGCGGCCCTTGTACGGCTCGAGCATCTCGACCATCGTCCGGACGACCGAGCGGGGCGTGTAGAACTCGCCACCGCGCTTGCCCTCGCTGCCGGCGAACTGACCGAGGAAATATTCGTAGACCCGGCCGAGCAGATCGCGGGACGCGTTGCCGGCGTCCTTGAAGCCGATGCCGGAAATCAGGTCGATCAGTTCGCCCAGCATCACGGCATTCAGGCCGGGGCGGGCGTAATCCTTGGGCAGCACGCCCTTCAGCCCCGGATTGACCTTCTCGATCTCCAGCATGGCGTCGTCGATGACCTTGCCGATGCCGGGCTGCTTCGCGTTCGCCTGAAGGTGCGACCAGCGTGCGCCCTTGGGCACCCAGAAGATGTTGTCGGCGCGGTATTCGTCCTCGTCCTCGGCACCCTCGGGATATTCGGCGAGCAGTTGGGCGTGCTTCGCCTCGAACCCCTCGGATATGTGCTTCAGGAAAATCAGGCCGAGCACGACATGCTTGTAATCCGACGGCTCCATATTGCCGCGCAGCTTGTCGGCGGCCCGAAAAAGCTCCGCCTCGAAACCCAGATCACCGCCCGCCGTCGTCTTCTTCGCCGCTCTTGCCATCATCGTCCCAATGCTGCTCGCGCGAATGGATACCCGGCCAGGGACCGTGCCGCCAGACCGCGATGGATCTGGCGAAGGTTTTACGGGAGGATGAGGAAATTTCAGGCGCAATACCGCGTCGCTGGGGAAACCCGAGCGACGCTGGCGCGCGGACCCGATCGCCGGGTCCGGTTGGCACCCGGCGGGCGCGGTCCTCCTCACCCGCGGGCGGGTGATCCGGAAGGCGACGGTTGCCATGTCGATGGGGGATCTAGTCCGCGGCACCGATCCATTCCACACTGATACCATCACGCCATCGGAACGGCGTGACGGAGGCGTGGGGTGGTCGGCGAGCGGGCGATCAGTCAGAGGATCGAGGCGGCGAATGGCAAGCTCGCCGCGTTGCTGCGCGCCCGCGAGGAAGACGAGCAGTTGCTCCAGATCGGCCGCGTCCGGATCAAGAAGCAGGCGAAGGAGGAAGCCGCGAAGCGCCAAGTCGGCGGCCGGAGCGGGTGGACGATGGCCGCCGACTTCAGCGTGCCGCTGCCGTGTTCCGGTCGTCCGCGGGCGGCGGATGGCAGGACGACGAGCTTCCATTTCCACGCCTGCTGCGTGACCCGTTCGTCCGTCACGGCGCATACGGGCGGTCTGGCGGCAAACCATGCCGCCTATGTCGAGCGGACCGATGCCGTCGAGATCGGTGCGGCGCTTGATCACGCCGGCTATGTCGAGCGTGGCGACGCGGTGGAGGTCGCGGGTCGCGCGCTGGTCTTCAGCAACATATCGGACGATCCGGATCGCCGGCGCAGCTATTGGGAGGCGGTAGATCATTTCGAGCGGCAGGGGCATGCGGGGCTGACCATCAAGGCGGGAGGCGTCGGAGACTGGCTTGAGGCGGTGGCGTCAGAACTGCCGCCGATGTTCGTCGCTCACTGCCGCTCCGAGCGGGAGCGCTGGGCGACCAGTCAAGCGAAGGGGAAGCCGTTCAAGGCAAAACGCTATCACGCCGAGCAGGATGCCTGTGATGCGATCCTCAGCGTGCTGCGGCGGATGCCAGGCTGGCCGGACGAGGAACCGCCCGTCTTCTTCACTCCTGGCTCCGCCGGCCGCACGCAGTATCGCTACGTCGCCGAACTGCCCCACGAACTTGGACCCAACGACCGTGCGGCGATCGTCCGCGACTTCTGCGATCATCTCGGGTCCTTCGCTCGCGACGCGGAAGGGCGAGCCACGGGCATGATGTATACGGCGGTGATCCACGCGCCGGGACCGGGCAACGACAAGCGCAACTTCCACCTCCACGTGATCGCGCATGATCGCCCGGCGACTTGGTTGGCCGACCACAATAAATGGGATTTCGAGGTTACCGAGGAATTCTTGCGCAAGGGCGAGACGCGCATTCGCTATCCGCACCGGCAGGAGAAGATCGTCGAGGTCACCCGCAACCTCGCGCCCGAAAAGCAGCCGGCGCATTTCAACGCCGCGATCGCTGGCAAGGCTTTCGTGCCCCACCTGCGCGAACGCTTCGCCGCCATCTGTAACGAGCGGTTGGCGCTCAGGGGTATTCAGCGCCGGATCGACCCGCGGTCCCACAAAGCGCTCGGGATCGCAAAGGAGGCCGAGATACACCTCGGCACTCGCGCCGCCGCCTTGGAGCGAGCAGGCGTGCCGACCGTGATCGGGCGCTACAATGCCGCGGCAAGCTGGCAATATGCCGCGCTGGACGAACGGCGACGGACGGAGAGTTTCTTCAAGCCATGGCAACAGCAGGATGATGCGCTGGCGAAAAGCGTCGCGGGATCGCCTGCCGGTGCCGATCTGATCCGGGAACGCCGCGCCGTGCTACGGGCGCTGGAGGAAACTCGCGATCTCGCATGGGAGAACGACCGGCTGCGTCAGCAGGCGCGATCTCGCGCGCAGGCGACGCTCGATCACTGCGACCGGTGCCTTGTGGAAACGGGCGGAAGCGCGTCGCATCGGGCGGCCCTCGACAAGCGCCGGCGGGAGGCCGAGGAGCACCTCGCCAAGGTCGAGGCCGCCATCGCTGCTGGCGAAGCGGACATTCTGGAGGCGGCCAAGGCAATCGGCCAACTGCACCTGCGACAGGTCGCGATCGACGCCCGGCTGGCGGAACTCGCACGCGCGAAGGCACGGCTGAAGCTGGTGGCCGGTCTGGATTTCTCGCCGCCTGTCGAACTGGCTTCGGAGCAGCAGGCGTTGCGAACCGTCGGCGCGCTCGCTGCGGCCCCATCGCTGAAATTGGTAGGCGCATGGACCGGTACATCGCGACTCGTGAAACGCGAGGAAGCGCGGCGACCCCCGGCCGGACAAATGGTCGCCAACGCAAGTGGTGCCGCCAAGCGAACAGTCAACGACGAGGACAGGATTGCTGCCCCGAACCCCTCGCCAGCGATTGCCCCACGGCTCGGCAAGGGACCGCCGCCTAACGTGCGCGAGCGCATCGACGCGCTGCTGGACCGCATTGCCAGAGAGCGAATTCCGATCCTTGCCGCGACCGGGAAGCCCGGCGCTGCCGCCCTGTCGGCGGACGACCGGACGTTGCTCGAAAACATCCAGTTCCGGTATCTGATCGTGAAGCGCCTGAACGCCATCGCCACCCTGCAGGCAAAGGAGATCGAGCGCCTGCTCGACGCGATAAAGGCGCACGGCCCTGATCTGGAAGGCATCTCGGACCTGAAGTCGATCCGCACTCTCCTGCGGCATTGGGGTGATCATCCCGACGTTCAGCAGGCGCTGACGCGGGCTGCGACGGACGCGCAGCGTCTGAATCCGGTGCCAAGCACCATGCATAGGCTGGGCGCCGCCGTATCGGCCGAGGTCGGGCAGGTAGCGGCGAAGTCGAAGGGGCCGGCAAGTTCTGCGTCACCGGTCAGCCTGCCGACCAGGGGCCCCCAGCGCTAGCCCGTCGTGCGCATTCGGGAAGACCCGCCGGGGCCGGCGGAAGGAAGATCGGGGAAAGCCTGCGGCTGTGCCGTGAAGGCGAAAATGAAGGTGCGGAAGGGTGGCGTGCAGCCCGCCACTTCCCGCATAAACCCAAGGACTTTCTTGTGTATATCATGACCAAGGAGCGGGCGCTGGCGCAGATGCGCGCGCTGACCGCGACCCAGGCGCTCGCCACGCTGGTGGGCTGGCAATCCGACCCGGCGACCCGGCTGCTGCTGCGCCCGCCATTCAGCGAATGGTTCTACGCTGCGTCTGCCGACCTGCTGCTGGTCCCGTCGATCGAGCCGTCGCGCGGCGATCTACGGACCATCGGCCGGGGCATGCGCGAAGCGCGGTGCGACGCGCTTGTCGTCAAGGCGTCGAGCGAAGGCCGCCGAACGCTTTACATCGCCTATGGCCAGTGGCGGCGGAAGGAGAATGTCTGGTGCCACGGCCGACGCCTGTGGCTTTCGCCGCACGGCAAGGCGTGGCTGGTGCCGGACCCGCACGACAGCGAAGACCCGTACACCTCAATGCAGCTGACCGCACGCCGGCTGCAGGTCGCGTCGCATCCGCCCGCGCGGGACGATCAGGAGGCGGCCGACGGGCTCGACCGGGCTGACATATTCCTCGCGCAGCTGTGGGGAGACCGCCGATGAAGGCGCTCCCGTGGATCAGCCCGTCGGCGGTGGACGCCATGCTCTACAACGAGCCGATGGCAGGATCGCCCGACTTCGGCTTTTCGCTGATGCGGCCCAGGGCCAAGGGCCACAAGAACACCACCGCCGACCTCGCCCGCGCGAAGCTCCAGCCGAGCAAGCCCGGCGACGCGGCATGGGGTCCGGACGGCCTGTGGCCGATTACCTGCGCGACCAGTCGGCTGGTGACCGCGGCCGGCGTCGCGCTCGAACCCGACGCGCTGGAGACGGTGTTCGAAGGCTATGACGCCAGGGTCAAAGCCCACCAGAAGCTGCTGGCGGTCGTGCTGACCATGTCGTTCGACCACGGCTGGCAGGCGTCCGACATCCTCTCGATGGCGGGAGCCTATGCCCTGGAGCATCTGGCGCTGGAGCGTCGGCTGACCAGCCTTACCGTCGTGCACATGCCGGCCGACGAACTGTCCGCCCGCCGTCCGCACGCGCACTGCGTCGTGCTCGCGCGGGCGCATCGGGCGAGCGGTTGGGGCGAACTGCACCGCGACCTGACGGGCAAGGACGCGCCGACGATCTTCCAGGCCGAATGGCAAGCGTTCCGCGACGCATGGGCACCGCGCTTCAAACTCTTCTGAGGGAGGGCCGGGCACCCGCGACAGTCGTCGCGGGTGCCTCGGGGCAGGCGGAGCGGCGGCGCCTTAAAGGGGGAATGACCCGATGAAGTGTCCCCGATTGGGGGATGAAAAATCGGAAAGACCCAGATGATCAACGATACCGCCATCATGCGCGCCCATGCCGCCGCCGTGTCCGTCCTGCTCCTCGGCAACCGCCGCCTCAAGCCATCGGCCGGGCTGCTGGCGGGCGACCGGCTTGATCCGCTCGCGCGGCTCAGCATCGGCCAGATGGCCTGCGATGCGCAGGCCGACCTCGTGCACATCGGCTTCGACGATCGGGCGGGCGTGCCCGAAATGACCGATATCACGATCTTTGTGCCGCGCGACCGGATCTGCTGGTCGCACCTCGGTTGTCGCTTATGGCTGTCGAAGAGCGGAACGCGCGCGCTGCTGCTACCTCAAGCCCATGTGAGGGGCAGCTTCCGCCTCGCCCCGGGTGAGATCATCCATCTCGGTTTCAAGCCGCTGGACGTCGAAGACGGCGTCGCCCGTGCCGACGCGCGCCTGCGCGAACTGGTCGAGCGCGGCGTCGATCTGGCTGACCGGGTCGCCATCCACGACTGGCCGATCTGGCAGTGAAGTCGTCTCGCGCGAGGGGTTCAGCCAAAACCCCTCGGCCACCGCACTCCATCGTGCCCGCTGCTCGGGCGAGGTGCCGAGGGCTACCAGCATCAAGGCGAAGGGCGTGTGCTGCGACTTCCCACGGATATCGGAAAACCGCACCCGTCCTTGCAGGAAGAAAATGTCGGCCTCGACGCTGAGCGTTTCGTGAAACCAGCGGGCATCGGTGCGGGCGGGAACAAGGCACACCACGCTGCGCACGTTCCCGCACGACCACTGGTCATGCGCCCGCATCAGCCAGCGCAGCATCTCGCTGAAGGGCGGATTGACGAAGGCGAGTTGGCCCGACCAGTCGTCGACGAAGCCATCGTCGCCGTCCTCCAGTAGGATGCGGCGCGTCGCCACAACCGGGCTGAGGCGATGACCGCACGGATCGAGGTTGATCGGGCCGAAGGCGTCCTCGACCTTCGCCAGAAAATCAGGCGGCGTGAAGCGGACGTCGCGATCGGCCTTGTCGCCTTCGCCCCAATAGGCCCGCTCCTGCGCCCGCCGTCGGGCTTTGGGTGCGACCACCGCCATCAGACGCCGCAGGCTGGCAACCGACCCGCCGCCGCTTTCGAGGCTGGCCACGGTGGTGCGCGACATTTTCGTGCGGGCTGCCACCTCGACGACCGTCAGTCCCCGCCGCAAGCGACAGGCGCGCAACTGGGCGGCCAAATCCTTGCCGGGTGCGATGCCGGTCAGCCGGAAATTCACAGCCGCCATTGCTGCGATCAGCGTGGCCACCGAACCCACGCCGCGCTCGAGGCGTTTGATCCGGAGCGGCGCCACGCCGAGCCGTGCCGCCAGCGCGCTTTGCGACATGCCTATCGACCGCCGTGCGTCGATCAGTGCGGTGACCAGCATATGCTACCAGAAAGGATCATATTCTGGTCAATGTTATTCGACTTGGCCGTCGAAGCAAGACTTCATGTTGAAGTGAAGACAAAGTTTTGGGCGTCGGCATGAAAACGGGTGGCGTCGCAATTGGTCAGCAAAATTAATGCTTTGTTTACTGTGTCGGCAAGCGACGACATAATGTCAAAGTAACTGCTCACCTGGCTGGCGTGAGGCGGCGTGATCAGGTGAGAGCGAAGCGGCCTTGGACGAGGTCGCGGACGGCGTCGAGGGCGGAGCTATGGATCATGAGCGGCGCGTCGTTCGCGATGAACAGCCTCAATTGGCTGGCCACCGTCGCCTGCGGGCTGACGCTGCCGGCTAACGGCTTTCATCTCGACGTGTGGCTGATACGGGGATGGCCGTGGGCGGTGTTGGCGGTCACCGCCTGCGCCGTGCAGATGTTGGTGGACCGGGTGACCATCCGGTCAATCGCCAGAGGACCGGGGGCGGCTGATCGGGTCGAGTCGTTGTAGACCGCCAGAGCGCGGCTGAACTCTAGCGAAGGAAAGACCGAATATGTCGATCATCATCGTGACGATGCTGCTGGCGTCCGGCGCCCCTTGTCCGGGTTCAACCACGCCTGAGGTCGAGCAGTGCCTAGCCGCGGATCTCGCGCGTGCCGACGCCGAACTCAATCGCTATTATACTGCGGCGGTGACCCGGCTCAGCAAGGAACGGGAAGGGACCGCGCTGGCGAAGCTGCGCGCTTCCGAGCGAGCGTGGATCGCCTATCGCGATGCGGAATGTAACGCGGTTTACGAGAACTGGAAGGGCGGAACGATCCGTGGCGCCATGGCGCTTGGCTGTCGCACCAAGATTACCATAGCCCGGACGATGGCCATCTGGCAGAATTGGCTGACCTACGCCGACAGCACGCCGGCCATCCTCCCGGAGCCAAGGACTGACGACTGACCGAAGCCGACGGACAGCCGATGGGAATCAATGTGAAAAATTGACGTGCGTTCAAGGTAGATAGCGGCCCGTCGGATTACGGACGCGCAAGCTGCGAAAGCGGCTATCTGTTCATAGGCTGCGCGACAGCAGCTATCGACCAAGCCCAGCCATTCGCGCATCGAATTTGGAACGACAGCTTGCGGCATAAGCAGCCGTCTGCTCCTTATGAGCGGCGGATCATCTTCGAAGTCGAAACTAAACGCAAATTTCGGAAGCCATAGTATTCTGTTGCTCTTCGCTGAAACGCGCAACAGAGAGCTTATTCTTTTAGCAACTCTAGGGAACGGAACAATGCGCTCTGCAATATACTATCCAAGCACGCAGGTCCGTAGCCGCAAGATCATGCACAGTTCTCTACTGCTTTGGGATCAACTGCATACCATCGTGCCCATGCCGGTCTATGCGCCGGATTACCGCGGCGATTCAGATATGGCTGAGGCCTGGGAGCTTATCGGACGGAAGATAACCCCTACGCCTCGGCAGCAGCAACGGGCGCACACTGCCATCGAGACGACCCTTGAGGCGGAAAACCTGCCACCCAGCCTATATGAGATCGCGCAGGTGGAGCAGGCCAAGGAATACTATGAGGTTTGGCCGCAGAAGTTCACCATGGAGACGTTCGAGCTCCTTCGCAGGCATAGGCTTACTGACCTGCCGCTTCCGAATGGCGATTATCCCTTCACCCAAGAAGGCGGTCTGCTGGTAATGGCTAAGCTGGCCGACGCCTGTGCTGGTACTACACTGGCCCGCGTCACTGATCGTCTGATGGCCTATGGAATGATTGGCACCGGAAACCAGCGTGCCGGCAACGTTTCGGACGTCGTCCCTGTTACCCTCGACCTGATCGACGCCACATCCATTCCGCTCGACTCTCTGATCGCATTCCGGAAACGCGAGGCGACCGAGCGGCGCGGGCGCGATTACACGCGGCTGCGTCATGCCTATGCCGACATGGTGCAGGAGCAGATCAAGGCGCTCGGCGCAGCGCTCGATCAAACCGAGCGAGATCGACTGACCGAGGAATTCCGTTACCGAATGGAGACGGATCTCTCCGACCTGAGGCGCGAGTTGAGGGGAAACCTAGGTCAGCTCGTCGTCACGCCGGTCGTCGTCGCCGCAGTCGCGACCGGAGGCGCTCTTCTGTCGGGCCTCACGGACGATCTCCAGACCGCTGCCACTATTGGGCTGACGGCCGCAGTAGGAACAAAGGTCGAGGAGATCGCGAAGACGGTCGCTGGGTTCGTCAAAGATCGCATGGGCTTTGATGAAAAGCAGCGCAACGTCCTAGCGAAGCATCCCATGGCTTACATGTGGGAACTGTCGCGAGCGCACTGACTTGCGGGACCGGATCGTTCCGAAATCGCCGATCGGTCACGACGACCCAGCCGTTGACCGTCGGTCCATAATGTTAACAATAGCATGCCGGGCGGCCGACGCATGCCGCGATTGGGGGGGTGGCGAGTGATTGAGGGCGCACGGAGGATACCAACCCAGCATATTTCTATCCGCGTTCCCTGGCACGACACAGGTTGGAACGGTCGCGTCTGCCAGAATCCTCGCGGCAACACGCACTGCATAGCGCTTCCCAGAATCGGCGACACTAAGGACGACGATTGGGAGTCCTCCGTCGCCGGAGAGACCTTCGACATCGAGGGCGGCCGATTGCCGGCCTGCGCTGCGGAGCGAGGTGCCTTCATGTCCGACTTCTCCTACATCCGGCGCTTCGAGCATCCCTATGCCTCCAACGGCACGCACGCCCACTTTCGGCGGACCACCTACACTCACTCGCCCTTCTCGGCTGCTGCTGTGCCGTTCGGGTGGATGATGAGGGGCGACGAAGACCTGCCGGACCAGGCCGCTAGACTTTCCCTCGGCTATCGCAGTGACCTCGAGCCGGATGTCGGGTTCGATAGCATCTGGGTGCAGGAGCGAAGTAACCAGCTTGCGATGTTGGACACCTTCTTCGGTGCGATAGAGCCGGAAACCTCGCTGGTCTTCTTCTACGCCAAGAAGACGCCGCTGACCGAGGATCCGCGGCGCGTGATTGTAGGCATCGGCCGCGTCAAAGGGGTCGGTCCGGCGACCGAATACGAGTATGAGGGGCAGGCTTCCGGCGCTCTCAGGTCGATGGTGTGGGAGCGCAACGTCGCGCACTCGATCCGCCCGAATATCGAGGACGGCTTCCTGCTGCCCTATCAGGAAATCCTCCAGATGGCGGAGGCTGACCCCGACTTCGATCCCAAGCCGTTCGTCCTCCACGCGCCCGAAGAGCATTGGGACACCTTCTCGATGGGCGCGGAGCACGTCAGCCACGACAAGGCTATCGCTACGCTGCTCGCCGCATCGGCGACGGTAGCCCGATACGAGGAGGTCCTCTCCGGCGACTGGGAGCGCGCCCACCGATGGATCGACGGAGAGCTCAATCGACTGTGGCGTCTCCGGGGGGCCTTCCCCGGCCTCGGCTCTGCGCTAAGCGCGCTCGGCCTGGAGAACGGAACACTACTCGCCCACGCGATCGGCGGGATCCTACACGCCGATGGCGGCACCGACGTACGGGATCCGTGGCCGCTCGTCGGCGCCCTGCTGGCCGATCCGTCCCAGCTTCCGAAGGAGCTGCAGGCCTCGATCGGACCGATCGCGGCTAAGCTGTGGGGCAGCCTTAAGGCGGACAGGCGGGCGCTGCTTGAACTCCTCGCGCGCTTCGAGCTCTCCGCTGAGCAGGTCACGCGGTGGTGGGTGAAGGAGCGGCGCAAGGCGTCCGGCATCCCTCATGAGGACGCGGCCATCCTTGCGAACCCCTACCTGATCTACGAAACGGATCGGGCCCGGCCGGATCCGATCCCCGTAAGAGTGATCGACCGCGGCATGTTCCCCGACCCGCAGGTTCTTGCCGCCTCGCCCGTTCCCGCGCCGTCCGCCTGTCCCGAACCGATCGATCCGAGAAGGGCGCGTGCGCTCATGCTCGACAGGCTCGAGGCCGCCGCGGGCGAAGGCCACACCCTCCTTCCGCAGGACTGGCTCGTCGAGCGTGTCAGAACCGCGGAGGTATCGCCACCCTGCGCCATCGGCAGCGATTGGGTGGACGCCTTCGGCGGAGAGTTGACGCCAGTGATTGAGGCCTCGACGACCGCCTCCGGCGATCCGGCATGGCAGCTCGATCGATACGCCGGCTCGCGTGCGCTGATCGCCACACGCATCCTCCGGCGCATCTCTGGCGCACGCCACAAGGGTGATCACGACTGGCGTCGTTGCATCGACGACGCGCTCGGCGGCAAGTCCATGGGCGACGATCCCGCCGAGGAGGCCGCAAGGGCCGAGAAAGCTGAGGCGCTCGAGGAGCTTTTTAGGTCGCGCGCTTCGGCGCTCATCGGTCCCGCCGGCACCGGTAAGACGACCTTGCTGCTCGCGCTGCTGTCGCTCGACCAGATCGCCAACGGAGGCGTCCTGCTGCTCGCGCCGACGGGCAAGGCCCGCGTCCAGATGCAGCGCAAGGCGGGTGACGTGACCGCCTACACGCTCGCCCAGTTCTTGCTGACATCGAAGCGCTACGATCCGCAGACGGGCGCCTATCGAGCCAACGGCTCCCCGGAGCGGGAAGGCGGCTACGCGACGGTCGTCATCGACGAAGCATCCATGCTCACCGAGGACCAGCTGGCCGCCGCGCTCGACGCGCTCGATCCCGCGACCGTGCAGCGCCTGATCCTAGTGGGCGACCCTCGGCAGCTCCCGCCAATAGGAGCGGGCCGTCCCTTCGTCGACATGATCCGCCAGCTCCGGACCACTGGCGGCGAATCCAACGGCTTAGCGGAGCTCACCGTCGTGCGCAGGCAGTCGGGCGGCGGCGGCCGTGACGACGTGCTCCTGTCGCGCTGGTTCAGCGGCGAGGCACCCGATCCTGGAGCGGACGAGGTCTGGTCGCGGCTCTCTTCCGGCACAGCATCCGGGATCCGAACGGTGCAATGGACAGGGGATGCCGACCTTCAGCAGAAGCTCTTGGCCGAGGTCACCCGCCATGTCCGAGAGGGCGTGGACGACGCTATCAGTGATGAGACGGCCTTCGAACTCAGCTTGGGAGGCGGCGAGTTCAATGGGCGCGCCTACTTCAATCTTTCGCGGCCGGACGAAGCGGGAATTCGGCGCGGTGGCGGCGCGGAGGCCGAGTCCTGGCAGATCCTGGCGCCGTTGAGAGGAGGCGAAACCGGCGTCGATGGTTTGAACCGCTGGATCAAGAAGATATTCCGGCAGTCGGTGCGCCATTGGTGGGATGTCGACACCTACTACCACCGCAAGATCGCGAAACCATTCGGCGGCCAGGCGATTCTGTACGGCGACAAGGTCATCAACCTCTCAAACGGGCGACGCAAGGACGTCTGGCCGGAGCTCGACAAAGCCTACCTCGCCAACGGCGAGATCGGCCTAGCCATCGGACAGTTCAAAGGCAGAGCCTGGAAGCCCAAGAAACTCCCTTGGAAGCTCGAGGTCGAGTTCTCGACGCAGCTCGGCCACAAGTTCGGTTTCAGCGGATCCGACTTCGGCGAGGATGGGGACGCGCGGCTTGAGCTCGCTTATGCGCTCACGATTCACAAGTCGCAAGGAAGCGAGTTTGGGACAACGTTCGTCGTGATCCCTAATCCCTGCCGACCGCTTTCCAGAGAGCTCCTCTACACTGCTCTGACAAGGCAGCAGCGAGACGTCGTGCTGTTCCATCAGGGCGAGCTGCGTGATCTCATGAAGCTGTCCGGAGCAGATCGTTCGGAGACCGCTCGTCGGTGGACGAACCTGTTCACTGCACCTTCACCCGTTGAGCATGTCGGCTCCTTCCTCGAGAGCGGGCTTATCCATCGCACCACCCGTGGCGAACTTGTGCGGTCCAAGTCCGAGGTAATCATTGCCGATCTGCTAGATGGCTTCGGTGTCCCCTACGCCTACGAGCAGCCCTTCAAGGGACCGGACGGCTCGATCAGGTATCCCGACTTTACTGTTGCGGACGCCGAAACGGGCCGAACTTTACTGATCGAGCACCTTGGTATGCTCGACCGACCCGACTACGTGGCGAGATGGAAGCTGAAAGAGGCGTGGTACGGCGCCGCAGGTGTTGGTCAGGCCGGCGACCCCACCGCCGAAGTGGTCTTGTTGACCACAACCGAGTTGGGCGGCTTTAACGCCGCTAACATCAAGAAGCAGCTGTCCAGCGCACTCGAGCTCTAAGTATGATGGAGCGGCAAAGTCTGCTCTTGGCTCAAGCTGACATACGGCGGCGTCGATGGCAACGACGGCTTCGTCCCAAACCTGGCCGATCGAACGCTCGCCGCCAGCTGCATCAGCGGCGGGCTTCGGGAACTGCGATGATTCGGCTGAATGAACGGGGTTGGTCAGCTTTACCTAACGTATATCGAGATCATACTTGATGTAGATTAGCGCGATGGGGGTTCTTCCCTTCTCGCCGATTCCGGGCCAGGCTGATCCACGAAGCACGGCTGCGGCCGCGCTTCGGTGCGGCGAGGCTCTCCGAATTACCGCTGGCAGGCCCTCGGTCAACGTCGTCACCTAGGCCGGGGGTCTGTCAGCGGCAGCTCGTGAGTGCGCTCTCGTGTCGGATCCTAAAGAACCCGTCGCACACCAGGCGTCAGCGCGCCGTGCGGAGGTGGACGAAACCCGGCCTGGTCCGACACCGTTCGTCCAACCGCTGCTCTCCTCGATCGAGGAGATGCACCCCATCGGGTTGGGGTTCGAATGCCTCGCGACGATCGCGGGCCGTTCGGATCAGAACACCCGTTCGATCCGCCCCGGCAGGGGTGAGGATGAGGCCGATTTCGAGACCACCGGTTCTCGAAAGGAAAATGGCGTGCGCGTGTCGCGCAAGAAGAGCCCGATCAGCACGGTTGCGATCCGCCGAACGATTCAAGCGGCAATGAAGGCCGGTCTGCCGATCGGCAGGCTTGAGGTCGAAACCGACGGCACCATCCGCCTGAGTATTGTGGAAACACCGCGGCCCGCTCCGCCGACGCCGGAAGACATCTTCCGCGAATGGGAGTCGCGCCTGTGATCAAGGGCCTGCACTTCGTCCAAAAGCGTCTCGCGGACGGGACTATCCGTTGGCACGTCTATGCATGGCGCGGCGGCGGCCCTCCCGTCATGTCGGCGGATGGAGCCCGACCGGACCTGACGATCGAGGCGCTGGAAAGCCTTACCGCCGCGATGAGGGATCGGGACGCAGCACAGCAGCCGAACCCCACGACCCTACAGACGCTCATCGACAAGTGGCTGGCAAGCCCGGAATGGTCGCGGCTGAGCGACAATACGAAGAAGACCTGGGGGTCGATCGTGCGTACGATCGAGGGGAAATGGGGCAAGGTTCCACTCGCGGTTTTCAACGATCAGCGCATGATCGAAAAAGTCGTCGACTGGCGCGATGCGCGTGCGGCCACGCCGCGGGCGGCCGATAACGGCGTCACCGTGCTACGCGCGCTGTTGAAATACGGCATCCAGCGGGGTGCCTTACGGATCAACGTCGCTGAGAAAATCGGGAAGATCTACGTCAACGGGCAGCGTGCGGAGATCGTGTGGACGAAGATCGACCTGCTCGCCTTCGAAGAGGCCGCGGGAGAAAAAGATCGCTGCGTCTATTACGCCGTGCTTCTATGCTCCGTGACCGGGCTTCGACGAGAGGATCTCGCGCGCTTGACATGGGCGTCCGTCGGCGAGTTCGCGATCGTAAAGAAGGCGAAGAAGACCAGCCGAGGCCGCCGTCACTTCGCGACGGTTCCGCGCATTCCAGAGCTCGACGCCGTCCTGGCGAAGCTGAAGGATCAGCCGCGTGCGTCAGGTGTGGATACGGTGCTGGTCAACCCCAAGGGGCGGCCGTGGAATTTGGACACGCTCACCAAGGAAGTTTCCCGTATCGCCAAGCTGGCAGGCATCTTTCACGTCGAGATCGATGAGGCGGGCCAGTCCGGCCGGCGGCAAAAGCATCTGCACGATGCCCGTGGCACCTTCGCCACCTACCTCATGACCACGACGGACCTCACGGATGCGGAGATCGCCAGCATCATGGGTTGGTCCGAAGCGGAGGTCGAGCGCATCCGCCGCATTTACGTCGACGATACCGCTCGTCAGATCGCCTTGGGCAAACGCATCGCCCGTGGCCTCCTTGCGGACTGACGCCTGGAACGCGTTTCGCCTTCCGTTATCGAACGTCGGTATCGGCATACGTGTTGACGGCAGGATGATGCTCATGGCATTGGCTGGCGTCGCCGCTGTAAACCGGCCTGTAAACCGGGACCCAGCGATGGCCTTTTCAGCGCTAAGCCGTTGAACTGCGGGTGTAGCTCAATGGTAGAGCAGAAGCTTCCCAAGCTTACGACGAGGGTTCGATTCCCTTCACCCGCTCCACCTTCCCGGCCCGGACGTCAGGCCTTGCCCGGCCGGAACGTCATCGCCACCCCGTTCATGCAGTAGCGCAGGCCCGTGGGCCGCGGGCCATCGTCGAAGACGTGGCCGAGATGCCCGCCGCAGCGTCGGCAGTGCACTTCCGTGCGCTCCATGCCCAGCGAGCCGTCGCGGCGGTTGCGCACCGCATTCGGCAGCGGTCGCCAGAAGCTCGGCCAGCCGGTGCCGCTCTCGAACTTGGTGGTGGAGGAAAAGAGCGGCAGCGCGCAGCCCGCGCACAGGAACGAGCCGGCGCGATGTTCCTTGTTGAGGGCGCTGGTGAACGGCGTTTCCGTGTCCTCGTGCCGCAACACGCGATAGGCGGCCGGCGAGAGCCTGGCCTTCCACTGCGCGTCGGTGAGCGTCACTTCGAAGCGTCCGGGCGGGCCTGCTTCGGCGCGGCGGCAGCCGAACAGCGCAACCGCAGCGCTGCCGAGGGCGGCGGTGGCAAGGAACTGACGTCGGTTCTGGGTCATGGCCCGGATGTAGGAGCGCCGTGCCCCCGCAGCTAGAGAGCCTTCTGCCAGGGCCAGCGGAACTTGGCGGTGCCGGATTGCAGCACGCCGCGGCGAAACGCGCGCGCGGCGACGGTGATGACGATGGCCACCCACAATGCCTGCCACGCCAGCGCCGCCAGATGCGGCCATAGCACCGGCGACTGGGCGGCCCGCGCGGCCATGGCATAGGGGCTCGACAGCGGGAAGACCTGCGCCGCGATCGCCGTCCAGCTATCCGGTTGCCCGGCGCCCGCCGCCGCCCAGCCGAACATGGCCACCTGAACGATGGTGATCGGCAGCGACAGCATCTGGATCTCGCGCATGGTGGACGCCTGCGCGCCAACCCCGAGGAACACCGCGCCGAGCAGCATGTAGCTCATCGTGAAATAGGCGAAGAAGAGTGTGACGAACGTCGGCAGTCCGATGGCGGGCGAGAGCTGGGACAGCGCGGCGCCCAGGCCCGCAGGGGCGAGCGAGCCGACCTGGCTGACCAGCGTTCCCCAGAAGAGCACGAAGAGCACCGCGACGCCGAACATGCCGAGCAGCTTGCCGAGGAAAACCGATTCGAGAGGGACCGCCGCGGCCAGCACCTCGATCACCTTGTTGCTGCGCTCTTCCGCCATCGTGCCAACGGCCTGGCCGGCCAGCAGCAGGGTGAGGAAAAAGATGCCGAACACGCTGAAGAAGGCCGACGCGTTGCGCCCGCCCAGCGAGGTCGTGGTGCGGGCCACGGGAGAAAGGGTGGGCCGGCTCAGCGCCGCAGGGCCGCCGGACCGCTCGGTGCGCAAGGTCGCTTCCGCCAGCGCCGCAAGATAGCGCGAAGCCCGCGCACCCATCGGACCGTAGAGGATCTGCGGCCGCTCGAACGGGCCGTAGAGCACGGCCGCGGTGTCCGTCTCCCGCGTGTCGAACAGAGCGCGGGCGTGCAGCGCCGGGGCGGGCGGGGCCGGGCGGACGAGAAGCTGGGGCGGCTGCTCGTCTCGTGGGAAGATCGAGCGCAGCCGCTCGTCAGTGGCGCGCAGGGCCGCGATGCTGGCGGGCGGCGCCAGCGCGACGATCCGTTCCTTCTCGTCCGCACCCTGCGCCACGCTCTGTGCGCCAAGCCCGCCCACGGCGCCGAACGACAGCATGATGAGCGGCGCGAAGAGGAACAGCAGAAAGGTTGGCGTGAACACCGTCGCCACGAAGTCGCGCCGGGCGATGGTGAGCGTCTGGCGCAGCAGGCGCCGGGCATTCGAGGGGGCGTCCGAGGGAGCAGGGGCCTGGCTCATGCCGACATCTCCTCGCCGCCGACAATGCGGACAAAGGCGTCGTGCAATCCGGGCCGCTCGATGGACAGGCCGGAAATGCCGTGGCCCGCGTCGATCAATCGCTTCAGCGTCTCCTCCGCGCCGCCCTCGGGCACGGTGAAGCGCCAGCCGTCGGCCTGGCGCACCGCATCCGCCGGCAGCAGCGCGGCGATGCCGGGCCCCTCCTGGTGCGGCACGTAATGCGCGCGCATCGGCAGCGTGCCGCGCGCGTCCGCCACCGTGCCCTCGAAACGGGCGCGGCCGCCGGCGATGATCGTCAGCCGGTCGCACAATCGCTCGGCATGCGCCATGACGTGGGTGGAGAACAGGATGGTCGCACCACGGTCGCGCTCCGCCAGGATCAATCGCTCGAGATTCTCCTGGTTGACCGGGTCGAGGCCGGAAAAAGGCTCGTCGAGCACCAGCAGCTCGGGTTCGTGCACCACCGATCCCAATAGCTGAACAAGCTGCGCCATACCCTTGGAAAGCTTGCGGATCTTGCTGTCGGCCGCATGGGCGAGCCCGGCACGCTCCAGCAGCACGTCCGCGCGCTTGCGCCCGATCCGCCAATCGAGCCCGCGCAGCGCGCCGAGAAACGCGATCGCCTCGCGCGCCTTCATCGCCGGATACAGCCCGCGCTCCTCCGGGAGGTAGCCGACCCGGTCGCTGGCCTCGCGCGGGCGCCGGTAGCCGAGCAGGGTACGCTCGCCCGCGTTCGGCTCGATGATGCCCAGCAGCATGCGCAAGGTCGTCGTCTTGCCCGCGCCGTTGGGCCCAAGCACGCCGTAGACCGCGCCGCGGGGCACGGCGATGTCGATGCCGTCCACCACCCGCCGCTCGCCGAAGCGCTTCACCAGCCCGGAGGCGCTGATCGCCAAAGCTTCGTTCACGTGCCGAAAGTCCCCCTGGCTGCGCTTTTGTGGTAGCGGGCGGGCGTGCCCGAACACAAGCCTTTGACGCAGCGGCTGAAAGAGAAAGCCGCGGAGCTGGGTTTCGCCGCCTGCGGGATCGCGCGCGCGGACGCGGCGCCGCGCACGGCCGAGCGCCTGCACCAGTGGCTGGCCGAGGGGATGCACGGCTCCATGATCTGGATGGAGGAGCGCGCGCATCACCGCGAGAGCCCCGCCGCCCTGTGGCCGGAGGTGAAGAGCGTGGTCGCGCTGGGCATGAGCTACGCGCCCGCTGTCGACCCGATGGCGCTGGCGGGCAGGGGGGAGATCGGTCGCATCTCCGTCTATGCACAGGGCGGCGACTATCACGACGTGGTCAAGCGCGCGTTGAAGGCGCTGGCGCGGTGGCTGGTGGCCGAGGCGCCGGGGGCGGACGTGAAGGTGTTCGTCGATACCGCGCCGGTGATGGAAAAGCCGCTCAGCGAGGCGGCCGGGCTCGGATGGCAGGGCAAGCACACCAATCTGGTCAGCCGGGAACATGGCTCCTGGCTGTTCCTGGGCGCGATCTACACCACCCTGGACCTTGCCGCCGACGAGCGGGCGCGCAGCACGTGCGGCACCTGCGACGCCTGCCAGCTTGCCTGCCCGACCAACGCCTTTCCTGCCCCCTACCGGCTCGATGCGCGACGCTGCATCTCCTATCTCACGATCGAGCATGACGGCCCGATCCCGCACGAATTCCGCGAGCACATCGGCAACCGCATCTATGGCTGCGACGATTGCCTCGCCGCCTGCCCCTGGAACAAGTTCGCCGCCGCAGCGGCCGCCAACCGGGCCTTTCACCCGCGCGGCGAGCTCACCGCGCCGGACCTCGCCGATCTGCTCGCGCTGGACGATGCGGCCTTCCGGCAGGTCTTCGCTGGCTCCCCCATCAAGCGGATCGGCCGCAGCCGGATGATCCGCAACTGCCTCATCGCTGCCGGCAACAGCGGCTCGCCCGCGCTGCTGCCAGGCGTGGAGGCGCTGATGGCCGACGACGACCCGGTGGTGCGCGAAGCTGCCGGCTGGGCCCGCGATCGGCTGATGCGGGAGCGGGCGGCCTAGCCGCCGGGAGGGTCAGCCGCCGCGCCGGATGCTGAACGCGGCGACGCAGCTTGCCCGGTCGATCGGGCTGCCATCGGGCTGCCGCGCGTCGAGATAGGTGACGACCGGCTCGCCGCCGTTGCGCGGGTAAAGGTAGGTGTCGAGCACGCAGGTGCCGCTGCGGAACTGCAGCTTGCGCGCGGCGCCCTCGCGCACGTCCGCTACCGGCTGGCCGAGAAGGGCGGTAAGCTGGCCGGAATTGCGCCCCATCACCCCCTGCAAGCCTGCCGTGCCGGTGGGGATCGGCACAAAGGGCGCTCGCCCGGGGCGAGGGGTGGCGGGCGTGCTGGCGCAACCGGCCATGGCGAGCGAGAGGGCGAGCGGCGCGAGCAGACGGATCATGGCCGCGGTCTGGCGCGGAGACGGAGGCAAGTCCAGAGCGGTTGCGCTCGGCGGTTCCCCGCCCTAGGCGGCGCCATCCATCCTCATCTCGGAGCCTTCCTTGTCCCAGCCCCGCTACGACGTCGTCGCCATCGGCAACGCGATCGTCGACATCCTCAGCCAGTCCGACGACGCCTTCCTGGAACGGGAAGGCATGGCCAAGGGATCGATGCAGCTGATCTTCTCGCCGGAAGACGCCGACGCGCTCTATGCCAAGATGGGGCCGGGGCGGGAAGTCTCCGGCGGTTCGGCCGCCAACACGATGGCCGGCATGGCGGCGCTGGGTGCTCGCTGCGGGTTTATCGGCCAGGTGGCGGACGACCAGCTCGGCACGGTGTTCGCGCATGACATCAAGGCGACCGGGGTCGATTTCACCACCGCGGCGCGAACCGGGGAGCCAACCACCGCGCGCTGCCTGATTTTCGTCACGCCGGACGGCCAGCGGACCATGAACACCTTCCTGGGCGCTTCGCAGTTCCTGCCCGAAGGCGCGCTGGACCGGCAGATGATCGCCGACGCCGCGATCCTGTACCTCGAGGGATACCTCTGGGATCCGGAGGAGCCGCGCGCGGCGATGCGGGCGGCGATCGGGCTGGCGCGCGAGAACGGCCGCAAGGTGGCGTTCACGCTGTCCGACGTGTTCTGCATCTCGCGCCATGGCGACGATTTCCGGCGGTTGCTCAGCGACGGCCTGCTCGACATCCTGTTCGCCAACGAGAACGAACTCTGCGCGCTGGCGCAGGTGGACGATTTCGAAGCGGCGGTGGCGAAGATCGCGCCGCAGGTGCCGCTGCTGGTCGCCACCCGGGGCGAGCACGGCGCGATCGCGGTGCAGGACGGCAACCGCGTGGAAACCTCGGCCGATCCGATCGACAAGGTGGTGGACACGACCGGTGCGGGCGATCTCTTCGCGGCGGGCGTCCTTACCGGACTGGCGCAGGATCGTTCCCTGGAAGAAGCGCTACGCATGGGCGCCGTCTGCGCCGCAGAGATCATCTCGCACTATGGCGCACGGCCGCAGGTGGACATGAAGGCGCTGATCGCCGCCAAGCTGGGCGGCTGATCCCTCCGCCACCGCAGACAGGAAAAGGCCCGGAGGATCGCTCCTCCGGGCCTTTTGCTTGCCTCGTGCAGGCCGCTCAGTGGAGCGGCTTGGCTACCTCCGGTTGCAGGGCCGGATCGTCCACCACGTCCATCATGCCGCGGCCCACATGGCTGCGGCTGCGGCTGTAGCCGAAATAGATCACCAGGCCGATCGCGCCCCAGATCGGCAGCACCAGCTTGGCCGTCAGCGGCAGCGACAGGTACAGAACCACGCAGCCGATGATCGCCAGCGGGGCGACCACGAACACGGCCGGCGTGCGGAACGGACGGGTTCGGCCGGGGTCGGTGCGCCGCAGCACCATCACCGAGATCGCCACCATGAAGAAGGCGAACAGCGTGCCGGCGTTGGAGTAATCGGCGAGCTTGCCCACCGGCAGGATCGCCGCCGCCACCGCGGCCGCCATGCCCGTCAACAGCGTGACGACATGGGGCGTGCGGAAGCGCGGGTGGACCGAAGCGAGCTTGGCCGGAAGCAGGCCGTCGCGCGCCATGGTGAAGAAGATGCGGGTCTGGCCGAACATCATCATCAGCACCACCGAGGGCAGTGCCAGCACGGCGGCGAGGCCGACCAGGCGGCCGATCAGCGGCCAGTTGATGACGTCGAGCACATGGACCAGCGCTTCCTTGGAGCAGACCAGCGGCTCGGCCGCCGCGCCCGCACTCGCGACGATCGCGGCGCAGCGTCCGGCGATCTCCGGCGTGCCCGGCGACAGCACCGCGCCCGCGAGGGACCGCACCGGCTGCGCGCCGATGGCGCCGATCGCGCCCGAGGCCACCAGGATGTAGAACACGGTGCAGATCGCCAGCGACCCGATCAGGCCGATCGGCACGTTGCGCTGCGGGTTCTTGGTTTCCTCGGCCGCCGTGGAAACCGCGTCAAAGCCGACATAGGCGAAGAAGATCGACGCCGCTGCGCCGAGCACGCCCAGGCCCGAGGAGCTGAACGGATTGCCGAAGCCGGTCGGCATGAACGGGTTGAAGTTCTCCGCCTTCAGCACCGGAATGGTGAGCGCGACAAAGGCGGTGAGCGCGGCGATCTTGATCAGGACAAGGATCGAGTTGACGCGCGCGCTCTCCGTGGTGCCGATGATCAGCAGCCAGGTGACGATCGCGACGACGATGATCGCCGGCACGTTGATCCAGCCGCCGGTCGCCATCGCCTGGGCGATGTCCGGCGTCTGATCCGCACCGAACGCCACGTACATGTGCGCCATCAGGGCGTCGGCGTTGCTGATCGCCGCGGGCACGTGGAGGCCGATGCCGTTCAGCAGGCCGACCGCATGGTTGGACCAGCCCACGGACACGGCGCTCGCGCCCACCGCATATTCGAGGATCAGCGCCCAGCCGACCATCCAGGCGAGGATCTCACCGGTCACGGCATAGGTGTAGGTGTAGGCCGAGCCGGACACCGGCACCATGGAGGCGAGCTCCGAATAGCACAGCGCCGCAACCGCGCAGATGAAGCCGGCGACGACGAACGAGAGCAGCATGCCCGGCCCCGCCTTTTGCGCGGCCTCGCTGGTCAGCACGAAGATGCCGGTGCCGATCACGGCGCCGATGCCTAGCATGGTCAGCTGAAAGGCGCCGAGGGAGCGGTGCAGCCCCTTTTTCTCGGCAGTAGCAAGAATGGCGTCGAGTGGCTTTACGCGCCCGAATAACATCAAATTCCCCCCGGGGAGTATGTCAGGATGGTGACGATGCTAGCCGCAAATCGCCGGGGAGCAAGAAATTATCGTGCGAGCATCGGGCCCAGCGGCGCGCCGCCGAAGATGTGAACGTGGAGATGGCCCACTTCCTGGCCCGCGCGCTTGCCCGTATTGGCCAGCAGGCGGTAGCCCGGCCCGACATGCCCGGCATCGCGCGCGACCTTGCCCACGGCACGCACGAAGCCCGCGATCTCCTCAACCGAAGCACGCTCGGAGAAATCGTCCCAGCTGACATAGCGACCGCGCGGGATCACCAGCACATGCACCGGCGCTTGCGGCGCGATGTCATGAAAGGCGACCGCCCATTCATCCTCGTACACCCGGTTGGACGGGATCTCGCCGCGCAGGATCCTGGCGAAGACGTTGTCGTCGTCATAGGGCAGGGTGGCATCGATCGGCATCACTTGGTCTCCCTGGAGGCTTTCTCGGCAAGCCCCGAAATGCCCCCGCGTCGTGCCAGCTCGGCGCGCACGTCCTCCAGCGAGAGCCCGGCATCGGTGAGCAGCACGAGAAGGTGGAACATGAGGTCCGCCGCTTCCTTGGTGAGCTCGGCAGGGTCGTCCTGCATTGCGGCGATCACGGTTTCCGTCGCTTCCTCGCCCAGCTTCTGCGCGATCTTGGCGCGACCGCGCGCGAACAGCTTGGCGGTGTAGGAACTCTCCGGATCGCCGCCGCGACGCGTGGCGATGACGGATTGGAGCTGATCGAGAACATCCATGCCGCGTCGCTGCCCGGCGAAGGACGTGGCGTCAATCCTTCGATCGTCGCCGCGCGAACCGTGCGCGAAGGGTCCGCCGGATGAGCCAGACACCCGCCACGGCGAGGACGAACAGCGCCGCGTCGGAAAGTTCCGGCCCCGTGCGGCGATGCACCACGCCCGAATGGCCGCCGGCGACCGATGCGAGAAGCATCATGCCGCCATCAGCCAGTCGAGGGCCGGCGCGGGAGCGTCGAACAGGCGCAGATAGTCCTGCTTCATGTAGTGCCGTACCTGCAGATGGGTGATGCTGCTCGCCGCCACCACGGCGATGCGGCTCGCCTTGGGAAAGCCGCGCAGGCGCTCGTGGATGCGGGACACGGCGACAAGCGGCTGTGCCGTCGCGGCGCTCATGTCCATGCGCAGGCGATAGCCGGTGCGAAATCCCGCGGCGAGGAAACGGTGCTCCAGTTCCTCGGCATAGCCGTTCACCGCCTCCGACCGGAACAGCCCCGCCCAGCGGATGTCGACAAGGTTGCGGCTGCGACAGAAATCGATCGAGTACATGTCCGCGTGCATGCCAGCCAAGGCTTGCCGAACCGCTAAGGCCTAATGCCGCACCGGGATTCCTGCGGCGGCCAGCGCGGCATGCGCCTGCGCCACCGTTGCCTCGCCGAAGTGGAAGATGGAGGCCGCCAGCACGGCACTGGCATGGCCGTCGCGAATGCCGGCGACCAGATCGCCCAGCCCGCCGACGCCGCCGGAGGCCACCACGGGCACGCGCACCTGATCGGCAATCGCGCGGATCAGGTCGAGATCGTAGCCCCCGCGCGTGCCGTCGCGGTCCATGGAGGTGACAAGCAGTTCGCCTGCGCCCAGCTCGGCGAGGCGCAGTGCGTGGGAGACCGCATCGATCCCGGTCGGCTTGCGCCCGCCATGGGTGAACACTTCCCAGCGGCCGTCCTCCACCCGCCGCGCGTCGACCGAGGCAACGCAGCACTGGCTGCCGAAGCGGTCCGCAATGTCCGCCACCAGCTCGGGCCGCGCCACCGCGGCGGAGTTCACCGCCACCTTGTCCGCACCGGCCAGCAGCAGGGCGCGGGCATCGTCGGCGGTGCGGACGCCGCCGCCCACCGTGAGCGGCATGAAGCACACCTCCGCCGTCCGCCGCACCACGTTCAGGATCGTGCCGCGTGCCTCATGGCTGGCCGTGATGTCCAAAAAGCACAGCTCGTCGGCGCCCGCCGCGTCATAGGCGCGCGCCTGCTCCACCGGATCGCCCGCATCGCGCAGTTCCACGAAGTTCACGCCCTTCACGACGCGCCCGTTCGCCACGTCGAGGCAGGGGATGATGCGCGCGCGAACGGTCATGCAGCGGCCGCCACGCTCAGGGCGGCGGCAAGATCGAGCCGGCCGTCATAGAGCGCGCGACCGGTGATGACGCCTTCCACGCCATCGCGGGCGTGAAGCGCGAGAACGTGGATTTCCCCGATCCCCGCGACACCGCCGCTGGCGATCACCGGGATGTCCACCGCGCGGGCGAGGTCCACCGTCGCCTCCACGTTGCAGCCCTTCAGCAGGCCGTCGCGACCGACATCGGTGAACAGCAGCGCGGCGACTCCTGCATCCTCGAAGCGGCGCGCCATGTCGATCACCGACACGGTGGACACGTCCGCCCAGCCGCGGGTCGCCACCATCCCCTCGCGCGCGTCCACCGCCACCACGATGCCGCCGGGAAACTCGCCCGCCGCGGCGCGGACCAGGTCCGGATTCTCCAGCGCCGCCGTGCCGATCACCACCCGGCTGACGCCCAGGTCGAACCAGCCCTCGATGGCTTCGCGCGTGCGGATGCCGCCGCCCAGCTGCACATGGCCCGGAAAAGCCGAAACAATCGCGCGCACCGCCTCGCCGTTCACGGAAGCGCCGGCAAAGGCGCCGTCGAGATCGACGACGTGAAGATGCCCCGCGCCCTGATCGGCGAAAAGCATCGCCTGCGCCGCGGCATCGTCGCCATAGACGGTGGCGCGGTTCATGTCGCCTTCTGCGAGGCGCACCACCTGGCCTCCCTTCAGGTCGATTGCGGGGAAGACGATAAGGCTCATGGTTTCCACTCCAGGAAACGGGCGAGCAGTTCCAGGCCGTAGCGCTGGCTCTTTTCGGGATGGAACTGCACGCCCAGCAGGTTGTCGCGCCCGATGGCGGCGGTGACCGGCCCGGCATGATCGGTGCGGGCGATCACGTCGTCCCCCTCGAAAGCGTAGCTGTGCAGGAAATAGGCCTCCCCCGCGGGCACCAGCGCGTGGTCCGACAGGGGCTGCACGTCGTTCCAGCCCATGTGCGGTACCTTGGCGGCCGGATCGGCGGGCGCCAGCCGCTTGACCGAGCCGCGTACCCAGCCGAGGCCCTGGTGAAGGCCATGCTCCTCGCCGCTCTCCGCGAGCAGCTGCATGCCGACGCAGATGCCCAGAAACGGACGCCCGCCGTCCAGCGCGGCTTGGCGCAGGCTTTCCTCCAGACCTGCGACGGCCCGCAGGTTGGCCGCGCAGGCGCCGAACGACCCGACGCCGGGGAGCACGATGCGGTCGGCTCTGCGGATCGCATCGGGATCGGCGGTGATCGCGATGTCCTCGGCCCCGGCCGCGCGGAGGGCATTGGCGACGGAGTGGAGGTTGCCCGACTGGATGTCGACCAGCGCCAGACTCATGCGCGCACCGTCACAGGCTGCCCTTGGTGGAAGGGATCGCATCCGCCTTGCGCGGATCGATCTCGCACGCCTCGCGCAGCGCGCGCGCCACGCCCTTGAAGCAGGCTTCGGCGATATGGTGATTGTTGCTGCCGTACAGCGTTTCGATGTGCAGCGTGAGGCCGGCGGTCTGCGCGAGGGAGTGGAAGAAGTGCTCGAACATCTCGGTGTCCATTTCGCCTAGCTTCTTGGTCGAGAACTCGGTCTTCCACACCAGCCAGGGGCGGCCGGAGATGTCCACGGCAACCCGCGCCAGCGTCTCGTCCATCGGCGACAGGGCATCGGCATAGCGCCGGATGCCCCGCTTCTCGCCCAGCGCCTGCGCGATCGCCGCGCCCAGGGCAAGGCCGGTATCCTCCACCGTATGGTGCTGGTCGATGTGCAGATCGCCCACCGTCTTGACCTGCATGTCGATCAGCGAATGGCGCGAAAGCTGTTCCAGCATGTGATCGAAGAAGCCGACGCCGGTGGAGATGGCATAGGCTCCGGTGCCGTCGAGGTCGACGGTCACGTCGATGCTCGTCTCGCTGGTGCGGCGGCTGATCGTGGCGGTGCGCATGGCTTGCCCTTTAGTGCGTGTCATCTGTCATGCAACCGCTTGACCGACGATCCGAACAGGCTACCCAAGGAACCCATGAGCGATGGCCTGATCGATAGCCTGATTCCGTACGACGAGATCGTGCAGGAGGCGCTGCGCGCCGTTGTCGGCCGCGTGCTCGGCACGGTGGCGGAAACCGGCGGGCTGCCGGGCGAGCACCATTTCTACATCACCTTTAAGACGCAGGCGCCGGGCGTCGACATCCCGCAGCGCCTGATCGAGCGCTTTCCGGACGAGATGACCATCGTGCTCCAGAACCGCTTCTGGGACCTGACGGTGGACGAGAGCCGCTTTTCGGTCGGCCTGTCGTTCAATCAGGTGCCGTCCAAGCTCGTGATCCCCTATTCCGCCGTCACCGGCTTTCACGATCCCTCGGTGAATTTCGAGCTCCGCTTCCAGGCGCAGGAGGGCCCCGATGCACCCGATCCGCATGAGGAAGCGGAGAATGACGGACCGACTGCCGTGCCCGTGGAGGACGGCTCCAACGTCGTGGCGGTGGATTTCAAGCGGAAGAAGTGACGGCGCGAGCGGAATAGCGAGGCTATTCCGCGCTCGCGAGGCGACGTGAACCGCCGGCCGGGCTCGGCAAGGCCGCGCTTCGACGTGATGGATTGCTCCCATCACGCAGCGGCGACCCTCACGCCGCGGGCCTGATCACCCGCTGCATCGGCACCGCGCAGCCATAGGCCTGCTTGTACGGCATTCCCCAGCAGCGTGCAAAGCCATCCAGGACGTTGAGGTTCATGGGCCAGCGGATCGCCACGGGCTTTCCGTCCGGCCCGCGCGGATCGAAGCCGGCGGGCCGGGGCAGCGCGGCAAGACGGGCATGGGCGGCGTCGAAGGCCGCCCGGTCGCCGCGGAGGAACGCGATGCTGCCATCGACATAGAGGTTCCACCCGAAGCCGGCATCCTGCTCTTCCGTCTTCCGGGCTTGCTCGAACAACGCGATCGCCTGCGTTTTCTGGTTCAGATTGGCGCGCAGCTGTCCTTCATGCCAGAACAGCAGGCCGGCGCGCGTCGGATCCTGCGGCGGGTGCGCTGTATGCCAGTCGTGGATCAGGTCCGCCGCCTCCGCTTCGCAGCCGCGCTGCGACAGGCCGCGCCAGCCGCCGGTCATGTCCTGATCGAAGGCCTGCTGGTCGAGCGCGAGCATCGCGGCGCGGTCATAGGTGCAGTCGGCCGGCGGCGGGGCGAGCAGGAAGGCAAGGGCGAGAAACATGCCCCAAGTCTTGCGCAATCGCCAAAGCCGCGCAAGGAGCCTCGGCAACCCTCAGCCACCTCGGAGACCGCAGTGACCGACACCCGCACCGAAACCGACTCGATCGGCGCCATCGAGGTTCCAGCATCCGCCTATTGGGGCGCGCAGACGCAGCGCTCGATCGAGAACTTCCCCTTTGGCGAGCGCGAGCGCATGCCGATCGGCATCGTGCATGCGCAGGCGATCGTGAAACAGGCGGCGGCGCGGGTGAACCGCAAGCACGGCATGCCGGCGGAGATCGCCGAGGCGATCGACGCAGCTGCCAGCGAGGTCACCGCCGGCAAGCTCGACGACCAGTTCCCGCTCGTCATCTGGCAGACGGGTTCCGGCACGCAGACCAACATGAACGTCAACGAGGTGATCGCCGGCCGCGCCAACGAGGCGCTTTCCGGCACGCGCGGCGGCAAGTCGCCGGTGCACCCGAACGATCATGTCAACATGAGCCAGTCGTCCAACGACTCGTTCCCCACCGCGCTGCACGTCGCGGCGGTGCTGGCGACCGAGCAAGCGCTGCTGCCCGCGCTGGACCGGCTGGAATCGGCGCTGACCGCCAAGGCGCAGGCGTGGAGCCACATCGTCAAGATCGGCCGCACCCACACGCAGGATGCAACGCCGCTGACGCTCGGCCAGGAGTTTTCCGGCTATGCCGCCCAGCTCGCCAGCTGCCGCCAGCGCATCCTGGGCGCCATGAACGGCAACCTGCGCAAGCTGGCGATCGGCGGCACGGCGGTGGGCACCGGGCTCAACGCGCCGGAAGGCTGGGCCGAGGACATGTCGGCGGCGATCACCGACATCGCCGGCAGCCAGTTCGAGCCCGCGCCCAACAAGTTCGAGCAGCTCGCCGCAAAGGATGGCCTCGTCTTCTTCTCCGGCGCGCTGAACACGCTGGCGGTGGCGCTGAACAAGATCGCCAACGACATCCGCTTCCTGGGCTCCGGCCCGCGCTCGGGCTTGGGCGAGCTGTCGCTGCCCGCCAACGAGCCCGGCAGCTCCATCATGCCGGGCAAGGTGAACCCCACCCAGTGCGAGTCGCTGACGATGGTCGCCGCGCAGGTGATCGGCAATCACCAGGCGGTGACCGTCGGCGGCATGCAGGGGCATTTCGAACTCAACGTGTTCATGCCGCTGATCGGCTCCAATGTGCAGCGCTCGATCGACCTGCTGGCCATCGGCATGGTCAACTTCGCCGAGCGTTGCGTCGACGGGATCGAGGCCAACGAGCAGCAGATCGCCGATCTGGTCGGCCGCTCGCTGATGCTGGTAACGGCGCTGGCGCCCGCCATCGGCTATGACAATGCCGCCAAGATCGCCAAGCAGGCGCATGCCGAGGGGCTGACGCTGAAGGAAGCCGGCCTCAAGATGGGGCTGGTGGACGAGGAAACCTTCGACCGGCTGGTGCGCCCCGAAACCATGGTGTGATCGCCTGTCGCCGATGGTGGAACCCGGACCACCCGTCGGGCGCTTTGGCGAGCGAAGGAGAACATTCCATGGGTGCAACCACCATCGGCGCGCTGGTCGGCGGCGTCATCGACAGCATGGGCGGCGACGACGACAGCAATGCGGACGGCGCCATCGTCGGCGCGATCACGGCCAATGTGCTGAAGGTGGTGGTGCCCGTCGCCATCACCTACGCGGTCGGCTGGGCCGTGCTGCGCGGCGCGGCCGAGCTGAAGGAGCAGGTGTTCGGCGGGGAGGACGCATGATGCGCGGCGTCCTGTCCAGGGTGATCGGTGCTGCCGTCGGTGCGGAACTCGACAAGCGGGACGGCAGCGGCGGGCTGAAGGGCGCCGCAGTCGGCATGATCGCGATGGGCGCCATGCGCCGCATGGGGCCGCTCGGCATGGCGCTGGGTGCGGCGTATGTGGCCAAGAAGGCGTACGACCGGCGCAAGTCGGTGCGGGCCTGATCCCACCGGCGCCGGCCCGGTCTATGGGTCGGCTGCTGCCCTGCAAGGCGGCTTGAACACGGTAACCGCCGGTCAGTCGCCGGCGGGAGGAAGAAGGCCCCGGCGATCGCGTCGCCGGGGCCGCTCTCATTGCTGGGTCAGGTCCTGGTTCTTGACCTCGCCGCCGGTGCCCGAGTTGCCATCGAACTCGCCGGTATCGGTAAAGCGGGCCGGCTCCTTGCCGCCTTCGCCGCGGGCAACCGCATCGGCGCGCGCTTCCACGGCTTGCTGGATGTCGGGCCGGGGATCCTCGGGATCGTCAAAGGGCGGGGTATCTCGCTGGGTCATGGATTGCCTCAATTGGTGGGTTGCGCCGGGGTGGGATCGCCACCGGGCTGGGGCGAGGGGATGTCGACGTCCGGTGCGTTCGGCCCTACCTCCGGCGGCGGGGCGTCGGGCTGGGCGGGTTGGCTCGGCTGCGGCGGCAGCTCGGTCGGGGGCGTGGTCGCCATGTGCTGGTCTCCTTCACCGCATCAACGCACGGGCCGCAACCGCGTTGCCTCGCGCGTTTGAAGGCCGCTTGAACAGGGGCGCAAGGCTGCTATAGGACCGCCCCTTGCCGGCGGTGTCCTTTGCGGGCGTGGCGGAACTGGTAGACGCGCTGGATTTAGGTTCCAGTATCGCAAGATGTGGGGGTTCGAGTCCCTTCGCCCGCACCAGTCCCCGCGCTTCTCGCGGGGCGACACCGCTCCACGAGATTCCAGAACGAAAGCCTTGCCCATGCAGACTGTCGAGACGTTGAACGAGGGCCTGAAGCGCGCCTACACGCTGACCATCACCGCCGCGGAGATCGACGGCAAGGTGGATGCCGAGCTGAAGCGCGTTGCCCCGCAGGTCCGCATGCCCGGCTTCCGCCCGGGCAAGGTGCCCGCGAACCTCGTGCGCAAGATGCATGGGCCCGCGCTGCTGCAGGATGCGCTGAACACCTCCATCCAGGAAGGCGTGCAGACGCTGATCGCCGAAAAGCAGCTGCGCCCGGCCATCCAGCCTTCGGTCGAGCTCAACGAAGGGTTCGAGCCCGGCAAGGATGCCGAGATCAAGGTGGCGCTGGAAGTTCTCCCCGACGTGCCGGCCCCGGCGATCGACGAGCTGAAGCTGGAGCGCCTGACCGTACCGGCCTCGGACGAGGCCGTCACCGAGCAGGTGGAGAAGTTCGCCGCGCAGCAGAAGCGCTTCGAGGACGCACCCGAAGGCCATGCCGCTGCCCAGGGCGACCTGGTGGTGATGGATTTCGTCGGCAAGACCTCGGACGGCGTCGCCTTCGAGGGCGGCACCGGCGAGGACATGTCGGTGGAAATCGGCTCGGGCCGGCTGATCCCGGGTTTCGAGGACCAGATCGTCGGCGTGAAGGTGGGCGAGGAGAAGCAGATCTCCGTCACCTTCCCGGAGGATTACGGCGCCAAGGAACTGGCCGGCCAGCCCGCCACGTTCGATCTCACCATCAAGAAGGTGCAGATCGCCGGCGAAACGAAGATCGACGACGATTTCGCCAAGTCGCTCGGCCTTGAGAGCCTTGAGCAGCTCCAGGGCCTGCTGCGCGGCCAGATCGAGCAGGAGCTGAACGGGCTCACCCGCACCTACATGAAGCGCAAGCTCCTCGACCAGCTGGCCGAGGGCCACGACTTCCCGGTGCCGCCGACCATGGTGGAGCAGGAGTTCGACCAGATCTGGCAGCAGCTGCAGCACGAAGCGACCCACGAGGCCGATCCGGAAGCGGCGATGGCGGAGCTGGAGAGCGAGCGCGACGATTACCGCAAGATTGCCGAGCGCCGCGTGCGCCTGGGCCTGCTCCTGTCGGAGATCGGCCAGGCGAACGGCGTGGAAGTGTCCAACCAGGAGATGCAGCGCCTGATCATGCAGGCTGCGCAGCAGTACAGCCCGGAAGACCGTCAGCGCTTCATGCAGTATGTGCAGCAGGAGCCGATGGCCGCCGCCCAGCTGCGTGCGCCGCTGTACGAGGACAAGGTCGTCGACTTCCTGTTCTCCAAGGCCGAGATCACCGACCGCGAGACCACGCGCGAGGAGCTGGAAGCCGCGATCGAGAGCGACGAAGGCTTCTCCACCGGCACCCACACGCACGACCACGACAACCACAAGCCGCGTGCGAAGAAGGCCAAGGGCGACGAAGCCGCCGAAGCCCCGGCGGCCGAGGCGGCTGCGGCTGACGGCGAAGCTGCTTCCGCCAAGAAGCCGGCCAAGAAGGCCGCTGCCAAGAAGGAAACGGCCGCCGACCCCGAGCCTGCCGCGGCGGGCGAGGAACTGGTCGCTGCCGAGCCGGTGAAGAAGGCCGCGACCCGCAAGGCGCCGGCCAAGAAGGCCGCCGCCGAAGAGGCGCCTGCCGCCGAGGCGGGCGAGGGCGAGGAGGGCGCCGCCAAGAAGCCGGCGGCCAAGCGCACGAAGAAGACCGAGGCCTGATCTTGCACGTGCGCCATGCCGGCCTTGTGCCGGCATCCGCGCTGCGGCAGACGAACGGCATGTCGTTTGCGCGCAGGTGGATGCCGGTTCACGTCCGGGGTGACGTACGCAAGAGCCCCGGCGCATGACCGACCCGCGCATTGCCGTCATCCTGCCGTGCTACAACGAGGAAGCCGCGATCGGGCAGACCGTCGCCGGCTTCCGCGCAGCGCTGCCGACCGCCACCGTCTACGTCTACGACAACAACAGCCGGGATCGCACGGCGGAGGTCGCGCGCGCGGCGGGGGCGGTGGTCCGCACCGAGCGGGTGCAGGGCAAGGGCGCGGTGGTCCGCCGCATGTTCGCCGACGTGGAGGCGGACGTCTATGTGATGGCGGATGGTGATGCGACCTATGACGCCGCGTCCGCGCCCATGCTTGTCGACCGCCTGATCGAGGAACAACTCGACATGGTGGTCGGTGCCCGGGTGACCCAGGCGACTGCCGCCTACCGCCGCGGCCATCGTTTCGGCAACGCGCTGCTCACCGGCATGCTGGCGCGCCTGTTCGGCCGGTCGTTCACCGACATCCTGTCCGGCTATCGGGTGTTCTCGCGCCGCTTCGTGAAAAGCTACCCGGCGCTTTCCACCGGGTTCGAGATCGAGACCGACATCTCGGTTCACGCGCTCGAGCTGAAGATGCCGGTGGCCGAGATCGAGACGCCCTATTTCGAGCGGCCGGAAGGCTCCGTCTCGAAGCTGGCGACCTATTCGGACGGCTGGCGCATCTCCACGACGATCCTGACGCTCTACCGCATCGAACGGCCGCTGCTCTTCTTCGGGCTGATCGGCGCCGCGCTGGCGCTGCTCGCGTTCGTTCTGTGCGTGCCGCTGCTGGTCACCTATCTCCAGACCGGGCTGGTGCCGCGTTTCCCCACCGCGATCCTGGCCACCGGGCTGATGATCCTCGCCTTTCTCAACGGCTTCGCGGGGCTGATCCTCGACACGGTGGTGCGCGGTCGGCGCGAGGTGCGGCGGCTCTCCTATCTCCAGCATCCCGCGCCCGCCACAAGGGCTTGAAGTCGTTTTCGCCAGCGCCGATGTAGAGCCCTCGCTTCAGGGCGTTTCTCGGGGCATAAGGATCCAAGGGCACATCATGCAAAATCCGTTCGACAATGGCGATTTCCTGGCCCCGCTGGCGCATGCCGGCATGGTCGCCAACCAGCCGCAGGCCGGCCTGGTGCCGATCGTCATCGAGCAGTCGAACCGCGGCGAGCGTTCTTTCGACATCTATTCGCGCCTGCTGCGCGAGCGCATCATCTTCGTGACCGGCGGCGTGGAGGACCAGATGGCCTCCGTCATCACCGCTCAGCTGCTCTTCCTGGAGTCCGAGAACCCCAAGAAGGACATCTTCATGTACATCAACTCGCCGGGCGGCGTGGTGACGGCCGGCATGGCGATCCACGATACCATGCAGTACATCCGCCCGCGCGTGGGCACGGTGTGCATCGGCCAGGCGGCGTCGATGGGCTCGTTCCTTCTGGCCGCGGGCGAGCCGGGCATGCGCGTGGCGCTGACCAACGCGCGCATCATGATCCACCAGCCGTCGGGCGGCGCGCAGGGCATGGCGTCCGACATCGAGATCCAGGCCAAGGAAATCCTGCGCATCCGCAAGCGCATGAACGACCTGTACTCGCAATATACCGGCAAGCCGCTCGAAGTGATCGAGCGCGCAATGGACCGCGACACCTTCCTCGAGGCGCATGAGGCCAAGGAGTTCGGCCTGGTCGACGAGGTGTTCGACAAGCGCCCTGCGGTTGCCGACGACGGCGGCACACCGACCGCGTTGCCGCCGGCCTGACACATGATTGTAACCGACAGGCCCGAAACCTATTTTGAGCGTTGTCGGATGGAGGTGGAGCGGTCATCATGGCCGCTCCCCACGAACCGCGCCGTATGCGCGAGAGGTGATTGAATGACCAAGCTGAGCGGTGGCGACTCGAAGAGCACCCTCTATTGCTCGTTCTGCGGCAAGTCGCAGCACGAGGTTCGCAAGCTCATTGCCGGACCCACCGTGTTCATCTGCGACGAGTGCGTGGAGCTGTGCAACGACATCATCCGTGAGGAAACCAAGTCCGCGCTCGTCTCCAAGAAGGACGGCGGCGTGCCGACCCCGCAGGAGATCTGCGACGTCCTCGACGATTACGTGATCGGGCAGAAGCGCGCCAAGCGCGTGCTGTCGGTGGCGGTGCACAACCATTACAAGCGCCTGAACCACGGCCAGAAGGGCGCCGATGTCGAGCTGGCCAAGTCGAACATCCTGCTCGTCGGCCCAACCGGCTGCGGCAAGACGCTGCTCGCGCAGACGCTGGCGCGCATCCTCGACGTGCCGTTCACCATGGCGGACGCGACCACGCTGACCGAGGCCGGCTATGTCGGCGAGGACGTGGAGAACATCATCCTCAAGCTGCTTCAGGCCTCCGACTACAATGTCGAGCGGGCGCAGCGCGGCATCGTCTATATCGACGAGATCGACAAGATCAGCCGCAAGGCCGAAAACCCCTCGATCACGCGCGACGTATCCGGCGAGGGTGTGCAGCAGGCGCTGCTGAAGCTGATGGAAGGCACCACCGCGTCCGTGCCGCCGCAGGGCGGGCGCAAGCATCCGCAGCAGGAATTCCTGCAGGTGGACACGACCAACATCCTGTTCATCTGCGGCGGCGCTTTCTCCGGCCTCGAGAAGATCATCGGCGATCGCCTTCAGGGCAAGTCGATCGGTTTCGGCGCCTATGTCGCGGCGCCGGAGGAGAAGCGTACCGGCGAGGTGCTGCGCCAGACCGAGCCGGAGGATCTGCTCAAGTTCGGCCTCATCCCCGAGTTCGTCGGCCGCCTGCCGGTGATCGCGACGCTGGAGGATCTCGACGTCGGCGCGCTGGTGACGATCCTCACCGAACCGAAGAATGCGCTGGTGAAACAGTATCAGAAGTTGTTCGAGATGGAGGACGTTGAACTCGATTTCACCGACGATGCGCTGGTGACGGTCGCCAAGAAGGCGATCGAGCGCAAGACGGGTGCCCGCGGGCTGCGCTCGATCCTTGAGGGTATTCTCCTGGATACGATGTTCGACCTGCCGGGCATGAACGGGGTGGACGAGGTGATGATCGACAAGGACGTGATCGAGGGCCGCAAGGAGCCGATCCGCGTCTATGCCAAGAAGGAACAGACGGGCGCGGCCTGACGGCCTGCTCTCGATCGGCACACGAAGGGGCGGCAGCGATGCCGCCCTTTTTGGTTGCATATCCACTTGGCGAGCGCAGGCGCGGCGGGACCGCCCCCATTCTGCTCCGCTGATATCCGGGCGTGGCAAAGCGAGGCGAGGGAACGGAGGTCGAGCCACGACGGTGTGATGCCGTCGGTACTTGCTGTTTTCGGCTCGGGATAGCGGCTCCGGTCACCATGGAACGGGACTTCGATGCGTTACGCAGACGTCGATCGAGCGACATGTCGCCTTGATACCACACAGACGTCGCCGGTTCGCCTCCCCGCGCTACGGTTCCCCGAGCCGCTCCAGGATGAACCGCACCCGCTCCTCGACGGAGGTTCTCGGCAGCACGGTGACGTGATAGCCGAGCGCATTAATCGCTGATAGCAGGCGATCATATTCCGCGACCGCCTCATCCAAGTCCTGCCGGCGCTCTCGATCCCTGGTGAAGATCTCCGGCCAGGGCGGCGTCAGGAAGACGCGCCGATGATAGCGCGGGAACGCCGCCAAGGTCTCGGCCACCGGAGCTCCGGTTGCGTGCTGAAGTGCGACCGCCGCATCGATAAGGCCACGATCGAAAAACGTCCATGTCCGCGCGCTTGTCGCTTTTTGGCGGTCCTCGGCGGCCATATCCAACGCGCGGGCGGCGAACGCGGCAAGATCGACCCATGGCAACGCGCTGCCGCTGCCAAGCAGTTCCTCGGCCACGATCCGACGACCAGGCTCGGGGACGGTAGCGGACCCTTGGCGGGCAAGCTCGGCAAGTAAGGTCGACTTCCCTCCGCCCGAACAACCCGACAGGAGCACATGTCGGGGCCGACATGTGCTGCCCGATAGCCCCTCAGATAAAGCAGTGGTGCCCCGCATATCCGCCCGTTGCTGCCGGCGATATTCACGACCGAGGAGACGACACGCCGCCCGCGACTGCGTGCCACGCCAGCAAAGCCGTCAGGTATCGCCGAAGTTCCGCCACCTCGCCGAGCCTCTCGATATCGGCTCGCCAGGCGGCCAGTCGCCCGTCAGGCGCTCGGCTTATTGAAGCAGCAACACAGCTCAGCTAGCGATCGGGGGAAAGCGACGGCCCCGGTCACCGAGCGGCCGTCTCCCCGGAACTCCTCCGACCCACGCCCCGGCCGATCCTGCCGGCAATCGGCGGACGCTTACGACGCCATATGGCCCAGGCTTCAGTACCGCCGCAGCAGCCCCGCCAGCCGGCCCTGCACGCGCACCTGATTAGGCGCATAGCGCTGGGGATCGTAGGAGCGGTTGGCCGGATCGAGGCGCACCATCGCGCCTTCGTGGCGGAAGTATTTCAGCGTGGCTTCGCTGTCGTCGATCAGCGCCACGACAATCTCGCCGTCATGGGCGATCTCCGTGCGACGGATCAGCGCATAGTCTCCGTCCAGAATGCCCGCCTCGACCATGGAGTCGCCGGACACCTCCAGCGCATAATGCTCGCCCCCGCCCAGCAGCGCCGCCGGCACCGCCAGCATCGAATGCCCTTCGAACGCCTCGATCGGCACGCCGGCGGCGATGCGCCCGTGCAGCGGGATCTCCACCACGTCGTTCGCCGGCTGCGGCACGGTGCGAACGTTGCCCGTGCCACGTGCAGGAGCGGCATCGCGAGCGGGCTTGGGCGACTTCGCCTTGGGAGCGGCGCGTTCGGGCATGCGCAGCACTTCCAATGCGCGGGCGCGGTTGGGCAGGCGCCGGATGAACTGACGCTCTTCCAACGCGCTAATGAGGCGGTGGACGCCGGACTTGGACTTCAGCTCGAGCGCGTCCTTCATCTCCTCGAACGAGGGCGAGACACCCGTTTCCGCCAGGCGATCGTTGATGAAGCAGATCAACTCATGTTGCTTGCGCGTGAGCATCGCGACGTTCCTCCGGTCAGAACAGACGCTGAACCTATGAGGAACATGACGAGGCTTGTCAAGCGAGGGAAATGATTTCAACCAGATCCCCGGGTTCCGCTGCCGGGGCGAAAGGAGGACGCACCACGAGGCAGTTGGCGGACGCCAATGTGGTGAGCATGGAGCTGTCCTGCGCCGCGGCCGGCACCACCCGTCCGTCGCAGCGGGCGGCGCGGAGGTAATCCTGCCGGCGATCGTTCGCGGGGAGGGGGGCGCCCAGCGCGACGGTGAGCGTGGGCGGCAGCGGCATCGACGCTCCGGACAGCGCGGCGATCAGGGGCTTGAGAAACAATGCGGCGGTGACAAAGGCGGACACCGGATTGCCCGGCAGGCCGAGCACCACGGTCTTGCCGAGCTGGCCCGCCATCATCGGCTTCCCCGGGCGCAGCGCCACCTTCCAGAAGTCCATGGCCGCGCCCGCCGCGGTGAGTGCTGGCCGGACGAGATCGTGGTCGCCGACCGATGCGCCCCCGGTGGTGACCAGCACGTCCGCCTCTACCGCCCGAAAGGCGGCCGTGAGCGCGTCAAGGCGGTCGGGCAGGATGCCGAGGTCGATCACGTCGACGGGCAGGGTCGCGAGCATGGCGGCAAGCATCAGGCCGTTGGTTTCGGGCAATTGCGCCGGATCGCTGGCGCTGCCCGTCGCGACCAGCTCGTCCCCGGTTGCGGCGATCGCGACACGCAAGCGCCGGGCGACGGACACGGACGCGAGCCCGGCTGCTCCCGCCAGCGCCAGGCGCACCGGGGTCAGCCGCTCTCCCTTGCTCAGGATCGTCTCGCCGGCGGCGAAGTCCAGCCCCTTGCGGCGGACATGCGCACCCGCGCGCGGCGGTCCTTCGCCGGCCAGCGCCAGCGTTCCTCCGACGCGCGCGGCCTCTTCCTGGACGAGGATCGTATCGGCGCCGGTCGGGAGCGCTGCGCCGGTGAATATCCGCACTGCCTCGCCCTCGCCGATCGCCCCCGCAAAGGGATGCCCGGCGGCGCTTTCTCCCACCACCCGCCACGGGCCGGGAAGGTCGGCAAAGCGCAGTGCATAGCCGTCCATCGCCGAAAGGTCGGCAAAGGGCTGCGTTCGCTGCGCAACCACATCGGCGGCCAGCCACCGGCCCATGGCCGCGCGCAGGGACAGTTCCTCGCTCCCGACAGGCGTGCCCAGCGCGAACAGGCGCGCCTGCGCGTCGGCGACCGGGAGCAGCTCGGCCATCAGGGCGCCATCCAGTCGCCGGACTTGCCGCCCGTCTTGGACAGGAGGCGCACGCCGGAGATCACCATCGCCTTGTCCAGCGCCTTGGCCATGTCGTAGATGGTGAGCAGCGCCACGCTGGCGGCGGTCATCGCCTCCATCTCGACGCCCGTTTTCGCATCGGTGCTGGCGGTGGCGGTCGCGACGATCCCGGCCTCGTCCAGCACCAGCTCGATCGACACCTGGGTGAGCGGCAGCGGATGGCATAGCGGGATCAGCTCGCCCGTGCGCTTGGCCGCCAGGATGCCGGCGACCCGCGCGACGGCCAGCACGTCGCCCTTGGCCACCGCATTGTCGCGGATGGCCGTGCGCGCGCCTTCTGACATGGCGATGTGCCCAGTCGCCACCGCCCGGCGGGCGGTTACCGCCTTGCCGCCCACATCGACCATGTGCGCCGCGCCGCTCGCGTCGACATGCGTCAGTTCGCTCATCCCAGCAGCGCCCGCGTGGCAGCTTCCACATCGGCCTGCCGCATCAGCGCCTCACCGATCAGGAAGCAGCGAACGCCATGTTCGGCCATCGCGTCCAGATCCGCGCGGGTGGTCAGCCCGCTTTCCGCCACAAAGGTGCAGCCGGCAGGGGCACGGCCGATCAGCTCGTAGGTGCGGGCGAAATCGACGGTGAAGTCGCGCAGGTCGCGATTGTTGACGCCGACCAGCCGCGTCTTGAGCTTCGCCGCGCGCTCCAGCTCGCGCGCGTCATGCACCTCGACCAGCACGTCCATGCCGCAGTCGGTCGCCGACGCCTCGATCTCCGCCATCAGGCCGTCGTCCAGCGCCGCGGCGATCAGGAGGATCGCATCCGCCCCGATCGCCCGCGCTTCGGTCGCCTGCCATGGATCGACCATGAAGTCCTTGCGGAGCACCGGAATCGACACCGCCTCTCGCGCGGCGGTCAGATAGGCATCGGCACCCTGGAACCAGCGCTCGTCGGTGAGCACCGACAGGCAGGCCGCGCCACCCGCTTCATAGGCGCGGGCATGGGCGGGCGGATCGAAATCATGGCGGATGAGCCCCTTGGAGGGACTTGCCTTCTTGATTTCGGCGATCAGGCCGAAGCCGCCCGCCGCCTTCGCATCGAGCGCCGCGCGAAAGCCGCGCGGCGGGCTTTGCGCAGCGATCATCGCGTCGAGCTCGGACAAGGCGGTGGTCGCCTTGCGGGCGGCAACTTCGGCGCGCTTGGTTTCCAGGATACGGTCGAGCACGTTGCTCATGCGAAGGAGATCCAGCGTCGGAGGAGAGCGGCGGCACGGCCGCTGTCGATGGCTTCGGCCGCTTCGGCGGCGTTGTCCGCCAGCGACGTGTCGCGCCCGGCGACGGACAGCGCGGCGGCGGCGTTGAGGAGAACGGCGTTCCGGTAGGGGCCTGCGTCGCCCGCGAGCAGGCGGTGGAGGGCGAGGGCGTTATGTTCCGGGCTGCCGCCGCGGATCGCCGCCAGCGGGTGGCGCGGCAGGCCGGCATCCTCCGGCACGATCGACGTCAGCGGCGTCGCACAGCCTACGCTCACGACGGTGCTGGCCCCGGCCGTGGAAAGCTCGTCCAGCCCCTCCTCGCCCGAGACGACATAGGCGGCCTGCGTGCCCAGCTGCTCCAGCGCCTCGGCATAGATCGGCGCATAATCGGGCCGGGCGATCCCGATCAGCTGGCGGGTGACATGCGCCGGGTTGGCGAGGGGCCCCATCAGGTTGAAGATCGTGCGGCGGCCAATCGCGCGCCGGATCGGCATGATCCGCCGGACGGCCGGGTGGTGATTGGCGGCAAACAGGAAGCAGATGCCGAGTTCCGCCAGTGTTTCCTCCGCGCGGGCGCCGGCCGCCTCCATGTCGAGGCCCAGCGCTTCCAGCGTGTCCGCCGCGCCCGCCTTGGACGAAGCGGCGCGGTTGCCATGCTTGGCGACCGGCACGCCGCACGCCGCGACAACGATGGCAACGGCCGTGGAGACGTTCAGCGTGTGATGGCCGTCGCCCCCCGTCCCGCACACGTCGATCGCGCCGGGAGGGGCGGTGATCGGCAGCAACCGCTCGCGCATCGCCCGCGCCGCTTCGGCGATCTCGACGCTGGTTTCGCCGCGCTCAGCCAGGACCGTCAGGAACTCGGCCGTCGCGGCATCGCTGGCCACCCCGTCGAGAATGTCGGCAAAGGCCTGACGCGCGCTTTCGTGCGACAGGGGCCCGCGCGCATCGGGGAGTAGCGTGGCGGTCGTCACGCCGCTCCGCCCGGCCGAATCCCGGCGATCTCCAGGAAATTGGCCAGCATCGCGTGCCCATGTTCGGTGGCGATGCTTTCGGGATGGAATTGCACGCCGTGGATCGGCAGCGCCGCATGGGCCACGCCCATCACGCTCGCATCGGCGGCAGTGGCGTTCACGCGCAGCTCGGCAGGCGCATCCTCGACGATCAGCGAATGGTAGCGTGTGGCGGTGAACGGCGAAGGCAGGTTGGCGAACAGGCCGGTGCCGTCATGCGAGACGGGCGAAGTCTTGCCATGCATCAGCCCGCCGCGCACCACGCGCCCGCCGAAATGCTGCCCGATCGCCTGATGGCCAAGGCACACTCCCAACAGCGGCCGGCGCGCTTCGGCGCAGGCAGCGACCAGGTCGAGGCTCACGCCTGCCTCGTTCGGCGTGCACGGTCCGGGCGAGATCAGGAATGCCTCGGCGTTGCTGGCCAGCGCCTCCGACGCGGTCAGCGCGTCGTTGCGCACCACCTTTACCGCCGCGCCCAGCTCCATCAGGTAATGGACGAGGTTCCAGGTGAAGCTGTCGTAATTGTCGATGACGAGGATCATTGCCGACGCCTTAGCGCAACGCCGCGGTCGCGCAAACGGCTGGCTTTCCGATGCAGCTTCATTCAGGCGGGAGCAATCGCGCGCCCGGCACGTTCAGCCAGTCCCCAGGAGACACAAGATGCATCGCCTTCTCGCCGCCGCCGTTCTTCTCGCAACCCCGGCGCTCGCCGGCGCCCAGGCAGGGCAGGCACGTAACAGCCAGGCGGAAAGCGGCCAGCCGCCGCAGCGCATCCGCAGCGTGCAGCTGACGCCGGGCCAGGCCTGTCCGAAGGGCAGCGCGGACGAGGTCGTGGTGTGCAGCACCGTGGACCCGGACGAGCAATTTCGCATTCCCCAGCCGCTCCGCAACACGGAGCCGACCTCGGCGGAAAAGCAGAGCTGGGTCAATCGCGCCGAAACGATCGATCAGGTCGGGCGAGAAGCCGGCGGCCTTCCCAACACCTGCTCGCCCGTGGGCAGCGGCGGCCAGACGGGTTGCGTGCAGCGGCTGCTGCGCGATGCGGCGGACGCGAAGCGCAACGCCCGCATCGAGAACGCCCGACCGTAAAGCGGGCTACCTGCTGACAACCAAGAGGGCGGCTCAAACCGGCCGCCCGCTTTCGCAGGGCGGCTGCTACTGGCCGTAACCGGCGCTGGTGGCGCGAGAAAGAGCTTCCCGCGCGGCGGCCAAAAGCGCGCCCGCCTTCGCCTCGCATTCCCGCTGCTCATAGGCCGGGTCGCTGTCGGCCACGATGCCGGCCCCTGCCTGCACGTGCATGGTGCCGTCCTTCACCACGGCGGTGCGCAGCACGATGCAGCTGTCCATGGAGCCGTCCGGCGAGAAATAGCCAACGCATCCGGCATAGGCGCCGCGTGTCTCGGGCTCCAGCTCCGCGATGATCTGGCATGCCCGCACCTTGGGCGCGCCGCTCACCGTGCCGGCGGGAAAGCCGGCGAACAGCGCGTCGAGCGCATCGTGGTTCGCCGCGTCCAGCCGCCCGACCACGTTGGAGACGATGTGCATGACGTGGCTGTACAGCTCCACCGTGTAGCTGTCGGTCACCCGCACGCTGCCGGCTTCGGACACGCGGCCCACGTCGTTGCGGCCGAGGTCGAGGAGCATCAGGTGCTCGGCCCGCTCCTTCGGGTCCGCAAGCAGGCTCGTCCGGTTGGCCTCATCCTCGGCGCCGGTGCGGCCGCGCGGGCGGGTGCCGGCGATCGGGCGAATGGTCACCTCGCCATCGCGCACCCGCACCAGGATCTCGGGGCTGGAACCCGCCAGGCTGAACCCGGGAAGATCGAGATGGTAGAGGAAAGGCGACGGATTGATCCGCCGGAGTGAACGGTAGAGCTCGATGGCCGGAAGCGGAAAGGGAGCGGTGAAGCGCTGGGCAAGGACGACCTGGAAGATGTCCCCGGCAACGATATAGTCCTTCGCTGCCGCCACCATCTCGCCGTACCTGCCCGGCGCGAGCTTCGGCTCGAGCGCGATATAGGGTGCGGCGTCGAGCCGGGCCGGCGGGGGCAGGGCGGCACTGGCGAGGCGCGCCGCAACCGCGTCCAGACGCTCCTGCGCGGCCGACACGATCTCGTCGGGCGTGCGCCGCGCGTCGGGCCAGGCGGGTGCAACCAGAAACAGCGCGTCCGCGAGCCGATCGAAGATCAGGATCACGGTGGGACGCACGAACATCATGTCCGGCACGTCGATCGGATTGGGGGCGGGCCGCGCCAGACGTTCCACCAGCCCGACCGTCTCATACCCGAAATAGCCGACAAGGCAGGCCAGCGCGCGCGGAAGCTCGGCGGGCACGTCCATCCGGCACTCGGCGACCAGCGCACGCAAGGCGGCCAGCGCCCCGCCCTCGGCGGGCACGAACGTGTCGCGGTCGGTCAGCCACTCGCGGTTGACCTCGGCGGCGTCGCCGGAGGCCCGGAAGACGAGGTCGGGCGCCAGGCCGATCAGGCTGTGCCGTCCGCGCGTCTCGCCGCCCTCCACCGACTCCAGGAGGAAATCGCCCCGGCCGGGCTCGATCAGCTTGAGCGCGGCGGCGACCGGGGTTTCGGTATCGGCCACCTGCCGCCGCCAGACGAGCGCCGGGCGGCCGGCAGCCAGGGCTTCGCGCGGGTCGTTCACGTCAGGGCTGGCCGTTTTCCTGGCCGAGCAGCTGCGCGCGCACGCTGGCGATCACCCCGTCATTCTTCTTCACGCCCACCTCGTTGCGGATCGCGCGGGTAAGCTGCTGCACATATTCGCGACCGGCGGAGCGGGCCAGATCCTGGCGCACCGCGGCGATCACGCCCGGCGAGTTCTTCGCATCGGCCTTCTGGACCTGCTCGAGCTTGACCACCATCCAGCCGCCCTGCTGCGGCGCTTCGATCACGCGCACGCTGCCCTGCACCATGCTGAACAACAGAGTAAGTGCCGGGGGGGCACCGGCACGGTTGGCGAACAGCTGCGCGCGGCTGGCGCGCAGCGGCTTCACCGCCGGCAGATTGCTGTCGGCTGCCCGCACGGCCTGTTCAAGCGGCGTGCCCTTCTGCGCAGCGGAAAGCACCGCCGCGGCAATCTTGCGCGCGGCAACATGCGCCCGCTCCAGCCGGAAGTCGCGCGTCACCGTGTCGCGAACCTGCGCCAGCGGACGGGGAGCGGCCGGCACCACCCGATCGAGCGCGACCACCGCGAAGCTGCCGTCCTGGGCGGTCTGCACAAGCTGCGGATCGTCGCCCTGCTCGGCCTGGAACGCGGCCGACAACACCGGCAGGATCTCCGGTGCAGGCTTGAAGGCGGCATTTTCCGGATCGCTGCCGTTGGCGGCGAGGGCGGGCGTGGTCTGGGCAGTGAGCTTCTGGTCGGACACCAGCTCGGCGAAGGTGGCATTGTTGCCGATCGCCTCGTTCAGGGCGTCCTGCACGGCAACCAACGCCGCCTGGGTCTTCTGCTGCGTTAGCGCGGGCACGATCTCCGCGCGGGCCTCCGCCAGGGGCCTGCCCTTTTCCTGCGTGATCGCATCGACGCGGAGGACGGCAAAGCCAAGCGGCGCCTTGAGCGGGCCGAGCACCGATCCCTGCGTCGCACCGAACGCGGCATTGGCGATCTCGGTCGAGGACTGCGCGGCAAGGCCTGCCTTGTCCACCGTCAGCGTGGCCGGCTCCAGCCCCGCCGCCCGTGCCGCATCGGCGATGGGCATGCCGCCCTTCACCTTGGCGACCAGCGCCTGCGCCGCCTTCTGATCGGCAACGATCACCTGGCTGACCGTGCGCTTCTCGCCCCCGGCATATCGCGCCGCCTGGGCCTTGTAGGCGGCGGCGATCTCCGCCTCCGTGGGCACGGCCTTGTCCTTGATCGCGGCCGGCGTGACCAGCGCATAGCGGACAACGCGACGTTCCGGCACCATGTACCGGGCGCGGTTGCGGTTGTAGAAGGCGGCGACCTCCGCCTCGGTGGGCGCCGGGCCGGTGTCGCCTGCACTGTCCGGCACGAAGGCGATGCTGCCCTGGCGCTTTTCCAGCAGCAGCGAGGCATAGGGCAGCGCCACCGCGCGGGCGACCTGAGAGGCGCCGATCTGCGGCGCGACGATCTGCTGCGCCATGATGTCGCGGGTGATGTCGCTGCGGATGCCGGCATCGGTGAGGCGCCGCTCGGCGAGCAGGCGCTGATAGGCGGTCGGGCTGAACTTGCCGTCCGGCCCCTGGAAGGCGGGAATGGCGGCGATCTGCGCGTCCACCGCCGCCTTGCTGACGACCATGCCCTGGTCCTGCCCGAACTCCTGCAGCGCGACCTGGTTGATGACGCGCTCCAGCGTGCCGTCCAGGCCGCCCTGGGTAACGAACTGCACCATGTCGAGCCCGGGCTGCTGCTGGCGGAAGCTGTCCAGCTCGCGCTGCGTGCGCTCGCGCAGCTCGGCCGCGCCGATCTTCTCGTTGCCGACGCTCGCCACGTTGTCGCCGGTCACGCTCCCGCCGCCATGGCCCAGTCCGGTCACGTCGCCGGCCGCGAACGCGAGCGCGATCACCGCCAGCACCCCGAAGGTGATGACCAGGCCGGCCTTGGAATGGATCAGGCGGCGGAAAAAGCTGAGCATGGAAGGCGGACGTCCGAATGGAACACTGGATGCCGGCCGCTTTAGGGACAGGTGGGCAGGGGAGCAAGCTTGTGCCGCGCGCGCGATCGGCTATCCCGGCCGCCAGGAACGGGGGAGAAACATGGCTCGACGCAAGCTGATCGCGGGTAACTGGAAGATGAACGGCGGGCGGAACAGCATCAGCGAGCTGCGCGGGATCGCGGAAGCCGCGCGCGCACACGTCGCCGTGGACGTCGCCATCGCCCTGCCGGCGACGTTGATCGGCCTTGCCGCGGAGCAGGTACCCGAGCTGCCGATCGGCGCGCAGGATGTGCACGCGGTGGACAAGGGCCCGCATACCGGCTGCATCTCCGCCGGCATGATCCGCGAGGCCGGCGCGCGCTTCTCCATCGTCGGCCATAGCGAGCGCCGCTGCGACCAGCACGAGACGGATGCCGAGGTTCGGGCCAAGGCCGAGGCGCTGCACCGCTGCGGGCTGGGCGCGATCCTGTGCGTCGGCGAGCAGCTTGCCGATCGTGACGCCGGGCGCGCGGAAGCGGTGGTGACGGAGCAGCTCGCGGGTTCGCTGCCGGCGGATGCGAGCGGCGAATGGCTCTCGATCGCTTATGAGCCGATCTGGGCGATCGGCACCGGCCGCACGCCAACGGTGGAGGACGTGGCGGCGATGCACGGCGCCATCCGCGCGAGGTTGCACGAGCTGATCGGCGACGCGGCCGATGGCGTACGGCTGCTCTATGGCGGCTCGGTCACCGGCGACAATGCAGGCGAACTGCTGGCGGCGGGCGATGTCGACGGCGCGCTGGTGGGCGGCGCCAGCCTCACCGCGGCGAAGTTCGCGCCGATCATCGCGGCGGGTGCGGCGCTGGCCTGATTACCCGCGCCGCAATCCCGCCGTTCAGGCGTATCGCGCCTTCAGCACCGACCAGGCGGCGCGCAGGCCCATGGCGTCGCCGCCCTTCGGCCGCCCGGGCTTGGCGGCGGGGCGCCAGGCGAAGGTGTCGAAGTGCGCCCAGCGCGTGTCTTTCGCCACGAAGCGGCGGAGAAAGAGCGCGGCGGTGACCGCGCCGGCAAAGCCGCCCTCCGGCGCGTTGACGAGATCGGCCACGTCGGACTTCAGCATGTCCTCATAGCCGTCCCACAATGGCAGTCGCCACAGCGGGTCCCCGACCGACGTGCCGGCTGCCAGCAGATCGGCGGCAAGCGCCTCGTCCTGCACGAAAGTGGCCGGGAGGTCCGGGCCCACCGCCACGCGCGCGGCGCCGGTCAGGGTGGCGAAATCGAGTATCAGCTCCGGCGCCAGCTCGCCCGCCCGGGTCAGGGCATCGCCCAGGATCAGCCGGCCCTCGGCATCGGTGTTGGTGTTCTCCACCGTCAGCCCCTTGCGCGTGCGCAGCACGTCTCCGGGGCGGAAGCTGGCGGACGAGACGCTGTTCTCCACGGCCGGAACCAGCAGGTGCAGGCGAAGCTTCAATCGCGCGGCCATCACCAGGCCGGCCAGCGCGAGGGCGTGCGCGGCGCCGCCCATGTCCTTCTTCATCAGCCGCATCGCCGCCGAGGGCTTCAGGTCCAGCCCGCCGGTGTCGAAGCAGACCCCCTTGCCGACGATCGCGACGCGCGGATGCGCCGGGTCGCCCCACTCGATCTCCAGCAGGCGCGGCTCGCGACCGCGCGCGGCCGCCTGTCCCACCGCGTGGATCATCGGATAGCCCTGCGCCAGCGCATCGCCGCGCGTGACGGTCAGCGTCGCGCCATGTCGCCCCGCCAGCGCCTCTGCCTCCGCCTCCAGCTCGGCCGGTCCGCAATCGAGGGCGGGCGTGTTGACGAGGTCGCGAACCTTGGCGGTCGCCTCGGCGAGGCGGACCATCTCCTCGATGCGGGCAGGCTCGCCGGTCAGGAGAACGCGCGGGCCTTGGGGCTTGCCCTTGCGATACCGCTCGAACCGGTATTGCGCGAGCATCCAGCCGAGCATCGCCGCACCCGGCTCGCCGCTGGCCAGCCGGTACGTGCCTTCCGGCAGTTGCTCGCCCAGGGATGCGATCTTCCACGGCGAGGAGGCATCCTCGTCGCACACCAGCAGCATCGACCAGTCATCGGCCGCCTCTCCCGGCAGGACCGCCCGGTTGCCGGCCTTGCCGGTCAGCTTGTGCGCAGCCACGGCGGTACGCACGCGGGGCGGCTGGGTGGCGAGCCATTGCTGCCAGTCGTCGGGATGGACGACGTGGATCAGCCGTGCGGCCTGCCTGCGATCCGGCTGGAGAAGGGCCGAGAAGTCGATCATTGCGCGTCCGCCGCGGTGACGAGGAACTGCTCGATCCGGCCGTTCGCGCCGGGTTCGAAGAAGGTCGATACGTTCAGCGCGCGATCGGGATAGTTCGCCCGGAAGCGGCGCGAGACGAACCCACCGCGCAGGCTCGGCTTGCCTATGGCCACGATCTCCCTGGGCGCGCCGAGCGGGGCGAGGCTGGTGCGGAAATCGGCGCGGTTCTGCGTATCGAAATAGAAGTTCGCGTCTTCCGTCAGCAGGCTGCGATCGAGCTGCCCGGCCTGCAGCTGCGCAAAGACCGTCCTCACCTTGGCGAGGCTGGCGGCATCGGCCGGGTCGCCGGCTGCGGCGGAGGTGCCCGGCAGCGCGACCGGCACCAGCTTCTGCGCGAGAACGCGGTAGGTCCCGCTCGACCAGGTGTTGGTGAGGACGACCACCGCCGCCTTGTCGTCCGGGAAGACGATGTTCTCGGACAGGAAGCCCACTGCCTCGCCCGAATGCTCGATCATCTTGCGGCCGGCGCCCCTCCCCACGGTGACGCCGAGGCCGTAGCCCGTGTCGGTGCCGTTGTTGAGCTTCACCGCGGTTTCCTGCATCAACCAGTCGTCGGCCGGCAGCACCGTGCGATTGATGCGCGCGATGTCCCATTTGGCGAGATCCGACGCGCTCATCGACAGTTCGCCGGCGGCATAGAGCCAGCCCCGTGCCGCCGGCGTGACAGGCCGCAGCGGCCCCAGCGCGGCGCGGCCATAGCCTTGCGGGAACTTCGGCCCGATCGCGAGATCCTGGTCATAGGCGGTGATGCCCAGCGGCCTGAAGATGCGGGCGTTGAGGAAGTCCAGCAGCGGCTGGCCGGACACCTTCTCCACGATCATCCCGGCGACAACATAGCCGGTGTTCGAATATTGCCACTGCTCGCCCGGCTGGAAGTCCAGTGGCTTTTTCGCCCAACGGTCGACGATGCCCTGCGGCGTGACGGGTGTGGACATGGCCTTGAAGCTGTAATCCTGCGGCCAATAGTCCTGCAGGCCCGACGTATGGCTCAGCAACTGGCGCAGCGTGATGCGATCGCCGCCGGTGATTCCGGGCACGTATTTCGCCACGGTGTCGTCCAGGCTCAGCTTGCCCTCATCCTCCAGCAGCAGCAGTGCCGCGGCGGTGAACTGCTTGGAAACGGAGGCGATCTGGTACGGCGCATCGGTGAGGGCCGTGCGCACCGTCTCCGATTGCTTGCCATAGGCCTTGGCATAGGCAAGCCGGCCGCCGCGAACGATCGCGATCGACGCGGAGGGCGTGCCGCTCTGCGCCAGCGCTTCCGTGACGATCCTGTCCACCTGCGCCGCTTCCGCCGGTGACAGCGCCTGCGCATGCGCCGCGGCGGGAAGGGCGATCAACAGCGGCAGCAACGACCAACGCATCCGTATCTCCTTGTTTCTGCTCCGGGCATAGCGGCAGGTTGCGAGCCCCGCCAGCAGCGTGGAGTGCAAGAAGTGCAACCCCGATTGCCGCATGCGTTCGGAACAACCGCCTGCGGGGCACCGTTTGCTCGTCAGGGAGTTACAACAATATCGCAAAGGGATTGCGCATGCCCAAACGCCGCAGCTGGCCAGCGACCATCGTCGGCCTGATCCTCGCCGTTATCGGCCTCGTTCTGGTCGGGGGAGGAGGCTATCTGGCGGTGCTGGGCGGCTCCCTCTACTATCTTGTGGCGGGGCTTGGCCTGCTGGCCAGCGGCGTGCTTCTGCTGCGTGGCCGGATCGCCGGCGCGTGGCTTTATACGGCCACCGTATTGCTGTCGGTCCTGTGGGGCGTGGCGGAGAACGGCGCCGACCCATGGGGGCTGATCCCGTGGACGATTGCGCCATTGGTGCTGCTCATCCTCGTCTTCCTGGTTGTTCCTACCTTGCAGGACAGCCCGCTGCGCTGGCGCGGGGCGCTGGGCGCGATCGCCGCCTTTCTGGTGGTGACCGCCGTCAGCTTCACCATCCTGGGAACGCAAGACGTTGCCGTCGCCGCACTGCCCGCGCCCAACTCGCAGGGCATGGCCGACCCCTCCGGCCAGAGCACCGGCGCCGACTGGCCGAGCTATGCCGGCACCTATGCCGCCCGGCACTTCTCGCCGCTCAACCAGATCAACGCAGACAATGTCGGCACGCTGGAAAAGGTGTGGGAAACGCACACCGGCGGCACCCCTACCGATCCGCAATTCTCCAAGCTCTACGGCACGGAGAACACGCCGCTGAAGATCGGCAGTCTCCTTTATACCTGCACGGCCAAGAACGTGATCGTGGCGATGGACGCGGCGACCGGCCAGCAGAAGTGGCGCTATGATCCCAAGGTGCCGGACAAGTGGATCCCGTACACCACCGCCTGCCGCGGGGTGGACTATTACCGCGTTCCCGGGGCTTCGGCCGACCAGCCTTGTGCGCAGCGCATCCTGGAGGGAACGCTCGATTCCCGCCTGATCGCGGTGGACGCGCTTACCGGCCGCGCCTGTGCGGATTTCGGCTCCAACGGCCAGGTCGATACCAAGATCGGCATGGGCGAGGTGTATCCCGGCTATGCCTCGATCAACTCGGCGCCCACCATTGTGCGCGGCATCGCCGTCGTCGGGCACCAGATCCTCGATGGCCAGACCACCACGGCGCCTTCGGGCGTGATCCAGGGCTTCGATGCGGTCACCGGCCGCCTGCGCTTCGCCTGGGACATGACGCATCCGGAGTGGAACGGCTATCCGCCCGCCGGCCAGACCTGGACCCGTGGCACGCCCAACATGTGGACCACCTCCAGCGGCGACGAGCAACTCGGCCTCGTCTACCTGCCGATGGGCAACGCCGCGGTCGATTATCTCAGCGCCCGTCGCACGCCGGAGGAGAACAAGTACGCTACGTCGCTGGTCGCGCTAGACGTGACCACCGGCAAGCCGCGCTGGACGTTCCAGGCGGTCAGGAAGGACGTCTGGGACTATGATTTCGGCAGCCAGCCCACGCTGATCGACTATAAGGGCACGCCGGCGATCATCGTGCCGTCCAAGCAGGGCGATTTCTACATCCTCGATCGCGCGACCGGCCGGCCGATCACCCCGATCGGCACCATCAAGGCGCCGGGCGGCGGCGTGGAGCCGCAGGAGCGCGCACCCACCCAGATCGGCTCGCTGTGGCACTCGCTGCGCAAGCCGAACCTGCGCGAAGCGGACATGTGGGGCATGTCCCCGCTCGACCAGATGCTCTGCCGCATCCAGTTCCGGAAGGCCGATTATCGCGGCTTCTACACCCCGCCAAGCGCCGACCGGCACAGCGTGGAATATCCGGGCTATAACGGCGGCAGCGACTGGGGTGGCGTGTCCGTCGATCCGAACCGCGGCGTGATGATCGCCAACTACAACGACATGCCGAACTACGTGAAGCTGATCGCGCGCAACGAGGCGACCAAGGAGGGCGTGCTGCCGCGCTTCATGACGCCGGGCAAGGCGTCGTCGACCTCGCACTCGATCGATCCGCAATGGAACGCGCCCTATGCGATCAGCGTCAACGCCGGCTGGCGGCTGAAGCTGACGGGCCTGCTCTGCAAGAAGCCTCCTTATGGCGGCATCCGCGCGATCGACCTGGCCACCGGCAAGACGATCTGGGATCGCCCCTTCGGCACCGCGCGCAAGAACGGTCCGTTCGGCATCCCATCCTACCTGCCGTTCCATATCGGCACGCCGAACAATGGCGGCTCCGTGGTGACGGGGGGAGGGCTGATCTTCATCGCCGCGGCGACGGATGACTTGATCCGGGCGATCGACATGCGCACGGGCAAGACCGTGTGGTCCGCGGCGCTGCCCGCCGGCGGGCAGGCGACCCCGATCGTCTACGAGCAGGGTGGCCGCGAATATCTGGTGATCTTCGCCGGCGGCCACCATTTCATGGAAACGCCGGCGGGCGACAGCGTGGTCGCCTACGCCCTGCCGCAGCGCAGCTGACGCGGAGGGCAGACTGAACCACCGGGCTCCCGCCGACGCGGGAGCCCGTTTCGTTTCAGGCCTTTCTGAGCGACCGGGCGAGTGCCGTGAAGGTGGCGACGTCCACCGTTTCGGCGCGCCGTGTCGGATCGACACCGAGTTCCTGGAGCGCCTCGATCGAGCCGGGCACCCCTTTCAGGCTCTGGCGCAACATCTTGCGCCGCTGCCCGAAGGCCGCCGCGGTGAGGCGCTCCAGCACGGGCAGATCGACGCCGGGCGGCTCCTCGCCGGGGACGATGTGCACCACGGCCGACATCACCTTGGGTGGCGGGGTGAAGGCGGAGCGGTGGACCGGCAGCGCGAGCTTGGCCGTCGAGCGCCACTGCGAGAGCACCGCCAGGCGACCATAGGCATCCTCGCCCTCTTGCGCGACAACGCGCTGCGCCACCTCCTTCTGGAACATCAGCGTCAGGCTGGACCACCAGGGTTGCCAGCGGGCGGACAGCCAGCCGACCAGCAACGCCGTGCCGATGTTATAGGGCAGGTTGGATACGATATGCGGCCTGCTCGAGAACAAGGCCGGGGCGTCCAGCGCCATCGCGTCCTCCTCGATCACCCGCAGCTTGCCCGGATACGCCGCGCCGAGCTCCGCGAGCGCCGGGATGCAGCGATGATCGCGCTCCACCGCCGTCACCCGTGCCCCGGCGGCAAGCAGCGCGCGGGTAAGGCCGCCCGGGCCCGGACCGACCTCGAACACCTCGGCATCGCGAAGATCGCCCGGAATGCGGGCGATCCGCGCCAGGAGTTGCGCATCGAGCAGGAAGTTCTGGCCCAGCGCCTTGCTGGCGTTCAGGCCATGCCGCGCGATGACCTCGCGCAGCGGCGGAAGGTCCGGTTTCACGATCCGGATGCGGCGCGATGCGCGGCGGCGGCTCCGGCCATCGCGATGGCGGCGATCATCGCGCCCGGATCGGCCTGGTCCGTACCGGCGATGTCGAATGCCGTGCCGTGGTCGGGCGAGGTGCGTACCAGGGGCAGGCCCAGCGTGATGTTCACGCCCTCGTCGAAATGCAGGGTTTTCAGGGGCACCAGCGCCTGATCGTGATAGCAGCACAAGGCCGCGTCGTATTTCGCCCGCGCGCGGGGGTGGAACATGGTGTCGGCGGGGTAGGGGCCGCTGGCCTCGATCCCCTCGCTGCGCAGCTGCGCGATCGCCGGCTCCAGCACCTCGATCTCCTCGCGCCCGAGCGCCCCATTCTCCCCGGCATGTGGATTGAACCCGGCAAACGCGAGACGTGGCCGCAGGATGCCGAAGTTGCGGGCAAGGCCACGGGCCGTGGCGCGGCCCTTAGCCACGATCAAGTCCACCGTCAGCATCGCTGCCACCGCCGACAGCGGCACATGCGTGGTGATCGGCACCACCTTGAGGCTGGGGCCCGCCAGCATCATCACCGCATTCTGCCCGGCGATGCCGCAGCGCTCGGCGACGAACTCCGTCTGCCCCGGATATTGAAAGCCGATGCCGTACAGCTGCGTCTTGGAAACCGGACCGGTCACCAGCGCCCGCGCCGCGCCCGAGCGGACCAGGCCGACTGCCAGCTCCAGCGAATGCAGGGCGCAGCGGGCGCCATCGCCATCGGGAACGCCCGGCACGATCTCGCCCGCATCCTCGACGTTGAGCACCGGCAGGCATTCGTCGAACTTCGCGATCGCTTCGGACGGATCGCCCAGCCGGGCGACCGGGCCGGACCAGACGCGCTCGACCGCGCGCGAGTCGCCGACCGCGAAAAACGGCGGCAGCTCGTGTTCGACGCGCTGCGCCCAGGATTTGGCGATCACCTCCGGGCCGATGCCGGCGGGGTCGCCCATGGCGATGGCGAGCGCTTGCTCGGTCATGGCCGCGCCCTCAGCGATACTCCACGATGGCGTCGCGGCGCAGGTCGCGCAGCATCTGCTGGGCGCGCAGGTTCACGCGTGCCTGCTCCATCTGTGCCTGCACCTGTTCGGGGTTGGGCAGGCCGCCGTTCTGCGGATCCTCGCGGCCGCACAGGACCAGCGAGCGAACGCCCTGCTCCGGCGAGCCGAAGGGCGGCGTGGCCTGGCCGATCTGCAGCTTCAGGAGGATTTCCTGCAAAGCCGGCGGCAGATCGCGCACCACCACGGCATCGCTGTCGACCACCTCGGCGTCGATCGTGCCGGCGACGCGATTGACCTCGCCGCAGCCGTTGATCGCCTGGGTCGCCTTGGCGAAGGCGGCAGCGCGGGTCGTCGCCTGCGCCTGCGTCGTGCCCGCGGGGAAGCGGATCGTCAGCTGCTTCAGCTGCAATCGGGCATCGCGCGAATCGCTGGTCAGCACCTGGCGCTTGTCCACCAGGTAGAGGATCGACATGCCGCCCGGGGTTTCGACCGGTCCGGCGATCTGCCCCACCTGCATCTGCTGGGCGGCCGCGGACAGGGATTCCGGCAGTGTGTTCAGCCGCACCCAGTCCAGGTCTCCGCCGACCGCGCGCGTGGACGATTCGGAATATTGCCGCGCCAGATATTCGAACGGCGCTTCGCCCTTCTGGATCTGCTCGATCATGCGGCGGGCATTGGCATAGACCTGCTCGGCGCGATCAGGCGTCGCCGACAGGTATATCTCCTTGAGGTGGTATTCCTCGGTGCCCTTCGATGCCTGGAGCCGGTCAAGGATGCCCTTCACCTCCTCCTCGCCGACGTTGACGAGCGGCTCCACGCGGCGCTGCAGGAAACGCTGCCATGCCAGTTCGCCCTCGATCTGGCGGCGCAGCGAGCGGTCGGAGGAGCCGGCCTCGCGCAGGTAGGTGCTCATCTGCGCCGGGGTGCGGCCGAAGCCACGGGCGATGCGCGCATAGCTCTGGTCGATCTCGCTCTGCGTGATGGTGACCTGCGCGGTTTTCGCTTCCTGAATCTGCAGCGTCTCGTCGATCAGGTTGCGCAGCACCTGCAGGCGCAGGCGGTCGCGATCCTCCGCGCTGAGCTTCAGGTTGTTGGCCGCGATCAGCAGCGCGGCGCGCTGATCCACGTCCGTGCCCGTGATAACCGTGTCGTTCACGATCGCGGTGGGCTTGCGGACGTTCGGATCGACCTTGCCGAAGATCTGGAGGTTTTCCGGGATATCAAGCGCGGACGCGGTGTTCGGCTGATCGGGCACGGTTTGCGCGCACAGCGCACCCGTTGCACCCAGCGCGGCCGCCAGCCCCATCGCGCGGCCGGCCCGCGCCCAGTTGAACTTGCTCATAGCGTGATCGTTTTTCCCATCCCCGCGAGGGTCGCGTGCCCTGATCCGTGCCACCCATCGGCTGAATGCAGGCTTAGCGGCCCAGATTCTTGAACGCCAGCGTGAACAGATAGGCGCTGCGCCGCGTGGCATCGCCCGTGGTGGCATAATCGCGCCGCCAGGCGAGCCCCAGCCTGAGGCAATCGTCCTCATAGGCGACGCCCACGCGGTGGCGAACCGGGCTGAACCCGTCCGACAGGGACAGGGGATCCTCCGCCCGGTCCGTAAGATCCACAATCGCCGAGCCGTAGACGGACCAGAAGCGCGTCACCTGTGCCCGGCCGCCCAGCCGCACTTCCTCGCGGTCCTGAAGATCCTCGGACGAGGCGATGTCGCGGTTCAGGCGCAGATAGCCGACCAGCACATAGGTGCTGCGGCTGCCAACGGTGGCGTCCACCTCGTTGCGGCGCACCGCCAGGCTGTCCTTGTCGAGCCGGAACCGATGGACCAGCGAGACGAAGTCGCGGAAGCGCAGTTCCGAGCGCCCGACGATGTCGGAGAAGCGGTCGCTGAGCCCGGTGCCGTCCGGGAAGATCTGGTCGCGCTCCGTCAGGCGGTAGCTCTGGCCCACGGTGGAGTCGAAGGAGAGCCCCGGCAGCGTCACCGCCCAGTTCGCGCCATAGGTGATGCGCGAGGAGTCTTCCCACCGGTCGTAGCCGGCGAAGCGATTAAGCGAGAAGAGGTTCGAATCCTCGAGGTCGATCGCCCGCGCATCCTCGTTCGGCAGGTCCAGATTGCGGACATGGGGCGAGGCGACCAGCTGCACGCGCGGGGTGAAGCGCTGGGTGCCGCCCAGGAAGGTGCCGATGAACGGCCACTTCACGTCCACGGCCAGAGCACCGATCGCCCGGCCCTGAAAGCCTTCGGTGCCGCGATAGGCAGGGTTGGCGGTCGAAAGGATGTCGTTGGTGTTGTACAGGTCGCCGCGCGCATAGGCGGTGAACGTCACCTCCTGTCCCCACCGGGTGAGCTTGCGCAGGTCCCACTGCGCGGCGGCAAAGGCGCGCTGCGTGTCCTGGCCGGCAGGCCGCGTCAGTGCCAGCGTGTTGAGCTGCACCTGCAGCACGCCGCCGAGCGGGGCATCGTTGAAGCGGCGGCGATAGTCGATCTCCGGCAGGGCGATCGGCTGCATGCCCTGACGATCGTTGACCCGCAGCGTCTGCACGTACCAGCCGGTGACGGCGAGATAGGAGTTCGCGTCGATATGCTCGAGCTTGGCGGTGGTGCGCAGCCGGTCGTCGCGGGAGATATCGTAACGGCGCAGGAACGTGCGGTCGGTGGTCAGCCGCACCGAGCTCGACAAACTCCACTCCGGCGAGAACTGGTAGCGGCCCACCGCGTCCAGATAGCCGCGAAACGCACGCTCCGTGTCGCCCACGGTGCCCGCCAGCGCGGTATCGCTGCGCGTGCCGTACGTGCCGTAGCCGGTGACGCGGAGCGCGCCCTTCGTGTCCAGCTGGCGATATTCGCCCTGCAACATCGGCAGCACGCCGGTGAACACGCGGGGAGTGATGATCAGCCCGCGATTGTCCGCCAGCTTGAAATAATAAGGCACCGACATTTCGATGCCGTTGTTGTAGCGCAGGTCTGGCGTCAGGAAGCCCGATTCGGACCGGTCGCCGATGGAATTCGAGAAGTTGGGCAGCGGCACCACCGGCAGCCCGAACAGGTGGATCTTGGCGCCCTTGTAGTAGATCCGCTCGCGATCCGGCCGATAGATCACGCGCACCGCCGTGATCTTCCACGAAGGCTCCTTGGGACATCCTTCGGAGGTCTGCACCGAACAAGGCGTGTAGGCGGCGCTTTCCAGCGTCACCACCTCATCCTGCCCGCGGGTGCCGCGCTTGGCGGCGATGCGCCCGCCGCGCTCCAGCACGATCAGCATGTTGTCGACCACGCCGTCCTTCAGCGAATCCGTCAGTTCGATGGAGTCGCCATAGGCCGTGTCGCCGCCGGGGTTGGTGACCGCGATGTTGCCGGTGGCGACGACTTTTCCCGTCTTGCGGTTCCATTCCACCTTGTCCGCGCGCAGCCGGTCGCCCTCGCGCTGCATGCGCACGTCACCGGTGGCGACCACCACGTCGGCATCGAGATCATAGTCGAGGGTTCCGGCGCTGAACTGCACCTGGTCCTCGCCCGCGGGGGATGGCGTCGGCGCGGCATCCACCGGCGCGGGCGGAGGCACCGGCCGGGCGTTGAGGTCCTGCGCGTGCGCAATGCCGCCGGTCAGCAGGAACAGGGCGCAGCCGGCCAGGAGATGGAAACGCTTCACCAGTTGCACGCACCCTTTTCGCGCCGTTGCCGGCGTCCGTCGCTCTCGCCTATCGCATCGACACGCGCGCGCCGCAATCGCGCACAGGCGCTTTACCCGCGGCCGATCGGAAGCGTAGAGCAAGTGGCAGCAACAAAAACACATTCCGCAAGAACGAGGCCTTCCCATGAACATCGTCTTCGCTCCGCAGGCGCCCGCCGCCGACGCGATCGCCTTTCCGGTCGAGAAGGGCGCGCTGGATCGCGCATCGCTCCGCGGGCTGGAGGCAGGAGCGCGCCGGCTGGTGCTCGCCGCGGCGGCGGGGGGGCGGTTCGACGGCGAAGCCGGGTCCGTGGTCGAGGCCTTTGTGCCGCAGAACGACGGAACCCAGCGGGTGCTGCTGCTGGGCGTAGGCGGTGGCAGCGAAGAGGAATGGGGCAAGGCCGGCGGCGCGCTCACCGCGCGGCTGCTGACCTCCGGTGCCGAGGCGGCGGCGGTGGACCTGGCCGATGCCGGTGCCACGGCGCCGGCCGCCGCGCGTTTCGCCGGTGCGGCCGCGCAGCGCGCGTGGCGCCACGACGTGTACCGCACCAAGCTGCCGGACACCGCCAGGCCGAGCCTCGCGACCGTGACCATCCTGGGCGCACCGGCCGGCACCGACGAGGCGTGGGCCGCGCAAAAGGCGGTCACCGGCGGCTTGGCGCTTACCCGCACGCTGGTCGCCGAACCGGCCAACATCATCTATCCGGAGAGCTTCGTCGCGCGGGTGATGGCGGAGATCGACGGTCTGGGCCTTCAGGCCACAGTGCTGGGCGAGGACGAGATGCGCGAGCTCGGCATGGGCGCGCTGCTCGGCGTCAGCCTCGGCTCGGCGCGCGACGCGCGGCTGCTGGCGCTCAAGTGGAACGGCAAGGGCAGCGAGGGAACCGACCTGGCGCTCGTCGGCAAGGGCGTGACCTTCGACACCGGCGGCATCTCGCTGAAGCCCGGGGCCGGCATGGAGGACATGAAGTGGGACATGGGCGGCGCCGGTGCGGTGGTCGGCGCGATGAAGGCGCTGGCGGCCCGCGAGGCGCGCGCCAACGTGGTCGGCGTGTGCGGCCTTGTCGAGAACATGCCGGACGGCATGGCCACGCGCCCGGGGGACGTGCTCACCTCCCTGTCCGGCCAGACCATCGAGGTGCTCAACACGGACGCGGAAGGCCGGCTGGTCCTGTGCGACTGCCTCACCTGGGTGCAGCGGACGCACAAGCCGGGCACGATCGTGGATCTCGCCACCCTGACGGGCGCGATGATCGTCAGCCTGGGCAACGAGTTCGGCGGTTTGTTCTCCAACGACGACACGCTGGCCGGGCAGCTCACCGCCGCCGGCCTGGCAAGCGGCGACCAGCTGTGGCGCTTCCCGCTGTCGCCGACCTACGACAAGCTGATCGACAGCCCGATCGCCGACATGAAGAATGTCGGCCCGCGCGGGGCCGGCTCGATCACGGCCGCGCAGTTCCTGCAGCGGTTCGTGGAGGAAGGCGTGCGCTGGGCGCATCTCGACATCGCCGGCATGGTCTGGTCCGACAAGGACGGCCCCAACTATGCCAAGGGCGCGACCGGTTACGGCGTGCGCCTGCTCGACCGGTTCGTCGCCGACAATTTCGAGGGCTGATCGCCGACAGCGCCATGCAGGTCGACTTCTACCACCTGACGCAGGCGCCGCTCGACCGGGTGCTTCCGCGCATTTGCGAGCGGGTGCTGGCGGGGGGCGGGCGGCTGCTGATCGTCAGCGAGAGCGACGATCAGCGTGCCCGGCTGGACAAGCTTCTCTGGACGTACGAGGCGGAGAGCTTCCTGCCGCACGGGCAGGCGGGGGAGGGCGAGGCGGACCAGCCAGTGCTGCTTGTCGCCGATGTCCGCGCCGCCAATCACGCGCGCAACGTGGCGCTTGCCGATGGCATATGGCGGGAGGAGGCGCTGGCGTTCGACCGCGCCTTCCACTTTTTCGATGAAGACCGGATCGGCGAAGCCCGCGCGGCGTGGAAGGGACTCGCCGATCGCGAGGGCGTCACCCGCAACTATTGGAAGCAGGACGAGAACGGCCGCTGGCAGAAGGCGGCCTGAACCGCGCTCGCTTGCATCGGTCCGCCGCCCCGCCTAGGGAGCCGCGACTTTCCTTCACCCACCCATTCCAAGGAGCCGCATGGCCATGGCCGCGACCCGCACGTTCTCGATCATCAAGCCCGATGCCACCCGCCGCAACCTGACCGGCGCCGTCACCAAGATGCTGGAAGAGGCCGGCCTGCGGGTTGTCGCCTCCAAGCGCATCCAGATGACGCGGGAGCAGGCCGAAGGCTTCTACGCCGTTCACAAGGAGCGGCCCTTCTTCAACGACCTCGTCTCGTTCATGATCTCCGGCCCGGTGGTCGTGCAGGTGCTCGAGGGCGAGGACGCCGTGAAGCGCAACCGCGACATCATGGGCGCGACCAACCCCGCCAATGCCGATGCCGGCACGATCCGTAAGGAACTGGCGGAATCGATCGAAGCCAATTCGGTGCACGGCTCTGACTCGGAAGAGAATGCCGCCATCGAGATCGCCTACTTCTTCAAGCCGGAAGAAATTGTCGGCTGATTGGACACTCCGGCGCGCGGGGGAGGGCGATGCCCACTCTTGCGCGCTGGTCGCCGCCGCGACGTTCCTGGAGGCGTTCGCGGGGGTGCTGGATGGTGCCGACATCCTCGCGCACCTCGATCGCAACTCCAGTGCCGGGTCCTTCGCCCGCTGGATCGCCGATCCCGCCAGCGTGGTCACCTTGGCCGAGGCGCAGGTCGGCTCCGCCCCGATCGGCTACACCCTGCTCACGACCCCCGATCTGCCGATCGAACCTCAGGCCGGGGATGTCGAACTGAAGCGCATCTACACGCTTGCGCCTTTCCATGGGTCGGGCCTCGGTGCTGCGCTGATGGAGCAGGCGCTCGCCGACGCCCGGCACCTGGGCCACCGCCGGCTGCTGCTGGGCGTTCACGGCGGGAACCGGCGAGCGCAGCGCTTCTACGGGAAGCAGGGCTTTGCCGTTATCGGCACCCGACGCTTCCTGGTAGGCGCCACCTGGCACGACGATCTCGTCTTCGGCCGTGCGGTCTGAGCCGCTTCGCTACGGCGTCGGCTTGGTCTTCGCCCAGGCTGCCTCCAGCGCTTTTGTCGAACCCTGGCGCGAGCGCAGGGTGAAGCCGGTCAACGCCAGCTTGCGGCCGCCGAGCATCTGTCCCTCCGTTCGCCACAGCACGTCGTAGAGGGACGTATCGCGCACCTCGCGGTCGCCGTCCCACCACGTTGCCGTGACCAGCACGGGGAGGCGCCCGGTGCGCTCGTCGGCGCCGCCATCGGTCGCCTTCAGCAGCGCGGAGGCGAACCAGTCCTTGTCGATCTGAGGCCCCGGCATGGCATCGTGCGTGGTCCCGCCCAATGCCGCGGGCAAGCGCACGGTAACCGTGGAAAGCGTATGCGCGGCGTCGTTCAGGGCGATCCGATCGCCCTTCTCCACCGTGCCGGTCAGCGTCGCGATCGACTTCGCCCGGCTCTCCTTGGCGGTGGCGGACGCCTTTTCCGCCTGGTCCTCCCGCCGATCCTGCCAATTGAGGTACAGCCCGCCGGCGCCGATCAGCAGGCCGGCCACGGTTGCGATCTCGGCAAGGCTGATCCAGCGCCGCCGGGTGCGCGCCTGATCCGGCGTTTCGCTCACCTGCCGCCCGCCTCAAGAAGGCGGGCCGGAGCGGCCAGCTCCCAGCTACGCGCAACCCGGTCCTCTACCAACGCCCAGTCGACATCTCCCGCCAGGTTCAGCGCCACCCAGCCGCTGGCGCCGAGATAGGCTGGCCGTGAGTAGGTTTCCGGGTCGGCTCCGATCAGCATGTCGCCCTCGTCCGTTCCGCCGGTGCGTACGCACACGACGGTGCGGCCGTCTCCGTGATGGTCGTCGCGGAACTGCGCAAACTGCTTGCCGGCGACGAACCAGGTGGCCTGGCCGTGCGAAGGACGCTCCTCCACTTCGGGCAGGGCGGCAGCGAGCGTGCGGAGGCGATCGAGCGGCGTCATGGTGAACTCCGATAAAACCCGTGGGTAGAGCCGATGCTCCTCCGCCAACACACGTTCGGCCAGCGTTTCGGGCGTGTCGTCGGGCAACACCGGCACCTGCGCCTGGCCCAGCACCGCTCCGCCGTCGAGTTCCTCGGTGACGAGGTGCACCGAGCAACCGGCGACCGCATCGCCTGCCGCAATCGCACGGGCATGGGTATCGAGGCCCTTGTAGCGCGGCAGGAGCGACGGGTGGATGTTGACGATCCTGCCCCGCCAGCGTGCCACGAAGTCGTCGGACAGCAGCCGCATATAGCCGGCCAGCGCGATCACCTCGACACCCGCCTCGCGCAGCGCGCGGTCGATCTCCGCCTCGAACGCCGCCTTGCCGATCCCCTTGGGCGAAAGCGCAAAGGTCGGCAGCCCGCGCTCGCGCGCCCAGGCGATGCCGGCGGCTTCGGGCTTGTCGGAGGCGATCAGCGCGACCTCGTAGCCGCGCGCCTGCTCCACCAGCGCGCGCATGTTGGAGCCGCGCCCCGAAAGAAGGATGCCGACCCGGGTCATGCCCGTCTCGCGCCCAGCTCACGCATTGTGCGTTGCCGTCCAGTCCGATCGCGCGCTCCAGGTGCCGGCGGAGCCCTTGACCGTGCAGCCGCGCTGACCGGTGACGATCTCGCCGATGCGGAACACCGTCTCGCCTGCCTCGGTCAGGGCAGCCGCGACACCTTCGGCCTCCTCGGCCTCGACGATCGCGACCATGCCGACGCCGCAGTTGAAGGTACGAGCCATCTCCCCGGGCTCGATCGCGCCCTGCGCCTGCAGGAAGGCCATCAGCCTCGGCTGGGTCCACAGATCGGCATCGATCGCCGCGTGCGCGCCGTCCGGCAAGACGCGCGGGATGTTTTCGAGCAAGCCACCGCCCGTGATATGGGCCAGGCCCTTGATCCGCCGCTCGCGGAGCAAAGGCAGCAGGCTGCGCACATAGATGCGGGTGGGCGCCATCAGCGCGTCGATCAGTATCACGTCCTGGTCGAACAAAGCGGGTCGGTCGAGCTTCCAGCCCTTGTCCGCCGCCAGCCGTCGCACCAGCGAATAGCCGTTGGAGTGCACGCCGGACGAGGCGAGCCCGAGCACGACATCGCCCGCTGCGATGTCGCGGCCGGTCAGCACCTTGTCCCGCTCCACCGCGCCGACGCAGAAGCCGGCCAGATCGTAGTCGCCCGCCGCGTACATGCCCGGCATCTCGGCCGTTTCGCCGCCGATCAGCGCGCAGCCCGCCTGCCGGCAACCCTCGGCGATGGACGCGACGACGGCAGTCGCAACCTCGTTGTCGAGCTTGCCGGTGGCATAATAATCGAGAAAGAACAGCGGCTCCGCGCCCTGCACCACCAGATCGTTGGCGCACATGGCGACCAGGTCGACGCCGACGCCCTCGTGCCGGCCGCTCTCGATGGCAAGCTTCAGCTTGGTGCCCACGCCGTCGTTCGCCGCCACCAGCAGGGGATCGGTGAAGCCGGCGGCCTTGAGGTCGAAGAAGCCACCGAACCCACCAAGATCGGCATCGGCGCCCGGCCGCCGGGTCGCGCGGGCAAGCGGGGCGATGGCGCGGACCAGCGCGTTGCCGGCGGCAATCGAGACGCCGGCATCGGCATAGGTGTATGCGGTGAACTGCGGGTCGTTTTCGCCCGCCCGCTGCGAAGGTGTGTCGGCCATGTGCGCCCCTAACCACATCGCGCTTGGATTTCCACTCGCCGTTCGCCAAAAGGCCGGCAATGTCCGTGCGCCCTTTCCGTCCCCTGCCGATCGCTCTTGCTCTCGCCTGTGCGGCGACCGGCGGCGTGGTGTTGGCGCAGATCGAGAATGCCAATCGCGGCGTCGCGCCGGTGGACAGTTCGCGCAGCTACGAGGTGGGCGGGGTCCAGGTCGACGTCACCGGCAAGACCGCCGAGGAGGCGCGCTATGCCGGTTGGCGGCTCGCGCAGCGGCGCGGCTGGCAGATGCTGACCAAGCGACTGGGCGGCGGGCCCATGCTGCCGGACGGCGCGCTGAATGCGCTGGTCACCGGCATTGTCGTGGAGCACGAGCAGATCGGGCCGACCCGCTACGTGGCGCGGCTGGGCGTGCTGTTCGATCGCGGGCGGGCGAGCTCGATCCTGGGTGTCGTGGACGGCAGCGCGCGATCGGCGCCGATGCTGGTCCTGCCGCTGGAAGTGTCGGGCGGCGCGGAAACCGTCTTCGAGCAACGCAGCCTCTGGCAGCAGGCATGGGCACGCTTTCGCACGGGAACCTCGGCGGTCGACTATGTCCGGCCCTCCGGAGGCGGGCCGGACGCCTTGCTGTTGAACGCCGGCCAGATCAGCCGGCCGAGCCGCGGCTGGTGGCGCACCGTGCTTGATCTATATGGTGCCGAGGACATGCTGTTCCCCGTGGTCCGGCTGCAGCGGCAATGGCCCGGCGGCCCGGTGATCGGGGTGTTCCAGGCACGCCATGGGCCGGATAACCGGGCGCTGGGCAGCTTCACCCTGCGTGTCTCCGGGCCGGAGGGCATCCCGGCGCTGCTGGACGCAGGCGTCAAGCGGCTCGATGCAATCTACTCCACCGCTTTGTCCTCGGGGCAGCTCGCCGTCGATCCCAGCCTGGCCTATGTGCCGCCGCCCATGCCGGTGGACGAGACGGTGACCGACGAGGCGGGCGACCTCGACAACCTGCTGTCCAGCCTGGGCGCGGATACCGGCACGGCCGCAGTAACGATCACCTTGCAGTACGAAACGCCCGCGGTCGGCGCCGTGACCTCGACGGAAGCGGCGGTTCGCTCGATCCCGGGCGTCAGCGCGGCGACCACGACGAGCCTGGCGCTGGGCGGGGTGTCGGTGATGCGGGTTACCTACGATGCCGACCCGGCCCTGCTGCGCACCTCGCTGGAGCAGCGGGGGTGGACGGTAAGCGGGCAGGGCGCCGCGTTGCGCATCCGGCGCGGAGCCGCGCCCACAATCGACCTGCCGGCCATCCCCGCGGACAACGCGACAGCCGGATGAGCCAGCTCGCGCTGCCGCTGCAATGGCCGGCCGATCCGCAGGACAACGAATTCCTGGTCACCTCCTCCAACGCCGCGGCGGTGCAGTTGCTGGAACATTGGGCGACCTGGCCGGTGCGGGCGGCGTTGCTGGTCGGCCCGCGCAAATCGGGTCGGTCGCTGCTGGCCCGCATCTTCGCCGCCAAGAGCGGGGGGACGCTGCTCGATGACGGCGATCGTGTGGCCGAGGCGACGGTCTTCCACGCCTGGAACATCGCGCAGGAAGGCCGGCGACCGCTGCTGATCGTCGCGGAGGCGCCGCCACCGGAGTGGAGCGTGCGGCTGCCGGACCTGCGCTCCCGCCTGGCCGCCAGTCCCCTGGCGAGGATCGGACCGCCGGACGAGGCGTTGATGGCGGCGTTGTTGCAGCGCTTGTTCCTGCGGCGTGGGCTGGATGCGCGGCTGGATCTCGTGGACTGGCTGGTGGCGCGGATCGAGCGGAGTCATCTGGCCGTCATGCGCGTGGTGGATGCGCTGGACGAAGCGGCGTTGGAACGGCGCCGGCGCTTGTCCATTCCACTGGCACGCACCGCGCTCGGCGCGGCCGGCCTGTTGAATCAAGAGGAATGACGTGACCCGTCCTGCCCATATCGCCCGCCTGGATGTCGACGACGATCCCTTCGCCGGCGCCACCACCACCAATCGCTACTTCAATCGCGAGCAATCGTGGCTGGCGTTCAACCACCGCGTTTTGGAAGAAGCGTGCAATGCGGCGCATCCTCTGCTGGAGCGGGTGCGGTTCCTGTCCATCTCGGGTTCGAACCTCGATGAATTCTTCATGGTCCGCGTTGCCGGCCTGAAGGGGCAGACGTTGCAGGACGTGGACCGCCGCTCGGCGGACGGGCTGTCGGCGACGCAGCAGCTGGCGGCCATCGTAGAGGGCGCCGACCGGCTGGTGCAGAGCCAGCGCAACGTCTGGCGGGACCTGCGCCAGGATCTTGGCGAGGCCGGGATCGACGTGCTCGGCTCGCGCACGATCGACGGCGCCGCCTCCTCTGACGAGATAGAGTGGCTTGAGCGGTATTTCCGCGAGCAGCTGTTTCCGGTCCTCACCCCGCAGGCGCTGGACCCGGCGCATCCGTTCCCGTTCATCCCCAATCAGGGCCTGGCCGTCATCTTCGACCTGGTCCGCCAGTCCGACGGGGAGCCGGTTCGCGAGCTGGTGATGTTGCCCGCGCGCACCCAGCGGTTCGTGCGGCTGCCCGGCGAGCGCGCGCGCTTTATCGCCATCGAATCGCTGGTGAAGCGCTTCGCCCCGGTGATCTTCCCCGGCTATTCGATCAACGGCGCGGCCGAGTTCCGCGTGCTGCGCGACAGCGATATCGAACTGGAGGAGGAGGCGGAAGACCTCGTCCGCTACTTCGCCAATGCCATCAAGCGGCGTCGCCGCGGCAGGGTGATCCGGCTGGAACTGGAGGCCGGCATGCCCGAGGATCTCGGCGCCTTGCTGCGTGGCGAGCTGGGCGGGGATGCCTTTGTCACGGAGTCGGCGGCCTTTCTCGGCGTCAACGATCTGGGCGAGATCGTGGAGGAGGATCGTCCCGAGTTGAAGTTCCTGCCGTTCACCGCGCGCTTTCCGGAGCGCATCCGGGAATTCGGCGGTGACTGCTTCGCGGCGATCCGGGCCAAGGACATCGTCGTCCACCACCCCTACGAGTCGTTCGACGTGGTGGTGGCGTTCCTCAAACAGGCCGCCAACGATCCCGACGTCGTCGCGATCAAGCAGACCCTCTACCGCGCCGGCAAGCAGTCGGCGATCATCAACGCCCTGATCGCCGCCGCGGAGGCCGGGAAGGCCGTCACCGCCGTGGTCGAGCTGAAGGCGCGGTTCGACGAGGAGCAGAACCTCCTCTGGGCGTCCGCGCTGGAACGCGCCGGGGTCCAGGTCGTCTACGGCTTCATCGACTGGAAGACGCACGCCAAGATCTCGATGGTCGTCCGCCGCGAGGGCGGGGCGTTCCGCACCTACTGCCATTTCGGCACCGGCAACTATCATCCGGTGACGGCGCGTATCTACACCGACCTCAGCTTCTTCACCGCCGACCCGCGTCTCGGCCGCGACGCAGCGCAGATGTTCAACTACGTCACCGGCTATGTCGAGCCCACCGACATGGCGCTCATCAGCCTGTCGCCGCGAGACCTGCGCCAGCGCCTGGTCGGGCTGATCGATGCCGAGATCGCCTTTGCCCGCGCGGGCAAGCCGGCGGCGATCTGGGCGAAGATGAACTCGGTGGTCGATCCCGCGGTGATCGAGAAGCTGTACGAGGCTTCGGGCGCGGGCGTTCAGATCGACCTCGTCATTCGCGGCATCTGCTGCCTGCGCCCCGGCGTGCCGGGCATGAGCGAGAACATCCGGGTCAAGTCGATCGTCGGGCGCTTCCTGGAGCACAGTCGCATCTGGGCCTTCGGCAACGGCGCGGCGCTGCCCAACGACGGCGCCAAGTTGTTTATCACGTCGGCAGACTGGATGCCGCGCAATTTCGACCGCCGGGTCGAGTTCATGCTGCCGATCGAGAACCCCACGGTGCACGAACAGGTTCTGGGGCAGGTGATGGTGGCCAATCTGATCGATGACGAACAGAGCTGGGAGCTGCAGCCGGACGGCAGCTATGTGCGCGACACGCCCGGGGACAAGCCGTTCAACCTGCATCGCTACTTCATGACCAACCCGTCGCTTTCGGGTCGCGGGGCACTGGCGGCGAGCGACACCGTCCCGAAGCTCGTGCTGCGCAGCCGCCGCTGATGTTCGGACGCAAGGAACGATCCGGCAAGCGTACCGCGATCATCGACATCGGCTCCAACTCCATTCGTCTCGTCGTCTACGAGGGACCGGAGCGGCTGCCGGCGATCCTGTTCAATGAAAAGGTGATGGCGGGCCTGGGCCGCGGCGTGGCCGAGGACGGGCGCTTGTCCGACGAAGGGCTTGCCGCGGCGCGCGACGCGCTGGCGCGCTTCGTGGCGGTGGCGCGGGAAATGGACGTCGCCGGCCTGCGGATCGTCGCCACCGCGGCGGTTCGCGATGCGGCCAATGGCGAGGAGCTGCTGTCCCATATCCGCGCGCTCGGACAGGAAGTGGAGCTGTTGTCCGGCGAGCAGGAGGCGCTTGGCGCCGGTTATGGTGTCCTGTCCGGCATCCCGGACGCAGACGGGATCGTCGGCGATCTGGGCGGTGGAAGCCTCGAACTGGTGCGTATCGCGGCAGGCACCGTGACGGACCGCGCCTCCTTCCCGCTCGGCGTGCTGCGGCTGCCGGCGATCCGCGAGCGCGGCAAGGAGGCGCTGGAGCGAACCGTTGCGAAGCTCCTGGGCGACGCAGGCTGGAAGGGGCGGGGCGAGGATCTGCCCTTCTACCTGGTCGGTGGATCGTGGCGGGCGCTGGCGCGGCTCGACATGCATCTCACCGATTACCCGCTGCCGGTCATGCACCAGTACGAGATCAACCGCGACGCGCTGTCCCGCCTGCGCCGCACGATCAGCCATGTGCCGAAAAGCGCGCTGCGCACCACCCCGGGCGTGTCCTCGGCGCGCGCGAACAACCTGGACGATGCGACGGCGTTGCTCAGCATCGTGCTGAAGCAGCTGAAATCGCGCACGGCGATCACCAGCGCTTTCGGCTTGCGCGAGGGCCTGTTGTACGGCGCCCTGGACTCGCGAACCCGGCAGCAGGATCCGCTGATCGTCGCCGCGCGCGAGGAGGGGCGGCAGCTGGGCCGCTTTCCGGAACATGGCGACCTGCTCGAACGGTGGATCGCGCCGCTGTTCGCGGGCGAGACGGCGGAAATGGCGCGTCTGCGGCATGCGGCGTGCCTGCTGGCGGACGTGGGCTGGCGCGCCAATCCCGAATTCCGGGCCGAACGCGGCATCGAGGTCGCGCTGCACGGCAATTGGGTGGCGATCGATGCGGCGGGCCGCGCGATCCTTGCCCAGGCGCTGTTCACCAGCCTGTGCGGAGAGGCGCGCAGCCCCGATCCGCTCGCCCGGCTGGCCGCCGCCGAGGATCTGGCACAGGCGGCCGCCTGGGGCTTCGCCATGCGTCTGGGGCAGCGATTGTCGGGCGGCGTGGCAGGCCCGCTGGAGCGGTCAACGGTGGCGCGGACGCAGAGCACGCTGCACCTCGATCTCACGAGCGGCGACCGCGCGCTCTACGGCGAGGCGGTGACCCGCCGGCACAAGGCGCTCGCAAGCTATCTCGGGTTGGAGCCGGCGGTAGGCTAAGCCGGCGGTGATGGATAACGCCACCACGCCTGTAACGCGGGTGCGAGATGGATGACGGACGCGCTCGCACTTCCTATGTGCCCCTCATGACACCGATGCATCTAGGCCAGCCCAGCGCGCTTCCTTCCTCGCCGGAGGAAGCGGTCCTGGATTATGTTCCCAATCCCCGCGCCGGGCAGCTGTACCTCGTGCGCTTCACCGCGCCGGAGTTCACGTCGCTGTGCCCCGTCACGGCGCAGCCCGACTTCGCGCACCTGGTGATCGACTATGCACCGGGCGAGACGATCGTTGAGTCGAAGTCGCTGAAGCTATTCCTCGGGGCGTTCCGCAATCATTGCGCATTTCACGAGGATTGCACCGTGGGCATCGGCGAGCGGCTGTTCCGCGAGATGGCCCCTCGCTGGCTGCGGATCGGCGGCTATTGGTATCCGCGGGGCGGCATTCCGATCGACGTCTTCTGGCAATCGGGCGCACCTCCGCAGGGTCTGTGGCTGCCCGATCAGGGTGTGGCGCCGTATCGCGGACGCGGTTGATCGCAGCTCCGCACCTTAACGCCGCATGAAGCCTGTTGCGCTGCAACATAGCTGCAACCATATTCCTCATGGATAGTTGCGTTGGCGAGGGTCGGGGTTCGCCGGCTTTCCCGAACAAGGATGGGCACATGGCGCGAGGGGCAAAGCAACCGGTGGAACACATTGCGCTGATCGGAAACTTCCTGCCGCGCAAATGTGGGTTGGCGACCTTCACGACCGACACGTATACCGCACTGCGGCATCGCTTTCCCGACGTGAAGGTGGATGTCTATGCCATGGACGACCACGCCGCGCCTTATGCGTATCCCGCCGAGGTGACGGCCAGCATCGCCGAGCAGGACCTGGCGGCCTATCTCGACACCGCCCGCCGGATCGAGGCAAGCGGCGCGCAGGCGGTGTGGGTTCAGCACGAATACGGAATTTACGGCGGCGCGGCGGGGGAGCACCTGCTGGCGCTGCTCGATCGGCTGACCCTGCCGGTGATCGTCACCCTGCACACCATCCTTGAAAAGCCCAATGCCGATCAGCGCCGCGTCATGGAGGGGCTGCTCCGCCGTGCCTCGCGCGTGATCGTCATGGCCGTGAAGGGCCGCGAGATCCTCCAGCGGGTATATGGCGCGTCGGCCAAGTCTATCGTGATGATCCCGCACGGCGTGCCGGATCGCGCGCTGGTGGACCCGGACACGCGCAAGGCGGCGTTCGGCTGGAAGGGCCGCAAGACCCTGCTAACCTTCGGCCTGCTTGCCCCCAACAAGGGCATCGAGACGATGATCGAGGCGCTGCCCGCCGTCGTCGCGCAGCATCCGGAAGTGCTCTATGCCGTGCTGGGTGCAACCCACCCCAATCTCGTCGCGCACGAGGGCGAGGCCTATCGCGACCGGTTGAAGGCTTTGGCCGCCGATCTTGGCGTGGCGAACAACATCGAGTTCATCGACGCCTTTCTCGAGCATGACGAACTGCTGTCCTACCTTGAGGCGGCGGACGTCTATGTGACGCCGTACAACAATCCGGCGCAGATCACCTCGGGCACGCTTTCCTATGCGATCGGCATCGGCAAGCCGGTGGTCTCGACGCCATACGTGCATGCCACCGAGATCCTGGCGGACGGCCACGGCGTGCTGGTGCCATTCGGCGACAGCGCCGCCTTTGCGCGCGAGATCAACACGCTGCTCGGCAACGATCGCGCCCGTCGGCGGCTCTCCGACCGGGCCTATGCCCGCGGACGGACCATGATCTGGCCGCACCTGGCCGAGGTGGCGATGCGGGAAATCGCGACGGTGGTCGCGGGCCGTCCCGCACGGCTCTCCGCCGGTGCCCTTGGTTTGTCGGCGCTGAAGCCGGATTTCGCGGCCGTGGAGCGGATGAGCGATTCCACCGGCATGCTGCAGCACTCGATCTATTCGGTGCCCGATCGTCGCCACGGCTATTGCATCGACGACAATGCCCGTGCGCTGATCCTGGTCACCCAGATGCGCGACATGCCCGAGGCGCAAGTCGACAAGTGGCTCACCGTCTATGCCTCGTTCCTGCAATATGCTTGGAACCCCGAGGCGCGGCGCTTCCGCAATTTCATGAACTTCGACCGTACCTGGTGCGAGGATTTCGGCTCAGAGGACTCGAACGGCCGCACGCTCTGGGCGCTCGGCATCTGCGCGCGCGATGCGCAATTGCGCAAGCACCGCGACTGGGCGATCGCGCTGTTCGACGCGACCGCCAGCCTGGCGCTCGAACTCGGCAGCCCGCGGGCGCACGCCTTCGCCATGCTGGGCGCGGTCGCCGTGCTGGAGGCCTTCCCCGGCCATGCGATGGCCCGCACCATCCTGGAGCGGTTCAGCGAGGAGTTGCTGACCCTGCTTGCCGAAGCGCGCCGTCCCGAATGGCAGTGGTTCGAAATCGTGCTCGCTTATGACAATGCGCGCCTTCCCGAGGCGATGATCCGCGCCGGTCGCGCGCTGGGGCGAAAGGATGTGGTCGCTTGCGGGCTGGAGACGCTTGCCTGGATCGTCGGACGGCAGACCTCGCCCGAGGGGCGGTTCCGGGCGGTAGGCACCGAAAGCTTCGGCCGGGTCTATGCCGATCCGCTGCCCTTCGACCAGCAGCCTCTTGAGGCGCAGGCGACGGTGGATGCCTGCGCCGCCGCGTTCGAGGCGACGGACGATCGCCGTTGGCTGGAGGAGGCGCAGCGCGCCTATCGCTGGTATCTCGGGCAGAACGACCTGGATCTTCCGCTCGCCACGCAGGCCGATGGCGGTTGCTTCGACGGGCTGATGCCGGGCGGGCTGAACCGCAACCAGGGCGCTGAATCGATTTTGGCGCTGCAATTGGCTTCATGCACCATTTCAGGGCTTTCAAAGCGCGCCGAAACCGTGAATGGACCGCGCAGCGCCGTCGCCTAGCCTGCTTGCGGCGTCACTTCCCGATCGTTCAGCGAAGGCCCACACGTGATCGACTTGTTCCACCACGCGCTGAGGCTGCACGCCGATCCCTCGCGGGTCGTGGTGCGGCCATTCCACCTTGCTTATTCCGGCAATGGCGGCAGCCGCACGGAGCGGCTCCTGCGCGAGGTGATGGCGCTGGATCGTGAGGAAACCCGCCGTGAGCTGGAGGTGGTCCTGCGCGACTTCGAGGCGCGGCACTGGCAGACGCGCCGCGTGTTCATGACCCGCTATGACGAGCTGGAGGACCAGCTCGGCCTGGACGGGACGGAGATCGGGGACGAGAAGCGGCAGCTGATCGGCGCCTATTTCTGCCACGAATACAGCTACGCCGCCGCCGCGCTGATGAACCCCAGCACGGTGCCGCATCCGGACCAGTCGGGCATGCCCGAAGGCTCCATGCGCATCCTGATGAGCCTGCGTGCGGTGGGCGAGGGGCACATCTCCTCCGTCGCTTTCCGCGAGGGGATCATCACCGAGGAGAACCAGCTGAAGCTGGCGCCCGAGCCCCCGTTCGCAACCGCGACCGACATGGTAGGCCGGATCGAGAACGAGATGCCCGAGGGGCCGGTGACGGTCTATCGCCATCGCGACTCCACGCTTTCCGGCACCGTGATCTTCCCCATCACCGGCGCGCAGTCCAAGGGGCTGGAGGACCTGCGCCTCGTTCACTTCACGCACGAGGATGGCCAGGTCGAGTGGCTGGGCACCTATACCGCCTATAATGGCTCGACCATCCAGTCCGAACTGCTGCGCACGCGCGATTTTCGTTCGTTCGAGCTCGTGCCGATGACCGGACCGGCCGCACGCAACAAGGGCATGGCGCTGTTTCCGCGCAAGGTGAACGGCCAGTACATGATGATCGGCCGGCAGGACGGCGAGAACGTGTTCCTGCTCAAATCCGACACGTTGACCCACTGGGAAGAGGGCGAGCGCCTGCTCACGCCGGTCTTCCCGTGGGAGCTCGTGCAGCTGGGCAATTGCGGCTCGCCGATCGAGGTGGACGAGGGCTGGCTGCTGCTGACGCACGGCGTGGGAGCGATGCGCAAATATTCGATCGGCGCGGTGCTGCTGGACAAGGACGATCCCTCGCGGGTGATCGGCCGCACGACCGAGCCGCTGCTCGCCGCGGCGGATCAGGACCGCGAGGGCTATGTTCCCAACGTCGTCTATACCTGCGGCGGGCAGCGGATCGGCGACAAGCTCTTCGTGCCCTATGGCGTAGCGGACAGCAGCGTGGCCTTCGCCTTTATCGGCATCGACAGCCTGGTGCAGGACATGCTCGCGGCAGGTCCGGGCCCGACGGCATAAGCAAAGGGCGCCGCCGGCGGCGACGCCCTTCTGCGTTCTTCTGCTCCGATCAGCCGCAGACGCGCACGCGGTGGTGGTAGCGATACTCGGTCCAGCAACGCTGCCTGCGGCCGCGATAGCCGTTCCAACCTTGGCGGCGCCCGCGATCCCAGCCGTAGTGGGGGCCGCGGTCCCCGCGATAGTCACGGTAGCCGCGATCCCCGCTCCGATCATAGCCGCGGTAATCGCGATCGTAGCTGCCGTAGCGATCCCCCCGCCAGTTCTGCGCCTCGGCAGCGGTGGCGGCACCCAGGCTGGCGACGACCAGGCCGGCGGCGGCGAACATCTGCATGATCTTCATGTCGTATCCTCTCTCCCGGACCATCCGGTATGCCGCCTTGTATTCGGGCCGACCAGCATCGGGCCTGAACCGGCTTGTAGGCTGCCGTACAGGTAGCGGAGCAACGGACCGTGCCGGTGCGCGTTTCTCCTCCACAGCGGAAAGGATGAAACATGGCGGACAGCGACGGCACTCACATCTATGGCGGCCCCGATCCGAAGGACACGGGCAACCCGCCTGTCGAGGGCTTGCGCGGCGAGCAGGCAGGAGCGGGCGATCGGCCGGATCTGCGCCGCACCACCATGTTGAGCGACGGGCGGACCGTGGAGATCGAGGAGACGTCCGGCGTGGCGGCGGCCGAGGAGAGGGGCGCCGGACAGGATGCGAACGCCGCCAACCATGGCGAGCAGGCTGCGGGCAAGTCGCAAGTCTGACTGCGGGGAGCCGGTGCGAGCGGTTGGGCTGATCCCGTGACGCTGTGCACACCGGAATGGCGGTGCCACAACCGGGCGCCGCGTGCGCCCGAGCGGCCCAGCGACGAGGCGTCCCTGGCTCAACGCAGCAAGGCCGGGTGGAGGCCGGCATCGAACATCAGGAGGGCGGCCGCCAGACAGCGGGTCTCTGCCGGGGTGCGATAGAGGGAGAGCTTGGTCGAACGCCCGTCGCGCACACGCGATCAGTTTTGTCGGAGGGCATAGCCTTGCTTGACGGACACCTTATCCGTCTCAAGCAGCAGCTCTCCATTCGTCGAGCGCGCCCAGCTCGATTGACCGGAGCGAGGGCGTTGCGCGCTCCACGCTGGCGATCCACGACGGCAAGAGCCCGTTCCATGGGTCGGTATGGACGGGGCGAGGCACCGCGGCGCGCCTGTCCGATCCAGGCTCATCCACGATGGTGCCTGGATCGGTCGCCGGCGCGTTGTGCGCTGCATGGTCCACAAGAAGCCCAACCTGCCTACCAAGATATGTGCGACCTGCGCACGTCCCTTTGCCTGGCGCAAGAAATGGGCGCGCGACTGGGAGGCGGTTCGTTTCTGCTCCGATCGATGCCGCGCTAACCGGTCGAAGGGCGGCGGCTGATGCTCAGCCGCCGCGCACCATCGCTCGCGTGCGCCCGTACAGCCACAGGATGCCGGTGAAGAACACGGCCGGGCCGGCCACCTCCGCGACGGTAGCGAAGCCGGACCCTACCACCGCGAGCGGCGCATCGATCGGCGGGGTAGGGGAGCCGCGATTGGCCCAGGCGACGATGCCGGCGAAAACGACGCCGAACAGGCTTTCGCCGACGATAAGGCCGGTCGCCGCCAGCACGCCCATCCGTTCCGCAAAGTCAGGCCGCGAGGAGCGCGCCGCCCAGCGATCATACAGCCGCCCGACCAGCGCGCCGATCGGGATCAGCAGCGTCAGGCTCATCGGCAGGTAGATGCCCATGCCCACGGCAAGCGGCGGCAGGCGCATCTTGCCCGCGCGGCCCAGCGCCTCATCCACCGCGATCACGACCGCGCCGATCGCCGCACCGGCGCCGATCATCGACCAGTCGATATCGCCGCCCAGCACGCCTTTGGCGAGGCTGGAGATCAGCGCGGCCTGCGGGGCGGACAGCGCGTTCGGGCCGGCGTTCGGCATGCCGACGAAACCGAGCGTGTTCTTGAGGAGATCCAGCACCAGCGGGATCACCAGGCTGCCGAACGCCACGCCCAGGATCAGCGCCACCTGCTGCTTCCACGGCGTCGCGCCGACCAGCTGGCCGGTCTTGAGGTCCTGAAGATTGTCGTTGGAGATCGTCGCCACCGAAAAGACGATGGCGGTCGTGAACAGCGCATAGGCGACCAGCGCGTTGGTCCGCGCCGGATCGTCGCTATGCCCGAAGAACGCCGCCAGCAGCAGCGATGCGCCCAGCACCGCCAGGATGCCGACGCCCGAAACCGGCGAGTTCGACGCGCCGATCAGTCCGGCCATGTAGCCGCAGATCGCGGCGATCAGCACGGCGGCGACCATCAGATAGACCACCGTGCCGCCGATCACCGCCACCGGGTTCTCGTGCACCGGTCCGCCGGCGGAGAAGCTCCACAGCAGCCAGGCGATCGGCAGGATCAGAAACACCGAAACGCCCGCCACCACGCCGATCGGCAGGTCGCGCTCGGTCAGTTCCAGAAGGCCGCCGCCGGCCCGCGCGCGCGAGGCGGCCATGGCAGAGCGGATGCCGCCGATGATCGGCCCGATGATGCGCAGCAGCGACCACAAGGCGGCCACGCCGATCGCGCCTGCACCGATGAAGCGGGATTGCTCGCGGAAGGTGGTGGAAACGAGCGCATCCACCGTGTCGGCCACGCCGTTGGCGGTCAGCACCGGCATGAGCCCCACCCAGGTGATGAGCAGGCCCACGAACATCGCCGCGCCGACCGATACGCCGACCAGATGCCCCACGCCGATCAGCGCCATGGACCAGCTCGCCGACACGCCGGTTGCGCCCGGGCCGATGCGGAAGTTGCGCGAGAACTCGGCGGCGACCAGCTTCATGGCGGCAAGCAGCGCATAGCCGGCGGAGATCAGCGAACCGATGATGATGACGCGCAGGCCGCGGGCGTTCTCCGCATCGCCTTCCCGGCCGTGTGCGCCCACCTTCAGCACCTCGGCCGCGGCGACGCCTTCGGGATAGGGCAGGTCCGATCCCGTCACCAGCGCACGGCGCAGCGGCACGGAGAACATCACGCCGAGCACGCCGCCGACGGCGCATACCGCAACGGTGGTCCAATAGGGAAAGCCGCTCCACCAGCCGACGAGGATCAGGCCGGGCAGCACGTAGATGATCGCCGCCAGCGTGCCCGCCGCGCTGGCGATCGTCTGGACGATGTTGTTCTCGAGGATGTTTGCCCCGGGAAAGAGCCGGAGCACCGCCATCGAGATCACGGCCGCGGGGATCGACGTCGCGAAGGTGAGCCCCACCTTCAGTCCCAGATAGACGTTCGCCGCAGTGAACAGCACGGTGATGACAGCGCCGAGGAGAACCCCTCGGACGGTAAGTTCGGGGAGCGGTCGGGCGGCGGTACGCGTGTCGGTCATCGGCGGGTGGTGCCACCGGCGGGCAGGTGTTGAAAAGCGAAATGTTGCGCCGGCATGCTTGCCACGTGCCGTCCGGCGTCCTTACCGTGCGGCGGACAGGGATATCGGGGGGTGACCATGCGAACGATGATGTTGACGGTGCTGCTTGCCGGAGTTTCCATTCCGGCGGTTGCGGCGCCGGAGCCGCCGCGCGCCTGGGTGGCGGCGAGCAACGCCAACACTCGTCTCGTGGTGGAGAGCAACGCGCAGTTCTCGCCGGAAGATGCCTCGCAATCCGGCCTCTCGCAATATGACGGGCTCGCCAGCGATCTCGGGCCGCGGCTCGACGAGCGCAAGGCGGCTGCGGCGGAGAAGCTGCTGGCGGAGCTGCGCCGGCGCGCCGCTGCCGAGAAGGACGCCAATGTGCGGCAGGACCTAGCCATTCTCATCCGCTCGGTCGAGGAAAGCATCGAAGGGCGCCGATTGCGGGGCAAGTATTTCGTCGCCTGGGTGGATGCGCCGGAGGCGATCTATTCCGGCCTGACAAGCTTGCTGGACGACCAGATCGCGCCCGCTCGCCGCAAAAAGGCGGTGGAACTGCTGCAGCGCTATGTCGGCGACTGGCCCGGCACCACGCCGCTGACGCAGTTGGCCAAGGCGCGCTTTGCGGAAACGAACCGCCCCGGACTGCTCGGCCCCGACAAGGTGGCCGTGGATGACGCGCTGAACGATGCCGCCACCTATGTGAAGGGCGTCCGCGAGCTGTTCGCCAAGTACAGGATCACCGGTGCGGACGCCGCCCTTGCCAAGCTGGACGCGCAGGCCGCCGATTATGTCGCATGGGAGCGGGCCAATGTTCTGCCGATCGCGCGCGCGGATTTCCGCCTGCCGCCGGAGGTCTATGCCTTCCGCCTCAAGCAGGTGGGCATCGACATTCCGCCCGAAGAATTGATCTCGCGCGCGCAGGTGGAGTTCGCGGAAACACGCGCCGCGCTCGCGGCGCTGGCGCCGCAAGTGGCCAGGACGAAGGGCTGGACCGAGATGGGCTACCCAGCGGTGATCCGCCGGCTGAAGCAAAGCCCGGTGCCGAACGACAAGCTCGAGGCAAGCTATGCCGAGGTGATCCGCACCCTGGAGACGGTGATCCGGCGCGAGCGTATCGTGAACCTTCCCGATCGCCCGATGCAGATGCGGCTCGGCACGGCCGCCGAGTCCGCGGCGAGCCCGGCGCCGCACATGGATCCGCCGGCCTTGCTCAACAATCAGGGCGAACACGGCACCTTCGTGCTGCCGATCGGCGTTGCTGGAAAAGGTGCCGCGGCCGCCTATGACGACTTCAACTTCCCGGCCGCCGAATGGACCGTGGCCGCGCATGAGGGGCGTCCGGGGCACGAACTGCAGTTCTCGGCGATGATCGAGCGCGGGGTCAGCCAGGCACGTGCGCTGTACGCCTTCAACAGCGTGAACGTGGAGGGCTGGGCGCTCTACGCCGAGGCGGAGGCCGCGCCGTACCACCCGCTGGAAGGGCAGATGATCGTGCTTCAGATGCGCCTGCTGCGCGCGGCCCGGGCGATGCTGGACCCCATGCTCAATCTCGGCCGCATCTCGATCGACGAGGCGCGGCGCGTGCTGCTGGAGGAGGTCTGCACCTCGCCGGCCATGGCGAAGCAGGAGCTGGACCGGTACACGTCCCGCTCGCCGGGACAGGCGGGCAGCTATTTCTACGGCTATACCCGGCTGCTGCAGCTGCGGGTCGAAACGGAACTGGCGCTGGGGCCGAAGTTCGACCGGCTGGCCTTCAACAACTTCGTGATCGATCAGGGACTGCTGCCTCCGGAACTGCTCGCCAAGGCGGTGCGGGAGGAGTTCGTGCCGGCACAGCGCGCCCGCTGACGGCTTCGCTTCGCCGCATCTCCTTGTCTTAACCACTTGATTGCGAGCGGCCGCTACGCTTTGGCGCTGCGGTGCGGCACGGAGGCGGGGGCGTCCGGCGAGCCGCACCTCTGGGGTGGGAAATGGCCGAGTTCGCGATCTTCACATATGGAATGCTGGCGACGTTTGTCCTGTCGGGGGCGTCGCGGAACAAGAAGCTGCAGCGCCGCAATCCGGCGGTGCTGGAATATCTCGGCTACCTGCTGTGCGGCGTCTCCGCCGGCGCCGGGATGTTGCTGCTCGGCTATGCCGCGGTGAGATCGGTTCTGTGATCCGGAGGGAGCGGGCGACCTGCCCGCTCCTCCACCGTCAGAAGGTCATCTCGCCGTAAACGCGCGAGATGTCGCCGTTCCAGGCAGTGTTGTAGCGATCGAGCAACAGCTCCGCCGGCGTCTTGCCGGAGCGGACGACCTCCCGCAGCGGATCGAGAAAGCCGGTTTCGTTGGAGCCGCCGGCATCCAGCCGGGCGCGGGCGGCAAGCCCGGCATGCGCGATCTCCAGTGCCTCGCCCGCCACGTCGCGCAGCCGCCGTCCGCCGGCGATCGGCGCGTCGAGGCCGAGTTTAGGCACGGAAGCGCGCAGCGTCTCGCGCTCCTCCATGGTCCAGTTCTTCACCACGTCCCACGCCGAGTCCAGCGCCGCGCCGTCGTACAGCAGCCCGACCCAAAGCGCGGGCAGCGCGCAGATCCGGCCCCACGGGCCGCCATCGGCGCCGCGCATCTCCAGGAACGTCTTCAGCCGCACTTCCGGAAAGGCGGTGGACAGATGGTCGTTCCAGTCGTCCAGCGTCGGCTTCTCGCCGGGCAGGACCGAAAGCTCGCCGCGCAGGAAGTCACGGAAGGAAAGGCCCGCCGCGTCGATGTACCGGCCGTCGCGGTAGACGAAGTACATCGGCACATCGAGCGCATAGTCGGCATAGCGTTCATAGCCGAAGCCGTCCTCGAACACGAACGGCAGCATGCCGGTGCGCGCCGGATCGGTGTCGGACCAGATGTGGCTGCGAAAGGAAAGGAAGCCGTTCGGCTTGCCCTCGGTGAACGGCGAATTGGCGAACAGGGCGGTGGCCAGCGGCTGGAGCGCAAGGCCCACGCGAAACTTCTTCGCCATGTCCGCCTCGCTGGCATAATCCAGGTTCACCTGGATCGTGCAGGTGCGCAGCATCATGTCCAGGCCCAGGCTGCCGACGCGCGGCATGTGCCGCAGCATGATGGCATAACGGCCCTTGGGCATGACGGGCAGTACATCGCGCGTCTTGTCCGGCCAGAAGCCCAGGCCGAGGAAACCGAGACCGAGCCGGTCGCCGATCGTCTTCACCTGCTCCAGGTGGCGGCCTGTTTCGGCGCAGGTCTGGTGCAGGTTTTCCAGCGGCGCGCCGGACAGCTCGAACTGCCCGGCGGGTTCCAGGCTGATCGATCCGTCCGCCCCGCTCATGGCGATGACGTTGCCGCCTTCCATCACCGGCTGCCAGCCGAACTCGGTCAGGCCGTTCAGCAGATCCCGGATGCCGCCGGGCTCGTCATAGGACGGCGCCGCGAAGTCTGCCGTGCGATAGACGAACTTCTCGTGCTCGGTGCCGATCCGCCACCGCTCCGCCGGCTTCTCGCCGCGCGCGAAGCTGGCAACGAGCTGGTCCTGCGACTCGATGACCGGGGAAGAGGTGTCCGAAGCGGTCTTGGTCGTCATTCCGCGCCCTTACGCGCGACGGAGCGGCCCTGCTAGAGGTTTGATTACTGCGCCGGCGGCGTGCGCACCGGAGTGAACTGCGCCGAGACGAGCCGCCACCCGGCCTTGTCCTTGTGCGCGACATAGCCGGCCCGCACCGCGCGAGGCCCGATCGCCAACCGGGCCGTGACGATGGCGGTGTCGCCGAGCATCACGACCTCACGCTCCGACACGGTGATCTCCGGCACCGGCTGCTTCTTGTCGGCCGCGTAGAAGCCGAGCATCTTCTCGCGCGGATCGAAGTCGCCGAGCGGCGAGATCTCGACATATTCCGGCGCGGTAAGGCGGGCGAGGGCCGCCTGATCGAAACTGCGCTGCGCCGCGATAAAGGCGTCGACGAGCTGTGCCGGGTCGCTGGCCTTCGCTTCCGCGGCAACGGCGGGGGAGGCGGCAAGCAGGGCAAGCGAGAGCGAGGCGGCGCGAATCACAGGCAATCTCCCTTCGAGGTGCTGGCGTGCTACGCAAATAACACACTCATCGCCAGTCCCCCGCCGCGGCCATCCACAACGACACGGCCGCCGCCGCCGCCGTGTCCGCGCGCAGGATGCGCGGGCCGAGGCTGACGCCCACCGCCTGCGGCAGCGCGCGGATCGCTTCCCGCTCTTCGGCATCGAAGCCGCCCTCTGGTCCGATCAGCACCGCGGCCGGTCCCGTGCGCTCGCGCATCGCCTCCATTGCCGGCTCGCCGCCGGTCTCGTCGGCGAAGAACAAGCTGCGCTCCGTCGGCCACTCGCGCAGCAGGGCGGGGAGCTTCACCGGATCGGCAAGGTCCGGCACCGCGGTGCGTCCGCATTGCTCCGCCGCCTCGATCATGTGCGCGCGCAACCGCTCATCCTTTGGCTTGTCTACCACCGTGCGGCGGGTCACGACCGGCACCAGCCGCGCGACGCCGAGCTCGCAGGCCTTCTCCGCCAGCCAGTCGATGCGTCCCTTCTTCAGCGGCGCGGCGCAGAGCCAGAAATTCGGCACCTGTTCCAGCGGGCGCAATTGCTCGGTCACGTCCAGCACCAGGTCGCGCTTGCCGACCGCCGCCGCCACGCCGAGCCATTCGCCGGACGCGCCATCGAACAGCTTGACGGGATCGCCCACCTTGGTGCGCATCACGCCGACAAGATAATGCGCTTGCGGCCCTTCGATCCTGCGCTGGCCCGGGCCGAGCGGGCCGTCCACGAACAGGCGCGGCGTCGATTGCGGGGGCCAGGCCGGCGTGGCGCCCATCAGCGCTTCTTCGGCGGCGCGCCGGCCACCCGCGTCCAAACCTGCGTCTTGCAGCCGAAATTGGCGAACAGGCAGCCGGTGCCGACCAGGGTGTCGGGGCCACGCTGCTCGATCGAGCCGGAGAAGCTGCGGTCGAGATCGGGGACGTAGACCTCGCCATACCAGAGCCCGTCGTCTTCCTGCTCGAACCCGGAGAACAGCTGCGCGCCGATCAGCGACCGTCCGCTGCCGGCCTCGGCATCGGCACGCGCCTTGGCGCTGGCGGAGGTGACGGTGCCGCACAGGCCGGGGCCACGGCATGGGGCGATCCGGATGCGCACAGAATCGGAGGCATTGCGCCAGGTGCCGGCAAGGCCCGGCCGAGGCCCCGGGGGATTAGGAGTGGCAACAAGCGCCGCCAACACGAGAAGTCGGATCATGAAAACGTCTCCAGCAGGGCCGAAGGACCATAAGGCCCGAACGTGGCGAAAAGGCGATGGCTCCGCGCCAGCGACGATGGCAGACCGGGCGCCATGCCGACCATCGCGCTGCTCACCCTGTCCAACCTGTTCATGACCACCGCCTGGTACTGGCATCTGAAGGGCGGCATGGCGCGCCCCCTGCCGCAGGTGATCGCAATCAGCTGGGGGATCGCCTTGTTCGAATATTGCCTTGCGGTGCCGGCCAACCGCCTGGGCTATGCCAGCGGCTGGAGCGCGGGGCAGTTGAAGGTCGTGCAGGAGGCAATCGCTCTCCTGGTGTTCGGAGGCTTTCTCGTCGCCGTTCTGGGCGAGCCGCTCACCTGGCGCCACGCCGGCGCCTTTGCCTGCCTGATGGGGGCCGTCGCGTTCCTGTTCGCCGGACGCTAGGCCGCGGTGATCTTCTGGCCGGGGGAGACCATCTCGCCGCGGGTCACGATCACCTTGTCGCCCAGCTTCGCCACCGCGAACAGCTTCTTGGCGAAAGCGGTCGGCACGCCGATGCAGCCGTGGGTGGCGCGGTCGATCGACACTTCGCTGCCGTGAATGGAGATGCCGTCATTGGTCAGGCGCAGCATGTACGGCATCGGCGCCCCGCCATAGAGGTTCGACCGGTGATCCGCATCCTTTTGCGTGATCGGAAACACACCAAGGGGCGTGGGCTTGTCCTCATAGCCGTCGATCATCGCCGCAGTGCCGATCTCGAAGCCGTCGCGAAAGACGGAGATCACGCCCGCCGCCAGGTCCACCGTGATGACCGTCTGACCCGAAGACGGCGCACCGCGTTCGTCCCAGAACCACTTGCCATAGGGGATCGGTCCGCCGGTATCGAGCACCGCCTTGACCACATAGCCGACATCCGCCGGCGGGGGCGCGGGCACTGCGGGGTGAGGGGCCGTGCGCGGGGCCGCGCGCGGCCTGGTCGGCGGCTTGGCCGCGAGTGCCGCCTTGGGCACGGGCGGGGTGAGCATGGCGCCGATCGCCGAGACGCCGGCGACCGTGGCGACGAGCAGGCCGGCAAGGCCGAGGATGCGAGGGCGAAGCATCCCCTGCGTCTTGCCTATCGCCTCCGGCTTGAGAACCCCCGGATGTGGCCCTGTTCCGTGCTGGGACGGCGCAGCGGCGGTTAACCTCCGGCGATCGCGCTGAGCGTGGTGCCTGCCGTGATCTGCTCCACATCGGTCTTCAGGTGCAACAAGCGCACGCCACCCCGTTCCTGCGCGCGGGCCAGCGCCGGGGCGAAGTCCTCCGTGCGCTCCACGGTTCCCGACCAGGCAGCGAAAGCGCGGGCGAGCGCCGCAAAATCGGGATTGGACAGCTGCGTCGAAGCACCCACCCGGCCAGGGAACTCCCGCTCCTGGTGCATGCGGATCGTGCCAAAGGCGCCGTTGTCGATCACCAGCACCAGCAGCGACACGCCCGCCTGCATCGCCGTCGCGAGCTCCTGTCCGTTCATCAGGAAATCGCCATCGCCGGCCAGCACCACCACCTGCCGCTCGGGATGGCGCAACGCCGCGGCGATCCCGGCGGGCAGGCCATAGCCCATCGCCCCCGCCGTGGGCGCCAGCTGCGTGCCCGGCCCGGCATAAGGCCAGTAGCGGTGCCACCAGCTGGAGAAATTGCCCGCGCCGTTGCAGATCACGCTGTCCGCCGGCAGCGCGGCGCGCATCGCGGCGACGCATGGGCCGAGATCGAGCATCACCCCGGCGCGCGGCTGCGGCGTGGACCAGGCGCGATAATCCGCATGCGCTGCCGGACCCGCCGCATGGGGCGGCCCGTCGATCGAAAGCAGGCTTTCGGCAAACTCCGCCATGCCCGCGCAGACGGCGAGGTCGGCGGCATAGGTGCGGTTGAGTTCGCTCGGGTCCGGATGAACATGCACCAGGCGCTGCCCGGGATGATCGGGCGTCACCAGCGTGTAGCCGTCGGTGGTTGCCTCGCCGAGCCGCGCGCCGATGACGAGCAACAGGTCCGCGTCCCGTACGCGCGCCACCAGCTTCGGGTTGGGGCCATAGCCCAGATTGCCGGCAAAAGCAGGGCAGCCGTTCGGCACCGCATCCTGCCGCCTGAACGCGGCAACGAGGGGCACGCCCGTGCGGGCGCCCCAGTCGGCGAGCGCGGTGGCGGCCGTGCCGTCCCACCCGGCGCCGCCGACGATCGCCAGCGGCCGCTCGGCCGTGGCCAGCATGTCGGTGAGGAGCGCCATCGCGTCAGGATCGGCAGCCTGGGGCAGGCGGTCGATGCGGGCACGGTCCACCGCCTCCACCTCGTCCAGCAGCATGTCTTCCGGCAGCGCGAGCACCACGGGTCCGGGCCGCCCGTTCATCGCCGTGGCATAGGCGCGGGCGATATATTCCGGAATGCGCCGAGCATCGTCGATGCGCGCCGCCCATTTGACGAGCGGCGCGAACATGGCGGCAAAATCCACCTCCTGGAACGCTTCCCGGTCCCGCGTGGCGCGATCCACATCGCCGACGAACAGGATCATCGGCTGCGAGTCCTGCTGCGCCACATGGACGCCGATCGCGGCGTTGGTGGCGCCCGGCCCGCGCGTGACGAAGGCGACACCCGGCCGATGCGTGAGCCCGCCGTCCGCACATGCCATGAACGCCGCGCCGCCTTCCTGGCGGCACGGCACCAGTTCGATCGCGGGCACATCCACCAGCGCGTCGAGCACGGCGAGAAAGCTCTCGCCCGGCACCGTGAAGATGCGGTCGCAGCCCTGCGCCAGGAGATTGTCGACCAGGATGCGGCCGCCGGTGCGTGTTGTCGTCATGCTGCCGGGTGTAACCCCGGTACGACCAGACGCCAAATGTCGAAAACTCTTACAAGGCGGCAGTGCGCCGTTGCGCCGTTAACCAGCGACGGCCGCAGCAAAGGGCGCTTGCGATGAAATGGCATGGCGCCTGCACCTATGCTGGCACCGCGAGGCGTTGCGACGCTTCAGCAGGACGGGCCTTCGCTTCTCCGATCTCGCGAAGGCCCGTCCTCACCCGGCCTTGGACAGCATCGTTCCGACCGGCGGCGATCCCGCCTGCGATGCCTGGCGCCGCGCCGCACTGGCCAGCGCCTTGGGATAGATCTCGCCCAGTAGCCGCTCAAACGTGCGCCGCCAGCTGAAGTTCGCATCGACATGCGCGCGTGCCGCACGGCCGATCCCGTCATGGTCGGAGCGCCACATCTGTAGAACGTTGTCGGCCATGGTGGCCATGTCGTCCACCGGCCCGAGCAGGCCAAGGCCCGGCGGCACTCGGTCCGGCATGGCGCCGCTCGCCACGCCGATCACGGGCAGGCCGGATGCCTGCGCCTCCAGCACCGAGATGCCGAAGGTCTCGTCGGCCATCGCCGATACGTAGAGGTCGGACGAGGCGAGCGCGCGGGCAAGACCGGCGCGGTCCTGCTCGAAGCCCGGCCAGGCGATCGGCAGGTCCGCGCTCTCGGCCACCAGTTGCTCGCGCAGCTTGCCATCGCCGATCATCACCAGCGAGGCGCCGAGTTCCGGGGGCAGGCGCCGCATCATCTCGACCAGCCGATCGGCCCGCTTCTCGTTGTCGATGCGACCGGCATAGACCAGCAGCGGCCCGTCTCCAGGCAGGCCCAGGCCGGCGCGATATGCGGGGTCGCGCGCCTCGGGAGTGAACACGTTGGTGTCCACGCCGAGCGGAAGCACCTCCGTGTGGCGGATGCCGCGCCGGCCCAATGCCGCACGAGCCTCCTCGCTAAGGGTATAGACCCAGTCGAATTCGCGATAGGTAAGCTCGGTATACCCGTAGCTCAGCCACTGGAAGCCGCGCCCGATCAGGTCGCCGAACAGGTGTTTGGCGACGCGATAGACATGCGCGTTGGGGAAGTCGGTACGATAGCCGGCGATCAGCGCAGTGTGCGGAAAGCGCCGCCGGTGATGGATCGCCGCCCACGGCAGAACCCAGGGGCAGAGCGATTCGATCGTCTGCGGCTGATATTCCTCCAGCAGGCGCCGCACCGCGCGCGTGCGCAGGATGAAGCGGTAATTGGGGCTTCCCTTCACCTGATCGGACGCGACCTCGGCGAAGATCTGCCGGCCGTTCACCGTCACCCTGTCCTCGGGACCGGGCACGATCTGCAACAGGGTGTGCGGCGTATGCTGCTGCACATAATCGCGCTTTTCACGCAGATAGGTGCTGATGCCGCCGCCGCCCGAGGGGGAATAGCTTTGCGTGAGGTCGCACAGCACAAGGGGCTTGGCGTCGCGCATCGCGCCGCCCTGCGTCATCAGCATCGTCCTGCCCCTGTTTGCGCGTACCGGCCGCGAGCTTACGCGGCCGCCTGGCCCTTCAGCACGTCGGCAAGCTCGCCGCTTTCGTACATCTCCATCATGATGTCCGAACCGCCGATGAACTCGCCGTTCACGTAGAGCTGCGGAATGGTCGGCCAGTCGGAGAACTGCTTGATGCCCTGGCGCACGCCCTGGTCCTGCAGCACGTCCACCGACTCGAACTCGGCACCGAGATGGTTGAGGATCGCCACCGCGCGGCTGGAGAAGCCGCATTGCGGGAACAGCGGCGTGCCCTTCATGAAGAGCACGACCGGGCTCTTCTGCACGATCTCGGCGATGCGGGCCTGGGTGTCGTCGGTCATCGGGTAACTCCTTGTTCGGGCGTAGCCGTGGTCAGTTGCAGCGCGTGAAGCTCCCCGCCCATGCGGCCGCCGAGCGCCGCATACACGCGACGCGTCCGTTCCACGCGGGTGATGCCGCGAAAGCTCTCCGCCACGACCCGCGCGGCATAGTGATCGCCGTCGCCGGCAAGGTCGGTGATCTCCACCCGGGCATCGGGGATGCCCGCCACGATCAACGCCTCGATCTCGGTCGCCGCCATCGGCATTGCGGTTACTTCGCCTCCAGGAGCTGCCGGCGCGCTTCGATCATCCGGTCGTCCAGCGCGCGACGCACGGCCGCCTCGTCGATGTCGACACTGGCCGCCGTGAGATCGCCCAGCAGCTTGCGCACCACGTCCTCGTCGCCCGCTTCCTCGAACTCAGCCTGCACCACCGCCTTTGCATAGGCGTCGGTTTCCTCCGGGGTCAGCGACATCAGCCCGGCCGCCCATTGGCCCAGCAGCTTGTTGCGACGTGCCGTGACGCGGAACGCCATCTCCTCGTCGAGCGCAAACTTGGTCTCAAAAGCGCGTTCGCGGTCTTCGAAGGTGGTCATGCAGGCTCCCCAGCGTTTGTCGGCAGCGGAGATAGGAGGGGCAGGGGCCGATGGCAACGGTCGGATACCGAACGCCCACGCGCCGCGCGGACTTGGTCCGGGGTCCGCCGGCCTGCGCGCCAGACGTACAATTGCCTGTCGCGCGGTGGACGGCGGAACGACAGTCAGGGAACCTAGGCCGAGACTTCCACCACGAGCTTCCCGATCGCGCCGCGTGCGGCCATCTTGGCGATCGCCTCGCCCCCGCGCTCGAACGGGAAGGTTTCCGTTACCCGCGGCGCGATCTTGCCCTCCCGCCAGAACGCGAACAGCTGTTCGACATGCGCTCGGTTCGCCTGCGGGTCGCGTGCTGCGAACGCACCCCAGAATACGCCGCAGACATCGCAGCTCTTCAGCAAGGTAAGGTTGAGGGGAAGCCGCGGGATTCCGGCGGGGAAGCCCACCACAAGGTAGCGGCCCTCCCAGCCGATCGCGCGGAGCGCCGGCTCGGCATAGTCGCCGCCCACCGGATCGTAGATCACGTCCGCGCCGTTCTTGCCCACCGCGGCCTTGAACTGCTCCGCCAGGGCCTTGGACTGCTCCTTGTCGAACGGCGCGCGGCCATAGATCACCACCTCGTCCGCGCCGGACTGACGCGCCGCAGCGGCTTTTTCTTCGGACGACACCGCGGCGACCACGCGTGCGCCAAAGGCCTTGCCCAGCTCGATCGCGGCCAGTCCCACGCCGCCGGCTGCGCCCAGTACCAGCAGCGTCTGCCCGGGCTTCAGACGCCCGCGATCCACCAGCGCGTGGATGCTCGTGCCATATGTGAGGATCAGCGCGGCACCCTCCGCGAAGCTGCGTTCGTCGGGCAGGCGGTACATGCCGGCGGCGGGGACGGCCATCTTCTCGGACAGGCCACCGTTGCCGACCGTGCCCAGCACGCGGTCACCGACCTGCCAGCCGCTCACGCCGTCGCCGATCGCTTCCACCACGCCGGCGATCTCGCCGCCCGGCGCGAAGGGGCGGGGCGGCTTGAACTGGTATTTGTCCTCGATGATGAGAACGTCGGGATAGTTGATCGAGCAGGCCTTAACCTGCACCAGCAACTGGCCCGGCCCGGCGACCGGATCGGGCAGCTCCTCCAGAACCAGAGTTTCAGGTCCGCCCGGTGCCTTCGACAGCAATGCCCGCATTTGCCCGCTCTCCCGCCATCCAGGGCCGGTGCTGCATGACGCCGGCCTCGTAATTCGAAATCGCGGTATCCCTTGCCAGTGTCAGGCCCACCTCGTCCAGCCCTTCCATCAGGCACTGGCGGCGGAACGGATCGAGCGCGAATTCGAAACGATCCTGAAACGGCGTGGTGACCGTCATCGTCTCGAGATCAACGGTGATCGGGTCGGTGCGGGCGACCTCCAGCAGCCGGTCCACCGCCTCCTGCGGCAGGACGACCGGCACGATGCCGTTCTTGAACGCATTGCCGGAGAAGATGTCGGAAAAGCTGGGCGCGATCACCGCCGTGATGCCCATGTCCCCCAGCGCCCAGGCGGCATGTTCCCGGCTGGAGCCGCACCCGAAATTGTCGCCGGCGATCAGGATGGGCGAGCCGGCAAAGCGTTCGTCGTCGAACAGGTTGCCGGGCTGGGCGCGCACCGTCTCGAACGCGCCGCGGCCCAGCCCTTCGCGGGTTACGGTCTTGAGCCAGTGGGCGGGAATGATGACGTCGGTATCGACGTTCTTCGCGCCCCACGGATAGGCGGTGCCGGTGACGGTGGTGACGGGGTTCATGCGATCCATCCCGTTCGCCCTGAGCGAAGGCCGAGGGCAGGTTGGCGAGAACCGTCGCTCGCTAAGCGGAGCGGGGCCTCACCTTCGCTCAGCCCGAAACGGTTGTGACTACTTGCTGGCCCGCACGGGCGGCTTCGCCGTGCTCGTCGCGGCATAGGCGGCCACGCCGCTGACAAGGGTGCCGAGCACCAGCAGGACAAGTACACGCTTCATTGCGATTGAGACCCCATCAGTTCGCGAACATCCGCCAGCCGCCCGGTCACCGCCGCCGCCGCCGCCATGGCGGGAGAGACGAGGTGGGTTCGTGCGCCCGGCCCCTGCCGCCCTACGAAATTGCGGTTCGAGGTGGAAGCGCATCTTTCGCCCGCCGGCACCTTGTCCGGGTTCATTGCTAGGCACATGGAGCAGCCGGGTTCGCGCCATTCGAAGCCGGCCGCGGTGAAGATCCGGTCCAGTCCTTCCGCCTCCGCCTGGCGCTTCACCAGGCCGGAGCCGGGCACCACCATGGCGCGCACGCTGTCGGGCACCCGGCGCCCGTTCGCCACCGCCGCGGCGGCGCGCAGATCCTCGATGCGGCTGTTGGTGCAGCTGCCGATGAACACATGTTCCACCGGCACGTCCTGCATCGCCGTGCCCGGGGTCAGCCCCATATAGTCCAGCGACTTACGCGCCGCCTCGCGCTTGGATGGATCGGCAAAACCGTCGGGATCGGGCACCTTTCCGGTGATCGGCACCACATCTTCCGGGCTGGTACCCCAGGTCAGGGAGGGGGCGATCTCATCCGCATGCAGCATGACCGTGTGATCGTAGCGCGCGCCCGGGTCGCTGGGCAGCGTCCGCCACCAGGCGAGGGCCTGGTCCCAGTCCTCGCCGGCCAGCGCCATCGGCCGGCCCTTGAGATAGGCAAAGGTAGTCTCGTCCGGCGCGATCAGGCCGGCACGGGCGCCGCCTTCGATCGACATGTTGGCCACCGTCAGGCGGCCTTCCAGCGACATGGCGCGGATCACCTCGCCGGTATATTCGATCACATAGCCGGTGCCGCCCGCCGCGCCAATGCGGCCGATGATCGCCAGGATCACGTCCTTGGGGCTGACGCCGAAGCCAAGCGTGCCGTCCACCCGCACTTCCATGGTCCTAGACTGTTTCAGCAGCAGCGTCTGCGTGGCGAACACATGTTCCACCTCGCTCGTGCCGATGCCAAAGGCCAGTGCGCCCAGCGCGCCATGCGCCGAGGTATGGCTGTCGCCGCAGACGAGGGTGGTGCCGGGCAGGGTGAAGCCCTGTTCCGGACCGACGACATGGACGATCCCCTGTTCGGGTGCGACCTCGTCGATATAGCGGATGCCGAACTCGGCGGTGTTCGCCGCCAGCGCCGCCAATTGCTGCGCGCTTTCCGGATCGGCGATCGGCAGACGGCGCCCGGCTGCGTCCATCCGCGCGGTGGTGGGCAGATTGTGGTCCGGCACCGCCAGGGTGAGGTCCGGCCGGCGCACCCGGCGCCCTGCCGCGCGCAGGCTGGCAAACGCCTGCGGACTGGTCACTTCATGGATGAGATGCCGGTCGATATAAAGGAGTGACGTGCCGTCGGGACGCTGCTCCACGACGTGCGCATTCCAGATTTTCTCGTACAGGGTGAGGGGACGGGAGGCCATGATGGCGCACCCCTTAGCGCGTTCATCCGCGCACGCAAAGCATAGTAAACATTGCCTCGCGTGAAATCTTCTGTCGTTCAGCGCGTGTGTTCATAACCGGCATCGGCCCGCCGCGCAGCGGTCGCCCGAGAAGGGCCGCCGAACAGCGTCGCTTGCTTGCGCGTAGCTGCAGCTACGCGACGGCGCTACGCTCCTCGTGGGCGGCCCTTCCCGGGCGATCACGACCATTGCCGGTCATGAGTACACGCCCTAGCTCGCTCCCCCGTCCTGCATGGTGACGATGTCGCCGTCCTGATCGCGCAAACCGTCGCTCAGGCCGCCTACGATCGCCTGCAGCATGTCGCGTTCGTCGCCGTCCCAGGTGCCGGCATAGGCGACCGCGGCATGGCGGACGACATCGGACATCAACCGTCCGAAGATCGCCGGATCGTCGAGGAGGTAGGCGGCAATCAGCACGCTCGCGCGGCCCTCGTCGTTGATCCACACGCGGGCGACCTCGGCTGCTTCCGAGCCGAGCGGCAGCCCTGGGTCGAGCAAGATGGCGCGGGGATGGTCGCTCATTTTCCTGCCTCCGGATCGGCCCAGCGCCGGTTGGCCGGGAACACCTCGTGATAGCCGCCCTTCAACTGCGGGCCATAGATCGGATTGGGGAGCATGAACCAGCGCGTGCCCCACATTGCCGCGATGGCCGGCGTCTGCACCGCTGCGCGCCGCGCAACCGGCAAGGCTATGGCGTTGAACTGATCGGAAAAGTCGCCAAGCTGGTCGCCCGCCATCGCCACCACGCAAAAACGGGCGGCGATCGCCGCACGGCGCGGGTCCTTGGCGGAGCCGGGCGCCACATCGCCCTTCAGGAACAGGGTCTGGCCCGGAACGAAGTCGCCCAATCCCGCTGCCTTCAGCGCGGCAACGGTGGCGGCGGCGTTCTTCGTGTCCCGGTTCGAGTTGACCACCACCGTCGCCCCTGCGCGGCGGATCGCCGCCACGGCCTCGACCGCGCCGGGAACGGCAACCACGGCATTGCCGCCGGTCTTCTCCCACCGGTCCCACTGCGCCGCGTCGAACGGCCCCGGGCGGCGCGCGGCCAGTTCCTCGATGCCGAGATTGAGGATCAGGGTTTCGTCTGCATCGAAGACGACCGCATGCGGCTTGTTGCCGCACGGCACCCATTGCGGTGCGGCGAGCGTGGCCGTGGACGCGAGCACCGCGCTGTTGCCGCCTTCGCGCGCGCTTTCGTTGGCGGCAACGAAGCCGAGCAGGCGATACGCCTGCACGCTGATCGCCGCGGCTTCGCCCGATCCATAGAGATATTGGAAGGGCGCCGCAGGCTCCGGGCCGCCCGCCGGGGCAGGTCCGGCCGACATCGCCGTCTTGACCGGGCCCGGCGCCGCGCAGGCTGACAGCAGGAGCGCGACCGCGGCCGCCAATAAAGGTCTATGTGTCATCGGTTCGCCCGCCAGAAATCGTCCGCCGCCGCGCCCGTCAGTGTCGCGGCGATCGTGCGGCCCGCCATTTGCGCGATCTCGGCGCCGGTGAACAGCCTTTGCGGCTCGCCGGCGAGCAACGCCGCCAATCCGTCCCAGCCGGCCGGATAGGGCTGCGCCTCCCGTGCGAGTTCGAGCGGCACGCGCCATCTTCGGCTGCGCCAGCTGTTGGGCTTGGTAAAGGCATCCGCTCCGATCAACGGCGACAGGCGCAAAGGCATGCGCAGATCGAAGCCATCCCGCGGGTTGGTCACGCGCAGGTTGGCGAGCGAGGCCGCCAGGATGCCCAACTGGAGCTGGGAGCATGGACGTTCCGGGTGCAGCAGGATCATGCCGTCTGCGACCTCGGCTCGCACGTGCGATGGGATTGGCGCCGGCCGGAGCCGAGCAAAGCGGGCCTGCCAATCCGCCCCCACGCCGGCACCTCGCAAAGCTCCGCATTGCGCATGCGGAAAAGGGCATAGCGTCCCACGGGGTAAGCTCGTGCACCTTTCGCCAACGGACGTCCGCCATGTCAGGGCAAGGTGCCGGCCGGCAGGTCCAGCGCCCGCTCCAGTTCGGCGAGCGCCTGGTCCGCACCCGTGACCTTGATCGCCGCCATCCCCATGGCCGCCGCCGGCTTGCAGTTGATGCCGAGGTCATCGAGGTACACGCAGTGTCCGGGTGCCTTGCCGAGCGTCTCGCACGCCAGAGCATAGATGCGCGGATCGGGCTTGCGTAGGCGGACCTTGCTGCTTTCCACCACATGGGAAAACCGATCGAGAACCGCGCGGGTGGCCTCGGCGCGTTCCTCGTCCGTCGACATCTGGGCGCCGTAGCCCGCAGGGACGTTGTTGGTGATGCAGGCGAGGGTGAAGCCGTGCGCCGTCAGCCAGTCGAGCGCCGCCACCATGCGCGGGCGGATGTCGCCGCCGAGCAGAGCGATCACGTCGCGGCCGGCCAGTTCGTGTCCCAGCGCGCGCGCTTCTGCGGCAAACAGCGCATCGAAAGCACCCGCGTCGATTTCGGCGCGTTCGAACCGGGCCCAGGCATTGGTGTCCGGTTCCGCCGCGTTGATCCTGCGGATAAGGCCGTGGGGCAGCCCGCGCTGTGCTTCGAGCCTGTTGAAAGCCTCAAACGGCGACGAGGTTATCACCCCGCCGAAATCGAAGATCACCGTGTCGCGCGCCGCCATGTCGGGGACGGTGGCGCAGGCGACCGTAAGAGGCAACAGCCCTGAGAGATCAGCGACGGAGATGAGGAGAGGGCGCCGCAGCCGCCGCAGGCACCGCCAGCAGCGCACGCGCCTCGCCGGGAGTGCGCGGGCTGCCATGGCCGTCCCCCGATGCATGGATGACCCGTTCCAGGAGCTCGCTGCCTTCCGCCCACCTGCCGAGCCCGCTTGCGGCATTGAGATGGCCTTGCGCACCGGCGTCAACGAAGTGGCTGCCCCAGCCCGCCGCCAGGCTTCGCGCCCGGTCGATGGCGATCCAGGGATCGTCCCGGCTCGCCACCAGCACCGAGGCGAACGGCAGCGGTGCAGCGGGCGTGGGGGCGAAGCCGCGCAGCTCGTCGGGCGCATTCTCCCGATCCACGTCGGCCGGCGCCACCAGCAGCGCGCCGGCGACCGGCCAGCCGAACGGCTGCGGGCTCATCTGCGCCCACCAGGCAACCGCCAGGCAGCCGAGGCTGTGCGCGACAAGGATCACCGGCGCCTGCGCCCCGCGGATCGCCTGGTCGAGCTTCGTGACCCAGCCATTGCGATGCGGCGTGTGCCACATGCCGAGCTCCACCCGCACCGTGTCGGGCCGGGCCTGTTCCCACAAGGTCTGCCAGTGCGAAGGCCCGGAGCCGCCGAGGCCGGGCACGGTCAAGATCGTCGGCTGCACCGCTTCGAACGGGGGAAAGCTGCCCATCGTCTCTCTCCACAAGATGGCGGAAGGAGTGGCCCGCGGCGCTCTAGGGAGGGCACGCCGCATAGCCACGCCTCCCGGAAGAGGAAGCTATGCCGATCAGTTTCCAGGGCAATCGCTTCTGCGCCGAGGTGAATACCCAGCGCGCCAGTATGAATTGGGCGGAAGGTTCCACTCACATGGTCGGAACCGCCATGCGCCTGAGCGCTCTCCCGGTGCGAAAGCGAAAGGCTGGGCGACATCGGCCAAGCCGCGATGCGGCGGATCGGAGGTCGCGGCCGAGTCGGGCCAGCAGGTCGGGCGCGCGGTTGCGCTGGCGGCACAGGCCGCGCTCGGCAAACGCGATTTCGGGACGGATCGGAGCCTCTTCCACATCCGCGACGCCCCCAGGCCGATCGGGACGACCAGCACGCCATCGGGCCGGCGTGTCTGTGCTGACAGAAGCGATATCGCCTCGGGGTTCATCGGCGCACGTCCGACGGTCGCGACCAGGACCGGGATCGCTTTATTCGACGTGTTCTCGCCCGATGCGTCGACCGGCTCTTGCTGCGGGCGGCCAACCCCCCGAGCCATACCTTCGTGCGAGAGCGGGACATTGCGCATCCGCGCGCGATTGACCGTTCTGCAACGATCAATTGCTTGCTAAGCGACCGCTGCCAGGGGGAGCATGTGGCGGTCGATCGATACCATCTTGTCATCAACGGCCGCTTCCTCACGCAGCCGACAACCGGCGTTCAGCGGGTTGCCCGTGAACTGACGCGCGAAATCGACCGCATGGTCGCGCGCGGCGAGGTCGACATGCGCGTGCGGCTGGTCTGCGAGCAGTTGGCGGACTTCACCGACATGGAGCTCGAGGCGGTGGAGGTGGAGAGGGTCGGCGCTAGCAGCGGCCACCTTTGGGAGCAAACGGTGCTGCCGCGTCATGTCGGCGATGCGCGTCTGCTATGCATGGGCAACACGGCGCCGATCGCGTCGCTGCTCGGCGGCGTGCCCGTCGCGCTGATGATGCACGACCTTTCCTATCGGCTGTTTCCCGACGCTTACACCCGGCGCTATCGCCTGGGCCATTCGCTGCTCATGCCGCTGCTGCTGCGACGAAGCGATCCGATCTTCACCGTGTCGGCGACGGAGAAGGCGATGTTGTCCAGCCTGGTGCCGGCCAGCCGGTCACGCATCGTGGTTGCCCAGAACGGCGGCTGGCGCGACGACCATGTCGCGCGCTTTGCCACGGACAGCGCTCGCCGGCGCGAATACGCACTCTATGTCGGCTCATTTTCGCGGCGGAAGAATTTCGACGGCGTGCTGGCGACGGCGATCCGGCTGGCGCGCGAGGACGGGCTGCCCACCCTGCTGGTGGGTGCTTCCGGCCACTTCCTGGCGCCGCCCGACGGCATCATCCCGTCCGATGTCGCCCCATTGATCCGCATGGTCGGCCAGGTTGAGGATATCGACGTCCTGGCCCGGCTCTACCTCGATGCGGCCTGTCTTATCTTCCCGTCCTTCTACGAAGCGTCACCCCTGCCGCCGGTCGAGGCCATGAGCCTGGGCTGCCCGGTGGTCGCGTCGGGGATCCCGTCCCTGCGCGAACGATGTGGCGAGGCGGCGGCGTATTGCGACCCCCATGACCCGGAGGACATGCTGCGCGCGGTCCGGCGTGTGGTCCACGACGAGGCATTTCGCGCGCAACTCGTCGCGGATGGCTACCGGCGCGCCGCGCGTTATTCGTGGCGCGAGCAGGCGCGCGTGATCGTGCATGCGCTCCTCAACCAGGATCGCGGCGGCGTTGTACAGAAATGATATATGCCCTGAGTTCAACGTGCTGTACCGACGATCGCACCGCGGGGGGCGGGCGGGCGCCTGTGCCGAAACAGGGCAGGAAGCGGCGAAGCTTCCGTGTGGGCGCACGGTAATCAACTTTGCGACGATGCTAACGTTCGTGTAACCAACGAACGCCACAAGGCGTCACATCGCTCTGACAAACAGGCACGGGGTCATGTCGGTAGAGCAGAATCAGGGGCATGCTATGCCGGCATTCACTTTGGCTCCAACGGGTCCGGACTCGATCGAGGGTCCGCTGGCGGCGGTACGAGGCGGTGCCTTGATCCGCACCTGCGACGTTGTGTTGTCCCTGGTCGCTTTGATCTTCTTCGGGCCGATCATGGTGCTGGTCGGCATTGCGGTGTTTATCGGCGATCCGGGGCCGATCTTCTTCGGCCACTCGCGCGTCGGCCGCGGGGGACGCATGTTCAAATGCTACAAGTTCCGCTCCATGGTGGTGGATGCCGAGGCGCGGCTGAAGCACCTGCTGGAACATGACGAGGCGGCCCGGGCGGAATGGGCACGCTTTCACAAGCTGTCCGTCGATCCGCGCATCAACCCGCTGGGTCGCTTTTTGCGCCTGTCCAGCCTGGACGAGCTGCCCCAGCTCTGGAACGTGCTCCGCGGCGACATGAGCCTTGTCGGGCCCCGTCCCGTGGTTCAGGCGGAACTGGAGCGGTATGGCCGATATGCTGCGGATTATATGGCGATCCGCCCCGGCGTCACTGGCCTGTGGCAGATCAGCGGTCGCAGCGACACGAGCTATCGTCGGCGAATCGCGTTGGATATCGCCTATGCGCGATCGCTGACGTTCGGCCTGTACCTGAAGATCATCGTACTGACCGTGCCCGCCGTGCTGCTGGCCCGCGGCTCGCGCTGACCCTTTCATCGTCGCGAGCCGCCGACGCGGTCATCTCACGACGAGGAACACGCCGGCCCAGAGCAGGGCGCTGACCGGAGCAGCGAGGATCGCCACCCGGCGGAAAGCCTCAAGGCTGCGGTTGCCGGCCGACGCGAACTTGCTCGCGTCCAGCAGGCGAGGGCTACCGACGACGTTATGGTGGCGCAGCTCGAAGCTGACAAAGTAAGCCATTCGACCTCTCTCTCCTGTTATTTTCTATTGCCGATTATGCTCAGGACGATTTGCAACGCAAGTTGGTTAACGAGCGCAATTGTAAAAAAATTGACGCTCGGCCACCGTGCGGTGCTGCAAATTCGTTCCTGAACAGCCGGCATTAGCAATTCAGTCACTCCCAACGCCCTAAATCTGCTTCGGTTGCAGAAGGATACGCGATGCGCTCGGCCCTGGCCTCGATTACCGTTGACTTTGACCGCCGCAGTGCGGAGCGGGGGGAAGTGCGCTGTTCCAGCACCGTGCGCAGCACCGCTGGCGTATCTCACGACGTCGTCGTCCACGACCTTTCCGCCTCCGGGCTGTCGTTCACTTCGGAACAGAGCTTTGCCGTCGGCACGCCTGTCACCGTGGGCCTGTCGGGCAGTGGAAGTGTTCCCGGCACGATCATCCGGCACGAGCGCACGCTGTATGGCTGCGCGTTCGATCGTCCGCTCACGACTGCCCAGCTTGTGGATGCGTTCTCCTCCCCGGGCGTCCTTATCGGCGATTTCGGCGGGGAGGCACGTCGGCCTGCTCCCGTGGCCGACCGCAAGCGAGCGGGAGCCCGATTGCTGGTCGTGCTCGCCGCCGCTGGATTGTGGGCGGCGATTTACGCGTTGATCTGATCGCGTCGTCTAGTCGCTCGCCGTCGCCCCTCCGGGCAACGTAGCATAAGCGACTGCCCGCGCCGCTCGACCAACGCTGTGCCTGACGATGCGCTATCCCCGGCATCGAAAGCGGCGACGCGCACCGATCAAGGCGCAAAGGCAGCGCTAAAGGCCTCCCCGCTTGCGCAGGCTGGTAATTCAAGCAAGTCCGGCCTGATAGCCGTCCAGCATCAGCTTCTCTCAGAGAAGCCCGGCCATCATGCTCGGGCACGCCCCATTCGGAGTCGCCGCGATATTCCGCCAGCAGCGAGTCGCCCTGCCTAAGGCAGCGGCGGCGGATGAGGAGATCGCAGCGCGTCCATGCGGCAGACCCTACCCGCATGTGCTGATCTGCAGAGTTCCTGCCCTCGCCCCGGGGCGGTACTGCAACCGTTCGCGCCGCGGGGAACCGCAGTCAGCTTCAACCGCTTTCCGGCAATCGGTTTCTCCAGACAGGATGTCCGGCAATGGAAATGCGCAAGCTCGGCTCGCAAGGGCTCGAAGTGTCCGCTCTCGGCCTCGGCTGCATGGGCATGTCCGAATTCTATTCCGGACGGGACGACGCGGAATCGGTCGCCACGATCAACCGCGCGATCGATCTCGGCGTCACCTTCCTGGATACGGCCGACATGTACGGCGTTGGCCGCAACGAGGAACTGGTCGGCCGCGTGGTGCGGGAGCGGCGCGAGTGGATCATCGTCGCCACCAAGTTCGGCAACGTGCGGGGGGCGGACGGGAGCTTTCAGGGTATCAACGGCCGGCCCGACTATGTCCGCCAGGCCTGTGACGCCAGCCTGAAGCGCACGGGACTCGACGTGTTCGATCTCTATTACCAGCACCGCGTCGATCCGGATGTGCCGATCGAGGAAACGGTTGGCGCCATGGTCGAGCTCGTGGCGGCAGGCAAGGTGAAGTATCTCGGCCTGTCGGAAGCCGGCCCGGAGACCATCCGCCGCGCGCATGCGGTGCACCCGATCACCGCGCTGCAGACCGAATATTCGCTTTGGAGCCGCGATCCGGAAGACGAGATCCTGCCCACCGTTCGCGAGCTCGGCATCGGCTTCGTGCCTTACAGCCCGCTCGGGCGGGGTTTCCTGACCGGCCAGTTCCGCACGCCCGACGACATCCCGGCCGACGATTACCGGCGCAACAGCCCGCGCTTCCAGGGCGAGGCCTTCGCGAAGAACCTCGAGCTCGTGCAGGAGATCGGGAACATGGCGCAGGAGAAAGGCTGCACTCCGGCCCAGCTCGCCCTTGCCTGGGTGCTGGCCCAGGGCAGCGACATCGTGCCGATCCCGGGCACCAAGCGCCGCAAGTATCTGGAGGAGAATGTCGGCGCGCTGGAAGTGACGCTCAGCGAGGACGACCGGGCGCGCATCGACCGGATCATGCCGCCGGGTGCTGCGACGGGCACGCGCTATGCCGCCCCGCAGATGGCGGCGCTCGGGCGGTAAAGCGGCGCTTGCCGGTGCAGCTTGGCGATCTTCGCTCTGATTGCCGGAATGAAGCGGGCGCGGCCGTGATCATCGCGCCGGCATGGTGCGATCGGCCGTCGACGGAGGACAGCCGCGTTCCGCGACGCTAAGCCGGCTGCATGCCGTTCTCGCTTTCTGCTGCGCTCCCCTGGCTGGATATCGCCGGCTTGTCCGTGTTTGCCGTCAGCGGCGCGCTCGCTGCGGCACGCCGCCGGCTCGATTTCGTCGGCGCGTGTTTCTTCGCCCTCGTCACGGCGACGGGCGGCGGGACGCTGCGCGACGTGCTGATCGGCACGCCCGTCTTCTGGATGACGAGCCCCGCGCCGGTGATCCTGTGCGTGGTGGTCGCCATCGCAACCTGGTGCGTTCCGCTTCGCTGGTGGCCCGAGCGCGCGCTCGACTGGTTCGATGCGGTCGGACTGGCGGCCTATGCCGTTTACGGTGCGGCAAAGGCGCTCGGTGCGGGCGTGCATCCGGTTCCTGCGATAGCCGCCGGAGTCGCGACAGCCTGCGTCGGCGGCGTCATGCGGGACGTGATCGCCGGGGCGCCTTCGGTGATGATGCGCCACGAACTCTACGTCACCGCCGCTCTGATCGCGGCGGCCACGTTTGTCTCGCTTGCCGGCTTCGGGCTGGCCGCGCCGGGGCCTGCGCTCTTCGGTTTCCTTGTCGGCTTCGCGGCGCGCGCGGCGGCCATCCACTGGCACCTTACCCTGCCGCCACACCGCGGACGCTAGGAGGTCGGGCGCCGGCGCCGTGCCTTCGCTTCCTGCGCGCGGCGCAGGCGTTTGCGCAGGCGCGCATCCCGCAGGAGGGACACCGGCAAATCCGTTGCGGCGCGCAGGCCGGCGACGCTGGAGATGTTGCGGATCGTGCGCCGCGCCTCCGCCAGCACCTGTCCCATCATCTCGCGCCGCTCGATCTCGCCATGTTCCTCGACCAGCGACAGCCGGTGGATCGCATAGGTCCCGATCAGGCCGGCGATGAGGAAGTAGAAATCCCATTGCGCCAGCACGACCGGCAGCACGAAGCTGCCGCCCGGCTCCGTCCAGCGGACGATCACCTCGAACTGGCGCACCGCGAACACCTGCGCGAGCAGGCCGCCGAGGATCGGTGCCAGCCCGGCGGCGATCGCCGTCACCAGGGCGTTGGTGGCGACATAGGCGGTGGCCGATCCCTTGGGCGACAATTTGAGGGCGATGTTGGTGCTGGTCAGCGTCACGCCGGCAATCGTCGCGCCCATCACTCCATGCAGCAGCACCAGCCACAGCTTCACGAGCGAGCGGTCGCCGATCTGCGACGCGCCGATCATCGCCACGATTGCCAGGATATAGGCCGGGGCGCAGACCGCCAGCACCGACTTGTTGGCGAAACGGTCGCTCAACGTCCCCCAGAGGCGCAATGCCAGGATGTTGGCCACCTGACTGACGACGCTCAACACCATGACGAAGCTGATGTTGAAGTGCAGCTGGCGGACGATGAACACGGTGAAGAAGGGCGTTGCGAAGTTCACCGCGAACTGCCAGCTGGCCACAAAGACGAGCAGGCGGGCGAAGTTCAGGTCGCCAAGCGGCTGACGCAGCAGTTCGAGCAGTCTGATCGGCCCCGTCGCCGGCGGCATCAGCGGCTCCGGCATCGCCGCGACGATGCGGGCGCTGACAAGGCCGGTAACACAGCCGGCCGCAAACATGCCCGCAAAGACGAGATCGCGCCCAAACGAGCCGGCGGGCGTGAGGTCCAATGCGAGGGCCGCCGCCAATCCCAGGACGAGGCTGATGCCCGTCAGCCAGATCGATCGCCGGGCAAAAACCGCGCCCAGCCTTTCCTCGGGCGCGAGGTCCCGCATCCAGGCGTTCCAGGCGCAGGCGCCGATCGCGCCCAAGCCGCACAGGATCAGCTGCGCCACAAGGAAGATCAACAGCGGGCCGGTGCCGGCGAAGAAGGCCAGCGCGGCCATCACTCCCAGCATCGCGCGTCCGGCCAGGCTGGTGAGCACCGCGATCCGCTTGCGGGTGCGCCACCGCTCGACCATGCCGATGGCGGGGAGCTGGACCAGCTGGGTCAGGAACGGCACGCTGGCCAGGACGCCCACCATCACGTTCGACGCGCCAAGGTGCAGCGCGAATGCCGTCAAGATGACGCCGGTGGTCAGCGCGGCCGTGCCGCCGGAAAAGGCGGCCTCCAGGACGAGCAGGCGCAGGCCATGCTCGCGTTCCTCACCGGTGACGGTCGCTTGCGGCTGTAAACTCATCGCGCCCGCAACGTGCGGCCGGTCACCCCGGTTTCGGCGAGCGGCACGCCGGGGCGGAAAAGCTCGTCCGCAGATCATGCCGGTACGTGCGTTCCGCATGTCGGCTGCTGCCCAGGGTTTGATACTGGCGGGGTAGGAGTAACTTACGTGATGGCGGCCCTGGCAGAGAAGACGTAGCGAAGGCCTGGGAAAGGTCTTCCATGCCGATGAGTGACGAGCAGTATTTCCTGGGCCGTGCGCAAACGGAACTGAGGATGGCACGCGCCGCGGGCGACCAATGCGCCGCCTGGTCGCATCAGATACTTGCTGCCCATTATCTCGACCGTGCGTCGATGAGCCAAGCTTCGGGCGTGGCGTCGAGCGTTCCGGCCCGCCGTTCGGTGCCCAACGCTCGACAACCGCTCCATCGGATCGACCGGGCCGGCTGATTCGATAGCCTGCTGCGGGCCCCGCCGCCTCACCGGGCCAAGACTTGCGGCTGACCGGCTGATAGCGACCCGAAGAGGCGAAGCTTTCCGTCCGTGGCCTTTGGCGCCGCTTAAAGCGACTCGGTCCGGCCGTCATGGGTACATCTTCGGGGCAGGGGGTTTCGGGGTCGAATACTCCTTAATTGGCCAGAGCAACCGCCGCGCTTTGTGGCAAACAGCCACCGCGAATCCTGAAAAATACAGAACGCCTGGCACAGGTGTTCGGGGAACCGTCGAGAGAAGCAAGGCCGGGTCAACACGGCAAACGGGGGAGAAGCATGGCAGGGATCACCAGCAACCCGGTTGTGACCTTGGTTCCGCCGGCCAAGGTCCCCGCCAGTCTGCCGCCGATCGCCAGGGATCGTCTCGTTTCCAGGCCGGAGCAGCAGGCGCTGCAGGCGCTTTCCGCCGTGATGCAGGCAAGTGGCATCACGATCCTCTCCCGTTCCGTGCAGGATGGAACGCTGGAAACCATCACGTCCAGCTCGGACGAAGCGGAGGGGGAGGAGACGCTCCTTTCCGCGGACGAGCACGGCTTCGTCGCGTTGCGGGAGCTGCGGTGGTTCGATCGCGGGCACGAGACGGCCGCCCTGGTCAAGCTAATCGAACGGCGCGAATTCGATGTCTGGGCCGTGCTCTCCTTCGCCGTGCCGATCGGCAGCATCCGGAGCGCCCTGATCGTGCAGATGCCGGCGTTCGTCTCCATGCTGGCGGCGCATGCCGCCATGCTGATGGACCTTGCGGAGGAGCGCACCCGCGCCCGGGCCGTGGCGGCCGCACTGGATCAGCAGGACGGCGCGGTGTTCGTCCTTCGCCGCGACCACACCGTCCTGTTCGCCAACAGGAGCGCGCACCTGCTGCTCGAGCGCAAGGCGGGGCTGCAACTCAGCCGGGCGAAGTTGCGGCCCCTGGGCTACAAGGAGGCCGTGCGGTTCGAAACCGCGGTTGACTGCGTGGTCGACGCTGCACACGCCGGTCCGTCCGCTGCACGCTCGGCAGCCATGCTCCTGCTGTTGCCGGTGTCCGGTGGCGAGCGGCGGCTCGCCGTTACGATCGCGCCCGTCGATCGGGGCGCGCCGGGCATGCTCCCGGACAAGGCAGCCGCCATCGTCTGCGTCCAGCCCGACGGGGAACAACTGAACCACGGCGTCGAGGCGATCTGCCAGGCTTATGCGCTGTCGCCGGTGGAAGTGCAGCTTGTCTGCCACCTTGCCGCCGGGTTGAGCGTTGCGGACACCGCCTCGCGGATGAAGGTCAAGATCGACACGGCGCGTGCCTATCTGAAGCAGGTGTTCGCCAAGACGGGCACCAACCGCCAGGCATCGCTCCTGCAACTGATCGTGCGGCACCAGGGCGTGATCCAGGGCGATCACCTGTTCAGCGCGGCCTGAGCGGAACGCCGTCGTGCCGATCCTCGCCCGCCTACCCATCCGGGAGTGGATCGACCTTCATCCGGTGCGGCGATTTCTCCCCGCCGGGTGGGCCGGGTCCGACATTAATCCCATATGAACAAGGCCGCCCGGGAGGAGCGGCGCTCATGCCGCGATCATGGCCTCGGCTTTATAAAAGGATCGAAGCAATGAAGACGAAGCTGATTGTGACAACGTCCGTGGCGGCGGTGCTCGCGGCGACGAGCGCGCACGCCCAGACGACCCAGCGCTCCGCCGCCGGCACGTCCGCGTCCGCCGCTTCCGATGGCAGCCTGGCGGTGGGCGATGTCCGCAACAACGGCAACAGCACCGTGCGTGATGTCACCACCACCGACAATTCGATGAGCGGCGGCCAGAACGGCAACAACTCGAACACCAGCAACGCCAACGACCAGCGGGACAATTCCACCACGCTCGGCGACATCGACGTGGCGGTATCCGGCGCCGGTAACGAGGACTCGTACAACGCGTCGAGCACCACCAACGTGACCAACAACAACGCCAACGACCAGCGCGACAATTCGGTGACCGTAGGCGACGTCTCGCTCGCGGACAACACGCGCAGCGGCGGCCAGAACGGCGACAACATCAACACCGCGACGAACACCACCAATTCGAATGACCAGCGCGACAACTCCACCACGGTCGGCGATGTCGACGTGGCGGTTGCCGACACCGGCAACGAGGGCAGCTACAACACCGACAATTCGATGAGCGGTGGTCGCAACGGCGACAACATCAACACCACCACGAACAACACCACCACGAATTCGACCGACGAGCGCGACAATTCCACGACGGTCGGAGACGTGGACGTGGCGGTTGCCGATACCGGCAACGAAGGCAGCTACAATGGCGGCAACACCGACAACTCGGTGGGTGGCCAGAACGGCAGCAACTCGACGACGACCACCACCAACAACAACGCCAACGACCAGCGCGACAATTCGGTGACCGTGGGCGACGTGTCGCTCGCCGACAACTCGATGAGCGGCGGCCAGAACGGCGACAACATCAACACCACCAACAACAACACGACCAACAACTCCAACGACCAGCGCGACAGCTCGACGACGATCGGCGACATCACCACCAACAACAGCGAGGTGGCCGACAATTCCGATCGCTCGAACAACGCCAGCTTCAACACCACGACGGAAACCGCGGGTGATGCTGCCGTGATCACCAGCCCGACCTTCGGCGATGGCGCCGTGGTTGCGGCGTCCACGCTGTCGAATTACGTCTCGGGCGTGAAGGTCAGCTTCTCCGGCACGGCCGGCCAGGAAGCGACCACCAACAACAGCATGACCACCGGAGACACGGCGTTCCAGAACTTCGCCGGCATGCAGTCGCTCAACATGAACACCGGTGCGGGCGCGTCGCAGAACGCGAACGTCAGCGTCGCGGTGTCCACGGGCGACGTCACCAGCCGCTGAGCGGACAGGATGGTGTCGGGGCGTCGCCCCGGCACCATTTCGCCGCGCTGCTCCAGTTCGAGGAACAAGAGCCATGAAACCCCCCGTGATCGCGCTCCTTTCCTGCCTGATCGGCACTCCCGCCGCCGCGCAGAGCATCGCTGCGGTGCCTGCGGCGGAGGCCGCTTCCAAGGCCGATCCGTTCTCGGACGCGGCCGCGGTGGATGACGGCGCGCTCGGCCGCATCGCCGGGCGGGAGGATACCGGGGCGCAGATCGCGATCGCCGACCAGCGCAACACCGTCAGCGGCAACAGCGTCAGCGGCCAATCGGTCACGGGCAACATCGTGATCGACGGGAATGCCTTCCAGAACCTGCAAGGCTTGGCGGTGATCAGCGCGAACAGCGGCAACAACGTTGCCATCAACTCCGCAATGAACGTCACCGTGAACCTGGCGCCGCGCCCGTGATGCGGCTTGCGGGTATGCTGCCGGCGCTGGTGCTCAGCCTGGGCGGCTGCTCGCCCAAGGTGTCCGGCGGCAATCCGCAGTTCGTGACCTCTTCGGCGCTGGGCAGCGGCTATTCCGTCCCGGTCGCCTCCATGCTCGCCCGCAAGTTCAACACGGTGGTGCGCCAGCAATACGACTTCAGCTGCGGCTCGGCCGCGCTCGCGACCTTGCTCCGCTATCATTACGGCATGCCGCGATCGGAAACCGACGTGTTCATGGGCATGTGGCGCGACGGCAACCAGGCGCAGATCCGCCAGGTGGGCTTCTCCCTGCTCGACATGAAGCGCTATCTCGCCACCTCCGGGCTGCGCGCGGACGGCTACAAGGTGTCGCTGGACGCGATCCGCGGGCGCGGGTTACCGGGCATCGTCCTCGTCACCGTTCGCGAATATCGCCATTTCATCGTGCTGAAGGGCGTCGGCCCGACCGATGTACTGGTGGGCGATCCCTCCACCGGGCTGCACCGCCTGCCACGGGCGAAGTTCGAGGAGATGTGGAACGGGGTCTATTTCGTCCTCAACTCGCAGGCCGAGGTGGGGCAGCGGACCTTCAACGGCATCGATCAATGGCGATTGCTCGCTCGCGTGCCCGGCGATGCCCCCTTTCTCGATCCCCTCAGCACCCAGGCGCTTTCGCTGAGCGCCCCCTTCTATCGAGACTTCTGATGCCCCATGCAGCGCTGTTCGCTCTCCTGCTTGCCGCCGCACCGGTAGATGCCTGGGAGGCGGTGCCTTTGTCGGACGAGGAGCTTGCCGGCATGACGGGCAAGTTCCTGCTGCCGAGCGGCGCCTCCATCGCCATGTCGGTGACCAGCGACACCCTGGTGGACGGGCAGCTCGTGCTCCGCAGCGTGCTCAACGTCACCGACCGGGCGAACCTGGCGGTGTTCGGCGGCAGCGGCGAGCATGCGGACGCACCGCACAGGCCGGCCAACGCGCCTGGCATGACGGCGAACGGCGTAACGGTGCTCTTCGACCGGCAGTCCGGCATGCGCACGATCATGCCTACCTATGCCGCCCCCGCCGTGGCGGTGAACGTCGGGGCGGCGGCAGGAGGCGAGCAGGCGAGCGTCGTTGCGCCCTTGTCGCTCGCACCGGGCATGACGATCCAGACGCCGGCCGGGATGGTGTCGCTCGCGCCCTCCGGGAACAACGTCTCCCTGCACGGCGACGGGATCGACGTGACGCACGTGATGGGGCCGGCCTTCGCGACGGCGATCGCCAACACCGTGAGCGATCGGACGATCGATACCGTCACCTCCATTGACCTCGACCTCACCCAGATGACGCCGCTGACGCTGGGCGGCGCGCGGCTGGGCGCGGGAGAGTTGGCGCTCGATGCAACGCGGGGACTGATGCGATGAAGCTTTTGGGGGTGGGGTGTTGCGCACTGACGGCATTGATGACGTCGCCGGCGGCAGCGGTGCAGGCGCAGATGCGGGCGGGCGACGCCAACGGGCAGATGCGCGCCGAACTGGAGCAGGCGCGCGCGCAGATCGCGGAGCAGCGTCGCCAGATCGAGGCGCAGGAGCGGCGATTGCAGGCGCTGGAGGCGCGCATGGCGCAGGCCGGAGCGCCGGGCCTCCCTGCTTCCGGGTCACCCCCTGCCGCCCTGGCGCAGCAAAGCTCCGCCAGCACGCCGGGCGATCCGTCCACCATTCAGCAGTCCACATTGTCCGCTGCGCCTGTCGAACGCGTGGGCAAGGCCCCTCCCGGTAGCGATCGGCCGCCGGAAGTCGCCGTTCTGGGTCAGGAGGGCAGCGTCGTGACCCGCCGTGGCCAGCTCACGGCCGAGGTCCAGGTGGATTACGCCCGGGCCGACCGCAATCGCGCGCTGTTCCGCGGGATCGAGGTGGTCGAGTCGGTGCTGGTGGGCGAGTTCAACATCAACGAGAACCGGCAGGACATCATCACCAGCTCCGCGTCCCTGCGTTACGGCCTTACCGATGCGGTGGAAATCGGGGTGCGCGTGCCGTTGGTCGCCCGCTGGGATCGCAGCGTGCTCGTGCCGGTGCAAGGAAGCACGAACAACGACGCCGCGCGCGAGATCGACAGCTCGGCCAGCGGGCGGGGCCTGGGCGACGTCGAGCTGTCGGCGAGGTACCAGTTCCTGACGGGGCGGCCCGGTCTGCCCTTCCTTGTCGGAAACCTTCAGGTAGTGGCGCCGACCGGGTCCAATCCGTTCGCGGTTCGCCGCACCGGATCGGGCGCGGCGCTTCAGGCGGCAACCGGGGCAGGGTTCTGGGGTGTGTCGCCCAGCGTCACGGCGGTGTTGCCCAGCGACCCGGCGGTGCTGTTCGGCACGATCGGCTACACCCGCAATTTCGGGCGCAGCGTGGATGCGGTGATCGCGCCCGTGCGGATCGACTATGTGAAGCCGGGCGACGCCTTGTCGTTCAGCGCCGGCATCGGCATCGCCTTGAACGAACGCACTTCGGTCAATTTCGGTTACGCCCACGCCTGGGCATTCGGCACGCGCACCCGCACGCGCCTTCTCGAACCAAGCCCGAACGGTCCGGAGTTCCTGGAGGACACCTCGCGTGACCTCCAGATCGGGCGCCTGCTGTTCGGGGTGACGTACCGGGTGACGGATCGGTCGAGCATCAACTGGTCGGTCGAGGTCGGCGCGACCGACGACGCCGCGGACGTGCGCAGCGTGTTGCGGATTCCGCTGGTCCTTCTTTCCGGAAGCTGAGCGCAAGGCCGGCCGGACGCTCCGGGCCTGTCCGGCTCAGGCCTCCGCGGACGTAAGCGGTGCCGTGCCTGTCGGAACCGATGCAGCGGGTCCGCGCTTCCTGCCGGTCCTGACCATCGCGCGGAGCAGGGCGCGATCGTCGCGCGGCAGCAGGAGCCGCAGGCACGCGGCATAGGTGACGATCCCGGTGAGCACGCCCACTATCAGCGTCGCCAGCGGGCCGGCCGATGCCGGGATCTGCAGCTGCACGATCCATACGGCGCCCGCCATCAGCCCGGCGGCGGCGAGCGGCGGCCAAAGGGCAAGCACCTCCGGCAGCCGCGCGCCCGCGATGCTGCTCGCCCGGTAGAGGCGCGCCGGCAGCACGACTGCGGTGGCCAGCGAAAAGGTGAGCGCCAGGGCCTCCAGGCTCGCTCTCCCGAACAACAGCAATGCCGCCGAGACGAAGAACGCGCTGAACATCGCGATCCTCGCCTCGCTGTCCGGCCGGTCCGCCGCGATCATCGTCGCGCCGGCCACCTGCGAGAGGGCCAGCGCGATGCCGCTGACCGCGAGCGCCGAGAGCACCGCGGCGCTTGCCTCCCAGGTCTCTCCCATCAGCAGCCGGATGACCGGATGGGCGACCACGGCCAGGCCGGCAAAGGCGGGCGCGGTGACCAGCAATGCCCAGCGCAGCGCACCGAGAAAGCCGGCCCGCCGCTGATCTTCCTCGCTGATGTTGGCAAAGGCTGCGATGCTGAGGTTAGAAATCACGTCCACGAGCATCATGTTCGCGGCGAGCAGGATGCGCTTGGCGGCGTTGTAGAGCCCCGCGCCCGCCGGCCCGAAAAAGGCCGTGGCCAGGAACAGGTCCACGTCCGCCGCCAGGAAGTTCCACGCCGCGCTGATCGACAGGTGGCGCGCGCGCTCCAGCATGTGCCGGGCGGTGGCCCAGCGCAGCCGGCCGCGCGGACGGAATCCGCTCGCCAGCCATAAAGTCGCGCAGTTGACGAGATTGATGGCGAGCTGCTGGGCGATCAGGCTGGCGAGGCCGTATCCGGCCAGCGCCAGGGTAAGGCCGACCGCGCCGCCTGCACAGACGGACAGCAGCGCGCGCAACGCCAGCGAGCGGAAATGGATCGATCTTGCCAGCCGCATCCCCGGCGTCGCCGTCAGTCCCATGAGCAGCAGGATGACGCTGAACACCCGCAGCACCCCGGCGAGGCCGGGCGTGTCCAGCAGCGCGGCGAGGAGGTCGGCGCCGGCAAACACCGCCACGGCCGCGACGAGCCCGGTTGCGGACGTGATCGCAAGACAAATGGCATCCCTTTCCTCGGGATCACGGGAACCCTGGGCGAGTACCGCCGTCGCCACGGAGTCCAGAAAAAGGCGGCGAACCAATTCGACGGTGGCGAGACTGACGGCGACGAGGCCGAAGCTCTCCTTGGAAACGTAGCGGGCAAGAACCAGGAAGATGCAAAGCGACAGGATCTGGCTGCTGCCCTGGCCGAAGACGGCCCACAACGCATTCACCTTGAGCCGCTCGCGCACGTCCGCGCGCGCGCCGGAAGGAACGTCGCCCGCCACTCTCGCCTCTGCTCGGTCGGTTGTGACCTGTTCCGACGGGGGAGGCAGTGGTCCTGTCGGCGGAGCGGCTGCGGCGACCGCCGCGCGGGGGCCGGACCGGTCGCGCTCGGCATCATGGTTTTGCGTCACGGCAACTCCTGTGGGGCGACGCTGCGGCGAAGCCGTGTCCGATCGGGAATGGCGGCAAAGTGGCGATGCCGAACATGTCGAGCGGCAATCTCAATGTGGTTTTCATTTCAACACAGCAAGATCCAGCCGATTTGCCGAGATCTCACAAAGAATGACTACCCCCTTTGCAGTAAGGCAGGTCTAGCAGATTCGTGCTATCGTTCACCGGATCGATGCGGTGCCTCACTGATGTCAATCCCGCTCCGTTCGTTGTTGCAATCATCGCCTCAAAACAGGTCGCGTCCACTCCCATTCAGAATAGGTCCATGGCACTTCCTAATTACGACTTTCTTCAGTATATCCTCACCACCTCAGACATCGTCATTCAGGATTTCGTTCGCCGGCTGTGCATGGCGGCGATCAGTGATGATGATGCGGCGGTCTTCGGCTGGAGCACGGTTCTGCAGCTGGTAAAGGCGGGCTGGGTGCCAGCGGCTGATCTTCCGAGCAATGATATCGCCTGCGTCATCGCCAATCTATGCTTGGCGCCAACTCAAACGGATGATGCCGACATGGCTAATTGTCCTGATCGCGGTGACGGGCGACTGATACCGCATTGAGCGGGCATCGCGGGCAATCGGGAGGGGAGGGTGGCCGTATTGGAAGGTCTGTTCGACCCGGCCACGCGCCGGGTGGGCGTGCATGCACCTTTGACGCCTACCATCTTTCATGAGGATTGGTGGCTCCAGGCGGCGTCGGGCGGGCGGATCGAACAGGTGGAGGTGCGCTCCGGCAACGTCGTGGTGGGTCGGCTACCCTATCTGCGGCGTCGCCATTTCGGGCTGCTCGAATGCGTGATGCCGGAACTCACGCCGTATCTGGGGCCGGCCATCGCGCCGCCGCTCGCCAAGCCCGCGCAGATGGCGCAATCGCAACGTTCGATCACGGCCGACCTGATCCGGCAATTGCCGACGTGCGACCGCTTCCACCAGTGCCTGCACAGCGACGTGCCCGACGCTCTGGCCTTCGCGTATCGCGATTTCGCCAGCGAAGCACAGTTCACGATGGACGTGGAGCCGGCGCCGGAGCCCGAACTCTGGAAATCGCTGCGGGACAAGACGCGCAACGTGATCCGTCGCGCCCGTGAAACCCACCGCCTCGTGTCGCTGGAGCCCGGGTCCTTTGTCCGGCTGTACGACAGGAACCTGCACGCGCAGGGCCGCGGGTACAATTACATGTGGCGGCAAACGGGTGTCCCCGTGATGCAGGCCGCGGTGGAGCACGGACAGTGCCGGATCGACGCCATCGCCGACCTGCAGGGGCGCGTCGTCGCAGCCTCGGTCTGTGTGTGGGACATGTCCCGTGAGTACCTCCTGCTGACCACCCGCGACCCTGGCTCGCATGCCGGCTGCGTCAGCTGGCTCATCTGGGAGTCGCTGGCCCGTGCGAGCCGTGCCAACCGGGTGTTCGATTTCGGCGGGATCGGCACACCGGGCAGCGTGGCCTTCTACACGAGTTTCGGTGCGACCGTGCGGACACGATTTGCCGTACACCGCACCAGCCGGCTGTTCCGAACGGTCGACTTCGGGGCGCGCAAGGCCCGCGCTGCCTGGGAGCGGGCGCGGCGCCACCTGCTCCCGGACTGCGCGCGCACGACAATCCTGTCGCCCGCCGCCGAGCCAGCCGCCGTCGTCGTCCCGGCGGCGCGGCCGATCAATACGCTTGCGCTGCCAGTTTCGTGACGGCGAACCGGTCTGCCCCGACGATCGCGCCGGACGCGTTGGTCTGCGGGAACAGGTTCATCGTGTACGGATCGTTGGTGTATGGCACGTCCTGGTGGATGGTGAGCGGCAAGCCGGCGCCCGCCGCCTTGGCGATGAAGTTCCCCATCACAGGCTGCCATTCGGGCCGGTCCGGTGCGCCGAATTCGCCGACATGGCCGCGATCGGAAAAGCCGCGCTGCCGCAGCCAGTCGATGAACGGCTGAAGCCGCTGCACGCCCAGCTGCGCGTTCGACGGCGCGGCCTCGCTGCCGCCGCCATAGATGCCGCTGGAGTTCGCATCGAAATACTGGTGCGCGCTCCAGTAGAGCCGGTCGGAAGGGTCGGCCAGCGTATGGATCGTCGGATTGCGGCTCGGCCAATATTCCGCGCTTGCCCATCCATAACCGTCGATGAAGATGGGGAGGGTCGCGTTGACCTTGCGAATGGCGTTGATCGCCTGCTGGCATGCTTCGCGCCAGCCGGCCTCGCCGACTGCCAGGTCGTGCGGTTCGTTCATCAGCTCGATGCCCAGCACGGCGGGGTGGGCACCGAACTCGGTCACCAGCCTTGCGCAATAATCGGCAAAGGCGGCAAACGGCACGTCGGCGGAGCCGAGTTGCGCCTTGCGCTTGTTCGCCCAATTGCCGTTATAGCCGACATAGCGCTCGCCATAATTGTGGCAGAGATCCAGCAGAACCTTGAGCCCCGCCGCCTGCGCGCGATCAAGATAGTGGCGCACGAGATTGACGGGATTGCGTAACGGGTTCTGCGCGTCGCTGTAATGATCGAGCAGCTGCTCTCCCAGTGGGCCGAAGAGGCGCGGCTGAAGACGCTCCCAGCTTCCCTCGAGGCGGATGTGATCGAAGCCTTTGGCCGCGTAATAGGTGAAGTGGCTTTGCGGCGTGACGAACACATGGCCGGCGAGGGTGCCCGGCAGCGTATCGGCCGAGCCCTCGATGGTGGAGAACGACACGCCCTTGCGCAGCAGCTGGCGAGACGAAAGTGCGGGGCCGGCTCCGCTTGGGGTCGGTGAGGGCGCTGCGGTGGCCGTGGCGCTCGGCGTCGGGCTGGGCGTCGGGGAGGCGCCGCCGACGCCGGAGACGACGTCGAGCCCCTTGGAGCCCGCTTCCGATCCGCCGCAGCCGATCAGCAGCAGCGACGTGCTGCCCGAAAGCCAGGCCAGTGCCCGCCGGCGGCTCATGCCGAGGGCGAGGAGGCCGGGGGCTGCCCCGGTCGACTTGCCCCCGCTCATCGGCGACGGCTCCGGCGGGAGGGAAGAGGGCTTGTCAGTGTTACAGGCACGATGTTGATTCCATGGTGAGCGCCCGCAGCAAACCGGGTTTGCTGGCGTTGAAGTGGCGGGATTGTCGAAAGATGCTGTAGCTCGGCGTGCAGGGCGGCGCTCAGGCGCGCCGAAGCAGCACAACTCCCATGAAGAGCCAGCAAGGAAGGCTGAGCAGAAGGGCGAAGAAGATGCCGCGACGCAGCGACGGGCGTCTTCGTTCCGCGTTCTGACCTGTTGCTTTTGACATCGAAACGGGAGGCACGTGTAACTCCGTGGGCTACCCTCATCGATTGAGGCTAATCCACGTTGGGGGCAATCATCCAAACGAGGTAGCAGGGGCGCGAGCCGCTGCTTTGGTCGCCCTTCTGCGTCGCCTCGTCGCTACAACACGCTACCCCAATGCTCGATCCGCTCGTCCGCGGCCACGTTCGGCCACTGCGCGATGCAGCGATGCGCCAGACGCTTGGCAACCCGGCCGGAAGTGGACAGGTGTTCCGAATTTGCCACGCTGTCGATCCACAAAGTGCGTGCACCGTTCAGCCGGCCGAGAAGCACGAAGGCCAGCATCGGCGCCGATCCTGTGGTGACCACAAAGGCCGGACGCTCGCGCGCGATGATCCAGGCGGCACGCAGCATGTTGGGAACAAGGCTGGCGAGGTCGAAGCGCGAGGTGTCCGGAACGCAATGGTACCGGTTGCCGGGCACCGTCTCCGCATAGGTCGGCAGGGTGGAGACATAGGTCACCTCCAGTCCGCCGAATGCCGGACGCAGGCGGCGCAGCTCGATCCAATGGCCTCCGCCCGAAGCGCAGGCGAGCAGGCGCTGCCGACGGGGCGCGCGGCGGGCCGCGGCCGGCCGCGGCCGCGCTTCCCGGTGTGGAGGAGGGGGCTGGCGCAGGAACGCGAGCACGCTGTTCATCGCGATCCCGTTCAGAACAGGCGTTCGACGACGCGGATCGTGTCCCCCGGCTGCACCGGCGTGGCGGCGCCGATGACGACCTCCTCCTCGCTGTTGGTGCCGGCATGGCGGATGAAGACGCGCTTGGTGTTGGCGCGATACGTGAAGCCGCTCGCCACCGCCACGGCGTTCAGGACGGTAAGCCCGCTGGTGAAGGGATACTGGCCCGGCTTGGATACTTCGCCCAGGATGTTGAACGGCCGATAAGCGATGACCTCGGTCGACAGGCGCGGTGCGCGGACGATCTGGCGGTCGGTAAGCAGCGCCGTAAGTACGGTGCTTACCTGATCGGGGGTGCGCCCGCCGACCTTCACCGCGCCCAGCGACGGAAAGGCGATCGACTCATCGGCCGAAACAAGGAATTCTCCGCTCAGATCCTCGAATCCGAAGGTCGTGATCCGCACCTTGTCCCCGGTGCTGAGCGTGTATTCCTGCGGCTGCCAGGCGCCGAGCGTCGGCGCCAGCGGCTTGGCGGCGCAGTTCGCCAGCGACAGGCCGATGGCTGAGGCCAGAACAAAACGAACGATCATGAGCTTCACTCCCCCGCAGAAATGGATGGCGCGGTTCCAGGCGTCATCAGTCCGGCCGAAACGAGCCGCTGTCGCGCCTGCGCGGGCGGATCCTTGGGTCCGGCAGCGAGCGCGCGGACATAGACCGCATTGATCTGCGCCAGCACGCTGTCCCAGCCGAAGCTGCTGACCCGCTCGGCCGGCGTGGGGCCGTCAGCCCGCTCGTGGCGGGCGAAGTCCTCGAGGAAACGGTCGACGTCCTCGTCGGGCAGGAAAGGAATGGCCATGCCGCAGCCCACGCGATCCAGCGTGCGGGCGAAGGCGGGGATGGGCGAGAGCAGCGGGTAGAGGCCGGCCGATACCGCCTCCACCGCGGCTATACCGAACCCCTCGTAGCTGGACGCGCAGACATACACGCTGCTGCGAGCGATCAGTGTGCGCAGCACGGCGTCGTCGGGCTCCACGAACAGTTCGCAGGCGCTGGCGACGCCGTGGTCGGCCATCATGCGCCCGATCTCGTCCGGACCGAGGCCGGCAGGACGGCCGGCCAGGATCAGCGTCCATTCGGGCGCGCGGCGATGCAGCGATGCGAACCAGGCGATCACGCGATCGACGCCCTTGTGGCGGGTGAAGCGACCGAAATAGATCATGGTCCGCGAGCCCGGCCGGGCGAGCCCGGCGAACTTCTGGAGATCCACGCCATTTTCCACGGCGAGCACCTTGCCGCCGCCAATCGGGCTGAACAGTGCAGCATCCTGCTCGCTTGAGGCGATCACGGCGGCATAGCCGCGCAGGGTGCGCGGGGTGACCGTGCGGAAGAACCATTGCTTCAGCCGCCGGGCGAAATCCGTATGGAAAAAGCCGCCATGGGTGGACAGCACCAGGGGGCAGTGATGCAACCAGCGCGTCGCGGCCAGGAAGTCGGCGAAGAAATCCACGCGGTGCACATGAACCAGGTCCACGTCCGACAGGTGGCGCAGCACCGTCGGGGCGACCGCGTAGCGAGTGGAGCCGACATAGGGAATGCGGATCACATCCACGCCGTTCAGGCGCTCATAGGCAGGCAGTTTCTGCTGCGCCCCGTCGACGATCCTGTTGAGCGTGATGACGCGTACCAGGTGGCCCTGTCGCGCCTGAGCTTCGGCAAGCTGCGACACGAACGCTTCCACCCCGCCGATGCCGGGCCGGTACTGGCGCACGACATGCACGATGCGCAGCCCGCGGGAAAACGATGCTGATGGAGCGCGCCTAATAAGCATGGCGATCATACATCATGCGCGGGATCGTGCGCAGCAGGATCGCCGCGTCGAAGATCGGCGTCCAGCGCTCGATATATTCGCGGTCGGCAGCCACCCTGTTCTCCATGCAGGTCAGGGTGCGGATCTCTCCGCGATAGCCGCGGATCTGTGCGAGGCCGGTGATACCGGGGCGCACGCAGAAGCGATGCGTGTAGCCGTCGATCAGCTTGGCGTAATGCTCGTCATGCGCGATCGCATGCGGGCGGGGCCCGACCAGCGACATGTCGCCGATCAGCACGTTGAACAGCTGCGGCAGCTCGTCCAGGCTGGTTGCACGCAGGATGCGGCCGATCGGGGTGACCCGCGCATCCCGCTCGCGCGCCTGCTCCACGACCGGTCCGTCCTCGCAGACGTACATCGTGCGGAACTTGAAGATCTGGAACACCTGCCCGCCGCGTCCCGTCCGGTTCTGGCGGAAGAGGATCGGCCCCGGGCCGCTCAGCGCGACGAGAGCGGCGACGATCAGCATTGCCGGAGAGATCACGATCAGCAGCACGAAGACAACGCTGCAGTCGCAAAGTCTCTTTGTCCGGGAGTCGCCGATACGGCGCTCTGGCTGCCCTGTTCCGAACGTGACAAGTCTCCCCGGAGGTGGATCATTTTGCATGATTCAGACACCCTTTAACCTGTCCTTTGACAATGACCGCCCATGCTGTGCTTCGCTACTGCGCGTGAGGTGTACGCCGTTCGGGGTTACTGCTGTTCCGTCCGGTTCAGTCCGCCACGATTACCCCCAGCAGGTGGGTGTCGAGCTGGCGCAGCCGCTCCGTCGCCTGGCGGATGATCTGGAGTTGCGTGACGTGCCGCTGCACCACCAGCACCGCCGCATCAATCGCTGCGCAGAAGGCAGGGACCTCGTGGTGGTGAAGCGAGCCGCTGACGATCATGATGTCGAAGGTTTCGAGAAGTGGCACGATGCGCCGGTGGAAGGGCGCGGCATCGAGCGAGGCGGCGGTGTCGGCCAGCGATCTGCCGGCGGGCAGGACACTGAGATGACGAACGGCGGTTGGCCGAACGAACTGCATGGCCGGCGCGCTGGCGATCAGCGCTCCCGTCAGCCCCTCCGACGGTGCCGTGGCGAACAGGTCGGCTTGCGTCACCTTGCCGGCTGCCGCATCGACCAGGAGCGTGGGGCTGCCGGCCTGGGCATAGACGACCGCGAGATTGGCGGCGAGTGCGGCTGCCTTCACCGGAGCATCGACGCCGAGCAGCGCCACCGACCGGATCGGCATGTCCCCGTCCGCAACGGCCGCCGAGGTGCGCAGCGACCGCGCCAATCGGGCAAGGGGAGCATCGTGATCGAACGCGGCCTCCACAAGCACGCTGATCCGCGACGGCTCGTCCACGGGTGCGCGGACTTCTCCCCGCGCGGTGCCTTCGTCATTGGCGGGGGGCTCGGGCCCCAGAACGGGAGCAAGTGTTTCCGTGGATCGGATGCGCATCAGAACCTCCCCTTGCTGTGCGACGCCGTGGCGAGCGCGAAAGAACCGAGAACCGGGACGCCGAGCGCATCGGCCAGTCCCCCGCTCGTGCGGACCAGCGGGCGAGCGAGCTCGAGCAGGATCACCAGCACGATCCCCAATGCCGTGCCGCCCAGCAGGGCGAACAGGAGAAGCAGGGGCACGACCGGGCTGGCCGGCAGCAGGGGAGGCGTCGCGCGATCGACCTGTTGCACGTTGGTGGTGGGCAGGCCGGTCTGCAGCCGCATGATGTTGAGGCGCTGGGTCACCGCTTCATAGGCGCGCTGCGCGGTGTTGACCTCGTTTTGCAGCTTCTCGAGCTGCGCCTGGTTGCCGGTCATCGCCAGCATGCGCCCGCGCTGCTGCCCGACCAGCCGCTTAAGCTCGCCTTCGCGCGAGGAAGCGGCCGCGCTGGCGACCCGCAGCGAGCGGCCGGCCGCCGCCGTCTCGCTCGTCAGCTTGGCGCGCAACGTGTCCCGCTCGTTGCGAAGGGCGACCAGCGCGGGGTGCGCATCGCCATGCGTTGTCGCAAGCTCGTTCACCTTGGCGTCGGCAGTGGCCACCTGCTGGCGCAGCGCCTCGATCACACCGGCGGACTGGACGTCGGGCGATTGCAGGACCTGCGTTCCGGCGCGGGCGCGCAGATCCGCCGCGCCGCTTTCCGCGCTGGCCAGCTGCGTGCTGAGCGAGCTCAGCCGGTCCGCTTCGAGGGCAAGGGCATTGCCGTCCACCATGCCGTGGCTGTTCTGGAACGCCGTTACCGCCGACTGCGCGCGCTCCAGATTGCGCCGCACTTCGTCGGTTCGCTGCTGGAACCAGGCGGCATATTGCTTGGCCGGGCCGGTGCTGATCTCCAGCCGCATGGCAACGAACGCGCTGGCGAACGCATTGGCCATGCGCGCGGCAAAGACCGGGTCGTCGGACCGGAAGCGGATGGCCAGGACGTTGGTGTCCTTTTCCGGCTGCACGTCCAGCTGGGCGAGCAGCTTGCTGGTCAACCAACGCTGGATCGAGATGCCGGCCGGCGCCTGTTGACGCCATTCGCGGCGAAGGCGCGGATCGTCGGTCAGGTTCTGGTCGCGGATGACCCGCCGGGCGACCGCCTCGCTGCGCAGGATATCGGCCTGCGTGCCGACCACGGCGCGCGAATCCTGGTTGACGGGGGTGTCCTGCAACGAGCCGCTCGGCCCGCGATCGTCGAACAAGAGCGAGGAACGGGCGATATAGGTCCGCTCCGCCGTTGCCAGCCAGGCCAGCGCGAACGCGAGCACCACCACCAGCGTCGCCAACACCAGCTTCCACCGCGTCCGCAGCGCGATGAGCATGTCCCGGCTTACCATCGTGCATCCCCTCCCTGATAGATCCTGGCGCCCTGCACCGCGAAGGTGTTGAAGGACGCGCCGTCCTGTTTCCCTGTCTTGGCCCGCTCGATCGCGATCAGGGCCAGAAGCATCTGCGGCGCGACGGCGTCGCGGAAGGCCAGCCGGTTGCCGGCCCGGCCGGCCTGCCGCAGGCTTTCGCCCAGCAGCGCGGCGACCGGCGGCGACGCGGCGAAGCTGTCGTGCATCGCGGCGCTGCGTGCGGCATCCTCGATCAACGTCAGATCGGGGGCGGACCGGGCGACCGCCGACCGGAAGAGGGCCGCATCGTCCGGGTTCAACAGCTCCCAGGTGGCGAAGGCGCGATCCAGGCTGCCGATCAGCAGCGGCAGGTCGATCCGGCTGTCGCGCCGTTGCACGGCCTCCAGCGCTGCGACGTAGCAGAAGAGCTGCGCATGATATGGCGAGCCGCGGGCAACGCGCACGATCTCGGCCCGACTGGCCGCGTCGAAGACGACGGAGGCGCGGCCGGCACCGTCGTCGATGATCGCGGCGATATCCTCGTCCGCGATGCGGCCGATGGGAATGGGAGCCATGTGCCGACGCAGCGAGGGATGGCATTGCAGCAGCTCGTCCAGCGTATCCGCAATGCCGACGATGAGCACGGATACCGGAAGTTGCGCATCCGACAGCAGCTTCAGGAAGGTGGCCACCTGGTTGGCGACATGGGCGTCCTCTACACGGTCGAACTCGTCGAAGATGAAGATGATCTGGCGGTCCGGCAGCAGCGGCGCCAGCGCATCCACCACGACCCGCGGCGTGGAGGCGTTCTCGACTTGCGCGACCCAGCGCTCGAAATGCCCGCGTTCCTGCAGGGGAACGCAGGAGGGCGGAATGTGGCCCAGATAGGGTGCGATGAGCTCGGAGAAGTTCGTGCTCGCCTCGCATGCGGTGTAGATCACCACGGCGCCGCGCTGATCGGCATGGTCGCCGAAGATCTGCGCAAGCGAGGTCTTGCCGGAGCCACGGGCGCCGTAGACGAGCGCATGCTGACGGCCGAGCAGAACCGCGTTGAACAGCTCCTCCAGCTTGTCCGCGCGCCCGTGCAGCTTGCTTCGCTGGCGGATCGGGTGGGCGGCGTCGAAAGCGGCGATCACGCGCGCGACCGCCTGATGCTGGTCGCTGGCCTTCTGTGCCGGCGTCGGCGCCAACGCCTCTTGCTCAGCGGCAACAGGGGCGCGATCGTCGACTGCCGAGGCAATCGGGCGATCCAGAAACAGGACGTCCCTCGGCTCGGTCAGCCAGCGCCAGGCTGTCCGCACCGTGCGCAGGAACCACCAACGCGATCCGCCTTCGTCCGCAAGACGCGCTTCATAGTGCATGAGGAGTGCTCCGCGATGAGGACGTGGATGCAAGGGCAGCGCGGCGCGGGATCGCCGCTGCGGCTCTGGAGAAAGCGCGGGGGCGCCCAGCGCGACTACCGGACAAGCCCGCCACATGGCCGGCGAGCAGCCACAAGGGAGCGGCGATCTTCATGGCGAAGATGGCGTTGCCGGCGATCAGCAGGTTGAGGAAAAAGAACAGCGCCAGCCCCCACGCACAACGACGCTGCGCCGGAGTGTCGAAGGGGATGAACAGCGTGACATACAGCCACAGGGCGACGGCGCCGACGATCGAGCTGGAATACAGAACGTAGGAATAGCCGCTGTCCGGGAACTGTCCCGTTTCGAACGCCCGGGCGCCGAGCGTGCCGGCAAGGTCCGTCGAGCCGAGCAGCTTCACCGAAAGCCCGATGCGGCCGGCAAGGTCGTCCTCGCGCGACGCTTCCATCTGCGTCGTCAGGAAGCCCGCCAGTCCCAGGATGACCAGCGGCAGCAGCATCAGCGCGGCGCGCGGCAGCCGTGGGAACAGGTGATATCCGACCAGGCACAGCAGCGCGAACACAGAGCCCATGCGCGTGTTGTTGGAAACCAGCGCCAGCAGGACGAAGGCGAGGCCGAGCAAGCGCTCTCCCCGGCCGAGCGAGCGCCACATGGCCAGCAGATAGATGCCCACCACGCTGCAGAAGTTCGCCAGCGATGTCTGCTCGAGGAAGATCGAGCTGGTCCGCGGGGTCGTGAACAGGCCGAAGGTGAAGCGTCCTTCGAACCCGCGGGCATTTCCGAACACGCCCAGGTCGTCGTAGTCGACCTCGCCGAGCCCGCGCGTGCTCTGATAGTAAGCGAAGGGATTGAAGACGCTGGTATAGACCGGCAGCGCCGCCATCTCGAGGATCATGACGGCAAGCACCACGCCGATGATGATGCCAAACGTCCAGCGCACCACGTGCGCATCGCAGCGCAGGCCCAGCAAGCTGAAAACCGCGATGATCGAAACGTTGCGAAAAGCTTCCACGACAAAGCCGCTGTTCACAAAGGAAAGAAGCAGCGCGCCTAGAAAGAAGGCGACAAGCAGCGACAAGGCGGCAGCATCCAGCGGCCGGGCCTTGGACGTCGCCAGCAGCAGAGTGGCGATCCCGAGGATCAGGATCTCGCAGAGCGCGACATGGGTGAGAGTTACCGGCAGCCCGCGAGCGCTCAGGATCGCAAGCAACGCGTTGTAGAGGCAGGCGCCAATAACAAGAAAAGCGGATGTCCGCTTTAAATACGTGGTGTCGGCTTTGCTATGTCTGCCGCGACAATCGGCTTCTTCCCGAAAGTCATCGCCTATATGCGAGGGGTCAGCGCTTGATATACGCGCTTTCGTGCGTATCATTTACCACCCCCCTTCGTATAGCTGTACTTTAGATAGATTTACATGCGACATCGCCTCCTTCAAGAAGAATAAGAAAGTAAACATAAAGCGGAGCGCGCTGGTTCGATCGGCCTAATACTTTCGGTCGGGCGCGGTCTGATCTTGTCGGGGGTGAAGATTAGATGCCGGTCAGTCCGTCCGCCGTTCTTGCCCCTGTTTCCTCGCCTGCGTCCGCTCGCGCCCGGGAGGCCGACACGCGCGGTGCATTGGTCGTGCACGGCCTGCTGATCCTGGACACGGAGTCGGTTGACCTTCCCAACGTGTCCCGCCGCCGCGACGCCGAGCAGCTCTACATGCGGTGCGCCGCGCTCATGGTACGTTCGGTAACGGCCGCGGGCCTTCGTGCGGTTGTGGTGACGAATGCGGCGCAGCGGGTGGCGACCGAGTTCGCGGAACTGGGACTGCAGGACGCGAACATCGTCGAGCGCGCGTTCGAGCTACCTGCGGACCGGACGATCCCGCACCGTGCGGCGCATGCGAAGCTTGCGCTGATGCGCGATCTCGCGGCCTCCGGGGAGGACGCATTGATGGCCATCCTCGATCTCGACGCCGTTATGCTGCGGGCGCCCCATCTCGGGGAGGCGCTCACGCCTGGGCGACTGGCCTGTTTCGACATCACCCCTGCGATGTTCGCCGAGTCCGGCGGTCGGTGCGAGAACGACGTGCGCCGGATCTCGAACGACCAGGTCCGTGTGCCGCGCTGGTTTGGCGGAGAGATGGTGGTCGGCGACGCTGCGGCGTTCCGCTCGCTCGTCGAGATGATCGACTTGGTCGAGCCGCGCTACTGGGCGGAACATGCGGGCCTGTACCATTCCGGGGACGAGGCGCCGGTCTCGACGGCGTTGAACCTGCTGCGGGAGCGCGGCCATCATCACCTCGATCTTGGCGAGGGCCGCCATCTTGCCCGCTGGTGGAGCACCTGGCGGCCATTTGCGCAGCAAAGCCTCAGCGAGGCGGGGCGTGCCTGTGTTCTGCATCTACCCGCGGACAAGGCGTTCCTGGCCGGCGAGGCGGGGCATGCCTTCGTGCCGAGCCGCTTTCTCCGCCGCTACCGCCGGCATGTCGCCCGGCGGCTGGCGGTGCGCCGTCTGGCGAGCCGCTTCGGCTATCGATCCGGCGAGCAACTCGCCTGCCTGGGACCACCTCTCGCGCTTTCGGAGACATGCAAATGACCAGCTTCAACGTCGCGGTCGTGGGATTGGGGAAGATGGGCATCTCCCACATGGCGATCGCCCGGCGGACCCCGGGGCTTCGGCTCGGCGCGGTGTGCGATGCGTCCTCGCTGCTGGGCAATGCCGTGGCGAGGTATACCGGCACGCCGTTCGTCCAGCGTTTCGACGACCTGATGACGATGCCGGGGCTCGATGGCGTCATCATCGCGACGCCCACCCGCCTTCACATCGACATGATCCGCAAGGCGGTCCGCCGAGGGCTGCATGTCTTCTGCGAAAAGCCGATGACGCTGACGATCGCCGAAAGCCAGGAGGCCGTGTCCCTGGTGCGCCAGGCGGGTGTAGCCGGTCAGATCGGCTATCATAACCGCTTCGTCGGCACGTTTGCCGAGACCAAGCGGCTCCTGGGCATCGGTGCGATCGGCCGCGTGCGGCATGTGCTTGCCGAAGCCTATGGCCCGGTGGTCCTGAAGCCCGCAGGCGGCACGTGGCGCAGCAGTGCGGGGGAAGGAGGCGGCTGCCTCTTCGACTATGCGGCGCACCCGCTCAACCTGATGAACTGGTACCTCGGCGTGCCCGAGGATTGCCGCGGCGCGCAACTGCCACGGCAATGGTCGTCCGATGTCGAGGACGCGGTCTACGCCACCCTGAACTTCGCTTCGGGCGCGACCGGGCAGGTGTCCGTGAACTGGGCGGACGAGACCGCGCGCAAGATGACCACCCGCATCTCCCTGTGGGGCGATCACGGCAAGATCGTGGTCGACCGGCAGGAGTTGCACGTCTTCATCGGTGCGGGCGGCGCCGCCCAGCCGGGCTATCGCCAGGGCTGGACCGTTCGCAACATCACCGAGCTGACGCCGCATCCGGCCTTTTACCTGCGCGGGGAGGAATATTCGGCGCAAATGGAAGGTTTCGCGCAGGCGATGGCCACGCCCTCGCAGCCGTATGTCAACGACTTCGCCAGCGCGGCCGGAACCGATCTGACGCTGGATCTCATCCGCGTCGCCGCGCAACGACATGCGGAGCCGCCGGCGGTGACCGCCACTCTCAAGCCCGCACCTGTCCGCCGCCTCACGCTGTTCGGCCGCCGGACCGGCCATGTGGGGAGCAGCGCGACATGATCTTCGCCTCCGTAGGCTCCATGTTGCCGTTCGACCGGCTGGTCGAGGCGGTGGACGACTGGGCCGGCGCGCACCGGCAGGAACGCGTCTTCGTGCAGATCGGGGAAGGCAGCTTCGTCCCCCGTCATGCGGCATGGACGCGGATGATGAGCCATCCGGAGTATCTGGCGGCGCTCGGCGGGTGCGACCTGTTCGTCGCGCATGTCGGCGTCGGCTCCATGGTGCAGGCGTTGGAGATCGGCAAGCAGGCGCTGCTGCTGCCACGGCTGGCGGAGCGCGGCGAGCATACCACGGATCATCAGCTGCATACCGCCGCGCGCTTCGGCGACACGGCGGGCATCGAAATCGTGCATTCGGCGGGCGAGTTGCAGCAGCGGATGACCGCGCTTCTCCATGCCCCCCTTGCCGCCGGAACGCTCGCCAGCGTGGCGCCCGCGACCATGCTGAAGCGGGTGATGGATTTTCTGGAGCAGCCCCGCGCTGCATGAAAGGCGAAGTTGATGGATCGCATCCTGTTCGGAGACAATCAGTTCTTCGGGATCAACCACATGTCGGAAGACAAGGCGCGGCAACAGGCGATGCGCTTCGCCGATCTGTCCGCGATCGTTTCCACCATCGCCGATGCGCGCGACGCCGGCATCCGCACCTTCATGTGCACCACGCACGAGCGGATCGGCCAGGTGGCGGAAATCGTGCGGCGCAATCCGGGAGAATGGGGCGATTTCGCCTTCTATCCCTGCATGCCCTATGCCCACAAATACGCCAACGCCATCACGGAACATGGGTACCTTGAGGCGATCCGCCGCTTCCTGCCCGAAGGCGGGCTGTTCGATGCTGCCCTGCGCGGTGGAAAGGCGCTGCTGACCCGCGACGCCGAGAAGATGGCCACGCTGCTGATTGATGCGGAGATGAAGCCCTATGCGGGCCTGTCCACGCCCGTGGTCTTCCTGCAGAACGTGGTGACGGACCTTCTTCTCGGTCTCGGATACGACAACGCCTTTCGCGTCTTCGCCGATCATGTGCGCAAGCGCTACAATGCGGAGCCGGGCTTCATCACCATGAACCTGCCGGCGCTGCTGCCCGTGCTGCGCTCGGTGGGCGTCGACAACCCGATCGTCTGCGCCAACGTGAACAAGGCCGGGTTCCGGATGTCCGGTGGGATCGAGGCCTATCGCCAGGCCACGCGCGCCCATCCCGCCCGCGTGATCGCGATGTCGCCGCTCGCTTCCGGCGCGCTGCCGGCGGCCGAGGCAATCGAATGGGTGACAGGCGAGCGATATGTCGAGGCGATCCTGTTTGGCGCGTCCAGCGCGGCAAACATCCGCAACACCGTTGATCTGATCCGGTCGAGCGACGCACGGCTGGCGGTTGCCGCCTGACCGTCGCTCGCGCTCGAACACGCGGACAAAAGGGGGGAAGTGCAATGAAGGGACGATCGAAAGCGCGCGCATGCCTGACGCTCGGAATGGTGTGCAGCGCGTGGGGAGCAACGGCACAGGAGATACCGCTTCCACCTCCCGCACCGGCCGAGCCGCTTACGATCAGCGATGCGGAGCAGGCGATCTCCCTCGACGTTGCCGCGCGGCGCCGGCCGGAGTTCGACGCGATCGGCGTACCGGTAGGTGCCGCGACCGTATTTCCGTCGCTGGCGGTCGGCACCGGCTTTTCCAGCAACCTCTTCGGCTCCGAGACGGGCCGCCGCAGCGACGGCTTCGTGCAGGTCGAGCCGGCGCTTTCCGCGCAGGTCACCAGCGCCCGCTACCGTGTGCGCGCGGAGGCAAGCGCCCGCTTTCAACGCTTCTGGAGCGAGCCGGCGGCAAACGAAACCGCGTGGCGGGTGGGGGGCAGCGGGGGCGCGCAGTTCGGCCGCCTTCTCGCCGAGCTGGAGGCGGATGTCGGCCAGCAGATCGAGCGACGCGATTCCAGCGGCTATCCGGACGGTCTGGTGGAGCCGGTTCGCTACCTCCAGCTGCGCATACTCGGACGCGGGCAATATGATGTCGGCCGGCTGCGGGCGATCGCGATCGCAGATTACACGAAGTTCGATTTCAAGGACACCAGGGCCTTGTCACCCTCGGGCCAGATCCTGTCGGTGGTGAACCAGCGCGCGCGCGACCAGCGTGTTCTCCGGGGAACGCTGCGCGGCGAATATCGCGTCGCGCCGGCCCTGTCCCTCTTCGCGCAAGGCACCGCCTCCAGCATCGACTACCGCCTGGACTTCATCGCGCCCGGCGTGCCCAATCTCGACGGGTCCGGCTACACCGCACTGGTGGGCGCCGCCGTGCAGGTGCGCCTGCTCCAACTTTCGGCAGGCGTCGGCTACACCTGGCGCGATTACAGCAATGCCGCGTTGCGCCGGCTCAAGGGAACGGCCGTTTCCGCCGAAGGGCGCTATTTCCTGACGCCCCTGGTGACGCTGTCCGCCACCGCGAACCGGACGATCAGCGAGGCCGCGTTGCAAGGGGCGTCGGGCTACCTCAACACGCAGGTAACCGCTCGCGCCGATTACGAGTTGCGCCGCTGGGCGATCCTGAACACCCGCATCGCCCATCGCTCGGGCGAGTTCCGCGGCACGGCGCGCCGGGACCGGGTGCTCGAGGCCGGCGGTGGCGCCGAGTTCCGCGTCAACCGCCGCTTCAGCCTTGGCGGGGATTTCAACTATCTCGACCGCACGGTGCGCAACGATCCGCTGTCGCCAAGTTTCAACGAGTGGCGCGGCCTGCTTACTCTGCGCGCAAGCCTGTAGCGGCGGGCAAGCTCCAGGCCGGCTTGGCCGGCCCGCTGGACGGCAGCGGATTGGGGGCGGGGCGAAAGACCAGTCCCTCCACCAGTCCGCGCAAGATGATGCCGCTGTGACGCCAACGCCCGCGCGTGGATAGTTGCACCAGCAGGGAAAGCTGCCGCGCCAGGTGATAGACCAGCTTGCGCGACCTTTCGTAGCGTCGGGTGATGAAAGTGGTGTTGCGCACCAGGTAATAGTGGTTGCGCAATCGTCGCGGATCCCGTTCCGTCCGGATGTCGATCTGGCCCTCGATCGCCCGTGCATGGATGACCTCGCTGGCGCCGACCAGAAAGCCGGGGCGATCGCGCGTGATCCGCGCGGTATATTCCCGATCCTCTCCCCACATGTACAGGTCGGCGAGCGGCAGGCCGTGGCGGTCGATCGTGTCCCTCGGCAAGAGGATGGAGACAAAGGTGGCCGACAGGGTGGGCGCCAATCCGGCATCGAGAAACGCCGCCCAACCGGGAAAGCCGATGCGGTTCGCACGCCGATCGAGATCCGGCACGTCCGTGATCGCTCCACTGAGCGCGCGGGAACGGGAGATGAGATAGGCCGGCTCAACGCCCTGATCTGCCAGGGTGCCGTGCGCCTTGAGCAAGTGTTGCAGCGCGTCATTCCGGGGCAGGACGTCGTCGTCCATCAGCCAGACGAAATCGGCACCGGTCTCGCGCGCTGCCTTTACGGCGGTTGCGAACCCGCCGGCCGCGCCGATGTTGTTGGGCAGCGAAACCACCGTCACCTGCGCTCCCCAGGTCTGCGCGACCATCTCCGCGCTGCCATCAGTGCTGGCATTGTCGATCACCACGATCTGGTCGCAGGCGCGGGTCTGGGCGTTGATCGCCTCCAGGCACCGGGCGAGCAGATCGCGGCGATTATAGGTCAGGACGGCACAGCAGACGGTCAGTTCGCGGTCCATGGCACATGCTCCCGGTTGAGCGCGATCTTGCGGGCGGGCGGGCGGCTCGCGACGATGTCGGTTTCGCCGATCTGCTCCAGCAGCGCGCGGGTGAACGCCGGCGTCGACGACCAGCGGATATGGATCGCATCGTAGAAGGCGTCGGCGTCCGGGCGCAGAATGAGCGGGTGGAACCGCGCATCCGTCCCGGCCAGCGCGGCGCGGATGCCCGCATCCAGCCGGGCCAGCGCAAGAGACTGGGACGCGCCCTTCACCCACTCCTGGTGGAGCGGGGTGATCGCGACATCGAATCGCCGACCGGCGGCGTGCTGTTCCAGTGCCGTTCGGCGCAGCGCGACAAAGCACGCCGGATCCAGGCTGCCGACCTTTCCATAGAACAGGCCGCGGGAATGGAGCGGTTCGCTTGGGCCGTCCCCCAACGGCGTCTGCACCAGGGGATCCGGCGCGCCCGGGTCCGTTCGTTCCGCGCGCAGGCCGCGGGCGTTGTGCAGCAGCGTCCACGGGTCGAAATACCGGGCGTAGAAGAACGGCATGGGACGATCGCCGAACACCAGTCGGTCGGCGTCCGCGATGTCGAAGCGCGACGGCTCAACGGGGCTGCTGCAATCCTCGAAGTCGAACGGGGAGGCGATCAGCGCAACGTGGCGAACCGTGCCGAGTCGCTCCGTCAGCCAGCTCGTCACCCGCGCCGTCTGGTCGATCTTCGCACCGCAGAAACCGGCATTGTAGGGCCGCACCAGCGGGTCGAAGGCGATGGCCGCCGCGCTGTTGAAATGGCGCCAGGCAACCGACGAGCCGACCACCAGGAGCGTCGGCGAGGCCGGCGGTTGCAGTCGCATGGCCTTCAGTTTCTCGTCCATGCACAGGCTGTTGGCGAGTTGCGGCGGTGGCAGCGATCCGCGCGATTGCAGGAAGGCCAGCCAGTTCAGCGCGACTGCCGCGGTGATCAGGGCGCCGGCCACCATCGCGAGAAGGTAGCGCTTTATCGCCCTGGCGGAGAGGCCGCCGCTGGCGGTTCCGGCGACCATGGCTAGTTCTTCAGCTTTGCGTCGATCAACGCGGCGAATTCACCCACGTTGCGCATCGATTCGAAGTCGGCGGTGCCGAAGCGCACGCCGAAATGCTGCTCCGCGGCCACGATCAGGAGGATATGTGCCTGGCTGTCCCACCCGGCCACGTCGCGAGCCGTGGTAGCCGGGGTCAGGGTGATGTCGTCGGTATCGAACACATCACACATGACCTGCGTCAAGCCGGCATAGATCTGCTGCTGCGTCATCATCATGGTGCACCTTGATGTGATGGGGAGGAGGAACGGCGCCGGCGACGGCCAGGCGCCAATAGGTCGCATCTTCGGGCAGGCCGTCCCCGCCGGCGCAGGCGGTGAAGCCCAGCGAGGCATAATGCTGCTCGACCATGTGGTTCCGGCCGCTGGGGCGGAACATGCCGGTGAGCATGGATACATTGCGCTTCTTCGCCGCTTCGAGCAGGACGCCGAGCACCGCACGCTCCACCCCCCGGCCGAGCACGCGGCAACTCATCAGCCAGGTATCGATCAGCCACGCGTCGGCCGGCAGCGCCGCGTCCGGCCGCGCGATCACCACGCTGACGAGGCCGCTGTCCCCGAAGGCATCGCGCAAGCGAACCGCCAGGGCGAGCGCACCAGGCGTGGCGAGCACCTCCTGCAGCTCTTCAGGCGTTCGCCTGAGCGTGGTGAGATTGAACTGGTTGCTCTTGTTGATCAGCTGCACCGCACGGGCCCGATCGAGCGCGCCGATCGGGCGGGCGTCCATCACCATGTCGAGGCTGCTCAGGAACCCGTCGACATCGGTCGCCTGTGCGCTGGCGAGCGCGCGATGCGCGTTGGCGGCGTAGCTGGTGGCGCGCGCGAAGTCGTCGCCGGTGAGCTGAACCGTCTCGAACCAGCCGGCGGCGGCGATTCGCTCGGGATAGCCGCAAACGTCGCCGGGGAGTTCCGGCACGGCGACTTCGGGCAGTTCGCGGCGGACGATCGCACGTTCCACGGGATTGTCGTCGACGAACACGAGGCTGTCGACGCCGATGTTGAGGGTGGCGGCGATGGACCGGAGATTGCTCGCCTTGTCCTGCCAGTTTGCGACAAAGCACGCGATGTCCGGGCTGCGCAGGACCATTTCCGGGTGCAGATCGAAGACGGAGCGCGCGACCGTCTCGTCGTTCTTGCTGCAGACCGCCAGGATGATCCCGCGGCGCGCCAGCCCGGCGACATAGCGCTGGAACGCCGCGAAGGCTTCGCCCTCGGGACTGCCCTGGCCCAGGCGCAGGCCGGCCAGACCGTCGTCGCCGACCACGCCGCCCCACAAGGTGTGGTCGCAATCGAGCACAAGGCACTTCCTGCTCTTGCCCGATTGCGCCGCGAGCACCTGCGCCACCAGCTCGCCAAACAACGGAGCGAGGACCGGATTGATGAGCTGCTTGGCCTGATGCCAGCGGACAGGATCGATCAACAGGTTCGATCCGATCGCCTCTGGCAATCGCGACAGATCGATCAGGGGCACGCCCTCCCGCGCGGCCGCGCGGCGAATGGAGCGGTCGAGTTCTGCCGCCAGCGTCGCGGGCGAGCCGGGAAGCAGGTGCTCGTTGCAGCCGATCAGCGCAGTCGCCTGGCGCGCCAGCGTCTGCTGGAGGGGCATCGCCCCGTACCGGCTCCGCGCGGCGTGCCATAGCCGAATCAGGCTCTCGGTTGCGCTCGCCACCGCGGCGTCGGCCACCTCCTGCGTGCTGTTCAGGGGCACGGCGGGCAGCAAGGCCGCGGCGTCGGTCGCCAACAGGATGGTATCCGGTGCAAAGGCGGCAAGGGCAGTGTCGCCGATCAGAAGTTCCTGCCGGAACTGGCCATAGCCACCGACATGGGTAGCCGCCGCCACGCCGCGCGCGGCCGCGCCGACGCGGATGGCGGGGAGGAGGTGCTCGACGCTGTGGCTGCCCAGCACCGCCAGCCTGCGTGCGGCAAGACCGGCAGCCGCACTGGCGCCGCCGGCCATCAATGCGCTGATCGACGTGTCTAGCTTGTGCGTGCACAAGGCATCCCGGTCGTGCCGGGCCAGCGTGAGGAGCGCCGAGAGGCGACGCTCCGGTTTTTCGATCGCGCGCGCGGCCCGCAGGGCACCGGCGGGATCTGAAAGGGGCGGGCACCAGACAAGCATCGCTTCGCTCCCTAGAATCGAAAGTAGAGGAACTCGGTGGGTGCCTTGGATACCGCGAGCATCAGCGAAAGAAACGACAGGCATCCGACCGCGAGGCCAAGCGCGACGCTCGGCTGCCAGGTGGCCTGACCCGTGAACCGCTCCACCCAACTCGCTCGCGGGCGGGCATCGAGGGCAGTGGGGACGCCGCGCAGCCATTGGTAGGCGTTGGGAAAGGTCCACACTACCGCAAGGAACAGCACGATCCGGATCGCCTGGCTTTCCTCGAACAGGGGCAGGGGAGCGATGCCGATGCCCAGCCGCCCGGCAAGGGCGCGCACCGTGTCGCTTGCACCAAAGGGCTGGGGCAGGGTGATGCCGTTCAACCCGGCCATGCCGCGCAGCATGTCCAGCGCCGCGGCGACATTCTCGGCCCGGAAGAACACCTGCGCCACCACTACGCACAGGAAGGTCAGCAGCACCGACCCGACGACAACCAGCGGCGCATCCGAACGCACGGGCGCGCCTCGGTGGGCCCGCCAGGTGCGCCAGGCGTGGGCCACGGTAAGATACAGGCCATGGAGCAAGCCGAAGATCACGAACTGCCACCCGGCTCCATGCCAGATACCGGAAATCAGCATGGTCAGGACCGTCGGGATCGCGACCAGCGCGACAAAGGTGCCCGGCGACATGCGACCGCGCCGCGGCAACGGCAATCGTCGTTCCGCGCGGCGGCGGGTGAGGCTCACCACGATGGGGTTGTAGACATAAGCAGTCAGGAAGCGGGTCAGCGTCATGTGCCAGCGCGACCAGAAGTCGATGATGTTCCTTGCCTTGTACGGGCTGTCGAAGTTCAACGGCAGCGCGATGCCGAACAGCAGACCGAGCCCGATCGCCATGTCGCTGTATCCCGAGAAGTCGAAGTACAGCTGGAGCGCGTAGGACAGGGCGCCGGTCCATGCCTCGACGAACCGCACTCCTCCGCCATGGGCCGCGGCGGCGAACACCGGCGACGCCGTCACGCCGAAAGGATCGGCGACGACCACCTTCTTGAACAATCCGATCAGGAAGAGCGTGAGCCCGACGCCGACGAAATCCCAACGCGGCCGAAAGCGGCTCTGGTCCGAGAACTGCGACAGCATCTCGCCATGATGCGTGATGGGCCCCGCGATCAGATGCGGGAAAAAGGTGATGAACAGGCAATAGTTGATCGGATTGCGCTCGCTGATCCGTCCGCCATGCGCATCGACCAGATAGGCGATCTGCTGAAAGGTGAAGAACGAGATGGCGAGCGGCAGGATCACGTGCGGGATGTTCCAGCCCGCGCCCGTCACCCAGGCGAGGTTCTCCGCGACGAAGCCGGTATATTTGAACACGCCGAGCAGCAGGAGGTTGGCGACGACGCCTGCCGCGAGCAGCGCCTTGCTGCGGCTTTGCATCAATCGACCGGCAAGGACGTAGTTGAAGACCATGCTGCCCATCAGCAGCGGCAGGTTGGCCGGCCGCCACCAGCAATAGAACAGCAGGGACGCGGCCGTGAGCCACAGCGGGACGAGACGCTGAAGCCTCATCGCATGCAGGAGAAGAAAACCTGCGAATGTCAGCGGCAGAAACTGCAGCAGGAACTGACTTGAGTTGAACAACATGTCCGTGCCCCCGGACCTATGGTTCGGCGCCGGTGCAGGCTTGTTTCGACCTGGCCTGTCTTCCGGTGCGAACAATCGGTCTGCGCGGATTATCCGATCCGGCGGTGTTCGAGCGCCAGCAGGCAAAAGTATCTAATACCTTTTGCCGCATGCCGCCGGCGACGACCTGCCGGCCTTCAGATCGCCTTGCCGTTCGCTTGCGGCACGTTGGCGGGCGGACACGTCTTGTGATCCTCCAACGCCCAGATTGCCGCCTGCGTCCGGTTCTGAACCCCCGTCTTGCGGAGAATGGACTTCACATGCACCTTCACGGTCGCTTCGCTGATGTCCAGCTCGCGCGAGATGATCTTGTTGGGATGTCCCGCCACCAGATAGTTCAGGATTTGCAGTTCGCGGGTGGAAAGGCCTGCCGCCGACACCGGCGGCAGATTGCCCGTGCCTGGCGACATGGCGGACCGGCTGGGCAACGCTTCCGCCAGGCTGGACGGCAGCACCTTTTCGCCGAGAACCACCAGCTTCAGGAACGTCAGCAGCGACGCCGAGCTGATATCCTTTGTGAGATAACCGGAAATCCCCTGGTTGAAATAGGTCACCAGCGCGATGAAGTCGTACCGCTCGCTGAGCACCACGATGTTCGCGGCCGGATGGTGCTTCGCCAGGGTGACGATGTCGCTCGAGTCCGGCCCCGGATTGTCAACCACGATCAGGATCGGCCCGTCGTCCTCCCGGATGCCCGCGCATAGCTCTTCGACGCGCCGTGTCGCGACGCAGATCTCGAACTCATTGTCCCTGAGAAAACGCTCCAGCCCCTCGAGACTGATCGGACTGTATCCCAGAAGTGCAACTTTAACTTTCTGCCCCATATTGTCCCCCAACAATCTGATGGTGGTCCGTGAGGGGGCGAGCCCTCGGTCACGGACGCAGATGGCCGTCGGCTCAAAGCCGAGACGTGCAGGTCCTCCGCGCAAGGTAGCGAGGCGGCTGCCAGCCAAGTTTTTCATCCCGCCGGACGCTTCCGATCGGGAGGACAAGTCGCAACCCCAAGCGGGTACTCTGACAGCTTGTTCGCGGATGTAGAATACCGCCAAAGAGCATAGCCATGAGTGTTACCCGCTATGTGATATGCGAATACTCGTCCTCAAAGCGGCTATCAACAATCACATGGGTTATATTTGGCTACTTACACAATGCGAGTTGAGTCGGGCGATTTGGCGGTATCTCCGTTTGCCTAGCAGACGTGCCGAAGATGATTTGAGTAGCGTGCCGCCAATTCTTTCACAGCTGGAAGGGTGGGCACGCTGATGAAGATCCTTATCACCGGGAACATGGGCTATGTCGGGCCCGCCGTCGTTCGCCAGCTTCGCGGCTCGATGCCAGACGCCGTTCTCGTCGGCTACGACGCCGGGTTCTTCGGCCACGCGCTGACAACGCACCTTGCAACGCCGGAGCGGTTGCTCGACCGGCAGGTCTTCGGAGACGTGCGCTCCCTGCGTCCGCAGGATGTCGAGGGCTATGATGCGGTTGTTGCTCTCGCAGCCGTGTCGAACGACCCGATGGGCGAGCAATTCGCCCGCGTGACCCATGCGATCAACCAGGAAGCGGCGGTTCGAACCGCGCGGATGGCGGCGCAGGCGGGAGTTCGCAATTTCGTCTTCGCGTCCAGTTGCAGCGTCTACGGTGTCGCCGGGGACGAGCCGGTGCGCGAAACCGATCCCACCGCGCCGATGACCGCCTATGCCCGGTCCAAGCTGGGGACCGAGCAGGAGCTGGCGGACCTTGACGGCGACATGGCCATCACCTGTCTGCGCTTTGCGACCGCCTGCGGCATGTCCGACCGACTGCGGCTCGACCTGGTGCTCAACGATTTCGTCGCAAGCGCACTGGCGAAGGGGCATATCGAAATCCTCTCCGACGGCACGCCCTGGCGCCCCCTGATCGATGTGGCGGACATGGCCCGCGCGATTGAATGGGGGATCGTGCGCTCTCCCGACCAAGGAGGGCGCTACCTGGTGGTGAATGCCGGGGCGGAGGAAGGGAACTATCAGGTGCTCGATCTGGCACTGGCCGTGGAAGCGGCCCTGCCCGGCACCACCATCGGGGTGGCGCAGGACGCTCCTGCGGACTCCCGGTCCTACCGGGTCGACTTCAGCCTGTTCCGTTCGCTTGCGCCGACCCATCAGCCGGTCACCCGATTGACGGACTCGATTCACAATCTGGTGACGGGCCTGCGCGGGATCGGCTTCCGCGATCCGGATTTCCGCAATTCTCGCATGATCCGGTTGAACGTGCTTCGGCGGCAGATCGCGGAGCATCTCCTTCTCGAGGATCTCAGCTGGGCGGATGGAGCGCCCGCCGTCCGGCCCGCCTTGCAGCCGGAGGTGGTGTCGTGAAGGCGGCGATCTTTGCCGGCGGCTTCGGCACCCGGCTTAGCGAGGAAACCGCCGTCACCCCCAAGCCCATGGTGGAGATCGGTAAGCGACCGATCCTCTGGCACATCATGAAGATGTACGCGCACTGGGGTATCCGCGACTTCGTCGTGCTCGGCGGATATCGTGTCGAGTATATCCGCAGCTATTTCGCGAACTACATGAGCCAGACCTGCGACATGACGGTCGACCTGTCGACCGGCGTGATTGAGTGGCTCAGCCGCACGGGCGAGGACTGGCGGGTAACGGTGCTCGATACCGGTCTCGACACGATGACTGGCGGGCGCCTGAAACGAGCGCGGCATCTGCTCGACGGGGCGCCGTTCTGCCTGACGTACGGCGACGGGGTCAGCGACGTGCATGTGCCCAGCCTGGTGGCGCAGCATCACGGGTCGAACCACCTCTGCACCCTCACCGCGGTGACCCAGCCGGGTCGGTATGGCGCACTCCGCCTTGCCGACGAGGGGCGTCGCGTGGACGGATTCCGCGAAAAGGGGGCCACGGATGGCGGCCTCATCAACGGCGGCTTCTTCGTCTGCCAACCGGAGATGATCGACCTTATCGAGGGAGACGATACGGTGTTCGAGGCGGAGCCGATGGAACGGATGGTCGAGGCCGGGCAGCTCGGCTGTTACGTTCATGACGGCTTCTGGCAGAGCATGGACACGCTGCGCGACAAGCACCTGCTGGAGTCGCTCTGGTCCGCGCCGAACCCGCCCTGGAAGATATGGGAAGATCGCGTCAGCGGCACGGTTACCAGCCTGCGGAAGACCGCATGATCCTGGTCGATTCGGCGCTCGCCCGGCGGGAGGCGGAAGGCAGGCCAGTTCGGGTCGGCATCGTTGGTGCCGGCTTCCAGGGCGCCGGCATCGTGCGCCAGATCATGTGCTCGACCCCCGGTATGCGGGTGGCAGCGGTCGCCAGCCGCGACATCGAAAAAGCGGCGGAAGCCGTGACGAGCTGTGACGGTTCGGTGGTACGGTGCAGCGGCCGTCGCGCGGTGGAAGCGGCGCTCGGCCGCGACGCGGTCGCCATCACGGAGGATGCGGAGGCGCTGGCCGTTGCCGACGGCATCGACGTGGTGGTGGAGGTCACCGGATCGGTGGACCACGCCGCGCACGTGGTGCTGGCGGCGATCGGGGCCGGCAAGCACGTGGTGCAGATGAATGCCGAACTCGACGGAACGCTCGGCCCGATCCTCAACGCCTATGCGCGCCGCGCCGGCGTCATCTACACCTTCTCGGACGGCGACCAGCCGGGCGTGCAGATGAACCTCGTGCGCTTCGTGCGGGGGATCGGGGTCACGCCCGTCCTGTGCGGCAACATCAAGGGCTTGCACGATCCCAAGCGCAATCCCGCCACCCAGCGGGCGTTTGCGGAGAAATGGGGACAGAAGCCGGCGATGGTCGCTTCCTTTGCCGATGGGACGAAAATCTCGTTCGAGCAGGCGGTCGTCGCCAATGGAACGGGGTTCCGGGTGGCGCGGCGCGGCATGCTGGGCCCGGACTTCTCCGGGGGCGACCCGACCGCGCCGCTCGTGCCGCTGGAACAGACGATGGAGCCGCTCGCCGAGGGCCTGCGGGAACATGGCGAGGGTCTGGTGGATTATGTGGTGGGCGCGAGGCCCGGGCCGGGCGTGTTCGTGCTTGGCCGCCACGACGACCCGCGCCAGCAGCATTTCCTCAATCTCTACAAGCTGGGCAGCGGACCCTATTACTGCTTCCACACGCCCTATCATCTCTGCCACTTCGAGGTGCCGATGTCCGTGGCGCGTGCGGCCTTGTTCCACGACGCCGTCCTTTCCCCGATCGGTGCGCCCCAGGTCGGCGTGATCGCGATGGCGAAGAAAGCGCTGGTTCCGGGCGAGGTCATTGCCGAGTTCGGCGGGTTCGAGGCCTATGGCGTCGCGGAGAACCAGGACGTGATCGAACGCGAGAACCTGCTGCCCATGGGCATCGCGCTGGGCTGCACCGTGGTTCGCCCCGTGGCCGCCGATGCGCCGCTCACCTATGCGGACGTATCGGTGCCGCGGGGCCGGTTGGTGGACCGGCTCTATGCCGAGCAGCAGGCGATGTTCGCCCCGCGCGAACTCGCTGCCTGACACGAACGAAGGGAGGGACGGCGATGGAATTCGAGCAAACGCGACTGACCGATGCATTCGTGATCCGCCCTGTCGAGCGCCGCGACGAGCGGGGCTTCTTCGCGCGCACCATGTGCCTTGACGAAATGGCCGGAGCGGGGATCGACGTGCGCTTCGTCCAGCAGAACATGTCCGTGTCCAACCGGTTGGGCACCATCCGGGGCATGCACTTCCAGCAGGCGCCCTTCCAGGAGGCGAAGCTTATCCGCTGCCTGCGCGGTGCGATCGTCGACATCATCGTGGACCTGCGTCCGGACTCGCCCAGCTACATGCAATGGCAGGCGTTCGTGCTGGACGACGACAACCGGCAAGGCCTGTTCGTTCCGCCCGGCTTCGCCCATGGTTTCCAGACGCTGACGGACGACGTGGAGGTCACGTACCTCGTCTCGGCGCCCTATTCGCCGGCTCATGAGGCAGGGCTCCGCTTCGACGATCCCGCGCTGGAGATCGACTGGCCGCTGCCGCCATCGGCGGTGTCCGACAAGGATCGTGCCTGGCCGCTTCTGAGCGAGCGCCTGGATCCTCCTCTGGCGGCGGTTGCCATTCTCGATGCACACTGACGTCGTCGTCGTCGGCGCAGGAGTGGTCGGCCTGGCGATCGCGCGCGCAGCGGCGCTCGCGGGCAAGGAGGTGGTGGTTCTCGAAGCCGAGTCGCGCTTCGGCACCGCGACCAGTGCGCGCAACAGCGGCGTGATCCATGCCGGCCTGTACTATGACGAACTGCCGCTCAAGCGGGAGCTGTGCGTGCGCGGCCGCCACGCGCTGTACGATTTCTGCCGGTCCCATCACGTACCGCATCGGCAACTCGGCAAGCTGATCGTGGCTTTTCACGAAGGCGAGGAAGCGCGGCTGGGGCAGATCCTGCACCATGCCGCTGCAGCGGACGTGAACAACCTCGTTGCCCTCGATGCCGCGCAGGTTCGAGCGCTGGAGCCGGAACTCTCCTGTGCCAGCGCGCTGCTGTCGCCTTCCACCGGCATCGTGGATGTCCATGCGCTGATGCTGGCGCTGCTGGGCGGTGCGCAGGACGCGGGCGCGGTGCTCGCCCGCAACACGCGCGCCGTGGCGATCACGCGCGGCACGTCATATCCATGGGTCGTCCGGACCGAGGGAGACGAGGCGGGATCGATCGAGGCGCGCTGGGTCGTCAATGCGGCAGGACATGGTGCGACGGATCTGTCCCGGACGATCGAGCTGCTGAACGAGGAATGGGTCCCGCCCCTTCACCTCGCACGCGGCCACTACTTCGCTTATGGCGGGCAGGTGCCCTTCGCGCGCCTCATCTATCCCCTTCCCGTGCCGGGAGGACTGGGCACGCACCTCACCCTCGACCTTGCCGGCGGCGCACGCTTCGGCCCAGACGTCGAATGGGTGGAGGCGCTGGAATACTCCATGGACAATGCGGACCGTGACGCGTTCGTGCAGGCCGCCCGCAGCATCTGGCCGAACCTCGACGCCGACAAGTTGCGGCCCGATTATTGCGGCATTCGGCCGAAGGTGAGCGCCCCCGGGGAGCCGGCGGCGGACTTCATCATCTCCTGCCCGGCCGAACATGGTCTGGAGGGACTGGTCTGCCTTTATGGCATCGAGTCCCCAGGCATGACTGCATCCCTCGCCCTGGCGGACACGGTGATCGAGCGACTGCAACGACATTCCTGACGGCAGGCCGACGTTCCAATCTTGATTGCGGCGGGCAGTCGTTGGCGCCCCATGCGTCACCGTAGACGGGCAGGACAAGTGGCACGGCGGCGCGGGGGGGTGGCCACGCCGCCGTGCCCAAGCGATCGAGATTGGAGATCGCGTGCGGTCACAGGACGCTTCTTAGAGCGCTCCTGTCCGGCAGGGAGAACTGCTCGGTTCGGAGAACCTACAAGATTACCTGCATGCGGCCACGGATCATCGGTCTATGGCGGGGAGAATAGTTGTTACAAGCGGTAATCAAAAGGAGGTTTGCTCATAAGATAGCCGTGCAACTTCAGGTACAAACGCCGTCTTGTTCCAAGGTTTCGCCTGTCCGCATGCATTTGCCTTCGCACCATAACGGAGGCAATCCGGCAGCGAGGCCGCTGACGAGGGGTGGCGAGAATGGAGCCGGACATTCCCGGATCGTGCGATGTGCTTGTCATCGGCAGCGGTGCCGGCGGCGGCACGATCGCCCTCCGTCTGGCGCAGGGCGGCGCCAAGGTCCTGCTGGTGGACAGCGGAGGGCAGCTCGCCTCCACGCCGCCCGGCCCTGGAGAGCCGATCGGGACCTACATCCGCCAGGCCTATCCCAAGCGCGGCTCGGCGGTCAGCCAGGTCGGCGGCCAGACGAAATTTTACGGCGGCGCGCTCTACCGCTTGCGAGAACGCGATTTCGGGGAGTTGGCGTTCGCAAACGGCGTCTCGCCCGGCTGGCCGATCACCTACCGGACGCTCGAACCCTATTATGCTGCTGCCGAACGACTGTACGGCGTGCATGGCGATGGAGCCTCGGACCCTACCGAGCCACGGCGAAGCGGCGCCTACCCCTATCCACCCGTCCCGTATCCGCCCGAGATCGACGACGTACGCCGGCGCCTGTCGGCCACAGGTGTGCCGGTCACGCCCATACCGCGCGGGCTGGACGTTCGGGAGGGCAGGGGAGCATGCCGGGTGTGTTCCACCTGCGACGGCCATCATTGCCGCCTGGACGCGAAGCTGGATGCGGAGATCGCGGCCGTCCGTCCGGCGCTTGCCACTGGCAACGCGACGCTGCTGGCCGGGACAAGCTGCACCCGCATCCTTCTGGATCGATCCGGCAAGAGGGCTGGGGGCGCGATCCTGCAGCGCGGGGCCGTCGAGTACAGCGTGGGCGCGGAAACGGTTGTCCTCGCCTGCGGCGTTCCCCGGACGGCGCAGTTGCTGCAACGATCGCGTGCACGTGAGAGCGATCCGGGACTGGGCAATGCGGGCGGCGCGCTCGGCCGATATCTCGGCGGGCATTCGGCAGGCGTCCTGTTCCCGCTGATCGGTCGGCAGAGCCTGGGGTCGCTGCACACCAAGAGCTTCGCGTTGAACCACCTCTACTTCGGCGACGACGACTGGCCTTACCCGCTGGGGGTGATCCAGACAGCCGGGCAGATGCCGTTCTGGAGCGAGCTGCCGCCTGGCACCCGGACGGCGGCCCGGTTCGTGGCGGGGCGCGCGCTCACCTGCTTCCACATGAGCGAGGCGCTGCCCGGCAGGAACTCAGGACTGTTCTTCGACGGCGATCGTATTTCTCACCGGATCGAGCCGGAGATGAACCACTCGGCCTTCAATCAACTGCGCCGCAGAGCCGTGCGGGTCTTCAGCGCGGCCGGTTATCTGACCATCGCACCGCCGCGCCGCCCTGCTTTGTGGCATCAGACCGGCACGGCGCGGATGGGGGAGGATGCGGCCATGTCGGTCGTCTCTCCCGACCTCGAGGTCCACGGCGTGAAGAATTTGTTCGTCGCGGACGCTTCCGTGCTGCCCAGCGCGGGTGCGGTGAACACCAGCCTGACGATCATGGCGCTGGCACTGCGCTGCGGCGATCACATCCTTGGCCAGCGCACGTGCGGAGGCGCAATCGGCAAGGCGCGTGCGGCAAGCTCCCCCGCCAGGCGCTGTTCATCCTATACCGCTGGGTGAGAGCGCGCGGGTGTCCGCGGGCGGTGGCCGCGCCCGGGTGCGCGAGAGCCCTTTGCATCAGGAAATCTGTGCGTCTTCGACGCTCAGCGTGGGAAGGTGGAGATAGCTTTGGTCGAACTCTCCGACGCGCCTCAGGCCCTCCCAATCCAGGATCGTGAGCTCTCTTTGCGAAAGTTGCACCAGGCGCTCGCTTCGCAGCGTCTGCATCATCCGGTTCACGTGCACGGGCGTGAGACCGAGTGCATCGGCAATCTGCTCCTGCGTGATGGGAAAGAAGCAGCGGCCACGTACCAGCGTGCCGATCTGCCCGGAGCGTACGGCAAACTCGCAAAGCAGATGCGCCAGCCGCGCCCGCGCGTCTCGGCGCCCAACGTTGACGAGCCACTCGGCCACGATATTCCCGTCCACCACGCATTCCCGCCAGAACGCCGCCGCGATGCCGGCATGGCGAACGGCGAGCCCGCGCAGGTCTGCATGGGCTACCTGCAGCAGACTCGCCGAGGTCAGCGCCAGGAGCGGCGTGGGCACGGAAGGGAGCATCAGCGAGTGGAGATCGACCACGTCTCCTGCGATGTGGATCGAGACGATCTGGCGACTTCCGTTCTCCAGCTGCGCGAAGCGGGCGACATGGCCCTCGGCAACCAAACAGGCGTGCTCGACATGCTCGCCAAATCGCCCGATCTCGCGATGCGCATGGACGTGGCGCGGCGTGACGCGCAGCCCGAGCAGAGCTGTGCGCTCGTCGGCGTTCAGCGAGGATCGAGTGTCGACCTTTGCAATGAAGAGTCGCATTGCCTCCGAGCCCGCGCTCAAGCTCATGGTCTCTCCCCGCCGGCTTCTTCCGGAAATCAACATGTTATAACTAACGCACGATAACATGGATGAGCGCCTGGCGTTAGCTATGGAGGATGACGCCCAAGGGATGAGGAAGCATCACCCCTTGGGGACGAAGGACCGGTGCGCCCGACCACATCCGCAGAAGGCGATCGCCGTAACCTGCATTATTGATCTGGGAATCTATCCAAATCCGGCGAGCCGTCTATTGCTGGATGGCCGGACTGGTTGATGGGCGTGAGGATGATGGCGACGACAGCGGTGGAGAAAGCGGCGGCCCCGGTCAGTCCCTACCTGCTTGCCTTCCGGGATACGCTGGGCAGCGGAGGAGACGCACTGGCGCGTTTCGATCTGGGCGAGTTGCAGGTCGAGGTGCGAACATCCGCCGACTCGATCTTCGCGATCGTGCGGCGACCAGGCAAGGGCGGACTTGCGGTGCGCGTCGCCTTTCTCGCGGCTCCGTTCCGGTGCAGGTCGCTGCGCCGCGAAGCCGGAGAAGCCGCACGGCTGGAGGCCGTCAGCGGAGCGGGCAAGCACCTAGTCACCTTCTTCAAGCAGAAGGATTCCCTGGAACGGCTTCGCATTGTCGTCCGGTTCACCCCGTCGAACAGGATGACGCTGCCGTTCGTGCCGCGGGATCTCTACCCCCTCGGACGCAACGACGATCCCCTGCAAGCGAAAGGAAACGTGGAAGCGGCCCAGCGCGGCCACAATGCCGCCCTGCTGTACTTCCGCATCGACGAGCCGGCGTTCGGCAATGTCCTGTACCTGCAGGACCTGACGGCATTGAACGACTATTTCCGGGCGACCGGCACGACGCCCGACGGGGTGGTCGGAGGCGAATGGCCGGAACTCGGCTATCTCGTGCCGACGCCGTCGCGCGATGCCGGGACATCGCGCGTGGCGCTCCAGCCGGACGAGCCGGTCACCTTGTCCGATCTCATCCTCGTTTTCCGGCATGAGGCACCGCCGCACGAGCGCGAATCTGCCCGGCAGTTCGTCCAGATGCTCGGCACGGCCTACAAGATGCTCGATCTGCCCCCGGTGCAATATCGCGACTGGGTGGAACGGGCAGAGCAGTCGGCTCGCGATCTCGCCGAAGCGCCCGAAGCGACGGTGCGGCATTATGGCCACCTGTACGTCCATCCCTACACGGCTGGCGAGTATCCCGATGTCATGGTGCAGATGTCCGTGATCGCCGCGCTGCACAGTTGGGGCAAGTGGCGCGGCGAACCGCTTCCGCTTGAGGCGGAGCTGAAGAAGGGCCTGAAGAAGTTCTTCGATCCGGAATTGAGGACGATGCGGCGGTACCTGCCGAATGTCGGCAAGGAGAAGGACGCCGATGCGGTCGATAGCTGGTATCTGTACCACCCGCTACTGAACCTCGGGAATCTGGCCCTCAATGGTGACGAGGACGCCCGTGCGCTGTTCATGGGCTCGATCGAGTACGGCATCCGCGCCGCCCAGCATTTCGACTATCGCTGGCCGGTCCAGTTCAACGTGACCGATTTCACGGTGATCGAGGAAACGGCGCCGGCGGACGGCCGCGGGCAGACCGACGTGGGCGGCGTGTACGCATGGGTCATGCTGCAAGCGTTCGAGTTGACCGACGACAAACGTTACCTGGACGAAGCCAAGGCGGCGATCGAGGCGGCGTTGGGGCTGCGGTTCAACATCAACTATCAGGCGAACCTCACGGCCTGGGGCGCGGCGGCCTGCATGAGGCTGTGGCGGATCACCAATCGCGAAGTCTATCTCGAGCAGAGCTACGTCTATCTGGCGAGTTTTCTGCACAACTGCGTGCTCTGGGACAGTCAGGTAGGCCATGCCACGACGTACGAGACGTTCCTTGCGGTGACCTGCCTGCAAGATGCGCCGTACATGGCGATGTTCGAATGTTTTGACAGTTTCCTGGCGTTCGAAAAATATCTGAACGACAGCGGTCCGGACCTCGAGCCCGAGGCGCGGATGCTGCTCAGCGAATATTGCAAATATGCGCTGTCCCGGGCCTGGTCCTACTATCCCGATGCCCTGCCGCCGGAGGTGCTTGCCGAAAAGCCGCGGGAGCCGAACGGCCATATCGACCGGGCGCTCTCCTTTCCGCTGGAGGATCTGTATCCCGATGGTCAGCCGGCCGGGCAGGTCGGCCAGGAAGTCTATGGCGTGGGAGCGGCCTTCATCTTCGCGTCGCGCGCTTTCCACAAGGTCGAGGGCGCGCCGTTCCTGCTCTTCTGCGACTATCTGCTGCGCGGAGTGGAGCGCACCGGCGACCGCGCGCTGACGATCACGCTCGACGGGGGCGAGACCTGCACTGCCAACCTGCGGGTCGTCCGCCTCAAGCGGCGCAAGCTTACCAGGACGACGGTGACGACGGCCGATGCCGACGCAATCCGTCCCCACCACAGTTCGGACGACCGCATCGACTTTCACGTGCCCGCCAGCGGGCGGCTTGTGATCACCTGGGACTAGATATGGCGATCGAGCATACCGAACTTGCCGGCAAGCGCATCGTCCTTACCGGCGGGACGACCGGGATCGGTCGCGCGACGCTTGCCGTGCTGGTCGAAGAAGGTGCCCGCGTGCTGACCTTCGGGCGGCACCGCCGGGAAATGGAGGGTGCCTTGGCCGCCGTCCAAGGGCGCGGCGAAGTGTTCGGGATCGCTGGTGACTCTTCGCGCATGGCGGACATCGACGCCGTCTTCGCTGCTGCCGACGAGAAGCTGGGCGGGATCGACATGCTGGTGGCCTGTGCAGCGCTTGGCGCCGAGCCGATCCACGAAATGGCGGACACGGACTGGCGTTACGTGATCGAGACCAACCTCGTCGGCTATCTCGCGTGCGCCAAGGCCGCGGTCGAGCGGATGGAGCGACAGGGTGGCGGGCACCTCCTGTTCGTCGGTTCGATCAGCACCGAGATCAAGGCGGCCGGCGAAAGCGTCTATTCCGCCACCAAGGCCGGCGTTCAGGCGTTCGCCGAGACTCTCCGCAAGGAAGTTGCGGACAAGAACATCAAGGTCAGCGTCGTGCAGCCCGGCTCCGTCGACACCGACATGCAGGAATGCAGCGAGGAGGAGAAGCGGGAGGCAGTGGCCCGGCAGGAGATGCTGCAGGCGGAAGAGATTGCCGGGGCGATCCACTTCATCCTCACGCGATCGGCGGCGGCCGACGTCGTGAACCTCCGCATCGAGCCGCGCCGGCAGAAGACAAGCTGACCTCGCCGCCTGGCGACGACCAAAGGACGTCCGGACCCCATGAAGGCTGCACTGAAAACCGCGGAGGGCACGTTCCAGGTTACCGAGGCCGAGCGCCCGATCATCCCCGCTCCGCACTTCGTGCTGGCGCGCGTCCGGGTGGCGGGCATCTGCGGCACGGACCTGCGCCACTGGAAGAAGCACGACCCGGCACTCGAATGCCACATCATGGGGCATGAACTCGCCGGCGAGGCCGTCGAGGTCGGCGAGGCCGTCACCAACGTGAAGCCCGGCGACCGTGTGGTTATCGAGACGGTGATGGGCGACGGCGTGTGCGAGTATTGCCGCATCCAGCGCTACAATATCTGCGAGCACCTGTACGACGTGCGCACGCAATATGTGTCTCGGGCCTATGCCGAATATGTCGTCGGACCGGCGGAGAAGTTCTACAGGCTGCCCGATCACGTCAGCTTCGAGGAAGCGTCGCTGATCGATACCTTCTCGGTCTGCCTGCATGCGCAGCACCTGTCCGGGCTCGGCATCAACGACAAGGTGGCGGTGATCGGCGCCGGTCCCATCGGATTGGGCCAGATGATGCTGGCCAAGGCGAGCGGGGCGGACGTGGTCATCTGCGACCTGGTGCAAGGCTCCCTGGACCTGGCCAAGGAACTGGGCGCGGATGCGGTCGTCAATGCCGCCGAGGAGGATGCGGTCGAGCGGGTGAAGGCATTCACGGGCGGTCGTGGCGCGGACATCGTATTCGAATGCGCCGGCGGAGAGTCGATGCCGCAAACCCTGCCGCAGGCCACGAAGATGGTGCGGCGCGGCGGAAAGGTGGTGATCGTCGGGGGCTTCGATGCCGGCGAGACCACGATCCCGCTGGAATGGCAGCGCATTCAGATGTCGGAGATCCAGCTGATCCCCAGCGCCAGCTTCGCCATGCACGACATCTATCGCGAGCAGGGCATGGTGCTCGACCTGATCGCCAAGGGTCGTATCGACGTCGAAAAGTTGATCACGCACCGCTTCTCGCTCGACCAGATCAACGAAGCGTTCGATACGGCCGATCGCAAGGAGGAGACGGGCGCCGTGTTCGTCGCGATATCGATCTGAAGCTCGAGATCATGCCGAAAAGCTGATACTTTCGCTGCGATCAATCTTGCCGCCTATCCATTTCAGTATCGTGCCTTTTCCGTCTTGAGAGTCGAGGAGCTTGCCCCCCATTCCCCGCAAAATATCTGTGCCGCCGCGCCAATCTGTTTGATCCAGGTTCAAGGGCGCCGCGCCGGCGCAACCCCGATGCTCCTTCTGCGGTTATCCCTTCAAAGCTTTGGGAGAGCAGCAATGAAGGGTGATCGTGGCCGGGCCTCGGGCAAGCGCGCAGGCCGGAACTCGAGCGGCCGCGCGCCGGAATAAGGCGATGACGGACGCCGAGATCAACAAGAAGGCGCCTGGCGAAGCCGCCTTGCTCATCATCGACATGATGACGGATCTGGACTTTCCTGGAGGCAAGGAGATGCTCCCTGGAGTGAGGAGCGCTGCCCATGCCATTGCCGGCCTGATTACGGATTGTCGCGATGCCGGAGTGCCGATCGTCTATGTGAACGACAATTACGGCCAGTGGCATTCCGAACGATCTCGCCTCATCGAGCGCGTCGAGGGAACACGCGCGCAGGAAGTGGTCGATCTGCTTCGGCCGCGGGACGACGACTTCTTCGTCGTGAAGCCCCAGTTTTCCGGCTTCTACGCGACCAATCTTCCCGTGTTGCTGCCGAAGCTGGGAGCGCGCCGGCTCATCCTCACCGGTATCTCGACGGATATCTGCGTGCTCTTCACCGCGGCCGACGCCCATATGCGCGAATATGACCTGTGGGTGCCGGCCGATTGCGTGGCGAGCCAGGACGAACAGCGCACTCGATGGGCGCTCGATATCATGGCCAACAGCATGAACGCGGAAACGAAGCGGGCCGCGGATCTGAAGCTCCGCGACTGGATACGCTAAGGCTGTCCGTCCGCTGTGGCGATGGGCGCATACGGTGGCCATGCCGATTTGGAGGAACAGGCGGGGCGGCGGGGCGGAGAAGGGGGCTTCTCGGACGGGCATCTCATTTCGTATCGGGATTGCCCAAGAGTTCGAAGGTTCCGGAGACAAGCACATGATCATGTTGCGGGCAGCGGCTCGGTTCAGGCGGCAGGTTGGCCGGGCTTGCCCCGTGATGTTGCTTCTCGCGAGTGCGCTGTCGGTGAGCGGCCCGGCAGCCGCTGGCGACTACGCATCGCGGGCTGTTGCAGGTTGGACCGTGGCGGAAAGTGCGGACGGGAACGGCTGTTTCCTGACCCGTGAATATGATCGGGCCGGTCGAACCACGCTGCTGCTGGGGCTGGAGGTGGACGGCACCAACCATCTGACGGTCCTGAACGCCAACTGGTCGATCGCGCCCAAGGACCGGCTGCAGCTCGCCTTCCGCCTCTCAAAGGGCCAGTTCCCGAAACACTTCGCGGTCGGCATCGTGGCCGATGGCAAGCAGGGCTTTGTCACCAGCTTCGGACAGCAGTTCCCCGCCTACTTCGCTGCGTCGCCAAGCCTCCACATCCTGCGCGGCGACGTGACGGTCGAGCGATTGGACCTGGGGGGCAGCGGCGCAGCGGTCGCCGAATTGCGCAGGTGCGTCGATGCGCAGCGTGCGCAGACGGCGCCCAGGGCCGCCAACAAGGCAGGCGATATCCCGAGGGATCCCTTCGCGGCCCAGCCGGAGCGGAAGCGTAAGCGATAGAGCGGCCGGCGCCGGTCGTGGAGCATGGGTGATCGGCTCTGTTGGTCGGACGGCGAGCACGTTTGAACAGATTCAGGATTGTTGCGGCACCGTTCTCACGCTTGTTCGTTTCGGGCAGGGGAAGTGAAGTTTGGAAGGCACGCAATGTCTCAGAATATCTTGAAATCCGCGCCCGGTGTGCTCCTTCTGGTGGGGGCTGTGGCGCTTAGCGGTTGTGCGACGAAGTCCTATGTGCGGGAACAGATCGCCCCGGTGAGCCAGCGCGTGGACACGCTCGAAACCAGGCTGCAGGAAACGGACGGCGTGGCCAAGTCGGCGCTGGCTGAGGCACAGGCGGCGTCCGGCCAGTCGCAGGCCAACGGCCAGCGGCTCGATCAGATCACCGGACGCGTGGACGGTGTCGAGCAGCGGCTCCAGGCGCAGGAGGCCCGGCCCAAGCGGCCGCGCCACTGATCGCGACGATCCTCTTCTACCATCGGCCGTTCCTTCGGGAACGGCCGGTTCACAGGCGTGACATCTTGATGAAGCTGATCCTGCGGGTGCTGGCCGCATCCGCGCTGATCGTACCAGCCGCGGCCAGCGCGCGGGAAACAGATGCGAAACGGCAGAAAGGCGCAGTCCCAGCCGCCGCAAACCCGATCATCCCCTCCGAGGCGGCCGCACGGGTCGCGCAATGGGTGGCGGCATCGGGAGACAATCGCGCGCTGCCGTACGCGATCGTCGACAAGACGAGCGCTTCCTTGTTCCTGTTCGATGCGAAGGGAAAGGCGCTGGGCGCCGTGCCCGTGCTGGTCGGTATCGCCGCCGGAGACGATGCCACGGCAGGCGTCGGCAGCAAGAAGCTGGCGGAGATCGGCCCCGCCGAGAAGACCACGCCGGCCGGGCGCTTCCTCGCAAAGTTCGGCGTGCCGTTCCGCTCGGAAAGGATCCTCTGGGTTGATTATGCCACCTCAGTGGCGATCCACCCGATCCCGGCGGATGCCGCGAAGAAGGAGCGCCGACGGCAGCGCATGCTGTCGCCCACACCCGACGACAATCGGATCACCTTTGGCTGCATCAACGTGCCGGTGGCCTTTTACGGCAAGGTCCTGCGGCCGCAGTTCCTCCGAAAGGGCGGCTATGTGTACGTGCTGCCCGACACCAAGCCGATCGAGGAGGTTTTCCCCCGCCTTCGCGTGGAAGCCTTGAGGAGCGCCGGCGTGGCACAGGGGTTGGCGAACAAGTCGTAACGGAGCGACTGACGATCCGCTCGGCGCTCGACCGCGCTCTTTGATGCGAGGCGGTCCGCGCCGCCCATCTCAGCCTGGCTCACGAAGCGCCGCAGCACGGCATCTGCGTTTACGAACGGCCGGGCGTCGAGCGAATCGTGTCGGCCCGCTTGCGTGCTGTCTCGAGACGCATACGGGCCAGAATGCAGCCCGACTCCTGCCGAAGCGCACCTGTATCGTTCGGGCCTGCAAAGCCAGCGAACTGTGAAACGCCGTATCAAGTACTTCTGCCATCGGCAGCGAGATGGTGACCCCTACGGGACTCGAACCCGTGTTTCAGCCGTGAAAGGGCCGCGTCCTAACCACTAGACGAAGGGGCCATGCACATGGCGTGGTGGCGGCTGCTACGCGCTCGCCGGCTTGTGGTCAAGCGTTCAATCGGCCCAGGCGGCGTCATCCAGGTGCATCTCGGCGGCAGGCCTTGCGCCCCAATCGTCGATCCGGACGCGGCCGGCGAGCCACAATCGACGGTGCGACGGCGCGGAGAGAAGGGCGACGCCCAGGGCGGTTTCCGCCTGGCGGAACGCCACCGCCTTCAGGCTGCGCCCATCGTCACCCGCCACGATCAGGCGGACATGGCCGTTGCCGACGATGTCGGCCTTGAGGATGCGGACCGGCCCGGCCGCCACGCGCGGTTGCGGCCAGCCGGTGCCGTAGGGGCCGCCCGCCTCCATCGCCTCGACCAGCGCCGGCGTCACCCCGCCGGGAGCCAGCAGCGCATCGAGCAGCAGCGCGCGCTCGCCCTGCGCCCGGATCACCGCGGCGCCGAGGCGCTGCTCCAAATGGTCGGAAAAGGCCTCGAGCCGGTCCTCGGCGATCGTGAGGCCCGCGGCCATGGCGTGGCCGCCACCGGCGACGAGAAGCCCGGCGTCCTTGGCGCCGAGCACCGCGGCGCCGAGGTCCACGCCCGAGATCGAGCGGCCGGACCCCTTGCCCCGACCATTCTCGTCGAGCGCGATCACGATCGCCGGTCGGCCGAACTTCTCCTTCAGCCGGCCCGCCACGATGCCGATCACGCCCGGATGCCAGTTCCTTCCCGCCACCACCAGGACCGAGCAATCGCCCTGCGCACGGGCGCGCTCCTCCGCTTCCTCCTGCACCATGGCCTCGATGGCGCGGCGTTCCTCGTTCAGCTGGTCGAGCTCGGCGGCGATGCGGTCCGCCTCCGCCGGGTCGCGCGTGGTGAGAAGCCGCACGCCGAGGTCCGACTTGCCGACACGGCCACCCGCATTGATGCGCGGGCCGAGCGCGAAGCCCAGGTCGCTGCAGGACGGCGCGCGGGTCAGGCGGGCTGCGGAGATGAGCGCATTGAGGCCTGGATTGCGGCGCTGCGCCATGACCTTCAGCCCTTGCGCGACGAAGGCGCGGTTTAGGCCGCGCAGCTGCGCCACGTCGGCGACCGTGCCCAGCGCCACGAGATCGAGCAGGTCGAGCAGGCGCGGCTCCGCCCGCTCCGCGAAGAAGCCGCGCCCGCGCAGCACGCGCACCAGCGCCGCGCCGAGCAGCCAGACCATGCCCACCGCCGCAAGATGCCCGTGTTCGGCGCCTTCCACCTCGTCCAGCCGGTTGGGGTTCACCAGCGCATGGGCGAAGGGGAGGGCGGAGGCGCACTTGTGGTGGTCCACGACCACGACGTCGACACCCACCCCGCGTGCGGCATCGAGCGCGTCGAACGCCTGGGCGCCGCAATCCACGGTGACGATGAGGTCGGCGCCTTCCTCGCGCAGGCGGAGGAGGGCCGGGCCGGAGGGGCCATACCCCTCCAGCTGGCGGTCGGGAATGTAGGCGCGTGCGTCCAGCCCGAGCTCGCGCAGAAGCAGGATCAGCACCGCGGCGGAGGTTGCCCCATCCACGTCATAGTCGCCGAAAATGGCGACATGCTCTCCCCGCTGCACGGCATCCGCGAGCCGCTCCGCTGCCCGGTCCATGTCGCGGAAGATCGAGGGGTCGGGCATGAAGCCGCGAATGGAGGGCGCGCGGTGCGCCTCCAGCGCTTCGCGCGATGCGCCGCGGGAGAGGAGGAGCTGCGTCACGAGGTCGTCCGGCGCGAAGCCGCCATCGCGCGTGTCGGCAGACAGCGCGCGCCAGTGCCAGGGCTGGCCGAGAATGGAGGTGGTGATGTCGAGAGCGTGGCGCATGCCGCAGGCTACCTAGGCCCGTGCGTGCGCCACGCCAAGACGTCAGCTGCGGCTCGCGCGGGCGAAGAGCGCCGCGGAGATCAGCCAGAAGGCGGTGAGGATGCCCGTGCAGCCGATGATGTCCTTCGGCCAATTGACGCTCTCCACGCTGCCGAAGCGGCCGATCACCGCAACGGCGGCGATCAGCACCTGAAGCACGGCCGCGGCGAGCAGCGTTCTCGCCATGCCCCGCGGTTGGAAATGGGCGATGCAGGCGCCGCCGATCACCGTGGCGATCACGGCGGCGAACATCATGTTCGCGTCATTGTCTTCGCTGCCGATGATGCCGACCGCCAGATTGACCCAGATGAGGAAGAACACGCCAAACACGGTCAGCGCCGCGGCAATGCGGTAGGCAGCGCCGTTGCCGGCCCGCAGCAGCCCCTCGAAGGCGCCGCAGGCGGCAGCGAGCATGACGCCCATCACCACGAAGTCGGAGGCGGTCCACTGCACCTCGGCGGTGAAGCGCATGGCAATGGCGGGCACCGTCAGCAGGGCGGCGGCACCCGCCCACAAAAGCGGGTGCCATCGGCGGCGGGATGCATCGGCGAGGGTCGTCATGATCGTCTCCTGTTTTCTTGCGGGAGGCCGATCGCTGCCATGCCACCGCAATGAGCGGCATGAGCAAGATGTGAGCAATGGCTGAAATGCGCGCTTTTCGCCGGTTCAGCGCTCCTTCTTCCGGCCTTCGCGAGCATAGAGCAGAACAGCTGCGAGAGCCGCGGAGCCGATGCCGACGCCGGCGGCGACGCCAAGGTTGGTCGGCCAGTTGCGGCTGCGCGTGGCCTCGCGATCCTTGTCGTTTTTGACGCCAGCCCAGTCCTTGGCCGCCTCGACGATCTCGTTATGGTCGCTCATCCTGCCTCTCCTTTCGGGCGATTGTAGCGCGCGCGGAACGCGTTGGCGAACTCGGTCAACCGGCCGCCGGCGATGGCGTTCCGCAGATCCTGCATCAGCGTCTGGTAGAACCAGAGATTGTGCTCGGTCATCAGCATGGCGCCCAGGATCTCGCCCGCACGGACGAGATGGTGGAGGTACGCCCGGCTCCAACCGGTGCAGGCGGGGCAGGCGCAATCGGGATCGAGCGGGCTCTGATCCTCGGCGTGTTTCGCATTGCGGATGTTGACCGGCCCGTCGCGGGTGAAGGCCTGGCCCGTGCGGCCGGAGCGCGTGGGCAGCACGCAATCGAACATGTCGATGCCGCGCTCCACCGCGCCGACGATGTCGTCCGGCTTGCCGACGCCCATCAGGTAGCGCGGACGATCCGCCGGCAATTGCCCGGGCGCATAGTTCAGACAGGCGAACATCGCCTCTTGTCCTTCGCCGACGGCCAGGCCGCCAACGGCATAGCCATCGAAGCCGATGTCGATCAGCGCGTCTGCGGAGGCGCGCCGCAATCCCTCGTCGAGCGCACCCTGCTGGATGCCGAACTGCGCGGCGACTTCGGCATGCTCGCCGCCCGAAAGGAACGCCGCGCGACTGCGGCGCGCCCAGCGCATGGATCGCTCCATCGCGGCAGCCTGTACGTCGCGCGTCGAGGTGGTGGGCACCAGCTCGTCGAACGCCATCACGATGTCGGAGCCGAGCAGCCGCTGGATCTCGGTCGAGCGTTCGGGAGAGATCATGTGGCGGGTCCCGTCGAGGTGCGACTTGAAGACGATGCCGTCCTCCGACCGCTTGGTCAGCTCGGCAAGGCTCATCACCTGATAGCCGCCGGAATCGGTCAGGATCGGACAGTCCCATCCCATGAAGCGGTGCAACCCGCCCAGCCGGGCCACGCGCTCGGCACCGGGGCGGAGCATCAGGTGATAGGTGTTGCCCAGCAGAATGTCGGCGCCCGACGCACGCACGTCGGCCGGCTTCACGGCCTTCACGGTGGCGGCGGTGCCGACGGGCATGAAGGCGGGCGTGCGGATGGTGCCGCGGCGCATGGCAATCTCGCCGGTGCGCGCCCGGCCATCGGTGGCATGGATGGTAAAGGCGAAACGTGGAGGCATGCGCCGCCTTTGGCGCAAGCAACGGGCGGCGGCAATCGCGCGTTGCCACGGCATGCCGGACGAAACCACCGTCAAGTTGCGCGACATGGCGCTACACCGCGGGTTGAAGCTGCGCGCCTCCCGGCGGCGCAAACCGGGCGGCGACTTCGGCAAGTTCGGGCTGGAAGACGCGAGCGGCGCGCCGGTGTTCGGCATCGGTGCGGAGGGACTGGGAGCGAGCGCAGGCGAGGTCGAGGCCTATCTGCGCGGGGCCGTCGCAGCCGATTGGAAGACCAGCGTTCGTGACACTCCGGCGCCCAAACGCCCGGCGCGCCCGCCGGTGACCGATGAGCCACCGCGTCGACCGAGCAAGCCGAAGCCCGCCGCCAGCCGGGCGGCGAACGATGAGGAGCCCTTGCCGAAGGCGGCGCGAAAGGGTGGACAAGCGCGGGCGAAGGGCGGCGACCCCGCACCGCCACCGCCACCGCCACCGCCACGGTTCGCGCCGGAGGTCGGCAACCTTTTCGCCGATCTGCCCGACGCGCGGCGGGCGGAGGCCTTCACCACGCTTGCCGAGGCGGCAGGCTCGCGGGTGGAACGGATCGTGTCGGCGGGCCAGCGCACGCCCGAACGCTCGCCCATGCGGCAGAGCCACGACGAGTGGGTGATCGTGCTGGCGGGCGAGGCGGCGATGCGGATCGAGGATTCGGAGGAAGTGGTCCTTGGACCCGGCGACCACTTGCTGATCCGCGCAGGCCAGCGCCATTGGGTAACGGGGACGAGCAAGGATCCGCCTACCGTGTGGCTGGCGGTACATCTTGGCGAGGGCTAGGCTATCGGAGGTGAGGACCGTGGCGTCCTTGCGAAGCAAAGGACAGACCAGCTGTGGACATGCTCGTCGTTTTCGGCCTGCTGAGCCTCGTTCCGGCGGTGGTCACGCTTGCTCTGCCGGCCAGATGGATGCTGATCTGGTCGCCGGCCTGCATGCTGGGCATATATCTGCTGACAGAAAGTGCATTCAGCACCGATCCGGGACCAGCGGGGTTGTTCCTGGCAATCTGGGTGATGCTCGCCACCGGGAGCAACCTTTTTGCCACCCTTGCTCGGCTGATCCTTCTGCTCAGCCCGCGACGCGCTTACCGGTAGTTTCCAGAGTTTGGGCAGGCGCTCATGCCTCCTTGCGCCGCCCCCGAAGTCCAAACCAGCCGATCAGTCCGCCGGCGGGGTCTCCACCTCGGCCGGCTGATTGAGGCCGTGCTTCAGGAGCATGGGGATGTTCACGATCGCAAACAGGAAGGTGAGCGGGATCGCTCCCCACAGCTTGAACCCGACCCAGAAGTCGGTGTTCGTGTTGCGCCATACGAGCTCGTTGAGCACCGCCATGAACACGAAGAAGATGGCCCAGTTTCGCGTCAGCTTGCGCCAGCCAATCGCCGTGAGGCCGGGATAGGCGGCCTCCAGTAAGCCCTGCAGGAGCGGGCGGCCGGTGGCGAGACCGAAACCGAGCACCGCGGCGAAGATCGAGTATACGAAAGTGGGCTTCATCTTGATGAAGCGATCGTCGTGGAACCACACGGTAAGCCCGCCGAACACGATCACCAGCACGCCGGAGATCAGCAGCATCGGCGAGATGTGGCGCGTCTTCACCCAGGACAGGAGCAGCGCGATCGCCATCGCGACCATGAAGCCGATGGTCGCCGCCACGATGCGCGTGATGGCTGGCCCGTGGGTCAGAAAGTTGATCGCGAAGAAGACGAGCAGCGGCCCATAATCGAGCGCCATGCGGAAGCCGGGTGAGGCGGGTGGTCTGGTGCTCATCTCGCTTACTTCCGCACCGTGTCCACGCCGGCGATGATGCGGCTGACCTCGTTGGGATCAAAGGGGCGCAGGTCGCCCATGCCTTCACCCACGCCGATCGCGTGGATCGGCAGCCCGTATCTTTCCGCCGCGGCGACGAGAACGCCGCCCCGCGCGGTGCCGTCGAGCTTGGTCATCACCAGGCCGGTGACGCCGGCATCCTTCTGGAACACCTCGATCTGGCTCAAGGCATTCTGGCCCGTGGTGGCGTCCAGCACGAGCAGCACGTCGTGGGGTGCGGCGGGGTTGAGCCGGCCGAGCACCCGGCGGATCTTGGACAGCTCGTCCATCAGCTCGCGCTTGTTCTGGAGGCGTCCGGCCGTGTCGACGATCAGCACGTCCGTGCCGATCGCGGTTGCCTGCTTCACCGCCTCGAAGACGATGCCGGCCGCGTCGCCGCCTTCCTTGCCCGAGATGATCGGCACGCCCACGCGCTCCGCCCAGGTGGCGAGCTGGCCGATGGCGGCGGCGCGAAAGGTGTCGCCGGCCGCGAGCATCACCGCATAGTCCTGCTCGGTGAGCCAGTGCGCCAGCTTGGCGATGGTGGTTGTCTTGCCCGATCCGTTCACGCCGATGACCAGGATCACCTGCGGCCGGGGGAAGGCCTCGATCTCCAGCGGCCGGGCCACCTTCGCCAGCGTCTTCTCGATCTCCTCCGCGACGACCAGACGGATGCCGAGCTCCTCCATGTTGCGCTCGTACAGGCCCTCGGAGAGCCGCTGCCGGATGCGCCCGGCGGTTTCCGGACCGAGATCGGAGGCGATCAGCGCTTCCTCGATCTCGTCCAGCGTTTCGTCGTCCAGGCGCGCGGCGCCAAGGCCGGCGAGATTGCCGAGAAGGCGGTCGGATGTGCGGCGGAAACCGCCAAGCAGCTTGTCGTGCCAGCTGGGAGTGGTGCTCATGCCGCGGTTGCTACCGGCTCGGCCGCGGTTCCGATAGGGGTTGCGTGCAGGCGAGCGCCGTCGAAGCCGGTGACACGGCAAGTGGCGATGGCGCCGAGGGGAAGCGGCGTGGCCCAGTGCAGCTCGGCGAAACAGGGCGCGTGCCCTCGCGTGCTGGGCCGCTCCACCAGCACGCTCTGTTGCGTGCCGACAAGCCCGGCCAGCCAGCGGGCGCGGCGGGCGGCGGCATGGGTGCGAAGGGCTGCTGCACGCGCCTTCGCCACGGCGACGGGCACCTGCGGCATGCGCGCGGCGGGTGTGCCTGGACGTGGCGAATAGGGGAACACATGGGCGTGCACCACGTCGCAATCGTCGAGGATCGCCAGCGTGTTGGCGGCCTGTTCTTCGGTTTCGGTGGGAAAGCCGGCGATCAGGTCCGCGCCGATGGCGATCTCCGGCCGCGCGGCCTTGAGGCGCTCCACCAGCGCGACCGCCGCCGCGCGGCTATGGCGGCGGCGCATGCGCTTCAGGATCAGGTCGTCGCCCGCCTGGAGCGAGAGGTGGACGTGGGGCATGACCCGGCGCTCCTGCGTGAGAAGCGCGAAGAGCCGCTCGTCCACCTCGGCGCCGTCGGTGGAGGACAGGCGCAGCCGCTCGAGCCGGGGCACATGGCGCAGGATGCGCTCCACCAGGCTGCCCAGGGTGGGCGCGCCGGGCAGGTCCGGCCCGTAGCTGGTCAGGTCCACGCCGGTGAGCACGACCTCGCGGTGACCCGCCTCGACGAAGCCGTGGATGCGGTCGATCACCGCACCGGCGGGCTGCGACCGGCTGGGGCCGCGTCCGGCGGGGATGATGCAGAAGGTGCATCGGTGGTCGCAGCCGTTCTGCACGTCCACAAAGGCGCGGGCATGGCCGGCGAACGGCACGGGCGGGTTGTTGGACGGGGCCGCGTTCCAGCTTTCCGGCAGGAGCTTGGCGGCGTTCGGCACCAGACGCGCGACCTCCGGCATGGCCGCCAGCTGCTCGCCCGCGATCTCGGCAGCGCAGCCGGTGACGACCACGGGCATGCCGGGGCGCTCCGCGGCGGCGCGGCGGATCGCGGCGCGGGTGTCGCGCACCGCCGCCTCGGTAACGGCGCAGCTGTTGATCACGGTAACGTCCTGCCCCGCGACAAGCCGGCGCAGGGTCTCGCTCTCGGCAAGATTCATCCGGCAGCCAAGGGTGATGACGGCAGGGGCGGGCATCGCGGTGGTCTAGGCGCCGGGCGTGCGCGAGTCCAACGCTGCTTCCCCGTTGCCGCGCGGAGAGAGCCTGCGTCAGCCCGCCAGACGATGGTCCGGCGCGGGCGCATCCACCGGCGCCATCGCAAGACGGCCCTGTTCCGCCAGCAGGCGCCGCGCCGCGCCGACGTTCATGGCGCGACCGTAATGATAGCCCTGCCCCTTGGCGAGGCCGAGCTCCCGCAACCGCTCCGCGATCTCCGGGCCCTCGATGCCTTCGGCGGCGATCGGGAGGTTCAGGCCTTCGCCGAGCCGGGCGATGGCATTGACGATGGCGGCGGCCTCGGCATTCTCCGCCATGGACATGATGAAGCTCTTGTCGATCTTGATGATGTCGAAGGGCAAGGCGCGGAGGTGGCCGAGGCTGGAATAGCCGGTGCCGAAATCGTCGAGCGCCAGGCGGATGCCAAGGTTCTTCAGGCTTCCGACGATCGACTGGGCGAGCGCCAGATTGTCGAACAGCGCCGATTCCGTGATCTCGACCTCCAGCCGGCGGGCAGGGAAGCCGGTTTCGGTGAGGACCTTGATGATCTTCTGCGCCAGCCACGGATCCTTGAGCTGCCACGGCGAGATGTTCACCGAGAGCGTGATCCCGGGATCCCAGTCACGGGCGAACTGAAATGCCTGGCGCATGATGGAAAGCGACAGGTCGGCGATCATGCCTGTCTCCTCCGCGATGTGGATGAAGCGGTCCGGCGTGATGCAGCCACGCGTCGGATGCTCCCACCGGGCGAGCACCTCGAAACCCGAGAGGCGGTTCGTGGCGAGATCGATTTGCGGCTCGAAATAGGGCACGATCTCCTGCCGCGGAATGGCCTGACGCAGGCCGGTTTCCAGCTCGTTGCGCGCCTTCAACTCGCGTTCCATCGACAGGTCGAACCAGGCGTGGCGGTTGCGACCGGCATTTTTCGCCGCGTACATCGCGATGTCGGCGGAGCGGATCAGCGTGTCGACATTGGGGCAATCGCCATCCGATCGCGCCATGCCGATGGACACGCCGACATGGAGAACCAGGCCATCCACATGGAAGGGCTGCGCCAGGCGGCTGACCAGCCGCTCGGCCAGGCGCTCGGCGGTATCGGGATGGGCGGGGTCGAAGAGAAAGGCGCAGGCGAACTCGTCGCCGCCCAGCCGCGCGGTCAGGGATTGTTGCGGCAGCGCCGAGGCGATCTCCTCGGCCACCCGGCGCAGCAGTGCATCGCCCACGCCGTGGCCGTGCATGTCGTTCACCGTCTTGAAGTGATCGAGGTCGAGCATCAGCAGCGCCATCGCCTTGCCGCGTGCCCGCGCGCGCGCGAACAGGGCGGCGCCTTCCTCGGCCAGGCAGCGGCGGTTGAGGAAGCCGGTGAGCGGATCCCGGCTGGCCAGCTGCTGCGCGCGTTCCTCCGCCGCGGCACGGATCGTGACCTCCCGGCTGAGCTCCCGATGACGGCGCCAGCCGAACAGGATCAGCGCGACGTTGAGGAGAAGGGCGATCACCAGGGTCTGATCGGTGCTGGTGGTGCCCGAGCCAAGGTGCCGGAGAGCGCTTGCGAGCACGGTGCTGCCGGTCGCGACGAACAACAGGATCGCCGCGGTGGTGATCGCGGCGCTGAGCATGTCTTCCCGTATCCGCGGCTCACGCATCTTCGCGCGCGGACCGGGTTCCGCCTCGTCCTGTGCCGCCATGTTCACCTCAGGGAAGTTCCGTGATGCGCTATTCCATGCCGGCCGTGTAGAAGCGGTTAAGCGCGAAGGTTATCGCCCGCGCTGCGGCGTGGCGGTTGCCAGCGGGGGCAGGTTCCGCTATGGCCGCGACACGATCGCTCCCGAAGCGACGCAAGGAACGTGGCGCCCGAGGGCGTACGCCGGCCGACGAGGTTTCGTCCGCCGGCGTTCTTTGCGTTGAGCCGATGGGTTGGTCGAGAGGAGTTTGGTTGATGTTCGAAAGCCTGAGCGACCGGCTTGGCGGTGTCTTCGATCGGCTGCGCGGCCGTGGCGCGCTGACCGAGGCTGACGTGCGCGCCGCGATGCGCGAGGTGCGCGTGGCGCTCTTGGAGGCGGACGTGGCGCTGCCCGTGGCGCGCCAGTTCGTCGACGCCGCAACCGAAAAGGCGATCGGCCAGAACGTGCTGCGCTCGGTCACGCCCGGGCAGCAGGTCGTCAAGATCGTCAACGATGCGCTGGTCGAATTGCTCGGCGGCTCGGCCGGCGAGGAAGAGGCGCAGCTGCACCTCGCCGTCACCCCGCCGGCGGTGGTGATGATGGTCGGCCTACAGGGTTCGGGCAAGACCACCACCACCGCGAAGATCGCACGCCGGCTGAAGACGCGCGAGAACAAGAAGGTGCTGATGGCCTCGCTGGACGTGAACCGTCCGGCGGCGCAGGAGCAGCTCGCCACGCTCGGCACGCAGGTGGACGTCGCCACGCTGCCGATCGTCGCCGGGCAGCAGCCGGTGGAGATCGCGCGTCGCGCGCTGCAATCCGCCAAGCTGCAGGGCTATGACGTGCTGATGCTCGACACCGCGGGCCGCCTGCACGTCGATCAGGCGCTGATGGACGAGATGAAGGCCGTTGCCGATGTGGCGACCCCGCAGGAGATCCTGCTGGTGGTCGACTCGCTGACCGGCCAGGACGCGGTGAACGTCGCCACCAACTTCTCCGAGCAGGTGCCGCTGACGGGCGTGGTGCTGACCCGCATGGACGGCGATGCGCGCGGCGGTGCGGCGCTGTCGATGCGCGCCGTCACCGGCAAGCCGATCAAGTTTGCCGGCACCGGCGAGAAGATGGACGCGCTGGAGGCGTTTCATCCGGGCCGCGTCGCCGGTCGCATCCTCGGCATGGGCGATGTCGTCAGTCTGGTGGAGCGTGCGGCGGAGGCCGTTCAGCAGGAAGACGCCGAGCGGATGGCGAGCCGGCTCGCCAAGGGCCAGTTCGACATGGACGACCTGCGCGCGCAGCTCGGCCAGATGCGGCGGATGGGCGGGCTGGGCGCGCTGGCCGGGATGATCCCGGGTATGAAGAAGGCGCAGGCGGCGATGAACTCCGGCGCGATCGACGAGCGCATCCTCCTGCGCATGGACGCGATGATCACGTCCATGACCCAGAAGGAGCGCGCCAAGCCCGAACTCATCAACGCCAAGCGCAAGATCCGTATCGCCAAGGGCTCGGGCACGACCGTGCAGGACGTCAACAAGCTCCTGAAGATGCATCAGGAAATGGCCAATGCCATGAAGCGCATCAAGAAGATGGGCGGCCTGAAGGGCATGATGGCGATGCTCGGCAAGGGCGGACCGGGTGGCGGCCTCGCCGGTCTCGGCAACGCCATGGGCGGCGCCGACATGGGCGAGATGATGGGCAAGATGGGCGGGCAGCTGCCCGGCCTGGGCGGCCCGGGCGGACTCCAGCTCCCGCCGGGCTTCGAGAAGTTCGGCAAGAAGTAATTCAACCAACCAACTGTTAAACCAAGGAAGAAGAACACAATGGCTCTCAGCATTCGCCTGTCGCGTGGTGGCTCCAAGAAGCGTCCGTACTACCGCATCGTCGTGGCCGATGCGCGCAGCCCCCGCGACGGCAAGTTCATCGAGAAGATCGGCACCTACAACCCGCTGCTCGCCAAGGACGACGAGAAGCGCATGGTGCTGGACACCGAGCGCGCCAAGTTCTGGCTGGGCAACGGCGCGCAGCCGACCGACCGCGTTGCGCGCTTCCTGGACGTGACCGGTGTGAAGGAGCGTCCGGCTCGCAACAACCCGAACAAGGGCAAGCCGGGCGAGAAGGCCACCGAGCGCGCCGAGGAGCGTGCGGAGAAGCTGAAGGCGCAGCAGGAAGAGGCCGAGGCCGCGATGGCATCGTCGGTCGAAGCGGCCACGGACGCGCCGACCGCCGAGGGCGAGCAGGTCGCCGACGCGACTGCCGAGCAGTGATGCGACCGGCCGGGCTCGTTGTGCGTTCCTGTTGGGCAACCACAGGAGCAAGCCATGAGCTCGGCCAACGATACCCCCGGCAATCCCGAACGGACTTCCGGCGATGAGCAGAAAGACGCCACCAACCAAGGCGTCTCCACGCAGGAGCCGGCCGAAGGCGCCGACGACGCCCCCGCAGGCGGCGACGGGTCGCCCGACGCCTGATGCGGCGGACGACCGCCAGATCGTTCTGGCGGTCGTCATCGGCGCGCACGGGATCGGCGGTGAAGTGCGGCTGAAGGTCTTCGCGGAAGACTTCTCCGCCTTCGGGGCGTTCAACAATGGCGCGCTGACGCTCTCCTCGCTGCGCGAGGGGAGCAACGGGGCGATTGCCCGTTTTGCCGAAGTGCGCGACCGCAACGCTGCGGAGGCGCTGCGTGGAACGGAGCTGACGGTGGCACGCGACGCGCTGCCGGGGCTGGAGGACGGGGAATATTACCATGCGGACCTGATCGGCCTGCCGGTGGTGCTCACCACGGGAGAGGCGATCGGCCGGGTGGTCCTGGTTGAAAATTTCGGCGCGGGCGACGTGCTGGAGATCGAGCGCGACGCGGGTGGCCGTTTCATGGTACCCATGCGGCCCGAAGCGGTGCCTGAGTGGTCCGCCGAGCGGCTGGTGGTGGAGCCAGCCTTCGCGGAGTAGGGCTGATGATCTTGCTGGCGATGACGATTGCGGTGGCCTTGCTTGCGGCACTGGCGTGGTGCGGTGCGGCGTTCCTCCTGCGCTGGCGGCATGATGCGCGCCTCTGGGCCACGATCCTCATTCCTGCGGCGATCGTCACGATCGCCATTTCGATCTACATGGGCGTATGGACCCTGATCCGACGCCGACCCGCGAAGAAGCCGGCTGGCGCGCAGTGTTCCTTTTGGGGAGCTTCCTGTGCGGCAGCTTCGCCCTCTTCGCCACGTTGCCGATCTGGTACCTGATGGAGAATCGCTGGGGCGGTTTCGCTCGCTGACCGTCAGCGGCGCAGCGGCTCCTTCTCGCTCAGCATGTTGCGGATGGTGGTGGCGGCCACGCCGGCCTCGCCCATCGCATGGCTGATCTGGTCCAGGCCCTTCACCACGTCCCCGGCGGCGAAGAGGCCGGGCAGGGACGTGCGCTGGTGGTCGTCCACCTCCAGGCAGCCGTCCTCGGTTCCTCGTGCACCCGCGGCAATGGCGAGTTCGGACCGGATTACCGACCCGAGGGCGGGGTACACGCTGTCGAACGAAAGCAGCCCGCCTGCCGTTTCGACGACCAGGCAGTCGTCCTTGATCGCCCAATCACCGCATGGTCCATCGACCCGGATCACGCCTGCCTCGTCCAGCGCGGCCACACATGCCGCATCCAGCATGTGCTCGGCATCCGGCGCGATCAGCGTTACGTCCCGAGTATAGCCGCGCAGGAACAGCGCCTCGCGGCGGCCGTGATCGCCGGTGCCGATCACCCCGACGCGCTTGTCGGTCACCTCGTACCCGTCGCAGATCGGGCAGTACCGCAGCAGCCCGCGGGCGAGCGCCTCATCGTGGAGATCGTCTGGCAGCGACCTGGGGCGGTTGTTCACCACGCCGGTGGCGAGAAGCACCGAGCGGGACCGGAAGGTGCCGCTTGCGGTTTCGACCGTCCAGGTCTCTCCCGGTTCGATTCGTTGCACGCGCACCGCCTCGCGGACCGCGCCATATCGCTCGGCCTGGGCCCGCATGCGGGCAAGCAGGTCGAGCCCGCTGATCCCCTCCGGGAAACCGGCATGATTGTGCGTGCAGGGGATCAAGGCGGCGCGGGAAGAGCCGCAATCGAACAACCGTATCTTCAGGTGAAAGCGGGCGAGATAGATGGCCGCGGTGAGCCCGGCAGGACCGGCGCCGATGATGATGCAGTCGTCCATCCTTGCTCCTCGGGGCCAATGTATATACATGATGTATCTACGGAGGCGGTCATGAGTAACGAATATCGCGCCAAGGTGTTCAAGTCGGGAAATTCGGTCGCGCTCCGCCTGCCCAAGGCGCTGGGCATCGCGGAGGGCACGGAAATGATCGTGCGCGAGGAGCGCGGCCGTTTCGAATTGGAGCCGGTCGAGGCGCCCAAGCGCAAGTTCGCGATCGGGAAGGTATGCGGTTCGGCGACGAACCTGCAACCAATCGCTCAGGAGGATCGGGTGTTCAAGGATCGGGCGCTCGACTGGCCCATTTCGCAATGAAGTATATGCTGGACAGCAATGCGATCATTGCCTTGGTAATGGCCACAAGCGATGCACTGGGCCGTCGCGCGGCGCAGTGTGACGAGGGCGATATCGTAACAAGTGCAGTTGCTATCGCCGAGATCGCCTATGGCTCTGCTCGTGCGAAGCCGCCAGCCATGGATCAGCTTCGCGCCTTTCTGGAAGAGGTGCCGGTTCTCGACTTCGACTACAAGGCGGCGTTCGCCTACGCTTCCCTGCCCTTCCGAAGAGGCAGCTATGATAGGCTCATCGCGGCGCATGCGCTAGCCAACGCGCTGACCATCGTGACCAACAACGAGCGCGATTTCGCCGACATACCGGGCCTTGTCGTCGAGAACTGGGCGCTATGACCTTCGCGGCGACGATCCTGACGCTGTACCCGGACATGTTCCCCGGGCCGCTGGGCCATTCGCTGGCCGGGCGAGCGCTGGCGGAGGATCGATGGTCGTGCGAGGCGGTGAACATTCGCGATTTCGCGACAGACAAGCACCGCACGGTGGACGACACGCCGGCGGGTGGTGGCGCGGGCATGGTGTTGCGGGCGGACGTGGTGGCGCGTGCCTTCGACGGCGTGGCCGACCACCGGCCGGCGATCGCGCTGACGCCGCGGGGGCGACCGCTGACACAGGAACGGGTGCGGGAACTCGCGGCGGGCTCCGGCGTGGTGCTGCTATGCGGACGCTTCGAGGGCTTTGACGAGCGTCTGTTCGAAGCGAGGGCGATCGAGCAGGTCTCGATCGGCGACTATATCCTGTCCGGCGGCGAAATGGGCGCCCTAGTGCTGCTCGATGCTTGCGTTCGGCTGCTTCCCGGCGTAATGGGCGCGGCTTCCAGCGGGGACGACGAGAGCTTCGAAACGGGGCTGCTCGAATATCCGCATTATACCCGACCAGTCGACTGGGAAGGGCGCACGATCCCCGAAGTGCTGCGATCGGGGGATCATGCGAGGATCGCGGCCTGGCGCAAGCAACAGGCCGGGATCGACACACGGCTAAGGAGGCCGGATCTGTGGGAGCGCCATGAGGGCGCTCGGGTCCAGCCTCCCTCTGGCGCGCGGCGACGATTGAAGGACGAATGAGATGAACCTCATCCAGACGCTCGAGGCGGAGAACATCGCCAAGTTCCTCGAGAACAAGAAGATCCCGGAATTCCGCCCTGGCGATACGCTGAAGGTCGGCGTGAAGGTGGTCGAAGGCGACCGTACCCGCGTGCAGAACTATGAGGGCGTGTGCATCGCCCGTTCGAACAAGGGCATGGGCTCGAACTTCACCGTTCGCAAGATCAGCTTCGGCGAGGGTGTGGAGCGCGTGTTCCCGCTCTACTCGCCGAACATCGACAGCATCGAGGTGGTCCGCAAGGGCGCGGTGCGTCGTGCAAAGCTGTACTACCTGCGTGGTCGTACCGGCAAGTCGGCGCGCATCGCCGAGCGTCGCGATACGCGTACGCAGGCGGCCGCCGAGTAACGTCGCGAGCTATCGCAAGAGCAAGGGGAGCGGGCAGCGAAGGTTGCCCGCTCTTTTTGTTTCCGCCTCCTGCCGACCCACGCCTTCGGATCGTTCCGCCCCGTGATCGCACCGCTTGCCTCATCGACTGAGCCGGACGGCGCCTCCCGCCAGGCGAGCCTGGATGTGCTGCGCGGGCTGGCGATCCTCGCGATCCTGTTCCTCAACATCTCCGACATGGGCGGGGCGATCGCAGCGGCGGCAAGCGACCTGCGCCATTTCGGATGGAGCACCGCCGATCGAAGCGTGTGGGCGTTCCGGGAGATATTCCTGGCCAGCACGGGACGCGGATTGCTGGAAATGCTGTTCGGCGCGGGCATGGTGATCCTCACCGATCGTGCAGCAGCGCGGATGGACGCGGCGCGTGTGCTGGGCGGCTATGCCTGGCGTAACCTCGTCCTGCTCGGCCTCGGGCTCGTGCATGTGTTCGTGCTGCTCTGGCCGGGCGACATCCTGCACACCTATGCGCTTGCCGCGCTCGCTGCGATGTGGTTCCGCCGCGCGACCGTGTCGGTCCTGCTGATGACCGGACTGTTCATGGCGACCCTGCAGCTCGTCGCCGGTGCGCCCGTCCTGATGCAGGAAAAGGCCCGCACCGAACGGATCGCCCGCCTGGAGGCCCGAGGCGCTGTTACTGTCGAGGTCGCACGGGCGCGGCGAGAGGCAGCCGAGAAGCAGGTCGCAGCGACACGCGAGATCGCCGAGGAGGACCGCGCCCGCAGCGGCACGCCAGCCAGCTGGGCGGTCATGGCATGGCAGCAGTTCCTCCGCTGGCAAGCCGAAGGGCTGGAGCTGCAATGGATCTGGGAGGCGGCCAGCGCGATGCTGATCGGTGCGGCCCTGTTCCGGTTGGGGGTCTTGCAGGGACAATCGCCCCCGCGGGTCTACTGGCTGCTGCTGGCGATCGGCTACGGGCTTGGCCTCACCTTGCGCGCCTGTGGGGCGGATGCCGCGATGCAGCCAGTGCCGCCACCCAACGTCCTGTGGATCGCCGGCGAATGGGCGCGATTGCTGGTCACGCTGGGGCATCTCGCGGCGGTGCATCTGCTGCTTCGCACGCGGACGGGGACGGGCGTGCTGCTGCCCTTTGCGGCGGCGGGACGGGTGGCGCTCTCTATCTATGTGGCGCAATCGCTGATCTGCCTGTGGGTGCTGTTCCCGCCCTGGGGGCTGGCCTGGTACGGGCGGCTGGGCTGGGCGGAGATGATGCTCCTTGCCCTCGCTGTCGACGCGATGCTGTTGGGTGTGGCGATCCTCTATGTCCGGCGTTGGCGCATCGGGCCGGTCGAATGGGCATGGCGCTCGCTGGTGGAGCGGCGGCGGCTTTCCTGGCGATGAGGCTGGCGCGGGGCAGCTTCCCCCGATAGCATCTCCGACAAGCGGGAGAGATGGCATGCGATGGGTGACGAACGTGGCCCTGATCGGCTTGGCGACGATGCTCGGTGGGGCGCAGCAGCGGCCCGTGCCCGCGCCCCAGGAGCAGGATCGCAGCGTGGTGGTGATCGCTCCCGATGACATGGGCATCGATACTGCCGGCCCGGAACCCCGGCTACGCGGCGGCGAATGGCGTTTCGAACGCAGCACCACGCTGGGCAGCGGCGATGCCAGCAACGTGGCGGTGCAGCGGATTCCCAGTACCGGGGCGGGTTCGGGGCTGCGGTTCGGTTTTTCGGCGTGCCTGCCAGACGACAGTCTTGCGGGAGCGCTGCAGCAACTGGCGGGCGATCGGTCCAGCATGCCGAACCCGTCGCAGCTTTGCGGGCGTCTGATGATGGACGTCAAGGACGGCAGCATCGGCGGGCGGCGATCCTGCCTGTTGCGCAGCCTTGCGATCGGCAGGTCGCACAGCAAGCTGAGCCTGCGCCTGAGCGGCAGGTACGATCGGCGCGACTTGAAGCTCAACATCTACGGCGAGGAGCAGACCGATGGGCTTGCCGAGGAACGGAGCGTTCCCCGCCCGGCGACCTATCGCTGGCAGGTGACCGCACATCGGGTGGGCGATTGCTCCGCCAACCGCGCCAGACTGCGGTCACTGGATGAAGCGGCGGACCTGTTGTTCATCCCCGGCGCCGACGGGAGCGGGATCTAAGCGCGCCGGGCGATCACGCCGCAGCGCGCATCCACTGTTCGGCGGCGTGGAGTGCCTTGGCATCGTCCACGTCGAGCCAGGCCAGGTCGCTGCAATCCTCGACAAAGGCGAGGTCGCGGGCGGCAAGGGCGGTCACGCCCTGCGAGATCGATGGCGACGAAAGGGTGGCGAGAACGTCGAGAAAGGCCGGCCCGATCGCGAAAACGCCCGTGTCATAGGCGTCGAACGTTTCCAGGCCCTTGGCGATGGCGGTGATGCGATCGCCCCTGGTGGCGACGCAGGTGACATCCTCGGGATCGATCCAGGGGTGACCGAGCCGGCGGTCGATGCCGAGGCGCAGCCCGCCGCCGGTGCCGGCATAAGCGAGGCGCGCATACAGGTCCGGCGTGACGAGATGGTCGCACATGGCGAGCACTGCGTCTTCGCCGGCCAGCAGCGGTGCCGCGGCCAGCACCGAAACGCCGTTGGGCTGCAGCCAGTCCGGTGTCCGTGCGGCCTCCAACGTCAGCCGCCCGTGCCGGCGCGCCAGATGGCGGGCGATCTCGTCGCCGCCATAGCCGAGGATCACGATCGCGCGGGAAAAGCCTGCGGTTGCAAGGCCGTCAAGCGCATGGTCGATCAGCGGCTTGCCCGCGACCGGACAAAGCGGCTTCAGCGGAGCCATGTCGCGCAGCCGGCTGCCCATGCCCGCGGCAAGGATCACGGCGGTGCGAATACGCGACATGGCTCCGATTGGCCTCAGTGGACCGAAGCGAAACGCTCGACGGCCTCGAACGCCTGGTCGTCCGTCATCTGCTCGCGCGGGTGCTTGCAGAAGTAAGCGGAGGGCGCGTCGATCACGCCGCCGATGCCGCGATCCCTGGCGATCTTGGCGCAGCGGATCATGTCGATCGCGACGCCGGCCGAGTTAGGCGAGTCCTCGACCGAGAGGCGCATCTCCAGATTCATCGGCACGCCGCCGAACAGCTGGCCTTCCATGCGGATGAAGGCGACCTTGTTGTCGTTCTGGAACGGCACGTAGTCGGACGGGCCGATATGCACGTTCTCGTCCTCCAGCCGCTCGGCTGCGACCGACTGCACCGCCTCGGTCTTGGAGATCTTCTTGGACTTCAGCCGTGCCCGGTTGGACATGTTGAGGAAGTCCGTATTGCCGCCGGTGTTGAGCTGGTAAGTGCGGTCCAGCTTCACGCCGCGCTTGGCGAACAGGTCGGTCAGCACGCGGTGAACGATGGTGGCGCCCATCTGGGCCTTGATGTCGTCGCCGATGATCGGCACGCCCGCGGTCTCGAACTTCTCGGCCCATTCCGGGTCGGAGGCGATGAAGACGGGGATGTTGTTGACGAAGGCGACGCCGGCATCGATCGCGCACTGCGCGTAGAACTCGGTCGCCTCCTGGCTGCCGACCGGCAGGTAGTTCATCAGGACGTCCGCCTTGGTCTCCTTGAGGGTGGCGACCACGCTCTCGCGCGTTGCTTCCTCATGCTTGCCCACCACGAAGGTGCGGTCGTCGCGATATTCCGCCATGTGCGGCGCGACGCCGTCGAGGATGCGGCCCATCTGCACGACTGCGCCGGTGGAGGCGACGTTGGGCGCGAACACGGCGGTGTTGTTCGGCTTGGCGAAGATCGCCTCCGCGACGTCGCGGCCGACCTTGCGCTCGTCCACGTCCCACGCGGCGACGACCTTGATGTCGCTCGGCTCGTAGCCGCCGAGCTTCTGGTGCATGAGGCCGATCGTGTCGTTGGCGCCTGCGCGATAATGCTCGAGGCCCTGGACGAGGCTCGAGGCGCAATTGCCGATGCCGACGATGGCAACGCGGATTTCAGTCATTCCAGTCCCAATTCCCTGTTGAGAGACGTTGAAGGGGCGGCCGCCATCCCGGCGGCGCGATTGATGCGGTTCTCGGCGCGGCGATGCCATAGCACGGCTGCGACGAGGACAATGCTCTGCACGACGATCTCGAAGCCCCAGAACAGATAGGGGTTCCCGAGCAACACCGCCACAAAGATGGCAATCACGCGCGCATTGGCAGCTTCGAGGGCCATCAGGCGCATGGGCGGTACGGCCAGCGCGGCGTAGCGGCCGCGCAGCCCCGGCACCTGGTCGAGCGCGGCATCGGCCGGGGCGCCGACGCGATCCAGCGCGTTGGCGAACAGATCGTAGAAGCGGACGAGGCCATTGGCGGTCACGGCAGAAGCGGGCGGCCGGGGCAGGCCACGGGTTCGCCGGTGATAGCGGGTGCGCTCGCCCTCATAGATGCTCGACTGCACGGCATGGAACGCGGCCGCCGCCAGCGCGAACGCCCAGGCCTCGCCGGTGCCGACCGAAGCGGCCAGGGCGATGTAGAGCAGCGCGAACACGCCATGGTCGCACAAGCCGTCCAGAAAGCGCCCGAGTGCGCTGGCGGTCTTGGTGGCGCGGGCGATCATCCCGTCAAGCCCGTCGGCGATCAGCCAGCCCGCGCAGAGCAGCAGGCCCAGCAGCGGCAAGCCCCGGTAATAGGCCAGGGCGGCCAGCGCGCCGGTGACCAGGCCGGCCACCGAAACCGCATTTGCCGAGATGCCCAGGCGCAAGGCGCGCGGAAGCAGCGCCCGGCTGGCGGGGTGAATGATCCAGAGGTTGGTAGGATCTTCGATCCGGCGATCGCGCGATCCATCCGCGGGGGGAGGTGTCATCGGCGCGTCATGCTCCCGCAACCGAAGTTTCGCAATGCCTTGCGCAACGGTTCGGCGCTTCTGTTCCATGCTGTGGCCTTTACGGCAGCTTCACTCGGCGCAATAACGCAGCATCCCGTCGCTTTCCGCGACAGCAGGGCAATCAGAGACATACGGAGATGGCGAATGCGCAAGTCGTGGCTGCTGGCAGGGGCGATGCTTGCCGGTTGGGGGGCGTCGGCCATGGCGCATGAGCCCGAGCCCCATCCGGCCCAGGCGAGCGCGCGCCAGGCGTCTCAGGTGCTGACGCTGGAGCGGCTGTACCAGAGCCCCGACCTCTCGGGCGCGCAGCCGCGCTCGCTGCGCCTGTCTCCCGACGGCACGCTGCTCACGTCGCTGCGTCCCCGCGCCGACGATCGCGAGCGGCTCGATCTCTGGGCAACGGACACGCGCACCGGCCAGGAGCGGATGCTGATCGATTCGAAGAAGCTCGGCACCGGCGCCGAGCTGTCGGAGGCGGAGAAGATGCAGCGTGAGCGCGCGCGCATCACCGGCCTCAAGGGCATCGTCGCCTATGACTGGTCGCCGGATGGCAAGTCGATCCTGGTGCCGCTCGATGGCGACCTGTATCTCGCCGGCCTGGACGGCAGCGTCCGGCGCCTGACCAATACGCCGGCAGGCGAGCTCAACCCGGCGCTGAGCCCCGGCAACGGCTATGTCAGCTTCGTGCGCGACCAGAACCTCTACGTGCAGCCGATCGCCGGCGGGCAGGCCGCCAAGGTCACGCCCGATGGCGCGGGCACCGTCCATTGGGGCGAGGCCGAGTTCGTCGCGCAGGAGGAAATGGACCGCGACACCGGCTATTGGTGGGCCCCGGGCGACAAGTACGTCGCGGTGGAGCGGTTCGACGAGGCGCCGGTGGGCGTCGTCACGCGCGCGGCGATCGGCGCCAACGGCACCCGGGTGTTCGACCAGCGCTATCCCGCAGCAGGCACGCCGAACGTGGCGGTCGAGCTGTATGTGATGAAGCCGGACGGCTCGGGCAAGGTGAAGGTCGATTTGGGAACCAATCCGGACATCTACCTGGCGCGGGTCAACTGGTCGCAGGATGGATCGCAGCTGCTCGTGCAGCGCCAGAACCGGACGCAAACGGTGCTGGACGTGCTGGCGGTGGACCCCGCCACGGGCAAGAGCCGGGTGCTGTTCAGCGAGAAGTCCGGGCCGAAGAGCTGGGTGAACCTTTCCAGCAACTACCGCATCCTCAAGGACGGCAGCTGGATCTGGTGGTCGGAGCGGGACGGCTGGGGCCATCTGTACCGCGTTCCGGCAGACGGCCGTGGCAAGTGGACGCAGCTGACCAAGGGGCCTTGGGCGGTCACCGGGCTCGTCGGGCTGGACGAGGCGAAGGGCCGTCTGTTCTTCACCGGCACCAAGGATGACGTGATTGCCGGCAACGTCTATTCGGTCGACCTCGCACGCCCCAACGCGATCACGCGTCTGACGGAGACGGGATGGTCGAACGGCGCGACGATGGACAAGGCTGCATCCCGCCTGATCGTCGCACGGTCGAACCCCACCCAGCCGACCCAGGTGTATCTGGCGGACGCGACCGGCAAGCGGATCTCGTGGATCAACGAGAACAGGGTGGTGCCGGGCCATCCTTATTACCCGTATCTTGCCGCCCACCAGCAGACGCAGTTCGGCACGCTGAAGACCAGCGACGGCGAGACGCTCTACTGGGAGATGATCACCCCGCCGCTGGAGCCGGGCAAGAAGTACCCCGTGTTCTTCGAACATTATGGCGGCCCGCACAGCCAGGTCGTCGGCCGCGGGTGGCAGGGGCCGATGCCGCAGTACATCGTCGGGCAGGGCTATATCTACTTCAAGATCGACAATCGCGGCTCGCCGAACCGCGGCAAGGCGTTCGAGGACAAGATCTGGCACGCCATGGGCTCGGTGGAGGTGACCGACCAGCTGGCGGGCGCCAACTACCTCAAGTCGCTGCCGTTCGTGGATCCGGCGAAGATCGCCACCTATGGCTGGTCCTATGGCGGCTACATGACGCTGAAGATGCTGGAAGCGAACCAGGGGGTTTACGCCGCCGGTGTGTCCGGTGCGCCGGTGACGCAATGGGAGCTGTACGACACCCATTATACCGAACGCTATATGGGCGCCGACCCGAAGAACCGCGACAAGGCCGCTTACGCCGCGTCCGGCGCGGTGGAGAACGGACCCAAGATCACCGATCCGCTGCTCCTGATCCACGGCATGGCGGACGACAATGTGGTGCTGGACAACTCCACCGCCTTTGCCGCGAAGATGCAGGCGGAGAACGTGCCGTTCGAGATGATGTTCTATCCCGGCAAGACGCACACCGCCGCGCGCGACGTGCATGTCTGGACGACGATCATGAACTTCCTCGACCGCGAGGTGAAGAGCAAGCCGGCGAAGTGACGGAGCCGAGCGAGGCCGGCGCGGGCTCCCTCCCCGGGAGTCTTGCGCCGGTCGCCCCGCACGAGCGGATCGTGCAGCTGGACATGCTGCGCGGCTTGGCGATCCTGGCCATTTTGTTCATGAACATCCCCCAGATGGCCGCGCCGCTGGCCGGCATCTTCGGGGATGGCTGGTCCGCCGCAGACTTTCGCGTGTTTGCGATCGTGCACCTGTTGGTGGACGGCACGCAGCGCGGCTTGCTGGAGCTGCTGTTCGGCGCCGGCACGTTGCTGCTGACCGCGCGTGTGATGGCGCCGGGCGATCCGGTCGCGGTGGCGGACGTCTATTTCCGACGAAACTTGTGGCTGCTCGTCTTCGGCCTCGCCAACGTGTTCGTGCTGCTGTGGTTCGGCGACATCCTGTTCATCTACGCCCTGGCAGCTCTGTTCCTGTTCTCGTTCCGGCGGGTGCGCCCCGGGTGGTTGCTGGCAATGGGGCTTGTCTTCGCCGCCTATACAAGCTGGGATGGCGGGAGCCGCTATCTGGAGCGGCGCGCCTTGTACGCAACGGTGACGACGGCGCAGGCGCACCGTGCGGCGGGCGTGCCGCTGACCGCCGCCGAGCGCGCGGCGCTGGGTCAGTGGCAGGAACTGCGCGACGCCTACACGCCGGGCGAGGGGGCGAAGCGGATGCTGGAGCGCGAACTGACCGCGCGACGATCAGGGGTGATCGCCTATGCGCGGTTCCACTGGGACCTGTGGCTCGACAATACACTGAATGGCGGGCTGGCCCGGTATGTGATGGAGGCGTTCTGCACGATGCTGATCGGCATGGCGCTGTGGAAATGGGGCGTAACGCAGGGGCGCCGCTCCACCGCCTTCTACCTCGCGGTGATGGTCGCCGGCTATGGCTTTGGCTTGGCGGTGCGCGGGTGGAACCTGCCGACGATGCTGGCGCGCGAGCCCGGGCCGGTGATCGAGCTGATGCTCGACGAACCGGCGCGGCTGGCAGTGACGCTCGGCCATCTCGCGCTGGTCACGCTGGCGCTGCGCACCGCGGTCGGGCGCGCGATGCTGGCCCCGTTGCGTGCCGCGGGGCAGGCGGCGTTCTCGATCTACCTGCTGCAGGCGCTGATCTGCCTGTGGGTCCTGTTTGCACCGTGGAGCCCGGCCGAGCTGTGGGGGCGGTACCATTGGCTGGGTTGGGCGATGATGGCGTTGGCGGTGAACGGAGTGCTGCTGCTCGCCGCCAATCTGTGGCTGCGGGCCTTTGCGATCGGCCCGCTGGAATGGCTGTGGCGATGGCTGACCTATGGGGAGCGGCCCGTGCTGCGGCGGACGCATAGCTGGGCTTGACGACGCAATGGCAGGAAGGCGGTTGCGCCCTCTTGCGCAATTCCATTAGGGCCGCGCCGACGCAAGTTTGAGGAAGAATATCATGGGCTATCGGGTCGTCGTCGCGGGCGCGACGGGCAATGTCGGGCGCGAGATGCTCAACATTCTGGCGGAGCGCGAGTTTCCGGCGGACGAGATCGCGGTGCTCGCCTCCTCCCGCTCGGTTGGCGACACCGTCGACTATGGCGAGACGGGCCGGCAGCTCAAGGTGCAGAATATCGAGCATTTCGATCCGGCCGGCTGGGACATGGCGCTGTTCGCGATCGGTTCGGAAGCGACCAGCGTCTATGCGCCCAAGTTCGCGGCGGCCGGCTGCACCGTGATCGACAATTCGTCGCTCTATCGCATGGATCCGGACGTGCCGCTGATCGTGCCGGAGGTGAACCCGGAGGCGATCGACGGCTATCGCGCGAAGAACATCATCGCCAATCCGAACTGCTCCACCGCGCAGATGGTGGTGGCGCTCAAGCCGCTGCACGACGCGGCCACCGTGAAGCGGGTGGTGGTGGCGACCTACCAGTCGGTTTCCGGCGCGGGCAAGCAGGGCATGGACGAGCTCTTCAGCCAGAGCCGCGACATCTTCGTCGGCGACCAGCCCACGCCGCAGAAGTTCACCAAGCAGATCGCGTTCAACGTGATCCCGCACATCGACAGCTTCCTGGACGACGGGTCGACCAAGGAAGAATGGAAGATGGTGGTCGAGACCAAGAAGATCCTCGACCCCAAGATCAAGGTGGTCGCCACCTGCGTGCGCGTGCCGGTGTTCGTCGGCCATTCGGAGGCGATCAACATCGAGCTGGAGAACGAATTGTCGGGGGAGGAAGCGCAAAACATCCTGCGCGAGGCGCCCGGCATCATGCTGGTCGACAAGCGCGAGGACGGCGGATACGTCACGCCGATCGAGTGCGTGGGCGAATATGCCACATTCATCAGCCGCGTGCGCGAGGACTCGACGGTGGAGAACGGCCTTGCCTTGTGGTGCGTCTCCGACAACCTCCGCAAGGGCGCGGCACTGAACGCGGTGCAAATCGCCGAACTGTTGGGGCGGCGGCACCTGAAGAAGGCGGACTGACGGATGGCGCTGGCCATTGCCACGGCGGCGACGGCCACCCTCGCCGAATCGTCCGGATCGTGCTCGGTCGAGAGCGCCCGGTACGTGCTGCGCGCCGATCGCACGGTGAGCCTCAGCTTTCATGCAGCCCCCGGATCCGACATCTGGGCCAATGGGCTGGCGGCGGAGGTGCTCCTGCCGCCGATACCGTGAGCGTCAATATCCCGTGTAGCGCCCCGGCCGATGCCAGGCGATCAGCACACCGCTGATCGCTGCCGCCGACAGGGCGGACCAGGCGATCCGGCCCGCCGGCAGGACCAGGAGCGACACCAGCAGGATCACGACATCGATCGCGATCTGCGTGCGTCCCGCGTTCCAGCCGCGGTGCTTCTGGAGCCACAAGGTTATCACGCCGGTGCCCCCTACGCCGGCATTGTGGCGCGCCAGGAACAGGATGCCGAGGCCGATCACCGTGCCCCCGACAAGGGCTGCGAACAACGGGTGCACGTCCGTTACCCGCATCGACAGGCGCAGCAATGTGCCGAACAGCGCTATCGCGCCGTTCACCAGGATGGTGCGGATCATGAACTTCGTGCCCATCGCCCGCCGGGCGAACCAGAAGAAGGGCACGTTGATGATGGTGAACAGGAGGCTGGCCGGCAGGGGCACCACGTAGGACACGAGCAACGCCACGCCGGCGATGCCGCCCGTCACCAGCCCGGCGGCGTGCAGGAAGGCAATGCCGAGCACCACCAGCACGCAGCCGATCATCAGGGCATAGGCGTCTTCGGCAAGGGTATGGGGAACGGGTTCGGCCATTGCGCGGCTTGTACCGCCTCAGCCGGTTGCTGCAATGCAGCACATGCTATTCGGAGTGGATCACTTCCATCCGGCCCTTCGGCTTTTTGAGCAGCAGGACGAGAGGCAGGACGAGGATCGAGATCCACGCCATCAGATAGAAGTCGTCGAGATAGGCGATCATCGCGGCTTGCTGGTTGACCATGCCGTCCACCGTGCCGGTGACCGCCTCGGTGACGCCGCCGAACCGATCGAGCTGCCCCAGCCTCTCCATCGACAGGTGGGAGGAAAGATCGGCATGGCTGGTCTGGGTGTTGCGCGCGAGGAGCGTGGTGACCATCGAGATGCCGGCCGACTGGCCGATCGAGCGCATGAGGTTGAGCAGGCTCGATCCGTCGGTACGATGCTGTCCGGCCAGCGTCGCAAAGGCGAGGCTGTTCAGCGGCATGAACACCAGCCCCATGCCGAGCCCCTGGACGAAGCCGGCGGTGATCACCGGCCAGAAGTCCATTTCCAAGGACCAGTCCGCCATCTGCCGCAGCGAATAGGCGAAGATCACCAGCCCAACCGAGATCAGGATGCGCGTGTCCATCTTGCCCATCAAATGGCCAGCCAGCCACATGGTGAACAGCACGCCCACACCGCGCGGCGCCATCATGATGCCGGTATCGATCACCGGATAGCCGAACAGGTTCTGCAGCATCGGCGGCAACAGCGCCATCGGCGCCATGGTCGAGATGCCGATCACGATCATGAAGAACATGCCGGTGAGCAGGTTCCGGTTCCTGAACAGCGCGCGGTCGAACAGCGGCTTCTGCGCCGTGGCGAGATGCGTCACGGCCATCCACAAGGCGGCGAGGCTGACCAGGCCCTCGGTGACGATCTCCCAGCTCTGGAACCAGTCCTCCTGCTGGCCGCGATCGAGCATCAGCTGGAAGCTGGCCACGGCGATCGAGATCATCGCGAAGCCGAACCCGTCGAAGCTGCGCGTGCGGCGCTCGCGCGAGGGGAGCAGCCACCACAGGAGCGCGAAGGTGAGGATGCCGACCGGCACGTTGACGTAGAAGACCCAGCGCCAGTTGTAGTTCTCCGTCAGCCAGCCGCCGATCACCGGACCCATGATGGGGCCGACCATCACGCCCATGCCCCAGACGGACATGGCCTTGGCCTGTCGCTCGGGCGGGTTGATGTCGAGCATCGCCGTCTGGCTCAACGGATTGATGAACGCGGCGCAGATGCCCTGCAACACGCGAAAGGCGACCATCTCCTCCAGGCTGACGGCGGTGCCGCAGAGCGCGGACGCGACGACGAAACCACCCACCGCGAACAGGAACAGGTTGCGCGAGCCATAACGGTCGGCGAGCCAGCCGGTCGCCGGCAGCGCGATGGCGGTGGCGACGATATAGCTCGTCAGCACCCAGGTGATCGTATCGCTCGACGCGCCCAGGCTGGTGCGCATGTAGGGCAGGGCCACGTTCGCAATGGTCGTGTCCAGGATCTGCATTACCATGGCGGCCATCACGCCGACGGTGAGCAGACCCCTGTTGCGCGTCTCCAGCAGCGGACGCCCGAGGGCAGGCGCGCGCTCAGCCACAATGCGACTGCGTGTCCACCGATACGTCGGTGGAAAGCCCGGCGATCATGGCGCGCGCCGGACGACCGAGAATCGCGATGCGCACGGGCACGCGCTGCGTCACCTTCACCCAGTTGCCGGTCGCATTCTGCGCGGGAAGCACCGAGAATTCCGATCCGGTGCCCGCACCGATCGATTCCACCCGGCCGCGAACCTCCAGCCCGCGATATGCGTCGAAATCCAGGGTGGCGCACTGACCGACCGACATGTGATCGAGATCGGTTTCCTTGAAGTTTGCCGTCACCCATGTGCCCTGGCTCACCACAAGGCTGAGCGCCGGCACGCCGGAGGGAGTGATGTTGCCGACCTGCAGCCGGCTGGTCTGGCTGACGATGCCGTCCTTGGGCGCGCGAACCGTCGTGCGGCGCAGGTTCAGCGCAGCGGCGTCGCGCTGGGCAATGGCCGTCTGGATCGCCGCAGGGGTGCGCGAGCCTCCGCCGCTGCCGAGCTGCGCGCGGGCGCGGGCCTGAGAGGCGCGCGCGGTGGCGAGCTTCGCTTCGCCGGCGGCCAGCTGCTGCCGTGCCGCGTCCAGGGCGGTGCGGGTGGTGAAGCCCTGCTCCATCAGCTTGGCCTGCCGATCGTAATTGGCGCGGGCGAGCGCGATGTCCGCCTGCGCACTGGCGATGTCCGCCTGCGCGCTGCCGGTATCGGTGGCCATCGTGCTGACCGAGACGCGGGCATTGGCGATCGCTGCGTTCGCTTGCGCCAGCGCGATGCGGAACGGCTCGGCATCCAGGGTGAACAGCACGTCGCCGGCCTTCACCCGCTGGTTCTCCCGCACGTTCACGCTGACGATGCGCCCGGCCACGTCCGGGCTCACCGAGATCATGTCCTGCTGAACATAGGCATTGTCGGTGGACACATACCGCCCGCCGGTGAAATAGAAATAAGCGCCGCCCGCCGCGATGAGCAGGGGCACGGCAAACAGAAGCAGCGGCCGCAGCCAACGGCGCTTCCGCGTGGGCGCAGTGTCCAGCGGCGCGGCGGCTGCGGTGTCGATATCGGGGTCACGGTCAGCCATGGGCGGCCTGGTCGCTTTCGGAAAGGAGGAGGTTGGCGCGGAGCAATTCCAGCGCGGCCGCGAACTGCTGCTGCTCCGCGGTGTCGAGGCCGGCGAGTGCATGCCCGATCAGCGCATCGGCATGGGCGCGCAGCTTGTCGAGCATGGGGCGCGCCGCATCGGTGAGAAAGATCTGCCAGGCACGGCGGTCGGCAGGATCGCGGCGGCGCTCCACCAGGCCGCTTTCTTCCAGGCGGTCGATCATCCGGCACAGAGTGATGGGCTCGACCTCGAGAAGATCGGCAAGCGTGCCCTGATTGGCTCCTTCGTGGCGGCTCAGCGTTGTCAGCGTGCGCCATTGCGGACGGGTCACGCCCAGCGCGCGCACGCGCTCGTCGAAGCGCCGGCGGAGGAGGCGTGCGACATCGGTGAGCAGAAAGCCGAGCGGATCACTCATGGGCGCGCATATAGTGAGGATGCTTATATAATGGCAACAGGCCAGCAACAAACTTCCGAGCGCCGCGTTGAGGGAGGTTGCCAATGCGGGCGGGTTCGCTTCGCGGTGCGCATCGAGAACGACGATGCCTATCTATGCCACTGCCGGATGTGCCAGCGCGCGTGGGCCATGTCTCCGCCGCACTGAAGCAGGTGGCCGTGGCCGATGTGGAGTGGCTGACCCGCGCGCCCGACCGGTTTCGCTCGTCGCCCTTCGCGCGGCGGGGGTTCTGCGCGGAATGCGGAACGTCGCTCACCTATGAGGGCGACGGGGAGCTGCACATGGACCTGACCATCGGCAGCTTCGACCATCCGGCGCGTTTCCGGCCGATGCGTCATCATGGCGTCGAGAGTCGCCATCCGGCATGGGTCGACACCGGCCACCTGTCCGCTATGCGGACGGACGAGAATGCGAACATTGCTGCGAAGTGGAAGAGCCTTGGCACAACCCCCTGAACCGACCTTCTTCGAAAGCTTCGACGGCACGCGCCTGGCCTGGCGCGAGCTCGGGGAGGGGCGGCCGGTGCTGCTGATCCACGGCTATTTCTCGGACGCGGTGACGAACTGGGTCCGGTACGGCCATGCGGAAGCGATCGCCGCGCGGGGCTTCCGGGTCATCATGCCGGACCTGCGCGCGCATGGGGCCAGCGACAAGCCGCATGACGCGGCTGCCTATCCTCCGGATGCGCTGGCGATGGATGCGGAGGCGCTGATCGACCGGCTCGGATTGCAGGACTTCGACCTGGGCGGCTACTCCCTGGGCGCGCGCACCACGGCGCGGCTGCTGGCGCGCGGCGCGAACCCCCGCAAGGTGATCTTTTCCGGCATGGGGCTGGACGGGCTCACGTCGGTGAACCGTCGTGCGGGCCACTTCCGCAACATCCTGACCAACCTCGGCCAGCACGAACGCGGCAGCCCGGAATGGATGGCGGAGGCCTTTCTCAAGACCACGCGCGGCGATCCGGTAGCGTTGCTCGGCATCCTCGACACGTTCGTGTCCACCCCTATCGAGACGCTGCGCGGGTTCGCCTGGCCCACTCTGGTGGTCGCTGGCGCCGAGGACTTCGACAACGGCAGCGCGCCTGATCTCGCCGCCACGCTGCCCCATGCGAGCTATGTGGAGGTTCCGGGCGGTCACATGAGTTCGGTCACCAAGCCGGAGCTCGGGAAGGCGATCGCCGCGTTTCTAGCAGGCTAGAGTCCGGCGCCGGTGAAAGACAAGCAGGTCGCCGCCGACCTTTCGATCGGCAGCGACGGAAACCTCCTATGCGCCGGGCAAGACGAGCCCGGCTCAGATCTTCTCGGGGATCATGCCCTCGTCGGCGATGCCGGCCTGGAACTCCTTGGAGCTGTCGGTGCCATCCGCCTGATGCGCCTTGCCGCCGGGTACCGCATCGTCGCTGGACTTGGCGCCGGGGCGCAGGGCCACAAAGGCCGCGGTTGCCGCCGCGCCCACCGCCGCCACGCCGCCCACGATCGCCGCCTTGGTCCAGCCGCTGCCTTCTTTCTTCTTGGCGGCGCTCTTGCTGGTGCCGCTGGTCTTGGCAGCGGTGCTCTTGGAGGCAGTGCTGCGGCTGCTCCTGGCGCGCGTGCTCGCTGCCTTCGGAGCGGATTTCGACGACGAGGCGGCCGACGTGCGGCGCGCGGCGGTCTTGCGCTGGGTCGCCGGTTTCGCCTCGCCGTTGTCGTTATCGGAACCGCTGTCGTTGGCCGAGGAGGGCGTTTCGGCGCTGTTCGCCTTGGCGGCGCTGGTGCGGCGGGTACGGGGCTTCTTCGGAGCGTCGGTCTCGGTCGCCATCTCTGGTCACCTCCCTGATCGTTGAGCCCCCGTAACGCGTGAACGCCTTCTGGTTTCCTCTTTCTGTCACGAAACTCAGCGGAACGGAGGCTCGTTGAACGCGCGCAGCTTGCGGGAATGGAGGCCGGCGCCCTCCCGGCGCAGTTCCTCGCAGGCTTCGATGCCGATGCGCATGTGCTCGCTGATCGCCCGTTCGTAGAAGCGATTGGCCTGGCCCGGAAGCTTCAGTTCGCCGTGCAGCGGCTTGTCGGAAACGCACAGCAGCGTGCCGTAGGGCACGCGGAACCGGTAGCCCTGCGCCGCGATGGTGGCGGACTCCATGTCGATGCCGACGGCGCGGCTGAGCGAGAAACGCAGCGCGGAGCGGGTGTAGCGCAGTTCCCAGTTGCGATCGTCGGTGGTGACGATGGTGCCGGTGCGCAGCCGACGCTTCAGCTCGTCGGCGGACTGGCCGGACACGGTTGCCGCCGCGCGGGCAAGCGCCTGCTGCACCTCGGCGATCGCCGGAACCGGGATCTCGGGTGGCAGCACGTCGTCCATGATGTGATCGTCGCGCAGATAGGCGTGCGCCAGGACATAGTCGCCGATGCGTTGCGAGGGGCGCAGGCCGCCGCAGTGGCCGATCATCATCCACGCTTCCGGCCGCATCACCGCGAGATGGTCGCAGATCGTCTTGGCGTTGGACGGACCCACGCCGATGTTGACGAGCGTGATGCCGGTATTGTCGGGCGCGATCAGGTGATAGGCCGGCATCTGGTGCCGCCGCCACGCGCTGTCGCTGACGAGCTTGTCGACGTCCGCCGGATTGTCGACAAGCACGCCGCCCGCTCCGGACACCGCGGTATAGCGCGAGCCGTCGCCCAGCTGGCTGCACGCCCAGCGCACGAATTCGTCGACGTAGCGGTGATAGTTGGTGAACAGCACGTAGCGTTGCGTGTGCTCGGGCGGCGTGCCCGTATAGTGCCGCAGCCGGGCAAGGCTGAAGTCGGTGCGCAGGCCGTCGAACAACGCCAGCGGGCGAACGTCGTCCACCACGGAGTAGAGGCCATCGGCGATCTCGTCGCCGATCGCGGAAAGCTCCGTTGCCGGAAAGTGGCGCGCGAGCTCGGCGACCGAGACCTGGTCCAGGCTCATCGCATGGCCGGCATCCAGCACATAGGGAAACGGGATCTCCTGCCGTCCCTCGACCGCGGAGACGTCCACGTCATAGTCCTCGATCAGCAGGGTGAGCTGCTCCACGAGATAGTCACGGAAGATCGCCGGCTTGGTGACCGAGATGCGGTATTCGCCAGGCGTGACCATGCGACCGAAGGAGCGCATCGGCGTGGCCTGGGACGGCCCGCCGCGATACCGCAGCCGGATCTCCGGATAGGCGAAGGAGCCGTCGCGGCGGCTCTGCGGCGCGGGAAGCGTGCGGTCGGCAAGATAGGCGTTGAGCGCGGCCTGGAGCCGGTCAACGGACGCGGTGTACAGGCGGTCCAGCTCGGCCACGATGGTTTCTGCGGGTGTCATGGCGGATCGCTAAAGCTCGGGGATGACTCTGGCAAGACGGGCGGGCGGACGGCGCGCCGCGCCCGCCCGCCATTGTCTCACATGGTGTCCAGCAGATGCTCCGCGGAGCTGACCTTGAATTCGCCCAGTGCCTCGACGTTCAGCGCCTCCACCGTGCCGTCGTTCACCAACATGGAAAAACGCTGGCCGCGCGTGCCCATGCCGAACTTGGAGCCGTCCATGGTGAGGCCCAGCGCGTCGACAAAGTCGCCATTGCCATCGGCCAGCATCGTCACCGCGTTCGATCCCGCCGACTTGCTCCAGGCACCCATGACGAACGCATCGTTCACGGCGGTGCAGGCGATCTCGTCCACGCCCCTCGCCTTCAGCTCTTCTGCCTTGTCCACGAAACCGGGCAGGTGACGGGCCGAGCAGGTGGGGGTGAAGGCCCCCGGCACGGAGAACAGCGCAACCCGGCGCCCCGCGAAGAACTCCTGGCTGGATACCTGATCCGGGCCGTCCGGGGTGACCCTGGTGAGCATGGTGTCGGGCAGTTTGTCGCCCACGCCGATCGTCATCGCCTGTTCTCCTGTTGTGCCGCAACGAGGATGGAGCGGCGGGCGACAGGTCGGCCAAGGCTGCCGCGATTTCAAGCGCTCGCGGAACGGTGACAGGCCCTTTCGGTTCTCTCCCCATGGATGATGTGCAGTTCCTGACCGGCCAGTTCCTTCTTGCGATGCCGGGGATCGGCGATCCGCGGTTCGAGCGCGCGGTGATCGCGGTGTGCGCGCACGACGAAAGCGGCGCCATCGGCATCGGCATCGGGGAAGCGATCGCCGGGCTGGGCTTCCATGCACTGCTCAAGCAGTTCGACATCGAGCCGGGCGACGCGCCCGATGCGCCGGTTCATTCCGGCGGACCGGTGGAGCCTCGCCGCGGCTTTGTGGTGCACTCCACGGACTGGGGCGGGCAGGACACGATCGATGTTGCGGGCCGCTGGGCGCTGTCCGGCACGGTGGACGTGCTGCGCGCCATTGCCGAAGGGAAGGGGCCGAGCCGCTGGCTGGTCGCGCTCGGCTATGCCGGGTGGGGCGAGGGGCAGCTGGACGAGGAAATGGGCCGGCATGGCTGGTTCAACACGCCGGGAACCGAAGACCTCCTTTATGCGGTGGACGCGGATCTGCGTTGGGAAAGCGCCTTCTGCAGTGCCGGGATCGACCCGCAACTGCTGGCGAACAGCGCCGGGCACGCCTGACCGGGCCATATAAAGACATCTTTATATTTGATCCGGACCCGGGGAGCGGCTAGGGCGCGGCGATCCACATCTGCCGGAGAATGAACGTGGCCACTGCCGTTGCCGAAGCGACCAAGGATTATGTCGTCGCCGATCTGAGCCTTGCCGATTTCGGCCGCGCGGAGATCAACATTGCCGAAACCGAGATGCCCGGGCTGATGAGCCTGCGCGAGGAGTTCGGCGCGTCGCAGCCGCTGAAGGGCGCACGGATCACCGGCTCGCTGCACATGACGATCCAGACCGCCGTGCTGATCGAGACGCTGACCGCGCTCGGCGCCGACGTGCGCTGGGCCACCTGCAACATCTATTCGACGCAGGACCATGCCGCCGCCGCCATCGCCGCCTCGGGCATGCCGGTGTTCGCGATCAAGGGCGAGAGCCTGGCGGACTATTGGGACTATGTCGGCGAGATCTTCGACTGGGACCGCGACGGTTCGGGGGCGACCTGCAACATGATCCTGGACGATGGCGGCGACGCCACGATGTTCGCGCTCTGGGGCGCGAAGCTCGAGGCCGGCGCGACCCTGCCGGAGCCGGAGAATGACGAGGAAGTCGAGTTCCAGCGCGCGCTGAAGGCGTTCATCGCCAAGAAGCCCGGCTACCTCACTGAGACGGTGAAGAACATCAAGGGCGTGTCGGAAGAGACCACCACCGGCGTGCACCGCCTGTATGCGCTGGCGAAGAAGGGTGAGCTGCCGTTCCCGGCGATCAACGTCAACGACTCGGTCACCAAATCGAAGTTCGACAACCTTTATGGCTGCAAGGAATCGCTGGTCGACGCGATCCGCCGCGGCACCGACGTGATGCTCGCCGGCAAGGTGGCGTGCGTCGCGGGCTTCGGCGATGTGGGCAAGGGCTCGGCCGCATCGCTGCGCAACGGCGGCGCGCGCGTGCTCGTCACCGAGGTCGACCCGATCTGCGCGCTGCAGGCGGCGATGGAGGGTTATGAGGTGGTGACGATGGAGGAAGCGGTGACCCGCGCCGACATCTTCTGCACCGCCACCGGCAATGCCGACGTCATCACCGCCGACCACATGAAGGCGATGAAGGACATGGCCATCGTGTGCAACATCGGCCACTTCGACAGCGAGATCCAGATCGCGGCGCTCAGCAACTACAAGTGGACCGAGGTGAAGCCGCAGGTCGACCTGGTCGAGTTCCCGGACGGCAAGAAGATCATCGTCCTCTCCAAGGGCCGCCTGGTGAACCTGGGCAATGCGACCGGCCACCCGTCCTTCGTGATGAGCTCGTCCTTTACCAACCAGACGCTGGCGCAGATCGAGCTGTTCACCAAGGCCGATACCTACCAGAACGACGTTTACGTCCTGCCCAAGCATCTCGACGAGAAGGTGGCGGAGCTGCACCTCGCCAAGCTGGGCGTGAAGCTGACCAAGCTTTCCCAGAAGCAGGCCGATTATATCGGCGTGCCGGTGGAAGGGCCGTTCAAGCCGGACCATTACCGTTACTGATCCGGCGGCGCTTTCCTCTTTGCGGGAGGGCGCAACCTGCCTTAGGACCGGCGCGAAAGGGCTCCCTTTCGCGCCGGAGCCGTTTCAAGGGGCATGAGTGGTCGGTAGCAGCGTAACCTCGAACGTCGTGGCCGGCGTGGTGCTGGCCGTTCTCGTCATTGCGGCCGTGTATCTGCTGTTCGTCGGGCTGCGCGCCCGGCGCGAGGCGGCGGCGGCGCTGGCGGAGAATGCGCGGCTGACGGCCCTGCTCGCCGCCGCGCCGGCGCAGACGGCGGTGGTGCGCGCCGATGGCAGGATGGACGTGCCGCCCAGACTGGCCGACTGGCTGGGCCTGCCTGCCTCCGCCCGCTATCTTGCCGATCTCAGTCGAGGCGACGAGGGGTTGGACGCCGCCGACGCCGCGGCGCTGACCGGCGACATCATGGCGGCGCAAAAAGCCGGCCGTCCCTTCGTCCGCGCCGTGCGCCCACAAGGATCGGGGCGCGCGTTGATCGTCCAGGGTCAGAGGGCGCCGGAGGCGGTCGGCGCGCCCGGCGGCGTCATGCTGTGGGCGTTCGACGCGAGCGAAAGCGAGGGCGAGATCGCCCGGCTCACCGAAGCCGTTGCGGAAGCCCGGGGAGCCTTCGAGGCGCTGACCGGCCTGATCGAGGCCGCTCCCCTGCCCATGTGGTACCGCGGTCCGGACCTGCGGCTGGCAATGGTCAACACGGCGTATGTCGCCGCCGTGGAGGCGTCGGACGGGGAGGATGTGGTCCGCCGCGGTGTCGAGCTGGTGGAAGGGGCAGGGGTTGGCGGGCCGCTGCAGGGCGCCGCGGTCGCGCGCGATGCAAAGCGGCCGCAAGTGCATCAGGTGCCCGCCACGATCCGCGGCGACCGGCGGATGCTGCAGGTGCATGACGTGCCGCTGCCCACGGGCGGGGTGGCCGGCTTTGCCGTCGACATCGAGGAGCTGGAGCAGGCGCGCTCGGGCATGAAGCGGTTCGCCGAGGCGCAGCGCGGCATGCTGGACCGGCTCTCCGCCGGCGTTGCCCAGTTCGGATCGGACCGGGGCCTCGTCTTCTGCAACCAGCCGTTCCGCCGCATGTTCGCCATGCGCACCGAATGGCTGGCGGACCGTCCCGAGTTCGAACGCGTGCTCGAACGGATGCGGGAAGCGAACCGCTTGCCCGAGGTGCGCGACTTTCCGGCCTGGAAGGCGGAGCGGCGCGACTGGTTCGTAGCGCCGGATGGCGCAACCGAAGAGAATTGGCACCTGCCCGGCGGCACGCACCTGCGCGTGGTGGCGCAGACGCTGCCCGATGGCGGGCTGCTGCTGATTTTCGAGGATCGCACGGAGCAGGTGCAGATCGCCAGCGCGCGCGACACGCTGCTGCGCGTGCGCACGGCGACCTTCGACAACCTGTTCGAGGCGCTCGGCGTGTTCGCCGCCGACGGGCGCCTGCAATTGTGGAACAACAAGCTGCGCGCGATCTGGGGCTTCGAGGAGGAGTTCCTGGCCGGGCATCCGCGGGTGGACGCCTTTGCCGATGCGGTGGCGCCCAAGCTCGCGACGCCCAATCGCGCCGCGCTGATCCCCGAGCTGGTGCGCTCGGCCACCGTGGAGCGCCAGCAGCGCGGCGGGCGGGTGGCCCTGGCCGATGGCCGCCATTTCGAGTTCGCGGCGGTGCCGCTGCCGGACGGCAACGCGCTGTTCACGATGCTCGACATCAGCGACAGCCGCCGTGCGGAACAGGCGCTGCGCGACCGCAACGAAGCGCTGGAGGCGGCGGACCGGGTGAAGACCGCCTTTGTCGCCAACATGAGCTACGAACTGCGCACGCCGCTCACCTCGATCAGCGGCTTCGCGGAGATGCTCGGCGAGGGGTATGCCGGCACGCTGACCAAGGAGGCGCATGCCTATGTGGAGGCGATCCTCGAGTCGGTGGCGCGATTGTCGCTGCTGATCGACGAAGTGCTGGACCTGACCCAGAACGAAGGTGAGGCGGTGGAGATGGGCGATGTGGACCTCGCGGCCACCGCCCGCGGCGCGGCGACGGAGATCGCGCCGCTGGCCAAGCGCAAGGGACTGGAGTTCGTGATCGAGGTCGCCCGCTCGACCGGACGTGTGCGCGGTGACGCGCGGCGACTGCGGCAGGTGGTGGAGCATCTGCTGCGCCACGCGGTGAGCGGAACGGGCGAAGGCGGCCGCGTGCTGCTGCACGCCGATGGCACTGCGACGGCGGCGCGGATCGTCGTGTCGGACGATGGCGCGGGCATGAGCGAGGAGGCGGTCGCCCACGCCTTCGACAAGTTCGCCGGCGCAGGCGCGGATGGCGGCGAGCGCGTGCTGGAACTCGGCCTGCCCCTGGCGCGCCAGTTCGTCGAGGCGCATGGCGGCACGATCGAACTCGTGTCCGAGCCGGGGCAGGGAACGCTGCTGACCGTCACCTTGCCGCGACGCTGACCCGATGCACGAGGCCAGCATGATCCTTGCCGGCGCCGACGCCAGCGAGGCGTTCGGCGCCCGGCTGGCCGCCGTGCTGGCAACGGGTGACGTGGTCACGCTGTCGGGTCCGCTCGGCGCCGGCAAGACGAGCATCGCGCGGGGCCTGCTGGCGGCTCTGGGGCTTGCCGGCGAGGCGCCGTCGCCGACCTTCGCCATTGTTCAGCCCTATGCCCCACCCGAGGTGCGCGTGGCGGTGCTGCACGTCGATCTCTACCGGGTGGAGGAGCCGGAGGAACTGGAGGAATTGGGGCTGGACGACGCCCTCTACGATTCCGCGCTGGTGGTGGAATGGCCGGAACGGGCGGCCGGCGCCTGGCCGGAAGGGCTGGCACTGAGCCTGGAGATGCTGCCGGACGGCGCGAGGCGCTTGACAGCGTCGGTGCCGCCGTCTTGGGAAGCGCGATGGCGACAGATGTGATTTTGCCCCCCCATGCGGCCGATTTCCTGGCGGCGCAGGGATGGGGCGAGGCGACGGTGACGGCGATCCCGGGCGATGCCTCGGCGCGGCGCTATTACCGCGCGAAGCGGGGCTCCGACGAGGCGATCCTGATGCACGCGCCGCCGCCGGGCGAGGATCCGCGGCCGTTCATCCATGTCGGGCAATGGCTGGTGGAGCGCGGCTTTGCCGCCCCGGTGATCCATGGGTGCGATCTCGACCACGGGTTCCTGCTGCTGCAGGACTTCGGCGACGTGCGCATGCGCGAAACCATCGACGCCAGCCCGGAGCGCGCCCAGGCGCTGTACGAGACGGCGATCGATGTGCTTGTCGATCTGGCGCGCCATCCGGCTGGCCCCTTCGAGGCCTATGACCATGCGGTGCTGCGCCGCGAAGCGGACCTGCTGGTCGAATGGTACTGCCCGGCGGTGGGCGTGCAGGCGGACGCCGAAAGCTACCATGCGGCCTGGGACCAGGTGTTCAGCCTGGCGCTCGCCGCCGAACCTGTCACCGTGCTGCGCGATTACCATGCCGAGAACCTGATGCTGATCGGCGAGAATGGCGGTCGGCTGGGCCTGCTCGACTTTCAGGACGCGCTCGCGGGGCACCCGGCCTATGACCTTGTGTCGCTGTTGCAGGATGCACGGCGGGACGTGGCGCCGGAAACCGAGGCGGCGATGTATGCGCGCTATCGTGCCGCGACGAATGCGGGCGAGGATTTCGAGGCAGCGTATCACGTGCTGGGCGCGCAGCGTAACGCCAAGATCGTCGGCATCTTCACCCGCCTGTGGAAGCGGGATGGAAAGGAGCGCTATCCCGCGCTCTGCCCGCGTGTATGGCGGTATCTGGAGCGCGACCTCGCGCATCCGGCGCTCGCCCCGGTGAAGATCTGGTTCGACGCGACGATCCCCGCCGAGAAGCGGGGCGATCCCATGACCTTGCAGGCATGACGATGGGCGCGAAACGGACCCTGGCCATCCGTCCCGATCCGGGCGGGCACGTGCCGGAAACGGCGATGGTGATGGCGGCCGGCCTGGGCAAGCGGATGCGACCGCTGACGGCGCTGCGTCCCAAGCCGCTGGTGGAGGTCGCCGGCAAGCCGCTGATCGATCATACCTTCGATCACCTGCGCGCGGCCGGCGTGAAGCGGGCGGTGGTCAACGTCCATTATCTGGCGGATGCGCTGGAAGCCCACCTGACGCACCGGGTGCATGGGATCGAGGTGGTCGTCTCGGACGAGCGGGCGGAGTTGCTGGAAACCGGCGGCGGCATCGTGCACGCGCGCGACAAGCTGGGCGACAAGCCGTTTCTGGTCTGCAACAGCGACAATCTGTGGGTCGATGGGCCGGACGATTCGATCCGCTCGCTCGCCGCGGCCTGGGACGAGGAGCGCATGGACGCGCTGTTGCTGATGGTGTCGCATGCCCATGCCAACTGCCACCGCGGCCAAGGCGATTTCCATCTCGCACCGGATGGCCGCATCGTCGGCAGGCGCAAGGCGAAACGGCTCGCGCCTTTCGTCTATATCGGCGTCCAGATCCTGCATCCGCGCGTGATCCGCGACTGGCCGGAGGGGCCGTTCTCCACCAACCTGTTCTGGGATCGCGCCATCGAGCAGGGTCGCGCATATGGACTGGTCCATACCGGACTGTGGTTCGATGTCGGCACTCCGCAGGCGATCGGCCGCACGGAGGCGATCCTGGCCGATGGCTGAGGCTGGCGGACCGCAGCTTTTCACGATCCCTGCGCATCGCGCGTTTGCCGATGCCCTCGTCGTCGGGTTGCTGAAGCGGTTCGGAGAGACGCCGGCAGGCCTGGCCCGCGGGCTGGTGCTGCTGCCCAACAATCGCGCCAAGCGCGCGCTGACCGAGGCCTTTGTTCGCGCAAGCGGGGGCGGGTTGCTGCTGCCCCGCCTGGTCGCGATCGGCGACCCGGCGCTGGACGAGGCGTCCGATCCTGCGTTCGACCCGGCCGACGCAGAGCCGGGGCCGCCGGCGGTCACACCGCTGCAACGCCGCATGATCCTCGCCCGCCTGGTAGCGGAGGAGCGTGCCGCCGCCGGGCAGCCGGTGGACGGAGCCGAGGCGGTGCGGTTGGCGGGCGATCTGGCGCGCACCTTGGACCAGCTCCTCGTGGAAGAGGTCGCGCCGGAGAAGCTGCGCGCGCTGGACCTTGCCGATCAGCTTTCGGTGCACTGGCAGCGCGCCATCGAGATGTTCGGCATCGTGCTGGATCGCTGGCCGGGGGAGCTCGCGCGGCTCGGCCGGATCGATCTGGCCGATCGCCGCCGCCTGCTGCTCGACAGGCTGGCGGCGCAATGGCGCCGACGCCCGCCGGGCGGCTTCGTCTGCGCGGCAGGCATCACCGATTCGGCGCCGGCCGTCGCGCGGCTGCTGCGCTGCGTCTCCGAGCTGCCGCAGGGACTCGTGGTGATCCCGGACCTCGCCAGCGATATGCCCGTTTCGCAATGGGACGCGCTTGGCCCGCATGCGCCCGATCCGGCGACGGGTGTGCGCCGCCGGTCGATCGAAACGCATCCGCAGTTTCACCTCAAGCTGCTGCTGGAGCGGATGGGCGTGAACCGCGGCGAATTTCAGCTGTGGCGCGACCGCGGCGGACACGATGCCAGCATCGAGCGCGGCCGGGCGGTCGCCAATGCGCTGGCGCCGGCGCTGTTCACGCGCGAATGGCCGTCATTGCCCGCGGAGGAGCGGCGATTGTCCGGCATCACCGCGGCCGAACTCGCGACGCCCGCGGAAGAGGCGCAGGCGATCGCGCTCGCCCTGCGCGAAGTGCTGGAGGAGCCCGGCCGCACTGCTGCGCTGGTGACCCCCGACCGGGCACTGGCGCGGCGGGTGGCCGCGCATGTCCGCCGTTGGGGCGTGGAGATCGACGACACCGCGGGACGCCCGCTCACCATCCTTCCTCCGGGCACGTTGCTTCTGCTGCTGGCGGAGGCGGCGGCGCAGCGCTTCGCCCCGCTGCCGCTGCTGGCGTTGCTGAAGCATCCGCTGGTGCGCAGCGGAGAGGCTCGCGGCAAATGGCTGGAGGGCGTGCGACGGCTCGACCGCGTGTTGCGCGGCCCGCGCCCCGCGCCGGGGCTGGACGGGGTCGACGCGCTGCTCGCCGAACCGTCGGAGCGCGAGGGGAAGAGACGCGCGCGGGCCGCGGCATGGTGGCCCGAAGCACGCGCGCTCCTGGCGCCGATGGCGGCGCTGGACGGGGCGGTGCAGCCGCTGGCCGTGCTCCTTGCCGTGCTGCGGGAAACGGCACAGGCCTTGTGCGGCGACGAACTGTGGGCCGGACCGGCGGGCCGCTGTGCAGCCGAGTTGCTGGCAGAGCTGGAAGTGGAAGCAGCCGCGAACGCGCCCGAAATGGCGGCGGACGGGCTTGCCCCATTGCTCCGCGTGCTGATGGACGAGCAATCCGTGCGGGTGCAGCAGGGCAGCCATCCGCGGCTGGCGATCTATGGCCTGATCGAGGCCCGCCTGCAGAGCGCGGACACGATGATCCTGGGCGGACTGAATGAGGGCGTCTGGCCCGGAACGCCCGCGCCCGATCCCTGGCTGGCGCCGCGCATCCGCGCCGAACTGGGCCTGCCGGGACTGGAGCGGCGTGTCGGCATCGCCGCGCACGACCTGGCAAATGCGCTGGGCGCGCCCCGCGCTTTGATGACGCGCGCGCGGCGGGACGCGAAGTCGCCGGCGATCCCGTCGCGCTTCTGGTTGCGATTGCAGGCGCTGGCAGGTGAGGGCTTCCAGCGCGCGGGCGATCTCGAACGCTGGGCCCGGTTGCTCGACGATCCTGCGGAGTTCGCTCCCGAACCGCAGCCCGCGCCGGCGCCACCCGCCGAGAAGCGCCCGCGCCAGATCGCGGTGACCGACGTCGATCGCCTCAAGGCGGACCCTTATGCCTTCTATGCGAAGCGCTATCTCCGCCTCGCGGCCCTCGACGCGGTGGATGCCGATTTCAGCGCGGCATGGCGCGGCACGGTGGTGCATGAGGCCTTGGAGCAATGGGCGCGGCTGGACGGGGGTGTGCCCGAACGACTGCGCGACCGCGCGCAGGCGCTGCTGGAAGGCGGGCACCCGCTGGTGCGCGCCTTGTGGGAGCCCCGCCTGATGGAGGCGATCGACTGGATCGCGGCCGAGCAGCGCCGCTGCCTCAACGCCGGACGCTCCATCGCCGCGGTGGAGCGGGAAGGAAAGATCGAGATTGCCGGCGTGACCCTGACGGGCACGGCCGACCGGCTGGACCGCGGTCCCGAAGGTCTGGTGGTCGTGGACTACAAGACCGGGCGTGTGCCCAGCCAGGCCGCGATCCGGGCCGGCTTCAGCCTGCAATTGGGGCTGCTCGGCCTGATCGCGGAACGCGGCGGGTTCGGCGATGTAGCCGGTCGTCCGACAGGCTTCGAATATTGGGCGCTGAGCCGGGCGCCGGACCGCAGTTTCGGCTTCGTCTCCTCACCCACGGACCCGAAGAAGCGCGACCCGATCTCCGCGGACGAGTTCACGGCATTGGCCGCGTCGAACTTCTCCGATGCGGTGCGGGAGTGGCTGACGGGGGATGCGCCGTTCACCGCAAAGCTGCACCCCGAATATGCGCCTTATGGAGAGTACGACCAGTTGATGCGCCGCGACGAATGGTATGGCCGTGGCTGACCTGCGCGCGCTGCCGATCCTCAAGGACAACCAGGCGGCGGCCAGCGCGCCCGACGCGCATGTCTGGCTTTCCGCGTCGGCCGGCACCGGCAAGACCCAGGTGCTGGCGGCGCGGGTGTTCCGCCTGCTGCTGCGCGGCACCGATCCGGCGGCGATCCTCTGCCTCACCTTTACCAAGGCCGGCGCGGCCGAGATGGCGCACCGCATCGCGCAGCGTCTCGCCGCCTGGGTGCGGATGGAGGAAGCGGACCTGAAAAAGGATCTGTTCGCGCTCGGCGAGAACCATCTCGATCCCGATTTGCGGGCCACTGCCCGGACCTTGTTCGCGCGTGTGCTGGATGCGCCGGGGGGCGGGCTACGCATCCAGACGATCCACGGCTTCTGCCAGGGCCTGCTGGCGGCGTTCCCCATCGAGGCCGGGCTCGTTCCCGGCTTTCGTCCGCTGGAAGCGCGCGAGGAACAGGTGCTCCTGCGCGAGGCGCTGGCGGCCATGCTGGTGGAGGCAGGCGAGCAGGGGCGGGAGCGCCCGTTGCGGACGGTGGGTGCGCTTTCCCTGCGGTTGGGGGAGGGCGGTGCCGAGGAGTTCCTTCACGAATGCGCCCGCGCGCCCGCGGCGCTTTCCGCCCTTCCGACGGGCGTGCAGCCGTTCGTGCGCCGCGCCATGGGGCTGCCGAGCGGCGACATCGAGGCGGCGCTGGTGGAGGCGTGCACTTCCTTCGACTGCGAGGCTCTGGGCGAGGTGCGGGCGATGAACGCCGCCTGGGGCACGGCGCGCGCGACCGAGCGGGTGGCGGCGATCGACGCATGGTTGTTGCTGGCGCCCGAAGAGCGCGCGCGCGACCTCCATCTTCTCCACCGAATATGGGCGAAGGCGACCGGCGAGCTCCTGTCCACCGGCAAAGGCTGGGCCCCGCAGGAGCCGGCCTATGCGGAACTGGTGACGGCGCTGCATGGCCATTGCTCCGACCTGCTCGGCCTGCGCCGGCAGGGTGCCTATGCCTACCTGCTGGCGGATGCGCTGGAAACGGGGCGCGACTATGCGCTGGCCTATCAGCGGCTGAAGCGCAGCGGCGGGGGCGTCGACTTCAACGACCTGATCGATCGCGCTGTCGCGCTGCTGGAGCAGCCCGGCATCGGCGAGTGGGTCCGGTTCAAGCTGGACCAGACGACCGAGCACGTGCTGATCGACGAGGCGCAGGACACGAACCTGCCGCAATGGCGCATCGTGCGGGCGATCGCCGACGAGTTCTTTGTCGGCCGCGGCATCTATGCACCCAGCACGCGGACGCTGTTCACGGTTGGCGACCGCAAGCAGGCGATCTTCGGCTTTCAGGGCACCGATCCGATCTACTTCGAGGCGGCCGAGAAATCGTTCAAGAGCCGCGCCGCGGAAGTGTTCGGCGACAGCGACATGGCAGACCACGAGCGCGGGCTGCCGTTCAACCAGCTGTCGCTGACCCAGAGCTTCCGTTCCACCCGCCCGGTGCTGGAATTCGTCGACGCCGCGATCGAGGCGACGGGGCAGGAGGCGCTTTCGTCGGAGCGGCACGCAAGCGAGGTGCCGGGCCCGGGCAGCGTTACCCTGTGGCCACCGGTGACGGAAGGCGGGAGCGAGGAGGATGCGGAGGGCTGGATCCCGGACGCCACGCGGGAGCTCGCGCGGCGGATCGCGCGGCAGGTCAAGGCGTGGCTCGATCCGGCCGATCCGCTGATCCTGGGTAGCAAGGGGCGGGCGCTGCGACCGGAGGACGTGATGATCCTCGTCAAGCGTCGCGGCGAGCTGGCGTCGTTGCTGGTGGCCCGGCTGTACGCCGAGGGCGTTCCGGTCGCCGGGGTCGATCGGCTGCGGCTCAACGCGCCGCTCGCCGTTCAGGACCTGCTGGCGGCGGTGCGTTTCGTGTTGCAGCCGGAGGACGATCTCAGCCTCGCGGCGCTGCTCGTTTCCCCGCTGATCGGCTGGACGCAGGACGAGTTGATGGCAGCGGCGCCGCGCGAGAGCGGCAGCTTGTGGGGACACCTTCTGCGCACCTGTCCGGACCGGCTCGATCCATTGCGCGAGATGCTCGGGCGGGCGGACTTCGCGACGCCCTACCGCTTCCTGGAGGACCTGCTTTCCGGCCCGCTGGACGGCCGGCGCAAGCTGCTGCGGCGCTTGGGGCAGGAGGCGCGGGACCCGATCGAGGAGCTGCTTTCCGCCGCGCTGGACTTCGAAACCCGGACCACGCCGTCGCTGCAGCGCTTCCTCGACTGGTTCGACCGGGGCGAGGTGGAGATCGTGCGGGATCCGTCCGCCCCGCTGGATGCCGTGCGGGTGATGACGGCGCATGGTTCGAAGGGCCTGCAAGCGCCGTTGGTGATCCTCGCCGACGCCACCGTCGACCCGACGCGCAGCCCCCGCGGGGTGTTGAAGTGGCAGGCAGATCCCGACCTGCCGCCCCTCCCGATCTTCCGCCCGCGCAAGGAGGAGGCGGGCGCGGTGCTCGGCCAGGCGCTCGCCGAGCAGGAGCAGCGCGACCTCGCCGAACATTGGCGGCTGTTCTATGTCGCGGCGACCCGTGCCGAGGAGCAGTTGGTGATCGCCGGCGCCCTCGGATCGCAGGCAAAGGGCGTTCCCCCGCCGGAGAGCTGGTACGCCGCCGCCGATGCGGCATTCTCGACGCTGGGCGTTCCTCCAGGCGAGGAGGCGCGCATCTACCACGGACGGGTGCCGGCAACCTCGCTGCCGCTGCGCCGACGGGATGAAGCAGCAGCGGAGGCGAGCGACCTGCCGGAATGGGCGACGCGGCTCGCGCCCGTGCCGCCTCGGCCGCCGCGGCCGCTCGCGCCTTCGTCGCTCGGGGAGGATGCGGTATCGAACCCGCCGCCAACCGCGGCGATGCGCGTCGCTGCGGAGCGGGGCCGCCGCATGCACGCGTTGTTCGAACGCCTGCCCGCGCTCGCCCCGGAGGAGCGCGCGGCGGCCGCGGACCGGTGGCTGGCGACTTCGGCGGGGATCGAGGATGCCGCGGAGCGCGCGGAAGTGGTCGGCGCGGTGCTGCGGGTGATGGGCGAGCATCCCGACCTGTTCCGCGCCGATGCCCTGGCAGAGGCGCCGATCGCCGCGACGGTCTCGGGCGGCTTTGTCGTGTCCGGAACGGTGGACCGCCTGCTGATCGACGACGACCGCGTGCGCGTGATCGACTTCAAGACGGGGCGGGCAGTGCCCGAAAGCGAGGCGGACCTCCCATCCTATCACGTGCGCCAGATGGCCGCCTATGCGGAGGCGTTGCGGGTCATCTTCCCGGGACGCGGCGTCGAGGCCGCGCTCCTCTACACGGCGGGTCCGGCCCTCTTCACGCTCCCCGCTTCGTTGCTGGAGCGATACAAGCCCGGCTTTGCCGACCCGGAGCAAAGCTAGGGCCACGCGCAGGCGCGGCAACTTGAGCCGGAGCGCAGGCGTTCCTAGGTTGGCGAGCAGACAAGGAGTTACATTCAATGGCGACCAAGGCGATCACCGACACCAGCTTCGATACCGACGTGCTCAAGGCCGATGGCCCGGTGCTGGTCGATTTCTGGGCCGAGTGGTGCGGCCCGTGCAAGATGATCGGGCCGAGCCTGGAAGAACTGTCCGAGGAACTGGGCGAAAAGGTCACCATCACCAAGCTGAACATCGACGAGAATCCTGACGCGCCGGGCCGTTATGGCGTGCGCGGCATCCCGACGATGATCCTGTTCAAGGGCGGCGTGCCTGCCGCCACCAAGGTGGGTGCCGAGCCGAAGGGCCGCATCAAGGCCTGGCTCGAGGGTGAACTGGCCTGAAACCCGGGAGGGGCGCCGTGTCGGGCGCCCCTTTCCTCAACTGCGATAGTCGGCGTTGATCGAGATATAGCCGTCCGTCAGGTCGCAGGTCCACACCGTGGCCCGGCCGTCGCCCAGCCCCAGATCGACGCCGATCTCGATGTCGCTGCCCTTGAGATGGGCGGCCACGGGCGCCTCGTCGTAGTCGGCGAGCGCCAGGCCTCCGGCGGCGACCTGCGTTGCCCCGAAGCGGATCGCCAGCCTGTCGCGCTCGGCAGGTTCGCCGGCCTTCCCCACCGCCATTACCACCCGGCCCCAATTGGCGTCCTCGCCCGCTATCGCGGTCTTGACCAATGGCGAATTGGCGATCGACAGGGCGATGCGACGCGCGCTGCGGTCGCTTTCGGCGCCTTCCACGTCCACCCGGATGAACTTGGTCGCGCCTTCGCCATCGCGCACCACCAGATGCGCCAGTTGCAGGCACAGGTCGGCCAGCGCCGCACGGAACGCATCCGCGCCGTCGTCCTCGATATCGGCCAGCAATGGATTGCCCGCGCGGCCCGTGGCAAAGGCAAGCACGGTGTCGCTGGTGGAGGTGTCGCTGTCCACGGTGATGCACGAGAAGCTGGACAGGTTCGCATCGCCCAGTGCGCGTTGCAGGAAGCCGGGCTCCACCGCGGCGTCGGTGAAGACGAAGCCGAGCATGGTCGCCATGTCGGGCGCGATCATGCCGGAGCCCTTGATGATGCCCACCAGGTTCACGGTCGTGCCGCCGATCACCGCCTGGCTGTAGGCGGCCTTGGCGAACGTGTCGGTGGTCATGATCGTCTCGGCCGCCTCCTGCCAGCTGCACGGCTGCGCCTCGAACGCGGCCGCCAGTCCGGCTTCGGCCTTGTCGATCGGGAGCGGCACGCCGATCACGCCGGTGGAGGCGACAAAGACGTCCGACGGCTGGCAGCCGAGATCCCGCGCGGTGTGCGCCGCGATGGCTTCCACGGCGGCCCGCCCGCGATCGCCGGTGAAGGCGTTGGAGTTGCCCGCATTCACCACCAGCGCCCGCGCCTGGCCCATGACCAGCGCGCGGCGGCACCATTCCACCTCGGGCGATGGGCATTTGCTCTGCGTCAGCACGCCCGCCACCGTTGTGCCGGGATCAAGCGTCACGAAGGTGAGGTCGCACCGGTCCCAGTTCTTGTACCGCGCGCGCGCCACCCGCGGCGTGACACCGGCGATCGCGGGGAGATCGGGGAAGGGCAAGGCGAGCGGGGAGATGGTCATGCCGCGGCCTTAGCGCGCCTGCATGTCGGCGCAAGGATGGACGATCGCGACCGGCTCGCCTACATGCCGGCGGACGCATGAACCTGCTGCTGATCCTGTCTGCCCTGATAACCGCGCTGACCGGCGCGTTCAGTGGCGTACGCGCTCCCGCGGTGCAGGTCGAGCAGGTGGCGGCGCAGCGCGCAGCGGCAGTCCGCACGGCGGTGGCGCCGGTGCGGCCGTGGCTGGCGCTGGTGCGCGGCTATCCGGCGGCGGAAGTCGCGCGGCCTGTGGCGCCGCTGCTGCACGAGGTGCCGCTCTACCTGGCGAAGCGGCGCGAATAGCACCGCGGTTCGCCGCCTCCCGTTTTCACGCTTCAGCGCGCGCTCCACGCGCGGCGCGCCTCTTTTCGCACAGGATCCCTCATGTTCGGTGGCTTCGCCAAGACCTTTTTCGGTTCGTCCAACGACCGCTACGTCAAGTCGCTCAATCCCGTCCTCGCCAGGATCGCCAGCTTCGAGCCGGAGCTGCAGGCAATGGACGACCCGACGCTTTCCGCACAGACGCTGAAGTTCCGCGAGCAGCTGGCAAACGGCGCCAAGCTCGACGACCTGCTGCCTGAGGCTTTCGCCACCGTTCGTGAAGCGGCGCGGCGCGTGCTCGGTCAGCGGCACTACGACGTGCAGATGATCGGCGGCATCGTGCTCCACCGCGGCGAGATCGCCGAAATGCGCACGGGCGAGGGCAAGACGCTGGTGGCGACGCTCGCCACCTACTTGAACGCGCTGCCGGGCGAGGGCGTGCACGTCATCACCGTCAACGATTATCTGGCAGAGCGCGACGCCGGCTGGATGAGCCAGGTGTACAGCTTCCTGGGCCTGACCACCGGCGTGATCGTGCCCAACCTGTCCGACGAGCAGCGCCGCGCCGCTTATGCCGCGGACATTACCTATGGCACGAACAACGAGTTCGGCTTCGATTACCTGCGCGACAACATGAAATACGACCGCGCCTCCATGGTGCAGCGGCCGTTCTCCATGGCGATCGTCGACGAGGTCGATTCGGTGCTGATCGACGAGGCGCGCACGCCGCTCATCATTTCCGGCCCCACAGACGACAAGAGCGAGCTGTACGTCTCGGTCGATGCGATCGTGAAGCAGCTGACGGCGGAGGATTACGAGAAGGACGAAAAGCAGAAGTCGATCATCCTGACCGAGTCCGGCACGGAGCGGGTGGAGCGCTTGCTGGAGCAGGCGGGGCTGTTGCAGGGCAGCAACCTGTATGATTTCGAGAACACGCAGGTGGTGCACCACACCAACCAGGCGCTGCGTGCGAACATGATGTTCAAGGCCGACACCGACTATATCGTGAAGGACGGCCAGGTCATCATCATCGACGAGTTCACCGGCCGCATGATGGACGGGCGCCGCTGGTCGGAGGGCCTGCACCAGGCGGTGGAGGCCAAGGAGGGCGTGAACATCGAGCCCGAGAACCAGACCATGGCCTCGATCACGTTCCAGAACTATTTCCGCATGTACCCCAAGCTTGCCGGCATGACAGGCACCGCGGCGACGGAAGCGGCGGAATTCTACGACATCTACAAGATGAACGTGGTGACGATCCCGACCAACGTGCCCGTGCAGCGCATCGACGAGGAAGACGAGTTCTACAAGGATACGCAGGACAAGTTCCGCGCGATCGCCAAGCGGATCCGCGAACATGCGGTGAAGGGCCAGCCGGTGCTGGTCGGCACCGTCTCCATCGAGAAGTCCGAGCTGCTGTCCGAGTTCCTCCACCAGGAAGGCGTGGAGCATGAGGTGCTGAACGCGCGTCAGCACGAGCGCGAGGCGCATATCGTCGCGCAGGCGGGCCGCAAGGGCGCCGTCACCATCGCCACCAACATGGCCGGGCGCGGCACGGACATCCAGCTTGGCGGCAATGTGGAGTTCCGCGTCAACGACGAGCTGGCCGGCATGCCGGAGGGGCCGGAGCGCGAGGCAGCGATCGCCCGGATCAAGGCGGAGGTCGCCGCCGAGAAGCAGGAGGTGCTCGCCGCCGGCGGGCTCTTCGTGCTGGGAACGGAGCGGCACGAGAGCCGGCGCATCGACAACCAGTTGCGCGGCCGTTCGGGGCGCCAGGGCGACCCGGGCCTGTCGCGCTTCTACCTGAGCCTCGATGACGATCTCTTGCGTATCTTCGGGCCGGACACGCTGTTCGCCAAGATGATGCGCAACAACATCGAGGATGGCGAGGCGATCGGCAGCAAGTGGCTGACCAAGGCGATCGAAACCGCGCAGAAGAAGGTGGAGGCGCGCAACTACGACGTTCGCAAGCAGGTCGTCGAGTATGACGACGTGATGAACGACCAGCGCAAGGTGATCTACGAACAGCGCAGCGACATCATGGACGCCGAAACGGTCGGCGACGTGGTCGAGGACATGCGCGCCGAGACGGTGAACGCGATCGTCGGCGAAAACTGCCCGCCCGGCACCTATCCGGAGCAGTGGAACATCGCCCAGATGCGCGAGCAGCTTTCCACCACCCTGAACCTCGATCTGCCGGTGGAGGATTGGCTCAACGAGGATGCGCTCGATCCCGAAATCGTGGAGGAACGGGTGAAATCTGCGGCGGACGCCCAGATCCAGGCCAAGGCGGCGGAACTCGAGCCGGAAACCTGGGTGCAGATCGAGAAGTCGGTGTTGCTCCAGAACCTCGACCATCACTGGAAGGAGCATCTCGCCACCCTCGATGCGCTGCGCCAGGTGGTGCACCTGCGCGCGTATGCGCAGAAGACGCCGATCAACGAGTACAAGCAGGAAGCCTTTGGCCTCTTCCAGCGCATGCTGGATTCGATCCGCGAGGACGTGACCCGTACGCTGGCCTTTGCCCAGTTCCAGCTACAGCCCGCCCCGGTGCTGCCGGAACTGCCGGATTTCATCACCTCGCACTTCGACCCGTTCACCGGCGAGGACGACACCAACGATCGCGATGCCGGATACGGCCACATCACCACGCAACTGCCGCCGCTGCAGATCCCGCAGCCTGACGCTCCGCTCGGCGAGGATCCGGAAAGCTGGGCGGGGACGGTCAGCCGCAACGCGCCCTGTCCGTGCGGATCGGGGCAGAAGTACAAATACTGCCACGGCAAGGTGGCCTGACCTAAACGCCGTCCCGGACAGAGCCGGGAGGGCCTGGCGCTCGACGGGCATACGAAAAGGCCGGCGGGATCGCTCCCGCCGGCCTTTCGCTTGCTTGCTGTCGCGACCGCTTACTTCGGCACGACGATGCTCGGGCCGATACGGGCCATGACGTCCCGGGCATCGAACGCGCGGACGTTGTCCGCCGGCTTGGGGCCCTTGCCGATGATGATCTCGGCAGTCGCTTCGTACCGCTGCACGGTGCGGACATCGACCCCGCGATCCCAGAACGGGTCGCCCCAGAACGGATCCCAGCTGCGCCAGCCGTACGGACGGCCCCAGTAACGCCAGCTCGGCCCCCAATAGCCGCCAAAGCCGAAGCTCGGGCCGAAGCCGGGGGTGGAGTAGGTGCGAGTATCCTTGTCGGTGTCGCGCTGGACCATGACGAAATAGTCGCCGCCGTTCTGCACGGTCAGCTCGGCCGCACGGAACAGCAGGTAGCGCTCCACCGTGTCGCGCGACGTATAGCTGTTGCCCGAGAAGCTGACGATGAAGCGGTTGGCCTCGACCTGCCGGTCGCTATAGCCGGCGCGATAGAAGCCCTGGCCCGTCGCCGGGCGGTAGGCGGTTTCCGTGGCGCAACCGGCAGTCACCAGACCGGCTGCCGCGACCGCTGCGAGCAGCAAGCCGCGCTTGGCAGATGGCAATAACATCACTGTTCCTCCAGGAGGTTCATGCGAAGAACCTCGCATGATCGTGAAAACGTATCAGTTCGCCGATTTATCCCGGCTGAACGAGGAAGACGATGCTTTTGTAATCAACCACTTAACCCGATCCAGGCCGGCGCATGATCGCTGCTCTTCTCCCATCCGCGAACATGGTGATCGACCGTCGCCGAGGCAAGTCGACCGGCAATGGCCGGGCTGAGCAGCAGATGGTCGATCCGCAGCCCTGCGTTGCGCGCATAGGCGTTCCGGAAATAGTCCCAGAAGGTGTAGATCGTCGCCTCAGGGTGCAGGGTGCGCAGGGCGTCCGTCCAGCCCTGCTGCATGATCGCGGCGAAGGCTGCACGCACCTCCGGGGCGAACAGCGCATCTTCCCGCCAGCGTTCCGGCTTGTAGACGTCGCTGTCGGTCGGGATGATGTTGTAGTCGCCTGCCAGCACCACCGGTAGGCCCGATCGCAGCAGATCGGCCGCATGAGCCTGGAATGCGGCCAGCCAGGCGAGCTTGTAGTCGTATTTCGGGCCTGGCCGGGGATTGCCGTTCGGGACGTAGAGCGCACCGATCAGCAGGCCGGACACCGCCGCCTCCAGATACCGGCTCTGGCCGGGATCGGGGTCGCCGGGCAGTCCGCGGCGGGTCTCCACCGGCATGCCGACGCGGCTGAGGATCGCCACGCCGTTCCAGCTCTTCTGTCCGTGCCACAGGGCCTGGTAGCCGGCAGCCTCGATCTCGGCTTGCGGGAAGCGTTCGTCCGGCGCCTTCAATTCCTGAAGGCAGACGATGTCCGGCATGGCCTCCGCCAGCCAGCGGAGCAGAACGAGCAGGCGTCCGTTGATGCCGTTCACATTGTAGGTGGCGATCTTCACGCCACGGCAATGGCCAAGGCGCGGGAAGAGTTCCCAGAGCGCTGAACGGTGGCTCCCTGAGTAGGAGTAGTAACAATCCGCAAAGGCCCGCAAGCAGTCGCATCGGCTTGCAAGAAACCGGCGGAAAACTGCGCCCGTTCGCTCATCGCTTCGCAACCGCCCGCAAATTACCGCATTGACTTGCACCTTCTTGAAGCTCAGGAGTGTGGGAACTAACTGGTGCACGCAGGAGCGGTAGCATGGGCAAGCTTACAGACCTCAAGGTCAAGAACGCGAAGGCTGGCATTCACGGGGATGGCGGAGGGCTATACCTGCGAGTGAAAGAGACGGGCGCTAAGTCTTGGGTTCTTCGCGTCCAGGCGAACAAAGGGACTCGCGCCGATATCGGCTTAGGCGGTTACCCTGTCGTCATGCTCACTAAGGCGCGCGAAAAGGCCTTGGAACTCCGCCGCATCGCAAAGGAGAGCGGCGACGTCGAAGAAGCACGCCGAGTGCATAAATCGAAGAAGACGCCCACCCTCACCTTTAAAGACGCCATGCTGAAAGCGCATGCCGAGCTGTCCAAAGGGCTCAGCGAGAAGACCGCGGCGGCGTTCAAGTCGTCGCTGGAAGCGCATATCGTTCCCAAATTGGGCGCCAAGCGCGTCGATCAGATCACGGCTGCGGACGTGATTGCGGCGCTGGCTGCGACGTGGACGGAGAAGCCTGCCCAAGCCGATAAGCTCCGGATCCGCACCATGAAGGTTCTCAGCTTCGCGAAGGCCAACGGCTGGCGGAAGGAGGCTCTACCGGATGCGCGCGAACTGCGGGACGGCCTCGCGCGGCGCGGTAAGGGCGGAAATTTCGCGGCGGTGCCGTACCGCGACGTTCCTGCATTCGTGGCAGACCAGTTGCAGAAGGACGACACCGCCGGCCGGCTGGCGCTTCTGTTCACAATCTTCACCGCCGCGCGTAGCGGTGAGGTGCGATCGGCACGTTGGGAGCATATCGACCTAGAGGGTAGGGAGTGGAACCGGCCCGCTGAGTTGATGAAGAGCAAGGTGCGCCACACGGTTACGCTGAACGATGCCGCCATGGCAATTCTTGAGCGCGCCAAGGTTGCGTTCGGCGCGACCGGGCTAATCTTTCCTGGCACCCGCAAGGATGCCGAACTGTCCGACATGACGCTATCTAAGGTTCTGCGGGCGGCTGGTCGCACCGAGACGGTGCACGGGTTCCGCTCGACCTTCCGCGACTGGGCAGCCGAAAAGATGCCCTCCATCCCCGCGATGGTTCCGGAAATGGCGCTCGCGCACAGCGTCGGCAGCGCAACCCAGCAGGCCTACTTGCGCTCAGACCTCCGCGACCAGCGCCGCGCTTTGATGGAAGCCTGGAGCCAATTTGTGGTGCAATCCCCGGTGGGAGACAACGTGGTGCAGCTTCGCGCCTAGCTCGCCTGCTTTCCAGAAAGCACGTCTAGGACAAACTTTAAGAATGTTAAAAATAAATAAGCGTAATTATGTTGCGCGGTAGGGTCATTTCAGCATAGTTTGCGTCCGCAACCTGTGAAGGACGGAACGCGATGCGAAGCAATGCAAACGTCGAGCAAGTCGAGCGACTGACGTACACCATCCCCGAAGTCGCCCGCGCGCTCGGGATCAGCGAGCGGTCGGTTTACAACCGCATCTATGATGGCACGCTGACGAAAATGCAGATCGGCCGGCGGGTGCTGGTCCCTGCCGCGGCCTTGCGCGCGCTCGCGGGGGGCGCGTGAGTCTATGCTGGAAAAGCGAAACGCCCCCAGCCTAGTGGCTGAGAGCGTCGCATGTGTCTTGCCGGATCACAGCGACGTTCCTAGCCCCCAGCGCGATCGTGCGCAACCGGGCTCGTTCCCCGGCAGCATCCTACTGCGGCACTATTTCCGCGGCTGCGAGCTTCTGGAGGTGCGGCCATGACCGCCGCCCTTCGTTCTGCATCCGATCGGATCGCCCGCTACATTCCAACTGTCGACACATTCCTGCCCTGCCTCGGGCCTGAGGAAAAGCGGCTGCGCTGCGGCATCCTCTACATCCGGGACAAGGCGACAGCGGCGGTTCGCCACGCGCGGCGAGAGCCCGCGATCATCCTTCAATCGGTAGTGATGATCGCCAGCGAGCAGGCCTACGCAACAATGCCGATCGAGCAAGTGCGGGAGCTTCGGCACGCACTGGTCCGGCTGATGATGACAGCAAGCGCTTTGGAAGAGCGCGGGCCGGGGAGCGTGCCTGATGAACCGGCCTGAACAGCGCTGGGACTGGGACTCCGCCCCGGAGGACATTTGCGACGCTCAGATATGGTCCAAATCTGGACCATCCTCCCCCGAACTTGGGGGCGGCGTGGTAGTGACAGCGACGCCTTATGTCTGGCGCGATCCGGCTTCAATCAAGCCTCGCGAATGGGTTTATGGTCGCTCAATTCAGCGGGGGCACGTTCGCGCTATCCTTGCGCCTGGCGCTGCCGGCAAAACCATCCTCAGCGTGGGGGAGGCGTTGGCGATGGCTACTGGCCGCCCTCTGTTGGGACAGGCCGTGCCGGGGGGTCCGAAACGGGTATGGCTCTGGAACTTGGAAGATGACGCCGAAGAGTTGGCGCGCATAATTCAAGCGGCCTGCAAACATTGGTCGATCGGCCCTGAGGATATCCGCGACCGCCTGTTTGTAGACAGCGCGCTAGAGGGTGCGGGCCTTAAGCTGGCGTCCTCCAGCGCTGCATCTGGGTTCAACATCAACCGCCCGGTAGTGGAAGCGCTTACCGAGGAGATGATGGGCCGCGGGATCGACTATCTGCATGTTGATCCGTTCGTCTCCAGCCATGCGGCCAACGAAAACGACAATATGGAAATCGACGCGATTGCCAAGGAATGGGCATTGGTTGCGAAGCGGGCGAACGCCGGGATCGGACTGGCCCACCACGTCAGCAAGGCCGGCGCGACCGAGGTGACAGCCCTTTCCGGACGTGGCGCGGTCGCTCTCATAAATGCCTGCCGGTCTGTGCTGGTGCTGAACCGGATGAGCGAGGACGAGGCCAAGCGCTACGGTATCGAGGACGAGAAGCGCCGCCGGTACTTCCGGACCTATGACGACAAGAACAACCGGGCACCCCCGTCCGACGCCTCCAACTGGTTCACCATGGCTTCCGTGAGCCTGGGCAACGACACCACCGATGGGGGCGATAACATGGGGGTGGTTATCCCGTGGACACCGCCCGACGCTTTCGAGGGCGTGACCGCTGCGGACCTATTGGCAGTGCAGCGGCTGGTTGACGCACAGGTCGGCGCGGCACGTTACCGCGCCGACACGCAGGCCAAGGCTTGGGTGGGCAAGGTAGTGGCGGAGGTGCTGGGCTTGAACGCCGATGCAGCCGCTAAGGCTGATCGTGCGAAGCTCAACAGCGTCATAGGTACATGGTTCTCGACCGGAGCCCTGCGGAAGGTCGATGGGCGCGACGGCAAAGCGAACGACCGCACCTTTGTCGAGGTCGGCATATGGGCCGTGCAAGATGCTTCCCCACCTGAAAAGGCGAGGTGAGGAAAGGTGAGGAGGTGGGGAGCCATATCGTCCTCACCCCACCTGCCCCCCTATAGGGGCAGGGGTGGGGAAAGGTGGCTTTGCGACCGGCATGAAGGTGAGGAGGGGGTAGGCTCAGATTTGAGCCATCAACTCCCACCATTGGTGGAGAAGGTTTCTTCCAGATCGGGAAAGAACTGCGCGGACAACCTGTCCGGTCAGTCCGAAGGTGTGGCCATCATGACCACGCATGAGATTACCGGTTCATTCTGCGCCAGTATTGGGGCGGGGGGAGACGCAAACCCCTGCCCGCCGACTTTTTCTCAGCCCTTGCCAGAGCGGGTTCTAATCCTGAGCCGAGAGCCGCGGAAACTCACATAGCTGGCAGTTTTCCTTGACTTTCTCCGCGCAATAATGTTGCGTACACCAGTTAGATCCCACACTCGGAGACAGATGGTTGCCCCGTTCTAGCGCCCGATCAGCCACCCCGAAGCCTGAGGCCCGCACCCGCGTTGGCAACGGCAGCGTGGTTCTGTCGGGTGTGGATGGCCGATCGCTGGAGGCTCGCCGCTACCGCGAGATATTGGCAGCGCTGGTGTCCGACATGGGCGGCGACCCATCGGAAGCGCAGGAGCAGATCGCGCGCCGTGCGGCCATGCTCGCCATCTGGTGCGAAGGGCAGGACACGGCGGCTGCGCTGGGCACCCCGATCGACGTTGCAGCCTACACGACCGCCAGCAACGCCCTGCGGCGCCTCCTGGAGACGCTGGGGCTTAAGCGGGTGCCGCGGGATATCACGCCCACCCTTGCCGAGTATGCAGCGCGTCGGGCCGCTGAGAAGGCGCAGGCGGCATGATTAGCTTCTCGGATGCCTGCATCGATCCCCAACTATTCGGCTCGTGGTTCGCGGGCGATAGCTGGTCCGTCTGGCGCGTGGTCGACAAGGCCCTGTTCGGGGAGCCGCTGAGCGACAGCGAGCTTGCGATCTTCACGGAGATCACCGGGCGCACGGAAGCCCCCAGCGAGCCGGCCTCGGAGGCGTGGTTCATCTGCGGCCGGCGATCGGGCAAGGACGTGAAGGCCTCCGCGCTTGTCGCATGGCTCGCCACCTTCGGCGCTGAGCAGATGGGCTTCCTCGCCCGGCTGGTGAAAGGTGAGACGGGAGTGGTGCAGCTCCTGGCGGTCGATCGGAAGCAGGCGAAGGTGTGCCTGTCCTATCTCCGCGCCTATTTCGAGCAGCCCTTGCTGGCGCAGATGGTGGAGCGATCGACGGCGGAAGGGCTGGAGCTTTCCAACGGGCTCGCCATCGAGATCACGACCAACGATCAGCGCTCAAGCCGCGGCCGCACGGTTGTGGGAGCGGTGTTCGATGAATGCGCGTTCTGGCGCAGCGACGACAGCGCGAACCCGGATGAGGCGGTCTATAAGGCGATCAAGCCTTCCATGGCGACGATCCCCGGCGCCATGCTCATCGGGATCAGCAGCCCCTACGCTCGCCGCGGGATGCTGTGGAACAAGCACAAGAAGCACTACGGCAAGGCTGGCAACGTGTTGGTGGTGCAGGCCCCGACATGGCGCATGAACCCGACCATCAAGCGCGACGGTCCGTTCCTTACCGAAGCCTATGCCGATGACCCTGCATCCGCCGCCGCAGAGTACGGCGCAAAGTTCCGAAAGGACGTTGAGGCCTTCGTCACGTTGGAGGTGGTGGAAGCCTGCGTGGAGGCTGGCATTCGCGAGCGCGGCCCCATGGACGGCATGTCCTACAACGCCTTTGTGGACCCGTCCGGCGGATCGCAGGACAGCATGACGCTGGCGATCAGCCATCGCGACGGCCTGGGCGACGATAGCCTGATCGTCATCGACGCGGTGCGAGAGGTAAAGCCGCCGTTCTCGCCTGAGGCGGTGGTGCGCGACTTCTGCCAGCTCCTGAAGCTGTATCGCGTCGGGGAAGTGACGGGCGACCGGTACGGCGGCGAGTGGCCGCGCGAGCAGTTCCGCAAGCAGGGTGTGACCTATCGGCTTGCCGACAAGACCCGCTCCGACCTTTACCGCGAGATGCTGCCGCTCCTGAACAGCACTCGCGCCGTGCTTCTGGATGATGATCGGGCGGTGCAGCAGATCGTCCGCCTGGAGCGCAAGGTTGCGCGGGGCGGGCGTGACAGCATCGACCATGGCCCCGGCGCGCATGACGATATCGCCAACGCCGTTGCGGGGGCGCTGAACGTCTCCAGCGCCGGATCCGACAAGACCGCGTGGTTCCTGTGACCGCCGCCTCCCGAAATGACCCGGCCCTCTCCTTGGAGTACAGCCAATGAACCCTTTTCAGCAGTATCTAGCGAAGCGCACCGCCAAGCCCGGCGCAGTCACCAATGCGAACGCACCTGTCACCCGCGAAGAGTTCAACACTCTCTCGCGGGCAGTCGCGGCGATGATCGAGGATTTCGATACGGTGACATCGCCCGACAAGATCGCGTCGGTCCTCAACCAGGCCGTTAAGGAAGCGGCTGGCGACATGATGGCGAACACCCGCGCCGATCGCACGCACTTGGCCCCGAAGGATGATGACGCACTCGTTGCGCCGCCGCGTGTTTCGCCGGTGCGGGAGATCGTCAACGCCAAGCCGGGGGCGCGCAAACCGCTCGCCCTTCGCGCCGATCGCGCGCACCTCGCGCCGCAGGGAGAGTGAGCAGTATGTATCGTTCGGAGATTGTCGGCTCTGCGAAGGCCGCTACCGAGAAGCTGGACCGCACGCTGGTGCTGGACCCGAATACCTACTGGCCTGACGCCATGACCTGCCCCGACTGGCCGGTTGTGGGGCCGAACCAGGGCTATGACGGGCAGCGGGGCAAGGAAGGGGCAGAGAACCGGCTTGAGGCCATCGGCCGCTACCTCAACCGCGGAGACGGCAAGCTGCGACGGCCGACCGAAGAAGAGCGGGCGGACGAGTTTGCGCGCACCTTCCGCCGCCTTGGGCCGTCCTTCGACGCCCTCCAGCCGCTCGGCATGATGGCGGAAGCCGACGCTACCTTGATGAAGGAGGCGTGCCATATCCGCGGCTATCTGCGGAAGCTGGAGGCCAAGGCCGAGCGTGACGCGCGTGCGGCCGTGGAGCGCAAGCAGGCTGAGGCCCGCCGGGTCCTGGATGAGTATCGCACGACCGTTCCCGGCTACGTCGAGGAAATCGAGAGCCTTGCGGAGGCGGTGGCGCGGCACAATCAGCGGCTGGAGGACGAGAAGGCCGTCCGCCGCACGCAGATGCTGCGGGACCATGCCGAGACCCTGCACACCGCGGCCGTCTCTGCGGCTCACGCCCTTGGCCTGAGCGTACCCGACGCTCCCGCGATCCTGAGGTGACGCTATGCCAGAGATCACGCTGACTGACGACGCTTGGACGCTCGTTATCGCACCGGGCGGTAATTCGAGGATGAAGCACGTCGTTCCGCGCTTCAGCAATGTCTGGATGTGCTGGCGTCAGCCGGAGTTCGGAACGGATAAGCCGGCCGAAGGCCCGCCCTACACGTGGGACAAGCACGGAGTTTGGCAGATCGGGCCTGGATCAAGTCAGCCGGTTTCCGGTTCGGCAGGCCTTTACGCTCGCTCAGTCCGCGGGCCAGCCAGCGTCTTCGTTGGCGAAGCGCAATTCTAATTGGCGGTGTTCCTTGGCGGGAGTGAGTTATGACTACCTTTGATCTTTGCTCAGATGAGTGGACGCAGATCGCAACCGGGATTGACGACTATTGGGTGCGCATCGAGCCTGTGACGGGCGTATCGATCGTAAGCATGATGCGGCCGAACCATGACTTCGCCTGCGCTCTCGATGCGTCCCTGGGCGTGCGGCACGAGGTGCGCGCCGGCATCGCGGTCTACGCCAAGGCGCAAGAAGGGGTGGCGTCTCTCACCGTCACGCCGGTGCCCGAGTAGCGCCGAGTGGGTTTTCTCAAGAAGCTGGTGGCGCTCGTCGCCGTAGCCGCGCTGGCGTACTTTTCGGCAGGGTGGGGCGCGAGCTTGGCGGGGAAGATCGGCCTTCACGGCTTCGCCAAGAGCTTTGCCGGTGCGCTGATTGGTTCCACCATCATCGCGGCCGGCACTACGGCGCTAAGTTTCATCCTGGGTGGGCGGTCCGCTCCGGATATGCAATCCGCGCAGGTCAATGTGAAGATCACGGACCCGCCCCGCTGGTTGCACTGTGGGCGCGCTCGTTCGGGTGGAGGCGCCCTGTTCGGAGAGTTCGACGCGCAGGGCCGGTTTTGGTATCTCATCGTGCACTCGGACGAGATCCTGCACACGCCCTTCCAGTACTTCCTAGACGATCAGATCGTGACGCTTGGAGCCGATGGCTATGTCACGCAAAAGGACTTCAGGCTTCAGACGAACAAGGACCGCGACCCCGCGACCTATGACGGGGAGGGGCGGGGCTATATCCGTATCTGGACCTGCACCTACAGCGAGAGCGATCCTACGCCGCCGCGCGTTGCCGAGTTCGATGCGGCGTTCCCTCAGTGGACCCCAGATCACCGGCTAGTCGGCACGACGTTTTCTGTCATCTGCATGGATGCTTTGAAGATCGAGCATCGCTACAAAATATACCGCTGGCGCGGGCCGTTCGGGCTTGGCGAGCCAGCGGTGAGTGTGCTTGGCGAGTGGGCCAACGCCTACGACCCGCGCGACCCCTCGCAAGTTCTTGGCGACCGGACCACCTACAAGCCGACCCGCAACGCCGCGCTGATCTGGGCATGGTTCCGCACTCATCGCTTCGGCCGGGGCAAGCCGGAGTCGCAAATCGACTGGCAGAAGATCGCAGCGCAGGCGGATATCTGCGACCAGACCGTCACCGGGATCGAGGGCTCGCAGCCCCGCTATGAGGCCGGCGTGGCAATCGTAGACAGCAAGCGTCGAGTCGATGCGGAGAAGGAAATCCTCCTAGCCTGCGATGCGTACATCTTCTTCGGTGAGACGGGGAAGTCGTACATTGAAGTAGGGCACTGGCACACGCCGGCGCTGTCGTTTTCTCGCAATCGCGATATCATGGAATGGGCATCCAAGGAGGGACAGGACGGCGACAGCCAGACACAGGGCGTCATCGTCAAATACACGGAGCCGTCAGCTAACTATGCGGTCCAACCTTCCGCCGCATGGCTCAACCCGATCTATTATGATCCGCTGACCACCCCCAAGTTCCTGACGGTAGATATTCAGGCCTGCCAGAATCATAACCAAGCGATGCGCTTAGCCAAGGCCATCGGCCTGCGCTCACAGCCGCGGCATCTGATTGAGCCGACCGTAAACCTGCGTGGCCTTCAAGCGCGGCACGAGCGTATCGTCACCATCAACTACGACAACACCTTCGCGGGTGATTATGAAATCGCCACACCAGTGGAGTTGAACGGCTCGGGGGTCCTGACCAATTTCGGCGCAGTTCCGGTTGACAGCAAACGCTGGACACTCCTGCCTGGTGAAGAACAGGCCAAGCCTGTGGTGGATGGCTCCACGGACACCCCGACCTATCCGTCTATTGTTGGCGAGAACGTCTATTACATCGACAGCACAATCCGCATCGACTTTCCCGAGCTGCACCGTGAGGACGCGTCCTACGTCGCAGAATATATTCCGACTTCCTCGATAACTGGCAGCGAGAGCGATGCTTGGACGCCGATGGCGATCAACGAGGACACCGCGGTGAGCGGTACTGTGCCAGCCGGAACGAGCTACACGGTGCGCTACCGCTACACGACTGGTGGCGGCAACGGCCCCGGCTGGGAATATCAGGTCATTGCCCCTGTCGACGCTCTGCCGGCCGCAAGCGACGTGTCAGCGCAAGGTGGCGCCGGGCAGGCGATCGTGACCTGGAAGAACCCGAACGATCTGCGGTTCTATTCCACCAACGTCTATCGCGGCGCGTCCAGTGACTTCGCTGCGGCGACACAGATCAAGAGCGGCTATCCGGGAGGCGTCGGCCAGGTGCAGTCAATCGCTGACAGTCCGATCGCTTCCGGCGTCTGGTTCTATTGGATTGAGGCCACCGATGGTGACGACCTGAAGGCCCCTGCGACGGGGCCGGTGAGCGCCACGGTGCCCTAGAGAGATAGCGTGGCGGTATCGGGAAATGCCGCTGCGCTAGAGGCCGGGAGGTTGTCCCTCGTTCCCTCCCGGCCTCACCCGCCTTAATCCTTGGCTTCCTCTGCCGGTTCGAAGACCTCTGAAGTGGCGCTCATCCGTTTGAAGCCATCTTCCGTAAACCAGAGTACCTCAACCAGCCACCCTCTGCCGTCGCGAAACTGCTGAACCGCCTCGACAGTGAGCAGCTCGCTTCCCGACTTAAGCGCAACCACGTCGCCCTTTTTGAACGGTTCCTCTGCCAATTACCCCTCCATTGTATCACCAAACAGTGGCGCCCATTTCCTCAAGCCAGTTGGACCAGCTTGAGTCGGCAAGATGCCTTTCGCCGAAGCTGGCATCGTAGCTCACGATTTGCGGAAGATCATCTAGCGAGCCAGTCGCGAGTTGCAGTCCCTGGCGTTTTCGGAAGTCATAAATGGCTTTGCGGTGCCGTTGCTGATGGTAGGCGATGGCCTCATCGGTCCAACCAAGCTTCATGAGGCGGATGCGTTCGGCGCGCACCTCCTGGCGTGTTTTCGAAGCATAGTCGAAGCGGATGGTAAGGCTGTCATTCGCAGGAAGGGACCTGGCGTGGCGCCAGTCGCAAATCGCGTGCCGCCCGACGCCCTCGGTCTCCGCGATCATGCGATCATTGAGGCCAAGCGAATAAAGCTCCATTCGGCGTTGATCCTTATCCGACCATATGCGCGAGCGAGCCATATTCGAAGGATAGAGTCTAAGATCTTTCTGGACTAATCTCATCGAAATAAGATGCTATCACCGCCTTAGTTGCTTGGCGCGCTCCATCATCGTCGTACCCGACGTAATCTACACCCACGTTACTGGCGTACGCTTGTTTCACAACCTTAGCCACGACCCTGCCATTATCGACGCGGAATAGGGCCTTGTTCGAGGACACCTCGTAAGTGCTATCATCGAAGGGTCTTTTCTTCGGGCCGAATACCTGGAACTCAATCACTGGATCGGTGATGTCGCCGTGGCTCCAATTGGTGCCTACGACCACCCTGATTCCTTGGGCATGACATGCGCGCGTGGCTTCGGCGAAGATGTTAGCCGTTACTTGCTCGAGGGTGGCCTTTTGCCGATCCCATTCGGCGGTGCGCTCCTGCCGCTTCCGCTCTTCATTCGCTGCATATTCATCAGCTTTGGTCTGGTGCTGATCGCGCAACTGCCGCGTGAAATCGTCGAACTCACCCATTGCAGACATCTCCTGTTCGCAATGAGTTTGGATGAGAACGGGGGCAAGAGTCCAGCGCGCGAAAGCGATCCCCTTGGCGGAGGATGCTTGCGCTGAGTCTATGATGGTGGCATTTCGTCCGGTGGGTGTGGAAACCCGGAACTGAAATAGGCAACAGACCCGTTGGCGCGGGGCTTTTGCCGAAGCTGCGAAGCGCGCTTGGCGGTGCGCATCGAACTTGGCCTTTATGGCCGGGGACGGTGCGCCATGTCCAGAGCGAAAGCTTAAAAGCACGCCGAGCGGTCTTTCGGTCCGTTTTCCACTCCCCGGCTCCAAGCCCGACGCTTGGGATGGCTGTGGAAGGCCAAACCGAAAGCAACAACCATGCATCGTTTTACGAGCAACCCCCCAAGCCGGCGCCTCCCGCCGCGCTCGGACTATCTCCCCAGCGCCCGACAGCTTTCCCGTTTCGGGAAGCAAACCCCTACGCTGATCGATCGCATCGAGGCGTTCCGCCGGCAGCACGGAATGAGCGAAGGCGCGCTGGGCAAGCTCCTGGGCAACAGCAACAGCCTGCTGGATGGCCTGCGCGCCGGCCGGCAACCGCGTCCCGCATTGCTCGCGCGCATTGAGGCGGTTCTGAGCGGGGAGGCGAGCCATGCTTGAGCTACGCATCATCGCCGCTGGCACGACAATGCCCGTGTTCGACCTGCCGGCCGCGCTGGGCCGTCGCGGTGCGGCAAAGGAGATCGGAGATCAGATTGACGCCCTGATTGCCTTCATGGACGAGCTGGGCGGCGATCCCGACCTTGAGGAAGAACCGGACGGCGAGCCAAGCGGCGACGAACAGGACGTTGCGTGGCTGGAGCCATCCGCCGACATGCGACAGCCCGCCTCCATGCGCGCCGGGGCGGCGAATGAGGATGACGAGGAAGACGACGACGACACCGCCGCTGACGATGGCCCTTGCGATGGCGAAGAGGACAGCGAACCGGGAACCCTGCCGGAGTGGGGCTCGCCCGTAATGGATGGCAGATGCTACGCCGATGACGAGCAGGAGGACGATGAACCGGAGGCACGCGCCCACCATGTGCGGCGCCTCAGGGCGACCCGCTGCGACATGCGGCGGGATGGGTACACCGGGAGGCCACGGTACTACCTGCGCAGCAATGGGGTGGTGACGATCAGCGGCGTGGAGGTCCGCGGCCTCTGATAGAAGTTCCGCCCGGTGCGATCGGGCGGACGCTATCGCGAGTGGTGCCCTTTTGTGGGAACCGAAAATCTGATCTGGAAGAAAACCCAGCAAAAGCAGGCACTTAACGCCTGAACGGTGGCTCCCTGAGTAGGATTCGAACCTACGGCCGCTCGATTAACAGTCGAGAGCTCTACCGCTGAGCTATCAGGGAATACCGTCGCGTGCGGTTGTGTCCGCGTCGGGAGGCGCGCCTATAGCAGCGGGATTCGCGAAAGCGCAAGCGCCTTTTCGGCGGAAAATCAGGAGACGAATTGCTCCATGGTGATGCGGTCGTCGAGCGCGTGTTCGGGATCGAACAGCAGGGTAAGATCGCGCGCACGATCCATCACCACGTCCACCCGCGCGACGTCGCGCACCTCGCGCTGGTCGCCCACGGCACTAACCGGGCGCTTGCCGGGATCCAGCACGCGAATGGAGATGCGCGCCTTGTCCGGCAGGATCGCGCCGCGCCACCTGCGCGGACGAAACGGACTGATCGGCGTCAGCGCCAGCAAGGCGGAGCCGAGCGGCAGGATCGGTCCCTGCGCCGAAAAGTTGTAGGCGGTGGAGCCGGCCGGCGTGGCGACGAGGATCCCGTCGCAGGCGAGTTCCGGCAGGACGACCCGCTCGTTGACGGTGACCTCCAGGCTCGCCGTCTGCCGGGTTTCGCGCAGCAGCGAGACCTCGTTGATCGCGGGCAGTTGCACCACCTGGCCGTCGATCGTCTCGGCCGTCATGCTGAGGGGCGTGACGTTGAAGGGACGGGTGCGCCGAAGACGCTCCTCGAGGCCGTGACGACGCCACTCGTTCATCAGAAAGCCCACGGTGCCCAGGTTCATGCCGAACACCGGCACGATGCGGCGACGCTCCAGCATGGCATGGAGCGTCTGGAGCATGAATCCGTCCCCGCCCAGCGCAACGATCAGGTCCGCCTCCTCCGGCGGCACCCAGTCGAAGCTGTCGGCCAGTTCCGCCGCCGCGGCCTGCGCCGGCGGGGTGGGGGAGGCGACCAGTGCCCGGCGCTCCGGCAACGGTTCGCTCATCCGCCGGTGACGCTCATGTGGCGGCTGACCGCGGGCGCTGCGCCGGCGATGTCGAAATCGTGGCGCTCGGGCTTGGAGGCGAGCGCGCGATCGAGCGCCTGGTCGAGCGCGGCGATCCCGCCCTCCCGCACGGCAGCCTTCAGGTCGACGCAATCGTCATGGCCGAGGCACGTATAGAGCACGCCCTCCGTGGTGAGGCGTACGCGATTGCAGGTGGCGCAAAAATTGCCGGTGAGCGGTGAAATGAGGCCGAGCCGGGTGTCGCTCTCTTCCACGCGCCAATAGCGCGCCGGACCGCCGCTGGAATGCGAATCGCCCACCAGCGGGAAGGTCGATTGCAGCCGCTCCAGCACCACCGGCAACGGAAGGAAACGGTCGGTCCGGTCCTCATCGATCTGGCCGAGCGGCATCGTCTCGATCAGGGTAAGATCGTGCCCCTCGGCCATGCACCAGGCGAGCAGGGACGGTAACTCGTCCTCGTTCAGGCCCTTCAATGCCACCGTGTTGATCTTCACGCGCAGCCCCGCTGCCTGGGCGGCAGCGATGCCGTCCAGCACCCGCGCGACATCGCCGTGGCGGGTGACGAAGCGGAACACGTCCGGGTCGCGGCTGTCCATGCTGACGTTCACGCGGCGCACGCCGGCAGCGAAGAGGTCCCCGGCATGCTGCGCGAGGCGGTTGCCGTTCGTCGTCAGGGTCAGCTCGTCGAGCCCGCTGCCGAGCTGCCTTCCCAGGCGGCGCACCAGCTCGCCCACGTCCCGCCGCACCAGCGGCTCGCCCCCGGTCAGCCGGATCTTGCGGATGCCGCGCGCGATGAATCGCTCGGCGATCAGGGCGATCTCCTCGAGCGAGAGAAGGGCCGAGCGCGGCAGGAACGTCATCTCCTCCGCCATGCAATACCGACAGCGCAGGTCGCAGCGATCCGTCACCGAGATCCGCAGGTAGCTGATCGTTCGGCCAAATTGGTCCATCAGAGCGGGCGCAGTGGCCATGGAGTGGAGCTAGGCCTTCCCCCGGCCCCGAACAAGTCCGTTTGCGTCTTTCGCGCGGCAAGCTAAGCCTTGCGCGATGGGGGACGGAACGATCCGCAGGAAGAGACGCAGCCTGCCGGTCGCGCAGGCGCCCTTGTACGTCCTTTCCTTTCACCAGCGGGACGAGCTGGCAATGCTGGCAGCCGAAGATGGCTGGCAGGTGATCGCGGCGCGCCGGGCGGTGGGCGCGGAACAGCGTTTCGCTTCCAGCGGCGCCGCTGTTGCCGTTGTCGATGCCCGGGGTGCGTTGGGGGATGGCGTGGGCGCCACCGGCGCGCTGGGCGCCGTGGCGGCCGAGCAGGGCGCCGCCTTGCTCGTCCTGGTGGCGCCGAGCGATCTCGGCGCACTCCCGCGGTTCTTCGAGGCGGGAGCGACGCACTTCCTGTGCAGTCCGTTCGGCCGGACGGAGTTCCTCCAGGCGCTCCGTTTCGCCGGACGGTATGCGGAACGGCTAGCGGGGAGCTGGGGCGCGGCGACGGCCCGCACGCTTGGCTGGCGCTTCGATCCGAGCAACGGGAAGGTGCACCTCACGGCTGAGCTGTCGCGATTGCTGGCCTTCGAGGAAGCGGTCTCGACGCGGACCTTGCTCCGCCAGCTTCCGCAGGACGAGCGCGCGGCCGTGGTTTCCCGCCTGCGCGGCCTCACGGCGGCGCGACGGCGCGCGGTGTTTGCTCACGACCTGCCCGGGCTGGGACGGTTCGTGCAGCATGTGCAGCTCGACCCGCAAAGCGGGCGGGTGGAGGCAATCGCCGAGCCCCTGGGAACGGTGCCGGATGCGGGTGAGTTGCTGCGCGATGCCATGGTCGGGATCAGCGATATCGGCGGCGCCCGACGCTGGCTCGGGCGCGAACTCGAGGAAGGCCGCCGGACGGATCTTCAGGTCATGCTGGTGTCCCTGAACCGCTTCGAAATGGTCAACACGAGCTATGGCCGCCGCGCCGGCGATGCGCTGCTCCGTGCCGCGTTGGGGCGGATCGACCTGGTCGCGCGCCAAGAAACCCCTCACGGCGCGTTTCTCGCGCGCACGGCGGGTTCCGAATATCTGATCGCGCTTCATGCCACGGCGGCGCAGGTGGCCGATCTTGCGCGATCGGTGGCCGCCGCCCTGGCCCGTCCGTTCGTGGCGGGCGATTCCATCATCGTCCTGGGAAGCCGGATCGGCGTGGCGATGGCGCAGCAGGACGATACCGCCTCCACTTTGCTGCGGCGCGCCAGCGAGGCGCTGGCCGAAGCGCGGGACGCCGACGGCGTGACCATGCGCGTGGCGGGGACCATCCCGGACCTGCCGCTCGACCGGCTGGCGGCGGACTTGCGGCAGGCAATCGGCGGCGGCGAGATACAGGTCCTGTTCCAGCCTCAGGTGACCATCGCCACGCGGGCGATCACGGGCGTGGAAGCACTGGCACGCTGGAGCCATCCGGAGTTCGGCACGATCGGTGCGGAGGCGCTGTTCGCCGCCGCGCAGCGCGCCGACATCGAGGTTCCGCTGTCCGACCACATCCAGCGAATCGTGCTGGAGCAGGCGGCCGCCTGGCCCCGCCTGCTGGCAGGGCTGCGCCTCTCGCTGAACCTGACGGCCGGAGACATCGCCCGGCCGGGCTTTGCCGACCTGTTCCTCGACCGGGTCGATGCCAGCGGCTTTCCGCGCAACCGGCTGACGCTGGAGATCACCGAAAGCGGGCTGATCGACGATCTGGGTGTCGCCGCAGGGTTGCTGAACACCCTGCGACAGGCAGGCTGTCGCGTGGCGATCGACGATTTCGGCACGGGTTATTCGAGCCTTGCCTATCTGAAGTCGCTGCCGCTCGATTACCTGAAGATCGACAAGAAACTGGCGCAGGATATCGGCGGCACCGCCCGGGACCGGGTGGTGGTGAGGGGCGTGATCGAGATGGCGCGTTCGCTGGGGCTGGCGGTGATCGCCGAAGGAGTGGAAACCGACGAGCAGTTGGACCTGCTGGCAAAGGAAGGGTGCCAGCTGTTTCAGGGCTTCCTGTGTGCCGGCCCGCTTGCCGTGGCGGAACTGGTCGAGTTGATGGGAGAATGACGATGATGGCATTCTGGGCGGCGGTCGCGGTAGCGGCGGCACCGGTGGCGAGTGACCGGCAGACGATCGAACTGGCGATGCAGGCCACGGCGGCGGCATGGTCCAAGGGAGACCTTGACGGTTTCCTTCGCATCTATTCGGAGGATCCGGCCACCAGCTTCGTGACCTCGACCGGGGTCATCCGCGGCAAGGCGGCGATGCGGGGGATGTACCTGAAGGCCTACTCCTTCGATGACCCGGCGAAGCGCGGCGCGCTGTCCTTTGCCACGCTGGAATTCCGGCCGCTGGGCAGGGACAAGGCGCTGCTGATTTCACGCTACACGCTGCGCTACCCCGACGCGAAGACCGCCACCGGGATCACCAGCGTGGTGTTCTCGCGCGAGAAAGCGGGCTGGCGGATCGTCGCGGACCACAGTTCCTGACGGTCCGCGCGGTCGTCGTTCAGCCCGCCGCCTTTGCCAGCCCCTTCGATAGTTGCAGAGCGCCGTTGAGCCGCGCCTGGGGATCGCCCCAGTTGCGATTGACCACCAGCTTGTTGTCGGGACGAAGCTTCGCCACCCCGCCCAGCCGATCGACATAGGCGATCAGGCCGGGGATGTTGGGCGGCGTGTCCTCGTGGAAACTGACCACGGCGCCGCGCGGCCCGACGTCGAGCTTGGCGATGCAGGCCTTGCGGGCGTTCAGCTTCGCCTCGATCAGCTTCACCAGATTGTCGGTTGGCGCCGGTAGCGGGCCGAAGCGGTCGATCAGTTCGGCAGCGAACCCGTCCACGGCGGCACGATCCTCCAGTTCGTTCAAGCGGCGGTACAGGCCCATGCGCAGGTCGAGATCGGGGACATAGTCCTCGGGGATGAGGATCGGGGCGTCCACCGTGATCTGCGGCGAGAAGTCACGCGGACGCTCCTGCCGCATGCCGCCGGCCTTGGCGTCGAGGATCGCCTCCTCCAGCATCGACTGGTAGAGTTCGTAGCCGACTTCCTTGATATGCCCCGATTGCTCGTCGCCCAGCAGGTTGCCGGCTCCGCGCTGATCTAGATCGTGGCTGGCGAGCTGGAAGCCTGCCCCCAGGCTGTCGAGATCCGACAGGACCTTCAGCCGCTTTTCGGCCGTCTCGGTGAGGATACGGCCTTCCGGCGTGGTGAGATAGCAGTAAGCGCGCGTCTTGGAGCGCCCGACGCGGCCGCGCAGCTGGTAGAGCTGGGCAAGGCCGAAGCGGTCGGCGCGGTGCACGACCATCGTGTTGGCGCTGGGGATGTCGAGGCCGGACTCCACGATGGTGGTGGAGACGAGCACCTCGAACTTCTTGTCGTAGAAGGCGGACATGCGCTCCTCCACCTCGCCCGCCGCCATCTGGCCGTGCGCGACGACGTAGCGGACCTCCGGCACATGCTCGCGCAGGAACTGCTCCACGTCGGGCAGGTCGTTGATGCGGGGCACGACGAAGAAGCTCTGACCGCCGCGATAATGTTCGCGCAGCAAGGCCTCGCGCAGCACCACCGGGTCCCAGGGCATGACGTACGTGCGCACCGCCAGGCGATCGACCGGCGGCGTCTGGATCACGGAGAGCTCGCGCAAGCCCGACATGGCCATCTGCAGCGTGCGCGGGATGGGAGTGGCAGTCAGGGTGAGCTGGTGGACGTCCGTCTTGAGCGCCTTGAGCCGTTCCTTGTGGGTGACGCCGAAGCGCTGTTCCTCGTCCACGACGACAAGGCCGAGCCGCTTGAACTCGACGCCCTTGGCGAGGATCGCATGCGTACCCACGACCACGTCCACCGTGCCTTCGGCAAGCCCGTCCTTGGTCGCCTTGGCCTCCGCCGTGCCGACGAGGCGCGAAAGGCGGCCCACCTTGAGCGGGAAGCCTTCGAACCGCTGGGCGAAGTTGTTGTAATGCTGGCGCGCGAGCAGGGTCGTCGGGCAGACCACAGCGACCTGATGTCCGGAAATCGCCGCGGCAAACGCGCCGCGCAGCGCCACCTCGGTCTTGCCGAAGCCCACGTCGCCGACGACCAGCCGGTCCATCGGCTTGCCGGCGGACAGATCCTCCAGCACGTCGCCGATGGCGCGATCCTGATCGTCCGTTTCCTCATACGGGAAGCGATCGACGAAGCTCGCATAGGCGCCCTCGTCGGGCTCCACCACTTCGGCCGGCCGAAGCGCGCGGGCAGCGGCCGTCTTGATCAGCTCACCCGCGATCTCGCGGATGCGCTCCTTCATCTTCGACTTGCGGCGCTGCCATGCCTCGCCACCCAGCCTGTCGAGGCTGGCCACCGCATCGCTGTCGGAGCCGTAGCGGCTGAGAACCTCGAGGTTTTCCACCGGCACGAACAGCTTGTCGCCGCCGGCATAGCTCACCGCGACGCAATCGTGCGGGGCCTTGCTGACCGGAATTTGTGTCAGCCCTTCGTACCGGCCGATGCCATGATCGACATGGACGACGAGATCGCCCGGCGTGAGACTGGCGATCTCCGCGAGGAAGGCGTCCGCGGACTTCTTGCGCTTGGCCCGGCGGACGAGCCGGTCGCCCAGCATGTCCTGCTCGGTGAGCAGCGCCACGTCCGGCGTGGTGAAGCCATGATCGAGCGGCAGGACGAGCAGCGCAACCTGCGTCTCGCCGACGCCCAGCGCCTCGTGCCAGCTGTCTACCTTGCGTGCGCCGGCCAGGTCGTGATCGGCAAGCAGCCCCGCCAGGCGATCGCGCGCACCCACCGAGTAGCTGGCAAGGACACGCTTGCGCTTCTGGCGCCCGAGAGCGGCGAGGTGATCGACCACGGCCTCGTAGATGTTGGTGCCCGCCGTGCGCTCGGGCGCGAAGTCACGCGGACCGTCGACGGCGAAGTCCAGCACGCTGGCGGATTCCGGTTCGTGAAACGGCGAGGTACGGTGCGCCGGCGCCGCATCGAACGCCTGGTTCAACTCCTTTTCGCCAAGGTAGAGCGCGGTGGTGCCGAGCGGGCGGTAGCTTCCCGGCTGGCCGGTCTGCGCCCGCATCCGGTTTTCGTAATAGTCGGCAATGGCCTCCAGCCGCCTCTCGGCCGAGCCGGCGACGCCCGCTTCGCGGACGACCACGGCGCCATCCCCCAGATGCTCGAACAGGGTAGCGAGCTTCTCCTCGAACAGCGGAAGCCAATGCTCCATCCCGGCCAGGCGCCGACCGTCGGACACCGCCTGGTAGAGCGGATCGCCGGTTGCGGTGGCGCCGAACTTCTCGCGGTACCGGCTGCGGAAGCGCTTGATCGACTCCTCGTCAAGCAGCGCCTCGGAGGCGGGCAGGAGCGTGAAGCCGTCCAGCTTGCCGGTGGTGCGCTGGTCCGCGGGATCGAAGGAGCGGACCGACTCGATCTCGTCGCCGAAGAAGTCGAGACGCAGCGCCTGCTCCTCGCCGCTCGGGAACAGGTCGACCAGGCCGCCGCGCACGGCGAACTCGCCCGCATCATGCACCGTCTCGGTCCGCACATAGCCGTTGGCCGAAAGAAGCTCCGCCAGCCGGTCGCGCCCGATCCGTTCACCGGGCGCAAGGCGGGCGACGAGCTGGCGAATGCGGAACGGGGTCAGCGTGCGCTGGGCAACAGCGTTGACTGTGGTGAGGAGCAGCTGCGGCCCGTTCGGCTTGCGTTGCAGCGCATGAAGCGTGGCCATTCGTTCGGCCATGACGCGCAGCGTGGGAGAAGCGCGGTCATAGGGCAGGCAGTCCCATGCCGGAAAGGTGAGCACTTCCAGCTCGGGTGCGAAGGCCGGGGCGGTGGCGGCGATCGCGCGCATCGCGGCTTCGTCGGCGGCGACGAACACGGCGCGGGTCGGCGCAGCGCGGGCGAGATCGGCCAGCAGCCAGGGTTGGAAACCGCTCGGCACGCCGGAAAGCGTCAGGGGCGCCGCGGCGGAAAGGATGGTCTTCAGGTCGGGCATCGTTACTCCTGCCATCATGCCGGGCTTGTTCCGGCATCCACTCCGCCGCGCGCCTCATCTTCCGGATGCGCGCCACGGTGGCCCCCGGCACAAAGCCGGGGTGACGAGATTGTTGCACCCGCGTCAGCGGGCGATCGGCACGTAATCGAGTTCGCGCAGCGCCTGCATCAGCGTGCCTCTATATTGGGGCGGCGCGGGTTCGACCTGCATGGCCCAGGCCATGATATCGACGTCCTGCTCCTCCAGCAGCTGCTCGAACAAGGTGATCTCCTCGTCGCTCCAACCGGCGGAACGCGCGTCGAAAAAACCGCCGATCAACAGATCGGCCTCCTTGGTGCCGCGATGCCAGGCGCGAAAGCGCAGGCGCCTGAGGCGGTGATCGCGATCCATGCGGCGGCTCCAAAGCGCGATGAGCTCGCGGCGCTTGGAGACGCAGCGAGCTCGGACTAGATGAGCGATCGAGATAGTCATGCGCCCCGAAATCCTCAATCCATTGTTCGCGGAAGTCACCGCACTGAAGGGCGTCGGTCCGGGGCTGGCCAAGCCGCTGGAAAGGCTGGGGCTGCGGCGCGTCGCCGATGTGGCGTTCCATCTGCCCACCGGCTGGATCGATCGGCTGCCGCGCGAGGAACTGGATGCCGCAGACGTGGGCCGCACGATCGCTATCACGCTGACGGCGCGGGAGCATCGCTCGGGCAATGGCCGCGGGCCGACCCGGGTGCTGGCCGAGGACACGCACGGCAACACGGTAAGCCTGGTCTATTTCGGCGGGCATCCGGGCTGGGCAAGAAAGCTGCTGCCGGTGGGCGAGCCCAGGCGCGTGTCCGGCCGACTGGACCGCTACGGGGATGCCTTGCAGATCGTACACCCCGATTATGCCCTGCCGGTGGAGGAAGCTGACGCTGTGGGCGGGCGCGAGGCGATCTACCCGCTGTCCGAGGGCATGACGTCCAAGCGGCTGGGCGCCCTTGCGGCACAGGCGATCGAGCGGGCGCCCGCGCTCGCGGAATGGATCGAGCCGGGCCTGCTGGAGCAGCGGGGTTGGCCGGGCTGGCGCGAGGCTCTCGCGCGAGTGCATGCCGATCCTTCCGATGCGAAGGCGCGCGAGCGGCTGGCCTATGACGAAGTGTTCGCGAACCAGTTGGCGTTGATGCTGGTCCGCCAGGACAGTCGCAAGCGGCGGGGCCGCTCGCTGGCGGGCGACGGTCGGCTGCGCGACATGCTCGACCTGCCGTACACGCCGACCGGCGCGCAGGCGCGCACCATTCGCGAGATCGAGGGCGACATGGCGCAGGAGGCGCCGATGCTGCGGCTCCTCCAGGGCGATGTCGGTTCCGGGAAGACGCTGGTGGCGGCCATGGCCTTGCTGGCGGCGGTGGAGGCGGGCGCGCAGGGCGCGCTGCTGGCGCCCACGGAGATCCTTGCGCGCCAGCACTATGAAACACTGCGCCGCCAGTTTGCCGGCCTGCCCGTCGAGGTTGCGATCCTGACCGGGCGAGACAAGGGCCGCGCGCGGGAGGCGACCTTGATGGGGGTGGCGGACGGCTCCATCCAGATCCTGATCGGCACGCACGCGATCTTCCAGGAAGGGGTCACCTATCGCGACCTCGGGCTTGTCGTGGTCGACGAGCAGCACCGCTTCGGCGTGGCGCAGCGCATGCTGTTGCAGGCCAAGGGCCAGCGGCCGCCCCACCTCCTGGTGATGACCGCGACGCCGATCCCGCGTACGCTGACGCTCGCCAATTACGGCGAGATGGACGTGAGCCGGCTGGACGAGATGCCGCCCGGTCGCGAGCCGATCGAAACGCGGGTGATCGCGGAGGAGCGCCTGGACGAGATCGTCGACGGCCTCGCGCGGCACCTGTCCGACGGAGGGCAGGCCTATTGGGTGTGTCCGCTGGTGGAGGAAAGCGAGAACAGCGACATGGCCGCCGCCGAGGCCCGGGCCGAGGCCCTGCGCACCCGCTTCGGCGATCGCGTGGGCCTCGTTCACGGCCGAATGAAAGGGCCGGAGAAGGACGCGGTGATGGCGGATTTCGCTGCGGGGCGCGTTTCGGTGCTGGTTGCCACGACGGTGATCGAGGTCGGGGTAGACGTGCCGAATGCGCGGTTGATCGTGATCGAGCATGCCGACCGCTTCGGCCTGGCGCAGCTCCATCAGCTGCGCGGGCGCGTGGGGCGCGGCGGCGGGCGATCGGTATGCCTGCTGGTACGCGGCGGCTCCCTGAGCGAGACTGCCCGCGCACGGCTGGCGCTGATGCGGGAAACGAACGACGGTTTCCGCATCGCGGAGGAAGATCTGCGCCTGCGGGGAGCAGGCGAGCTTCTGGGCACCCGGCAATCGGGCGAGGAGAAGTTCCGGCTGGCAACGCCCGAAATGCTGAACACGCTGCTGCCCGTGGCGACCGACGACGCGCGCCTGCTGGTGGATCGCGATGGCGGGCTCAGCGGCGGGCGGGGGCAGGCGGCGCGGGTGGCGCTCTACCTTTTCGAACGCGACGCCGGAGTGCAGTTGCTGCGCTCGGGGTGAGCGGATAGGCGCTTCGTCATGCAGTTTCTGCCGATCCTCGCCGTTCTCCTTGCCGGTATCGGGCTTGCCGTACAGCCGCCGACCAACGCAGCCCTGGCGCGAACCTCGGGGTCGGTGCTGCTGGCGGCCCTGATCTCCTTTATCGTCGGAACGCTGACCTTGCTGGCGCTGTGGGCGGCGCTCGATCGGACCGGTCCCGCAGCGGTCAAGGGCGCGCCGGCCTGGGCGTGGCTGGGTGGCTTCTATGGCGCGGGGTTCGTGGCGGTGATGGCCTTTGCGGCTCCCCGGCTGGGGCTGGCGACCACGCTGACCATGGCGATCGGCAGCCAGCTCGTTGCCGCGCTCGTGCTCGATCATTTCGGCTTGCTGGGGCTCCGGCAAGTGCCGATCAGCACAACCAAGCTGGCCGGCGTCGCGCTGGTCTTCGTCGGCGTCCTGCTGGTGCGGCGCTAGCGGGCTTTCGTGAGCGCGGCGAGGAGTTCGTAATAGTCGGCAAGGCCGATCTGCGTATCCAGCTCACAGCCGATCCGGCCGCCCAGCGACCAGCGGATCTCGGCCGCCACCGTGCCGACGACGGGCAATTGGACGCGCAGTCGATCCCCCGCCTGGAACGCGGCGTCGCACCGCGCCATGAGGCCCATGGCGGAGATGTTCACGATCAGCAGGTGCAGCGGACGGGCGTCCGGCCCGAACGCACGGGCACGGTAATGCACTTCGTCGCGCGGAATGGACCGCAAATCGGAATGAACTGCGCCTGGTGCGGGCACTATGCTTATCCCCGAGAGCCTGACCTTCGCATAGCAGGCAGGGTGTGAAGCGGGGTCGAAGGAAGGTCCTTAACGGCGCGTTGACCTGCTGGGCACAGGGCGGCAACAAATGACCGCCGGTTGCGTCAGCCGGCGACCACCATGCCATGCTGCTTCTTGCCGACCGACAGCTTGTCACCGGGCTGCAGGATCGCCTCATGCGTGGTCACGCGCTCGTCGTTGATGCGCACGGCGCCTTCCTCGATCTTGCGCCGCGCCTCCTTGTTGGAAGCGGCGAAGCCGAGCGCGGTGGCAGCCTGGACGACGGTGATCCCTTCCGGACCGGCGGGAACGGTCGGCAGCGCATCGCCGCTGGCGCCCTCCTCGAAGGTACGGCGAGCGGTTTCCGCCGCCGCCTCCGCTGCGTCGCGCCCGCGGCAGAGTGCAGTTGCCTCATTGGCAAGGACGATCTTCGCCTGGTTGATCTCGGCGCCTTGCAGCGCCTCCAGCCGGGCGATCTCGTCGAGCGGCAGGTCGGTGAACAGGCGCAGGAAGCGGCCGACGTCCCGGTCATCCGTGTTGCGCCAGAACTGCCAGTAATCGAAGTGCGGCAACTGATCCTCGTGGAGCCAGACGGCGCCTTTCACCGTCTTGCCCATCTTGGTGCCGTCCGCGGTGGTGAGCAGGGGGGTGGTGACGCCGAATACCTCCGTGCCGTCCATCCGGCGGGCAAGCTCCAAGCCGTTGACGATGTTGCCCCACTGGTCCGACCCGCCCATCTGCAGCCGGCAGGCGTGCCGCTGCGACAGTTCGCGGAAGTCGTATGCCTGGAGGATCATGTAGTTGAATTCCAGGAACGATAGCGACTGTTCGCGGTCCAGCCGCAGCCGCACGCTGTCGAAGCTGAGCATGCGGTTGACGCTGAAATGCTGCCCGACCTCGCGCAGGAAGGGGATATATTCCAGCGCGTCGAGCCAGTCGGCATTGTTGACCATCACCGCGTCGATCGGTCCGTCGCCGAAGGTGAGGAAACGCTCGAAGATGCGCTGAATGGACGCGACGTTGGCGTTGATCCCGTCCTCCGCCAACAGCTTGCGCGCCTCGTCCTTGAAGCTCGGATCGCCGATCTTGCCGGTGCCGCCGCCCATCAGCACGATCGGCTTGTGTCCGGCCTGCTGCAATCGGCGGAGCAGCATGATCTGGATGAGCCCGCCCACGTGCAGCGAAGGTGCGGTGGGGTCGAAGCCGATATAGCCCGGCACGATCTGCCTGGACGCGAGCGCGTCGAGCGCCGCAGCATCGGTGACCTGGTGAATATAGCCACGGTCGGACAGCAGGCGGAGGAGATCGGACTGGAACTGGCTCATGATGCGCGCGGCTTAGGGGAAATGGGGAGGGCTATCCAGTCCTCCCCGTTTCGGAAGATCGGAGAGGTCAGGAGCGCGGCAGCTGCCCCAGCGGATCGATCGGGTTGCGGCCGCGGCGCAGTTCGAAATGGAGCTGCGGCCGGTCGGCGTTGCCGCTGTCGCCGGAGCGGGCGATTGCCTGACCGCGCTTCACGGCCTGACCACGGCGCACGAGCAGATCGCGGCAATGACCATAAACGGTGGTCCAGTTGTCGCCATGCTTGATGATGACGAGGCCGCCCAGGCTGGAGATCTCGTTGCCGGCATATACCACCACGCCATCGGCCGCGGCGAGCACGGAGGTGCCGAGCGGCACCGCGATGTTGATGCCGTTCAGGCGTTCTCCGCTGCGACCCGGGCCGAACCGGCCGACGATCTGGCCGTTGACCGGCCAGTCGAAGGCTCCGCGCAGGCGGCTGGGCTCCTGCACCGGCGTGATCGGAGAGGGCGCGCGGGAGGCCACGGACGTGCTCGGCTTTTCGGGGCGCTTGCCCGGCGCCGGAGCGGGGCTGGAACCGGTGATGATGTCGTCGATGTCGATGTTGAAGGCCGCGGCTCGCTGCGCAGCCACGCTCACGCCGGGAAGATCGCCCGGGATCAGGATGCGCATGCCGGCGCGCAGGGTATAGGGTTCCCGAAGATCGTTGGTGGTGACGATGCGTGACCAGTCCACGCCATAGGCGCGCGCGATGGCGATGCCGGTCTCGCCGGGTCGGACCAGGTGGTAGCGGCCGCCGGGTACCTCCAGCCGCTGCCCCGCGCGCAGGGAGAAGGGGGGAGGGAGGTTGTTCGCGCGCGCGATCACCTCTGCGCCGGAGCCGGTGCGATCGGCGATGCCCCGCAGCGTGTCGCCCGGCCGCACGACATAGGTCGAGGGAGCGATCGCTCGCGCATCCGCAGTGACGGGCCTTGTCCGCCAGGCCGGCGGCGGCGCGGGCGCGGCGGTGACGCCGTCCCCGAGTTGCTGCGGCTGCTGCCGGTGCTGGCTGTCTCGTTCCCGGCTCTGCCCTCCCCGGAGCGCCACCGGTGCCCGGTCCGGCGCTTGGGCGGTGAAGGAGGGCGCGGGTGGCGGCGGCGCATAATCGGGATCGGGCGCGCCGGGCGGGACGCAGCCGGTGAGCAGGGAGGCGCCCGCCAGCCACGTCCAGCTCCTTGCCCCCATGCCCCGTCTCCCCTCAGCGATAGGTGGCGGCGAGACTAGCAAGCGAGCCCGTGTGTGTCAGGTCGAGATGCAGCGGCGTGACGGAGATGAAGCCATCGGCAATCGCCTCCAGATCCGTGTCATGCGCGGCCGTGTGCGTCATGCGGCCGGTGGACAGCCAGTAATAGGGAACCCCGCGCGGATCGGTCCGGCGATCGACCATTTGCCCGCCATGGTCGCGCAGGCCCTGGCGCACGGCGCGGATGCCGCGCACTTCGTCCGGCGCGATCGGCGGGAAGTTGATGTTGACCAGCGTGCGCGGGGCGAAGGGCTGGTCGAGCAGGGGGCGCAACACGCGCTCGCCCCAGGCCTCCGCCGCCTCGAACGTAACCGCATCGCCCATTACGGGAGAGGGATAGCACTGGCTGAGCGCGATCGAGCGGATGCCGGCAAAGGCGCCTTCCATCGCCGCGGCGACCGTGCCGGAATAGCTGGTATCCTCGGCGAGGTTTGCACCGCGGTTGACCCCCGAAAGGAGCAGGTCGGGCCGGTGATCCTTCATCAGTTCGCCAAGCGCGATCTTCACGGCGTCGGTCGGCGTGCCCGACACGGCCCAGCGCCGTTCGCCCCATTGCCGCAGGCGAACAGGCTCGCTGATGGTGAGGGAGCGGCCCTTGCCCGATTGCTCCTCCGCCGGCGCGACGATCCAGACGTCGTCCGAGATCGCGCGGGCCAGTGCCTCCAGCACTTCCAGCCCGCGGGCGTGCAGGCCATCGTCGTTGGAGAGGAGGATCCTCATGCCGGATCGAGCCGGTTCAGCCCCTTGAGGTACGGCTGGAGCACATCGGGGACAGCGACCCCGCCATCCTCCTGCTGATAATTCTCCAGCACGGCGACAAGCGTGCGCCCGACCGCCAATCCGGAGCCGTTCAGCGTATTAACGAAGCGGGTGCCCTTTTCGCCCTCCGGCCGGTAGCGAGCGCCCATGCGCCGCGCCTGGAAGTCGGTGCAGGTGGAGCAGCTCGAGATTTCGCGGTAGCGGCCCTGTCCGGGCAGCCAGACCTCCAGGTCATAGGTGCGCGCGGCGGAGAAGCCCATGTCGCCGGTGCACAGCTTCATCCGGCGGAACGGCAGGCCGAGCGCGCTCAGCACGTGCTCGGCGGCGCCTGTCATCCGCTCATGCTCGTCCTCGGAGGCGTCGGGCGTGGTGATCGACACCATTTCCACCTTCTCGAACTGGTGCTGGCGGATGTAGCCGCGCGTGTCCCGGCCCGCTGCGCCGGCCTCGGAGCGGAAGCAGGGGGTCAGCGCGGCGAAGCGGAGCGGCAGCTCCTCCTGCGACAGGATGGTGTTCGCCACGATGTTGGTCAGGCTGACCTCCGCGGTCGGGATCAGCCAGCGATCGTCCGTGGTACGGAACAGGTCCTCGGCGAATTTCGGCAGCTGGCCGGTGCCGAACATCGCCTCGTCACGGACGAGCAGCGGCGGCACGACCTGTTCGTAGGCGAACTGTTCGGCCAGCGTGTCGAGCATGAACTGGCCAAGCGCGCGGTGAAGGCGCGCCGCGCGGCCGCGAACAAGCGTGAAGCGCGCGCCCGACAGCTTGGCGCCGGTCTCGAAATCGAGGCCGAGCGCGGGGCCGATCGCATCATGCTCGCGGGGGGCGAAGGGAAAGTCCGCAGGCGTGCCGACCGTCGCCACCAAGGCATTGTCATCCTCGTCCTTGCCGCTCGGCACGTCGGCGAGCGGCACGTTGGGGATGGTGGCCAGCTCGGCATTGAGCCGTTCGCCAAGCGCCTTTTCTTCCGCGGCGATCGCCGGTAGCCGCTCCTTCAGCTCGGCCACTTCGGCCAGCAGATCGGTGGGATCGTCGCGTCGCGCCTTGGCCGCACCAACCGCCTTGGACAGCTCGTTGCGGCGCGCCTGGGCGACCTGCGCCTCCGTGGCCAGCGCGCGGCGGTGCTCGTCCAGGGCGACGAGGTCGGCGGCGCGCGGCGGCAGGCCGCGGCGGGCCAGGGCAGCGTCGAACGCGGCGGGATTGTCGCGGATCAGGCGGATGTCGTGCATGGCGGCGGGCTAGCGGGCAAGGCCGGACGGCGCAACCCGCGGGCAAGCTCCCGCGTTGGCGCCGGGAACCGAAAAGAAGGAGAAACGCCATGCAGGTTCCCCACAATGCCGTCGTTTGCGTCGCCGACGGGCGCAAGATGCTGTTCCTGCGGAACCAGGGCGACGAGGCCTATCCCAACCTGACGGTGGAGAAGGCGGAGGAGCGTCCGAACCCTGCGGATCGCGACCAGAAGACCGATGCGGCCGGAGGCGCCTCCTCGACGCAGACCGGCGCCGGCGCGCCCGCCGTTGCGCAGGGCGGCTCCAACCATGCGCAGGGCGGCGGTGCGCAGTTCGCTCCCTCGCGCGGATCGTTCGAGGAAACGGACTTCCATCAGCTGGAGGAGGATCGCTTCGCTGCCGAAGTGGCGGACCTTCTCAAGCGGCGCGCCTTGCGCCACGATTATGATGCGCTGTTCGTCGTCGCGCCGCCCAAGACGCTCGGTGAACTGCGCAAGCATTATCACGTCGAAGTGCAGCATCGCCTGAAGGGGGAGCTGGACAAGGACCTGACCGGGCATCCGATCGACCAGATCGAACAGGCACTGCAGGCGGCGTGATGCCGTCACGCTGATCCGGTGTTGCCGGGTCGCCCACACGAACAAAGGGCCGCCGGATCGCTCCGACGGCCCTTTGCTTGCACGAACCTTCAGTTCAGGCGGCGGTTGCCGCCTTCTTGCTGAAGCGCTTGCGGCCGACCAGCGCAGCGGCGGCGGCTCCGAACAGGAGAACCATGGGCGGCGCCGGCACCGGCGCGGGCGGGCCGCTGGACGAGCCGGTGGAACCGTGGTGACCGCTCGACGTCCAGCCACCGTTCGAACTCCAGCCGCCGTTCGAGCTCCAGCCCTTGCTGCTGGAGCCGTAGCTCGACGAGCTCTGGTGCTGGTCCTGATCCTGGTTCTGGTGCTGCCCCTGGTTCTGGTGCTGCCCCTGGTTCTGGTTCTGGCCCTGGTTCTGTGATTGCTCGTTGTTGTTGTTATTATTGTTGCTGTTGTTGTTCGTGTTCTCGTTGGAATTGTTGTTCTGATTGTTGTTGTTGTTGTCGTTCGACTGGTTGTTGTTGTTCTCGGCGTTCGAATTGTTGTTGTTGTTGTTGTCGATGTCCACGTTCGCACCGCCCGTGGAGGTCGACGACGAGACCTTGCCGGATGAGCTGGTGGAGGTGGAGCCCGAGGAGATTACGATCGAGCCGCTGGACCCGCCGCCGCTGCCGCCGAAGAAACCGCCGCCAAAGCCGCCGCCGCCCGCAAAGCCGCCGCTGCCGCCGATCACGGGCACGAACCCGCCGCCGCCGCCGAAGCTCGCCTGGGCGACCGGGACAGGGGGCAGGGGCACGGGCGCGCCCTGCGCCGTGGTGGTGATCACCTGCGGCGGACAGCTGGTCCGGCTGGTGGTGACGATTCGGCGGACACGCGTGCGGGCACGGGTGGATGCCACCACTCGCTTGGTGACTACGCGCTTGGTCACCTTCTTGGCGTACGAAGCGCGCGCCTGCGCACCTTCCGCCACGTGCACCGCGCCGCCACCGATCAACGCGCCCCCGCATGTGCAGGCGCAAAGTTTTGCCAAAGCCATCCGCACCGACATTATCGTCACTTTCCCGTTGCCGGCGCTGAAGAGCCGGAGCGTGTCCCAGTAGCTGCTTGGTCCGCTGCTATCGAGGCACAGTGCCCAACAAAGTTTTAAGTTCAACCGCCTTAACCATGGTGGGAGTGTCCCACGGGAGATTCTCGCAGCCGCCGCAGCTTGGAATATGGTTAACGTATCGTTACGGGACGGAAGAGCGGCTCAACTTGCCGCGGCGCCGCCGACCGGGCGGGCTCGTTCATCGCCGGCTCACCACCTCTCGACCAAGGACGGGGCCATACGCTCGGCTTGCTTGTGGACTGCCCCTGGCGACGCTATAGGCGCGGTCGGGCAAGGGGCGGTCTCGCATCAGGCAACAAGGCGAGGCCGGGGAGAGAGCGGATCTATGGCGACTGTGCTTAATCGCGTGGACGAGACCAACATCGCACCGGCCAATGACGAGGGCGGCTACCGCCCGAGTGCTGACGAGCCGTTCATGAACGAGCGCCAGCAGGCCTATTTCCGCAAGAAGTTGCTGCAGTGGAAGGAGGCGATCCTGCGCGAGGCGCAGGGCACGCTTTCCCAGTTGCAGGTCGACAGCCTGCGCGAGGCGGACCTCACCGACCGTGCCTCCAGCGAAACGGACTGGTCGATCGAGCTGCGCACGCGCGACCGCCAGCGCAAGCTGATCGCCAAGATCGATGCTGCCCTGCGCCGGATCGACGAGGGCGAATATGGCTATTGCGAGGTGACCGGCGAACCGATCTCGCTCGGCCGCTTGGAGGCCCGTCCCATCGCCACGATGACGCTGGAGGCGCAGGAGCGCCACGAGCGCAACGAAAAGGTTTCGCGGGACGATTGAGGCGGAGCCGCGGCCTTAAGCGAATGGCAAAGCTTTTGCTGTTTGATCGCCGCTGACCGAAAATTCCCTCGAGCAGGCAGATGGACAGCATTCCCCACGATCCTTTCCCGTCCGCGGACACGGACGACGCGGGCAGCAACCGCAGCAAGGCTCGCGACTCGCTGTTCCTGATGGCTGGTTTTCGACGGGTGGGCGATGCCGAGACCAGGCAGGTGCGGGTCCGCAATCTATCCGAAGGCGGATTGATGGCCGAATTGCCGGACGATCTCGACATCGGCACCCGGGTGGAGATCGACGTGCGCGGTGTGGGTGTCGTGCCCGGACGGGTGGCCTGGTCGACACAGGGGCGCACGGGCGTGGCGTTCGATCGCCCGATCGATCCGCTCGCGGCACGCAAGCCGGTGGGCGGATCGGGTGAGGCGGCGCGGCGGCGAACGACGCTAAAACCGCCGCTGCGCTGATCCCGGCCCGCGCGTTTTCGCCACGCGGGCCGAGCCGGCTTTATTGTTCGGATATCTCGTCCTTCACGCGCAGCTTTTGCTTCTTGAGCGTCGCGATGAGCCCGGTGTCCGGTTGCGGACGATGCGATTCGGCGTAGATTCGCTGGTCGAGCACGGCATGCTTGGCTTCGAGGGCCGAGAGGTGCGCAGTGTTCATGGAAAACTCCTTCACAGCTTGGAAGGGGATTGAACCACGAATCGCTTGCCGTGTCTCGCCTACAAGCGGTAAGTGATCGGTTTACCGCGACGACCTGTTCTGTGCGGGCGCTGCCGCGGCGGGGGGCTCGATGGACGAGGATCAGCTGGCCGAGCGGCTGGACGTGTTGCGAACCGAGCATCGTGACCTTGATGCGGCGATAGACGCGCTTCGGCAGGCGGGATCGAGCGACCAGTTGCAGATCGCGCGGTTGAAGAGGCGCAAGCTGCGGCTGCGTGACGAGATCGTCGCGATCGAGGACGCGCTGATTCCCGACATCATTGCCTGACAAGGTGGAACTCTGCCCCGCTTTGGGACGGTCTACCGCGATGGAAGTACGCGTGGGCGGATTCTCGCCGGGCGCTGACCTTGGTATCGTGCGCCCATGATGGGGATCATGGGGGACAAGAGGCTGCAACGACGGTTGATTGACACGCTGTATGTCGACGCCATGGTGCTGGCGGACGAGGCGCGGTCCTATTTCGACCAGGGCGGGCGCGTGGACCGCGACGCGCTCGATCCCATGGCGCGCGTGTCCTTCTCCTGCGAGTCGCTGAAGGTGACGACGCGCCTGATGCACGTGATCGCCTGGCTGTTGACCCAGCGGGCGGTGGACGTGGGCGAGATGGCACCACGCGACGCGCTTGATCCGTCACGCCGGCTCGGCCCCGCGCCGCAGAGCGATCCCGTGGCCGTGGAGCAGATGCCGACGCGCGCGCGTTCGCTGATCGCCGCCAGCGCAGAATTGTACCGGCGGGTGCAGCGACTGGACGAGGCGCAGATCGCGCAGATGGCGCCGGTGAGCCCGGCAAGGACGATGCTGGACCGATTGGCGATGTCGATCTGACCGACGCGACGCAGCTGCCGGCGGAGCAGCTAGCGACGCGGCGTTCAGGACCGGCGACACCGCTGGCGGTGTCGCATGCTGCGCTCAGCCGAGCAGCCGGGCGCGGGCAGCGGCATATTGATCGGCAAGCCGGTCCACACGCGCCGCCACCGGCTCGACGCGATCAACTGCGCCGATGCCCTGGCCCGAGCCCCAGATGTCCTTCCACGCCTTCGGCTTTGCCCCCGTGCCGTCGTTCGCGCCGCCGCCGAAGTTCATGGTCTTGAGGTCGCCCTCCGGCAGATTGTCCGGATCAAGGCCGGCGCGCTGGATCGACCCGCGCAGATAATTGCCGTGCACGCCGGTGAAGAGGCTCGAATAGACGATGTCCGATGCACGTCCCTCGACGATGCCCTGCTTGTACGCAGGATCGGCATTCGCCTCCTCCGTCGCGATGAACGGGGAGCCGATATAGGCGAAGTCGGCGCCCATTGCCTGCGCGGCGAGGATCGCGTCTCCGGTCGCGATCGAGCCGGACAGCGCAAGCGGACCGGCGAACCATTGGCGGATCTCCTGCACCAGCGCGAACGGGGAAAGGCGTCCGGCATGGCCGCCGGCACCGGCGGCAACGGCGATCAGCCCGTCTGCGCCCTTTTCGATCGCCTTGCGCGCGAAACGGTCGTCGATCACGTCATGAAGGGTGATGCCGCCCCAGCCGTGCACCGCAGTGTTGAGGTCCTCGCGCGCGCCAAGCGAGGTGATGATGATCGGCACCTGCCACTTGGCGCAGGTGGCGAGATCCTGTTCGAGCCGGTCGTTGGACCGGTGGACGATCTGATTGACGGCAAAGGGCGCGGCGGGCCGGTCCGGGTGTGCGCGATTGTGGGCGGCGAGCTCTTCCGTGATGCGGTGCAGCCATTCGTCGAGCTGTGCCGCCGGCCGGGCGTTGAGCGCGGGAAAGGAGCCCACGATCCCCGCCTTGCACTGGGCGATCACCAGGTCAGGACCGGAGATGATGAACAGCGGCGACCCGATCACGGGCAGGCGCAGGCGGCTTAGAAGATCGGGTACGCTCATGGGCGGGACCATAACGCAAGCGAATTGGCTGTCCAGCAAGGTTCCGGATTGCGCCGGGCCTGCAATGCCTTATGGAGGCAACACACTGCGCATCAGACGCAACATAAAAGGGGTTTTTCGATGAAGCTCGCCGCTGCCGCCGCCCTTCTGTTCACCGTGTCCGCGCCGGCGCTGGCGCAGGGCCAGCTCCCGCGCACCGTGGTGCCGGTGTCGTACGACATCACCGTCACGCCGAACCCCAAGGCGTTCGACGCCAAGGCGAAGCCCAGCCCTGAGGCGATGACCTTCACCGGCTCGGAGACGGTGCAGGTCGACGTCAAACAGCCCACTCGCACGATCGTTCTGAACGCCGCCGAGCTGCAGATCGGCCGGGTGACGTTCGACGGCAAGGCAGCGACCGCAACCCTCGACGAGAAGACGCAGCAGCTGACGGTGGCCCTGCCGGCGGAGGCCAAGGCCGGCGCGCACACGCTGACCTTTGCATGGACCGGCAAGCTGAACTCCACCGCCGCCGGGTTCTTCTTCACCGACTATACCAATCCGGACGGCACGCCCGGCCGCATGCTGGCCACCCAGTTCGAGGCGCCGGATGCGCGCCGCTTCGCGCCGATGTGGGACGAGCCCTCGTTCAAGGCCAAGTTCACGGTGAACGCGGTATCTCCCGCGGGCCAGACCGCCTTTTCCAACATGCCGGCGACGAAGGTCACCAAGCAGGGCGATGGCAGCAGCCTCTACAGCTTCGGTCAGACGCCCGTCATGTCGAGCTATCTCCTGTTCCTCGGCCTGGGCGACGTGGAGCGCAAGACCGTTCAGGCGGGCAACACCGAGATCGGCGTCATTACCCGCCGGGGCGTGGTGAACCAGGGCGATTACTCGCTCAGCGAAGCCAAGCGGCTGCTGGCCTATTACAACGACTATTTCGGCCAGCCCTATCCGCTGCCCAAGATGGACATGATCGCCGGCCCAGGCTCCTCGCAGTTCTTCGGCGCGATGGAGAACTGGGGCGCGATCTTCTATTTCGAGAACGAACTGCTCGTCGATCCGCAGCGCACCACGCAGAGCGGGCGTGAGCGCATCTTCTCCGTCGTGGCGCATGAAATGGCGCACCAGTGGTTCGGCGATCTCGTCACCATGGGGTGGTGGGACGACCTGTGGCTGAACGAGGGCTTCGCCTCGTGGATGGAAAACAAGTCGTCCACCGTGCTTAACCCGAGCTGGGGCGACAAGGAGACGGCGGTTGCCGGCGCGCGCGAAGGCGCCATGGCGGCCGACGGCACCGCAGCCACGCACCCGATCATCCGCCACATCGAGACGGTGGACCAGATGGGCGAGGCCTTTGACGGCATCACCTATGCCAAGGGCCAGGCGGTGATCGGCATGCTCGAGTCCACGCTGGGCGCGGACGTGTTCCGCAACGGCATCCGCAGCTACATGGCGAAATACAAGTACGGCAACACGCAGACGGACCAGCTCTGGTCCGAGCTGGAAAAGGCCGCGGGCAAGCCGGTCAAGCAGATCGCCGACAGCTTCACCCGTCAGGGCGGCGTGCCGCTCGTTTCGCTGACCTCCGCCAAGTGCGTCGGCGGCAACACGCAGGTCGTGCTGTCGCAGGGTCGCTGGGGCCTCGACGCGCCGTCCAAGGCGGCGCAGACCTGGTATGTGCCCATGACGCTGGCGACCGTGGGTGGGCAGACGACGAGCGCGGTGGTCACGGGTGCGTCGACGCCGGTGACCGTGGGCGGCTGCGGCACGCTGGTGCTGAACCGCGACAAGGGCTCCTACGTCCGCACGAAGTATGACGTGCCGACGCATGCCGCGCTGGTGAAGAATTTCAACAGGCTGGAGGTGACCGATCAGCTCGGCACGCTGGGCGACGACATGGCGCTGGCGATGAGCGGCGACCAGGACATGGGCGTGTACTTCGATACGATCGGCGCCGTGCCCGGCGAGGCGAGCCCGATCGTCTGGGCGATGGTGACCGGACATCTCGGCGCGATGGGCGGGCTCGTCCAGGGCACGCCGGCCGAGGCACAGGTGCGCGCCAAGTCCAACCGCATCCTTTCGCCGGTATTGCGCCGCGTCGGATACGAGGCTCAAGCCGGCGAGTCGCCGTCGGTGACCAACCTGCGCGAGGGCCTGATCGGGCGGCTCGGCGTCAACGGCGATCCGGAAGTGGCGGCCAAGGCGCGGACCTATGTCGCGGCGCTGAAGACCAACCCGGCGGCCATCCCGGTCGCGATCCGCACGCCGATTCTGACCACTTATGCGGTGAACGCAACGCCGGCCGAGTGGGAGCAGTTGCTGGAGATCACCAAGGCGGAAAAGAGCCCGGTCGCCAAGAACACCTATATCCGGCTGCTCGGCTCGGCACGCGACGACGCGCTGGCGCAGCGCGCGCTCGACCTCCTGAAGACCGATACCTTCACCACGCAGCAGAAGGCGGGCCTCTTGTCCGCCATTGCCGGCCGGCATTCGGACCTGGCGTTCGACTTCGCGGTCGCCAACACGGAGCTGGTCAACAGCTTCTTGGAGACGAGCACCCGCGCGCGCTACATCGTGGCGCTGGGCCAGGGATCGAGCGACCCGGCGATGCCGGGCAAGATCCAGGCCTTTGCCCAGAAGAACCTGGAGCCGGCGGCGCAAGGGTCCGCGCAGCGGGTGCTGGCGGTGATGGCCGCACGCAAGCAGGTGGTCGATCGCGTTCGTCCGTCCATCGTGAAGTGGGCGGCGGCGAAGTAAGGCACGAATAAATGGCGCCGCGATCGAGAGCGTCGCGGCGTCATTTCGCGCGCAGGCGCGTCACTTAAGCCTTGCGCGGCGGTGCGGCCCCAGGCGCAGCGCATGCGCCCTTCTTGTCCGACGCCTGGACTCGATTGGCAGTTGTTTGCCATTCTGATGGTGCTGCTGGTCGGGATCGGAGACGTGCCCAAGCTGTTTGCCGATCCCTCGGCCTGGCAGATCGGTCGTGTTGTTTTTTATGCGACGGGGACCCCAGGGCCGGTCGGTCCGCGTTCGGCCGTTCGCTCCTGCCTTCATGGCTCTGGCGGCCGTTCGCTCCCGCGTTCTGCATGGTCATGGCGTTCCAGCTGGGCCGGGGCGCGGGGCCGGTCGCCACGGTGGCATTCCGACCCGGCGGCTCTTTCCTACTGACGCTCGGCCTGCTGACGGTGGTGATGCCAGCCCTGGCGATCCTTTGCTTCACATGGCTCGGGCTGCTGCGTCAGGCCAGGATCGTCCGTCCCCAAGGTCGAGGTCTCGGTCGCAAGTTAGCACCGGAACCGCAATACGAACCGAGGCTTTGACCACCGCGAGGGGGTTCGGTGAGCAGGCGCTTTCGCGCCTGCGGCACCTAGCCGACCCGCTTCAGCCCCTCCGCGTTGCGCTGCGCCTTCTCGACATAATGGGCCGCGGACAGCTTCAACATCGTACGCGCTGCCTCGTCCAGCGTGCGCACGACCCGGGCGGGGCTGCCGAAGATGAGGCTGTTTTCCGGGAACTCCTTGCCTTCCGTGACGACCGCGCCGGCACCGACGATGCAGCCGGAACCGATCACCGCGCGGTTGAGCACGATGGCGCCCATCCCGATCAGCGCACCGTCACCCACCGTGCAACCATGAAGAACGGCGCGATGGCCGACCGTCACGTCCTCGCCGATCGTGAGCGGCGCGCCCGGATCGCTGTGGCACACGGCGCCTTCCTGCACGTTGGAGCGGGCGCCGATCACGATGGGCGTGTTGTCGCCGCGCAGCACGGCGCCGAACCAGACGCTGGCGTTCTCGCCCACCACGATCTCACCGATCAGATCGGCGCTGGGCGCTACCCACGCGCCCGCTCCGAGAAGCGGCGCCTTTCCGGCGATCTCGTACAAAGGCATGTGCTCTCTCCTGCGTGCGTGCGATCCGGGCCGCGACTCTCAGCCGAGCTCGAACGTGCCGTGTACGCCCTCGGCCTCGGCGGAAGGCGCGATCCAGACATCGAAGGTGCCGGGCTCCACAACCGACTTGAGGTCACGGCCGATAAAGGCAAGATCCTGCGGCGTGATGGTGAACCGTACCTGCTGCGAGGCGCCGGGTGCCAGCGCCACGCGGCGGAAATTGACGAGTTGGCGCACCGGCCGGGTGACGCTCGCCACACGGTCACGGATGTATAGCTGAACCACCTCCTCCGCCGCGCGAGCGCCATTGTTGGTGAGGGTCGCCTGCACGGCAAGCTGACCGTTCGCCGGCAAGCGACCGCCGCCGAGTTGCAGCGCCGAATAGCCGATCTGACCATAGGTCAGCCCGTGCCCAAACGGATAGAGCGCATCGTTCAGGATGCCGCGGAAATGGGCCTTGTAGGCTTGCGGCGCGCCGGGCGGGTTGGGACGGCCGGTTGGCTTGTGCGCATAATAATAGGGCTGCTGGCCCGTTGCGTGCGGGAAGCTGACCGGAAGACGGCCGGACGGCGAGGCGTCGCCGAACAGCAGATCGGCGATGGCATTGCCCGTTTCCGAGCCAAGGAACCAGGTGACGAGGATCGCCGGCGCGTTGGCGATCGCGCCGGCGAGTTCCAGCGCGCGACCGTTCTTGAGCACCACGACGATCGGCTTGCCGGTGCCGGCGACGGCTTCTGCCAAGGCGAGTTGCGGATCGGGGAGCGCGATGGAGGCGCGGGCCTGCGCCTCGCCGGACATGCCGGTATGTTCGCCCACCGCGAGCACCACGACGTCGGCTGCCCGTGCGGCCGCGACCGCCGCCTCGATGCCGCCCGCGATCGCCTCTTCCGGAGCGCAGCCCTGCGTGACGGTGATCGTCGCGCCCTTGGCCCGCAGGCCGGTGGCGAGATCCACCGCCTGTGCATCGTCGCCATAGACGCACCACGGCCCGACCAGGTCGTGCTTTCCTTCTGCGAACGGGCCGATCAGCGCGATCCGCTTGCCGCTCTTCGGCAAGGGCAGGAGATTGCCTTCGTTCTTCAGGAGAACGGCGGACTTCACCGCCGCCTCACGCGCGACCTTACGGTGCGCCGGGGTGAGAACGCGCGTCTTCTCGCGGCGCGGATCGATGCGGCGGAACGGATCGTCGAACAGGCCGAGCCGGGCTTTCACCGCAAGAACCCGGCGTACCGATTCGTCCACGCGAGCCATCGGCACCTCGCCGGCGGCCACAAGGCCGGGGAGATGCTGCATGTAGAGGCCGCTCTGCATGCTCATGTCCACGCCGGCGAGGAAGGCGAGGCGGGCGGCGTCGCGGCCGTCCTTCGCCACGCCGTGGGCGATCAGCTCCTCGTCGCCCGTATAGTCCGACACGACGATGCCATCGAATTTCCATTCGTCGCGCAGGACAGTGCGCATGAGCCAGTCATTCGCGGTCGCGGGAATGCCCGACAGCTCGTTAAAGGCGGCCATCACCGACAATGCACCGGCATCGAGGCCGGTCTTGAAGGGCGGCAGGTAGACGTCCCGCAGCGTGCGCTCGGAAACGTCCACCGTTGAGTAATCCAGCCCCGCCTCCGCCGCGCCATAGGCGGCGAAGTGCTTCATGCAGGCCATCACCGCGTCCGCCGCGGTGAGCTTGTCGCCCTGGAAACCCTTCACGCGCGCGGCAGCGAACATCTTGCCGAGCCAGACGTCCTCCCCGGCGCCCTCGACGCCGCGGCCCCAGCGCTGGTCGCGCGCGATGTCCACCATCGGCGCAAAGGTCCAGTCGATGCCGGCGGCAGCGGCCTCCACGGCGGCGATGCGGGCGGTGCGCTCGGCCAGTTCGGGGTCCCAGCTTGCCGCTTCGCCGAGCGGCACGGGGAAGATGGTGCGGAAACCGTGGATGATGTCGGCCGCGAAGATCAGCGGGATCTTGAGGCGGGATTGCTTGATCGCCGCCAACTGCATCTGCCGCGACATCTCGGCGCCGTTTCCGTTGAACACGCCGGTCAGATGGCCGGCGCGAACCTGTGCGAGCTGTTCGGTGAAGGTCGCGCCGGCGGAGGGCGGGTTGAGCGCGGTGGCCGCGGAGCCGGCCCAGGCAGCGGCGTTCAGGGTAAGCTGTCCCGCCTTCTCCTCGATCGTCATTCGGGAAACGAGTGCATCGAGATCAGGCGAGGCGGTCGCATCGGTGCTGCGCAGCAAGGCGCGCGCCGGGCTCGCCGCCCAGGCGCCGATCGCGCCGGCAGCCATCAACGCGGCGCGGCGCGTGATCCGAGTGTCCGTCATGCTTTCTCTCCCTGTGGCCGGCGTGCAACGCCTGCCGCTCTTTCGACCCATTGGCCAGCGCCATGTCACGGAATTGCCATGGACGGCCATCGTGTAACCGGTTACATCTGGCTCAGACGACGAGCAAGGCCAGTTTGGCCGTCCGGGCGATCGACGCGAGAAGCGACCCGGCCGGGAGGATGAGAAAGGTTTCATGACGCAGGCCACCATCCGCGATGTTGCGCGGCATGCGGCGGTTTCGGTCGCATCGGTGTCGCGAGCGCTCAACGGGGCCGCCAGCGTCAGCCCGGCTACCCGCGACCGCGTTCAGGCCTCCGCGCGGGCGCTCGGCTACGTTCCCAACGCCGCCGCCCGGTCGCTCAGCCTTGCGCGCAGCAACACCATCGGCGTGGTGCTGCCGGAACTGCATGGCGAATTCTTCTCCGAGATCGTGCGGGGCATGGACCGGGCTGCGGGCAGCCTCGGCCTGCAGCTGCTCCTGTCCAACATGCACGCGGATGTGGAGCTCGCCGCGCATGCCCTGCGCGCGATGCGCGGGCGGGTGGATGGCCTGCTCATCATGGCGCCCGAACTTGCCGCCGCGACGCTGATCGATGCGCTGCCGGGGCAGCAACCGGCCGTGCTCATCAACTGCGCCGCCGCGGGAAGGAGCCATCCGGGCTTCGGCATCGACAATCGCGCGGGGGCGGCGGCCATGGTGCGCCACCTGCTCGCGCAAGGGCGGCAACGGATCGTCCATCTGGCCGGCCCGGGCTCGAACCTGGATGCGCGCGAGCGGCAGGAAGGGTTCACAGCAGCGATGGCGGAACTCGCGCCGGGTGCCCCGGTTGAGGTGCTCGCCGGCGACTTTCACGAGGAGACCGGCATGGCGGCGGCGCAGGCCCTGCTGTCGCGCGGGCCGGCCTGCGACGCAATCTTCGCGGCGAACGACCAGATGGCGATCGGCGCAATGCGCGCCTTGCAGGATGCCGGCGTGGACGTGCCGGGACGCATCGCCGTCGCCGGTTTCGACGACGTTCCCGTCGCTCGCTATCTCGCGCTCAGCACGATGCGCGTGCCCATTGCCGAGATGGGCGCCCGCGCGCTCGCTCGCCTCGCCAGGTTGATCGACGGAACGGACACAACGACCGACGTCGAGCTTCTCGTCCCCGAACTGGTCGTGCGCGGCACGACGGCCACGGGCGCGATTTCAAACAAGAACCCACAGGAGGAACCCACGTCATGACGAAGAGGGGACAGCGCTTCGGCGCGCTGCTTTTCACCACCAGCGCACTGGCCGCGGCCGCCGCGCTGCCGACCGCCGCGCACGCGCAGACCACCACGGCGAGCCTTCGCGGCACCGTGCGCACCGCCGACGGCGCGCCGGCCGCCAACCAGGAGGTGAGCGCGCGCAACGTCGCCACCAACCAGACCTATCGCGCGATCACCGGCGCGGGCGGCGCCTATGCGCTGAACGGCCTGCGTCCGGGCAGCTATGAGGTGCGTACGGTCGCCACGGACGGCTCCGCCATCGTTCAGAACATCACGGTGGGCATCGGCCAGTCGGCGACGCTTGACCTCGCGCCGGCCGCCGTCAGCACCGATGCGACGCCGACCGCGGAGGTCGGCGGCGACGTGGTCGTGACCGCCGCGCGTGCCACCGAGACGCGCACCAGCGAAGTCGCCACCAACGTCAGCCAGGCGCAGATCGAGCGCCTGCCGCAGACCGACCGCAACTTCCTGTCCTTCGCCGCGCTGGCCCCCGGCGTGCGCTACAACGACAGCGAGACGGACAAGAGCTTCACCTCCGGCGCCTCCACCGCCAGCCAGGTGAACGTGTTCATCGACGGCGTGTCGCTGAAGAACAAGCTGCGCGAGGGCGGTGTCGCCGGCCAGCAGAACAGCCGCGGCAATCCGTTCGGCCAGCTGGCCGTGCAGGAGTTCCGCGTCGCCACGCAGAACTACAAGGCGGAATACGAGCAGGCGGGCGCGGCGGTCATCACCGCCGTCACGAAGTCCGGCACCAACGAGTTCCACGGCGAGGCGTTCGGCCAGTATACGGACCGGAGCCTCAGCGAGAAAAGCTATATCGACAAGCGTGACGGCAACGCGAAGCCTGCATTCGAACGCAAGCAGTACGGCGTGTCGCTGGGCGGCCCGATCATCAAGGACAAGCTGTTCTTCTTCGCCGCCTATGAGGGCAACGATCAGGATCGAGCCTTCAACGTCAATCCGCGCGCTACGGCGAACGCGACGGCGATCACCGAATTCGAGCGGTTCTCCGGCCGCCGTCTCAGCGACTTCGAAGGCGCGTTCGTGTCGCCGTTCCGCGGTGACTTCTACTTCGGAAAGCTGACGCTGGCGCCGAACAGCTCGGACGTGTTCGACCTGTCGTTCAGCCGTCGCGAAGAGACGGACATCCAAGGCTTCCAGGGTATCATCAGCTACGAGAACGCCGAGAACAAGATCAACAAGATCGACACCTACGTCTACAAGTGGACGCATACCGGCTCGAACTTCGTCAACGAATTCAACGCCAACTACCTGAACTACAACTTCAACCCGGTTTCGTTGAGCCCGGATTTGCCTACGTTCGAATATTCGGGTGTCATCGTCTATGGTGGCAAGGACTCGACGCGCAACGAGACGCAGACCAGCTACACGCTGCGTGACGATTTCACGTACACCGGTTTCTCCGGCCACGTGTTCAAGGTGGGTGCGCGCGTCGAGATCACCGATATCCGCTTCATCAACAACGCCTACATCCAGCCGCGCTATACCTTCCAGCGCGAGGACAATGCCGGCACGCCGACCGACCCGAGCGACGATCTGACCTTCGCGTTTCCGGCCGAGGCGCGACTGGGCCTGGGTAACGGGCGCATCTATGGTTCGAACACGCAGGTCGGCCTCTACGCGCAGGACGATTGGGATATCACCGAGCGTCTGCAGCTGAACCTGGGCGTGCGCTGGGATTACGAAACCAACGCCAAGAACAACGACTATATCACGCCGGCGAATGCCGCCGCGGCGCTCCGCTCGCTGCCTGCGACCAGCTACTTCGATCCGGAGAACTACATTTCCACGGGCAGCAACCGGAAGCCGTTTGCCGGGGCGATCGCGCCGCGTGTCGGCTTCTCGTGGGACCTGTTCGACAATCAGTCGACCGTGGTCTTCGGCGGTGTCGGCCGCTATTACGATCGCAACAACTTCAACAACACGGTGGACGAGCTTTCGCGCACGATCAATCCGGTCGGCGTGTTCCGCTTCTCGCCCAACGGCACGCCGCGCCGTGGCCTGCCGACCGTGGCGTGGAACCCGGCCTATCTGACGCGCGAGGGCCTGCTGACGCTGCTGTCGACGCGGCCGGAGACGGCGCTGCCCGAGCTGCTGGCGACCAAGAACAACACCAAGCCGCCGGTCAACGACCAGTTCTCGCTGGGCGTACGCCAGCGGGTCGGGCCGTTCCAGGCGTCGTTGAGTGCTGCGTATCAGCGTGGTCGCAACGGCTATACCTATCTGTTCGCCACGCGGAACAACAACGGACTGGGCGGCTGCTGCAACACGGCAACGGTGCAGGCGAACGGTTATTCCAACGCGCTGATCGGCTATGACGGGCTCGATACCCGCTACAAGGCGATCTACTTCACGCTGGACAAGAACTACACGCGTGCCAGCGGCTGGGGCCTGAACATCGCCTATACGCTGGGCAAGGGCGAGAAGAATGGCGGCGACCTGTTCAGCCTCGACGAGGTGACGCCCGACAATTACGGCTGGCGCCCCAATGCGGGCGACGAGCGGCACCGCGTGGTGCTGTCCAGCCTGGTCGACCTGCCCTGGGGCATCCAGTTCTCCACGCTGACGACGCTGGGCAGCGGACAGGCGTACAACGTGTCGGACACCACGCTGGGCACGGAGCCGGGGCAGCGTCGCTTCCTGGTGGCCTATCCGGAGAAGAACTGCATCAAGGGCGTGTTCGCTTTCTGCGAGGTCAACCTGACCTTTGCCAAGCGGGTGAAGGTGCTGGGTGGCGGCGACGGGCTGGAGCTGGCCGTCGACGTGCTTAACGCGTTCAACAACAAGAACTTCGCTGGGTTCGACGAAGGCATCAACCTCAATGCCACGGTGCCGGACGTGCTGGAGCCGGCCAATGCAGAGAATGCGAGCCGGCTGCTGACGCTGCCGCGGCGCATCCAGTTCCGGGTCGGCTACAAGTTCTGACCCGTGTCCCCGTGGGCCGCGCGATCCCCCTCGCGCGGCCCTTTTCTTTGATAACGCGAGTATTTGTTTGATGATTTCCCGCCGATCGCTGCTCGTCCATGGTTCCACCCTGACGGCAGCGGCGGCGCTTCCCCGCGTCGCTCTCGCACAGGCGCCCGGTACCAACCGGCTGCCGCCTCTGTTCGCCGATATCGAGCGGCGGACCTTTCAGTGGTTCTGGGACACGGCCAACCCCCAGAACGGCCTCGTGCCAGACAATTGGCCCAATCCGGATTTCTGCAGCATCGCTGCCGTGGGTTTCGCGCTGACCGCCTATCCGGTCGGCGTTGCGCGCGGCTGGATCACGCGGGCACAGGCAAGGGCGCGGACGCTCACCACCCTGCGCTTCTTCTGGAACGCGCCGCAGGGGCCGGCGGAAAGCGGCGTGGCGGGGTACAAGGGCTTCTTCTACCACTTCCTGCACATGGACACCGGCCTCCGCTTCAAGGACGTGGAGCTTTCGACGGTGGACACCTCGCTGCTGTTCGGCGGCATCCTTTTCGCCGGACAGTTCTTCGGCGGGCGGCACCGCGACGAGGTGGAGATCCGCCGGCTGGCCAAGGCGATCTACGAGCGCGCGGAATGGCCGTGGTTCTTCCGCGGCGAGGAAGCGCTGTCGATGGGCTGGCACCCGGAAGAGGGCAAGGAGTTCATCAAAAAGAGCTGGACCGGCTATAACGAGGCCATGCTGGTCTATGTGCTGGGGCTCGGCTCGCCGACGCATCCGTTGCCGGACGGGACCTGGAACGCCTGGACCGCCACTTACGACAAGAGCTGGCACGGGGAGGGCGCGGAGCGGCACCTGGCCTTCGGGCCGATGTTCGCGCATCAATACAGCCACCTGTGGATCGACTTCCGCGGCATCCGCGATGCGCCGATGCGCGAGGCCGGCTTCGACTATTTCGAGAACAGCCGCCGCGCCACCTACGCGCAGCGCGCCTATGCCATCGACAATCCCGGCAAGTGGGAGGGCTATTCCGGCGACATCTGGGGCATCACCGCCAGCGCCGGTCCGGCCTGGGCCAAGTGGCAGTATAAGGGGCAGCTATGCGAGTTCCGCGGCTATTCGGCGCGCGGGCCCGAAAAGCAGCCGGACGGTTTCGACGACGGCACCCTGGCGCCCACCGCCGCACTCGGTTCGATCGCATTCGCACCCGAAATCGTGATCCCGGCCGTGGAGGCGATGCACGGGCGATGGGGGACGCGCATCTATTCGCGCTATGGATTCTTCGATGCGTTCAATCCCAGTTTCCGTTTCGCGGAGGTCGCGCTGGCCAAGGGTAGCGTCGATCCGCAGGCCGGCTGGGTGTCGGCCGATTACCTGGGGATCGATCAGGGGCCGATCCTGGGCGGGCTGGCGAACCATCGCGACGGCATGATCTGGGCGGCGATGCGCCGCTCGCCCGTGATCCGCACAGGCCTCAAACGCGCCGGCTTCACCGGCGGGTGGCTGGGCGCATGAAGGCGTTCGCCGCACTGTTGCTGATCGCCGCCGCCCCCCAGGCGGCGCCGGTGCTGCATCCGGGTACCTGGTTCGTGCTCGCCTCCGACGATGTGTCGGCAACGATCAAGCAGGACGCCGGCATGCGGCTGGACTATGATTTTGGCCGCGTGTCGGGCTTTGCCGGCGCAAAGGCCGCGCTGCCGATCGAATGGCCGGGCAACTTCGTTCTCCGGCTGCGGATCCGCGGGCAGGGCGGGGCCAACGACCTGCAGCTCAAGTTCGTCGATGCCTCGGGCGACAATGTCTGGTGGGTGCGCAAGGAAGGGTTCCGGCCGAGCGCCGACTGGCAGGTCATCGACGTGCCGGTGCGCGATGTGGAATGGGCATGGGGGCCGGACAAGGACCGCACGCTGCGCCGCACCGCCTCCGTGGAGCTGGTGGTCGCGCGCGGCGCCGAAGGCGGAAAGGGCTGGATCGAGCTGGGCGACCTGTCGCTTCGGCCCTTGCCGGGCGCGCCGGCGCCAAAGCCTCCGGCAGAACGCGGAATCAACGACACCCTCGCTTCAATCGCGAAAGCGGCACCACGCGGCGCCTATCCGCGTGGGTTCACGGAGCAGAGCTATTGGACGCTGGTGGGCGCCGATGGTGCGAGCGACAGCGGATTGATCGGCGAGGACGGCGCGGTGGAGCTCGGCAAGGGTGGTCCCTCGATCGAGCCCTTTGTGCTGAGCGCCGGACGGCGGTACAGCTGGGCGGACGTGGCGGAGACGCAGAGCCTCGAAGATGGCTATCTGCCGATCCCGCATGTGACCTGGAACGGGCCGGGCTGGACGCTGGACACCAGCGCTTTCGCCGACGTCTCCGATCCGCAGGGGCGGCTGTTCCTGCGCTATCGTCTGACGAACAAGAGCGCTGAGCGGCAGGACCTCAGGCTGGCGCTCGCACTGCGGCCGTTTCAGGTGAACCCGCCGGCACAGTTCCTCAGCCAGCGCGGCGGGCACAGCCCCGTCGACGCGGTGGAGCGGACTTCCGCCGGCTTGACATACCGTGTGCCGGCCGGCGAGCGCGGGGTGGCGAGCGTGGAGGCGCCGAGCAGCTTCGCGGCATGGACCGGCGCGGCGCTGATGCTGCCGCGGTCGCCGTCCACAGCAATCCAGAGCGTGCGAGGAGCCGAGGCGCTTGCCTCCGGCGCGATGCTCTATGCCATGAGATTGGCGCCGGGCGAGACGCGCGAGGTGCGCCTGGTCGCGCCGTTGCACGGGGCCGCGCAGGCCGTGGACGCCGCAGTCTTCGAGCGTGCCTACCAGGCCGCGCGCGCCTCGTGGCACGCGAAGCTCGATGCAGTGGGCATCACGCTGCCCGCATCCAAGCGGCACATCGCCGACAGCGTGCGATCGGGGCTGGCGCACATGCTGATGAGCCGGGCGGGACCGGCGCTGAAGCCCGGCACGCGCTCCTATGATCGGAGCTGGATCCGCGACGGGGCGATGATTTCCGACGGGCTGCTGCGGCTGGGCCAGGTGGCGCCGGTCGTCGATTATGCCCGCTGGTACTCGGCCTATCAGTTCAGCAACGGCAAGGTACCCTGCTGCGTCGACTTCCGCGGCGCCGATCCGGTGCCCGAGAATGACAGCCAGGGCGAATATATCCACCTCGTCACGCAACTGTACCGCTACACCGGCGACAAGGCGGTGCTGGAGCGATACTGGCCGCAGCTAACCGCGGCGTGGCGCTACATGGATGCGCAGCGCTTGTCCGAACGCACGGCGACGAACCGCACGCCCGAGCGCCAGATGCTCTACGGCCTGTTGCCGCCGTCGATCAGCCACGAGGGCTATTCCGCGAAGCCGCAATACAGCCTTTGGGACGATTTCTGGGGCCTGCGCGGCTACAAGGATGCGGTGATCGCCGCGGAGGCGCTCGGCAAGCCGGAGGCCGCATCGATGGCAGCGGCGCGCGATCAGTTTGCGGGTGACATCCACGCGGCGATCGCCGCCGCCGCGGCCTTTTGGAAGATCGACCATATACCGGGCGCCACCAGCAACGGCGATTTCGACGCAACCTCCACCACCATCGCTCTGGGCGTGGCGGACGAGAGCGCGCGGCTGGATCCGGCACTAACGCGCAACACGTTCGAGCGCATGTGGCGCAAGGTGATGGCACGGCGCGGCGCAACCGACTGGCAGGATTATACGCCGTACGAGTTGCGCAACGTCTCCGCGTTCGTGCGGCTGGGCTGGCGCGAGCGTGCCAATGCGCTGCTGGACTTCTATTTCGCCGATCAGCGCCCGCGCGCGTGGAACGGCTGGGCGGAAGTGGTCGGCCGGGACCCGCGCGAGATCCGCTTCATCGGCGACATGCCGCATGCCTGGATCTCTTCCGACTATATCCGCGCCGCGCTGGACCTGTTCGCCTATGAGCGGGCGGAGGATGAGAGCGTGGTGCTCGGCGCGGGGCTGACGGCGGACTATCTTGCAGGCGAAGGGGTGGCCATCCGGGGCTTGCGGACCAGCCACGGGGCGGTGGACTTTTCGTTCCGGCGCGCCGGCGGCGACGCCGTGGCCATGCTGGGAGGGACGGCGCGCGTGCCCGGCGGATATGTGCTGACCTGGCCCCTGGCGAGCGCGCCCGGGCGCACGACGGTGGACGGACGTTCCGCCCGCTGGGCAGCGGACGGCCTGCACGTGCCGGCGGACGGACGCGAGCATAAGGTGGTGGTGCGGATTGGGCGCTGATCGGCAGCCGCCGGATCCTCAGCGACTCCGGCGCGCAACCGTTCAGGCGGTTTCCAGATCCGCCACGCCCTCGTCCACGTCCGGCACGTCCTCGGGTTCGGGAGCGCCGGCTTCCAGCGCCGCTTCGTCCTGCGCCAAAGCCGCAGCGTCGTCCTCGTCCAGGCCAAAGCGGCGGGCCACGTCGGGCGCGTAGCGGTAAAGGTCCGCGCGCAGCTTCAGGAGGCTGACGTCCTTGCTCTTGCCCTCCAGCATGATGTCGAACTCGAGCCCCTCGGCCATGCGCATGAAGGTGGCGAACTCGAACGGGTTCTGGAAATCGGCATGTCCCGTCCAGATCGGCGGCCGCAACACGGTCTTGACCCGCGCTTTGGCCTTCACCGGCGCCTTGGTCAGCTCGCCCTTCTTCACCGTCCTGCCGGTCGCGCGCTGCTTCGCGGTGATCTTCTGCTGCAGCTCGCGCATGGCGGTGTTCGGACTGGAGAAGTGCAGCTTGGGGCGGACACCGTCGGGCCAGGTCGCGAGAAAGCGCTCCAGCGTCTGGCGCATGTCCAGCCGCTCGGGGTTGAGGCACCAGAAATGCTGGTAGTCGAAGATCAGGCGCACGCCGGTTCGCTCGTGGATCCAGAGCACGTCCGCCGCGGAGAAGCGGATGTCGTCATTCTCGAGCACCAGGCGCCGCCGGACGTGCTCGGGGCACTTCTCCCATCCCTCGATCCAGCGGGCGCGGCTGGCCTCATGATCGTCGTAGACGCCGCCGACATGGGTGACGCACACCGCCTCCGGCCCCAACTGCATGCGGTCGAGCATCTCGGCCTGGCTCGACAGATCCCAGATGCTCTTCTCGGTGAGCTTCGGGTCGGGGCTGTTGAGCAGCACGTATTGCGACGGATGGAACGACAACCGGATGTCCAGCGCCTTCGCCTTCGCGCCGAACGCGCGCAGCTCGGCGTCCGACTCGGCGACCATGTTGTGGAATTGCGGCATGTCCGGATGCGTGGCGTAGGGCGCCAGGTCCGAGGACAGGCGATACATGTCGATGCGCTCCTTCACCAGATAGTCGAGGATCGCGTCGACATGTTCCAGCGAGCATTTGAGGTGCGGGTTCTGCTGCCAGCGGCGGGTGTCGTTCGACTTGAGGCCGGGCTTGCCGATCACCTTGACCGGGATGCCGAGGCGCAGGGGGCGTTCGCTTGTCATGGCAAACCAACGAGCGACCCCCGTGCGGGTTGCCTTACTCGGCGGCCAGCGCGGTGCTGGCGAGCGCTTGAAGCGCGCGGACGTGGGCGGCGAATGCCTTGCTGCCGGCGGCGGTGAGCGACAACCAGGTGCGCTGTCGCCCGTTCGCCGCCGCCTTGCGTACCTTCACAAAGCCGGCCTCCTCCAGTTGCTTGAGGTGCTTGGACAAGACGGAATCGCTGACTTCCAGCGCGTCGCGCAGGAGGGCGAACTCGACCTCATCCGCCGAGGACAGGATCGCGCACGCCTGAAGCCGCACCGGCGCGTGGATGACGGGATCGAGGGAGCTCACCGCGCTGCCCTCAGGTCCGCGGCATAGGCCTTCATCCATAGCCAGTCGCCGAACGCTCCGGCCAGAAAGGCGAGAGCCGCCCCCTGCCAGGGTTCGAACAGCTGATGGTCGGGGAACTTCGACGGTGCGGAAGTGACCAGCAGGCCCAGCATGATCGCGACGATCGCCAGCGCGACCGCAAACGTGCGACCGCGGCGCCAGCCACTGACGAAGCGACCAGTCGCATGCCGCTGCCACTGGTACATTGCGCAACCGGCGGCGATCAGGAGGAGCAGGCCCATGGAGAAGCGCCAGAGCGACAGGTTCTGGATATAGACCCAGCCGGCCATGAGCGCCCCGAAGGCAAGGTGATAGGTGAAAGGCAGCGGGCGCAGCGCATTGGCGCGAACCCGTGCATCCTGCATGGCGGCAAGTGCGTCTGCGGCGTCGTTGGGCATGGTCATCGCGGTTCTCCCTTTCCGATGTGGAAAGAGATGCCACTCGCTTTCCGACCTGGCAAGAGAAAACTTTCCACTGCGGAAAGTCACCGGACGAGCGCGTCGATCGCTCCCTGCAGGATGTAGGCGGCCGCCATCTTGTCGACGAGCTCGGCACGCTTGGCGCGGCTGGCGTCCTGCTCGATCAGCGTGCGCGTCACCGCCTGGGTCGACCAGCGCTCGTCCCACAACAGAATCGGCAACCCCAGGTCGCGGCAGTTCTGCGCAAAGGCGCGGGTCGACTGGCTCCGCGGGCTCTCGCTGCCATCGAGGTGGAGGGGCAGGCCGATGACCAGCCCCTTGACCTGCTGTGCCGCGGCGAGTGCGGCGAGGGCGGCCTTGTCCTTCTGGAACTTGGTTCGGCGGATCAGCTCCGCCGGGCTGGCGAAGGACCAGCCTGCGTCGCACAGGGCGGTCCCGATCGTCTTGGTGCCGACGTCCAGCCCCAGCAACCGCCCGCCCACCGGCAGCGCGTCGCGAAAGGCGGTGCGGTCAACGGTGATCATGCGGGTCGCTCAGCCGCGCGCGCCGAACGCCGCCAGCCGACGCGCCGCGTCCGCGCGCACATCCGCCCAGAACAGGCTGTAGTCGTAGACATGGTAGTTGTTACCCGGCAGCACATAGCCGCCGAGCGACGGCGGGTTGTTGCCGATCAGCAGGAAACCACCCTCGCCGCAGCGCGCGGGCACCCGGCCTGTCTCGAGCGTGGCGTCGGTGAAATCGCCATTGGGGATCAGCGTGCCGGTATTGGCGGTGGTGGGCGCCGATGCGTTCGGCGTGCCGGTGATCGGGTTGGTGCAGATCATCGGCGTCCCTCGGCGAGAACTGCCGTTGAAGCCGGTGGTCGCGTCATAGACGTCCGTGATGAGAGAGAAATCGGCGGGCTCCGCAAAGCTCTGCCATGAAAGGATGCAGCCCGCCTGATCGGCTCGGGTGCATTCGGGCAGTCCGAGCAGGGGCAGGTCGGCGGTGCGCGACACCGGCCAGCCGACGACGTACGCGGCGACCACGCGGCGGGCGACCGGCTGGTCGGCGATCCTGTCGCGCAACAGGCGTGTGAGGTGCAGGGCGCCCTGGCTGTGCCCGGCAAGGATGATCGGGCGGTCACCCGCTTCCGCCAGGAAACGATCGAACGCCTGCTCCACGTCGCGAAAGGCAAGGTCCAGGGCCTTGTCGCGATCGGCGCCGGTGGTCAGGAAGGCGCCGAACGTGGCCTGCCGATACCGCGGCGCCCAGACCTGACCCACGGCATTGAACGCGCTTGCCTGCCCGCGCAGGAACAATTGGGCCCGGCCGTTCGCGTCCGCATCGTCCAGCGGCGCATTCCACTGGCGCTTGTCGAGGTACGAAGTCGGATGAATGAAGAACACCGCCGCGTTGCCGGGCGCGGCGCGGGCAACGCCGCGCGGCAGCCAGCGTGCGGGGTCGTCGGCAAGGCGCGGGTGCGCCAGCCAATGCTGCGGGTCGTCGTAGAAGCGGGTGGGCAGCGCGCCTTCGGCACGGAAGGCGATGCTGGGTACGCTTGTCCAGCGCAGCAGTTGCGGGCCCCAGATGCGATACGCGAAGGTGGCGCCGAGCGCGAGCACGATCAGGAATGCAACGACATAAAGAAACTTCCGCGCCAATCGCCAAACTCCGTTGTGCAGTGCAGCATAATGCCCTGGCCCGCAACCACGTTGCCGTGCCCGAGGATTGCGAAGCTTGCAATTGCAGCTGTGGAGTTGCGCGAACCGGCGCTGCCGCGCTAGGCGGATCATCATGTCCGTAGACACTGCAACCGTGAAAAAGGTGGCGAGCCTCGCGCGCATCGCCCTTGACGAGGACCAGGCCGCGCGCCTAGTGCCCGAACTGAACAACATCCTCGGCTGGATCGAGCAGCTCGGCGAGGTCGATACCTCCGCGGTGCAGCCGATGACGGCAGTGATCCCGAACCACCTGCGCCTGCGCGACGACGTGGTGACGGATGGCGGCATCCGCGAGGCGGTGCTCGCCAACGCGCCGCAGGGGGAGCACGGCTTTTTCACCGTGCCGAAGGTGATCGAATGAGCCAGCTGACCGATCTGGGCGTGGCCGAGCTGCGCGATGGCGTGCGCTCCGGCGTCTTTTCTGCCGTCGAGGTGGCGGACGCCTTCATCACCCGGGTGAGCCAGGCCAAGGCGCTGAACGCATTTCTGGTGGAAACGCCGGACCATGCGCTCGCCGCCGCCAAGGAGGCCGATACGGCGCGTGCTGCGGGCGAGGCGCTGAAGCCGCTCGCCGGCGTGCCGATCGGCATGAAGGACCTGTTCTGCACCAGGGGCGTGCAGACCACCGCCGCCAGCCACATGCTGGAAGGCTTCATCCCGCAATATGAGTCCACCGTATCGGGCAAGCTGTGGGAAGCGGGCGCAGGCATGCTCGGCAAGCTGAACCTCGACCAGTTCGCCATGGGCTCCTCCAACGAGACGAGCTATTTCGGCGACGTGGTGTCCCCCTGGCGCCGCGCGGACGGCGGCAATGCGCCGCTGGCGCCGGGTGGCTCCTCGGGCGGCTCGTCGGCGGCGATCGCCGCGCGGTTGTGTCCGGGCGCGACCGGCACGGATACGGGAGGCTCCATCCGCCAGCCCGCCGCATTCACCGGCATCTCCGGCATCAAGCCGACCTATGGCCGCTGCTCGCGCTGGGGCGTGGTGGCCTTTGCCTCCTCGCTCGACCAGGCGGGGCCGATGGCCCGGGACGTGCGCGATTGCGCGATCCTGCTGGAGAACATGGCCGGCTTCGACGCCAAGGACGCCACCTCGTTGCAGCTGGACGTGCCCCGCTGGGAGCATGGTCTGGACGCGAGCCTTGCGGGCAAGCGCATCGGCATTCCACGCGAATACCGCGTCGACAACATGCCGTCGGAGATCGAGGCGCTTTGGCAGCAGGGCATCGATTGGGTGAAGGATGCCGGGGCGGAGATCGTCGAGGTCTCGCTGCCGCATACGAAATACGCGCTGCCGGCCTATTACATCATCGCGCCGGCCGAGGCCTCCTCCAACCTCGCGCGCTATGACGGCGTGCGCTACGGCCTGCGCGACCTGCCGGAAGGCGCGAACCTTCAGGAGATGTACGCGGCAACCCGCGCCGACGGCTTCGGCGACGAGGTAAAGCGGCGCATCTTCATCGGCACCTACGTGCTCTCCGCCGGCTTCTACGACGCTTATTATACGCAGGCGCAGAAGGTGCGCACGCTGATCGCGCAGGATTTCGAGCGCGCGTGGGAGAGCTGCGACCTGCTGCTCACCCCGACCGCGCCCTCGGCGGCGTTCGCGCTGGGCGAGAAGCAGGCCGATCCGCTGGCCATGTACCTCAACGACGTGTTCACCGTCCCGGCGAGCCTCGCGGGCCTGCCGGCGATGAGCGTGCCGGGCGGGCTCGACAAGGCGGGCCTGCCGCTTGGATTGCAGATCATCGGCAAGCCGCTGGATGAGCAGGGCGTGCTGAATGCGGGACTGGCGATCGAGCAGCGGGCGGGCTTCGTCGCACGGCCGGAGCAATGGTGGTAATTTGCGGTGCCGGTCAATCTGGAATGGGAGGAACAGGAGATAGATCGTGCGTTCGATCTATCGAACGTGATCTTCGGTGCAGCTCTTAGCGCTTATGTTGGGGTGGCTATTGCCAGAAACAATCTTCCCCTTAACGAAGTTTGGTGGTTGGTGCTGGCATTGTTCGGGCTAAGTCTTGCTTTATTCAATGCCCGTGAGCTTGCTCACATACTGCGAGGAACGCACGTCGGGGCTCCTAAGCTCGCCTGCTTCACGATAGTAACAGGCTTGGTGTGTGCAGGCTCCGCGTTCTCCCGATCTGGCTTCCGGCTGGATATCGCGCTGGCGTTTGGCACTGGTTGGTTCGCCACCTTGATTTTCTTGCTTGGGGCGCACGTCGTCCGGAGATTTCGAAAGTATGACTGAATACCGCATCCAGGGCGCGACGGGCGAATGGGAGGTCGTGATCGGCCTCGAAGTCCATGCGCAGGTGACGTCGAACGCCAAGCTGTTCTCCGGCGCGGCGACCGCGTTCGGGGCGGAGCCCAACACGCAGGTGAGCCTTGTCGACGCGGCGATGCCCGGCATGCTGCCGGTGCCCAATGCCGAGTGCATCCGCCAGGCGGTGCGTACCGGCATGGCGATCGATGCGCAGATCAATCGCTGGTCGCGGTTCGATCGCAAGAACTATTTCTACGCCGATCTGCCGCAGGGCTATCAGATCAGCCAGCTCTACCATCCGCTGGTGGGCGAGGGGCATCTTGACGTCAGCCCGGACGAGAAGAACCCGGAAGCAACCAAGCGCATCGGCATCGAGCGCATCCATGTCGAGCAGGATGCCGGCAAGCTGATGCACGACCAGCACCCCACGCGCTCCTATGTCGATCTCAACCGCTCCGGCGTGGCGCTGATGGAGATCGTGTCCAAGCCGGACATGCGTTCTCCCGCCGAAGCAGGCGCTTACCTGACGAAGCTGCGCTCCATCCTGCGCTATGTCGGCTCCTGCGATGGCAACATGGACCAGGGTTCGATGCGGGCCGACGTGAACGTTTCCGTGCGCAAGCTGGGCGACGAATTCGGCACGCGGACCGAAACCAAGAACGTCAATTCGATCCGCTTCGTCATGCAGGCCATCGAGCATGAGGCCAACCGCCAGATCGACGTGATCGAGGGCGGCGGCACGATCGTGCAGGAAACGCGGTTGTTCAACCCGGACACGGGCACCACGCGGTCGATGCGCTCCAAGGAGGATGCGCACGATTACCGCTACTTCCCCGATCCGGACCTTCTGCCGCTGGAGCTGGACGAGGCGTTCCTGGAGGAGTGCCGCGCGAGCCTGCCCGAGCTGCCCGATGCCAAGCGGCATCGCTACGAGGCGGCGGGGATCACCGCCTATCAGGCCGGCGTGCTGACGGCCGAGGTGGAAACCGCGCGGTGGTTCGATGCGCTGCTCGAAGCAGGCGCCACGCCGGCCACTGCGGCCAACTGGGTCTCGTCCGAACTGTTCGGGGCGCTCAACCGCACCGGCCGGACGATTGCGGACAGTCCCGTCTCTCCCGCGCAGGCCGCCGAGCTGTTGGCGCTCGTGGCGGACGGCACGCTCTCGGGCAGCTTGGCCAAGCAGGTGTTCGAGGTGATGCTGGAGACCGGTCAGGGCGCCGGGGCGATCGTCGAGGAGCGCGGGCTCAAGCAGACCAGCGACACCGGGGCGATCGAGGCGGTCATCGCCGAGGTGCTGGCGAAGAACCCCAACCAGCTCGGCCAGTATCGCGGCGGCAAGGAGGCGCTGTTCGGCTTCTTTGTCGGCCAGACGATGAAGGCGATGGGCGGCAAGGCCAACCCGGCGGTCGTCAACGAGCTGCTGAAGAAAGCCCTGGCGGGCTGAGGGCGGCGGCGCTCACCCGCCGCCGATGCCTTCGATAACGACGCCGGTGCCGCCGCAGGTGGGGCACTCGCGGCCGTCGATCGAGCCCGAGCCGTTGCAGGTGCGGCAAACATCTTCGCCGGTGCCCGGCGTACCCGGAGCGGCTTCGTCGCCGGGGTTGAGCGGTTCGTTGGGCATCGGACACTCCTTCGATTGATCGTCGAAACAAACGACGGGGTCGTGCGATCCCGCATGTTGCTCGCGTTCCGATCGGGCGCTAGCCTCCGGCAGAATCCGGGGGGAAACAATCATGAAATACCTGCTTCCTGCGCTCCTGTTTTGCGTGGCCGCACCCGTGGCTGCGCAAGAGGTGTTGACGAACGACACGATCCTGACGCTCGCCAAGGCTGGCTTGGGTGACCAGACCGTTGTTGCGAAGATCAAGACTTCGCCGAACAGCTTCAACGTCGGCGCGGACAAGCTGATCGACTTGAAGCGACAGGGTCTGTCGGAAGCGGTGATCGCCGCCATGATCGAAGCTTCGTCGCGGAGCACCGTCGCCACCACGGCGATGATGGCGGGGGCAGCGGACTCGCCCGATCCCCGCCAGCCTCACCCATCCGGCATCTACATGCTGGATTCGACCGTATCGCCCGCGCGAATGGTGCGCATGGATGCCACGAGCTCCAACCAGACCAAGAGCGGCGGTTTCCTTGGCTATGCCCTGACGGGCGGCATCGCCAAGATGAAGATCAACACCGTGATTTCCGGCCCTCATGCACGCATCAGCACGCAAGCACGGCGACCCAAATTCTACTTCTTCTTCGATCAGGCAAGTGCCAGCCTTTCAGGCGGCGCGCCCGGTGGCTTCTGGGTCGGGGGGCCAGGAGCCGCCGTCACCTCGCCGAACGAGTTCAGCCTGGTCCGCTTCGAGGCGAAGAAGGACCGCCGGGAGGCCGCGGTGGGTTCGTTCAACATCGGCGGCGCGAAGGCCGGTGTGCAGGACAAGCAGCGCGTGGCCATGACCTATGTCGATGTGCGCCCGGGCGTCTTCGAAGTGACGCCGCAGCAGGATCTCGCTCCTGGCGAATATGGTTTCATCTACTCGATGGTGTCCGGCGGCGGAGTCGGGGCTTATGGCGCCGGCGCCACTATGTCGCGCATCTTCGACTTCTCCATCGGCGCGCCGGTAAACAGCAAATCGCAGAGGAGTTGATTGGATGACCTTCGTCGTTGCCGTGCTGGCGCTGCTCGCATCCTCCGGGACCACGCAGGCCAGTGCGGCGCCCGCGCCCGCTGTTTCGGCCACGCCCCTCGCGCAGCTCCCTCGCGTTGCGATCGAGACCAGCGCGGGGCGGATCGTCGTGGAGGTGGAGACGGGCAAGGCGCCGATCTCCGCGGCCAATTTCCTGCGCTATGTTGACGGGCGGAAGCTGGACGGCACCAGCTTCTACCGCGATGTGAAGGTCCAGGAAGGTTTCGGCTTCGTCCAGTTCGGCTCGGACGGGGCGCCGGCCAGGACGCTGCCGCCGATCAAACATGAGCCGACCACCGTCACGGGACTGCGCCACCTCAGCGGCACGCTCTCCACCGCGCGGCTGGCGCCGGGCACGGCCCGGGGCGAGTTCACCATCTCCGTGGGAGACCAGCCGAGCTTCGATGCCGATCCGGCGCGGCCGGGCGACAATCTCGGCTACGCCGCGTTCGGCCGCGTGGTCGAGGGCATGGACGTGGTCATGAAGATCTTCGACGCGCCGGTCTCTCCCACGGCAACGTTGCGCGGTGCGTTCAAGGGCGCCGTGCCGGTCGCGCCGGTGCGCATCGTCACGGCGCGGCGCGTAAAGCCCTGAACCGCTTGACGGGCGCGCCATCGCTCGGCCAATGGCGCCCATGACCGATCCCGTGCTGCCGCCCGTCGATTCCGCCGATCCGTTCGGCTTCAAGCGGCGCGGCGTGCTGTTCGTCCTGTCCTCGCCCAGCGGGGCCGGCAAGTCGACGATCGCCCGAAAGCTGCTGGCCGCCGAGCCGGAGCTCGGCATGTCCGTATCCTACACCACCCGTCCCCCGCGGCCCGGCGAGGTGGAGGGCAAGGATTATCACTTTGTCGATCTCGAGACGTTCCGGGCGATGGTGGCCAACCACGAGTTCCTGGAATGGGCGCATGTGTTCGGCCATCGCTACGGCACGCCCAAGGCGCAGGTATGGAACGTGCTCGAACAGGGCCGCGACATCCTGTTCGACATAGACTGGCAGGGCGCGCAGCAGCTGCACCAGCTGGCCGGCGGCGACGTGGTGCGCGTGTTCATCCTGCCGCCCTCCATGCCGATCCTGCGGGAACGGCTGGAAGGGCGCGGCACGGACTCGCAGACGGTGATCGACGCGCGGATGGAGCGCGCGGCGAACGAGGTCAGCCACTGGGACGGCTACGACTATGTGCTGGTCAACGACGATGTCGAGGCCTGCTTCGCCAATGTTCGCACCATCCTGGCGGCGGAGCGGATCAAGCGCTCCCGCCAGACCGGCGTGATCGGCTTCATCCGCAAGCTTCTGCGGGCAGGCGGCGCCGCAGATTGAGAGCGCGGGGAGCCTCCGGCAAGCGGGCGCGTTGAGCGGGCTTGTTTCAGGAGGTCCCATGATCCGTTCGCTTCTGCTTGGCGCGCTCGCCGGCCAACGCTCGCTGACCCCTCTTGCCGTGGTATCCGACGCCGCCCGCCGCGGCGCGCTGCCGGAGGATAACGGCGCTCTGCCGCTGCTCGGACACCCGCTGGTGAGCGCGGGAACCGCAGCGCTGGCGGCAGCGGAACTGTGGGGAGACAAGCTCAAGTCCGCGCCGGACCGGATCGTGAAGCGCGGGCTTGCCGTGCGCATCGTCACCGGCGCGGTTGCGGGCATGGCGATGGCGCCCCGGGACCAGCGCGTGATCGCAGCCGCGGTCGGCGCGGGCGCGGCGATGGCCGCATCCTATTTCGGCTGGTCGGCCCGCATGGCCGCGCTGCGCCGCTATGGCCAGACGGAAACCGGCCTGGCGGAAGACGCGCTTGTGGTGGGCGGAGCGCTGGCGGCAGTTCATGCCGGCAGCCCCCGAGCCGCCTGACACATACTTTCGAATCGGCCATAGTTGCTTCAGCCTGCCATTGCCGTGTCGAGAACGGGCGCTGACCCGGCCTGTTGATCGACCACGCTGCAGGGCAAGCCGATCGGCGAGGTCGCTCTCGCCCTCGGAGCGGACGGGCGCACGCCGACGATCACCAGCCGCAATCTGTGGCAGGGTACGGCCAGCACGTTCACGGCGGCAAAGGCCTGAGCGGCTAGCGCGCCAGGAGAAGGAACCGCGCCGCCGCGTCGAAATCGCGGCGGCGGTTCTCCCGTGCCTCCAGGGCGAGCGGATCCTCGCCCCATTGCTCCGCCTGCCACGCCTCGTCGATCAGCGACGCCTGCCACACCGTTTCGGGATCGGCCGCGCGCTCGGCCAGCGCCAGCGCGGCGATCAGCGAGCCGGTGATGGTGACGACCGGCGACAGCCCGGCAAGCTCGAACGGTCCACGGGCGGACACCGCCTCCGCCAGCCGGGCGAGGGTCGCCGGAGGCTGGGGAACGTGGAGGATGCCGGTGGCGACCTCAAAATGCACATCGTAGCGCGACTGCGCCCAGTCGAGCAGGGGATCCCACGCCGCGGCCTGGCGCTCCGCCAGGGGCGGCGGTTCCTCTGCGCGATAATAGAGGAGATCGCTTTCGCCATAGGCGGCGAGCCCGGCGGCAAAGGCGTCCGCCGCGGGGGCGATCCGGTCGATCGCGGCATTGGCGAGGCCGGTAAGCGGCATTTCCCTGGGGTCGAGGATGTCGCCAACCGCGCGCCATTCCTCCGCCACCAGCTCGGCAAGGGGAGAGGAGGGCAATGCCAGCGGCACGCGACCGGGCGTGCGCACCGGACGATCGTCCAGCCGGACGACTCCCTCGGCATCCACCGTCACCTCGGTCCAGAACCTCTTCATTGTCCGGAACTCCGCCAGCGATGCGCCAGCGCGCGCGGGACAACCGCGACCATGTAGAGCGCGGACAGGACGATGGCGACGCCCAGCACCTTTGGCGGCCAGCTGTCCGCGCGCGCGATCAGCACCACGCCGAGCACCGCCCCCAGGCTGCCCGCGATGCGGGTCAGCGCAAGCGCGAAGTAGCGGAACCTCGCGGGATCGCTCATGCGGGGTCCAGCAGCAGGTGGAGCTCGTCCGCGGTGTGCGCGACGGCATGGGCGCCGGCAGCCACCAGTTCATCCGCCGGGTGATACCCCCACGCGACGCCCAGCGCGCGGGCACCGGCGGCGCGGGCCATGGCCATGTCGAAGCTGGTGTCGCCGATCATGACGGTGGCGGCGGGCGAAGCGCCGGCTTCGGCCATGGCCGCGTCCACCATCGCCGGATGCGGCTTGGACGGATGCCGGTCGGCCGTCTGCAGGGTCACGAAGCGATCCGTCAGGCCGTGCGCGGCAAGAACGTGCGCCAGGCCGCGATCGGACTTGCCGGTGGCGACGCCGAGCAGCCAGCCTGCTGCCGTCAGCCGGTCGAGCGCGGACGCAATGCCGTCGAACAGCGGCTCCGTATCCATCGCGCCGCTCGTGCGCAGGGCGAAGAAGATCTGCTTGTAGGTAGCGGCAAGCTCCCGGTGGAATGACGCCTCGGCGTCCGGCAGGAGCACGGCGATCGCCTCCACCAGGCTGAGGCCGACGATGCGGCGCACCGCTGCCCGGGGCGGCGGAGGCAGCCCGGCATCGGCAAAGGCCTGTTCCATGGCCAGGCAGATGTTCGCCTGGCTGTCCACCAGCGTGCCGTCGCAGTCGAACAGCGCGAGACGGTTCACTTGGCCCGGCCTCGCGGCGTTCGCGGGCCAGCGCCGGAGGGCTTGCCGCCGCCGGGCTTCCCGCCCGTGGGCCGCCGGGGCGCGCTCGGCTTTCCGCCCGCCGGCTTGCCCGGTGCTTTCTCGCCCGCCGCGCCGCGGCCGCGCCGTTCGCCGCGACGCTCCTTGCGCACCTGCTTGGCATGCGCCCGGGCCTGCTGCTTCTTCACCTCGCGGGTGGGCGGCGGCGGCTCGTCCATCGGCATCATGTTGCCGGCCATCTCGTCGAAGCCGAGGCTCTTGAGGCTTTCGGCGAAGTGCTGGGGCAGTTCGGCCTCGATGTCGATCTCGCCGCCATCGGGATGGTCGATCCGCAGCCGGCGCGAATGGAGGTGCATCTTGCGGCTGATCCCCCCGGTGAGGAACGCCGCTTGGCCGCCATATTTGCCGTCGCCGACGATCGGATGGCCGATCGCCGCCATGTGCACGCGCAGCTGGTGCGTGCGGCCGGTGAAGGGACGCAGTTCCACCCAGGCCGCGGTGTTGCCGGCCCGCTCGATCACGCGAAAGCGGCTGCGAGCCGCCTGGCCTTCCTTCTCGTCCACATGCATCTTCTCGCCGCCGGTGCCCGGCTGCTTGGCGATGGGCAGGTCGATCATGCCGTCGTCCAGCGAGGGCACGCCGACGACCAGCGCCCAATAGACCTTCTTGGCGGTGCGCGACGAGAAGCTCTTGGCGAAGTACGCGGCCGCTCGAGCCGAGCGGGCGACCAGCAAGGCGCCGGACGTGTCCTTGTCCAGCCGGTGGACGAGCTTGGGCCGGCCCTCCGCCTCGAACTGGATGCCGTCCAGCAGCGCATCGACATGCGACGAGGTTTTCGTGCCGCCTTGCGTGGCAAGGCCGGGCGGCTTGTTGAGCACGATCGCGGCGGCGTCCTTGTGGATCACCATGTCGCGGATCAGCGCGGTTTCCTCTTCCGTGAGCGGCGGCCGCTCGCGCTTCTTGGGCGCGTCGGGCTGTTCGGGTTCGGGCGGCGGTACGCGGATCATCTGGCCCGCGGCGATCCGGTCCCCGGGCGTCGCCCGCGCGCCATCGACGCGCAATTGTCCGGTGCGCGCCCATTTCGCGACGGTGGTGAAGCTGGTGTCCGGCAGGTGGCGCTTGAACCAGCGATCCAGGCGGATGCCGTCGTCGTCGGCCTCGACGGTGAAGGTGCGCACGATCTCGCTCATGCCGCTGCCACCCGCGCGAGCGACAGCCCGGCCCACAGCGCCAGCAGCGCGCCGCCGACCGACAGCAGGACATAGGCAAGAGCCGTACCGAGGTCGCCCTGCTCCAGCATCGTCACGACCTCAAGGCTGAAGGCGGAGAAGGTGGTGTAGCCGCCGAGCACGCCCACCGCGCCGAACAGCCGAAGGTTCTCGGCGTCGGCGGACCCGCGGGCGAGCAGCCCGACGACCAGCCCCATCAGGAACCCGCCGAGAAGGTTTGCCGCGAGGGTGCCGTACGGATAGCCCGGCCCCCACCAGCCGAGCGTCGCCCGGCCGGTCAGGAAGCGGGCGCCGGCGCCCAACGCGCCGCCGGCCATGACAAGGAGGAATTGCACCATCGCGCAGCCCTAGCGTGCGCAGGACCCCGCGTCGACCCGCGCCTCAGCGCCCGGCATTGGCCAGAAGGTCCACGGCGCTGCCCCCGCCCGGCCGCGCGGTGACGAACAGGGTGAACGCGGCGCCATCCCGGGTTCCGGCCAGGACGTGCTCGCTCCCGTCCGCCTGATGGCCGGCAGCATAGCCGCCCGCTCGCGCACGGGCATGATACCAGTTCAGCATGTCCTGCACCGAGGCGGAGCTCACGAAGCTGACGGCGCGAAAGGCGCATCCGTTCGCGTCGTTCCCTGCCGCCTCCGAGACGCGGGCATCGGGATAGAGCGGCAAGGCGGCGGGGAGCCGATCGGCATAGCTGGCGGAGTAGCGCAGCGAGGCGCTGCATGACGGCACCTTCGCCTTCTGGGCGAGCGACCCCAGCGTGAGCGCCTGGCGGGCGGCGCGGCATTGCGGGCAGTCTGCGCTGGGCGGCGGCGCGGACGCCAGATTTTCCTGTGGCTTCGCGTCTCCGCCGGCATCGGGCGGAACGGCGCCGGATAGCGGCTGGCTGGGCGGGCGGATGGCATCGTCGTTCGCCTGGCTCGCCAGCGCGGGATCGACCATGATCTGGTCCTGCAGCGCGGCGGCGAGCACGGGATCGCGGCCGTTGCCGCCGGTGCTGTTGGTGAGTTCCGCATCCAGCGTGTCGAGATTCTGCTGCGAATTGTCCGCCCCGCCGCCGCAGGCCGACAGCAGGAGAGTGGCGGCGAGCAGGGTGGCGAGGGAGTGGGGGCGAGCGCGCATGGCGGGGTCATGCCCGCCCACGGTTAAGGCGGCGTTGCCTTGGCCTTGCCACGGGCGCTGCGGGGCGGCACAAGCATGCCATGCTCAATCTGGTCTCGATCGTCGTCGGACTGCTCGCGCTGCCGTTCGTGCTGGTGGGCGTGGTGCCGTACCTGGGCGCGGTAAACTATCTTGCGGTTCCGATCGCGATCGTCGGGCTGCTCCTGGGTGTGCTGTCGTCGCGCAACTCCGGCCGCAACTTCAACCTTGTCGTGTTGATCCTGGCGTTCATCCGGCTCTGGGCGGGCGGCGGCATCCTTTGACGCGAAAAGGGCCCGGCGACTGCCGAGCCCTCTCCCTTCCAGTCCGGACGCTTAGCGGCAGCGGATGTCGCCGCGGTCTACCGACTGGCCGAGCGCGGCACCCGCGCCGCCGCCGATGATCGTGCCGAGCAAGCGCGAGCCGCCGCCGGCAATGGTGTTGCCCAGCAGGCCGCCCGCCAGCGCACCGACGATCAGGCCGGTCGTGCCGTCCGAACGGCGGCAATAATAGCGACCGTTCGAGCCGCGATAGATGCGGTCGTTGCGTCCCAGGCGACGCTCCTGGTAATAGCGGCCGTCGCGATAATAATTGTCGGCATAATAGGCCCGCTGCCCACGCGCCGGCCGGTTCCAGTCATAGTTGCGATACTGACGCCAGTCGCGCAGGTCCTCGCGGCGGTCACGCTCGGCATCGCGCACATCGCGGCGGTAGTCACGCCGCGCATCACGCACGTCCGAACGGCTGTCCGCATCGCGCACATCGCGGCGATAATCACGCCGTGCGTCGCGCAGGTCGTCGCGGTACTCGCGGTTGGTCTGGTACGGGGTCTGCTGCGCGGCGGCCGCGACCGTGGGCGACAGAACGGCCGCCATGGCGGTGAGAAGAATGGGGGTACGCATCGTCAATCTCCCTTTCGGATGATGGCGAAGGAACGGGCAGGCGAAGCGCTTCGTTGCGTGAACGGCAAACTACCTCCCGTTCATCGCACCGTCAGCCGTTCAGCGTGTGGCTGAGCGTGATCTCGCAGTTCAGCACCTTGGAGATCGGGCAATTGGCCTTGGCATCGGCGGCGATCCGCTCGAACTCGGCGGGTTCGATCCCGTCGATCCATGCCTTCAGATCGAGCGCGGAGCGGGTGATGGCGAAGCCGTCGCCCTGCTTGTCGATCGTCACCTTGGCGGTGGTTTCCAAGGTTCCGCTGTCATGGCCGGCCTGCGCCAGCGCGAAGCTCAGCGCCATCGTGAAGCAGCTGGCGTGGGAAGCGGCGAGCAGCTCTTCCGGATTGGTGCCGGGCTCGTCGCCGAAGCGCGTGCCGAAGCCATAAGGATTGTCGAGCACGCCCGACTGGCTGGAGACATGGCCCTTGCCGCTCTGGCCAAAGCCTTCGTAGCGGGCGGTTGCGTGACGCGTCGGCATCTCTGGTGTCCTTTCGTGCGAAAAGGGCGCCGGAACTACCGGCGCCCTGGAAAGATCGGTTGAAGTCTGCCTCAGCAGTTCCGGCGCTTGCTGCCGCGGTCGATCTCGCGGCCGGCCAGCGCACCGGCACCGCCGCCGATCAGCGTGCCGGCGGTGCGGTCACCGCCGGTGTCGATCGTCCGGCCGAGCAGCGCGCCGCCGATGCCGCCGACGATCGCACCGGTGGTGCCGCCGGACTTGTGGCAGACATAGCGGCCGCGCTTCTTGGAATATTTCAGATGCCGCTTCGCCTCTGCCTTGCCCATCGGGCCCACGGCCGACACGACCATGGAGGTGGGCAGGGCGAGGCTGAAGGCGCCCAGCGCCAACATCATCTTACGCATGGTGGTAACTCCCATTCGACTGAACTCGGAGCGGAAAACGCCGGCCCGCCGGGGATAGTTTCATGAACGAAACACAACCTTTCGTTCACGTGGCCCGCGAACTTGCCTATGTCGCCCGGATGCCGCCCGCTGCCGCCACGCTCGTTCCCGCCTTTGCCCCATGGCTCGATCTCGCCGGGCTGGCGGTGTTCGCTGCTTCCGGTGCGCTCGCCGCCGCCAAGCGCGGCCAGACCATGGTGACGCTCGCCTTTTTCGCCCTCATCACCGGGGTGGGCGGCGGCACCATGCGCGACCTGTTGATCGGTGCGCCCGTCTTCTGGGTGCACGATGCGCGCGCCGCCGGCGTGTGTCTGACCGTAGCGGTGGTGATCTGGGTCACGCCGGAGCGGTGGTGGCGCGGCGAGGCGCTGGACTGGTTCGACGCGGTCGGGCTGGCCGCCTACGCCGTCTACGGAGCTGCCAAGGCGCTGCGCTTCGGCGTGCCGCCGCTCCCGGCGTTCCTGATGGGAGTGGTGACGGCCTGTGTCGGCGGCATCATCCGGGACGTCCTGGCGGGCGAGCCGTCGATCCTGATGCGGCCGGAACTGTACGTCACGGCAGGCGCGCTCGCTTCGGCCAGTTTCGTGCTGCTGGTGCTGGCGGGGCTGCCGGTGTCGGCGGCGGCGACGATCGGCGCGGTTGCGGGCTTTGCCCTGCGCGCGGCGGCGATCCACTTCCACCTGGCGCTGCCGGCTTATCGGCAGCGGCGGTAAACGGAGGTGACAAGGTCACCTGCATCGCTACGCTGAGGGAATCGACCCTGACCGGAGCACCCGATGCGCGTCCTTCTTGCTGCCCTGCTCGTTTCCACCGCCGCTCCCGCGCTCGCGCAATCGGTGCACCAATATGGCGCCCTCGCCATCTCTCCCGCGGGCGATCGGATCGCGACGCTGGAGGCCGGGGCAGGGCAGGAAGGCCATGCGCGCGTAACCGTGCGCGCGGTGCAGGGCGGCGCGGTGCTGCGCACCATCGATCCTTGCGCCACATGCACCTATTCCGCGCCGACCTTTGGCCGCGGGGGTGTGCTCGCCTTCCTTGCGCGGGATCGCACCGCCGGCACCGTGCAACTGATGGTCGATGACGGCCGGCGGGCTCGCGCCGTGGCGACCGTTTCCGGGATCGCGCAGACGCCGCGTTTCTCCCCCGACGGCAAGCGCATCGCCCTGCTGGTGACGATTGGCGCCCGCAAGGAGGCCGGGGCGGTGCAGGCCGGCGTGCGACAGGTCGGTGAGATCGGCGAGCAGAACGACGAGCAGCGGCTGGCGGTGTTCGACCTTTCCGCCGGTCCGGTCGCCGCAGCTGCGGTGAAGCCGGTGTCGCCCGCCGGACGGTACATCTACGAATATGACTGGACGCCGGATGGACGCGGCTTCGTGGTCACCTCCGCGCTGGGCAACGGCGATGCGAACTGGTGGGTGGCCACGCTGGACGCGGTCGATGCGCAGACCGGCGCGGTTCGACAGATCGCTCGGCCGAAAACGCAGGCCAATCACCCGCGCGTCTCGCCCGATGGCAGGACAGTCGCCTATGTCGGCGGCCTGATGAGCGACTTCGGCTCGATCGGCGGCGACGTGTTCACCGTGCCCTTCGCCGGCGGCACGCCGCGCAACATGACGGAAGGGCGCCCGCTCACCACGACGGGGCTGCAGTGGAAGGCGGGCGGCATCGTCGGGACCACGCTGAAGGGCGATCGCGCGGGGCTGTTCTCGCTCGCGAGCAACCAGCCGGAAGGCGTCACCTGGTCCGCGCCGATGAGCTTCGCCGCAGGTGACGGCAAGGCGGTGTACAGCGACGATGGTCGCACCGTCGCCTTTGTCGCGCAGGATTGGGAGCATGCGCCCGCCATCTATGCCGGGCCGGCGAGCGGGCCGCAGAAGATCACGCGCGACAACGATGCGGTGCCCTCGGTGGTCAAGGCGCAGAGCATCACGTGGAGGAGCGACGGCTACGACGTGCAAGGCTGGCTGCTCGGTCCGCGGGCGCCGACGGCGGGCAAGCACCCGATGATCGTCAACGTGCATGGCGGTCCGGCCTCCGCCACCACGCCCCAGTTCGCGTCCGGCGCGCTGAAGCCGATGATCGACGGGGGTTATTACATCTTCCTCCCCAATCCGCGCGGCTCCTATGGCCAGGGCGAGGCGTTCACCGCCGCCAACAAGCGCGATTTCGGCGGCGGCGACCTGCGCGACATCCTCGCCGGCGTGGATGCCGCGGAAAAGGCCGCGCCGATCGACGACGCCCGGCTGGGGCTTACCGGCGGCAGCTATGGCGGGTTCATGGCGATGTGGGCCAACACCCGGACCAACCGGTTCAAGGCGATCGTCGCCGGCGCGGGCCTGTCCAACTGGGTCAGCTATTACGGCACCAACGGCATTAACCAGTGGATGCTGCCGTTCTTCGGCAAGTCCGTCTACGACGACTACAAGGCGTATGAAGACGTGTCCGCCGTGTATCACGCGCGCACCGCCAAGACGCCGACGCTGATCTATGTCGGCGAGCGCGACATCGAGGTTCCGCCGACGCAATCGGTGGAATGGTGGAACGCGCTGAAGGCGAACGGCGTGGAGACCAGCCTGGTGATCTACCCCGACGAGGGCCATGGCATTCGCGATCCGGAGCATGCGGCCGACCTTCAGCGCCGCGTCATGGCGTGGTGGGCCAAATACCTCCGCTGAGCCGCGGACGTTAGCGCAGCGGCTTTCCCGAGTCCTTCCAGCGGTCGAGGATCTGGCCGCTGGCGGGAAGCGGATCGGCCGGGGAGGCACCGTTGGCCGTCGGTACGATCGGCATGCCCGCCTCGCTATAGGTCGGCTGGATCGTCTCCGCTCTCGTGAGTGCGACGGGAGCGGAGGGGGGCGGGGCGGCCGCGGCGGCCAGGAGTGCGGGAATGTTGGGGGCTGGCGGCACCCGCAGGTGCGGTCCGGGGATCGGCTCCCCGCCAACATAGTTGCGGGAGAACGCCGCCGGTGTCCCCCACCAGCCTTGCCAGCGATGAAAGAAGTGGGCGCCGATCGCCGCCGTCATCACCAGCTGGCGGTTCCAGGCCGGGGTCACGGCAAAGGTGTGGTAGTGCGTCGCCAGGCCGACCGGCGCATAGACATAGCCGGCCAGCGCCGCAGCGGCGATGCGCGCGGCGCGGGCCATGCCGGCGCGGCTCGGCAGGCGGGCCATGGCGCCGTCACACGCATAGCTGAACTGGCACCCGCTCGCCCGTTCCGATCCCTGATAGACCACGCCACAGACGGTTGCCGGGAAGGCGGGATGTCGCACGCGGTTGAGGATCACCTGCGCCACGGCGCGCTGGCCGTCGTCGCTCTCGGATGCGGCCTCGTAGTAGATGGCGGTGGCGAGGCAATCGAGCGCTCGCCCGCGATCCAGGAGCGTGGCGCGCCGGGTGGAAAAGGGCTGAGCGGGGCGCACCGTGCCGTCATCGGCGGACGGCACGTAGGTTGCCGCGGCGACCGGCAGGGCGGGAAGGGCGATCGTTCCCGTGGCGCCCCTGGCCAGGGCGGCGACCTCCGCCGGGAGCGGCTCGACCGCTACCCGCAAGGTTGCCTTGCGAAGCTGACCGGGCTTTGCGTCCACGGGATGTGCGCGGATCGCCGCCGCCGCACGGATCGCGGCCTGCGCCGAGAAGGCGAGAAAGAGCAGAAGCGCCAGGCGCGCCAGCCCGGAGGAGGCAACCGGCCGCCGAAAGGGTCGAAGAAGCGCCGCCGAGATCACGTGCGCTCCCATAGCGGGGGCGGGGGCCCGTTTCGCCCCTCCATTTCGCCCCGTCCCGGCGCGGGACAGAGCGGAGCCCCGCTAGGGATTGGTCCGAATGTCGGCGGAAGCTCGAGGGGACATCCAGAGGCCCCCGGCGCCTCGCGGCTCGACCCTGTCGCTCGCTCCAGTCCGTTCAGCGCAGACTGGTTCGGTCCAGATTGAGCACGCTGGCCGGGATCAACTCCAGGTTTGGGTGATCGCGGCGCAGTGCCTCGACGAACTGCCGGGCGTCACCCACCACCACGATGCTCGCCTTGCTCGGGTCCAGCAGCCGGGCGGCCGCCGCCTGCAGGTCCTGCGGCGTCACCGCGTTGACCTTGGTCGTAAAGGCACCAAGCTCGCTCAGCGGCACGTCCTCAACCGCATATTCGCCGAGCACGCCGGCAATTCCCGCCGTGGTCTCGATCTCGCGGCCGAAATCGCCGACCAGCGTGGCCTTGCGCGGCTCCAGTTCGGCGGCGGCGACGGGTTCTCGCCCGAGCCGCGCCATCTCCGCCAGGATGATCGAGACCGTTTCCGCCGCGGTCGGATTCTTGGTCTGGGTGCGTGCCGTGAGGGAGCCGGGCAGGCGCCGCGCCGACAGGCTGCTTCCCGCGCCGTAAGCGAGGCCCCGCTTGATCCGGATTTCCTGGTTCAATCGGGAAGAGAAGCCGCCGCCGAGAACGCCGTTGGCGACGCTCGCCGAGTAGAAGACTGGGTCGCGGCGGGTAAGCGCCGGCCGTCCCACCACAACCCCCGCCTGGCCCGCGTCCGGCATGTCCACCACGATCACGCGCGGGGCCGGCGCCGCTCCCTCTGCGAGCGCGGCCGCGGGTGCCGACCCGGCCTTCCACGCGCCGAAGCTTTGCTTTGCCAGCGTCTCTGCGGCGGCAGGGGTGATGTCGCCGACGAGCAGCAAGGTCGCGTTCTGCGGGGTCCATGTCCGTGCATAGGCCGCCTTCAGCTCGGCCGGGGTGATTGCCTTCAGCGATCCGGGCGTCCCGGAAAGCGGATGGCCGTAAGGCGCGTCGCCGAACATGGCGCGGCCAGCGACGAGCCCTGAAAGAGAGGCCGGGCTCTTCAGCGTGACCGCCACCGCGTCGATCGCCTGCGCGCGGGCGCGTTCCACCTCGTCGCTGGCGAAGACGGGGTGTTGCGCCACATCGGCAAGCAGGGTCAGCGCCGGCCTGATCTGGTCCGACTTGACGGTGAGGTTCACCGCCGAGCCATCCCAGGCGGCGTCGCTGTCCAGGCTGCCGCCCAATGCCTCCACCGCCGCGGCGATCTCGCTGGCGGAACGGGTGGTCGTGCCCTTGGTGAGCACGTCGGCGGCAAGGCTGTGCAGACCCGCACGGCCGGCCGGATCGCTCCCGCCGCCTGCCTTGCTGACGAGGTTGGCGGTGACGAGCGGCTGATCGTGCTTCTCGACGGTGACGATGGTGAGCCCGTTCGCCAGCGTGGTGACGACCGGCCGGGGCAGGGTCGGCGCGATCGGTGCGGCCGGCGCGGGAGGCTGCAGCCGCTGTGCCGCAGGTGCGGGCGTGACGAGCGCGACATCCGCTGGCGGCGCGAGCGGGGCAACCTGCACGCCAGGCGCAACCGCGATCGTGTCGCCCTTCGCGCCGGCCGGCTTGGCCTTCACCGGCAGATAGGCGATCGCGGCCGACTGATTGTCGTTGAGGTACTTGGCGGCGACCCGCTGCACGTCCGCCGCGGTGACGCGTGACACGGCGGCGAGTTGCCGGTCGCTGGTCGATGGATCGCCGTCAACGATCACGGAGGCGGCAATCGTGCTGGCCTTGCCTTCCGCAGTCTCGCGCGCACGGATGCCGGCCGTGAGGATCTGGTTCTTCGCCTCCGCCAGCTCGGCCGCGGATACCGGCGCCGTGCGCATTCTCGCCACTTCTCGCCGCAAGGCCGCTTCGCCGGTGGCCGCGTCCTTGCCGCTTGCGAGGATCGAATAGGCGACGAACTGCCCGGTGCTCTTCCGGGTGTCGAGAAAGGCGTCGGCCGATTGGGCCAGCTGGTCGCGATAGACGAGGCTCTGGTAGAAGCGCGAGCTCTCGCCATCGGCAAGGATCGACTTCAGCACCAGCAACGCGGGGTAGTCGGGATCGTTGTCCGGCGGCAGTTTCCAGCTGACGAGAACGGCCGGCAGCGGGGTGTTCGGCTCATATACCGTATAGTGCGTGGCCCGGGTGCGGGCCGGCTCCTGCACGATCACGCGCGGGATCGGGCGGTTCGGGCGCGCGATGGACGCAAAATACTGGTCCACCCACTTGTCCAGCTGCGCCGGATCGAAGTTGCCGGACACGACCAGGATCGCGTTGTCCGGGCGGTAATAGGTCGCATGGAAGGCGCGCACGTCGTCAATCGTGGCGGCGTCCAGGTTCTCGATGCTGCCGATCGTCGCCCGGGCATAGGGATGCGCGGAATAGCTGATTGCCGGGTAATAGAGCGACAGGAGCTTGCCATAGGGCCGCGCCAGCGTGGACTGGCGCAGTTCCTCCTTCACCACGTCGCGTTCGGAGGCGTAGCTGGTCGGCTCCACCACCAGGCTGGCCATGCGATCGGCCTCGGCGAACAGGATGCGCTGCAGGTGATTGGCGGGCACCACCTCGTAATAGTTGGTGTAGTCGTCGTTGGTGGAGGCGTTGTTGTAGCCGCCGACATCCTCGGTCAGCCGGTCGATCTGCTCGGGCACGAGATTGCGCGTCGCCTTGAACATCAGGTGTTCGAACAGGTGCGCGAACCCCGAGCGATCCTTGGGATCGTCCTTGGAGCCGACATCGTACCAGACCTGCACCGAAACGTTCGCCGTTCCCGTGTCGCGGATGGCATAGACGCGCAGGCCGTTGGCCAGCGTGCGCTGCGTGAAGGCGATCGGCTTCACCGCAGCGCTGGCAGGGGCGGGGGCGGGGGCGGCGGCCGAAGCCTGGGCGAAAGCGGGCACGGGCAGCAGCGCGGCTCCGAGGAGCAGCGAGGACAGGGTCAGGCGCATGGAGTACTCCGAAGGCAAGCGCCTTGTCTCCCGCGCCGCCTCGGCTAAGTCAATCGGCGCTCAGTCGCGCAGCCAGAACCCCTCGCGAAACCATTTGGTGATGATGTACTTTACCCCCGCGCCCACCGGCATGCCCTCATGCAGCGTGTTGGTGTTGGGGCTGCCATCGGGGTTCATGTTGTTCCACGCAAGCAGCAGGCCGCGCTTGGGCCGGACGCGGATGCCCGCCAGCGGAAACCAGGTCGCGCCGCCTTCCTCCACGTCGTTGAGGAAGATCATCGCCGTCCAGGTGCGCTGCCCGCCGGACTCGACCATCTTGGCCCAATAGCCTTCGTTCTCGTGGAAGTAATCGTGGTGCGCGCGGAACTGCTGGCCGGGCGCGTAGCGCTGCCCCTGCATGGTCTCGCCTTGCGCCGGGTCGATGCCGAGCAGGGCGGCGATGGATTCGTCGATCGGCTGCACGTCCGGCGACCAGCGATCCATGTCGCAGCTTTCCGAGGTGCGGAAGTTCGGATCGGCGCTGGGCGTCAGCAGCGTGGACGGGCGCTTGTTGGCGTCAATCAGGCGGATCATCGCGGCGCATTGGCGCGCGTCGAGGAAGTCCGGATGCTGGTACATCTGCGCCGCGTCCACCTTTGCCTTGCGGACGGCGGGATTGGCTTCCAGCCGCGCGGCAACGGTGGCGCCGATCTGACGGCGGACGGGCGAGGGCTTGCCGGCGGGCGTGGTTCGGATCGTCACGCGGCGGTGATGTGCCACCCCGCCGGCAAAAGGCAAGTCCGGCCTGCGCCGGCGCTCAGGCCGGCGCAAACGCTCCGTCCTCGCCCATCACGTGCAGCTCGCCCTGGGCGATCGCGAACCACGCCCCGTGCAGCCGCAGCTTTCCCGCCGCCTCGCGCTCGGGCACGAAGGGGAAGGTGCGCAGGTTGGCGAGGCTCACCCGCACCGTTTCATGCTCCATCGCACGTACCGCATCCGGGCCGGTGCCGTGTTCGGCAACGATCCGCTCGCGCGCCTCGTCCAGCATGTCCACCCAATGGGCGATGAACCCGCCTTCGCCCGGCGCCGCATCGGAGAACCGCCGGGAAAGCGCCGCGCCGACGCCACCGCAGGAGCCGTGGCCCATCACGACCACGTCCGTCACCTCAAGCTGCGTGACCGCGAACTCCAGTGCCGCCGACACGCCGTGCCGACCGGAGTCGTTCTCGAACGGCGGCACCAGGTTGGCGACGTTGCGCACCACGAAGATCTCGCCGGGCGAAGTGTCGAAGACCTGCGCGGGATCGACGCGGCTGTCCGAACAGGCGATCACCATCACGCGCGGGCTCTGCCCCTCGGCAAGCTCCGTCCAGCGCGCGCGCTGCCCGGTCCAGCCGGTATCGCGGAAGCGGTGGTAGCCGCCGATCAGATCGTCAAAGCCGCTCATCGAATAGCTCTCCTTGATTGCGGGTCAGCCCAGCTTCTCCGCGCCGTCTACGAGCGCGCGGGTAGGGGTGGCAAGGGCGCCCCGCACTCGCTATCTGCGCTTCCATGAACGATCTCTCCTCGCCGCCGATTGCCCCGCGTGCACGCAAGCCGGACTGGATCCGCGTCAAGGCGCCGACCGGCAAGGTGGTCGCTGAAACGCGCGAGCTGATGCGGGCCAAGAGCCTCACCACCGTGTGCGAGGAAGCGGCCTGCCCGAACATCGGCGAATGCTGGTCCAAGAAGCACGCCACGGTGATGATCCTGGGCGACACCTGCACCCGCGCCTGCGCCTTTTGCAACGTGAAGACCGGCATGCCGCGGGCGGTGGACCCGATGGAGCCGGCGCACGTCGCAGAGGCGGCTGCCGCCATGGGGCTGCAGCACATCGTCATCACGTCCGTCGACCGCGATGACCTGCCGGACGGCGGCGCATCGCAGTTCGTGAAGGTGATCCACGCGATCCGGGCCGCCAATCCGACGACCACCATCGAGATCCTGACGCCGGACTTCCGCAACAAGGCGCAGGCCGCGGTGGAGTCGATCGTCGAGGCGCGGCCGGACGTGTACAACCACAATCTGGAGACCGTGCCCCGGCTGTATCCGACCATCCGCCCCGGCGCGCGTTACTATGCCTCGCTGCGGCTGCTGGAGTCGGTCAAGCGGCACGACCCATCGATTTTCACCAAGTCCGGCGTGATGCTGGGCCTGGGCGAGGAGCGGATGGAGGTGCACCAGGTGATGGATGACATGCGCTCCGCCGACATCGATTTCCTGACCATGGGCCAGTATCTCCAGCCCACCCCGCGCCATGCCAAGGTCGCCGACTTCGTCACGCCCAAGGCGTTCGATGCCTTTGCCGCCATCGCGCGGGCCAAGGGCTTCCTGCTGGTCGCCAGCTCGCCGCTGACCCGGTCCAGCTATCACGCCGGCGACGATTTCGCGAAGATGCGAGCCGCGCGCGAGACGCAGCTGGCGAAGGTGCGCGCGTAACGCCTCCATGCCCAAGCACAACGAAACGCGGCACCTGCCTTATACGCCCGAGCAGATGTTCGATCTGGTGGCGGATGTTTCCCGCTATGCCGAGTTCCTGCCCTGGGTCTCGGCGATGCGCGTCCGCACCAACAGCGACACGGAAACCGTGGCCGACATGATCGTCGGCTTCAAGGGCCTGCGCGAGACCTTCACCTCCAAGGTGCAGAAGGTGCGGGCCGAACGCATCCATGTCGACTATGTCGATGGACCGTTGAAGTATCTGCGCAACGACTGGAACTTCCGGCCGGACGGGCAGGGCGGGTGCTTTGTCGATTTCGCGGTCGACTTCCAGTTCAAGAACCGGGTGTTCGAGATGCTGGCGGGGCAGGTTTTCGGTACCGCGCTGCGCAAGATGATCGGCGCGTTCGAGGATCGTGCCCGCGCGCTCTACGGCGCGGGCGGCGCGTCTTCCGGCAGCAGCAGTTCGAGCGCCACCAGCGCCGCCTGAAGGCGGATACCGCCGCGGCCGAGATCACCGAACTGCCGCTTGTCGGCGATCACGTCGCCGGGGTCGGCCCCCTTCTCCGCGCGCGCAAACACCACGGTGCCGACCGGCTTCTTTTCCGTGCCGCCCGCCGGACCCGCCACGCCGGTGATCGCCACCGCCACGTCCGCGCCCGACTTGGCGAGCGCTCCCTGCGCCATGGCCCAGGCCGTGGCGATGGAAACCGCCCCAAAGGTGTCGAGAACGTCGTCGGACACCTTCAGGAGGTCCGTCTTCGCCTCGTTCGAATAGGTGACGAACCCGCATTCGAGCACTTCGCTGGAGCCCGCGATCTCGGTCAGCGCCGCCGCGACCAGGCCGCCGGTGCAGCTTTCCGCCACCGTTACGCGGCGGCCCAGGGCTGCGTTCGCCTCGATCACCCGCCGCGCGGCGGCGACCAGTTCTTCGGGAAGGATGGTGTCTTGCATCAGCGTTGCGCCGCGCAGAGCGGAAGGTCCGGTATGTCCTGCACGATGGCGCCTCTTTTTGCCTTGGCCTTTTCCGCCTTGAGATACTGCAACGTCGTCACGACGATGCCGGCCGTGTTGCGCGGCGGCAAGGGCTCCAGCAACGTCGCGAGCCGGTCGATGGTGCCGCAATCAGCCGGGTCGATCGTGCCGAGCACCATCGGCACGAGCATGGTCGAAAGCAGCGGGCGGGCGAATTGCGACTGGAGCAGCGGCTCGATCGCCGGATCCGAGAGCTTCGCGAGCGCCGCCTGCGCGGCCGGCCAGGCGCGGTTGGCCTCCGCATCGTAGCGCTGGAAGAATGGCGTGTTCGACCTTCGCAGCAACGAGCCGGCCGGCAACCGCTGCGCGCAGGCGGCGCCGGTCTGGCGGATGAGGTCGGGCATCGCCACCAGCGTGAGCGACTCGGCTTCCGCATTCGTCAGGCACGCTGCCTGCGCCGGAACCGCCCCGGCGAGCGCCAGCGCCGCCAGCAGCGACCGGATCATGCGGGCACTCGAACGGTTGCCGAGGCGAGGGCGGCGATGCCTTCGCCGCGCCCGGTGAAGCCGAGCCGCTCGGTGGTGGTCGCCTTTACGCTCACCTGATCCGGTTGCAGCGACAGCAGCTCGCCAATGCGCGCGCGGATCGCCTCGCGATGCGGGCCGATCTTCGGTGCCTCGCACACGATCGTCACGTCCACGAAGTCGATCACGCCCCCGCGCTCGGCCACGAGACCGGCGGCATGACGGAGGAACTGGCCCGACTCCGCTCCGCGCCACTGCGGATCGCTGGGCGGGAAGTGCAGGCCGATGTCCCCAGCGGCGATCGTCCCCAGCACGGCATCGGTGATGGCATGGAGCACCACGTCCGCATCGGAGTGCCCGGACAGGCCCTTGCTGTGCGGGATCAGCACCCCACCGAGCCACAGCTCCTCATCTTCGGCGAAACGGTGCACGTCGTAGCCGGTCGCGGTGCGGCTGCGTATATCCAGCCTGGCTTCAGCGGCGGCGAAATCGGCGGGGTAGGTGACTTTGTCGAGCATGGTGTCGCCCTCTACCAGCGCGACCTCCCCGCCGGAAGCACGCAACATTTGCGCATCGTCGGTCGGCTCCGGCCCGGTCCAGGTCGCATGAGCGGTTCGGATGGCGTCCAGACGGAATGCCTGCGGCGTCTGCACCCGGCGGAGCGGCTCGCGCGCTACCGTCCCGGCGGTTCCGGCGTGGAGCAGCGTGTCGGCAACCGGCAGAACCGGGATCGCTCCGGGCGCCTCGTCCAGCGCAGCCAGGAGGCGATCAACGACCGCCGGTGGCACGAACGGGCGCGCCGCATCGTGGATCAGCACGCGGTCCATATCGGCCAGCGCCGCCAGGCCGTTCGCCACCGATTGCCGGCGCGTGGCGCCACCGATCACGAACGGAACCTCGCCGAGGATTGCCGCCAGTGCGCGCTCCTGCCCTGCGCCGATCACGACAAGCACGCGGTCCACGGCCGGGTGCCTTGAGAGCGCGCCATAGGAATGGGCCAGCATCGGCCTGCCCGCGAGCGGTTCGAATTGCTTGGGCAGGGCGCGACCGCTGCGAGAGCCGGAGCCGGCAGCGACGATCAATGCGGCGGTGCGCAGGGTCATGGCAAGCCGCCTAGCCGAGCGACCGGCCGGGCGCCAGCCTTGCCAGAAGGGCTGCCCGGCGCTATGTGCTGCCCGTTTTTCAGGCACATCCGACATGCAGCTAAAGCCCCTCCAGATCGGTCCGGTGCGGATCGAGCGGCCGGTGATCCTGGCGCCGATGACCGGCGTCTCCGATCTGCCGTTTCGCACGCTTGTCCGCCGCTTCGGATCGGGTCTCAACGTCACCGAGATGATCGCGAGCCAGGCGGCGATCCGCGAGACGCGACAATCGATCCAGAAAGCAGCGTGGCACCCGACGGAGGAGCCCGTCTCCATGCAGCTCGTGGGCTGCGCCCCGGCCGAGATGGCGGAGGCGGCCAGGCTCAACGAGGATCGCGGCGCGGCGATCATCGACATCAACATGGGCTGTCCCGTTCGCAAGGTGACGAACGGCGATGCGGGCTCGGCGCTGATGCGCGACCTCGATCATGCCGCCGCGATCGTGCGCGCCTGCGTTGATGCGGTGTCGGCGCCAGTCACGCTCAAGATGCGGATGGGCTGGGATCACCAGAGCCTCAACGCGCCCGAACTGGCCCGCATCGCCGAGCAGCTCGGCGTCAAGCTGGTCACCGTTCACGGCCGCACCCGCAACCAGATGTACAAGGGCAGCGCCGATTGGGCGTTCGTCCGGACGGTGAAGCAGGCGGTATCGATTCCCGTGATCGTCAACGGCGACATCTGCTCGCCCGACGATGCCGTGACGGCGCTCGAGCAATCGGGCGCCGACGGCGTGATGATCGGCCGAGGCGCCTATGGCCGGCCCTGGCTGCTGGGCCAGGTGATGGAGTTCCTGGCCACGGGGCGACGCCTGGCCGATCCATCGATCAGCGGGCAATATGACGTGATCTCCGAGCATTACGATGCCATGCTCACGCATTATGGCACGGTGACGGGCGTCAACATGGCGCGCAAGCATCTCGGCTGGTACACCAAGGGGCTGCCCGGCTCGGCCGAGTTCCGCAACCATGTGAACCAGGTGCCGGACGCCGCCACCGTGAAGGCCATGCTCGCGGAATTCTACGCGCCCTGGCGCCTCAGCGCCGCCGCCTGAGACCGGCCGATGGAGGATGCGGCGTCGGACGCTCGCTTCGGCGAGATCTTCGCCAACCTGCCGATCGCGGCGCTGGCGATCGATCCCGCGGGGTGCGTCGCCCACGCCAACGGCGAGGCTGAGGCGCTGCTCAACCTTTCCGAGCGCGCCATGCTGCACCAGCCGCTCACCGGCATCCTCGTGCCGCCGCAGGGGCGCCAGCAACGGGACGGCCATGGCTTCGCAGCTTATGATAGCGAAGTCGTTCTCGCGCGCGGCGGCCGGCTGCGGCTGGACTGGCTGGAGAGCGCGTTGCCGGATCGCCCCGGCTGGTGCGTGGTGCTGCTGCATCCGGTTGGCGCGTCGCGGCGCATGGGCCATTCTGCCGATCGCGCCTCCGGCGCGCGCGCTGCCGTGGGTGCCGCGGCCATGCTGGCGCACGAGATCAAGAACCCGCTTTCCGGGATCCGCGGTGCGGCGCAACTGATCGGCAGCGGGATGGGCGAGGGCACCGCCGAGCTGACGCAGCTCATCACGACCGAAGTCGATCGCATCGCCGCGCTGATCGACCGCATGCAGGATTTCACTGACACGCGCCCGCTCGCGGTGGAGTCGGTCAATGTCTACCCGCTGCTCGACCACGCGCGACGGCTCGCCCTTGCCGGGTTCGCGGCCGGCATCGCAATCGAGGAACGGTTCGATCCCTCGCTGCCGCCCGCCGCGCTCAACAGCGATGCCCTGCTGCAGATATTGCTGAACCTGCTGAAGAACGCCGCGGAAGCCGTTGCGGTGCAAGCAGATCCCCGCATCACCGTCACCACCGCTTTTCGACACGGCATGGCCGTGAGCGCGGCGCCCGGCCGCCCGCGATTGCCGCTGCCGATTGAATTATGCGTGATCGACAACGGTCCGGGCCCGCCGCCGGAGATCGCAGAGCATCTGTTCGACCCGTTCGTCAGCGGCAAGCCGGAGGGGCAGGGGCTTGGCCTTGCCCTAACCGACAAGCTGGTTCGCGGCATGGGCGGTCTTGTACAATTTTCGCGTGAAGGCGTGCCCGAAGCGACCGTCTTTCGCATACTCCTGCCTCGCGGGGACGCATGAGCACCACCGGCAATATCCTGGTCGTCGATGATGACGCGGCGATCCGCACCGTGCTGGTCCAGGCGCTGCGCCGCGAGGGGCATCGGGTCACGGCGGCAGCGACCCTCGCCGAACTCGACGTGCAGCTGGCCATCGCCGCGCCCGATGTGCTGGTCACCGACGTGGTGCTGCCGGACGGCAACGGCATCGATCATCTGGCACGCATACTGGCCGAGCGGCCCGACATGCCGGTTATCGTCCTGTCTGCGCGCAACACGCTGACCACCGCCGTCCGTGCCAACGAGGCGGGCGCCTACGAGTATCTGCCCAAGCCGTTCGACCTCGACGTGCTGGCTCGCGCCGTTCAGGGAGCGCTCGCCCGTTCCACCAGCCTGCCTGCCGAGCCGCTCGGCGAAGAGGATCGCACGCTGCCGCTGATCGGCCGGTCGCCGGCGATGCAGGACGTCTACCGCGTGATCGCACGGGTGGTCGGCAACGATCTCACCGTCCTGATCTCTGGCGAGTCGGGCACGGGCAAGGAATTGGTCGCGCGCGCCATCCACGATCTGGGGCCGCGACGTCGTTGCCCGTTCCTGGCCATCAACATGGCCGCCATCCCGCGCGAGTTGATCGAGGCGGAGCTGTTCGGCCACGAGCGGGGGGCCTTTACCGGCGCTGCGCAACGCACCGCGGGACGTTTCGAACAGGCCGCCGGGGGCACCTTGTTCCTCGACGAGATCGGCGACATGCCGATGGAGGCGCAGACCCGATTGTTGCGGGTGCTGCAATCGGGGGAGTTCACGACCGTTGGCGGTGCGCGCACGATCCGCGCCGACGTTCGGATCGTTGCTGCGACCAACAAGGATCTGCACCAGGCCGTGGTCGAGGGCCGCTTTCGCGAAGACCTGTTCTACCGGCTCAACGTCGTGCCGATCGCCTTGCCCGCCCTGCGCGCGCGGCGTCAGGACATCCCGCTCCTCGCCCGGCACTTCCTCGATCGCGCTGCCGAAGCGGGATTGCCGCGCAAACAGCTGGATGGCGACGCCATGACGCTGCTGGAAACGCAGGACTGGCCCGGCAACGTCCGGGAGCTGGAGAATGCGATGCGGCGCATGGCGGTGCTTAGCCGGGACGACCGGATTTCGGCGGCGGACCTCGGCTGGATGGTCGGCGCGGCAGGCGGCAGCAGCCTTCCGGTGGACCCCGGCCTGGAAACAGCGGTCCGTGCCCGCCTCGACCAGCTTGCCCGCGAGCAGCCGCACGCCCTGGAAGACGGTACGCTGTACGACCGGATCATCGGCGAGGTCGAACGGCCGCTCATCACCGCGCTCCTCGCGCGACACGGGCAGAACCAGCTGCGAGCCGCCCGCGCGCTCGGCATCAACCGCAACACGCTGCGCAAGCGCCTGGACGAGCTGGGGATCGAGGCAGGTCGATCGATCGCCTCAGAGGAGGGCTGAGCCGAACCGCTCGACCGGCATTTTGTGTGTTCAATTGGCAACGCTTGCGTTGTATCACCGCCACGATGAACGCGAGCCTCTCGCCGACTGTTGAGCCCTTGGCCGTCGACCGACGGTCTTCCGGGCTCGTCTCGTTCGTCGAGTTCATCGTGCTGGCGGTCGCCGTCGGCATCGCGCTCACCACCTATTTTGTCATCACCGGAGAGAATTCACCGCAGCGGCTGCTCACCCCGCCGCTGGTCGCGCTGTTGCTGGTGGCCAATCTCGTGCCTGGCGTGGCGCTGCTTGTGCTGATCGGACGGCGGATCGCCCTGGGCCGGGCGAGACGCACGCCTGGCGGAGGCAATGGCCGGCTACACGTCCGCCTCGTCGCGACCTTCTCCGTCCTGTCCAGCGTGCCCATGCTGCTGGTCACGATCTTCGCCTCGCTGCTGTTCCAATATGGCGTGGAGTTCTGGTTCTCCGACCGCGCCCGCGGGATGCTGGAGAACGCCTCGGTGCTCGCGCAGGAAAACTACCGCGCCGAACTCAAGCGGGTGAACAACCAGACGGCGACGATGACCCAGGATCTGCGCTTCTACCTGCAGACTTGGGCGATCGATTCCAACCGCTTCTCCGAAGGCTTTGCGCTGCAGGTGTACCAGCGCGAATTGTCCGAGGCGCTGATCGTGGAGAGCAGGCCGGGCCAGCCGTTGCGGGCGCTGGCGCTCGTCAATCCGTATGAACGCCCGCTCGAAAAGGTCATCACGCCGGCGATGATCCAGACGCTGGAGGCGGGCAAGGCGACCGTGGTGGTGCGCTCCCCGGATCGCATCGGCGTGGTGACCCCCCTGGACCGGGCGCAAGGGACGTACCTCTACGCCGCCCGTGTCTTCGATCCCGGGTTCAGCTCGCAATTGCGCCGCGGGGAGGCGATCCTGGCGGATTATCGCGCGCTGCTCGCCCGGTCGCGCTCGCTGCAATTGCGGTTCAACGCGGCGTTGCTGATCGTCTCGCTGCTGATCGTCGGCCTGGCGGTGTTCGTCGCGCTCGCCATTGCCGATCGTCTCGTTCGCCCGATCAGCGAACTGGTCGAGGCGTCGGGGCGGATCGCCGAGGGCGACCTCACCGCGCGCGTCGTTACCCCGCGCACCGACGACGAGATCGGCGTTCTGGGCCACGCCTTCAACGAGATGACCGGCCGGCTCGAGCGGCAGACAAGCGCGCTTGTGTCCGCCAATCGCGAACTCGACAGTCGCCGCCAGCTGATCGAGGCGGTGATGTCCGGGGTCAGCGCGGGCGTGCTCTCGCTTGATCGCGCCGGGACCATCCGCACTATCAATCGCTCGGCAGCGACGCTGCTCGGTCGCCGTGACGATGACCCCGTCGGCAAGCCGCTGGCCGAGATTTCGCCCGAGCTGTCCGGCCTGATCGCCGGAGACGAGCGGGACGCCATCGTCGAGGCTCAGGTCGGCGACACCAGCCGCACTTTGGCGGTGAAGATCGCTCGCGCCGCGGAAGGGCCGATCCTCACCTTCGACGATATCACGGAACAACTGCTCGATCAGCGCCGGGCCGCCTGGTCCGATGTTGCACGGCGCATCGCCCACGAGATCAAGAACCCGCTCACTCCCATCCAGCTGGCGGCCGAGCGGCTGCAACGACGTTATGCCAGGCAGTTGCCGGAAGACGACGGCACCTTCACGCGCCTGACCGAGACGATCATCAGGCAGGTCGGCGACCTGCGGCGTATGGTGGACGAGTTCTCCTCCTTTGCGCGCATGCCCAAGCCGGTGTTCCGCGCGGAGTCGCTGGTCGATATCGCCAGCCAGTCCATGTTCCTCCACGAGGTCGCGCATCCGGCCGTCAAGTTCGTGCTCGACCATGAGGAGCCCGGGCCGGAGTTGGTCTGCGACCGACGCCAGATCGGCCAGGCGCTGACGAACATCGTAAAGAATGCGGTGGAAGCCATTGAAGCACGTAGAGAAATGGGCGGTGAAGTGCGCATGGCCGTCAGCCAGAGCGGCGCTTTCGTCACGGTGGAGGTCGCCGACAACGGAACTGGCTTGCCGGCCGCTCGCGAACGCCTGGTCGAGCCTTATGTGACGACGCGCGCCCGAGGCACCGGCCTGGGGCTCGCGATCGTCAAGAAGATCATCGAGGAACACTTTGGAATAATGAGCTTTTCGGATCGCGAAGGGGGCGGGACTGTGGTCTGCCTCCGCTTCAATACCACCATGCTCGCGGCGCTGGACGATGGCGACCCGGCGACTTCCTCTCTTTCCCGGATCTGACATCATGGCCCTCGATATTCTCATCGTTGACGACGAGCGCGACATCCGGGAACTGGTAACCGGCGTGTTGGAGGACGAGGGCTACGATACCCGCTCCGCCGCCGACAGCGACTCCACCCTGGAAGCGATCGCCGAGCGGCGGCCGAGCCTCGTCCTGCTGGACGTGTGGTTGCAGGGATCGCGGCTGGACGGGCTCGAACTGCTGGACGAGATCAAGCGCCGCGATCCGTCGATTCCCGTGCTCGTCATCTCGGGCCACGGCAACATCGACACCGCGGTCGCGGCGATCCGGCGCGGTGCGGCGGATTTCATCGAGAAGCCCTTCGAGGCGGAGCGGCTGCTGCTGCTCGTTGCCCGCGCGACAGAAACGGAGCGTCTGCGGCGCGAGGTCGTCAGCCTGCGCGCGTCTGCGGGGCGCGACACCGATCTCACGGGCAGCTCCGGCGCGATCAACGGAGTGCGCGCCACCTTGAAGCGGGTTGCTTCGACCGGCAGCCGGGTGCTCATCATGGGCTCGGCCGGCGTCGGCAAGGAGGTCGCCGCCCGCCTGCTGCACGGCTGGAGCCAGCGGTCCCAGGCGCCGTTCGTGGTCGTCTCCGCGGCCCGCATGACGCCGGAGCGCGTGGAAGAGGAATTGTTCGGGGTGGAGGAGGGCGGGGACCTCGTACGCCCCGGCCTGCTCGAACAGGCCCATGGCGGCACCCTGTTCCTGGACGAGATCGCCGACATGCCGATGGCGACGCAGGGCCGCATCCTGCGCGTCCTGACCGACCAGAGCTTCACTCGCGTAGGGGGGACGCGCGTCGTGAAGGTGGATGTGCGCGTGGTATCCGCCACCGCGCGCGACCTGACGCACGAGATTGCCGAGGGCCGCTTCCGGGAAGACCTCTATTATCGCCTGAACGTGGTGCCGGTGCTGATCCCCGGCCTGTCCGAACGGCGGGAGGACATTCCGGCACTCGTCCATCACTTCATGGCGCACTATGCCGCCGAACGTCGGGTTCCCACGCCGGAGATCGCACCGGATGCCATGGTCGCGCTGCAAAGCTATGAATGGCCGGGGAATGTTCGTCAGCTCCGCAATGTGGTGGAGCGCACGATCATCCTGGCGCCGGGCGACCGGATCGGCCGCATCGATCTGGATCTGCTGCCGGCGGAAGTGCTCGGCGACACCGGGGAGCGGGGCGGGGGCTCGTCCGCGATCATGGGCTCGCCACTTCGGGAAGCGCGAGAATCCTTCGAGCGCGAGTATCTGCGGGTGCAGATCCGCCGTTTCTCCGGCAACATCTCGCGAACGGCAAGCTTCATCGGAATGGAACGCTCCGCCTTGCATCGCAAGTTGAAGCTGCTGGGGATCACCGAAACCCGGGACGACTGACCGGGAGGGGGCTCAGGGGCTGGCAAGAGCGCGAACGCCTTGACCTTGCCCGGTGCGCACCGCACATTATCGACGCGCGGGCGTGCAGCGCGCGCATCCCGACGCCGGGTAACGGCGCGACACGTGCGGGGGCAGGCCCGCCAAGAACCGAAAGATCGCCTCCTCATGGCCGACAAGCAGTCCTCTTTGCAGGATCTCTTCCTCAATGCGCTGCGGCGCTCCAAGACGCCGGTGACGATGTTCCTCGTAAAGGGCGTCAAGCTCCAGGGCATCGTCACCTGGTTCGACAATTTCTCGGTGCTGCTGCGCCGCGACGGGCAGTCGCAGCTGATCTACAAGCATGCCATTTCCACGATCATGCCCGCCGGAACCATCGACGTGCCGGGCATCGTGGAGGCTTTGGGCGAGAGCCAGAAGAAGCAGCCGCTGCTTCAGGAAATCTTCCTGAACGCCGTCCGCCGGTCGGAAGACGCGGTCACCATGTTTCTGGTAAACGGCGTGATGCTGCAGGGCCAGATCGCTGCGTTCGACCTGTTCTGCATGCTGCTGCAGCGCGACGGCATGTCGCAGCTGGTCTACAAGCACGCCGTGTCCACGGTGCAGCCCTCGCGTCCGCTGAATTTGGCTGACGACACAGACGGTTCGGACGAAGATTGAGCACCGGCTTCGAACGCGATCGTGACGAGTTCGCGCGCGGCGCGCGGGCGATCGTCGTCTATCCTGACCAGGGCGGCTCGTCCCGCGACCCGGAGGCGCGGCTGGAGGAAACCGCCGGTCTCGCCGCCGCGATTGGCCTTGTCGTCGCCGAGCGCGTGCACCTGCGCCTCCGTCAGGCGCGCCCGGCAACGCTGATCGGGTCGGGGCAGGTCGAGCAGCTGGCCGCAACGGTGCGCATGGAAGAGGCCGGGCTGGTGGTGTTCGACGCCAGTCTCACGCCCGTGCAGCAGCGCAATCTCGAAACCGCGCTTGAGGCCAAGGTCATCGACCGGACGGGCCTCATTCTCGAGATCTTCGGCGAGCGTGCTGCGACGGCTGAGGGGCGGTTGCAGGTCGAGCTTGCCCATCTCGACTATCAGGCCGGGCGGCTGGTGCGCAGCTGGACCCACCTCGAGCGGCAGCGCGGCGGCTTCGGCTTCCTCGGCGGCCCTGGCGAAACGCAGATCGAGGCGGATCGCCGGCTCATCCGTGACCGCATGGCGAAGCTCCGGCGGGAACTGGATCAGGTCAGCCGCACCCGCGGGATCCACCGCGAGCGTCGTCAGCGCGCGCCCTGGCCGGTCATCGCGCTGGTGGGGTACACCAACGCCGGCAAGTCGACGCTGTTCAACCGGCTCACCGGCGCGCACGTGATGGCGGAGAACCTGCTCTTCGCCACGCTCGATCCCACGCTGCGTCAGATCAGTCTGCCGGGGATCGACAAGGCGATCCTGTCGGACACGGTGGGTTTCGTGTCGGAGCTGCCGACCCAGCTTGTCGCCGCCTTCAAGGCGACGCTGGAGGAGGTGGTCTCGGCGGATCTCCTGCTGCATGTCCGCGACATCGCGCACCCCGATACCGAGGCACAGCGGGCCGATGTGGAGGCCGTGCTCGAGGAGATCGGTGTTCCCGAAGGCACGCCGCGCTTCGAGGTCTGGAACAAGCTGGACCTGCTCGACGAGGAAGCGCGCGAGGTTCTGCTTGCGGATGCCGCGCGTCGCGACGACGTGGCGGTCATTTCGGCGCTGAGCGGTGAGGGCGTGGATGCGCTTGCTCGCACGGTCGCCACCCGGCTGACGGAGGGGCATCGCCGCTACACGATCACCTTGCCCGCGGGCGAGGGCGCCGCTGCTGCCTGGCTTCACGCGCACGGCGAAGTGCTCGGGCAAATGGCGGAGGGAGAGACGATCAGCTACGATGTCCGTCTCGACCCCGCCGATTATCAGCGCTTCCTTACCCGGCACTGACGTCGCCGGGCGGGCTGTTCAGGGGCGCTCTTCGGCCTTGGCCTGGGCCCAGAGTCGCTCCTGTTCCGCAAGACCAAGCTGCGGGAACTGACCGTCAGCGGCGTGCTCCATCGCTGCGAACCGTCGCTCGAACTTCGCGTTGGCACTGCGGAGCGCAGCCTCGGGATCCACGCCGAGCTTGCGCGCCCAGTTCACCACGGCAAACAGGAGGTCACCGATTTCGCCCTCTATCTCATCGGAGGAAGCGTCGGCAACTTCCTGAAGTTCTTCGTCGATCTTGGCTCGTGGGCCCTCTGCATCGGGCCAGTCGAAGCCCACGCGTGCGGCGCGCTTCTGCAGTTTCTCCGCGCGCAACAGTGCAGGCAGGCCGGCGGCAACACCGGCAAGCGCGCCACCTTGCGCCTTGGCGCGGCGCTCCTCCGCCTTGATCTGTTCCCAGTGCTGATGTCCACCCTCCACGGAATCGCCGAAGATATGCGGATGGCGGCGTTCCATCTTGCCGACGATCGCATCGGCTACGTCGTCCAGATCGAAGGCGCCGGCTTCCTCGGCCATCCGGGCGTGGAATACCACCTGGAGCAGGAGGTCGCCGAGTTCGTCCTTGAGATCGGGAAGATCGTTGCGCGCGATCGCGTCGGCGACCTCATATGCTTCTTCGATCGTGTACGGTGCAATGGTGGCGAACGTCTGCGCCACATCCCATTCGCAACCATGCACCGGATCGCGCAACCGCGCCATCACCGCGCGCAGCCGGCCGATAGGGGTGACCATGTCCGAAGTCAGGCGATCACCGTTCACACGTGTTGCTGCCAGTTAGAAAAGACACATTCGCCGCCAATTAGAAATGACACTCGGTTGGTAGCAGCGGGGGCAGCGTGGAGCCATCCACAAGCGCAGCGCTGACCCCGCTGTGGCACTGCCCTGTCC
>NZ_QQNB01000014.1 GCF_003345355.1 Sphingomonas aracearum | reverse complement strand
GGCGAGGGCGGCGCGCTTCACGGTCTTTCCACAGGCCGGCCACCATCATCATTTGGCGCAGCGTCTCGCACGACACCCGGATGCCATGCCGCTCGGCCAGATACTCACGTGCCAGCGTCGGCCCGAAACCGCTATACTGCTCGCGCACGAGGCTGACGACCTGGTCACGAAAGGCGTCGCCGTAGCGCCGGTTGCTGGGACGCCCACGTTTGCGGGATACAAGCCCGGCAGCACCGCCCTGGCGCACGCGCTCCAGCAGCCGATAAACCTGCCGACGTTCCAGACTCAGCAGCGCCATAGCGTCCGCTACCCTGATCTCGCCGCGGTCGACACGCATCAGCGTGTCGTACCGGCTCACCTCGGCAGCACTCATCGTCAGCACCGTCATCGCTTGCACATCCTCGCTGCCGAGGATGGCCATGACACCGGCGACCCGCTGGCACTCGTTGTGCCATTTCTATCTAGCGGAGGAGTGTCATTTCTATTTAGCGCCTACAA
>NZ_QQNB01000013.1 GCF_003345355.1 Sphingomonas aracearum | reverse complement strand
TTCGGGCCGACGCTGGCACGTGAGTATCTGGCCGAGCGGCATGGCATCCGGGTGTCGTGCGAGACGCTGCGCCAAATGATGATGGTGGCCGGCCTGTGGAAAGACCGTGAAGCGCGCCGCCCTCGCCCTTACCAGCCGCGCTACCGGCGGGACTGCCGTGGCGAACTAATCCAAGTCGACGGATCCAAGCACTGGTGGTTCGAGGACCGAGGCCCGCAATGCACGCTGCTGGTCTACATAGACGACGCGACCAGCGAGCTGATGCACCTGGAGATGGTCGAGAGCGAGAGTACCTTCTCGTATATGCGGGCGACCCGGACATATATCGAGCGTCACGGCAAGCCGGTCGCCTTGTACTCCGATAAGCACAGCGCCTTCCGCAACAACACGGCCTCGGCGAACGGCGACGGCATGACCCATCTCGGGCGGGCGTTGCACGCGCTCAACATCGAGATCATCTGCGCCAACTCGCCGCAAGCCAAGGGGCGCGTCGAGCGCGCGAACG
>NZ_QQNB01000012.1 GCF_003345355.1 Sphingomonas aracearum | reverse complement strand
TGATCGAAGCGCCGGCCGCGATCGGGGCGGCGTAAGACACCTCAAAAGCCGTTACGCTCTGTTCCCGCTGATTAGAAAAGACACATTCTGCCCCAAATAGAAATGACACACGGCTGGTAGCAGCGGGGGCAGCGTGGAGCCATCCACAAGCGCAGCGCTGACCCCGCTGATGCGGTGAGTTTCGAGGGAAGGGCGACGGACCCGCTGCGCCAGCAGCGGGCTCGGTCACACCAGAATGCAGACAGTCAGGCAGGTTCCTGGGGTGGGGTGGCGTGACCCGGACTCAGCCAGCGTATTCGGCCAGTCCGCGCGCGACGAGTTCCGTCTCGGAAAGGCGCGGCCCGCGCTTCAGTTTCGGCGTGCAGAGCGTGCGGCGATCCACCTTCGATGCGGTCGCAACAGCCGACGCGGCGAACATGCCGCCAGTCTGCGCCGTCCGCGCCGGCTCGTTGTTGTTCCGCTTGCGGTGGTGTGGCGCCGTTTCCTGCAGGAGCCGCGCCATCGCCAGCGCCGCGTCGAGATGCTTGTTGTCGACCACTGCTGCCTGGTTCACCCGCCGCATCTTGTCGAACACGCGATAGGGCAAGGCCTGCCCGTCGTGCCGGATCTCGATCCGTCCGTCAGGATACTCGCAAACCTCCACCCGCTTGCGCGCCAGCGCCTGGCTGGTCCGGTTCGGCTCCAGGATGAACAGCGCCTTGTTGTAGTGCAGCGTCAGCGCCGCGGTCACCGTGCGCTGCTCGCGCCACACCATCTCTGCCTCGATGTTCTCGTGCGGCGCCAGCGGGCGGTGCAGATCGCGCGGGTCGAACGGGGTCCTGGCGAACTGCCGGTTGTGCCGGGCCATGTAGGAGGGGAGGAAGGCATTGGCTTCGTCGATGGTGGAGATGCCCTCCAGTCTCATCGCCTTGACCAGCCGGTCCTGCAACGTGCCGTTCGCGCGCTCGACGCGCCCCTTGGCTTGCGGCGAGTTGGCGCAGATGATCTCGATGTTGAGCGCGTGCAACGCCCGCCCGAGATGGGTCATGCCGTCGCCGTTCGCCGAGGCCGTGTTGTTGCG
>NZ_QQNB01000011.1 GCF_003345355.1 Sphingomonas aracearum | reverse complement strand
CGAGGCTGTTGAAAAACGGCTGCTTGCGACGGTGACGAGGGCGTGATTCACTCCGGCAAAGCGGTGGGGGGATCACGGGCATGATGGGTCGGCAGGTGGCGCAGGGGGCGCTGTTCTACGGCTTCCGGCTCGACGACCATGTGCCGGCCGGCCACCTGCTCCGACGCATCGACGGGCTGCTCGACTTCGGCTTCGTGCGCGAGGCGCTGGCGGCGAGCTACAGCACGAGCGGGCGGCCCTCGATCGATCCGGAACTGATGCTCAGGATGCTGTTGATCGGCTACCTGTTCGGCATTCGCTCGGAACGCCGCCTGTGCGAGGAGGTGCACCTCAACCTCGCCTATCGTTGGTTCTGCCGGCTCGATCTGGCTGACCGGGTGCCCGACCATTCGACCTTCTCCAAGAACCGGCACGGCCGTTTCCGCGCCTGCGACCTGCATCGTCTGCTGTTCGAGCAGGTGGTCGCGCGGTGCGACGCGGCAGGGCTGGTAGCGGGGCGCGACTTGGCGGTGGACGGCAGTACCATCATGGCCGACGCCAGCCGCGAGAAGAAGCTGAAGGGGGCCGACGCCGCAGACGAGCTTCGTGCCGGGGAAAGCATATCGCGACCCGTCGCCGAATATCTGGCGGCGCTCGACGCCGCGTTGCCGCCAGATCCCGACGAACCTGCGACCGTCAATCCGACCAGCATCTCGCCGACCGACCCGCAGGCGGCGCTCACCTGCAAGCACGGACCGGCGCGCTACGCATACGCCATCAACCCCTTGCTCGACCTCGATACCGACTGCATCCTCGATGTGGAGGCGACGCCGGCGCGCTTTTCATCCGAGGTCGCGGCAACTCGGACACTGCTGTCGCGTGCCGGCACCACACTGGGCATCACACCCGAGAGCCTCGCGGCTGACAAAGCGTATGGCAGCGGCCCGTTGCTCAGTTGGCTAATCGACCGAAAAATCACCCCGTACATCCCGGTCATCGACCGCAGCCGCCAGCGCGACGCCTTCTTCACCCGTGATGCCTTCCACTACGATCGGGAGGCCGATGCCTATCGCTGCCCGGCGGACAAGCCACTCGGCTATTGCGGCACCAAACGCGCCAGCCAGGTTCGCGTATACCGAAGCCATGTTGCCTATTGTGCTGGCTGCGAACTGAAGCCCCGATGCACCGTCAGCCGGAAACGCAGCATTACCCGCCTCGTCAGCGAGGATGCCCGCGATACCGTGCGCGCCCTTGCCGGCACCGACGCCTATGTGCACGCGCGGCGTCGACGACAGCGGATCGAGCGCGT
>NZ_QQNB01000010.1 GCF_003345355.1 Sphingomonas aracearum | reverse complement strand
GTACCTTCTCGTATATGCGGGCGACCCGGACATATATCGAGCGTCACGGCAAGCCGGTCGCCTTGTACTCCGATAAGCACAGCGCCTTCCGCAACAACACGGCCTCGGCGAACGGCGACGGCATGACGCACCTCGGGCGGGCGCTCCACGCGCTCAACATCGAGATTATCTGCGCCAATTCGCCTCAGGCCAAGGGGCGCGTCGAGCGGGCGAACGGCACGCTGCAGGACCGGCTGGTCAAGGCGATGCGACTGGAGGGCATCTCCAGCATTGAGGAGGCCAATGCCTTTCTCCCCGCCTACATGGCCCGCCACAACCGGCGGTTCGCAAGGGCGCCGTTCGACCCGCGCGATCTGCACCGGCCACTTGCCCCGCACGAGGACATCGAGGCCGAGATGGTCTGGCGCGAGGAGCGCACCGTCACGGCATCGCTGACGCTGCACTACAACAAGGCGATGTTCATCCTGGAACCCAACCGGGTCAGCTCAGCGCTGGCGCGCAAGCGGGTGCAAGTCTGCGAGTTCCCCGACGGTCGCATCGAGATCCGACACGAAGGCAACGCCCTTCCCTACCGGGTGTTCGACAAGATGCGGCAAGTGAACCAGGCCGCCATCGTCGACAACAAGCATCTGGACGCTGCCCTGGCCATGGCGCGGCTCATCCAGGAGGCCACCCCGCACCATCGCAAGCGGAACAACAACGAGCCCGCGCGCACGTCGCAGCGAGCGGGACTGTTCGCCGAGGCGACTTCCGCGCCCGGACCCAAGGTCGACCGGCGGACGCTCTGCACACCGAAGCTGAAGCGTGGGCCGCGTCTATCCAACGAGGAACTCGTTGCCCGCGGCATTGCCGAGTACGCCGGCTGACCCTCGCGGTGCTGACGGCCGCTCTCGACCCAGTTGCAGACGTTTGATGAAGCCGTCACCATCGGCACATGAGCGCGACCGACTACTTCCTCCCTGCTGCCGCCGACCAGCCCGATCTATCCGCGTGGGCTTCGCTGCTACCCTCACAATCTCGAGTCCTCCGCACCAGCCTCTTCGGCGATCCGTTCCTCGTTGACGGTGCTGGTGCGGTGCACATGTTGGACCGAGGTGGATGCTCGATAGAACGCATCGCTATGTCCGAAGAAGAGTTTTGGCGCATAATCCGAGACGATGAGCAAGGGTGGCAGCTACGTCCCCTGGCAGACGAGTGCCGGCGGGCTGGTAAGGTGTTGGCGGACGGGCAGTGCTACGCGTTCACTACGCTGCCGATTCTCGGTGGGGACTACAGCGCAGAGAACGTCTGGGTTGCATCTTGGGAGGAGTGGTTTTCCTTCAGCTCTGACCTCTTCAAACAGTTAGAGGCCCTGCCCGACGGCTCAACGGTGTCGTTGAAGGTGGTCGAGTAGCGAACGGCAGCTCACCACCAGGTTGCGACATTCGCTGGTTTGACCAAGCCCACTGCTGGCGCAGCGGGTCCGGGGCGTTCATCCGGACAGGGCAGTGCCACAGCGGGGTCAGCGCTGCGCTTGTGGATGGCTCCACGCTGCCCCCGCTGCTACCAACCGAGTGTCATTTCTAATTGGCGGCGAATGTGTCTTTTCTAACTGGCAGCAACAC